>MGXT01000019.1 GCA_001801465.1 Gammaproteobacteria bacterium RIFCSPHIGHO2_12_FULL_35_23 | reverse complement strand
TACATAATAGTAGTTAACCCTGCATTCCAAGCAGTAATTAGAGCTTGGGTCGACTTGGCTTGTAAAGGAACCGCCTGGGTATAAACTTTATCAAGTAAAATATGATTACGATCTTTTTTGTCTTTATAGAAAACATAGTGAATAGCTAATATTGCTTTAGGCTGAGAAGAAATTCGATAATCTGCATAAAGCCCTACTATTGTTCCCATTAAAACATAATCAGCCTGCTGGTAAGGAGATGTATCACTCTTAATATAGCTTGTCCAACCTTGTCTTGATAAAAATTCCACTGAAACATTTGTAATTTGTTGGCTAGCCGGCACTAAAAATTCATTGTAATAATCTGTTATATAATTATAGGTAGATAAGCGATACAAAAATTCATTAGAAGTAAACTGTGGTAAAGATACTAATGGTTTAATTTCAATAGCAACTTTATTTACTGCAGCAGTTGACTGCGAAGGATAATTAACTGCAAATAAATATTGATTTTGCGGCATGGTCTTGCCAGCAAAACAACCAGACAACAGAATGGTTACAATAACAACTAAAATTTTAACGTTGAGTTTCTTCATAATTTTGACGGATCCACTACCGGCGGTTTATCAAATAAAATACTAGAAGGGTTTGCCTTCAGCTCAGTCACTAATTGTTGCAAAGTATTGGTTAATGTTTCCATATTCTGACTAGTGGCTACAAGGCTATTTTGTGAACGGCTTAAAATAGAATTAACACCTTGCATAGTAGTATTGGTAGTAGCAGCCAGTAATTCAACGTTATCAAAAAATCTTTGAAAATCGACACCTTGTAAATTATTCAAAATACCTTCAATATTATCAGCAACCAAAGAAAGTACACTGGGAGTAGAAGGAATATAGATATACTTAGGCTTCCAGTTAATAGGTAAGACTGGATTTTGTTTAGGATTCATAAAATTAATTGCCAAATAAGCATTTCCTGTTAAGTCTTGTAAAGTTAATTTGGCTCGTAAACCAGCCTTAATTTCATTTTCAAGAAAAGGTCCTAATTCTTCTGCATTAATATTTTTTAGAAAATCAGTATTTATAGAAAATAAGACATAAATGTAACGGCCATAATTACTATTACTAGCAACATCGTAGACATTAGTCACGAAAGTTATCTGTTTAACTTTACCAACTGTAATACCTCGATATTTGACAGGCGAACCAACTGTTAATCCTTCGACTGACTCATTAAAATAAGTTTCAGCATACATATTGCCAGTAAAAAGCTTAGCACTTGAAAATAGCACTATTAAAACAATAAGCAATAAGATTGCTATAAAAACAAATAACCCTATTTTAAAATAGCGGGCTTCCTCATGTTGCCTCATTTTTTTCTGCTTCCTCTCCTGCTCGTCTATTAAAAAATTGCCTTACATATTCATTATCAGTTAAATCACGCAGCGTTTTCGGATCCCCTTCCGCAATTATTTTACCATCATGCAACATTATAACTCGATCTGCAATAGCCTCAATACTAGGAAGCTCATGGGTTACAATAATAAAAGTTATCCCTAAACTTTTTGCTAATCTCAGTATTAATTGATCAAGATTTGCTGAAGTAATAGGATCTAATCCTGCTGAAGGTTCATCTAAGAACAGTATACTGGGATCAAGCGCCATCGCTCTGGCAATGGCTGCACGTTTTTGCATCCCCCCACTAATTTCTGCGGGCATAAAATGAGCAAATTTACCCAGGCCAACTAATTTTAACTTGTTTAATGCGATCATATTCACTGCTGTTAAGGGTAAGTCTGTTAACTCTTCCAAAGGTAGGCGTACATTTTCAAGCAAAGTGAAGGAACCAAACAAGGCACCACTTTGAAACATAACACCTATATCACGTAGAATTTTTTTACGTTGCTCTCCCTCTGCTTGTACAATATCCTGACCATCTAGAATAATTTCACCAGCAATAGGGTCATATAAGCCTATCATGTGATTTAACAACGTGGTTTTACCTGAACCAGACCCACCTAAGACAACAAATATCTCACCTGGTTGAACAGTGAAATTAATATTATCTAATATTATTCTGTCTGAGTAACTGACACGTAAACTTTTAACTTGTACTATTGGCTTAGTCATTTAAATACCCAACAGATAGAATAATACGGCGAAAATTCCATCCACAATTACCAACATAATGATACAACTAACAACCGCTTTCGTAGTAGATTCACCTACCGCACTCGCACCAAATCGAGTGCGAAGGCCATACATACATCCGATACTTGCTATAAATAAACCAAAGATCACTGATTTAAATAAACCACCCAATAAATCTCCTATAGTAATTGCTGATTGGATTTGTTGGATAAATATATCGGCTGAATAGCCAATGCCCATCATAAATAAAGCACAACCAATTAATCCTATTACTATCATAAAAATATTTAATAATGGTGTCATAACCATCACAGCTATAACCCTTGGCACTGCTAAAAATAATAAAGGCTTTAGTCCCATTGTAGATAAAGCATCAATTTCTTGATTTACCTTCATCGTGCCAATTTCGGCCGCAAACGAAGAAGCTGTGCGTCCTGCTAAAATAATAGCGACCATTAAGGGCGCGAGCTCTCTTGTTAAAGAAATACCAACAATATTTACAATATAAATTACCGCCCCAAAACGTTGTAAAGGAACTGCTGATTGAAAAGACATGATTAGCCCCATCAAAAATCCTAACAGCAATACGATAGGCAAAGCATTAGGTCCTACAATTTCTATAGTTTGCCAAACATCTCGCCAACGAATTCTTCTAGGAGATAACAAGCTTTTAAAAAGCTCGTCACAAAGCTCTCCAATATAAAGTGTATTTTGCCGCATTATAGTTAGTATTTCTAAAGTAAACTTACCTATTTGACTTAAAAGTGGCAAAGAGATTTTTTCTGATTGGATAGGTTTTGTAGTAAGATTTTCTATTAAATTAAATAAATGTTGATATTTATCAGCCAGCCCTAGTAACTCAAACTGACCTTTCCTGGCTAATTGAGATTCTTTTAACTGCAAGAAAAGACTGACTCCTGCACTATCACAATAACTAATTCGCTGTGCATCAATAATTAAATGCTGACGAACATGAGTAGTAAACAGTTGCAGACATTTTTCCCATAAAGTAGCAACTGTATCGATATTTAGAATACCACTAAATAATATCTTTAAGCATTGGTCATTTACTTCAAGCTCAACAGCAGCCTGATCATTTGTAGTCATTTACCACTCCATCATCCATAAAGTAAAGATAACGAGTATTTCCGAGCATAGCAAGAGTAAGCATGAGGGTTGTTAACATAATATCTTGAATGGTTTGTAACTATTTTGATCAAATCTATAAGTCCATAAACTTTCCTAATTAATTGAATTTCTTATAAATATTCAGTATCTTCTAGTTTCTCTCAGCAATATTTAATTTGGAGTAGACATGGGGTTCAAGGGTTTTGGGGGTTATCTTGCCGTACTCGGTTACTGTTTAATTACAGCCTACTATACGCTAGCAATTCATAATACCACCCAACAAACCAGCCCTTATATTCTTGCTCTAATCATTTTCTTTATCTGCTTAGTGTTTTTTACTGGTATCAATTTTTCAAAATTAAAAAATATCTTTAAAAAATCTAAACAAGACATACCAAATCTTATTGGTATCAATCTCACGACTATGGTTAATTGGATCGCTACACTCTGGAGTTTAAAATATATAATTCCTTCTTTCTTTATTGCTATCTTTATGTCATTTATTCCTATTTTTACTTTTATCATTAGATTTTTCACTAAACGAACCTTAAATAAAAAAGAATTTATATTAATCTGTATTCTGTTTTTCCTTATGACTTTCTTTATTTATATTCATCATCCCGGCACTAACATTAATCACTTTAACAACCTAGGCGTAGTTTTATGTTTAATCGCAACTATTGCTGGTGCATTTTATTTAACCATGTCTGAAAAATTTCAAAAAAATACTCAGCTCACTACCTCTCAGCTACTGTCAGTACGCTTTTACTTACTAATTGTAGTAACTGCTATCATGATTCCAATCTGGATTAGTCCAACAAGCCTTGTTTCACAATTAAAACAAATTGATTATAGTTATCTTATTGTGTTAGCACTCCTGACTACTGTGCTACCACTCTATTTAATTCAACGCGGTATTTATTCACTGGGAAGCGCTAAAGTTTCTTACATTATTCCTGCCACAATAATTTTTACTTATTTACTAGAGCTGGTTTTTGGTATGATTATTTTTAGCTGGGTAAAAGTATCAGCATTAATTTTAATCACTTTATTAATTGTATCTTTAAACAAAGTGGGCCATCATTAATAAATTAAATTATCTTTTTCATACTCACGCAATTTTTGATAATCACTTTGCAAAATTTGGTTATTTTCATGACACAAATAAACAACACCTGGCGAACTAATTAAATCTTTAGTTTTTATTAATTTTTGGTTTGCTTGAGTATATAAATGATTATCATAATATGAACGCAGAGAAGACAATACCGGATAATTAATTTTTTTCATTAAACGTTCTTCACTAGCGATAAGAAAAACATACATACCGTGTGCATTAAGTGGCACGTGAGACGCTTTAATATAATCTAGAAATTCTTTTGGTTTGATATAAGCTTTAACTGCTAAACTTAATTGGCTATGCCCCATACATTTTTCAAAAAATTCTGGAATTGAAGCTCCCATAAGCCGAGCCCCTGTTTCCACTAAAACAGGTCCCGTTGTTGTTAAAAAAATCTCTGAGTGAGCAGGTCCATAATTTATACCCAATGCCGACAGTACTGAAAAGACATAGCTTTTAATTGTTTCATACTGTGGTATATTGAAAGGTTCAATCACTAGCTTATCATAAATATTATTACCCTCTGCCGTTAAAATTCTTTTATATTTGCAAATATCAGTAATATAGTGTTTACCCTCGTAACTTACTGTATTAATAGCATATTCCTGGCCCTCTATACATTCTTGTACAAGAGCTTCTTGGTTAAGATAGTTAAAAATATCCACCTGATTAATAATATTCTTAAATGCTTGTTGTAACGTTTTGTCGTCATAACCCAAATGAAATAAATTAGTGCCAGCACTTCTTAAAGGTTTAACAATAAACTTACTAATTTTCTGCTCATGTAACCAGTCTCTCGCTTGCTCCCATGAGGAAGTTTTAAATTGTTTAATGCTTCGCAGACCAGCTTTTTTGATTTGCTCTTGCATATAGAATTTATTACGTCTCGATAAGCTTAATGCAGTTCCATTAGAAACTAATGCAAGCTTTTCACTTAAATAATCAGCAAGCTCTACTCCTGATTCACAACCTGGAATCACAATAGCAGGTGAAAGTTTTTTTACTTCCTTTAATATTTCTTCTTCATTATTGTGGTTAACCAATAACATTTCATAGTCTGCTGGATTAAGATCGTGCTGCAACACATCTATACTGGGATTACTATGTAAGTGGATACATTGATATCCTAATTGGCGAAAAACTGCTGCATAATGTTTGCCTGTAGAAAAACCATCAACAATAATTACCCTGTTCATTTTTGTTTCACTTTTTATAAATATAATAACGTTCTTTTAAATTTAGTCTACATTTGACAAGTTTCAAACTAAATTAATAGCTGAACTTTAGCGACGTTTTTGAAAAAATTGTTGCAATAATAATTTTGACTCTTCTGCTAATAAACCTGATTCATATTGAATTTGATGATTTAAGGCTTGATGATTAATTAAATTGAAGATACTACCGCAAGCACCTGTACGTGGATCAGCAGTAGCATAAATCAAGCGTTTTACTCTTGCATGAATCAATGCGCCCGCACACATGGCACAAGGTTCTAACGTTACATACAATACTGTATTAACCAATCGATAATTTTTTAAAATTTTAGCCGCTTCTCGTAACACTATTATTTCTGCATGAGCAGTAGGATCCTGGTGGGTAATCGATTGATTATAAGCTGTGGCAATAGGAAGATCATTCAGTGTTAATACAGCACCAACTGGCACTTCTCCTTCCCCTTTTGCTTGCTTGGCTAACTCTAAAGCTTGCCGCATAAAAACTTGATCAGCCCGGCTAAACACTGCTTAACTCCAAAGATTAATAGAGAAACGGTTAAACTGAATGATTACTCCCACTCAATTGTTGCTGGTGGTTTGCCTGTAATATCATAGACTACACGAGCCACATGTGGCACTTCATTGCAAATACGTAAAGAAACTTTCGCTAAGAGTTCATGTGGTAATTGAGCCCAGTGTGCCGTCATAAAGTCTACCGTTTCTACTGCTCGTAATGCTACTACATACTCATGCTTTCTCGCATCGCCCATCACTGCCACACTACGCACTGGTAAAAATACTGCAAAAGCCTGACTAATTTTATCATAAAAATTACTAAGCTTAAGTTCTTCAATAAAAATTGCATCGGCGTGACATAAAATATCAGCATATTCAACTTTAACTTCGCCTAAAATCCTTACTACCAATCCAGGACCAGGGAATGGATGACGATTAAGTAATTCAGCAGCCAATCCCAGTTCTAAACCAACTTTTCTTACTTCATCTTTAAAAAGCTCACGCAAGGGCTCGATTAATTTTAACTGCATCGTATTAGGTAACCCACCCACATTATGATGAGACTTAATTAAATGCGAATGTTTACCTCGACCAGACGATTCAATCACATCAGGATAAATGGTTCCCTGCGCCAGCCATTTAATGCCCTCAAACCGCTCTGCTTCTGCCTCAAAAATATCAATAAATAACTTACCACAAATTTTGCGCTTTTGTTCTGGATCAGTTATACCCACTAAGGCTGCAAAAAAATGGGCGCTCGCATCAACCTTATAAACATTAATCCCCAAGTGCTTAGCAAAAGTTTGCATTACCTCATCGGCTTCGTTTAAACGTAATAACCCAGTATCCACAAATACACAAACTAGCTGTTCACCAATTGCCTTCTGCATTAGCATGGCAACCACAGATGAGTCTACACCGCCCGATAACGCTAATAAAACTTGCTCATTACCAACCTCAGCCCTAATCTTTATAATACTATTTTCTATAATGTTAGAGACAGTCCACATAGCCTCACAACCACAAACATTATGAACAAAACTGGAGATAATACGCTGCCCCTGTTGAGTGTGAGTTACTTCAGGATGAAATTGTAAGCCATAAAATTTTCGAGCTTCATCTGCAATAGCTGCAATCGGGCAAGTTTGAGTACTTGCGATAGATTTAAATTCTTTAGGTAGTTTACTTACCTCATCTCCATGACTCATCCAAACTATTAAACCGTGTTTATCACCCACAAAACTATCTTGAATATTTTTAAAAAGCTCAGATTCTTCATGAAGAATAATTTCTGCAGCACCAAACTCTCGCCTTTTAGCAACAACAACTTTACCTCCCAGTTGCTTAGCCATAATTTGCATGCCATAACAAATCCCTAATATAGGACAGCCTAATGTATAAATAGCTGCTGTGACTGTAGGATTTTTTTTAGCCGTAACAGTTTCAGGGCCACCAGAAAGAATAATGCCACGAGGATTAAATTCTTTAATCTCTTTTTCTGTTGCTTTATACGAAAAAACTTCACAATAGACCCCAGCTTCTCGTACTCGACGTGCAATAAGCTGAGTATATTGTGAACCAAAATCGATAATTAAAATACGTTGTTTATGAATATCAACTGTTAACATTTTTATCACTCATTATCAATCCAATAATTTGGCGCTTCTTTGGTAATCGTCACATCATGCACATGACTTTCTTTCATTCCGGCACTAGAGATTTTAACAAATTCAGTTTTAGTCCGTAATTCGTCAATTGTAGCACAACCCGTATATCCCATCCCAGAACGTAAACCACCCACTAATTGTTGGACAATATTTATCAAACTGCCTTTGTAAGGAACTCGGCCTTCAATTCCTTCTGGAACGAATTTTTTACTATTTTTACCTTCCTGAAAATATCGATCGCTAGAACCTTGGTGCATAGCACCTAAAGAACCCATCCCACGATATGATTTGTAGGAACGACCTTGATAAAGCTCAACTTCACCAGGCGATTCCTCCGTCCCTGCAAAAAGACTACCTATCATCACACTGTGCGCCCCAGCAGCTAGCGCTTTGCAAATATCTCCAGAAAAACGAATACCACCATCAGCAATAAGCGCCACTTCTGTGCCTTGCAAGACTTGCGCTACCTGAGTGATAGCAGTAATTTGAGGCATACCCACGCCAGTTACAATGCGAGTAGTACAAATCGAACCAGGACCTACTCCTACTTTCACTGCATCAGCACCTGCTTTTAATAAAGCCTCTGCAGCTTGTGCCGTTGCTATATTACCGCCCACCACTTGTATGTCAGGAAATTGTTGTTTAATCCACTTAACTTGTGCTTGCACACTCTTAGCATGGCCATGGGCTGTATCCACCACGATTAAATCTACACCAGCTTGAATTAAAGCTTCAGCCCTGGCTTTATCATTATCACCAGCCCCAACTGCTGCACCAATTAATAAACAACCATCCTCATCTTTAGCAGCCTCTGGTTTTTCTTTAGCTTTTAAAATATCAGTCACTGTGATCATGCCTTTTAAATGAAAAGCCTCATCTATAATAAGCACTTTTTCAATTCGATGTTTATGTAAAAGCGCAATAACCTCTTCACGAGTCACTCCTTCTTTAACGGTAACTAACTTGTCTTTCTGAGTCATAATTTTGGCAACGGGCTGATCTAAGTTAGTTTCAAACCGCATGTCACGACTTGTTACAATACCAATCAATTGATTGTCTTGCTCAATCACTGGCACCCCAGAAAAATTATTTGCTTGGGTAATAGCTAATAATTCTCGAACCGTACAATCTGGTCCAACAGTAATAGGATCTTTGATCACCCCACTTTCATATTTTTTAACTTTCCTTACTTCAGCCGCTTGTCTCTCGATAGACATATTTTTGTGAATAATACTAACTCCCCCTTCTTGGGCTAAAGCAATGGCCAATCTTGCCTCAGAAACCGTATCCATAGCCGCTGATAGAAGCGGAATATTTAGATTAAGTTTGCGTGTTAACTTAGTGATTAAATTTACATCTTTTGGAAAAATCGTTGATTCACGGGGCAATAATAAGACATCATCAAAAGTGAGGGCTTCAGTAACTAGACGTAGCATGATAGCAATCTCCGCGCTAATTTAATGGCATTAAATTAGCAAAACATATTAACACGCCTGCTCAGAAAAAAACTAGCTTTTATTCAATGATAATTTCATTTTATAATGAATAAAAATTAAATTTATTGATGGTAATTTTATAAACAAATAATATCCTGCTGAACAAGCATTGCAAAGCTTAATAAATCCGCTATTCTGCCTTTTATGATAGAAACAAACCAAGATAAACTTATTCTTTCAGTCACTCAGCTTAACCAACAGGTTCATTATTTATTAGAACAGAGCTTTCCTTATATTTTTGTAAAAGGCGAAGTTTCTAATTTATCCTGTCCAACTTCTGGACATTGGTATTTTTCATTAAAGGATGAAGCTGCACAAGTACGCTGCGCGATGTTTCGCTTAAAAAATCGTAGCGCTAAATGTAGATTAACTGATGGCATGCAAATTATTGCCGCTGCAAGAGTCAGTCTTTATGAGCCTCGTGGCGACTATCAACTTATTGTGGAACAAGTAGAAGAGTTTGGGCTAGGACTCCTTCAAAAAAAATTTGAAGAATTAAAGCAACGTTTAGAAAAAGCAGGCCTGTTTAATGCTGAACATAAAAAATCTCTGCCTATAATTCCAAATCGAATTGGCATTATTACTTCTCCTACTGGAGCTGCTATTCGCGATATTCTTCATGTGTTGAAACGACGGATGCCAGCCATCCCTGTTCTTATCTATCCTACACTCGTACAAGGAGAGTTGGCTGCCAAACAGATAGCCACTCAAATTCACCTTGCAAATCAGCGTGCCGAATGTGATTTATTAATTTTGGCTCGCGGCGGTGGCTCCTTAGAAGACTTATGGCCTTTTAACGAAGAAATTGTGGCCCAAGCAATTTTTGCGAGCCTCATTCCTATTATCACTGGTATAGGTCATGAAATTGATTTCACCATTGCTGATTTTGTTGCTGATCAGAGAACCCCGACACCCTCGGCAGCAGCTGAATTAGCAAGCCCCAACCAACAAGACCTATTGCATAAAATAATGCTTTTTGAGATGCGTCTGATTAAACAATTTAGCCATCAACTTGAGAAGTTAACCCAAAGCGTAGATTGGCTTAATAAAAGACTATTACAAACTCACCCACAGTATCAAATAAAAAAACAATATGAACAGTTAGAACAATTAAAAAAACGCTTATTTTTAAGTTTTACAGTTGCTATTGGCTGCTATCATCACAAGCTACAAACTTTAATTGTAAAATTAAATCAACACCACCCTGCACATAGATTTAAACAAATCAATTTAACCTTACAACACTTAACAACAAGACTCATTACCTCCATCAAACAACAGATTATACACAAACAAGCTGCTTTACATACCTTGATTAGAACCTTGCATACCATCAGTCCTTTAGCAACCTTAGACCGTGGGTATGCTATTATAAAAGAAGTAAACACCCAGAAAATTATTCGCGACAAATCTCAGGTAACACCTGGAACTCATGTTTTAGCTACATTAAACAACTTCGAAATCGAGTGTACTGTTAACAAGGTTATTTCTGATCTTTAGTTTTAGTTTATTATATGTGCCAAAAATATCAAAGGTCATTGCTGTTATAACTAAGTAAATAGAACCTGGACTTAAAGCCAGGTTCTTGTATTAAGCAGGCATACTTTCTGAAGTCAGGTGATGAATTTCAGCTGAAGGGAGTGAAGTTTCTATAGTCGCATCAATACTGTCTATAAGATTAACAATATTTTTGAGCTTTTCTTTATCAGTTTCTAACCGAGCTTTTAATTCATTGTTTTCATGCTTTAATTCATACGTTTCTTTAGCCAGCAATTTTATTCGATTGCGATCAGCTTCTAATTCTTCTACTAAGGTAATTACTTTATCTTCCAGTTTTTGCAACATATCATTCATCATATTTATTGTTTCCCCATTTTACTTACGCTAATTAATCTAAGTATTAATTCATAAAGCTAGTTTACCTGAAGATAAAAAAACACGAAACGTAAAAATAAATTTTATTACTAATTTTTTTGATTATGATTTCTCAATGCCTCTGTCTTTCTTGTAATCAACAACTTAAATAGTAAACGTTTAATTTCATAATAAATTAGACAATAACTGTGCAATATTATTACTTGTAAGGATTATTAGAAACTTTAAGTTCTAATCGGATGGGTGTACCAATCATTTTTAGCTTATCGCGATAATATTTTACCAAATAGCGTTTATAGGCCCCTGGCAATTTATCCAATTGATTACCATGAATAACAATAATAGGTGGGTTATGGCCGCCAATATGGGCATAACGTAATTTAATTCTCCGTCCTCCTACCATGGGTGGCTGATGTTCTGCTACTGCTGCCTCTAATAGTTTGGTAGCTTGTGCAGTGGATAAAGCCTGCATTGCAGCAGCATATGCCTCATCAATAAAAGCATAGAGGTCACCTACACCCGTACCATGCAAGGCTGAAATAAAATGAATTCTAGCAAAATCTATAAACGCCAAGCGTCTTTCAAGCTCTCTTCGTACTTCTTCACGCCGCTCCGACGTTAGACCATCCCATTTATTGACTGTAATAATAATAGCCTTACCTACACGTAATACAAACCCTAATAGTTTTAAATCTTGATCGGTTATATTTTCTCTAGCATCAATCACAAAAATAACGACTTGCGCAGCCTCAATTGCTTGCAATGTCTTAATGACTGAGAATTTTTCTAAACTATCATCAATTCTACTTCTTCGCCTTATTCCCGCGGTATCAATTAAAGTATATTGCTTATCAAATCTTTCAAAAGGAATAAAAATACTATCTCGTGTCGTACCTGGCTGATCAAACACTACTACTCTTTCTTCACCTAATATACGATTGACTAAAGTAGATTTGCCTACATTTGGCTTGCCTACTATTGCTATTTTAATTCCTTTTTCATCTTCCTGAGATTCAGCTTCAATTGGAGAAAACCCTGCAGTAACTTTAGTAAGCAATTGCTTAATACCACGGTTATGCACAGCTGCAATAGCTATTGGCTCACCTAATCCAAGCTGGTAAAACTCAGCCAAAGCAATATCTAGATCTAAACCTTCGGTTTTATTAACAACTAAATAGACCGTTTTTTTTAATTTACGCAGCCGCTTTACCACTGCTTCATCTGCTGCAGTAATGCCAGACTTAGCATCCACTAAAAATAATATGCTAGTCGCCTCTGCTGCGGCTAACCAAGATTGGTTTGCCATTAAAGGATCAATACTATGCGGCTCTTCATCACCCACCCCACCTGTATCAATAATGATAAATTTTTTATGTTCAAATTCAGCATCCCCATATTGTCGATCACGGGTCACACCAGGGACATCTGCCACTAAGGCATCGCGGGTTTTAGTAATTTGATTGAATAATGTTGATTTGCCAACGTTTGGTCGACCAACAATTGCAATAACTGGTATCATAACAATTTACTTCTTTGCACTATGAATAGCTAGCAGGGTTCCAGTACTGGTATAAACATATAAATTACCAAGGTAACTTATAGGTTGCGCTAAGGCTCCATTACCTATTGATACACGCGCCAAAAAATGTCCATCAGCTAATGACATAAAATGTAAGTAGCCATAAGAATCCGCTACGACTAAAGCATCGTTATAAATGACAGGCCCGGTAATACCTCGACCTAATAACTGAAGTTGACGCCAATTAACCGCGCCAGCTTCTTCGTCAAAAGCCCAAACTCGGCTCTTGGCATCGGAAACAAATATTTGCGACTGATTAGCAGTAATACCAGCATAGGAAGAAATTTTATGCTTCCAAATTAACTGGCCATTATCAAGGCTATAAGCTGCAATTTGTCCTTGGTAAGTCGCGGCATATACTACACCATTAACTACTACTGGATTAACCGTAATATCAACCATTTGACTAATCGGATTATCTCCAGTTGGATAAGCCACATGTTGTTCCCAGATGACTTGACCAGAATTAATATCTAAAACCACTAACTCTCCATTAGCAAAACCAGCAATCACCATATTACCTGCTATTTGCGGCTGTCCTGCTGCATGTAAAATTAAAGAAGGTACGTCTTCGTCAAAACTCCAAATACGATGACCATCTTGGGCTGAATAAGCAGCAAGGTTTCCTGAGAGAGTATGAACCAAAACCGTGCCATTCACATATTGAGGCTGAGCTAATATCTCATCAGCTACTGCCGTCTTCCAAAGCACTTGACCATTTTGCATAGAAAGCGCAAACAGTTTAGCGTTACCAGTTCCAAAATAGATAGCATTACCGCCGCCTGCCACTAAACCACTGGTAATGGATTGTTTAACTGATACTTGCCATAATACCGCACCAGTTTTTGCATCCAAAGCTGTTACGACACCTTTATGACTACCTGCATAAATGACTCCATTACTAGCAGCGGGAACTAATCGTAAATAATAGCCTCCATTCCCATCTCCAACATTATGGGACCACAAAACATTGGTTTGTAACGTTGGTTGGAATTGTACTAAGGGTGAAGGCGGCATAGTATTATCTGTTCCTAGTCCACAAGCTGCCAACAAGCTAATTAAAGTCAAACAGATAATAAGTAATCCTAATCGCTTCATTTTATCCTCAGTTTTTACTGATTAATTAGAAGTTGGCAAATTTGCCAACTTCATTGCTAAGATCGGTTGCACTCTGTCAGGCTCAGGCATTTCTTGTAATGCCTGTTCATAAGCAGTTTTTGCAGCAGATATATTATTTGCAAGCAAAAATGCATCCCCTCTGGTTTCATCGATTAACCCTAAATAAGCCTTATCTTCTACTGTAGCAAGAATTTGCAAAGCTTGAGTAGGTTGATTTAACTGTAAATTAATTTGTGCTAAACGTAAGCGAGCAACCTGTTTAACGGCTTTTACTTTGCCATTCGCCACAACCCAATTTAACCAATTTATTGCTTTTGGATATTGTTGATTAACAACCGACTGTTTTGCTAACCATAAAGCTGCATACGAAGCATAAGGCGTACCAGCATAGTGTTTTACTAGTTCTTTTGCAGCCTGATGCGCACTCTCTGGCTGCTCGGAAAGATCACTATTGACCAACGTGGTATAAATAAGCGAAGCGGCTTGAGATTTTCGAGCCTCATAAGCAGTATAATAATGCCAAACTAACACTATTATAATAGCTATCACAATACCTGACACGACGGCCAAACCGTATTCTTTCCACCAAGCTCGTAATCGCTCGACCTGTTCTTCTTCGGTCAAATAATTCACAAAAATCTCCTTAGGTCATTTTTACCCAGTTTAATGGTTGAACATTATCCTTGAAACCTTAAACTGATACAAGTTTCTCGTAACATCCTGTTGCTGGATTCTGAATAAAAAAAGTCTATATACTTACTTAAACTTTAGTAATTTTGCTTACACTAACGCTAATTGTTTTGAGTTTTTTAACCGCCAATAAGCCCATAAAACAATTACTCCAGCAAATTTTGTCATTGTCATTAGGCCAAAACCCACCCAGTTAAGTTGATATAAGAAATAAAGATTTACAGCACTATCAGTAGGGGAACTAATAATAGATGATAAAAAAATACGCTGTGATAAAGGTCTTTTGGTAAAAGTATAAATACTCCAATCTAAAGACTCACCTACAGCAAAAGCAGCCACGCTGGCAATGGCTGCTTGTTGCTCTGCTAAAAGCCAACTAATAGCACAACCCATCAACATAGCTAAAATAACCCAATGCTTTGATTCTCGCTGAGCAAAATCTCGCATTACATAGATTAAACCCACTACAAAATCAGCAGAAGAAATAGGCTCACCCATGATAGATAAGTTAGGCACGTAACTAAAAATAGTATTCAATAGCACGATAAATAATAAATAGCTCAAAGTAGCTGGATAAAATTTGAAAGTGATAATTTCTTTAATTAATTTCATTACTAAGTACTATCCTATAACGTGCCTGACCTGCTCTCACTTTGGCTAAAGCCTCGTTTACCGCCTTCATAGGCATTACCTCCACCAAAGGTCGAATTTGCTGCTTTGCAGCAAACTCCAGCATAGCTTTCATGCTATTTCTATTACCCATGGGCGAGGCACAGATCGATTTTTGACCAATGATAAGCGAAAAAATAGAAATCGCAACAGGTTTATTAGGAATTCCTACAAAACATAGCTTTCCCTCGGGTCGTAAAGCCTCTAGATATCCTTGATAGGATATATTTGTATAAATTGTAGATAACACAAAATCCAGCTGTTCTTGATAGGCTTCTAAAACATGCGGGTTTTCCACATGAATAAAGTCATCAGCCCCTAACTGCTTAGCCTCCATAAATTTATCAGCACTAGAAGAAAAAACACTCACCTTGCAACCCATCGCTTTAGCAAATTGAATTGCCAAATGACCTAGCCCTCCCATTCCAATAATACCGACTCGCATAAGCGGCTGAACTTTAAAAACTGTTAAGGCATGATACACAGTTATCCCAGCACAAAGTAAAGGCGCTACATAAATAGAAGCTATCGTTTCAGGTAACGAATAAATAAAACGATAATCCACTACAACTTGATCAGCAAACCCACCTTTACAATTTAAACAAACTCCTTGTAATTGATGGCAAAATTCTTCCTTACCCTGTAAACACCATTCACATTGTAAACAAGCGCCTTGTTGCCAACTGACACCAACTCGTTCTCCAGTTTTAAATCCGCTTACTGCCTCTCCCATCGCTACAATATGACCCACAACTTCATGTCCTGGCACTAAAGGAAAATGGCTATCTCCCCAGTCATTATCAATAAAATGGGCATCACTTCGACAAACGCCGCAATGAGAAACTGCTATTAGCACCTGATTAGACTGTAGGTTAGCAATTGCAAATTTTTGGGGAATTAGCAGACTCTTGGCGGCTGTCGCCACATAAGCAGTCAACTCCATTTATACCTCAAGCATTAAATAAAAAACGTTTATTGATCATTATTGATTAATTGTATAAGTTGATTAAATTCGATTTGCTGTTGGGGCTTTTCTACTCGTAAATATTTTATAGTTGCCTTACCTTGATTCAGCTCATCTTCACCAATAATAACTGCGAGCTTAGCGCCACTTTGATCTGCTCGCTTTAACTGTGATTTAAAACCACTGTCATTATGATTAACTATTATTTTTAAATGCAATGCTGTGGTCCGTAATTGTTCAGCTAACACTAAACTTTTTGCTTTAGCTTGCTCGCCAATTGCAACAAAATAAATATCTGCTAACGACTCGGAAGGAGGAAGCTTTTTAAATTCGAATAATAGCTCAATAATCCGTTCAACACCCATAGCAAAACCAATTGCAGGAGTTGCTTTTCCTCCCAATAACTCCACTAACCCATCATATCGCCCACCTGCACAAATAGTTCCCTGTGCTCCTAAAGCTGTAGTTACCCATTCAAATACCGTTTGGCAATAATAATCTAATCCTCTAACCAATCTTGGATTAACTTTATACTTTATTCCCGCTAACTCTAATAGCTGACAGACTTTGGTAAAGTGATTTAATGAATCTGCTTGCAAATAATCTAATAATTTTGGTGCTTGCTCAATGAGCTGTTGCAAAGCTGGATTTTTACTATCCAAAATACGTAACGGATTAGTATAGAGTCTGCGTTGACTATCAGCATCTAAAACTGCTTGATGCTTTTCAAAATAAGTTATCAACTCTTTTCTATAGCACGCTCTTTCTTCATTAGAGCCTAATGAATTGATCTCTAAAGCAACATGATTTGCAATACCCAATTCTTGCCAAAGACGATGACTAATTAAAATAACCTCAACATCTATTTCAGGAGTCTTTTCACCAAAAGCTTCAAAACCGACTTGATAAAATTGACGATAACGACCTTTTTGAGGACGTTCATAACGAAAAATTGGCCCCCTATACCAAAGTTTAGGGCTTTGATTATGCAGCAATCCATGTTCTATCGCTGCGCGCACACAACTAGCTGTCCCCTCTGGGCGCAAAGTCAAACTATCACCACTTCTATCAGTAAAGGTATACATTTCCTTTTCAACAATATCGGTAACTTCTCCTACACTGCGTGTAAATAATTCTGTTTTTTCTAATAGAGGAAACCGAATTTCTTGGTAACCATAACGCTTAGCCAAGTTTAAAATAATCTTTTCAAAATATTGCCAATGACCAGTATTCTCTGGCAAAAGATCATTCATTCCACGAATTGCTTGAATTTTCTGCATTAAGTTTATTGTCCTTGTGTGGCGGCTTGAGCAGCAGGTGACTGATTTACTGTACTAGACTGAGAGAACGATGCAGGCGAAATAATTTGACTATTTGTTAATGCTCGATTCTGAGAGAGATTATTGTTAGCAGTTGTCGAAATATTTGAAGACTGGGCGCTATTAATCTCTGGTTTACTACTTACACTTGGAGTAACAAGAACCATGGGGACTGCTTTATGTGCTGCAGGCACAGAAATCTCTACCGGACTTGTTGTTGCAGATAATTCATTATTACTATTACGCTGCCAAAATAACCAAATCAACACTAAAATAATCAATATAATAATAATTCCATAACTTATCATTTTAAATGAGCTAGGTTTAGTAATAGAATCTTTGATAATAAATTCTTTTTGTTTTACTATTTGCGGTTCATTAATAATTCCCTGATTTAAAAAATAGGTCTCAACTTCCTGACTTGGTACGCCTACGTATTTTGCATAAGCACGAATATAGCCACGAATATAGACTGAGATTTCATCATCTTGAAATTGATCATTTTCAATTTTAGCTACAATTTCTTTATTGATTCGTAAATAATCGGCAATATCATCTTGGCTTAAATTTGCTCGCTCCCTAGCAATTTTTAATAGCTGCCCTAGTGATAAAGCCATATTAATTTGTTCCGTAATTTTAGCCACAACCATTGCCTCAAATATTTAATAGCCTAGATATTATATAGCGCAAACATTAGCTTGACTAGCTTGGTCTTAAAGACTTGTTATCAATTTTCAGTTAACTGCTGCAAATGTCTTGCTGAGCGGATAGCAATTAGACGCTTACGGCTTCCTTGAGTTTTATCTTCTACTCGACCAACTAATTGCCCACAAGCCGCATCAATATCATCCCCTCTTGTTTTTCGGGTAATAGTAATTAATCCTGCCTGCATAAGAATTTTGCTAAATTGATCAATACGAGTTCTTGAAGAGCATTGATATAAAGTTTCTGGAAAAGGATTAAAAGGGATAAGATTTACTTTACAAGGGATACCTTGTAAACACTTAACCAGTTCTTTGGCATGAGCATCGCTATCATTAACCCCTGCCAACATAACGTATTCAAAAGTTACTTTACGTCTAGGTTCTTTATTGAAATACTTTTTACAAACTGGCAACAGTTGTTCTAAAGGATACTTTTTATTAATCGGCACCAAAATATTACGCAAATCATCATTAGGCGCATGTAAAGAAACTGCTAAAGCCACATCACAAGCCTCTCTCAATTTTTCCATTTCTGGCACCAAACCAGAGGTGCTTAAAGTAATACGATATTTAGAAAGACCATAGGCATTATCATCACGCATAATTTGCATAGCACTAATAACTGCCTCAAAATTAAGCAAGGGTTCACCCATTCCCATCATTACCACATTGGTGATTTTCTTATCATGAAATCCCTCTTGTTCTGAAAGCGCACGGACTGCTAGCCAAACTTGACCAATAATTTCAGCAACCGTTAAATTACGGCTAAATCCCTGTCTAGCCGTTGAACAAAAACTACAATTTAACGCACATCCTACTTGTGAAGAAACACATAAAGTTCCTCGATCATCTTCTGGAATATAAACAGTCTCAATACAATTTCCATCACTTAGTTTGATCAGCCATTTACAGGTGCCATCTTGTGAATGTTGCGTATAGGCAATGACTGGGGGTTGAATTTCAGTTAAGCTTTTTAATCGCTCTCGCAATGATTTACTTAAATTCGACATCTTAGTAAAATCAGTTATACCGTATTGATGAATCCATTTAAATACTTGGGTAGCACGAAAGCTCTGTTCATTCAGGCTCTCAAAATAATTTTTGAGAGCCTGATGATCATAGTTTAATAAATTAACTTTCGTCTGATTCATAGGAATTATTACAGTGTTCGAACATAAAGCTCATCATCTTTAAAAAAGAATTTAATTTCATTAGCAGCGGTTTCTCGCGCATCAGAACCATGGACTGCATTGGCATCAATGCTGTCAGCAAACTCTGCACGTATAGTTCCAGATTTTGCTTCACTAGGATTCGTTGCGCCCATAATTTCACGATTTTTTAAAATGGCATTTTCACCCTCTAATACTTGAATCATCACTGGACCACAACTCATGAATTCTACTAATTTACGATAGAAAGGTCTTTCTGCATGGACAGCATAAAAAGCTTCCGCCTGACTTTGACTTAAATGCATCATTTTTGCAGCAACAATTTTTAAACCTGCTTTTTCAAAACGAGTATAGATTTCACCAATAACATTTTTAGCAACAGCATCTGGTTTAATAATTGATAAAGTTCTTTCGGTAGCCATTTTTATTCCTTCCCTCAACTAAAAGTGCGCAATTATAGCCATTTTGTGAGTTAAAAAATAGCATTAGCAATGCAAAACTTAATTTATATTATTTAACTCTAGAAAATGTTCGCCCTGTTAATTAAAATCAATTGGTTATATTTAATTAAAGGCCTATTAGTTGATTTTTAAAGAGCGTTTTTAGCTCATCTTATAATTTATACTTGCTAAGGTTATTACATTCTATTATTATTGATCATAATTTGATCTAATTTAAGAATAATAAAGACTATTACTATGCCTACTATTTTAGATTTAAAAACGCTTATTCATGATTATGATTTTGCAAAAGGAAATATCCGCAAAGCTTTTTCTACTCGTGCTTCTCTGGTTAACAGCTTTGTTAACCAATTTGCTACAAGAGAAGACCATGAGATTACTAGTAAAGATAAGCTCTTTATTTGTCAACAGATTCTAGGCCTTGACTCAGAGTATTTTGAACCTATTACCCCTCAAACTACATTACGTATCGAATTTTTCCAAAATGTATTAAAACTACTTATTCCTCCTTTATCTATCTCATCATTGAATAAAAATAAAATATTCTTTATTTTCTTTAATCAGCTTAATGAGGAATATAAACTTCATTTAATAACTTATAACAGTCTTGAGTTAATTAATTTAGGCCAAAAGAATGAGGATCTTTGTCAATTACTACAAGAAATTATCAACACCACCACTAACCCCGCGTTACTTGCTCAAGCATTTGTCCAATACCAAGAAAAAGGTGGGGATATTAAAAATATTGAAGAAAAGATTAATAGCTGTTATGCAGCTCAATTATGTGAAGCAGTTAATACTGGTGTATTAAATAAAAAACAACAAATTGACTGTTTAGATTGTTTATTATTTCTTTTAGAAAAAGAATCCGAAACTTATCGACCTATAGTTTTGCGAATCAGCGCTATACTTTTTAATATTTTACCTAAACATATTCCTTCTAGAATTAATCAGTTTTTATTATCTTCTGAAGATAGCAAACTTATCACCCTTACCAGCAAAATATTTAGTCGTTTGTTTCAAGAAAAAAAATTACTTGTTCCAGATAAGTGTTTTATTATTCCCACCACCACAACACTTAATACTGAAACTTGTTTGGAAGGGATAGCAGTAGAAGAAAACTGGCTTACTCAATTAAAAAATTTGTTACCTAGCGAAAATGAACGTAGCAAGCTGGAAGAAAAAATAGGTACGGCATCAACCTATAGTCACAAGAGCGCATTAATTCAGTTATTAAAAATTTTATATGCTAGATTAAGTGGTAAGCTTGATACAACACTTGGCACTATTACTCAAGATGAAAAAGCTGCTTTAGTAGACAGGTTTAACGAAGGGGTAGTTACCTGTGCTCCAGGATTTCATACTAGAATTCGTCACATGGTTAGTAACTTTACCAAACCTAAAAGTGTTACTGAATTATTATATAAAATTCGTTTAGAACTTATTGAAAAAATTGCTCGCTCAATAACTGATGGCGTACATCACTATAATGGCTTATTCCAAGCTGCCAGAACCGCTGGTCTAGGTGTTATTCCACCTAATGATGATGATGTTCATTCAGCAGCTATAGGTGAGGCTGAACTCAATAAACTAAAAGAAAAATTTGACTTATTATATAATGAACACAATTTGCCATTTCTTTTAATTCAACAAATTAAAAGTGAATTATATTCAGCAGGTTACCGCAATATTAATACTGAAGGATATACCCTTGGAAACTATTCCTATTTTTATGATTATTTAAAGTTAATTCTCGAAAAAGATGTTAGCATGTTAGACATTTTCATACTTTCTGAAAATAAAATTACTGACATTAACTGGGAGTTTGTTCAAAAAATCCTATCTAGAAAGCTATTTTCTGAACAATTTCTTATAACAAAGAAATTTGACTTCTTACCAACTTCAAAACAAAAACTTTATGAAAATATTCATGCCTACATTGAAAGCTTATGTTTTAATCACGAAACAGAACAACTGGCTGACTTTTTTAATAATCCAGATTCATTTTGGAATTGTTTATCAACTAGAGAACAATATAAAATCTTTACAAAGCGCTCTGAAAACTATACAAACCTATTGGCAAAGGCAATTGAATGGAATTTTCCAAAGCTCTCTTTATTTCTTGAGGTAGTTAATAAATTTCCTGATTATGAAAAAATAAGATTTTTTCTCCGGGTCTTTTCTTCATGGAGCGATAGTCTATTAATAATAGCAGCTAAAAAAATTATGGGTATTTTTCTACCTTGTTTAAATATGTGCTTCATTTAAACGATGAAGTTAAAGAGAATATTTTAAATGAAGCTCATCTAGATAGTTTATTAAGAGCTGCCATAAGATTTTCTGATGTAAAAACGATTAAATATATCCTTGATTACTCAAATGTTTTATCTCAAGATGAAGAGACATCAATTTATTATTATTTTAGACTTGCCATTGAAGAAAATACTGAAGCTGTTCCTTTACTTCTTTCTTTTATGCTTAAGTTAAATAAGCATGAAAAAATATTCGATGCTTTTACCTTTAATTATTTTAATCTTGGTAAAGAAAATGCACTGTTGTATGCTCTAAAAAAACAACCCAAAGCAGTTATTCCTCTGCTAAACACTATTAAATTCTTCCCTGTAGAAATTAAACACAAGATTTTTACAAGTAGAAGCTCTAAATATAGAACTTCTTTACAGTCAGCAATAAAACGTTATGGCGATAACATAAAGTTACTTACCACCATGCTTAATATTATCGATACTTTAGATCATGAAACAAGATATAGAATTTTCATTCAGGCACGTTATCGCATGTGCTCACTACTTCAAAATAATCAAACAAAAGCATTTTCTCTACTACTAGATAAAATAACCACCTTTCCAGAGAGTGTTCAATATAAAATTTTTGACAGTGGATTTTTATTTGCTGCAACCAAACATCAACCTACTTTTGTAAGGCGCTTATTACTAATATTCAATAATTGGGCTAATGATAAATACAAAAGCTTTGATGCTGGGAAAGATAATCCTCTTACCTCGGCAATTGCTCATAACCCTCAGCTTGTTTTTGATTTTGTTGACATTTTACCGCCTGTGTTTATTTTAGAATTACTATGCAAAAAAACACTTAAACTTATCCAAGCAACAGAGGTAATTACTGCTTTACAGACTATCAATACCTTATCTCTTACCATTGAACAACAAAATAAATTACGTTCTGCCTGGCAAGCTATTTATACTACTAGAAATCCCGCCAGACTTTTTAGTTGCCGCGCTCCAATCCCTGACCATGAATTTGTGGAACAATTATATTCTCCACCCCCGCCACCTACTGTAAGTGCTCATAGTTAATTAATCCTAAAAATTAGCTTTTAGCTATTAAAAGCCGGGGGATTCTTATTTATATTGTCGAGAAATTTACAAGCTTTAAGTAAAAAATTTATTTAAAATCAAATACTTAATGGAAACTTAAGTTAACTCTTGTAAAAGTGATGCTATTAATTTATTATTGGTCATTATTTATACTCTTTACAATAATAACTATAAGAACTAATTATGCCGACTATTGTAGACTTTAAAACACTTGTTCATGATTATGATTTTGCTAAGGGGGCTTTTCGCCAAACCTTTTCGACTCGCGCACCTATCGTTAGCGCCTTTACTAAACAATTTGCTACCAGAGATGATAATGAACTTACCATTGCAGATAAGCTCTTTATTTGCCAGCAAATTGTATCTCTTAGCCCAGAGTATTTTGAACCCATTACTCCACACTCTAAATTACGCGTTCAATTTATACAAAACGTATTAAAATTATTTATTCCGACTACTACCCCATCATTAAATAAAAATGAAATATTTTTTGCTATTTTTAAGGAATTAGATATTGAAAATAAACTTTATCTACTTACCCACAACTATCGAGAATTAATTAATTTAGGTCAAACTGATGAAACTCTTTGTAGACAGTTACAAGATATTATAATTACTACAACCAATCCTGTGTTAGCCGCTCAAGCATTCGCCTTATACGAAGAAAAGGGCGGAGATATTACCAACATCGAAACAAAATTTACTAGCGATTATGCAGTTCAACTCTGTGACAGAATTAAAACTAATAAATTAAATAACAAACAGCTAACTGACTGCTTATATTGCTTGCTTTTTCTATTAAAGAAAGATGCAAAAACTTATCGATCTATAACCATGAGTATTAGTCTTATACTCTTTAACATTCTACCCAAAGGAAGTTTCCTTAGTCAGTTTAGACAGTCAACTGGGGAAATAAAACTTATCACTCTTAGCAATGAAATATTGAGCTACAATTACTTTAAGAAAGAGAAAAAAGCAATAAATCCAGACAAAGGTTTTATAATTCCCGATACTGCAACGCTTAACCCCCAAACATGCCTAGAAGGAGTAGAAATAGAAGCAGACTGGTTTACTCGTTTAAAAGATCTGTTAACTAAGCAAAATGATCGTGATGAATTAGAAAAAAAAGCAGGTACAGCATCAACCTATCGTTATAAAGATGAATTAATCAATGTATTAAAGGTCATCTATGCAAGATTAACTAATAAACTTAATAGCCGGTTTGGAACTATCACTCAAGATGAAAAAACTGCATTGTTAGATAAACTTAGTGAAGGAGTAGGCAACTGTGCTCCAGGATTTGATACTAGAATGCGTCTGATTGTCAATAATTTTGCTAAACCTAAAACAATTTCAGAATTATTATATAAAATACGTTTAGAATTAATTGATAAAATTGCTCGTTCAAAAACAGATGAAGTACATCATCACAATAGCTTATTTCAAGCTGCTAGAGCTGCCGGTACGGGTGTCATACCACCTAACGCCAGCGATATTTATTTAAAAACAATAGAAGAAGATGAGGTAAATTCATTAAAACAACAATTCGATAGATTATATAATTCTCGTACTTTAATAACTCTTTTAATTACTCAAATTAAAAGCGAGCTTTATTCGTGTGGTTATCGCAATATTGACAAGGAAGAAGGTTATACCTACCCTGAATATAATTGTTTTTATGAATATATAAAATCAATTCTTGGTATAGAAATGCAATTAGCTGATATAGTATTATTCGTTGATGAAAAAGTAATTGATATAAACTGGGATTTTGTCAAAACAAAACTTTCTAAAAAATTAAAAAATGAAGGTTACTTTATAACTGAAAAAAATTTTTCTCCTATAAACTCTAAGCAAGAGCTTTATCACAATATCTATCAACATATTAAAAATATAATTACTGCTGATAAAGGTCTTAAATTAATAGAGTTTTTTAAAGATCCAAATTCTATCTGGCATTGTTTATCATCGGTAGATAAATTTGAAATTTTTACTAAAAGACCTTTTGTTTGCGACAAAAATTTATTTGCGCTGGCCACTGAAAGCAATTCAGCAAGTTTCTTGCCATTACTTAATGAAATCAGCAACTTGCATGATTTTGATAAACAAGCGCTTTTTCGAAGAGGTGTGGATTATAATGGTTTAACTATTTTAGAATTAGCGATTGAAAATAATACTATTTTTTCAGTATTATTTCGATATGTTCTTAATTTAAAAAGCGAAATCAAAGATGCTATTTTAAATGAAAATTCATTAAGACGTTTATTAAAATATGCTATACATAAAAACAAAGTAACCGCCTTAGAATCCATTCTTAATTATGGAAGTTTTTTATTTGCAGGTAATGCTCCAGCAATTTTTAATGCGTTTTATTCTGCTATACACTATAGCCCTAAAGGAGCTCTGTTACTTTTATCTCGCATTCTTGAATTAAATAAACTCGAAAACCTTTATGCACACTTTATTGAACCCAGATTTTATGAAGAATATGGAAATTTATTAGTATATGCCATAAAGCATCAACCAACAATAGTTATTCCGTTATTAAATACTATCAAATCATTTCCTATAGATATTAAACAAGTAATTTTTAGAAGATCAGCTTTTCTTCACTATGATGATCCTTTACTTGCTGCTATAGCAAATCAAAGTGATAACCTTGAGTTAATTTCTAGAGTACTTGACACTCTTGATACCTTAGACCATGAAACTATATTTCAGATTTTTATTGGGTCCCAAGCTGTCATAAACAATCTACTTGAAAGTAATTATTTACAATCATTCACTCTCCTGTTAGATAAAATAGAAACTTTTCCAGAAGAAGTTCAAGTTGAAATATTTAAAGGTGGTTGTCTTTTTTATCAAGGTGGATTATTATATAATGCTGCAACATATCAGCCAACCATCATAAAACGCCTCTTAACAATATTTAATAACTGGTCTAATGACAGTTATAAAGATTCTTATATAAGAAAAGAAAATTTTCTTTCTTGTGCGATTAGTCACCACCCAGAGATTATTTCTGATTTCGTAGACATTTTACCATCCCGATTTTTCTTAGAATTATTATGCGGAAAAAATCTAGCCTCCATACAAGCTTCAGATTTAATACGTGCTTTACAGACTATTAATACTTTATTTCTCTCCACAGAACAAAAAAATAAATTAAGACAAACGTGCCAAGATATCTATACCATGAGAAATTTTTCGAGATTTTTTAGAGGTGCTGCTATTACTGCTGAGACAGAGCTTATCCAAGGGCTTTATACTGCTGCACCACCGCCTTCTGCAAGTATCTCAGTCTCTAGCTAACATTTATTACCTGTTTAAACTAAACTTTTATTTTTAACACTCTAACAGTATTAATGGAATGTTTTAATAGGAAGCAAAAAATAATGCTTCTTTAACAGCTGTATAATTCTGCTGAAGATGATCGGGATTAATTGTTCCGGTAATAACGCTTGTCACACCTGGATAGCCAAAAATAAAACGCATAGCATTTTTAATTGGATCTTGTCCTTGCTCTGCAAAACCTGATAAATGGCCACTTGCAAAAGCCTTTTTAATTAAAACGCCCTTGTTTTTTTGCTTAGCAACCGAAATTACCGGCACTTCTTCTTCATAACCAGGATGACAAGTAACCATCACCACATCCGCTTCAGAAACTGTCAGCAAGCCCCCTAATAAAGTTTTGGTAGACATACCATAGGCTCGAATTAACCCTTCTTTTTTAAGCCTAGCTAAAGTTTCAAAAACTTGTTCTTGTTCAATAATTTTTTGATCTTCACCATTAGAATGGATAAGTAATACATCTAAATAATCTGTTTGCAACCGTTGTAGACTACGCTTAATACTGGCTATAATAGAATTAGCAGAAAAATTGTAAGTTGATTGCATACCATCAAATTCTTCTCCAGCTTTGGAAACAAGCACCCAGTCTTGACGTTCGCCTTGCAATAGTTTTCCTAATCTTTCTTCGCTATTACCATAGGCAGGTGCAGTATCTAATAAATTAATACCTAAGTCTTTAGCAAAACTTAATAAATAGCTGGCGGCTTTATCATCCGGGATTTTAAAATCATGAGGATATTTAATTGCCGTATTACGTCCTAATTTAACTGTTCCCAATCCTAATCGTGAAACAGCTATCTCTGTTGAACCCAACAAACATTTATCCATCTATTCCCACCAAATTGGCCTAGCAAGTTTAGCAGTCGGCCAGGTAATATTGTCGTGCTGTTTAGTTTTTTCAATAAAATTTATTCGCTCAATTAGTTTTTCTGCTAACAAAGGCGCTAAGACTAATTTAGTAGGCCAGCCAACAAGTAAATTATCAGTTACTTTTTCTATGCTAATGCTTTCAGGTTTTTTACCCTCTACTGTAGCCATTTCGGCACGATCTAGTGAGCTTGTACCCCACTCTGTATTACTTAAATCAATCCAAGGCATTAAACGCTTGAGCTCTCTTTTTGCAAAAGCAATTTGTTCTTCAGGACTTCGTTGCACACCACTTTCTGAAATATCCCCCCCTAAATACCATATCGTTCTTCCTGCTTTATCTTGATGTGTAGTAATGGTAATACTAGGCGAACCTCCTTGTTCTACACAGTGAAAATAAACCTGGTATTCAGCAACAAATTTAGGAAACCGTAACCATGTCATTTGCAAAGGTCGGCGTTGCATAGTCGGAGCGCTTGATAATTGTTTTAATAAACTTTGATTACCCTCGCCCGCTGTTAATAAATAAACCTTTGCCTCTAAAATTAATTGCTTACCTTGCGAAGCTATTAAAACGCCTTTAACCTGCTCTGATTCAATTATTAATTCACAAGTTTCTTCGGCTTGCAGTAAATTTTTTTCTACTGGCTTACTTAATACTCGCAATAAAGAAGGGATATCTACTACTGTTTCTTGTACAGCACAGACACTTCCTACAAACTCTGGGTATTTAAATAAAAGTGGATAATCTTTAGCAGCAATTACTTTACTTTCTTCACTTAGCACCTTGCTAGTAATAAAGCTTTTAATTTGTGCTGTATAACGTCCTTTCATCCAAAGATAGTGTATGTTTGATAAAATTTTTACCGCTCGTAAATCAAGAACACCTTTTCCTTGTAAACACGCCTGCCAAATAGCAGGCATGTTAGCCACCCCTAAAGCTGCCTTAGTTAATTTTCCAGTTAGGGCATATTTAGTTCCCCCATGCAAAATCCCTTGGGAGCGAAGGGTTTGGCCTGAGCCCAGCGCATTTTTTTCGCACAAATAAGCTATATAGCCTTGTTGTTTTAAACAATTAATTAGCCATAGGCCGGCTATACCGCCCCCGATCACTACTACATCACACTGTACTCGCTGAGTCATAAAAATTTCTGATCTGATAAATTAAAATGCCTATCATAAAATATTGCTTATCGTTAATAAAGAAATATCTATATTATTGATTTTTAATATACTTTCTAATAGCAGTCCAGCTTTAAAGGATCATTAAATTTGTTTTTGAAACAATGTAGCTTGCAGCTATAAACTTTTAAAACTCCAAGCTCTTAATTTGTTCGAAATAAAAACAAAATTTACTTTATTTAATTTTTATTTTTGGTTAATCTCTTTGGTTGCCACCATTCAATAAAGGAAAATAGAAATAAAATGAATCAGACAAAAAAAATATCTTATCCTAAAGGCCTATTTACCATGGCTTGTGTGAATGCGTTGTTTATGCCCAGCCTTAGTATGACTAATGCCCTACTGGTACTATACATCACCAGCCAACTTCAAGTATCTGTTAAACACGCTTACTTGATCTATGCCGCTTTTGGTTCTCTTTTTTATAGCTCTTCTTTATTAGGTGGTTATTTAGGGGGACGCTTTGATTATAAGGTCGCAATTATTTGTGGCTGCTTGTTGGCTGGTTTTGGCGGCTGTTTGGTTGCTATTCCCTCTTTAACTTTCGTATTTTGGGGCTTGTCATGTTTTATTATCGGCAGCGGGCTTGTTGTACCTAATTTAAATTGCATTACTGGCCGACTATTTAGCAAAGATGACCCTTTGCGAGATAGCGGTTTTACTATCGCCTATATCGGCGTAAATGTAGGGGGATTTATTGCATCGATTTCATCAGGCTTTATTGCCAATTATTTAGGCTATCACGCGGCCTTTATTGCCAGTTATTTATTACTACTTCTTTGCTTGATAATTTTTCTTATTAATTTTAAACGCTTTGAATTTTATCAAGCGCCACATGTACGTCCTTATTTACCTCAAGTAACTTTTAAAAATTTTCTACCAATTATTTTTGCTATCATTATTGCTGTACCTGTCATTGCATTTTTATTAAATCACGCTGTATTAAGTAATACTTTACTCATTACCATTGGTATTATTATGGCAATTATTATTGTAAAAATTGCTCTCAATGAAAAAGGGGTAGCCCGTAGAAAATTATTTGGCTTTTTAATTTTTATTTTCTTTGGGATTGCTTTTTGGGCCTTATACATGTTAGCGCCTTCCGCTTTAACAATTTTCATTCAAAATAACGTAGATCGACAAATAGGCAATTTCATTATTCCTACTGCTTCTGTTTATGGGCTTAATCCATTCTTCATTATTACCTTAGGCTCATTAACTAGCTGGTTCTTTTTTAGAATGAGCAAAAAAAATAAAACCTTACCGTTACGATTAAAATTTGCTGCAGGAATTAGCTGTATCGGGCTTGGTTATGTTATTTTAGTACTGGGTATTGCTGCGCATGATAACTTAGGATATATCGCTTTCTTATGGGTTATCTTAAGTTACTTCTTACAAACCTTAGGTGAACTATTTGTAGGTCCCATCGGCAATTCAATGGTAGGAAGTTTAGTCCCTGCCCGCTTGGAGGGCATGATGATGGGCGTCTGGCAGCTGTCAACAGGTGTTGCCGGTGCTATATCAGGCTTTTTAGCTTCAGCGACTGCTAAAGCACCCTCTAATAAAATTACTGAACCTCTATTTACTAACCATATTTTTGCTCATTTCTTTGGTCTTTATGGCTTAGTTACCATTGGGGTAGGATTGTTAATTGTACTGCTTACCCCACAATTTAAAAGACTTTGGGACGAGGACTATCATAAGTTAGCCGATTCTAGAAAAATGGCTTAAATTTATTAATCATAGATGGAGAAATTAACTGCTCCACCAGTGATCTTCTTTAGGTATATTTTGTGAATTAAGATCTGGGGGTAATAATTCCACCGGCGTAGCTTGTCTTGCTAACTCAGGATTGGGCACGACATAGTAATCTTCAATTTTGCTGGAGCTATAGCCTGGTGGTAATGACAAAGGCGGTACTACAGCAGCTGAACGATAATCATTAGAGTTATTACGGACAAACTGATATTTTTGCGGCAATGATGAACAGGCTGCAATAAGACTGGCAAAACTACTAACCATTAACACTTTAACTATTGATTTTCTTTTCATTCACTTACCTTTAATTCTCATACGCCTAATTGATCAGCCCTGCTTTTTGCAAAGCTTCCTGCATCGGTTGATGATAACTTGTTGAAAGCTCTGTCAACGGTAGTCTCAGCTTTCCAGCGATCAAGCCCATTTTATGCATTGCCCATTTTACCGGAATCGGATTTGATTCAATACATAAAAATTTATGTAAAAATAATAGCCTGTTATTAAGTTTTTCTGCAGCTTCTTTTTTACCAGCTATCGCCAAAGTACAAATTTCATACATTAACTTAGGGGCAATATTGGAGGTAATGGAAATAACACCATTCCCACCAGCAAGTATGAATTCTAACATAGTAGAATCATCCCCACTTAATAAAATAAATTCTTGTCCGCCTAATTGTCGTAATGCTGCAATCCGAGCTACTTCTCCAGTCGCTTCTTTAATACCAATAATATTCTTAAATTCTGTTAAACGCCCTACTGTTTCTACTTTCATATCAATCACTGTACGGCTAGGAACATTATAGAGTAAAATAGGTATCTCTACTGCTAAAGCAATAGCTTTAAAATGCTGATATAAGCCTTCTTGCGTGGGTTTATTATAATAAGGCGCTACGATTAAGCAGGCATCAGCACCTAACGCTTGCGCCTCTTGGGTTAATGCTATGGTATATTGCGTGGAATTAGAACCAGTCCCAACAATAATAGGAATTTGACCTGCAGCTTCTTTGACAGCAATTTTGATTAATTTAGTTCTTTCATTCCCGGTTATTGTCGCCCCCTCTCCTGTAGAACCTAGTACGACTATACCATTTGTTCCTGCTTGAATATGCCAATGCATTAATTTTTCAAACGCTTCAAAATCAATGTTTCCCGCTCTATCCATAGGGGTTACTAAAGCAACAATACTGCCAGAAATGTTCATAATTTGTTCCATTACAGAAGCTAATTGGCAATAATAATACTGGTGACCAAGATAAATTACAACCTTAAGTGTATATATACCTATCGGTCTTTCATAATAAAAAAATGAAAAACTATCTGCTTCTTAAATTATTAATAAGATTTTTATTAGCTTTAAGGACTACAAGTTACCCATGGACTTTGTTCTACCGCACTAACCGACAGATCTACACCAAAAACTATTTGAACACGCTCTTTCATATCAGAAGTAATCCGATGAGATGCTAATATAGCTAAAATAGTTTCTTTATCAAATGCTTCTGCTAACGCTCTTGGAGCACACCCTTTGACAATACGTTCATAATCATCATAATCTTGCAAAATAGGTAAAATAAAATAGGCTTTATGCTCAGGAAAAGCATCAATTAATTTTTGTAAATTTGAACCAGTGTATCGTCCCCCATTAATATAACGAGTAATTTCTGTGGGCAGCTCTAGCAAACGACTCATTTTTAATATCCTAGCTTTTTCTTCAGGAAAAATCTGTACTAATTTAGATAATTGATAGGCAGTCTTGACATATTGTTGAAAAGTATCAAATGAGTCTAATATTATGAATACTATCTAATAATAACGCTTTAATAATAAATTTACGCTCCTTCGGCAAGGCCGCTACTACTTCAATTAGCTGTGAAAGATGCGCAGCTATTAATCGTTGCAATTCATCCGGAGTTTGTATTATATGAATTATTAATTTATTGGCCTGAGTAGCTGGTAACCTCTTAATTACTTCAATTAACCCATTACAACCAGGAACTAGCAATCTAAAAATTTCGACATTTTGTTTAAAAAATTCCATGTCTTCTAATAAAATTGAAATTAGAGTTAATCTAATCTTATGACTATGTGATTCTTCAGGCCTAGTAAGCAATTCTGGCAAGTTACTAACTGTAATTTCTGTTCTTCTACTACCGATAGAAATAATGAACGCGGGTTTTGTAGGTGAAGCTTCTACTAAAGATAAATAAAGTATTGCAGCAATAGCGCCTAATACCAATAAAAGCTGAGCAGAAGTTCCTTTTCTTACAGGTGTACCCCTGAGTTTAAAAGTTCGTAATGCAAGTATTGTTCTTTTTGGAAAAATGCCTACTCACATTTTCAAAAAAGTAAACGCTGGTTGAGGTCGAAATACTAATCTTGGGGGCATGCTTTTTCCTTCTTATATTTATACCTGAATAAAAAATACGCGAGAATTCTAATGCAATCCATTTAAAAAATGGACAGAACTTATAACCATTTGTTTTTATTGAAAATAAACAGGTAACTGAATAAAGATTTGTATTCAATACTTAGCTGTTAATTATTAAATTAATTTACAGTAAATAATAGTTGCAGCAGATTTTAACACTTTTTCATTTCATAGTAGCTATCAACATAAAACTGATAAACTATAAAGTGCTGCTTGTCTAAACACTTAAAAGCTCGTATCCTGTTACTTTAATTAAAGCTAAGTGCCATGAAAATTAGTAATCAACTTTTAAAAACACCGTTATTAATTACTGGCAATAAACAAATTTCTTTAGCTGATTTTGCTGGTAACTATATCGTGCTTTATTTTTACCCTAAAGATAATACCTCAGGCTGCACGCAAGAGGGACAAGAGTTTAAAAATATTCATGCTGCTTTTGTTAAAGAAAAGTGTGTGGTTTTAGGTGTTTCTCGTGATACCTTACAATCTCACGAAAAATTCAAAGCTAACTATCAATTCCCTTTCGAATTAATTACTGATTCAGAAAAAACTCTTTGTCAAGCCTTTGCAGTCATTAAAGAAAAAAGTATGTATGGTAAAAAATATTTAGGCATTGAAAGAAGCACTTTTTTAATTGATAAGCAGGGTAAGCTTATTCACGAATGGCGAAAAGTGAAAGTTAAAGATCATGCTGCGGAAGTATTAAATTATATTAAAAATTTATGAAATTAATTATTAAAATTATTTTAGTCAGTCTGTTAATTTCTTTAACCAATCTAGGCTTTACTTATAATTTACCAAAGCTTGGTATTCCTGGAAACAGCGGTTTAACCATTACCGAAGAAAACGAATTAGGCCTTAGATTTATTCAGGCTATAAAAACTCAACTGCCTTTAGTCAGTGATCCGATAATTGTTGATTATGTTCAAACTCTTGGTAATCGTTTGGTTGCCCACAGTGATTCACCGCGTAGAACTTTTTATTTTTTTGTAGTGAATGATGTCGCCATCAATGCTTTTGCGGGCCCAGGTGGTTATATTTGCGTGAATACTGGTTTAATTTTAGTGGCGCGCTCTGAAGCGGAACTAGCTGCTGTGATGGCACATGAAATTGCTCACGTTACGCAGCGACACATTGCTCGAGCTATTGAAAGTTTAAAACGCGTTCAGGTGGCTAATATTGCCGCAACCTTAGCAGCTGCAGCAGTCGCTAGTAGTAACCCGCAAGCTGCAGCAGGTCTTGCCACAGCAGCCAATGCTGGCAGTACTCAAGCAATGATCAACTTTACTCGCAGCCATGAAGAAGAAGCTGATAGAGTCGGCATGCAAACCCTAGCTAATTCAGGCTATCAGCCAATAAGCATGGCAAACTTTTTTGCAAGATTGCAGAAACAAACACAACTCAATGATACTGATGAGATACCAGAAATTTTAAGAACTCACCCACTAACTTCTAACCGTTTAGCAGAAGCTGAATCGCGTAGTTCTTTATATAAGGTCAAAAATCCAAGGCCAAATAATCCAGAATTCTATTTAATTCAAGCAAGAATATTAGCCCTAACTTCTAATAATGCTTTAGGCTTAATAAGAAATTTACAAACTAGTGTTGCAAAAAATCCCAGTGAGGCCACACTTTACGCTTATACCTTAGCGCTAACCAAAGCAAATCAATTACAAAAAGCTAGTTCAGTTGTTCAAACTTTATTGAGTAAAGATCCTAGTGAGCCTTTATTTATGATGGCAAAAGCCTCTATCCTAGCTGCTGAGAGACAATCTTCTCAAGCTTTAGGAATTCTCGCCACCGCTTATCAAGCCAATCCTAATTATTTACCCTTAATAATACAATATGCTGATTTATTAATTATTAACAATCAAGCAAATACCGCTATGAAATTATTGAATAAAGTACAAGCTCGCTTTGAAAACAACGAACTTTATTTATCACTTCTAGCCCAAGCACAAGGTCGAGCTGGACAATTAGCAAAAGCCTATCAAACACGAGCTAAAATTTATTTACTAAACAACAACCCTGATGGAGCAATAATCCAATTACAACAAGCCTTATCCTACGCTAAAGATCGTTATACTAAAGCCCAAATTCAATTTCAATTAGCTAGAATAAAACAAGATCAAGCATTGGATAAGCGTCTTAATAGTGGTTTTTAATTAGTTTATACTGAGTTTTAAATAATACTAACTACTTCATTTTTAAGCTTTTTATGGCCATAATTAATTAAACTATCATTTTTATTCTGACTTAATCATTTTATGATACTCTTATAACATTAAATAAAGAGGTGGTTTTATTATGCCCATGCTACGCCCTATTACGACAACACAAAGAAGAGAACCAACGCCCATAGTTTTTTTCAAGGTCCTGCGAAAAGACTTCCCTTAATGTGTGTCCGCCAGTTATCCCCAAACCAAGAAAAACTAGACCCTAGCTTAGTTTATTAATAGAAAATTTAGGATATCATAAGGCATTAAGTCGACAAATAGGGATTTGGTAAATGCCTGTATATTCTTCTCTACTGTCTGCTGATGAAATTGATTTATTTAGAGCAGCTCAAACTGGCAATATTGGCCTAGCTAAAGCAACCGTTGCCAAAGAAACAAATGTTAATGTTTGTCCGACTGAAACTTGCCAAAATCTATCCATGCTTGAATTTTCCGTTGTCTATCACACGCCACTTTTAATTGCAGTAAAATACAATCATTTTTTTCTAGCTGCATATTTAATTTTTGTGGCTAAGGCCAATTTTAATCTCTATACGGATACTGCAATGTCTGTTATAGGGTTAGCCAAATTATTAGTGAAAGGTCCAGAGGAGGCTTTTAACTTATTACAAAGAATTTTTAAAGAAAAAAGAGCTCTAGTTACTCTCCGGTTTTTACAAGAAGCTTTTTGCCACGCTCTTGAAATAAAAAACTTTTTATGTGTAGAATTTTTAACACAATTCATTTCACCTGATGATCGTCTAATCAAAGAAAGAGCCTTTTATGAGGCTATTTGTAGACAAGAACTTCCGGTAATAAGGTGGCTAGTTAAGGTTTTAAAAACATCTGTAAATAACTTTGTAGATGATTCTCTACAAACACCTTTGACTACCGCCATTGCTAACCATAATCCACAAGTAGCAAAATGGCTAATCGTTCATGGCGCAGAAATAGAAAAGCCTACTGACTATGTTTTTTCTGCGCCTGTCGCCGCAATTTATTATAAAAATTTATATGCCTTACAATTGTTAATAAGCTTAGATATTAAAAGTGTAGGCCCTTATACAGCCTCTCGCATTTCTTTATTTCATGACGCTTGTAATATGTGGTCTTTTAAATGCTTAAGCTGGCTATTACTGAATAATAACTTGCCTTCAAACATCGCCTTAATTAAATTTCCAGCAACCCAAGACTCACCTGCCTTACTACCATTAAAAAAACTCGAGCTTATTGAAAAAGATCCCAGCTTTGAAACTATACCCGATGAAGAAAAAGAAGCCTTTCATGAAGCAAGAAACTTAGTGTGCAGAGCAACCTTATGGGGTAAAAGTGGTGGGGTTCGATCTCGAAGACGATTAGCTATATTATTACACAGAACCACGACTGAAATGACTACTATCTCATTAGAACCAAATCCGTGATGTTTAAAAATTAATTATGCCAAAACCACCACCAAGGTTTTTTAGGTAAACTATTTTTACAAAGTATTAATTGAGCTCGATAGACTTGGGCTCGAAGCTGAACTTTATGAGCAACAGTAACTAACCAAGGCTTACTGCGATAAGTTTTCAGTTGATAACCACCAATCCCCTCATGATAGGCAAGATAAAGCTCAAAAGCATTGTTCATGGGTATTCCAACTTTAATATGAGCTTGATAAGTAAACCAACCAACAAAACTAGCGGCATCCCCAAATGCATCACGGTTACTAGACATGCGCCCCGTGTCTAATTGATAATTTTTCCAAGTGCCATTAATAGCTTGTGAGTACCCATAAGCTGAAGTTGGTCGCTTCCAAGGAATTATCCATAGTAATTTTTCTCGAGGAGGAGCGGCATTAGCACGAAACTGAGACTCTTGATAAATAATAGCCATCAAAACACTAATAGGTAATCCCCATTCTGCTTGAACTGAACTAGCATCCCAGTACCAACTTGGATACTGTTTAAAGATGCTACAAATATTTTCAATATTATTAGGCGGACTTGGTGCACAGCTCGTCAACAACGAGCATAAAAGCAAAAGAATATTAAATTTAGCTATTATTCTTCTTAACCTAATAATATGCTCCACTAAACTAATGCGTATTTTGTAAATCATAAATTACCGCACATTTAGTTCGCTCACAGAAAGTTTTTATCGGCTGAGTACCTAAACTACTATTGAGTTCTGATGCTAAAGTTGGTGTTTGCTTTTGATCTATTACTATGACAACAAAACGATTACCTGACCAAGGTTTAGTATTTAAATTAGCAGGAATAAAACAGGTACTGTCATTAACTACTCCAATATAACCACACTGCCATCCTACAGTATTAGTTAACTTTGAAAACCATGCAATTTGTCCACTATTAGTATAGAGCTTATCAGAAGCGCTGGCATGCTGCTGTAACCAATTTCCTGCTTGATAAACAAAAGCTTTATTAGGACCGGTACGAATTAAACTCCCTACTGTCATTATTAGTAATAGGAAAATAACCAACGGGAACATAATTTTATTGTATTTTGTTCTTTTATTTTGCCAAGATTGATATAAATGAACAAATCCAAATACTGAAAATACTAACACTAACAGGGCAATTAATTGAAAATAGCGGGGAACAAAATTAAAAGTTTGTAGAGAAAATAAAATCAAAATTAAACAATTAATAGCAATATAACCTATTAAAGCAAGCCCCGCTTTACTTCTAATAATTACCCCACATTTATTACAATAAAATAAATTAATAAGATGAACTAACGATAAAGCGGAAAAAAACAACCAAATATTTACTGCAATTAAACCAGCTAACAAAAATAAAGACGCATAACCAGCGCTCACGACTGGCAATATAGAACTTGCGAGTTGATTAGTTTTAATGTGCGCTGTATTAAAAGAAAACCCCCCGCCTGTAGGCAATGCCACAAGAAAATTATAAAATTTTCCTAAATAAACAAGCTGATGACTGCCAAATAAAAAGAAATAACTTAATAATACCAACCCACCAATAATCATCAAACAATTTAGCTGTAAAAAATGGCCTAATCGCTTTAATAATCTTTCTTCACTTACTAAAAAAACTAACCAAGGAGCTAATAATAAAAAAAACCATCCCTCCATGCGCATCAAACCAGCAAAAAAAGTTGTTAAACTCCAACCCAAAGCTAACCACCAACCAGGCTGTTTCATATAGCGTACAAAACAATAGATGCTCAGCATCATAAAAAACCAATAAGGATTATCTCTTAAAATAAAATGACTATATTTAGTAAGCGGTCTGAAAGTGAGAATAAAAAAAGCCGCTGCCAATAACACTAACCAATCCGTAGTAAAAGAGCGAACTAAGCTTATAAATAAAATTGAAATCCCTGCAAAAAAAATATAATTAAGTAAATAAGCAGTATGTAGCAAAGATAAGTGTAAAATTTTTGCGGCATAGGCAATTAAAATTGAATACCAAGGCCAAGGGTAAATGGCTTCTGCTGCATGAAATCCTTGTTGTAAATACGTTTGAGCTGTTACTAAATAATAGAGGGTGTCACTGCTAAAAACAGGATAGTAATAAATAGAAAGACTAGTGATAACAAATGATAAAATTATAACAAAAAAATAAAGCCCATAAATTTTTTGTTGTTTCATTACGTCCATACAATAAGTACTCAATTAGTTATTACAACTAGCAGCAAGTCTAACAAATCCTACTGAACTAGCCAAATTCCTTTTTTATTGCAAATTTCGGATTAAAGCTGTACAAATTTTTTCTATATCAGCTTCTTCTAAATAGGGGTGCATAGGCAAACTTAGCACTTTTTCAGCTAATCGCTCAGCATAAGTTATTTCTCCAACAGCTCGAACAAGCGTTCTAAAATAAGGCTGCTTATGAATCGCCACAGGATAATGGATAGCTGTAGGAATTTTTAAGGTATTCAACGCCTCATAAATTTTAGATCGTTGCTCAACTTGGATAGTATATTGCGCATAAACACTAGTATTATAATCCTTCACGATAGGAATTTTTACATGGTGCTTTAATTTAGAATTATAATTTGCTGCAATCTGCTGTCGCTTTTTTATTTCTTCAGCAAATATTTCTAATTTTGTTAATAATACAGCTGCTTGAATTGTGTCGAGTCTTGAGTTCATGCCTAATCTTACATGTTGATAACGCTCAGCCTGACCATGATTGCGAATTTGCTGCATTTTCAAAGCCAGTTTGTCATCCTGAGTAAAACAAGCACCGCCATCTCCATAACAACCTAATGGCTTTGAAGGAAAAAAACTAGTTGTTGCTATTGTCGTTAAACTAGCAGACTGCTTTCCTTTATAAGTTGCACCAATGCTTTGTGCCGCGTCCTCAATAACAGGCAACTGATACTGTTTGGCAATATGATTAATTTCATCAAAATCCGCACACTGACCATAAAGACTAACTGGAATAATGGCTTTGGTTTTAGGTGTAATAGCAGCTGTTATTGCACTAGGCTTTAAATTATAAGTTTCTGGATCGACATCCACCAACACCGGTTTGATACCATAAAGAACTGCCATCTCTGCTACAGCTATAAATGAAAAAGCTGAAGTAATAATTTCATCTCCTGGCTGTAAATCAATTGCCAACATGGCAATTAATAACGCATCACTACCATTAGCAACGGCAATACAATGCTTAACCCCTACCCACTTTGCTAATCTTTGTTCTAACTCAGTAATTTCATGTCCCATAACAAACTGGCCACTTTCAAGTACAGCTTGAATGCGATTATTGACATTATGTTTAATTAGTTGATATTGAGTATCTAAATCTATAAATTTCATTTGCTGTATTCCAATGTTTAATTCTTACTAAAAAAATATTTACTTTTAGCAATTAATACTCTAGAGGTAGATGTACTTCTTTTCCATCTCTTGCTGATCGATAGGCTGCTATCAAAAGCTCTAATGATTTAAGCCCTGATTTGCCATTAGTTTCAGGGTTAGCCTGTCCTCTTAAAACTTCAATTACATTTTGATAATAAAGTGGATGACCAAAACCATAAACTGATGAAGTTTCATAATTTGCTTCTTTAATTTCAGCATCTCCTGCCTGTTTGTCTGCAAACTCCCAATGTTCAATTTTATTTAAAGCAACTCCACCAACTCGCACTGTCCCTTTTTCTCCTAAAATAGTAATAGAGCCTTCTAAATCTTTAGGGTAAGTTAATACTGTCACATTCACTGACCCCAAAGCACCAGAACGCCAACGCACATTGAGAACTCCAGTATCCTCTGTTTCAATTTTACGTGCTAAAGTTGCAGTCATGGCATGTACAGATTGCACAGGTCCAATTAACCAATGTAATAAGTCAATATAATGGCTTGCTTGATTCATTAATGCACCACCATCATACTCCCATGTACCTCGCCAAGATGCTTGATCATAATAACTTTGTTCTCTATACCAAAAGACATTAATGTTAACCATATAGATTTTACCAAATCTATTTTGATCGATTGCTTTTTTTAATACTTGTAAGGTGTTATTAAATCTATTTTGTTTGACTACAAACAAATTGACATTTGCTTTATCACAAGCCTCTGTCATTGCTAAACCATCTCGCCATCGGGTTGCCATTGGTTTTTCAGTAATCACGTGTTTCCCAGCTTCTGCTACCACAGTAGCTTGTCTTGCATGTAACCCACTTGGCGTACATAAAGCCACTAAATCAAGATCTGTTGCTTTTAACATCGCGTCTAGAGTCTGGAATCCTCGCACTGAATGTTGCTGACAAAACTTTTCAAGATTGGGCTGATAAGCATCACACATTGCTATCAACTCAATATCCTTGGCATGTTTTTGAATTGCATCAACATGGTAATGAGAAATTCTACCGCAACCAACAATTCCCATTCTAATCTTTCTATTAGTGATAGGCTTAAAATAAATCATTCAGATGCTCCCTTAGTTTGAAATCTGTTATGGTAGTGGTTGGAAATACTTCACATTTAAAAATTTATCTTTAAAAAATACTGCCGCTTATCTTAACTATCTGGATCAACTCTAGCAATAGAAAGTCATGGTGATTCGTTACCACAAAATAATTCCTGGTTTTATGCTCAAGATTGAACCAAAAAAATTCTTTCATATGGTAAGAAGAACTGTATTATTATTAAGCATTTAATCTGTTGCTAATATTTAAAATTTAAATTTTCTAAGACAACCAATTTGCTAAAAAGAAAAAATTCCTTTTATCTATCTTTCAAGCTTGTAAATTCTTATGTTAGAATGCTGCCGATAAATTACTTGAATTAAGCTTTGACAATAGGATACCACTCATGAAAAAATTACTTGTTAGGTTAGTAATCTGTTTACTTTCTTTCACTGCTAGTGCTCTAACCTTTGCTCAATCTGCGCCTACCCCTGCTTCTAATCAACAACAACCCGTAGCAGCTGTCCAACAGCCTAATCTAATTCCAGTTCCTCCTACTGTCAAAGCACAAGCTTATGTATTAATGGATATTAATAGTGGTGCTATTCTTGCTCAGCAAAATATGAATGTACGACGTTCGCCAGCTAGTTTAACCAAATTGATGACACTGTATCTTACAGAAAGAGCCCTAGTTAATAATTTAATTACTTTGAATGATCCAGTATTAATTAGCCAAAATGCATGGCAAACTGGCGGTTCTCGAATGTTTGTGCAAGTCAATACACGAGTGCCTGTTGGTCTTTTAACCCAAGGCGTCATTGTAGATTCAGGTAATGATGCGACAATGGCTCTTGCTGAATATGTAGGGGGGGCAGAAGACACTTTTGTAGATATGATGAATCAGGAGGCTGCTTCTTTAGGCATGACCAACACTCACTATACAGACCCAACCGGCTTACCCTCTCCTGAACATTACTCAACTGCTCGTGATTTGGCAACCTTAGCACACGCTATATGGACCGATTTTCCCCAATACCAAAGTTGGTACTCGCAAAAATGGCTAACCTATAACGGTATTACTCAACCTAATCGCAACCGGTTACTCTGGCGTTTTCCAGGAACCTTAGGAATGAAAACTGGTCATACTGACGATGCAGGATACTGTTTAATTGCAGTTGCCAATCAAAATGGATTAACTTTGCTAGCAGTCGTCTTAGGCGCCCCTTCTGACGAAGCTCGTGCCGATGCAACTATTAGTTTATTAAGTTATGGATTCCGTTTTTATAATTCTAATTTATTATATCAAGCGAACAGTGTTATTACTAAGCCTCGCGTTTGGTTTGGTACTACCAAATATCTCCCTGCAGGCACTTTAAATGATATTTCAGTGACTACCCCTAATGGTCAATTCCAAGGTGCTAAAGTTAGCATAACAGTGAACAATAATTTACAAGCTCCCATTAGAAAAGGTCAAGCCATTGGTAGTGTAAACTTAGTCTTTAATCACCAAACACTTACTTATCCATTAGTTGCCTTAGCAGATGATCCTAAAGGTGGGTTTTTTACACGTTTCTTTGACAGCATTAGCTACTTATTCCATAAATTATTTGGCAGTAAAAACAGTAAACTTGCCTTTACTCCTCCCCTCACTGCCAATAACAATCAACAGCCTTACAATTTAGCTGTCTCAACCAGTGACAGCATTGATACCCCTATGACTCAATAACAACAGGAATCTAAGTGACAGAAATTGTTTATCTTAACGGACAATTTAAACCAGCTAAAGAAGCAACTCTGTCTATTTACGATCGCAGTGTTTTATTTGGTGAGGGTGTTTATGAGGTAGTACCGATTTATAACGGCAAGCCACTCGCACTTGACCTTCATTACCAAAGACTTGTGATTAGTTTAAAAACCATTTTTATTCAGCCTGTTTTTGACTTAAAAACTTGGCACGAGTTAATTTTACAGCTTTTACAGCATAATGATTATCAGCATAAAAATTGCCTGCTTTACACACAAATTACCCGCGGCTCTACTTTTTCTCGTAGTCATAAAATTCCTCATGATCTACAACCTACTGTTATCCTTTTTATTCAGCCTTTTGTCCCACCCGATCCTTTACAAAATGTAATTTGCTTTAAGGTTGTTACCTTAGCAGATAAACGTTGGCAACGATGTTTTATTAAAGCCACTTCATTACTAGGAAATATACTTTCTATTGAAGAAGCTAAAGCGCAACAGGCAGATGACGCTATTTTAATACGAAATGGATTAGTCACTGAAAGCAATATTAGTAATGTTTTTATCGTAAAAAATAATATTATTAGTACCCCTATCGCTAACGAACTAATTCTGAATGGAATTGCTCGTCAATTAACTATTGCATTAGCTCACCAACAACAGATTACTTGCCATGAACGTGACATAAAAGAAAATGAACTTTATGAAGCAGATGAAATTTGGCTAACCAGCAGTAGCAAAGAAATAGCACCCGCTATAGAATTAAATAATCAACCTGTGGGCACAGGTCGACCGGGACCACTATGGTGCAAATTTATTAAACTGTTTGAGGTTTATAAAAATCAATTATTAGCAAAATCCTATGCCAACTGAACAACCAAGTGCTTTACAATTTCCTTGTGAATTTCCAATAAAAGTAATTGGCAACAATTCAGAAACTTTTGAAATTGAAGTACTAACTATTATTAAACAATATGTACGCAATTTACGAGAAAATGCTATTCGCACTAAACCCAGCAAGAATAGTAAGTATTTGGCTATTACTATTACAATTAATGCCCAATCTCAACAACAGCTAGATACAATCTATCAAGCACTTAATCAGTGCCCTTTAGTACAAATTGCTCTATAGCTACAGCTTATTTTTTTATCAATTTATTTAGCTTAGCGTTTTCTTTATTCAATTAACAGCCTCTTCGATTTTTGCAATGAAACGCTATTTGAGCTCAACCTGGTTTAGGCATATAATCTTGTTTTTATTTCAAAAATAATCATAGCCTATGAATTTGCATCTTGAATTACATACCTTTACTAACTGGTTGCATTTACATCCTGAGTGGGGTGGCGTAGCAGCTTTTTTAGTGGCTTTTGCTGAATCCTTGGCTTTTGTAGGGACTATTATCCCTGGCTCCATTACGATGACTGCCATAGGGGTTTTAGTCGGCTCTGGCATTATTTCTATCACTATGACTTTAAGCCTAGCCATTGCAGGCGCTGTTGTGGGAGATACCTTAAGCTATTTTTTTGGTTATTATTTTAAAGATAAAATGCACAATATTTGGCCGTTTAAAAAATATCCCCAATGGCTTGATCATGCTAAAGCCTTTTTTGAGCACCATGGTGGAAAAAGTGTCTTTTTAGGACGCTTTATCGGTCCAGTCAGGGCTATGATCCCCATTCTTGCTGGCATGTTACACATGAAACCTTTGCGATTTTTACCCATTGATATTCTGGCAGCGGCTTGCTGGGCACCCTTATATTTATTACCAGGTTTTTTAATTGGTATAGCAACCCTCGCTTTACCAGGAGATATTGCCACTAAATTACTTATTGCGTTATTTACAATCTTGATTATCATCTGGCTTTTCTTTTGGCTACTAAAAAAAATGTTTAGTTTAATATTAAGTTTCTTTGATCATCAGCTCAATAAATTATGGCACGCCTTAGATCAATCCAAACATTTACGTTTTATTTGCAATTTATTACGAGATGCTAATCACCCTACCGATCATGGCCAATTAGTATTAGGATTCTTATTTTTATTTTCTATGCTCTTTTTTATTTTAATTTTTATTGGAATTGTGTATTACCATCCTCTGCTTCAGCTTAATGACATTGTTTATTATTTTTTTCGAGATCTACGTATTTTATCTTTTGATAAAGTTATGATCTTTATTACCACATTTGGCGAGCAAACTGTTGTCCTACCGTTAGCCATTACTATTTTTGCTTGGTTAGCCTATACCAAACGCTGGCGTGCTGCTTGGCACTGGTTAGCAGTTTGCTTCTTAAGTGCTGGTCTTGCTAATTTATTTAAAGCTATTTATTTCTCTGCAAGACCTACTGGTATATTTTTAGTAAGCCCTAGCTCTTCATTTCCAAGTGGTCATGTTGCATTATCATCTGCTTTTTATGGCTTTCTTGCTTGGCTTATTTGTCTTGAAAAACCACAATGGAAAAAAATTATTTATAGCTTAACAGCTCTGCTAATTCTATTAGTCCTTCTTTCACGCTTATATTTAGGGGAGCACTGGCTAACAGACACCTTAGGAGGATTATCTTTAAGTACAGCTATTGCCACGCTATGTGCCATCTCCTATCAAAGAAAATTATCAAAACCTCCACATCCAGTAGGTTTAATTATTGTTACGCTTATGACCTTAGCACTGACCAGCTCATATTTTTTAATGAAGCATTATAATCAACAATTACAAAATACTAATCCCATCTGGCTACAACAAAATGTCCCATTAACAAGCTGGTGGTCAGGTAGCAATCAACCAACAGTTACTTATCGATTTACTCATTTTGGTCATCCAGTAGAATTATTAAATATTCAATGGGCTGGTAGCCTAAATAGCATTCGCCATAAACTCAGAGCACATGGCTGGGTAACACTATCAGATCGACATTTTAGACATTTCATTAATAATCAATTTGCAGAAACATTTCCTCTTGAGCACATTCATTTGCGTTTATTTCCCAAATTATTAAATGACCAAAGACCTGTTTTGATGATGGTAAAGCTCCCTACTAACAATTCGGCTTTGCCTATTATTATTACCTTATGGCGTGCTAATATTATGTTAACCCCTGATCATATTCCGTTATGGGTTGGTTCAATTAATTATCTACCATCAGAAGATCGTTTGTTATTTCATGCCCTATCCTTTACTGTACCTAAAGATCAGGCGCTTAGCCTATTACAACCAATCTTATTTAATGAACATTGGCAAGTAGTTGAATTAACCAAAACACAAGTTCCTTTATCTTTACTTTCTGTACCCAATCCCCCCTATATAATTTTATTAAAACCGAAAAAATAAGCAGAGGATAAAATGATTGATGCTTTAATTCATATATTAGTTTTTTTAGTGGAAGCAGTTATTTTAGTAGCAGCTATTTTAACTGTTATCAGTGGTCTGTTTACTATAGCCAGTAAAAATAGATCTAAAACTTCTGGAAAAATTCGAGTTAAAAAAATTAATGAGCATATTGCTAACCTTTCACAAACTATTAAAGAAACTGTGCTCACTAAATCAGAAAGAAAAAAACTTATTAAAAAGAAAAAGAAAGCTAACCTTAAGCACAAAAAAACCATTTTTATTTTAGACTTTTACGGTGATATTAGAGCTAAAGCTGTTAGTAGCTTACGTGAAGAAATAACGGCTATCGTTATGAGTGCCGATCCCGGCGATGAAGTTTTATTACGAATAGAAAGCCCGGGCGGTATTATGAGTAATTATGGGCTGGCCGCCTCTCAAGTAAATCGTCTACGCAATGCCAATATCCCCCTTACGGTAGCTATCGATAAAGTAGCAGCGAGCGGAGGCTATTTGATGGCTTGTGTGGCCAATAAAATTATTGCTGCACCTTTTGCTATCATAGGTTCAATTGGAGTTGTTACCCAACTACCTAACTTTCATCGTTTACTAAAAAACAATCACATAGACTTCGAACAGGTAACTGCCGGTGACTATAAAAGAACTATTACGCTTTTTGCTGAAAACACAGACTCCGACCGTCAAAAAGCACAAGAGGATGTAAATGAAGCGCATGTATTATTTAAAAATTTTGTGAGTGAGCATCGTCCTATCTTAGATATTCAGCGAGTTGCCACTGGTGAATGTTGGTTTGCTACGCAAGCTAAAGACTTACTGTTAGTAGATGAGTTAAGTACTAGTGATGATTTTTTATTACAAAATTATAAATTTGCAAATTTAGTACATGTTTCTTTTCAAGAGCCTAAGAAGTTTCATCAAAAATTTGCTGCGCTCGCCCAAGCAGCTTATGAAAAACTTTACTATGCATTATGGAATAAACAACATAATTCCAAATTAGATTTATAATAAAGTAAAAGCTTACCCTTTAAATCTTTTAGTATAGACATGGCAGTAAGGTTTTTTTCCTGTTTTAGTGTAATAGTCTTGATGATAGACTTCTGCGGGCCAAAAAATAGTAGTTGGAAAAATTTTGGTAACTACTTTTAGTCCTGCTTGTTTTAATTGATTAATTAATGTTGTGGCAACTGTTTTTTGAATCTCAGTATAATAAAATATAACACTCAGGTATTGGCTGCCTATATCCGGCCCTTGACCATTTGCTTGTGTTGGGTCGTGAATCTCTAAGAAATATTTAGTTAGTTCCTGATAGTCAATTTGCAAAGGATCATAAAGTACTCGTATTGCTTCAACATGCGCGGTAGTTCCCTCACAAACTTCCTGATAAATAGGCATAAGTTTATGCCCACCTGTGTAACCAACCTCAGTTTTAACCACACCCGGCAGTTTTTTAAAAAGATGCTCAATCCCCCAAAAACAACCTCCTGCAAAAATAGCTTCTTCAGTATCGTCAATTATTAAATTATTAATAAAATCTAAACTAGCAGCGTTGACACAATAACGAATATTCTTTTTAGTAAAACCCTCGCCTGAAAAAATATGGCCTAAATGCCCCTCACAACGCTGACAAAGAATTTCAATTCTTCGTCCATCTTGATCAGGCAACTTTTTAATTCGGCCGACAATTTCATCATCAAAACTTGGCCAGCCACAACCCGAATGAAATTTATGCTGAGCACGAAATAAAGCCCATCCACATTGACGGCACAAATAGGTTCCTGGTTGATCAAAATCCTCATACTCTCCTGTAAACGGGGTTTCTGTTGCTTTTTCAAGGATAATTTTTTTAACTACAGGCATTAAGCTAGTTGTTTTGAGCATTATTAACCCTTATCTTTACTAATAATTAATGAGTTTATAATTTAAATTTTCAACTCGCCAGCAGAACAATAAAAATTTTAGCTAACTTGTACTACCTGCTACCAAGCTAGCTGCAGCTAGATGAAGATCATCTTCTTTAGGAACAATTATTTGCTGAGTTTGGATAAATCCTCTTAATAAATCAGCAGACCGCCCAGAACTCTCAAAAATGGCCAAACAATAGTCATTAAATTCTTTTTCAAACAAAGCATTCCCAATAGATAAGCTATCCTTGTCAGAAAAAAATATTTCTAATCCTGTCAGAGTTGTTTGCATTTGCTGATGCTGCTCCGCATAAGCACTCGGTAAAAAAGAAAATAAAGTCAGCTTTCTGGTCATGGGCATTGTCATTAATAATACCTTCAATGCTTCAAAAACCCCCTCTACTATTGCACTAGCAGACAAGCAATAACTATAAGCAGGTTTTACCTCAGTACTAATTCCTAATACTACTCTAAAAAAGCAATTCTTATAAATTTCTTCCATTAAAGAATGATTAAAAATTTGAAAAAGTTCTCCTGCTAAAGAATGTAAAAATATTTTTTGCTTAAAAGGATATGGAGATTGAGCCATTCTAAGAAAATTACTAATTTTAATTAACACATCATTAATTTCTGTTATTTTTGGAATTTTACCATTGATATATCTTAACATCTTTTCAACATTTTTTAATAACGCGGGGGAGGCTATAGCAGGACTTAAATTTCTTTGTATAAATTCTTGAGTACCCCTCTCAAAAAATCCTTCACTTCGACAAACTGCAATCGCTTCTTGAATTATATTGTCTTCTGTCTGATAAAATCCTGTCAAAGATAAGGCTTCTTTTATCTCACCTAGTGAAGCTGTGGCATAAAAAGCTCGCCGTTGAAATGATGCACAATATAAGTTTAATTTGTTTTTATATTTTCCCAAGACATGTGTCTTAACTGTTTGTAAGTCTGTATCTGAAAATAATATAGTCCTTAAAATTATCAATCGTCAAAAGAACAGTCCTAAGATCAGTCACATAAGCATAAGTAAGGTAATTCTCATCGGCAATACAATAATTAATTAGCTCTGTTTTAAGCTTATTAAAGCACCTACTTTTTGCCGCTTCTAACATAAATTCAGGAAATCTTGTTGCCTCACTAAAATAAGGACTGTTAATTTTAATGTTTCTCTAATACTAACAAGCGATTTATTAATGTACAATAGATAATTAGTCAGCATCAAGGTCTCCAAGCTTGTTTGTAATTTAATATGACACTTGACTAAAATGCCCGCCAATAATTCATTACTTATATTAATAGATAAAATCGCTTTAACTTCTGCAGGAGTACGAGTTGCAAATTTAAAATAATATTTTTCATTTAAACACAACGCTTCAATAACCTGATGTTCTAAATCTTCAGCACTAATCTTAGCTCCCAACACAGAATTTAATAAATCACTCTCAAATCTATAACTTCTTTGTAAACTATAGGCAATCGAATAAAGATCATGATACGGATCGGCTTGAGGAATTGGATCTGCTACTGTTTTTAATACTCTTTCTGGAATAAAATGTCCAACATAACCCGCATCAACTATATATCGAGCTGGACCCGGCATTCGATAAGAAAAACCAAAATCAATAAAATGAACTTTATATTTCCTATCCCCCCCCTCACCCACTACCTTAATAAGGATATTTCTTGCATGTAAATCACCATGAATAATTCCTTTTTGATGTAATTTTTGCAAAGCCGCAAGAATAGCTAATAAAATTTTAAGTTTTTCACAGTTATTTAATACATGTCCTCTTAAATAGGTACTTAATCTTGTGCCAGGAACTTTACTTATAAGTAAGTAATAAGTGCTACCTAAATATCTTAGATCAACAATTCCGCCGTAAATCTCCCGAAAAAATGTTTCTTCATTTGCCAAATTTAATCTATCTGCAGCATTTACTATTGTGCCTGTTTTTATCACATAAAAATTTTCAAAGTCATTCAATATAATTTGAACACGCACACCTGCTAAAGGGCTGGCAGCTGGTACTCCGCCCATAATTTCTGGTAACTGACCACGAGTTACAAAACTGACAGCTTGAGTTTGGGCACCATAAACTGAACCAAATACCCCACTACCCAAGGCTCGACTATAATCAGGCATTATTTCAGTATAGCCTTCATCAAGGCTACCACTAGGGGCAGGAATAACTTTATACCGAGTTAATCTATCACCAGTTTGAATAATAGTTACAAAAAATGGCATATTATATTTATTATTGATATTAAGTTTTTTATGTCCTAAAAAATAGGGGACAGTTATTTAAGATTCTTATAAAGTAAATAATCAAATAAAGTGGGTTTAAAATCGGCTTGGAAAAGACTATCAAACAGTTCAACTCTTGTATGAGCATTTAATTTAAATTTAGCACGCTCTAAATAAGTATCGACGGTTGCTTTGGAAATCTGTAATAATTCAGCTGTTTCCAACGAAGTTCTGCCTCGCATCAACAAACTTAAACATTCAACTTCTCGCCAGGTTAATTTAATCTGCCTACCATACAATGATAGATAATAGTGATGCGGATGTTTATACCAAAGTGCTTCTTCACTAGGATTTAAAATTTTTATTTCTTCTTGAAAAACATCCGAGCTTCTTAAAATAGGATTTTTTTCCAAATTAGCAATCGCCGCTTTAAAATGATCTCTAAACGTTAATGTATATAAATCAAAAGCCTCTTGATAATTAAAATATGTCTGTACGATATTTGATTGCTCATGGTTAGATATGAAAGTATAAGATTCTACGTAGTTATTGGTAAGCTTATTAACAAAAATACTTTCTCCAACATGAAAAACCTCTTTTTCATCATTGATGTTTTTTCTAAAAAACTCTCTTGCCGGCCCCAGTGTTTCATCTATTATGCCAGAAACTATTCCAAAACGTTTTAAATTAGTTTTATAACCAGCAGGCCTTTTATCAACATTAGCAAGATAATTAAATTCAATAAATTGGCTAGAGTTACTTAAAACTATTCGCTTGCCATTAGCATAAATTTTTCCATAATGAATTATTTTTAAATCAAACTTATTAAGAAAATTTTTGCTAAAGCCTTGAACTGCTTCACTATACTGTAACGCTTTTTCTCGTTTTGGCATAAAATTTACACTATTTTGTTATATTCGAATTATAGTTCTTCTTTTGTAATAATTAAAGCTAATTGACTCTAATACTATTCTATGATCATAATTTTCAGGACAACCAAGGAATAACAATGAAAGATCTATTGCTTAAACTAACTCGTAAACAGAAACAAGTCCTTTTCAATGATTTAAATTATTTGAATCTTAAAGAAATCAAGGCATTTTGTAAAAAGCATCACCTTCCTATAGTCATTCATATTGAAATAGCCAAGGATCACTATATAAAAACCACAGAAATAGACAGAAAAGGAGTATTATTAGCTAGGATTAAACAATATTTATTGGCACAAATAATTCAATCTCCTACCATTTTTAACTCAAAGGTTATTAGCTTTACCTTGCTACCCAAAAATATTCATGAAAAAAATAAAGTCTTATACGGGCAATATAAAAATAAAAATCCATTGATTTTAAAGTTAATGAAAAAATTAACGAATAATCAATTTACTTATGGTGCTATTTCTCAAGAAGTGATTCGAAAGTTTTGGGCAAAAGGTATAGCGCCCACCTATCAGTCTTTTGCTAAAGCCTGGTTAAAAGCTAAAATATTTCACGATAAGCCTAATGCAGAATGGGCTTATTTAACTGATAAAAGCAAAGGCCTTGTCTATTCTGATTGGAAAAAATTACGCGTGCAAAAAGCCAAATCAGTTCTTGTAATTTTAAATACTATTAAATCAAAATTCAAGATCAGTTGAACTTTCTTACTCACACAAGTATGATCAATCTGATTATTTGTAAAGGATTACAACACAAGAACTTTTACTTACAGGTTATAAACTAGACAATTTTCTTATTATTTAAAAATGGAGATATAACTAGCATGCATAATACTTCACTAATAAAGCGCATTCTTATGTTAATAATACTTTGCATATTATTAGTCACAGTATGTTATTACTTTTTGGATCGCCCCATTGCTGACTTCAATTATCAGCATCATTTAAATCACTGGTTAATATTAAAATATTTTACTGGGGTTGCACTTGCTTGTTTTTATCTATCACCGTTTCTAATAATTTACCTAGTCTTAAAAAAAATCCTTGGTTATTCATTAACACCGTGGCAAACCTGTCTATTACTAGCCAGCATCTGTACTATGATTACTTATAGTATAAAAGACATCTTAAAGTTTGTATTTGGTCGTTATTGGCCATCAACTTGGACTAATAATAATCCTTCTTGGCTTAGTAATCATGCCTATGGATTTCATTTTTTTCATCTCGGTAGTTGGTATCAATCTTTTCCCTCAGGACATACTACCATCATTGTCACTTTCATGAGTGTAATTGGCTTACAGTATCCAAAATTGCGTCTTTTGGTCTTTATTCCGTGTTTACTAGTAATAATTGGTTTACTAGCTATGAACTATCATTTTTTAAGCGATATTATCGCAGGTGCATTTCTAGGTTTTATTTCTGCTTATATAGCAGTTCAATATAGTAAGACAGTATAATGGCATTCCTGATAGAAGTTCTAACTCGTGTTGTTACAATGAAAGAGTAAAGTATGATATTGTGGAACTAATCAAAATAACTCCCTCGGTAACCTCATAAAGTCTTAACAATAAATGGCTTAAAGTTGATTTTCCTGAACCAGAAGACCCCACTATGGCGATTACCTTATTTTTCGGTATTGTAAAAGAAATATTTTTAAGCACCTGATACTTACTATCATAATTAAATGATAAGTTTTTAAGCTCTATTGCTGTTTTAATATCTGATAATTTGTTATTACTATTATGGCTCATTGAAATATCTGGTTCTATTTCCAATAAATTAAGCATCAATGCTATATCCAATAATGACTGCTTAATCTGACCATAAAAATTACTTAAAATATTAAGCGGTTGAAATACTTGATACAACAATGTATTAATCAACATAAATTCTCCAATACTAATACGTTTGTCTAAAACATATTGAGCAGTAATAATAACTATTAACGACATACCAATAGTCACTACATTTTTCAAAAAATTAAATCCAGCGGAAGTGGCTTGCGCTCTAAAAACATGATGTTTATATGAATTGATCACGTCTTCATAATCCATCAGCATTTTTTCTTCTTGATTAAAACACTTAACCGTTTCATGATTAAGGACGACCTCGGTCGTTAGGTGATTAGCTCTTAAATCTGCTTTATTTGATTGAAGTCGGAAAAATGTTGTTTTTTAATTCCATAACTACTTAAAATCACGTAAATAATTAAGCTTAAGACAATCATTATACTTAGACTTTTATCAAATTTAATAAACAAATATATTAAAATAAAAACGAACTCTAATAAACTTGGCAGTAAATACACCATAATTGATTGATAAATAAATTCTATGCTTCTAACTCCTTTCATAATTGAACTAGCAATTTCTCCAGTTTTAGTATGAGTATAAAAACTTGAAGAAAGTTTTTGTAAATGTCTAAATACTTCAATGACTTTAGCTTTAACTGTTTGTTGAGATAATGAACTAAATAGTATATTTGACCACAAGGAATTTATCTCACTAAAGAGTCTCATGAGTAAATATAAAATTAATAAATACATAGGTAATACTAAAAGTTTGTTATTTAAACAGTCAATAACCAAAATATACAGATAAAGTGATCCAAGCATTGCCGCTCTTGCAATAAGTAAAAGCAAAAATGCCCCGATAATTTTTAGTTTCGTCTTTCTAAAAAAGATTATTTCTTTTATCAAATTTAAGCTGGCATTATGCAAATTTTTATTCATTTCTTTAAAAATTTACTGATTTTTATTTTCTCGTGAAAATAAATGATAAAGCACAGGAAATATGAAAAGCGTACAAAAAGTTCCTAGTGTTAACCCAACTGCAATGGTAAGCCCCATTTCAAAACGACTAACAGAACCTGCGCCTTTAGCAAATACTAAAGGAAAAGTTCCAAAAACCATAGCTACTGTTGTCATGAGAATGGGTCTAAAACGAACTAATGCAGCTTTTTGAATAGCTATAATCTTACCCGCTCCCTCTTCTTTTAATTGATTTGCAAATTTAGTCATTAGTACACCATGTTTGGCAATTAACCCTACTAAAGTTAAGAGAGCAATTTGGGTATAAATATTAATCGTACCAAAACCAAGCTTTAAAGGAATTAGTGCTGCAAAAAGCGCCATGGGCACACTACCTAATAAAATAAGTAACGAATCTCTAAAGCTATTAAATTGAATACCTAATATTAAAAATATGATAATTAATGACAAAGAAAAAATTTGTACAAATCGACCGCCCTCCTCCATATACTGGCGTGCATCTCCAGAATAATCATAACTCATATCAGGCGGTAAAAGATGAGTCGCCAATGTTTGTGTATAAGTAATTGCCTCTGATAAACTTTTTCCTGGTGCTAACATCCCATTAATAGTAATAGCATTTTGTTTTTGAAATTCATTTAAACTACTAGGTTCAATACTAATTTTTGTTTTAATTAGGCTAGACAGGGGTACTAAATTATTAGCGTTATTTCTTACATAAATTAAATTTAATTGATCTGGATTGCGGCGAAATTCTTTGCTTGCACTCAAAATTACATCATAGCTATGACCAAAATAAGTAAATTGTTGCGACTGAAGCTCTCCGGTAAGTAACGCTAGTGAATCTCCTATGCTATTCATGTCAACATTCATTGCAGCTAAAGCATTTCGATTGATCTCAAGTTGTAATTCAGGTTGATTATAATTAAGGTCATCATTTAAATAGCTAAATAGACCGCTTTTCATCGCTGTTTGTTCAAATTGCTTAGCAACTGTATAGAGCTTTTTATAATCAGCTGTTGAAACAATCACAAATTGTAGAGAAGTATCACTACTACCGGGTAAATCGCCTGGAATAATTGCATAAGCATTAACTCCTGCAATCTGGCTTAACCTCATTTGTAACTGTGGTTGTAATGCCATAGCAGTTACTGCTCTTTCTCCCCAGGGTTTTAAGATTGCAAATCCCATCACACCATTTAACCCGGTTACCCCTTGTAATAAAAGTGTACTACTCACTCCTGGTAAGCCCGAAAGTACTTGGTCAAGTGCATTACGATAACTCAGTACATAATTTTGATTGGCGTTGGCAGGGGCATTACCCATAATCATTAAAAAACCTTGATCTTCTTTGGGCGCCAACTCTTGAGGGATAGTATGGTATAAATAGAAACAACCTATTATTGTAAATACCCAACTAATAATAGCTACAGCTCGTTTTTTAAAAATAAAGATTAAGGCCCGATGATAACCGTTTTCTAAATAGGTCATCATCCTAATTGAAAAACGGGCCAATTGGCTATTTTCTAGTTCTACCGATAAGATCTTTGAACACATCATGGGGGTTAAAGTTAAAGCAATAAAGCCTGAGATTAAAACACCACTTACTAACGCAAAAGCAAACTCAGAAAATAATGTGCCAGTAATGCCGCCCATAAAAAAGATAGGTGCAAAAACTGCTGCTAACGTTAATGTCATTGCTATAATAGCGCCAAAAACTTCTTGTGTTGCATCAAGTACCGCCTGAAGTTTACTTTTTTTCATTTGCAGATGTCGAAAGATATTTTCAACAACTACAATTGCATCATCTACCACTAATCCAACAGCCAATACCATAGCAAGTAAACTTAACGTATTAATAGAAAAGCCCATTAGATTCATTAAGAAGAATGCGCCGATCAGCGAAATGGGAATAGTAACCAGAGGAATAGTCATGGCTCGAAATGAGCCTAAAAAGAATACCAATACAAATAAAATAATAACAAAGGCAATAAAAAGCGAGTGTAATACTTCTTTGATCGATTCATGAATATAATCCGCCTCATTAAGCACTACAGTAGTTTGCATATCGTAAGGCAAGCTTTGCTTTATTTTTGCAAGTGTCTGTAATACTGATTTTGATACAGTTAAGGGATTAGCGCCCGGGATTAACTTAATAAATACCATAGTAGCAGGATTATTATTATAAAATGCATTAATATTATTATCTTCTTCTGTAAAAGTTGCCTGTCCAATATCCTTTAAGCGAATAATATTATTATTAACTTCTTTAATTAAAAGATTATTAAACTCTTCTGGATTAATAAAATGACTCATTGCTTCTAAATCAAAGTTGTTATTATTTCCTTCTAAACTGCCCGCTTGCGATAACACATTTTGCTGGTTCAGCGCATTTAATACATCGGTTGCTGTTAACCCATAGGCTAATAGCAGCTTAGGATTAAGATTAATGCGAATAGCGTATTGACGGCCCATCACTTCAGCTGATGAAACACCATTAACAATTTCAAATTCAGGTTCAATCACTCGTCGTAAATATTCTGCTACTTGCACTCGAGACATTTGATTACTCGTGAAAGCAATAATCATTGCTGGGTTATCATCAGCTTCTTCTTCAACCAAGGGATCTTTAACTTCAGTAGGAAGATTAGATCTCTGTTCGTTTACTTTCTCCATAATTTGTACCATTGCCGCATTCACATCACTATTGGGTAATAGATAAACTTCAATTTGACTAGATCCATTTGTACTACTCGCTGTGATATAGCTAATATTAGGCAGTCCAGCAATAGCATTTTCTAATCGCGAAGTGACAAAGCTCTTTATAACTTCTGCGCTAGCACCAGGATAAGAAGTGGTAATAGAGATAATTGGCGAAGTTATTTGAGGAAATAATCGAATAGGCATTTGTTTAAGAGCAAAGAGACCTAATACAACAATTAAAAGTGCAATGGATACTGACAATACTTCCTTTTTAATAAATAAATTAAGCAGTTTCATGGTATTATTCCTTAATTACATTTGGACTTATTGTGACCAAATCGCCATCATGTAATTTATCTTGTCCTGCTATTACAATTTTCTCACCCGCTTTTAACCCCGATTTTATTATAACCTGATCCGCATGCATGCCACTAATTTGAATGTAACGCAATTTCGCATGGTTATTTTGAACTACATAAATAGAAGCACCATAAGGTTCATAATCTACTGCAATACTAGGAATTACTAAGACTTGCTGATCAGAAGGAATAGTGATATTCACTGTTACAAAAGAACCGGGCTTTAATAAGCTACTTGAATTTAAAATACGTGCTCGAACCATAAGTGTCCGTGTGCTTAGATCAATATCAGAATCTATGGCAGCAATTGTAGCCTGCATTGGTTTTCCGCCTTCCTGTGATTTAATTTTAATAATTGCTTTTTGATTTAAAAAACCAACGACTGCTTCAGGCACGCTAAAATCTACATAAATGGCCGGCACTGATTGTAAATTAACAATAGTTTGACCAGCCGTTATATATTCACCTGGACTTACTTGTGAAATGCCTAATTCACCAGAAAAAGGTGCTTTAATAAAGCAACGATCATACGCTGCTTTGGCTTGATCTAGATTAGCCTTTGCTTCTTTTAATTTAAATTTAATCTCCACAATGGCAGCCTGAGAGACAATCCTCATCGCATATAATTGACGGCTTCGATGATACTGATCTTGAATATCGCCATATTCGGCAGTAGCTTTTTCTAGAGCAGCGCCTTGATTATCATGCTGTAGAACAATGAGCAACTGCCCTTTTGAAACAAGCTGACCTGAGTTAAAATTAATTGACTGAATAATGCCGTTGGTTTCTGTCGTTATATTAATGGCTTTTTCTGCTTTTATTGAGCCAATAAATGAGAAGATTTGAGTTGCCTCTATTTTTTTTGCAGAAATAGTTGAAACAACCACCGCTTGTTGTTCAAAAGTGCTTTGCACGGATGAATGATGGTATTTAAAAATTCCTATAATAAAAACGACACAAATAATGCCAACAATGAGAAAAACAATCTGTTTTTTAATATTCATAAAGCACCTTGTTTAAAAAATCCTAATGATAATAAAGAAGGGGGCTGATTAGGCTTGACTATACGCATTAATTGATAAGCAACACCACTTAATCCAGTCATAATACCAGGAATAAATATACAGCCTATATGATTAGTTTGAAGTTCATTCAAATTATTTAAACGGGTTAATATTATTTTTTCAAATTGTTGTTTTATATAGCCAAGCGTTATTAAACCTTTTTGCTCTGCCATTAGTAAAAAATCAAGCATGCCCATATCGCCATGGCATAAATTAGTCACCCCATTCATTTCTGATTTCATTATTTCTTGAAGACATGTATGACACTCTCTTTCAACCTTCTCTTTTAAATAGGTCTCGAGTAACCCCAACTACAAATACCTTGTCCAATTCTACCATAACACCAAGAAGATGAAAATTCTAAATTAAATACTTTAGAGTGATCAATCTCCGTTGGTATGGCATCGGCCCAGTTCTTTTCTTTTTTATTCCAAGCAGACTGAATTACTAAAAGAGTCTTTTCAATCCAAGGCACTACTGATTGATCATTAGTAGTCTTTACATAATGCGCCATTACATATATAACACCAATCAAACCATGGGCAAAACCGATAATAGTCCTTCCTTTATGTCTATGGTTATTTTCATTTTCTGGCATTACTCTAGGATCCGGATAAATTTTCATAAGATGAGCAATACACTGCTTAGATTGTATTGTAAATACCTTAGTATCTATTAGTGACCTTGTTACTAATAATGCAGCCAAGTATCCTGCAGTCCCATCAATAATATCAAAAAGTGGATAATCTTCTGGATTAAATGTTTTTTTGAAATGATTAGTTACTTTTGATATTAAAGTAGAGCTATTAGAAATAAAATTTAATTGATTCAACTGATAAATAAAGAAAATAAAAGTACCGAGACCAGAATAAAATTCTAATGAACATTTAAGCTTAAGGGTATCAAGAATAATGTCCAGTTTAGTAACAAAATTAATCACAATTTCTTTATATACTTTTTTACTGGTGTAGGAAAAAGCATAGGCATAAACCAGTACAATGTCCAGCAACCCATTATATGCTTCAAGGAAAGTAAAATTTAAAGACCAATCAGTTAATCCAGCAGGCGATAAATAGCTCCAATAAGAAAGTTCATTATCTTTTAATCTAAAAAGAAGCATATAGTCTAAAATTTCAGTTACTTTATTGAGTATTTTTTTATTACCTTGATTATTCTTTAGTTTCCTTGAAACTGGCAAAAGCTTAATTTTATCAATTTTACGGGCTTTTTCTTTCTTTAAACTATGCAAAGCTGAAAAAAGACTCTGCTTAATAATATTTTTTTGTATAAGAAGATCTTTTTTGCTTAAACGCTCAACTTGCTTAAATAAAGCTTCATAGCCACTTAAGGCAAGTTTACGATAGACTACTTGTCCTTTTGAGTTACGAATCCATTTTTCATTTGAGCAATGAAAAAATAATAGAATGTCTAAAGATAATAAATCATCTGTCTCTGATGAAATGACATTTGAATAATTATCAAAATCATGATTGTCTTTTCTTGTCTCACAAAGCCAATCAAAATGTTTTCTAAACGCCTTAGCTGAATATAATAATTGGGGATGAAAGGACTCTATTAGCAAACGAGAATATTCAGTAGTAGGCTTAAATAAAACTCGAGTTTCTACTTTTTTAAAAGCACTAAGTGGAGAATTCTCACTTTTTAAGTGTTTACTATGTTTTAAAAAAACGTGATAACAATCTTCAAACCCTTGCAAAAAAAATAGAATGATATTGACGAGATCCCACATATTTATTTTTAAATTTTGATAAATTATTTTGCATACTGAACAATGTTTTTTGTCTTTCAATACACATCTCATCAGTTCCAGCATTAATAATGACCAACCCTTCCTCTGGATGAAACTGGCTGCCAATTTACTAACCTTGAAAAAATCTTGATTGAAGTTGAGAGCCATGAACGCCAAGATTTTACAGTCAATCTAGATATATCTAGTGCACTTGGTTGGTTTACAGCTATATATCCTTTGTTTTTTACAAAAAATGACTCTGACTACTTACAAGCAATGATTAAAACAAAAGAAAGTATCAGAGAATCTCCAAGAAATGGCATTGGCTATTCATATATAAGAGAAAACAAATTAAAACGACTTATGAATACAAATGTTTCTTTTGGATTTAACTATTTAGGAAGATATTTAATTGATAATTCAAAAATATTTTTAGGCTTTGATAACGCTATTCAACTTCATGGGGTTCCGATTAGTTTTTTTGATTTCATCTCTAATAAAAATAAATTTCCACATAAAATAAAATTAACTTGTTGGTATGAAAATAACATTTTACATTATTATTTCTCGTACGATTCTATGCTATATAATCCTAAAGAAATAAAATTTTTTTAAATTGATAAAAATTTATGGAACCATCCCTCACCCTATCTGCTTTAAACAGGAAGTTGCGCAATATGTACTTAATAAAAATCTTTTTGAAAACCTACTAGACAAAAATAGGTAATATTCATAGCGATAAGTTTTTATGTCTAATGGATAGAAATGAACAGAAATCCATGATTTAGTCAAATTAATGGCGTCCCCGACGGGATTCGAACCCGTGTTGCTACCGTGAAAGGGTAATGTCCTAGGCCTCTAGACGACGGGGACCCTTACATAAAGTCTATTTTTCATGTGGAGCTAATCGGGATCGAACCGACGACCTCTTGCATGCCATGCAAGCGCTCTCCCAGCTGAGCTATAGCCCCAGACTGAGCTGCGCATTGTAAAAAGAAGTACCAGATAGGTCAATAGATTTCTCTTAGATTTACGAAGAAAATCAAAATCAATCAGCAACCTATTGTTATTTTATACTTCTTGTGCGGCTGCTTGGCAATATAATAAGGCCTGCTCTAGACGTTGCAATACCCGCTCTTTGCCAATTAGCTCTAAAGTTATTCCTAAAGGTGGGGAAGCCAAACTACCCGTTACCGCAATCCTAACCGGCTGAGCCACTTTCCCCATTTTTAAATCCAATATCTCAGCTGTAGCTGTAAGCACATTGTGCAAAGATTCTTCATTCCAATCGGTTATACGTTCAAAACCAGTTTTTATTCTGGTTAAAGCTTCTATGGCGCCAGGTTTAAGATTTTTTTGGGCAGCTTCACCCCCTAAAACAATATTCTCATAAAAACAACGACTTGAGGAAACCAATTCAGATAAAGTTTTAACCCTATCTTTAAGCACGTTCACTACTTTAGCAAAATCAGGTCCACGGCTAATATCTAGCTTTTGTTGATGAATATGGTAGGACAGCTGCTTAAGCAGCTCCTCAATTGGCAAAGTCTTTAAATAATGCTGATTAATCCATAGTAGCTTACTTAAGTTAAAGGTTGCCGCCGATTTACTTATATTTTTTGCATCAAATAACTCAATCATTTCTGCTAAGCCAAAAATTTCCTGGTCCCCGTGTGACCAACCTAGGCGCACCAAATAATTAAGCACTGCTTGGGGTAAAAATCCTTCATCACGATATTGCATAACACTTACTGAGCCATGGCGCTTAGAAAGCTTTTTACCATCCTCGCCTAAAATCATTGGTACATGAATATAATGTGGTGTTTTAGCTACTAAGGCATTAAATAAATTAATTTGCCGAGGAGTATTATTAATATGATCAGTCCCTCTGATGACATGCGTAATTTTCATATCTATATCATCAACTACCACACAAAAATTATAAGTAGGTGAATCATCGCTTCGTACCAAAATTAAATCATCTAATTCAGCATTATTGACCACTATTCTGCCACAAACTAAATCTTCGAATGCTACCTCACCTTGGGTTGGATTTTTAAATCGTATGACAGAAGGCCCTGTCTGAATTTCTGTTAATTCTCGGCAACGACCATCATATTTAGGTTTTTGTTTATTCGCTAATTGCTCTTCTCGTAACTTTTCTAAACGCTCCTTACTACAATAACAGCGATAAGCTTTACCTGCTCTCACCAATTCCTCAGCTACCTCCTGATACCTAGCAAATCGGTTAGTTTGATAAAACGGGCCCTCATCATAATTTAGCCCTAACCAATTCATGCCTTCTAAAATCGCCTGTACAGCCTCAGGCGTAGAGCGCTCTAAATCAGTATCTTCAATTCGTAAAATAAATTTACCGCCATAACGGCGTGCGTAAAGCCAACTAAACAAGGCTGTTCTTGCCCCACCTATGTGCAAATAACCAGTAGGACTGGGGGCAAAACGTGATCTAACAGTCATAATTATCCTTCTTGCAGAAATAGCTAATACATCGCATTTTATTTAGCCAATTCTTTGATTTTTCATAGAAATCAATAGCAAGTATAATGATTTTTTACCTACATGCAACTTAGCATTAGCGCGCACTTTTAAATTAAAAAAGCAAATGTTTGGAAAATTTTTGTCTAAAGCATAAAATACCTTTTTAACGATAATAATAGTGATAAGTTATGCCTTTCTTGGACAACGCCGTATTAGAAATAATTCAAACCGCTATCCACCAAGAATCTGCCTTGGGCCGAAGAGCAATATTTCATCCCTCTGCTTTTGCAATCGGCTTTGAACAGATTAGTGAAGCAAGGCTATTAATTTTATATTGCCCAGAAGAAGGTGTTTCTACTTTAGCACAGATTAGCAGTCCCACCTCTCTTTACAGGCGCACCATGGATAGGGCCCATCTTAGCGCTTATCAAGAAACTGCACTGACTCAACTCACTGCTCAAACAAGAATGCTAGATGCTGATCCAGGACGCTATCTAACAGCTTTTATAATGGAAAGAACTTTACCAGCAATAGAACACCAAAAATCTTTTTCTTTCGCTGTTGGTGAATATGCGGGAATCCACCTTTTTTTTCCACAACTTTATAATCAACTTTATTATAGCTTATCCTTTTATCAACGATTTTTATTAGAGCTAACTCTAGCCGTTAAACTACACCCCTTTTTTCCTGAGAGAAATATTTTTTTTACACACGAAGCAACTCCCCACCCTGTTCCACTCAGCTTAATCCAAGCTTTTTTAGATGATGATCCACAGATTTTTTTGAGACAAACTCGTTTTTTTACTTACCATGCACACACTTTAGACACCGCTATTATTTTGAATAATCCAAGCACTCCGCGAACACCTGCAGGCTTATTCGCTTTCCAACGAGATCACTTAAGTCACACGCAAACTTATTTTTTAGACGATAGAAAAGAGTCAGAAGAAGTTTCTAGAACAGCGATTAAATCAGCCGAAAGACGTTTTAAAATATTTTTTATTCGCATTACCTTAGATAAAATAATTTATTTTTATACCATCAGCGATAAAGCTATCACCAAAAATATTGCTTTCTTTAAAAAATTATTAAATGAAACTCAAAAACCAGAAGAACAACATTTTTATGCAATACTCTTATGTAAAATATTATGCGGTCAGCATTTTGCAGCGCCTATTCAAACTGAATTAGAAAAAGAATTAGCGCCAATTTTAGAAGTATTAAAAACTTTTCCTAGTTCTATTGAATTTGCAAAAAGTTTGTTAATCGGCTATTTAAAACGAGCCGTCAGAGAGGTTTCAGATCAATCTTCTAAAGGCAAAGCTTACTGGTTAAATTATTTGGCTGATACTATGAATAAAAATGCTTTAATCGGACCTCGAGCAGGAGAAAAATTTTCTCAGTTACTCACTTTATCTATCAGAATGCTTAAACACAAAACTGGCTTATTTAGATCTAAAACTTATATTAACTTTATTCCTTTGCTTAAAGTTTTAAAAGATTATCTAGTAACACAAAATATTACCTTACGTGAAGAGCTGAGCACTAAAGATTTTGTAATTAGTTCAACTTATAGCAATCCATTTCTTACTTATACTTATGTCACAACTAATGAAGAAATTTTTAATAGCATATTACAAAGAATTTATGACTTAGACCAACTTCGTCATATATGCTCAGGTCTGCTATCATTAGCTTAACTTTTTAAGCACAACTGATAATGCAATTTCGCAGTTGCTCACAAACATCATGTAAAACATGAACATTATGAATACAAGCAAGCGGTGCATAAAGTGGTAACTTATTTTTAAATAAAAAATGTAAATAAGCACGAGTAAAATATCTACAGGTATAACAAATACAACCTTCGACTAAAGGCCTTTCGTCCTTGCTATAGATTGCTTTTTTTATAAGAATACGTCCCTCTTCTGCGCCTTTCTCATAGCGTATCCAATTATTTTCGTTAACTAGCTTGCCTGTGTAGAGTGCTCCATGTCTGGCGTTACGTGTAGGGGCTACGCAATCAAAAATATCAATGCCTGCTGCTACAACTTCAATTAAATCTTGAGGATTGAGCCCCACCCCCATCGTATAGCGCGTTTTGGTTTTTGGCAGCAAAGGCCTAACCCAGTCTATAATTTCTTTGGTTTTAACCATGTCAAAACCTACTGTTTCACCACCAATAGCAATCCCATCCAAATCCGCTGCCACAATTACTTTGGCGCTTTCTTCGCGAAGATCTTGGAAACGCCCACCTTGAATTATTCCAAATAATGCCTGTCGATAACCATAAATTGAACTAGGATCTTTACAGTGTGCTTCTTTAGACTCCAGAAGCCAGCGATGGGTGCGCGCTAAAGCGGCTAATGCTCCCTCTCTTCCTCCTGCCTCAGAAGTACATTCATCAAAAGCCATAATAATATCTGCACCTATTATTTTTTGTGTAGCAATAGAGGTTTCTGGTGTTAAATGAATAATCTTTCCTGTGACAGGATGCTTAAAATGAGCGCCCTGCTGATCAATTTTACAAATTTTACTATTTTTGGATAAACTAAATACTTGAAAACCACCACTGTCGGTTAGCATCGGTTTATGCCAACCCATAAATTTATGCATGCCGCCAGCCGCTGCTATGATTTCCATACCTGGAGCCACCAGCATGTGGTAAGTATTCCCCCCCAAAATGATCTGACTACCGCTCTTTTCTAACTCATGGATTGTCATACAATTGACTGCAGCACGCGTTCCAACAGGCATAAAAGCAGGGGTAATAAACTCTCCATGCGCAGTGGTTACTTTGGTAATACGCGCATGATTATCAGGATGCTCATAGAGAACTTCTGTGCAAAATATTTCTGACATAATAAACTCTAATAAAAATGACAAAAATTTAACATAAACTTGCAATAAGTCCTATAAAAAATAACTATTTTTAAGAAAATCTCTCATTTTTCTAAAAAAATAGTGTTTACCAGCCCTAACCTCATTGATTAACTTGATAATAATCAAAATTAGTTTAAGCTTAAGAAAGATAATTAGTTTCTTAACTTGAATTAAAGGAATAAGCTATTAGGAGATTAAGATGTTACGAGGATTTTATAGCCCAGCCTTGGCTAAAGTTGCTAAGTATCATTATGAGTTTAAGCTTGAGGAAATTGGCACTAAAGTTAATATCATTATTTTCCCTAGTGATGCCGAGCAGTTTGATCTTGAAGAATTAAATTACATTGTCACAAGCTTAATAGAATCTACGCAAACTCCTATGCTTAGCCATTTAATCAATAAGCTTCCAGCAATAGAATATTCCTCAAATTCCCGCGCCTTTGCTTTATCAGCTAGTGAGTTAACAACGGCCAAAATAAAAGAAAAGATTTTTGTTGCCATGAACAATCTTTCTGAACAAGGTTATTTTTTGGAAAACACCAAATATGACTTTTTTGAGGCTATCGATCATATTGAGCTCATAAACATCAACTCATGAATGAAAATTCTGATTACACCTTTAAACTATTAAACGTAAGCTGTGCTAGTTGCGTTAAAACTATTGAAAAAGCCTTATTTTTAACATCTGGTGTTAAAAAATTTCAAATAAATTTTGCTCAACGTGAACTTCTTGCGACTTTAACTATAACACCCAGTGAATTGATTAACGTTCTTAAAAAAGTTGGCTATGATGCTAAATTAATTGACGCTCATCAACCTGAAGTCTATCTATTTTCTGAAGCTGCCCTAGCAAAAAATTTATATTTAAAAGCTTTGCTTGCAGGTTTAGCAGGTGTTTTATTGCATTTTTTAGCCATCAATACCTGGCTACCTAATTTTTTAACTGTAAACGGACAAATAATCTGGACGGTTTTAGGTTTTTTTGCATTACTCACTATGGTTTATACCGCAAAAAAGATTTATGTCGCAGCTTGGGGTGCTTTATTGCATGCTCAAGCCACCATGGATACCCTGATTAGCATTGGAACTGGTGCGGCCTGGATTTATTCCATGACAGTTATTATTTCCCCTGCACTAATTCCTCCTGAAGCCAGGCATCTTTACTTTGAAACAGCATTATTAATTTTAGCCTTTATTGATCTTGGACAAGCACTAGAATTAAAATCCAGAGGCAAAACTTCCATCGCAATTAAAAAATTAATTGGTTTACAAGCTAAAACTGCTCGCGTTGTTAAAAACAATCAGGAAATTGATACGCCTGTTGAAAAACTTCAGATTGGCGATAATATCAGAGTACGGCCTGGAGAAAAAATTTCTGTCGATGGTAAAATCATTGCAGGCAATACTTATATTAATGAATCAATGCTCACGGGAGAACCTCTCCCGATAGCCAAGACAGTAGGCAATACAGTTATTGGTGGCACGATTAATCAGGCCAGTAGCTTTTTATATCAGGTTACTCAAATAGGTAACAATACTTTACTTGCTCAAATCATTGCTTTAGTTAAGAATGCACAAAATTCTAAACCTCCTATCGCCAGACTTGCCGATGAAATTGCTCATTATTTTGTGCCGAGCGTTTTAATGATTGCTCTCATAACTGCTTTGCTATGGTTATGGTTAGGTCCAACGCCTGAACTTAGCTACGCTTTAATTACAACTTTATCTGTATTATTGATTGCCTGCCCTTGCGCACTAGGATTAGCCGCCCCCATTTCAATTATGATCAGTATGGGTAAGGCAGCCGAAGTAGGAGTTTTAATTCGCAATGGAGAAGCTTTACAGCTTGTTAGCAAACTTAATACTATTGTATTAGATAAAACAGGTACTATCACCACAGGAAAACCTCAGGTAACTCAACTTATCAATCTGTCTTCTTACTCTGAATCAGAGCTCTTAACGCTCACTGCTAGCCTAGAACTTGTTTCTGAACACCCTCTTGCACAAGCGATTGTTATGGCAGCCAAAGCTAAAAATCTTTCCTTAATAGCTCCTCAAGAATCGACAATATATCCAGGCATGGGACTACAAGCTGTTATAGCAGAAAAAAACATTCTTTTAGGCAATGAAGCACTAATGAAAATGAATCATATTGCTCTACATACTTACACAGAGCAAATTAATACTTTTACTTCACGCGGCGCAAGCTATCTGTTTTTGGCCATTAATCATCAACTATCTGCTATTTTAATCATCACCGATCCCATCAAGGTTGATAGTTTAGCAGCCATTAAAAAGCTTCAGCACTTAGGACTGAAAATTATTATGTTAACAGGTGATAGTAAACAAACAGCCTCAGCCATTGCCAAACAGGTCAATATTCAACAAGTCATTGCTGAAGTTTTACCAAAAGACAAAGCGCTTCATATTAAACAGCTACAAGCACAAGGATTGCGCGTTGGTATGGTAGGCGACGGGATTAATGATGCGCCTGCCTTAGCCCAAGCAGAAGTTGGTTTTGCTATCGCTAGTGGTACTGACATTGCTATGGAAAGCGCCGCTATCACCTTGATGAATAGTTCTCTGAATGGTGTTTTAGAAGCTATCGCTATTTCTAAAGCAACCCTTCGTAATATTAAGCAAAACTTATTAGGAGCTTTTTTTTTCAATATTATTGCTATACCAATAGCTGCCGGTGCTCTCTATCCATTCACTGGCTGGTTACTTAATCCTATTATTGCGGGTGCTGCTATGGCTGCCTCTTCTTTTATCGTCGTCAGCAATGCTGGTCGTTTGCGTTTTTTTAACTTCTCCAAAAAAAAATATTAACTTCTGTTCGTTAAGATTAATTTAAACAATTTCTTGCAATACAAGCTAGAATCACTTATTTTAACTATGATTTATTAGTAACCAGGATAGGTTTTATGTCATTAAAAAAATTCTTTCTTTCATGGATAGTTTGTACTATTATCTTTATATTATTTGATTTAGGTTGGCATCAGGTAATTTTTAAAAGCTTTTACCAAGTTGCTTCAGCGTCTTTATTACGACCTCAGCTAAATTACCTTGTTTTAACCATAAATGATTTGTATCGTGGCTTTTTATTTACTTTTGCTTATCGAGTTTTTATTCGTAAACATTATCTACTACCCAATGGATTGTGGTTTGGTTTGTGGATAGGATTACTACTAGCCAGCGTGAGTGGAATGTATTTTGCCGAATTAAACCTCTCAGCTATTCGCTGGCTCTGGCTAGAAAGTGCTAATTTACTAGTTCAATGCTTAATTGCTGGTATCTTAATGTCGATAATATGTTGGAGAACTAAAAAAACTAATTCAAATATGACATGATAAAACAATGCCGTTTTTATTTTATTGGAATTCTATTATTAATAGCTTGTACTAGCAGCTTAGCCAGTCAAAATTTGGAATTTGATATTACTGGTTTAACAGATGATCCATTAAAAAACGCGCTTAAACATCTGCAAATTTTGGTTAAAACGGCTGGCACTTTAACACCCACTCTGATTAATCAACTTTATCAAGCGGGTCCTCAAGAAGTTCAAGAATCCATTAAACCGTTTGGTTTTTTCAAATCAACAATCACTCACAAACAATTAACTCATGAGGGTAACAATTGGGTTGCACATTATACTATAAACCCAAGCGAGCCTTTACGAATAACCAATATTAATATTAAAATAGCAGGTCCTGGCAATCAAAATTTAAAAATTAATAAAACGCTTGTCCACCTTCCTATTGCCCCAGGTCAAATATTTAATGTACCAGACTATAATAAAACCAAAAATAAATTACTCGATAGTGCAGAAAGACAAGGATATATCAAAGCAAAAATAAGTAATGATAAAATTTTAATTGATTTGTCTGCTTATACTTGTATCATTGATCTCACATTAGATACCGGTACACGTTATTATTTTGGCCCAACTTTTTTTAATCCAAATCCTTTAAGCGATAAATTTTTACAGCGTTATGTTAGTTATCAACAAGGTGAACCTTTTTCCTCACAAAAGCTTTTAAATTTACAGACCGCTTTAAGTGATTCTGGCTACTTTGAAAGTGTAGGCGTAGAACCACAAATTGAACAAACAAAAATTTATCAAGTACCCATTAAAGTAACCGTTACTCCTAATAAAAGACGGCGTTATCAGTTCGGTTTAGGCTATGGCACAATTACCGGCCCAAGAATCACTACCGGGATTTTATGGCGCTGGGTCAATAGCTCTGGCGATAAAATAAATGTCAATGTCAACTGGTCGAAAGTAAATCAAAATGTTTCCGCTCAATATATTATTCCTGCTCACAATCCTGCAACCGATCAGTACGCTCTTAATGCCGCCATTTATGATTTAAATCCACAACACGGTCATGCCTTAGTCAGAAAAATAGGGGTTAGCTATATTTCTCAGATTGAAAGATGGCAACGGAATTTAAGCTTATCTTATGTTTGGGAAACTTTTAAAATAGACTCAGATACCGGTACTCAAGAGGCGCGTATGGTCTTACCTAATTTAACTTATACCTGGTTAAGTACCGATAAATTTTTTAATCTAAAACACGGCGCAAGAGTTACCTTTGCTTTGGAAGGCGCCTACAAAAACTTAGCTTCTACTGTAAGTTTTATACAAGGCCAAGCACAATTTAAAACAGTACAATCGTTCTGGCAAAATAATCGTATTGTTTTACGCGGTAATCTAGGTTATACCATTATTGATGATTCGAACAAGCTACCACTTTCTGAACGTTTTTACACAGGTGGGCCTATGAGCATCAGAGGTTATAATGAGCAAGGAATTGGGCCAGGACGTTATATAACCGTAGGCAGTGTAGAATATCAACGCAGAGTTATTGGTAACTGGTATGGCGCGGTATTTTATGACGTGGGTAATGCTTTTAACGACTTTACGGATTATACCTCAAACTTAAAGCGTGGCACCGGCGTAGGGATTGTTTGGTTATCACCCATTGGTGATGTCAGCCTGTATGTAGCCAAAGCCTTAAATAAAAAAGGTCAGCCCATCAGTGTCGATATCAGCTTGGGACCTGAATTATGAGAAAGAAGCTATTAGCTATTTTAATAAGCTTACTATTAATAATTATCATAGCCAGCTATCTATTATTAACTACTCAAACCGGTTTATCCATCAGTCTTAAGTTAGCGCGCGCTTGCTTACCCGGCAAATTACAAGTCCTGGAAGCAAAAGGTAGTTTGATTGGCCCTTTATCTATTCAAGAACTTAATTACCAAAGTAAATCGCTAACCTTAACCATCAACTCTTTAACACTTAGCTGGGCGCCTGGCACCTTATTGACGGGTCGATTAACCATAAACTCCTTATCAGTCAGTAAGCTTTTTATTCATTACTGGCCCGCCACTAACTCTTCTGCCAAGTCAACTTCTTTCAAACTTCCCTTACTATTTGATTTAAATAATATCGATCTTAATATACTAAGTATTCAAAAAGCCAATCAGCCAATAACCAAAATTCAATCCTTACAATTGGTAAGTGCTTATTCTTTAGGCACACATCTCTCTATTAAACAACTCACGCTTATCAAAAATCCTTACACGCTGACCTTACAAGGTGAAACAACCCTTGCGCAGCCCTTTACTACTCACCTATCTGGCATGCTCATGAATAATACCAAAAATTTTAAACCTGTGCTTCTCGATTACACTTTCATTAACACAGATAGCAAAGTACAGTTCGTCATTCAAGCAGAGGCTCCTTTTGTGGCAGAATTAAAAGCCGATATAAATCAGCCCGCCGAGTTAGGTTCGATTAACATTACAGGCTTTTGGCAACATTTAATCTGGCCATTATCTCCTACAAGTTCTCTAAACAGCATAAAAGGTTCTTTAGTCATACATGGAACTTTAAAAGCTTATGGAATAAAATTAGAAACTCGTCTTGCTGGCACCAATATTCCTGATACCGAGTTATCTTTACAAGGTCAAGGAAATAATACCTCCATAACAACTCATTCCTTAGCTAAATTACTGGATGGAGCTATTACTGCAACAGGCTCGGTTCATTGGTCACCCTTACAAGGACAATTGACACTCCAAGGAAAAAATCTGAATCTCAATAAAGAATGGCCTGTTTATCCTAGTAAACTAAATTTTAATGCCCTAATCGAGCAATCTTCTCTAAATCAACAAACCAATGTATTAATTAAATTACTAAACGTACAAGGTGATTTAAACCACCAAACCCTTCAAGGTCATGGCTTAATTAATAAATCTGAAAATAATTGGTTATTCAATCCTCTATCATTATCTGTAGGTAATAATCTGTTTTTGCTACAGGGACAAGTTGGTCAAACCTCCCAACTTAACTGGCACCTGCAAATTAAATCGTTACATCAGCTCATGACTAAAGCAACTGGCTCTATTATGAGCCAAGGAAATTTAACAGGCCCTATTACTTTCCCTAACTTAAACGGCTCTTTAACTATTAACAATTTAACCATTGCAGCGATTCAAATTAAAAATCTATTTGCGCAAGCAGCTATTAATTTGCCACAAGCTTCACAAATTACCATTACTGGTACCAAACTACATCTTAAACAGCACACTATTTCTAGCCTATTCTTAACTGCTGCCGGAACCTTACCACAACATAGTTTGAATGTTAAAGTTCAAGCTAATATTGGCAATTTAACTATTCATGCTACTGGCGGATACCAACAGCAAAATTGGGTTGGTACGATATCAACTCTTACCCTTGTCTCTAAGCAATTTGGCCTCTGGCAGTTAAATCAACCAATAAAAATTACTTATGGCAACATAATTAATGTTGCTAATTTTTGCTGGCAATCTAATTACAGTAAACTTTGCGCAGCCGCTTCTTATTACTCTCCAACTAATTGGACAGCTCAAGCTTTTCTACAGCATCTTAATCTTGCTATGTTGCAATATTTTTTACCAAACTCTTTACAAATTAGTAGTGATCTAAATGGTAATCTTAATCTCAAAGCTAACACTGCTGGTTATGCCTTAGGTGAACTCAATCTTTTAGTCAATTCAGCACTAATCGACCATCGGTTTAATAATCAAACTCAACGTTTTAATTTAATTAATAGCAGTTTAAAATTTACTTTAAATAAACAGAACGGTTTATTAGGAAAATTAATCTTACAAGATAAAGCCCATTTAATTCCTCTCACCTTACAAGTTCAATTACCAGATTATACCGGTATTGGCTTACCTGCTGCGAACAATAAAATCTCAGGCTCTTTGCAAGCTTCCTGGCCTTCACTTCATTTTTTATCAACCTTTATTCCTGAGGTAGATGATTTAGATGGTCGATTAGAGAGCCGCCTCACTGTTTCTGGTACTCTCGCTAAACCTAATTTACAAGGTTATATTAAAATTTTAAACGGACAATTAACTTTAAAAAAATTAAACTTAGTCCTCACTGCTATTAAGCTATCGCTAGAGGGACATAGTAATAATAAAATTAACTTAGCAGGCGAGCTCAAATCAAACGGCAAATTATTGCGGCTAACGGGGACAAGCTCGCTTGCCTCTGGTTTTTCACCTACTTCGTTTACTCTGCAAGGTACTGATGTACCCATTATTAATAACCAAGAGTATAAAATAAATGTCTCACCTAATTTAAATATTACTTATCAATTTCCTATTATAAATATTACAGGTGCATTACATATTCCCTATGCGCTCATCACTCCTAAAGATTTTACTAGCACTGTAGAATTACCCAATAGCGTAGTCTTTGTTGGCCAAGAAGAAAAGTCTTCATCCTCAAATTTTAAGTTAGAACCTAAAATTAAAGTCAAAGTTACTTTAGGTGAGAAAATTAAATTAATTTTTGCGGGACTGAATGCTAATTTAGCAGGAAGTACTGAAATTGAAGTGGCGCCAAATGAATTAACCACCGCAACTGGCATGCTACAAGTGACAAAAGGATTTTATGAAGCTTATGGAGAAAAACTGCATATTAAAAATGGTACTTTAATTTACACCGGTGGCGCTATTACTAATCCTGGCATTAATGTGTTAGCTACAAAAACTATTAAAGCTTATCAGCCTGATTCTACTACAGGCTTTAGCAGTGACAGTATTACGGTAGGCGTACAAGTTACCGGCACTATGCAGCGTCCTGAAGTTAGTCTTTACTCTTCTCCTGCCATGTCAAATGCAAACATTTTATCTTATTTAGTTTTTGGCCAAGCCAGTGATAATCTATCTAACTCTGAATTTCAAGTCCTTTCCAAAGCAGCTAGCGCACTCGGTTTTACTGGTGAAAGCGGCGGTAATCTTGTTAATAATGTAAAAGACATGCTGGGACTTTCTGAATTAGGCATGGAATCCAACGAAGTGGTGAATCCTGAAAACAATCAAACTCAAGAAAACTCTTCGTTTGTAGTTGGTAAAAAACTCGCTAAAAACCTTTTTGTTAGCTATAGCGTAGGCTTCTTGGTACCCGTAAATATCTTAACCGTTCGCTATTATCTTTTTAGGCACTGGGTGCTACAAACTGATGCCAGCACTTATGGTAGCGGGGCTGACATCCTCTATACCTTCGAATCTAATTAAAAATAGTAAATTTTTTAAACAAATCGCAACAAAAATCTAGACAACCTGCTAATTTTAAGCGATTATATAGGTAAGCTTTTTATTACAAATAACAGCAAGGACCAGGGCTTTAGCCTCTATAGTATAGGATGTACTAAATAATTGATAACAAAAGAGAACTTATGTCCACTGTAGTAGCTGAACCAACTTCTCCTGAATTAGCGCCTGTTAGCGAAAAAGCAACAGTCTCTATAAAACTTGCTAGTGCTCAAGATGTTCTTCACTATTTTGCAGAGCTTTACACTAACGCCTGTTTACAATGGCACCGCTTTATGCGTTATACGCCTACCCATCAATCAGCCTTTACTCGCTGCTATAGGCAATTACAAGCTATTCAGAGAACCTCCGGTTTAGATGACACTAGCAAGCTAAGAGAAATGACTATTGAACTGATAGGTCTTTTTGTGCATGTTTTACAAGAAAATATGCCTGAAGCTGTTGCTAAATTATTACCTCTTATCAAACAACTCGATCAAAACAATTCTTCTGCTACCATTAGTTATTCACGTCGCCCAGATCGAGTAGGTTTTAGCGTTACAGGTAGCTATAGCTTATTTAGCACAAAAGCTGCCTCAACCCTTCCTAATTCCTTTGCTATATTAGGCCTCTCTTTATCTCCCGAAGCCAAAAACAAACTATTTAAGCGTTGTCAATTAAAAGCCGAGTCCTATAAGCAACCGCTAGCTTCTAAGTATGCGGATGCCACAGCAGAATTACACATAGCTTCTGCTAAACCCAGGAAAATATCTTAATTAATTGATTTAATTATGAATTTATCTTTAATTTTCTTAAGCTATTGTTAAGAAATCTTAGTTATACTTATACTAACGAAACTATTAAGAATAAAAAAAGAAGAGTCTTATGAGTTTAGATTCACTGACAATTGATTTACTTATTGAGAAATTTATTGCTGCTTTAGCGTCCTATAATCAAAGCTGCGGTATTTTTCAAGGTGATCACTTTGCAAAATTAATGAAATGCCTAAAAAGACTAACCACCATAAAAAATAATGCAAAAGAAGACGGTTTAACACCTCACGATCAAATGCGAGAAGCTGTATTAGAAATATTTGCCTTATACCAAGCACTTTTAAATTCAAACAGTCGTAAAGCTAAACAAGCCTTAGAACCTTTAGTCCATCTACTTGATCAAGGCACAGAACACTCCACAGTAACCTATTACTCTCCAACCACTTGTTTTTTTGGTTTATTTAAAGCGACAGAGGGTATATCACCAAAAACTTTTGCTATCTTAGATAGATTAGGTACAGCAATTACTTTTCCTAAAGAAACTTTTGCGCATTTTATAAGGGTAAAAGCAACAGAAGAATATTTACAAAGAAATGAGACTGATGTAGAGGTAGAATCACAAAGCACTCAAAACAATACCAGTAACGATAACCAAATATTTAGAGCTCGTTATATAATACATTAATCGGTTTTAATAATCTTACTAAAGCTAAACAAATGAAAATTTCACAAAAGAAACAAACCATTAGCTGTTTTTTAAACTTAGATTTTAGTTGCAGAAATAGGCTATACTAATAGTAATCAAGAACAAAAAGGAGAAATTTATGACCGTTGATATAGCTACTATAACTAGACAACATATTACTATCGACTCTATTATTGCACTTTTTAGTGAATCGATGCGCACTTATACTAAAAATTGTCGTTGGTATCAACATACTCATACGCCAAAACTAACGCTCTGTTTAGCTCAGCTGAACACTATTAAAAGTGATCCTCAATACTCTTCACGGGAAGCAAAAGTGCAAGCAGCTGTTATTGAAATTCTTGGTTTATATAGAACCTTGCTAGATGCAGAAAGTAACAAAGCTGCAGCTGCTTTAAAATCGTTAGCTAGATTACTAGATAAAGGTGATTCTACTACAAAACACGCTTATATAGGTCCGAAAAGTAGCATTTTTGGTATTTTTGGTAAATCTCAACCAGGCATCTATCCAGAAACATTTCAAATAATAACCGATCAAGGCGATTTTTCTGGAAAATTGCCTCCCCGTGAACTTTTAACAAAAACCCAACAACGAGCGCAAGAATATACTTCTCGCTCTTGTCCTGTTTCTGCGCGCCCATTTCGATAACCTTTACTTATAAATTGGAAATTATCAGTTTATTTAACTATAGGCTGATAATTTTTTCACTTTAAGGTTTTCTTAAGTTTGGGGGGTTATACTAAAAAATATGCAATAATAATGAGGATAAAGTATGTCTGACTATCAAATACTTTCCACTGCAGAAATACTGAGGCTTTTAAACCCAACGGCTTTACAACATGAGGTGCGTCCAAGAGCTACTAGCGGCGGGGCCGCCCATATCGCTAGCCCGGGAACTTCTTCCTCCCAGCCCTCTTCTCTAAGCTCTCCACCACGAACCTCTGTAGTGTCTTCTGCCTCACCTCCTACTCCTAAACGAGCAAAAGGCCCAAGTTAATTAATACACCAATCGTTCACAAAACGCTGCTTAATTTGCTGGAAAATTAAGTAGCATTAAGTTTTGTGACCTGGGGATTAGCCCAAGGTCCAGTAATTTTATAATAATACGTAGTAATTTGCTCAATCTCACTGTGTGCAACTTTATCTACTAACCAAGCTGCTACCCCAACAACCGGGTTAAAACCCGTCGCAATCGTGGCTATAACTGGCAAACTCGCCGTGACATCAATCCCAATAGTTAATTTTAAATCTAACCACTGTTTAACAAAATTAATAACTCCTTTTGCTTTAATATCAGCAACTGGACCATGCAGACTTAAATCGGAAGTAGTAAGCTGGCCATTACCTAAATTAAAATGGCCTTGTAATTGCGTAAAATTATAACCACTGTGGCTTAAATCATTAAACTGTAACATTAAGTGCTGAACACTTAATAAGTTTAATAAGCGTCCTAAATCTAGTTTTTTAGTAGTAGATTCACCTAGATTAATAATCCAACCATTAGTTAACTGTAAGGCAATATTACCGCTAACGGTTTTGATAGAAAAATCGTAAGGAGCTCTTGGCCAAGTAAGATCTAATTGTACATTGCCTTTCTCTGCTAACAAAGAAGACTTAACCTGCAAATAAGTTAATAAACTAGTCACATTATTACTGGTTAAATTACCTAAAAGATGCGTGGTAACACCACTTCCCAACTGCTCCCAACTTCCGGTTAAAACACCCGACAACCAAGGAGCACCAAACGCAAGTTCATCAATATGAATACCCGCCGGATTAGGAGTTACGGCTAAAGTAATTGGCCCTAAAAACTTAGCACCATAGCGAAAATCATTGATGCTTATGTTAAACGCTGGGATTTTTCTTGGATCAAGTTTAACAGTAGAATTATTGGCAGCAGCGGGTATATAAATATGATTAAAATTACCAGTTAGCTCATGGGCCGGAAAATCTTCTGGAATAGCTAATGTACCCGCAATAGGAGTAGTGATAAGGGAAACTAACCAAGCACCATTACCATAGGAAAATTTTACTTCTGCTGGCTTAAAGGCATAAGTATTAATTGATAAAACACCTATGTTAACATCTAATAAACGTAAATATTGTTTCACTACAGCTTTGAGATTAGCAGAGCTTGTATTACTATCCCCTGTTTGCTTAGCTAAGTATTGTTGCCAAGTTTGCCAATTAAAACTAGGCAAATTACCATCTATTAAAAACCCTGAAGCAGACTGAATAGCTGCTGCTGATTGCCCAAATCTTATATTACCACTATAAAACTTCAGTTGATTATTTTGGTTATTAAAGCTTAAAGCTGCATGAACAAAATTAGACACATCTACCAAAACCTGTAAAGGTTTGTTTGTACCAAACAATACTTTCACAGTAGAAGGCATAACTTGCTGCTGAACTTTGGTAAAAGGCGCAGGATAAGCCCACTGTATCCCATAAAGATCAGAGTTAATGATCACATTATTTTGACCAGTTGATTGATTATAAAAATTTACAACTCCATTAATACCTGTTGTACCACTGATAGGAATTTTATTTAAAAAACTATATTGTTTAGCTAAAATTGCTGTACTAATTGTGCTGACAAATTTAACTTGGGTGTTAGTAGATCCGATTGTATTAACAGAAGCTGTAACCTGCTGCCCCAAGAGTTTAGCTGTTATTTCTTTTGCAGAAAACTTGGTATTATTAAATCCCAAGGTCCCCTGCAGATTAGTAAATTGTAACGGCCAGCCATTTATACTTAGCGTATTGCTGTTAAATTGAATTTGACCACTTGTTTGCACTTGATCTACTTTATTTAACGGTAAGTTAATATGAAGCTGTACCAATAATAGTCCCTGCAATCCTATGGATTGTAAAGCTTGACCAATGGTAGCATTTAAAGGTGTTTGTTTGATAAATTGAAACAAATCGCTCGCTTCGTCTTTTACACCACCATCAATAACCAGCGTTACAGGTTGATCTGGCGCAATAGTAGGAATTACTACTTTGGTTGGCATTAATGTTCCATTTAGAATCTTGCCATTACTAGCACTAACAATCATCGAATGGTTTACAAACACCAAATCAGCATTAATATGGGTAATCGGTGGCCAATTATTAGAATATTTTAAGGTGGTGTCTTGAACCTTCGTTTCAACTCTAAAGACACCCTGATTTTGATTAAAGGGAAAATCAGCCATGTTGCCACGAATAATCACTGTTCCAATTAACGGCTTACCTGCAAGAAATGCTTGTTTAAGCCAAGCAACCGTATCTTTAGGAATAATCGCAACCGGCAAATATTTTACTGCTACCATGGGACTAACAATATTATAACCTGCTAATAAGCTTAGATAAGGCGATACTTGTCCTTTATTAAATTGTAAAGCAACCTCACCATTCAACCCTAAGTCAGCATTTGCTATCAGCAAGTGTTTACCTTTAATTCGCCAGCTCCCATCACTTTGATGATGCCAAATTATTTTACCATGCAGGCGAGAAATGGCTAAAGGCACCGAAAATAAATTACCAAAATCTAAACTCGTATTACTAGCCTGTAATTGAATAAATCCGGTAGCTGGACTATCAACTAAATAGCCAGAAACATTAGTAACCCCTGGAAAATTATTAAAACGCGCAATCGATACATTGGTTAAATTTAAAGAAACTTGAAAATTTGCAGGATTAAAAAGTGTACCCGATGCAGTATAATTAATATTTTTTAACTCACCTTTAATATTAGATTGCAACAATTGCTGCTTCAAGTTAGTTGGCAATAATGAGCTTCCTTGCAAAAATCGCCGAATATCACCAAGCTGAGCGAAGTTCAACCACACATGGTAAGCTGCTACGTTATTTAAACTCGTTGGATTATTATAATTAATGATTAGCTGGGTAGCTGGCCACTGATAAGCACCTGTAGAGATCTGCATATTATTAGCACTAAATTGCCAACCTTTAGTGGTAGGCTGCCAAATTAAAGCTGCTGCAAAATCGTGAATTAAATAACTTTCCTTTAACAACAAGGAATGTAATTTTAAATTTTGTAACGCTACCTGACTATGAATACTTAGCCACTGACCACGGCGCCAATTCAACCAAACTTCTGTATTACCATAACCGCCAGAAAGCTGATAGCCCTCATAAGTATGCCAAGATAACCACCGCGTTAAGTTTATATTTTTTAAATTAAAATAAGCATTAATAGTACTTTGCTGCCAATGGGCAGGGTTACCATGCATTTTTACGACAAACTGTAAATTTGTAGGGGTTGACATTAAATCAACCATACCTGCTAAATTATGTCGTTTACCATTATTTTGTAATCCTATTTGCTGTATAAAAAGAGGATATAAATGCTGTTGCTGATCATAATAATTAACAGTCACTGCTTTTAAATAAATTCTATGCTGGGTTAACAACCAAACAATTACTTTATCGGTTTTTAAACTTCTATCTGCTTGATTAGAAGATCCTTGTGAAAGATTCATATCATTAACTGTAAACTGGCCATTAGGTAAATATTTAATTGAAAGTTCCACTCCAGAAACCGTAAGTATACTAGGCCTAAATTGCCAGGCTAAGATTGAATCAACAATGCTTACAGAAATATAAAGCTTATTGATAGCCAGTATCTGCATTGTAGAGTTTGCCCTATAAACTTTGACATTATCTAATAATATTTCTGGCTCAATTCCTCGCCAACCGAATGAAATTTTATCAAAAGTAACTGGCACACCAGCAATCTTACTAGTTAAAGCCTCAAACGCATTGCGATGAGAATTAAAAAGTGGCGTTAACAAGCGGGTAACTGTAAATATAATCGCACAAACCATGATGACTATTGCTAAAATCAACAATGTCTTGTGGTAAACTCTCATCCAAAAATTTTCTTTCATAATTTTTTCTTATGCTAATAGCAATAAATCTTTTTTAAAATTCTTCAGGTATTCGATTTCGCCAACCTTGGAGTAACAAATAAATCCATGGCCATAATAGAGTACCTACTAAAATTGATATCCAATACAATAAAGAAGTAGGCAACTGCCCTAAGAATCCTTGAAGTATAAATATGATTAATTTATATAAAAGCAACAATAAAAATACCATTAACATCTGTTGTTGTATAGCAAACACCTGCATCCGCTTATAAAATTTTGCAACTAAATAAATAACTAAAACCATCGCCACCGCATGTTGACCTAAAACAGTCCCCTCTAATAAGTCTAACAATACCCCTAAAATAAATGCATAGCCTACACTAATCCGATCAGGTATCATCATGACCCAATAGATTAATACCAACAGTGTCCAACTAGGTCGTAACCATAAAATCCAGGTTGGTAAAGGTAAAATATCTAAAGCTAAAGCACACAAAAGAGTCAACCAAACCACCCCTATTTTTGTCTTCATTGAGAAACCTCTCCCTGAAAATTACTTAATGGATGTTTTATGGCTTTTTGCAAGCCATTTTCAACATTTTTGTCGATGGGCATGTTAAGTGGCCATACTAATAGTACTAAGCGACTCCGCTCCAAATACGCGGCAGGTGTAATAACAACCTGCATAAATTGATCACCAGGAATATAAGTCACTTTGGCAACCGTACCTACTGGATAACCATAGGGATAATGTTGATCTAAGCCTGAAGCAATAAGCAAATCGCCTTCTTTAATATCTTCCGTTTGAGTAACATTCGGTAAGACTAAGATATTTAACCGGCTATTACCTACTGCAATAGCTCTCACCCCACTGCGACTATCTTGTATGGGAATTGCGCTACTATTGTCTGTTAGCAATAGCACCCGACTGGTAAATAACCCTACTTGAATGACCTGTCCCATAATCCCATAAGCATCTAAAACAGGTTGGCCTTGATAAACCCCCTGTTTTCTACCTTTATCAATAATAATTTGATCTAAATAAGGATCTGGTGAAATAGCTAAAATTTGTGCTTGTAAAACTCGTCCACCTGCTCGCCCTGAAGCCTGTAATAATTCTTTTAATTGTTGATTATCACTTTGGATAGTTAACATCTGCTGAATTTGTGCTTGTAATAATAACATTCTGGCTCTTAATTCAGCATTTTCTTTTATTAAGGAATGTTGAGTTTCTAAATCAGTTACTAAGTTTTCAACAAATTCTAAAGGTAAATTAACGGTATATTCGATAGGCGTAACAATAAGTTCTGCATTCTCACGCCAATAATGAAAAGTTTTGTTGTAACAATCCGCTACCATTAATACAATGGCAAGCAATATAAAAATAGAGGCTCGCCATCCTAAAGTGGTATCTTTTATAAAAATACGTTTAATAGCCTAATCCTCAGCTATCTATTCTCTATCTAAAAACTCCGTACTCATATTACCAACCATTTCTAAGGCTAGGCCACCCCCACGTGCTACGCAGGTTAATGGATCATCTGCAATAACTACTGGTAATCCTGTTTCTTCCATCAATAAACGATCTAGATCTCTTAATAAGGCACCGCCTCCCGTTAATACCATACCTCGTTCAGCGATATCGGAAGCAAGCTCTGGTGGAGTTTGTTCTAATGCTGCTCTTACTGCGCCCACAATGCCAGCTAAAGGATCTTGTAAAGCTTCTAATATTTCATTGCTAGTTAAAGTAAAGCTACGTGGTACACCTTCAGCCAAGTTACGACCACGAACTTCCATTTCCCTTACATCGCTGCTAGGGAATGCCGAGCCAATTTCTTGCTTAACACGTTCAGCAGTTGTTTCACCAATAAGGGTACCATAATTACGGCGCACATAATGGACTATTGCTTCATCAAAGCGATCGCCCCCAATTCTTACTGAAGCAGAATACACAATCCCATTTAAAGAAATAATGGCAACTTCTGTCGTACCACCACCTATATCTACTACCATCGAACCACCCGCCTTTTCGACAGGTAATCCTGCACCAATTGCAGCAGCCATTGGTTCTTCAATTAAATAAACTTCTCTAGCGCCTGCTCCTAAAGCTGATTCACGAATAGCTCTTCTTTCTACTTGAGTAGAACCACAAGGTACACAGACTAATACTCTTGGGCTAGGTCTTAAAAAACGAGTCTCATGAACTTTGTGAATAAAATGTTGTAACATTTTTTCGGTAATGAAAAAGTCTGCAATCACACCATCTTTCATAGGGCGAATCGCGGTAATATTGCCAGGAGTACGGCCAAGCATTCTTTTAGCTTCCATACCTACTGCCGCAATACGCTTCGGCCCACCTTGTATATCTGAACGAATAGCGACTACCGAAGGCTCATTTAATACTATGCCCTGGCCTTTGACATAAATCAGAGTATTTGCAGTTCCTAAATCAATAGAAAGATCGTTTGAGAATAAACCACGTAATCTCTTAAACATGAACATAGACTTCCTTCAATTATTGCGTTATTTAGATAATCTGTCTTAATTCGCTAAATTAACTTTCTTAAAAGCAACTATTTTAGCAGTTTGCCTCAGTTCTTTTGCTCATTAGGAGTGATAATAAAAACTCCCAGAGCGGCATAACTCTACCAAACTTTACCTGTTAAAACTATTATTTTTAACGATTAAAATAAGGAATTTAAAGATTATTAAGAAATAAAAAATTAATCCTTGTAAAGCTTTTAAGAACTACTCAGATACTTTAAAAATGATTAGAATTTATTCACAGTTAGATTGACATAGCCAATATGACTGTTTATTAATTGGACAAAAAATTATCCTTATCATGAAACAATACGAAACTTTTATAAAAACTTAACCTGCCTTGTGATTTAATTTTTTGCTAACAGTCTTTTAACTTCTTTGGACTCTATTCCTGATAAAGCAGCAACCTGATTAATATCACGAAATTTATTATAAAGATTTTTAATGATAACAAGCTTTCCTCGCTCTATACCCTGTTCTATACCCTGTTCTCTTCCTTGCTCTATACCTTGTTCAATGCCCTCTTGTTTGCCTTGCCATCTTGCCTTCGCTTCAAGTTGTTGTTTCATGGTAAGCATTTTTCTTTCTACCTCCGGGTTAATCCTCGTTAACTGCAAAAACTCTTCTAAAAATTCCTCTCCGTCTTCAGCGCTTACTTCTAGCATATAGTTTATCAAACTTAACGCATATTCATCAATGTCTTCTTCTCGTCTTTCTAATAGCTTAACGACTATTGGATGCCACGCTGCTTTGACCGTCGACAATAATAAATCACCTCGTTTTGCGTGTTTTAAGCAAAACTCCATGAGTCCTGACCAACGATGCTTTCTAATTTGTTCATCTGCAATCAGATTAAAATCCACTAACTTAAAAGGAGAAGTAAACACCTTTTCCGCTATAGGCTTTAATTCATTAAATAAATCAAAAACATACGTCGATGGGCGATAAGCTCTTTTACCATTATAACAAATTAATGGAATAATCAGTGGTAAGCCCTCGAGCCTAGGCTTTTGCTTTTTTAATTGGTCTACAATTCTACACATGTATTTAATTAATCTAAAGCTCAGCCACTTATCTTGACGACTAGTATGTTCCACTAAAAAATAGGTATAAATTCTTTTTTTATTAAATTTATTTAATTGTACGCTATATAAAATATCTGTTTCATATTCTCGTAATTCCTTATCAATAAAACTACCTGGTTCTAATGTCAAAGTATTTAAATTGACATAACTTCGTATTGAAGTAGGCAAACAATAAGTGAAAAAAATTTTTAACCACCCTCATATTCGTCATACCAGCTTTAAATGCTTTATCATGAGAGGAGTTATTAGAGCGACTTTTAGTATTTTTAGTCATACTAAAATTCTTATAAAAAAACTGGAAATTTAAAAAGTAAATTAAAAATAGTATAATAAAGATGTAAATAAACGTGCGGGATGAAAGGAGTCTATCTTAAATTATTAACAAAGAAGAGAAAAATTAATATGAGAATTTACTTACTGCATTTTTATATTTTTGTTTAGGCAACCAGCTTTCAAGATGAACAAACATCATCACCATTAAAGATAATCTTAATAAACCTGCATCATGAATAATTTCTTTTTCAATACGTTTAATCAATTTCGGTATCTCAATATAGTCTTTCAATACTCCTTGATAACCAGGACTTACTCTCTCTAAAAACAATTTTGGCAAGGCTCTGACAAAAGCATCTTGGGCTGCTGGCACTGTACCGCCTTCTTTATCTGATCGCCAAACAATATTTTTAGGTAATAGGTGTTGCATAACTTGTCGCAGTGCATAACGACCCTTACCGTGTTTTCTTTTAAACGAACTAGGAAGTCTATGAAAAAATTGCAATAACTCAGGATCTAATAACGGAAATTGATAAGTGATACCATAATGTGCGCTTAATGATTTTAAAGTACTCACTCTGCGATCTAAATGGGTAGATAAAGCTCCTTGAATTAAAGCAAATTCATATTCTTGTACTGTTGCTAGTTCTGGTACTTCTGGCTGCTCAATCATTATTTTTAAAAAATCTTGGTGTGTCACTGGCATGACCAAACGCGAAGCAGTATTTTTTAATATTTTCAAAATACGCAACCAATCTTTGGTATTCTTGCTGCGTAATTTTTCATAATAATAGTGAATATATTTTCTGGAAGCCTTTAATTCATGTAAATAACGTCCCGCTTGCTGACTAACCATTTCATCGCCACCAAAACCAGAAAATAGCGTATCAATCCCTGCCTGTTGTGCTAATTCATAACAACGATAGTTTAAAAATGGAAAAATAACCTCAGAGAAACTCCCTAATAACTCAGTATAACGTTCAACCAATGTATGAAAGTCATAGTCAGAATTGATGATTATTTGCTGTAATCGTAAGTGTTGAGCCACTTGCCGACTATAAGCTGACTCATCATATAGCATTTTTTTTTCAAGAATTGAATTTTTGGGTAGCCCATTAGTAAAAGCAATAAGCTCTACCTCAGGTAAAGCTTGTCTAATTAGCGCCGCCACCGAAGAAGAGTCCAAGCCGCCACTTAATTCGAGCCCTACTTTATTTGCCTGGACCAAACATTTTGTCACTGCATCCGTTAACTTTTCTTGGAATTGTAGAAGTAAGTTTTTTGGTTCTTCAATTTCACCTTTATCGTATATATTCCAAGCTCGCTGCAATGTTCCTGTAGCAGATAGCTCATAGCCAAAAGGTATTCGATAGATATTTTTAAATACCGTACTATTATTATTAGCTTGCCGAAAAAAAAGTCCTTGCGTTAAATAATCTTGAAGATACTGATGATTAAATGCTGGCGCTTGAGGCAACTGTGTAATTATTTCAGGTAGAGATTGACCGGTGATAAGCTTATCACCCTCATAGCAATAGAACATTAATAAAAATCCTATGTTGCTTCTTTAATTTTAATAATCATAAGCTGGTAAAGGTACAAACTATCAAGGCTTTTAGCAAAATAAAATTAGTGTGACTGCTTTTAAATCTATAAGAAAGGCTAGGAAGCAATACCGGTTTGATCTTCAAATAGTAAAGTAACAACCCCTTTTGTAAAATTAATATCCATTTCGGTTAGTTGAGGAGCCTGCCAAAAAGCTCGCGCAGTCTTTTGATTGTCATTAAAACAGTGACTGTTATTGTCCAAATTCATGCAAAATTATCCTATCCCTAACTTCACTTACCATCATAATTATTTATTAATAAAAATAAAGTGTTATTACCTAAAACGCCAAAAAAGTAAGCCTAATGGTCAAAAATTATAACACCTCTTGAGGGTTAAATAACAACCCCTAAAATAAAGCTTATCTTATAAATTGATCAAACTTTATATATTTTGATAATCTACTGGCTACTATTTATTAACAATCCCCGGGTGAGTTAGTGATGGTACCCAAATTAACTGACTCCCCAGGTGTTTGAGGACTACAAGTATTTACACCTAGACAAGTAATATCAACAGCACCGTTATCAGCAATATTATTTTGATCGACAAACTCCACACAACGTATAGCTCCAAGCGCTACTCCACTTGCTGCAGCTACTTTATACGTATTTGTTTGACTAAACCCATAGGTTATGCCGGCATGTGAAACATCGTTACATCCTTGAAAAATAGTTGGGGCAGCGCCTGCGGTCGTACAACCATTATCTGTAAAAAACTGCACCGTAACACCCACTGTCTTACCTGAAGTAGACGAGGTAGTAAAAAGACCTATAGCATCACTCGGTGCGGTCACACCCTGCATTGGCGAAACCAGCGAAAACAACGAACCGTGATTACAAGCAAATCCAGCAGCGCTAGTAAGCGCTACTAGAAATAACAAAAAACTTCCTATTATCCATTTTCTTATCATCATCGCCTCTTATCTTCGTTATCCTATTTATTATATCTTAGCTTTTAGCAACTTACCCCTGAGAGCGTTAGTGTAGCAAGTGTAACGGATTCCCCGGGCACTTGCGGTGTGCAACGGCTAGTTACATCGGAACAAGTAATGTTGACAAGACCTGTATTGCCTGCAGCATTGCCATCTGTAAATTTTACGCAGCGTATTGAACCAATATCTCCTACATCTCCAGCTATAACTTTATAGGTATTAAGCTGACTAAACCCATAAGTACCACTAGCGTGTGCAGCATCATTACAGCCATCAAAAAGATCTGGCCCTGCGGTAGCAGGAGTCACGCAACCATTATCGATGTAAAAAAATACTTCCACTGTCTCTGTCTTACCAGTTTCAGCAGGAGTAGTAAATCTACCTATAAAATCACTAGGAAACGCGGCACTATTGGTTCGGGTCGTCACGGAAAATAACGAACCACAAGCACTGCCACTGGCAAAAACAATGATCGGTAACAATAATAAAATCCCTGTTGTCAATTTCTTACCATTCATTATTCAACTCCTTTTAAGCTATCGCCTTTTGGTCATCATAATAATATTAACTCTTTCTACCATATTTATTAAATCTTCGCTCAGTTTTTATAATAATTTTTTATTCAATTGAGCACAAAACTAGTTTTTAATGCTTATCCAAGGTAAAATGATTGCCCTCATTTATTGCAAGGTATTTTTCATTATGAAAGTTGATGAAATCAAAAAAATTGCTTTTTTAGCACGTCTCGATGTGAACGATAGGGAGCTGCTCTCACTAACGAATGATGTTAATAACATATTGAATTTTATAAATAAAATGAATGAAGTGGATACTCATGGGATAGCCCCTCTGGCCCACCCCTTAGAAATTAATCAACGCTTACGAAATGATGAGGTAACTGAAACTAATCAACGTGAACTCTTCTTAAAAAATGCCCCTGCACAGGAGGCTGGCTTATTTTTAGTCCCTAAAGTTATTGAAGAAGTATAAGGACCATTCATGTACCATAAAACTGTTAGTGAACTTAGCAAGGCCTTAGCAAACAAGGCTATCTCCAGTGTTGAATTAACTAAACTTTATTTAGAACGTATTAAACAATACAATCCTCTTTTAAATGCTTATATTACATTGACTGAAGAGCTGGCTTTAGCACAAGCCAAACAAGCCGATCAAGCAAGAGCTCAAGGCCAGGCCACTTTGCTGACGGGTGTTCCTATTGCTCATAAAGATATTTTTTGTACAGAAGGGATTAAAACTAGTTGTGCCTCTAAAATGCTGGATAATTTTATTGCCCCTTATGAATCGACATTGACTGCAAAAATAAAACAAGCGGGTATGGTCCTTTTAGGCAAAACTAACATGGATGAATTTGCCATGGGCTCTTCTAATGAAAATAGCTATTATGGTGCTTGTAAAAATCCTTGGGATATTGAACGAGTCCCTGGTGGTTCCTCTGGTGGTTCAGCGGTAGCTGTGGCCGCAAGACTTGCGCCTGCTGCCACCGGCACTGATACTGGTGGCTCATTAAGACAGCCCGGTGCTTTAACAGGAACTACTGGTTTAAAACCTACTTATGGCCGTATTTCTCGCTATGGCATGATTGCCTTTGCTTCCAGTCTAGATCAAGGTGGCATACTAACTTATACGGCTGAAGATGCTGCTTTATTATTAGAAACTATTGCGGGGTTTGATCCTAAAGATTCTACTTCAGCAGTTGAACCCGTACCTTCTTATTCCAAAAATTTAAACGATTCTTTAAAAGGGGTGCGAATTGGCCTTCCAAAAGAATATTTTACTAGTCAGCTAGATACTACCATTGGCACCACTATTCATACTGCTGCTAAAGAATTAGAAAAATTGGGCGCTAATTTACATGAAATTAGTTTACCCAACATGGGCTTATCCGTACCAGCTTATTATGTGATTGCTTTAGCAGAATGCTCTTCAAATTTAGCGCGTTACGATGGTGTTCGCTATGGTTATCGTTGTCAAGACCCCAAAGATTTGCTTGATCTTTATATGCGTAGTCGCGGGGAAGGGTTGGGGGCAGAAGTCAAACGTCGAATTATGATTGGTACTTATACTTTAAGCGCAGGTTACTACGATGCTTATTATCTTAAAGCGCAACAAATTCGTCGCTTAATTCAAGAAGACTTTATTAAAGCTTTTAAAGAAGTTGATATTATTCTAGGCCCCACTTCTCCAACAACTGCGTTTAAAATAAATGAAAAAGTAGATGACCCGGTTGCCATGTATTTAGCCGATATTTATACGGTTGCTATTAATCTTGCCGGTTTGCCTGGTATTTCAATCCCTGCAGGGTTTAGTAATGGCTTACCGATTGGTATGCAACTCATTGGTAATTATTTTGCAGAAGCAAAACTTTTAAATGTAAGTCATCAATATCAACAGCAAACTGATTGGCATCGTCAAATGCCTTCACAATTTAATTAGAGGTAGCTAACAATGACCTGGGAAGCAGTAATTGGCCTTGAGGTACATGCGCAATTAAAAACTAAAAGTAAAATTTTTTCGGAAAGCGCTACTCAATACGGAGCTGAACCTAATACACAAGCTAATGCGATCGATTTAGGTTTGCCTGGTGTGCTACCTGTTTTAAATAAAGAAGTGGTTAAAATGGCCGTTAAGTTTGGCTTAGCTGTCAATGCCAATATTAATTTAAAATCTATCTTTGCCCGCAAAAACTATTTTTATCCAGACCTACCCAAAGGCTATCAAATTACGCAATTTGAACTACCTATTGTTGGTAAAGGAATCTTAGCGGTTGCTGATCCAGAAGGTAATGTAAAAAAAATAGGAATCACTCGTGCTCATCTTGAAGAAGATGCAGGTAAATCACTACACGAAGATTTTCATGGCATGACAGGTATTGATTTAAACCGCGCCGGTACCCCACTGTTAGAAATTGTTTCAGAACCCGACTTGCGCACCGCTAAAGAAGCTGTGCTTTATTTAAAGGCTTTACATGCCCTGGTTCGCTATCTTGATATTTGTGATGGTAATATGCAAGAAGGTTCTTTTCGCTGTGACGCGAATGTTTCGGTTCATAAAATTGGTGAGCCTTTTGGTACACGAGTGGAAATCAAAAACCTAAACTCTTTTCGATTTATTGAACGGGCGATCGATTATGAGATTCAACGGCAAATAGAAGAAATTGAACACGGCAATAAAATTGTGCAAGAAACCAGACTTTATAATGCTAATACTCATAAAACCAAAAGCATGCGTTCTAAAGAAGAAGCTAATGACTATCGTTATTTTCCTGAACCCGATTTATTACCACTAGTCATTGATAAGGCCTTTATTGAAACAATTGCTGAAAAACTACCTGAATTACCAGAGGCTAAAAGACAACGCTTTATAAGTCAGTATGGACTTAGCGCTTATGACGCTGGCAATTTAATCAGCAGTCAAAGTTTAGCTGATTACTTTGAACAGACAGTTAAATTAAGCGCCACTGATCCTAAAATTACTGCTAACTGGATTATGGGTGAATTATCTGCTGCTTTAAACAAACACGACTTAACTATTGAGCATTCTCCTGTCACTACTACTATGCTAGCAGGTTTGTTAAAACGTATTCATGACCATACAATTTCAGGTAAAATAGCTAAATCAGTTTTTGAAGCGATGTGGGCTGGTGAAGGTGATGCTGATACTATTATTAGTAAGCAAGGTTTAAAACAAGTTACTGATTCCTCAGCTTTAGAAAAAATTGTTGCCGAAATCATTGCTAACAGCCCCGAGCAACTAGCAGATTATTTAGCGGGTAAAGAGCGCTTATTTAGTTATTTCGTAGGTCAAACTATGAAAGCAACTAAAGGCCAGGCAAATCCTCAGCAAGTAAATGAAATTTTAAAACAGCAACTAAAAAGAGTCACTCATTGAATTAAGGATGAGGTAAAGAAGGTGCCTCACTAGGTCCTCTATCAATTTCAGCTAAATAATCAGTAAATTCCTGCACCACAGGGGAAGACAGATTAAGTTCTCTTGCTTGTTGTAAACGATGCTCAAACAATACCTCTAAATCTTCCTCGGGAGTAGATTTTATGACTAATAGTTTATTGATTTTAAAAAGCATTTGATAAGATCTACTAATTGCATCATCCATTCCCGGGCTATTACGATGCTGTTCAATATTTTGTAAAAGTGCCTGCATCGCTTTTTCTATTAACAGGTTGAATTTAATTATTTTTCCTTTTAGCTCTAAATCTTGACATTTTTCCAATTCATAAGCTAGGCCATTAGTGGTCAATACACAATTACCTATTAAAGCATCCTTGATTATTGCTTCAGTACTATTGCCGCGACAGCACAAGCCTCCATAGTGATCTTCGACACATTGTTTTAAAACGCCTAATAAAATATCTTTCAAAAGCCCTGTCTTAAGTGCCTTATATTGAAGCCATAACAAGCGTGCCGCTTGATCAAACTCATCACAATCAGTAAGCTTTGCTAAAAAGCTTTCTAATTGCTGATGTCTGTTATGCGTCACAAACAGGTTGCGTAAACTAAATTTTTCACCTTTTCCCTTATAGGCTTTTCGTATAGCTTCTGGCAATTTTGTTTTAAAATTTGTTTTGTAGAATGCACTATCGGCATAATGCGCTTTATCTAAACTTAGGCGTACTTTAAATACCATTTTTTTCATATGCGGTGCTTCACCTGATAATTCTTTTCTAGCCTCATAGCCTCGCGCCTTAGTAATATGCTCACTGTCTGCAAACTTTTGAAAACCACCGCGTAAATCAAATTGTGAGTGCCATTGTGTTAAGCTATGAGGATAATTACATTTAACTTGCTCATAAATAGCAGCAATATCTTCTTCTACTATTTTACCTCGTGCAGCCATCCTTTCACTTAAGGCTTGCACAATTAACGCTACAAATACTGCTCTGTCATTAGCACTTTTGCAACCATAACTACTAAATACACCCATTGCATTGGTTAACATTGGAATCAAAGCTTGAATTAATCCATTACGACTATCTGAAGTATGGCTTTCCTTAAATATATTCCGAAAACTAAAACCAAACAGCCCAGCATTAACATGATTAACGTGTGGCATTAGCTGCTGAATTAAATACATACATTGCGTTGCATAATAACGATTATATACAAACCAACCTGCTCTATCTTCTGGTGCAGGAATAGCAGGAGGCTCTCCTGCAACCGCAGCTTTAATAGCAACATTATCACAAACCTGTTTTTTAATTGCATTAGCAATGGTAATAGCTTTAATATGGACCACCCTTTCTTTTGCTTTGACATCTTTTAAGGCTCTATCAAGTTCTTTACTGGCTGCTCCATTTTCTACCAAGCGAAGATAATCTAAAGCAGCTGCTTTTAAAGCTCTTAAAGCAGTTTTATATTCCTCACTTTCATCTGCACCCAATCTTTCGGCTTGCAAAATTTTTTTAATTGATAAAAACCCTTGGGGTAATTTACCCTGTGGGTTTTTCATGAGCTCAATATATTTTTCATAAAGATGAATCATGGTCATGGCATTCACGCCATACTGTTCTGTACTTTGCATGCCTCGCAACGAATTAACACCAAAGCAACAATATAAAAAATTTGGTTCGATGTCTCTTTCACCTACTCGCACACTTTCAGGTCTATCGCCATGACGATAAAGATTTACAGGTAACAAACGATAAGCCGCAATCCGACTATACATAAATTGCTTGTATTGACTATCAAAAAGACCTCCGAGCATAGAACCAGAAATCAAGTGCACATGCACATGGGTAATGTCTTGTGGCTGCCTTCCACTGGCAACAGCTTCTTGTGCATCTTCAGTGAGTAACTGGATCATTTTCCGATAGGCCCATAAACATTTTTGATGTGCTGAAAGAGTTTTATTTTTTAAAGGAGAAAATGTCCCTGTCCTAGCAGTAACCTGAGTAACGCGACTACTGAAAGTAAATCCACCAGTAACTGGAGTTAAAGCAACTTGCATTTGCTCTAATAAACCAAAATTTGCTAAATCATAGCCCTCAGGATCATGTGCAGAAGCAGAAGGAACTGGTTCCTCTTCTTCTCTTAAACGTTCATCCGCCGCTCTCTCTCTTAATCTAGCTTCAGCTATAATCCTTTTTTGTTCTGCAGTACGACGATAATGACGTCTGCAAAACTCAGCATTAATTGTACTAGCAGCCCGCAACCCTTCACTAAGCTCCTTGCCCCCAAACCTTAAAACTAATGCATCTCGTCGTACTGCTGGGCTAGGATGTCGTTGCTCGGTAGCACCTAAAAGCTTTAACATATGCTCTAAGTGTTTGACACTAGGCTCCTTACCTTCTTCTAATTCATAAAACTGTCTAGCTACTACGATACAACAATCGTTGATATAGGTTGAAATTAATTCTTTAGCTAATTCAAGTTTGATGTTATAAGGAAGATCTAAACGTTGTTCTAGCTCCACTATTCTTCTTCTCAGTGTTTGATAAATCGTTTGATAAACTGGATTTTCTGTCTTTAGCAATATACTCATAGCATGGTGTACAGAACTTGTTCGCAATTCTAAAAAATAATTAATATCTGGGTCGACATGACTTTCGGTATCGGTTAAAAGAACTTCTATCCCAAAAGGGTGCATGACTTGTAATTGTTGCCAACTTGTTTGCCATTGTTGCGCCCAATAAGCTTGCCAATCTTGTCTGGGTGGGAAGTCAACAGGTCTAGCAGGTGCTGGTGGCGCTGCAGGCACTGGCGCTGAGAAATCTAATACCAAACGACCTGTTTTATTGGCTAAACGCTGTTGAGTCGCAAAAAGGCTAATGATATATCTTAATAATAAGTTTCTAGCCTGTGCATGAGCGTTTTTTACATCTTGTAATAATAGTGTTGACTCTAATCGTCTTTCGCGCTCTTGGGGTGAGCGACCAAGTTGTTGTTGGACAAAAGCTTGCAAAGCTTCAGGTCCTTCCTCACTAGCTTTAAAAATCTGCGATCTTTCACTACTAGGCATACGTTCCTCTTTCTTTAATTTAACCGTGATTTAACTACTCTTCTTAATAAGAAGTTTAGCTTAAAATTATTATATTTCAAACACTTACTAAGTTTAAGGTTAATATTCAAGAACTTAATGAAAAATTTATTTTAACGACAAAATAGTCTAGCCCTTGTATAAATAGGAGACTCTTCACTTAATTGTTTTTGCATCTTAGTTTGACTAACGTGGAGCATAAATTTTATAAATAACACACGTCTAAATAAAGAACCGGCTCTATTAAGCTTATCTAATCCCTGCTCAGCCCAGTCAATATAATCAATTAATTCTTCTACCAATTCGTCTGCATCATGGCCACAACAATCAAGCAACCTGGCTATGATATTTACATGCGTTCTATTACTATGAAAACTCATCCATCTTAAGAATTCTGAACCGTGTTTTGTATAGTCGATCAGCACACTCTTGATATTTTGTAAATTATTATATTCTGGTCGCCAAAGATCATAATAGGAAACCGGAAACGGTCTAAACATTTTCAGAGCAGCTTTTGCGCCTTGTGTCATCAACCATAAGTTAATAACATCTGGATCATCGCTTGCAAAATCTGCTTTATCCTGCAGCATTAAAGGTAATTGAGCCCTTTCTTTTAATTTATCACGCATAGCAGGATGCTCTAAAGCCTTTGCAAAACAACCGGCACGCTGCTCTGGATTACTACGAGAACATAATCGTAATCCAATTAACAAAGACTCAAGCGTGGGAAATCTATTGTTAAAAAAACCTTCTCCAGGAAAAACAAGCTTGAAGATAAAACCATCATAGAGTTGATCTTTCTGAAAAAGCTCTGGTTCGCAATTGTAATAAAATTGGTATTCAGGCATCTGTGTATAATCACAAACAGCCTTCCCTTTAATACTGACAAAAGGATACCACATACCCGGATAATTACGTGATGGATTACTGGTACCTGTTGATTCAAAATAAGGCTGACCTTCAATCACAACGATTCGTCTACTAAGCGGTTTTCCTGCTCGATTTTCACTAAGATAGATTATATAAGGATAGGCTTTCATGATATGAGGTCTTCTTATTATTTCTAGGCTATTTTAACTTGAAAAAATAACACTGTACAGAGAATATACAAAAATCACCTGATACTATAACAAGCTTATAATTGAGAAAAAAAATAATTTATTTTCAAACAGTTAATAAATTATTAAAATCCTTAATTGAGACTGGTAATCTACCTTAAAAAGCTCTAAAATTGTCCGTTTTTAACTCTATAATGAGCCCAAGCAATGAGCAAAAAGGTTTTTATTAAAACTTACGGCTGTCAGATGAATGAATATGATTCGGCCCGTATGCAAGATGTTTTAGCTGAACATTGTGCTACCGAAAAAACCGATAACATCGAAGAAGCTGATATTATTTTATTAAATACTTGCTCCATACGAGAAAAAGCTCAAGAAAAAGTTTTTTCAGAATTAGGACGAATTAAATTTTTAAAAGAAAAAAAACCTCAGCTTAAAATAGGTGTCGGTGGCTGTGTGGCCAGCCAAGAAGGCGAAAACATTATTAAACGCGCCCCTTACGTAGATATGGTTTTTGGTCCACAAACCATTCATCGTTTGCCTGAACTTTATCAACAAACAACAACCAGCAGAAAAGGGGTTGTTGATGTATCGTTTCCCGAAATTGAAAAATTTGATAAATTACCAGATCCGCGGGTTGAAGGTCCCAGCGCAATGATCTCCATCATGGAAGGTTGCAGTAAATATTGTAGTTATTGCATCGTACCTTACACTCGCGGAGAAGAAATCAGCCGGCCTTTCGATGATGTCATTGCTGAAGCAGTAACTTTAGCTAAACAAAGCGTAAAAGAAATTACTTTTTTAGGACAAAATGTCAATGACTATCGCGGTTTAATGCACGAAGGAGATTATGCAGATTTAGCCTTATTAATTCATTATACAGCAGCCATTGATGGCATTGAGCGGATTCGTTTTACCACTTCACACCCTAATGCTTTTTCTGACAATCTTATCGCAGCTTATGCAGAAGTTTCTGCCTTAGCTAATCATTTGCATCTTCCAGTTCAATCTGGTTCAGATCGAGTTTTAGCTGCGATGAAACGCAATTACACAGCACTAGAATTTAAATCTAAAATTCGCAAATTACGTAAAGTACGGCCTGATATTAGTATAGGCTCAGACTTTATAGTTGGCTTTCCTGGCGAAACCGAAGAAGAGTTCCAAAAAACTATTCAACTAGTAGAAGAAATTGGCTTTGATAATTCCTTTAGTTTTATTTTCAGCCCTCGCCCTGGCACACCTGCTGCAAACTTACCCGATAACACACCACTCTCTGTCAAAAAACAACGGCTAGCCACCTTACAAACTTTATTAACTGAACAGTCTGCTCAAATCAGTCAAAAGATGTTAGGCTCAAAACAGCGCATTTTAGTGACTGGCCCCTCAAAAAAAGATCCCAATGAATTGACAGGTCGTACAGAAAATAATCGAATCGTTAATTTCAAAGGTTCAAATCGCTTGCTTGGCCAATTTGTTGATGTCACAATAACTAAGCGCTTAAGAAATTCTTTACGTGGAGAAATTATAACCATAGATGGACCATAAGACTTACTCAGAAAAACTGTTACTAACCCCTGAAGATAATGTTCGCCTAGCCAACCTGTGTGGACAATGTGATGAAAACATTCAACTTATTGAAAATCGTTTAAATGTTGAAATTCATAATCGAGGTCAACTTTTTACAATCACTGGTAAACAAGCCGCTGTCACTGCAGCTATTAATGTTCTTAAACAATTACATCTACAAACGGTTAATCAACAACCGGTTGAATTACACGATGTACATATAACGCTGCGCAGTGAAAAGAAAAAAGTTCCACCTACTGAAATAACTTCTAATCAACAAGAAGTTATTCTTTATACTAAAGCAGGTGCTATTCAAGGCCGTACTAAAAATCAACAACTGTATTTAAAAAATATCTTTAGTCATACGGTCAATTTTGGTATTGGCCCTGCTGGAACTGGTAAAACTTATCTTGCCGTTGCTTGCGCAATTGATGCTTTAGAAAAAGATTTGGTTAAACGCTTAGTCTTAGTCAGACCAGCCGTTGAAGCGGGAGAGCGCCTAGGCTTTCTACCAGGCGATCTAACCCAAAAAGTAGACCCTTATTTACGGCCTATTTATGATGCGCTCTATACTATGCTTGGTTTTGACCGAGTTGGCCGTTTAATTGAAAAAAACATTATTGAAATTGCTCCTTTGGCTTACATGCGTGGTCGTACTTTAAGCGATGCTTATATTATTTTAGACGAGGCTCAAAATACCACTGTTGAGCAAATGAAAATGTTTCTAACTAGGATTGGATTTGGTTCCAAAGCAGTCATTACTGGAGATGTGACCCAAATTGACTTATTAAAAAACCAACGCTCTGGCTTAAAACATGTAATTCATTTATTACGTGATATAGAGGATATTAGTTTTATGTTTTTTGATGTAACCGATGTGATTAGACACCCCATTGTGCAAAGCATTATTCATGCTTATGAAAACGAAGAAAAACAATAGTAAAGCAAGCCTTAGGCTTGCTTTACAAATCGCGTGTAAAGAAATGGATCTTCCTACTAGGCAAGAATTTCACAGCTGGGCTACTGTTGCTTTAGCCAATCACTTTAAAGAAAAATTGGAGCTTTGTATTCGCATTGTTGAACCCAAGGAAAGTAAGGAACTTAATTTTAGATATCGAGGTAAAAATAAACCTACTAATGTATTATCGTTTTCATATGATGAACATCAAGAGGCTGGGGCTACAAAATTATTAGGGGATTTAGTGCTCTGCGCAGAGCTTATAAAGCAAGAAGCTTTAACCCAAAGCAAAGCTCTACAGGCTCACTGGGCTCATTTAACCATCCATGGCGTCTTACATTTATTAGGTTATGATCATCAAACTACTGCACAAGCAAAAACAATGGAAACTTTAGAAATTGCAATTTTACAACAATTAAATTTTAACAACCCCTATTTAGTAAGGAAATAAGAGGCTTTTATGTCTGATGATATTCCAAAACACAAAACCTGGTTAGAACGCTTAAGCACTGTTTTTAATGGCGAGCCGAAAGACCGTGAAGCACTAATTGAATTATTACGTGACGCTGTCGATAGGCAATTATTAACTGCCGAACTTTTGGCTATGATAGAAGGAGTCATGCAAGTTTCTGAAATGCAAGCGCGCGATATTATGATTCCTCGTATGCAAATGACGGTTATTAAAGCCGACTCTACATTAGATGATATTTTACCTATTATCAGTGAATCTGGACATTCTCGTTTTCCGGTAGTAGGTGAAAACCGAGATAAAATCATTGGTATTTTGCTGGCTAAAGATGTTTTAAAATATGTTTTTAATGATAAAGCTGGAAATTTTGACATCAATAATATTATCCGACCAACAGCTTTTGTCCCTGAAAGTAAACGTTTAGACAGTTTACTACGAGACTTTAGACGGACACGAAATCACCTAGCCATTGTGGTAGATGAGTATGGTGGTATTGCAGGCTTAGTTACTATTGAAGATGTGCTAGAACAAATTGTAGGTGAAATTGAAGATGAATTTGACCTAGAAGAAGACCAAGAATTTATTCGTAAACACAATGATCTCAACTATACAGTTAATGCCTTAACCACTATTGAGGAGTTTAACGAATATTTTTCTGCCGACTTAAGTGACGAAGATTTTGACACTATTGGTGGCCTGGTGTTACATAAATTGGGTCATATGCCTAAACGTGGCGAAACCACTAAGATTGGCCCTTATCATTTTACCGTTTTAAATGCTGACAGTCGCAGAATTCGCTTATTGCGGATGACTATTAATTTATAGCTATTTTAAAAGTGCTATTGCAATTCTGCTGCCTGGAAAGTTAGAGCTCATCTGTATTAAGCATTTATAACTTATTAAAAATATACTTTTCCTTATTCGTTGCAAATAGTAGCGCTTTCTATTGCTATTTGTGAATGAAAGGTAAAAATAATTCTTTGCTGCGTTATATAGAGCACCTTCTATCAGGAGGAAAATATTGATCTTTGCATAAAGAAGTGCTCAGCATACTTTACTTAGCCTAAGCAATTATTAAATACCTGTCTTGTATTAAAACTTTCACAATATATCGAAAAACAATATACTATGTAAGTTTTGACCCATCTATTAGTTACTTCCTGTTTATTTATAACTCAATATAAAAAGTAAAAACTCAATTGTTTAAAAAACTTCTACCATTTTCACTAACAAGTCCCGAAAAAATTACTAGACGAGCTAAAACAATCCCATATTCTCCTGACACCTAATAAATTTTAAGATAAACTATCAGTTATTCACTAATAAACAGATATAAACTTATGACTAAAACAGCTATTACACCTACCCGTCAAGAAAACTACCCTGAGTGGTATCAACAAGTCATTGCTGCCGCTGATCTGGCTGAAGCCTCACCTGTTCGAGGCTGCATGGTTATTAAGCCCTGGGGCTATGCCATTTGGGAGGCTATGCAGCGTGATCTTGATCAACGAATTAAAGCAACAGGCCATGTTAATGCTTATTTTCCTTTATTAATTCCTTTAAGCTATTTAGAACGCGAAGCTAAACACGTAGCAGGGTTTGCAAAAGAATGTGCAGTAGTTACCCATCATCGTTTAGAAGCCAATGAAGAAGGTAGACTCATTCCTGCTGGCAAACTTGAAGAACCTTATGTTATACGCCCAACCAGTGAAACAATTATTGGTGAAATGTTTGCAAAATGGGTGCAATCCTATCGTGACCTTCCTCTTTTAATTAATCAATGGGCCAATATCATGCGCTGGGAAATGCGCACCCGCCTATTTTTAAGAACAACTGAATTTTTATGGCAAGAAGGTCATACTGTTCATGAAACTAAACAAGAAGCGGTTGAGGAAACTTTAAAAATGTTAGCAGTTTATGCTGAATTTTGTGAAAACATCTTAGCAATGCCTGTCATTAAAGGTGAAAAAACCGCCAGTGAACGTTTTCCTGGTGCAGTAAACACTTATTGTATCGAAGCTATGATGCAAGATAAGAAAGCTCTACAAGCTGGTACCTCACACTTTTTAGGTCAAAACTTTTCAAAAGCTTCTCATATTGAATTTCTTAACCAAGCAGGAGAACGTCAATTTGCTTGGACTACTTCTTGGGGCGTTTCAACTCGTTTAATTGGCAGCTTAATCATGGTTCATAGTGATGATGATGGCTTAGTATTACCCCCTAAAATTGCCCCTGAACAAATAGTTATATTACCTATTTATCGTAATGAAACAGATCGCAGCAAGGTGCTGACTTATTGTCAGCAATTACAACAAGAATTGCAGGGACTAAATTATCATCATCAACCTTTACGAGTAAAAATCGATGATCGCGATTTACGAGGTGGAGATAAGAATTGGCAGTGGGTAAAAAAAGGCGTCCCAGTTCGTTTAGAAATTGGGCTGCGTGATATTGATAATCAAGCTGTATTTATGGCTCAAAGACACTTGCCTGTTTCACAAAAACAAAGTGTTTTACGCAATGAGTTTGTTGCAACGGTTACAAGCTTATTAGACACTATTCAAAATGCTTTACTTGTTAAAGCTCAGGATTATTTACAAGCTAATACTAAAGAAATAAACACTTTAGCTGAGTTTAATGAATTTTTTAATGGCGAAGGAGGATTTGCAAGCTGCTATGCTCTTGACGATCCAGCAATTGAAGAATTTATTAAGCCTTTAAAAGTAAGTGCTCGCTGCATTCCTTTTGAACAAACCAAAGAAGCAGGCATTTGTATTTTTACTGGCAAAAAAGTAGGCTATAAAACTATTTTTGCTAAAGCTTATTAATCTGTCGCAACTTGTTAAAATAGCGCACTACAAGCTCACGGCTACGAGCTAAATTGACTATTGGTTCAGGATAACCCAGTTCCTTTACTTTTACATAGCGAAACGGTTGATGAATTTTTTTATTATCTAAATAAGCAAGCTCTGGACAATATTGACGAATAAATTTTCCTTGCGGATCAAATTTCTTACTCTGAGTAATAGGATTAAAAATTCGAAAATAAGGTACTGCATCAGTACCTGTCGAAGCTGCCCATTGCCAACCGCCATTATTAGCTGCAAAATCGCCATCGAGCAAATGTTCCATAAAATAAGCTTCCCCTAAACGCCAATCAAGTAATAAGTTTTTTGCTAAAAACATAGCAACCAGCATGCGTAAACGATTTGAAAGCCAGCCAGTTTGATTCAAACACCGCATCGCTGCATCGACTAAAGGATAGCCGGTCTGTCCGCGACACCAGGTTATAAATAAGCGCTGATTATATGACCAAGGTAATTGATCAGTTTCTTTTTTAAATGCTTGCTTTTTACAAACCCAAGGAAAATAATAAATAAGATGTTTATAAAACTCTCGCCAAACTAATTCATTAAGCCAAGTACGAGCTCCTGCATAGGTAAGTAGCCCCTCTAGTGTGCCTTGTGATGTTTGTTTTAATAATTCAGTTACACATTGTCTGAGAGACAAAATTCCCAAAGTCAAATAAGGTGATAATTCACTGGTTGCTGATAAAGCAGGAAAATCTCTATGTTTGGCATAATGCTTTACCTTTTTCTTCACAAATTGACGTAACCTTTTGACTGCAGCCTTGGTTCCTATAGGCCAAGCACTAAGATTAAATTGATTGTTGAATTCTTTTACATGAGACGGTACAAGATCTGCTGCTAAAGATAGTTTAAACTGAATTTTAGGTTTACCAGCAGCCAAATAATTCTGCTTTACTGACAAATATTGTAACCATCTTGATTTAAACGGCGTAAAAATTTGATACGGTTGCAAAGTTTTTGAAACTATTGCACCAGGTGGCACAATAGTTTGATCGTCATACGCTTTAATAAAAAAATTAAGCTGAAATAAAGTATCAATAATCTTATTATCACGCTGTTGCTCGTCATACTCATATTCTTTGTTAAAATAAAGGGTGTTGCACTGCTGTTCTTTCATTATATTTAATAAAAGCTTAGCACATCCATCATAACGAGGAACCGTTCTAATAAGCAAAGGAATATTATAATCAGCTAATGTTTTTGATAAATCTTGCAGATTTTTTAAGAGAAATGCAATTTGACAAGGAGCACGATGATGGGCAACCCAAGTTTGCGGTGTTATAATAAAAATTCCAATTAACCCCTGAGGTGAATGTTTTGCAGCTTGTAATAATGCTGTATTATCAATAACTCGTAAATCTCGTCGAAACCACATTAAGGATTTCAAAAGCCTATCCCTACTTAAAATTAAGCATGCAATCCTAATAGTAAACGCATGCTAAATACAAAACCACCCACAGAAACCACTCCTGCAAGATAAAGCAATATAAACCACAAAAGCTTGCTTTTACACTGAGCAAACTGCAACCACCAATGATTTAATTTGGAAAACTTAATAATCGCTGATAGCTTCACGGACTTTACCCCGAAAGATTCGATACGAATAACCGGTATAAATTAATAAAACTGGAATCATAATGCCCGCCCCAACCAAAATAAATTTTAAGGTATTATCGGGCGCTGCTGCCTGCCAAGCAGTTACTTGATAAGGCAAAATGTAAGGCCACATACTATAACCTAAGCCAAAATAGCCCATCAGGAAAATAATCACGACACACCAATAAGGGGTGTAATCATTATTTTTGGCTAAACTAAACCATAATCCTAAATAAGCAAGCCCTGCAATCAATGGAAAAACCATCAAATAATAAAGATTACTACTTGCAAACCAACGTGCATAAATTACCGGTACAATATGTGGCATCCAAACAGAGACAACTAACATAAACAGCATTACAAAAAAGCTTGCCCAAATAGCATAAGCACGCATCTTGTCATGCAAGCTGCCCACAGTTTTTAAAACCAAACGCGTAGAGCCCAATAGGCTATAGCCAAAAATAACTGCAAAACCAGTCATCACTGAAAAAGGGGTTAACCATAGATAAGGATGATTAGTGATTGAACCGGGATTAACACCTTGCACATAAGCTCCTAAAACCAGACCCTGTAAAAAAGCAATCAAAATAGAACTTAAAGTAAATAATAAATCCCAATTCTTACGGCCTTGCTTGGCCTTTAATCTAAACTCAAAACAAACGCCTCTAAACAATAAAGCAGTTACCATCAAAATAAGCGGTAAATAAAAAGCGGGCAATAAAGTACTAAAAGCTAAGGGGAAAGCGCCATAGAGCGAAGCACCTCCCAATACTAACCAAGTTTGATTACCATCCCAAGTAGGAAGAATGACACTCATAGCGATGTCTCTTTCCTCGATTTTCATCCAAGGCATGACTATACCGGTACCTAACGTAAAACCATCAAGAATAATATACATCACAACACAAAAAGCAATGATTGCGAACCAAGTAACAATAAGCATAACTTACTCCGGTTTTTTAATAGGATTTAAATAGCTAAATACTTGCTCTTCAGCTGGGGTACTTAATTCAGGACCTTGTTGTAAAATTCGCCACAAATACCGAAAATAGAAAATTCCAAAAATAATACCATAAACAATTACTAATAAGACGAAAGTAAATAACACATGCGCTGGACTCACAGGTGAAAAAGCCTGATCAGTACGCAAATAATTATAAACTATCCAAGGCTGTCTACCTGTTTCAGCAGTAATCCAGCCAGCCCATAAAGCCACAAAACCAATGGGGGAAGCCAGTACACAAAGTTTTTGGAACCATTTGGTAAAGTAGAGTCTATTTTGAAACCGTAAACAAGCACCTAACAAAGCAATAACAAACATTACCACCCCTAAGCCTACCATCAAGCGAAAACTCAAAAAGACAAAAGGTACATAAGGTTGGTAGTTCGGTGCAACGGAAGAAAGACCTAATAAGGTTCCATTCCATTGATGCGTATTTAGTACTGCCGCCATATGCGGAATAACCCCAATGGTAAAGAGATTCTTTTGTGCTGCCATATCAGGAATAGCAAAAAGTAATAAAGGAGCGCCTTGTTGAGTTTGCCACACCCCTTCCATTGCAGCCGTTTTTAAAGGTTGGTGTTGATGCACTTCTAAACCTACTGTATCACCCATATAGAGTTGTAAAATAATTAAGATAAGTGCTGCCCATAAAGCAAAAGAAAAACATTTACGAGCAAATTCAGCATATTCATTGCGTAGTAAATACCAAGCAGAAATCCCCGCAACCGCAAAAGCAGTCGTCACATAAGCTGCTAACAGCATGTGGAAATAGCGCGGAAATACTGAAGGATTAAAAATAACTTGTGACCAACTACTGACAATAAATTTCCCTTGTACAATGGTAAAACCAGATGGCGTTTGCATCCAAGAGTTTGCCGATAAAATCCAAAACGCTGATAAGGTCACTCCGACAAAAACTAGGATCGTCGAAAAGTAATGCAGCTTAGGCCCTACTTTATCCCAACCAAAGATCATCACCCCTAAAAAACCTGCTTCGATAAAAAAAGCAGTTAATACTTCGTAAGTAAATAAAGAACCTAATACATCACCGATAGTATTGGTAAAACCAGCCCAATTGGTCCCTAACTGAAATTCCATCACCAACCCTGATACAACCCCCATACCAAAAGTTAGTGCAAACACTTTTAACCAAAACTTACAAATACTCAAGTACAAAGGATTTTTAGTTTTAAGCCAAATGCCTTCCATAATTACTAGAAAAGTAGCAAGACCTATACTAAATGCCGGAAACAGGATATGTGCACTAATCGTAAATGCAAATTGCAGGCGGGATAAAAATTCGGTATCTAGCATCGTGCCCTCCACCAAATGGCGTTTACTTTTTTAATTCAGTAACACCTTAGAGAATAAAAATCCTAAATGCTTTTCATTGTAAACCTTATTACAAGGCGCATTCAAGAATTATCTCTGGATAATCCTTTTCAAATTTTAACCAGTAAAATAATTAACTCGCTAATAACTTAGCCAAAGCAGTAAAATCTTCCGCTTTTAATGAGGCACCACCCACTAAACCACCATCCACATCGGGTAAGACAAAAATATCTTTTGCATTTTGTGGTTTTAAACTGCCACCATAAATAATTTGAATATTTTGGGCAATGTCATGATCTGAATTTGCTAAGTGTTTACGAATCATAGCGTGCATTTCTTGCACAGCCTCTGCAGTCGCAATTTTACCAGTACCAATAGCCCAAACCGGCTCATAAGCAATTATTGCTTTGGCTAAAGCGTTGATACCAACCTCGTTGACGACCGCATTAATTTGTTCACGAACTACAGCTTCTGTTTCCCCAATATCACGCTGCATTTCAGTCTCACCCACACAGAGTACCGGTATAAGATGATGCTGTTTGGCTAAAGCAAATTTACGTGCAATAACACGATTAGATTCCCCGAAAGTATGTCGTCTTTCAGAATGTCCTAATAACACATAACGACAACCTATATCTTGCAACATGCCAGGAGCTGTTTCCCCTGTATAAGCCCCTTCTTCATGGTCACAATGATTCTGTCCTCCTAAGGCAATAGCACTATGCTGGGCTTTAAGTAAATTACCCATGCTTTCTAAGTAAACATCACTAGGAAATACTGCCACCTCGACAGTTGCAAGGTCTTTCAGTTGCTGGATTACAGCGGTTAATAAGGCTGTCAGTCCTGATTTCAGGCCATTCATTTTCCAATTACCACCTAAGAATTTTCTACGCATAGGAATCCCTTGTTATGTAAAAAGGGGCTATGGTAACACGCTTTAAGTATTGCGCAAAGAGAGAAAATGGGTATAAATTATATAATTGAATTAACAGTTGTTTTTAAGAATAACCTTAGATTTATTGCGCAGATAAAACTAAACTATATTTATTACTTTAGCCACCGCCACCACCCATCATACGTCTAAACATCTCAGGATCCAGCCCCCCTTCTTCTCCAGCATCTGGCGCAGCACTTGGTGCAGCACCACCACCGCCGGTTCCTCCGCCACCACCTTGTTTTATACCTGCTCCACGACGTTGTGCTTCTGCTGCTTCTGCTTGTTGGATACTTGTTGCAATTTCTCCACGCGTACGAGCACCTAAAGCTTTTTCAGCAGTAATAATAAATAGTTCTTGCGCTTTGGCTTTGACGTCCGCTGAAACACCCTTAATGTTTTCTGGTTTGATACCCGATTCTAAAGCAAGTAAGGTTGCTGCAACTAAAACCTTTTCTTCCACTTCACCACCCGGTCGGTTACCTAGCTTATATTTAGCAAGATGAGTTAAATCCACCTCATACTCACCTTTATCATTTTTCTTCATACTTTTGCTAACAATTTCTTTTAATTTAGTTTCTAAAGTGCCTTCTCTGCCACTCGTGCTACGATCATGAGCGACTCTTACATCCGCTTCAAGCATACTATCAAGACTTCTACCTATACGGAAATTTTTTATATCTATATCTCCTTTTGCTGCAGTAATAACTCGCACCATCAGGTTAGACAGTAAATAAATTAAAAAGTCAGCTGGACTATCAGACTCTCTCAAGCTTTGAACACCTTCTTTTAAAGTTGCTAGCTGTTGCTTGGTCATTGGTTTAACAAAAGTTCTTAGTAATTTATCCACTATGTTATTACCTTTACTATCAACTAACACACCCTCTTTATTAAAATGAGCATCAGGATTAAAGAGGCTACTAAAAATAGCCTCTTTAGCGCGTTGCACATTTAACCAAGCTTGGAACTCAGCATCACTCAAAGTAGTTTTAGCAGCTTGTGCCTCGAGATATTCTCCTTCTTTTAAAGCACAAAGCAAACGTGCTTGTTTAATACTACTAACAGCGGTTTCTACTACTTGCGAAACTCTTTCTTCTGTTCTAGCCGCTAACCCTGTCTCTGCTCGCGAGGCTACAATTTGTGAAAGCGCATCTGCTTGAACATGGCGCTCCCAATAGCTTTCTAACTCAGCAACGGTAGTAATCAACTCGCCATTTGCTGTGCGAATAGCAATCGCTGCCTCTCCTGCTAACGGAGCAGCTGCCGGCGGCGAAGCGGCTCCGCCATCTCCTGCTGCTGGAGCTACAGCTGCAGCAGGCGGTGCGCTAGGTCTAGGTTGAAACACATCACTTAAAGGTAAAATAGCATTATCAGCTCGTGCCCGTTCGATCCAGGTACGCTTCATTTCTGCTAATTGCTCTGCTAATGCAGCAGATGAATATTGCTCTATTACGGCAGCTACCAATTCAGTTTGATGAGCATCAGAAATGCTGATAGGGTCTGTAGTACGATCTACTAAGTCTCGATGAGCCAGAATTTGCGCTTTAACAATTTTCTCTAATACTTGCTCTCTTTGCGCTGCCGGCAAATTACGTAAGTTTGCACTAGCGGCGGTTGCATCAGCTAGAATTTTTTGTTTAATTCCCTGTACAGCAGCTGATAAATCTCCTAGTTCTTTATTAACTTCAGCTTGAGCACGTTCTCTGCCAGCACTTATTAATTCTGGTGTTACACTTAAGCCACTCGAATATCGAATTTGCGCAGCACGTCGAATCCTTTCCCCACCGGCTTCAGACTCGAGATCCCTTGTAATTTGTGTAGCGATACCACTTTGTAAAGAAGGGAATAAAGTAGCAAAACGACCAACCTGAGCCACAGGTCCCTCACGCCCACTGAAGGTAACTCGATCTCTTTCCTGTGAAAAATCTAATCTTGCTAAGTCAGCTAAATGCGTAGCCCTTTCATTAGCAGCTGTTTTAGGTACTCCATTCCATAATCTTTCTAATGCCTGTGGGTCTAATGTTCCTGCTGCTGTAAACAAGTCATTAACAGTTACTACCATAGGAGCTTTTGCACCATTAGCTTCCGTATACTGTAATGAAATAGTAGCCTCTGTTGGGCGAGGTTGTAGCGCTTGCTCCCAAACAGCTATTTGCTGTTGTTTTTGAGAGCTAAGATAGGCTTCTCTAAGCAAGCGTTTTTCAGCCTGTTCTTGAGCTATTCTTTGCCAAAGCTCTCCAAGCTTAGCAGAATCGGGGCTCCCATCTGTTGTTAAATAAGCCGCTCTATCAGCTGCAGCTAATTGATGAGTAACAGCATCTCCTTGATCGTTTTTGTAGACTAATTCAAGATCGCCTGTTGCATGAGTAGTAAATGCTTGACTCCATGTCTGGATATCTTCTCTTTGCTGTGCAGTAACTGCAGTCATCGCAGCAGCAGGGTTATAATCTAGGCTTGCAAATAATTCTCTTCTTTGTAACTGAGCGGTTTGTTCAGCTTTGACCTCAGCTTCAACTAGTCGATAAATACGTTGTTGCTCATCAGTAGTAAGAGACAAGCTATTTGCTTCGATTAATTGACGTCGATAATCGTGACGGTCATCATGCGGTCTTGCAGCTCTAGGCCCTAAGACATTAATCCTTTCAAAACGCTCATTAAATCTTTCTCTAGCTTCTGCCAACTGGGCATCCGTTGCAAGTACAGCTAAAGCTTGAAACTCTAATTCTCTAGCAGCTTTTAATTCTCGAGCTAATTTATCTAAATTAACTGTGGCTAAGGAAGTAGCTCTTTCATCTAAAGCTCTTGCCGGATAAACACCCTCTTCCTTTGTTGTAGCAAACTCTGTTACTACCCTATCTCCCGCAGTATACGCTTCCACTAAAAGTTCTCGCGCAGCTGCCTCTTCATCCTCTGCTTTAATCAAAGCTTTGGCGACCGCTTCACGACGTTTTGCTTCTGCAGTCGGACGTGCTTGATCACCCCGAGCTACAGTATCTCTCTTTTTTTCTAAAGCAATTTGCGCAACATATTCTTCAGTGAGCGCTTTTTCAGCAGCTTCTCTTGCTGTTTTTTGATCTGCATCAGCCATTCCCGCAGGTGGTGTCCCGGCAGGCAGCAGCATACCTCTTGCTGCATTGGCCGTATCAACCTCTCGTTGTTTAGCTGCTGCAGCTGCGTTAGCTTGTGTTAAAGCTGCTGCTTCTCTTTGTAAAGCCGCTTCAGCTGATGCTAAGACTCTCTCAGCTGCCGCAACTTCTTGTTGCACAACCATATATCCAGAATGCTGCGCTACTGTTCCTCCTACTCCTCTATCGACAGTCGCTTGTTGTTGCCTGTGGGTCACTGCAGCTTCATGAGTTGCCTTAGCTGCTTGTAAAGCAGCAAGGCTTTCGCCTAATCGTGTCCTTATTGCTGCTGGATCTTCTGCTGCAGCTGCAGCTGCAGCTGCTCCAGGCGCGGAAGGTAGTGGTGGCATATTTGCTCTTGCTTCTGCCCCGCCTTTTAATATGTCTAAAGCCGCATCCCTCCCCTGTTTAGCTGCTGCCAGATTAACAGCGCTGGTTAATAAATCTGCGCTTAAATCTGGGGTAACTGCATTACTATCTACCGCTGTTTTAAAGGCTCTTTGAGCACTTTGATAAGCTGCTATAGCTTGCACATAACCTTGGTTAGCTGTCTCAAAAGCAGCTCTTTCTGGAAAAGGAAGGGCTGGCGACAGTAAATCCACCGCTCGTAAATATTCTCCTAAAGCCTGATCTTCTGCTGCTTTAAGAGGTGTAACCGCTGCTTGCGCTTGAGTATAAGTTGCAGAAATATTAATTGCTTCAGCAATAGCTAATTTCTTTTGATTTGCACCAGCTAAAGATTGTTGAGCAGCTTCAACAGCTGCCTGTGCGGTTTGTTGAGCTGTTTGAGCAGCTTGCTGAACTTGCAGCAAAGGTGCTAATTCAGCACTAACTCTTGTAAAAGCCGTCTCGGCTGCTAGATTTGGACCACCTGGAAAAGCGCTTTGATCAATTAACGCTTTAGTCGGTCGTATTGCCTCTAAAGGCAAGCTGTATGCCACTGCTACTTCTGCTTTTAATTTCATGTCTCTAATTAAAGCTGCTTTTTGTACCGCAGTGAGCTCACCTAAATTAATTTGAAAGCATCTTCGACCTACATCCCCTTCATCAGTTATAAAACGCGCAATTTCTGTTACTGTTGCACCTTCTGGCAAACTAGTTAGACCTAAACCATCTTGGGCAATATCGATGGCCACCTCTTCTTTAGTACCAGGAATAGGCGTTCCTTCTGGATAATCTCTGGTTAATGGAATTAAACCCCCGGCAGTATTAGCTAATACAAACTGCTTAGCAACCCCTGCTTCAAGATAGGTAACGGTTACTTGAAATATGGCCATAGAATGTCTCTTATTGGATGATTATTACTATAAATTCTAAGTAAACTCTTAATAGATAGCTATTTTTATATTAGTCCATTTTTTACTCAAAAACAAGTTTAACTGTAAGAAAAGTCCTACAAAATTAGGGTTTAAAATCAAGGGCTTACAGCAGGTCTAGGTCTAGACACTGGACTTGCTCCAGAACTTCGCATATTTCTGATCAATTGCCAGTCCAAAGCTTCACGTAATCGGGTTGCTGCCGCTAATTTTGCAGCCACTGTCTCAGCTGCTAAGATAGCCTCTCCGTAGACTACCGCACGTTTACTAGCAGTAGTACTTCGAACCAAAGTTTTTGCAGCAGCTACTTCACCAGTATTGGTAATATGTGTTACAAAATTAGGACTTTTAGTAAACCCTAAGTAAGCTTCTGATAAATTTTTACCTTGGTCGGCTAAGTCTTTTAACAAAGTCTTTAAAATCGGCAAGAAAGTATCTTTGTCAACCATAGTCTTACTGGAATCAATCACTGTATCAGAATCATCAAGATAATGATTGGCTTCTCGAATAAAATCTTTAAAATGTTGATAAAAATCTCTAATAGCTTTTTTGAATTTAGGAATTTCAAATTGACCGTTAGCGCCTAAATAACTCCATTTTTGTTCGGCATTCATCACCTTTAATAATTGCATCACAGCATAAGCATGCTGCGAGTGTTTATCAGTGCCTGCCGCTGACTTACAATATTCATGAACAATATTACTAAAAATTGCAAAAGTTTTTTGTAAAGCTTGTTGCACGGCCCTTACTTCTTTTAAAGCACAAACAGAAGGTTCTGCTGCTAAGTCTGTCAGTGCAAGCAGATCTCTTGTAGTATCTTGTAAGCTTAAGTCTTCTTGGATACTTGGCGATTTACCCACTGCGTTATAAACTTGAGCAACCACGGGATTATAAAGCAGCATTAGTGCTCTACGATTTTGATTTGCCTCAACAACACTTGGTGGTAATCCACTTGTAGTACCAACTACTCCCCCTTGAAGTCTCCAGGTTCCTGCAGCCGCTCCCGCCTCGGTTATAATCTCCACAGGTCTTTCACCTGTTACAAACCATCTTTGAGCATCTAATAACCCAGGTATTTTTCTTACAACAGCTGGCGCAACAGCTCCACCAGGTGCTGGAATTGGAAGCTGTCTTGTTGCATCTCCAAAAACTACTAATTTAAGCTCACTTTGTAAACCTACTACAATCGCCTTAAAATCAGCGAATCTCTCTTCTTCTTGTTGAGCTGTAACAGCTGCTATAGGAAACTTAGTCTTAAATTGACTAAGAATAAGTTTCTCCTTACTTTCAAAAAGTTCAACCTGTCTAGCCTGACAAGCTGACCAATTAGCATCCGCTTCTTTTGCAATGTTATTAAACCATGCAATTAACTTTGCAGGTGGGTGTTGAGAACAAGCTTTTCTTGCTTCAGGTGATAACAGAAGATTAATTTTTCCGACTAGCTCTAGTTGCGGCTGAAGTAACGCTTCAATCTCTTTGTCTACTAACCCTAAAGCACTAAAAAATCCTCTTTGCTTTGTTAAGACAGCTCCTAGTTCCCGACGAAACGCATTAATATAAGCAAAAGGATCTTGTGTTAAACTATTAGCATCATCAGCGGCAAGCGCTCCTGGTGCTATTACATAACGGCGTAAATTATCAATTAAATTTGCTCGCCGCTCAGCCAGAGCAGGTTGTAAATCAAAAAAGCCTCGCCCTAATCTAACACCACCCGCTACTTGCATATCTTGATAAAGAGTTCTAGCTGCACTCGCAGCAGGAGCAGTTCCTGCTGGAGCTGGAGAAGCAGCAGCTATTCCTTCTGCACCCAAATGCCGCATAAAATAAGGATCTTGAACAATTCCTAATGCAGGTTCAGTCCAATTTATGCCACCAGCCTGAGTAGTAAATTCACCATCTTCAGCAGTCCCTCTAGGAGGAGTTGCTTGTGGACTTTCTCTTAACGCTAATAAAGGATGTCTAGGGGAAGGTCCGCCTGCAGGATCTGTTTGTGCTGTTTGCTCTACTAAACGCACAAATCCAGGTTGCTCTAAATAAAGCACGGATCGTAAATGCAGCGCATTTCTTTGTCTGATGCCTGGGTCTGGATTTGCAAAACTTTTTTGAATATCAATCACACGAGTCGTGCGAGTTGTTAATTCGCGAAGTAAAGTAGGCAGCACCCCTTTACTGTCTTCTGTGATTACTCTTGCATCGACTTCAGGCGAACCAAGTAAGAAATTGAAACGAACTTGAGCATCATGTGGATAAGCTGCTCGTAATTGTTGCATTATTGCTTTTTTTATTGGGTTGTTTTCTTCGTTTGCATCTCTAAGACCCTGCAAGGCTGCAATAAAATCGCCTACGCTCCCTGTTAAATCAGCCTCATGGATAACTTGAAGCTCACGAGCAATTGCCGCATTAACTGCTGAGACATCAGTTAAATCAACCGGAGGAGGACCTTGTAAGATTCTTCTTGCTCTCTCCCTAGCAGTCGCTAAGCTATTTAATTTTTCTGTTAAAGTAGCTAACTGCTGCTGAAAAAAAGGCCATGCCGGTTGTAAAACTGCTAAATAAAATAATTTGCCAAGTAGTGCTGCAGCCTGTTCATACTCATGAAAAACAGCTTCAATATTAGCAAGTGAAATATTCTCTGGATTATAACCAGTTTCTGGCAAGCTTCGACTAAAAGGTTCATAGCCCAATAATTGCTGAATACCCGCTAATGGCTCTGTCTGATTAAGTACTACACTCCCAAATCGGTAGGAATCAGGCCAAGCTGGTCCATCTAATAATCCTATTAAATTAACAAACTGCTGATCCTGTGATAATAAGTATCTCTGAACTAGCTTTTGTCTTGGAACAGCTATAAGAGGATCAGGATCTATCCCTAAAAATTCTCGCTGTTGGCCATGGGCAATACGCAATAAAGCTTCTTGCTCATTTAAATAATCCCACATAACAGCTTCACAATCAGCTATACGAGCCTCTATAGCTGCCTCATCCTGACCTAAAGCACGCATTTTTGTACGGATATCTGCATGATTATCTCGTACAACGCGAAACTGCTCGACTTTTAATAGCTGAAATGTAGAGCCCAACTCATGTTGCAATAAATTCTCTATTGTGGAATAAAGTCTTTCTCCACCTATTTGTTGAATTGAAAGACCAGCTCGATTTCGTGCAGCTGCTGTTAAAATAACATCTAATTTTCCAACGATTCGATCAAATGTTTCGGTAAATCGTCTTCGGTGACTTTCGGTAATACCCATAGCCATTAAAAATCGTTCTACTTTTTGTTTATAATGTTGAATCCGACGATATAAACCATTTAATCTCTCGGTAAAATCAGCTGCGATAGGATCATCACGCAATTCTACTAGCTCTTCTGCTACTGCTTGTATTGCTGGTAATCCATCAGCTGCTGCAACATATGCTTGCGGCTGCAATAAAGTTGCTAAAGTCAGCTGAGGGCTTGGCATTAATTCTCGAAATCTTCTTATTCCACCCGGGTGCTCTGCTGTTGCTGCCACCATAAAAGGTGGAATGGGAATAGCCTCAAGTCCTACTGTATTAGCTAAGCGATAAAAACCTGGTGTATTTAAATAAGTTGCGGGAGCAAGCTCGCGAAGAATATTTCTTCTAATTTCTGAATCAACACTAAATACTGCATTAACAATCTCTTGCTGAGTTCCTGTATTACAAAATATGCTCTGTACATTAAACAAATTTTCAGCAGCTGTTTGGAAAAGCTCTAGCTCTCGTTCAGGAACACGCTGAGCTCTTAACTGAGTAAATAAACGTGTTATACTATCTCCAAGCTGATTAATGTATGTTTCTATAGTACGCCGTACGTCACCTCCTTCCCAAGTAGCAAAGGCTTGAATACCTTGAGGAGATAGAAATAAATCACAGGTTTGAGTTATCACAGTAATCGTTTCTTGATAAGCAGGATACCTCGCAGCAAAGGTTTCTTTAGCTTGCTGAAAAGCTCTATAGCGCGCATGTAATTGCGCAACTGCTCCTTCAGGAATCTGATAAGGCATAAGTTACCCCCTACTAGGTATGGGCTGTTTTTTTAGTTTTCATCATTTCAGTAATTTCAGCAGGTTCATAATTACGAATTTCCATCTGGTGTTCGCCGCGTTTATTAAGATCATAAGCTTCATACCATGCTGCATCAGCCATCTTGTCAAATCCACCAAGTTCTATATGCCACTTACGGCGATAAACTTCTTGTGTGGCAGCTCTAGCTGTTTTTAAAGCATCCCCTAAACCACGATCATGCGAATACAAATCTTTTGGAGTAATAACTAAACAAACTTCAAAGTCATAAATATTAAACTTATCACTCGCGCCGGCTACTTGAATTAATTTACCATTCACTGCCAAACGCATATCTTCTGCATTCCAAACAGTAAAACTTGCAAATCTACTTAACAAATAATAAATATCTGCAGAAGTAACAGGTCTTTCAATAATTTCCTGAATTGATTCAGGTAAAACACCTTGCTTTGCTAAGGCTTGCCAAGCTTCTTGACGAGACTTAGCAATTTCTTCAGCTGTTTTAGGTTTATATACTCGAATTTCAAAATTAAGTTCTAATTTTTTATCAGGAGTAATAGCAAGCACTTTAATTAAATAAGGTAAAGGTCTGGCAGCCCCTACTGGCGGCTTACCTGCCAAGACTCCTGCCTCAGAAAAAGACAACCAAGTCGGTAACGATTCTCCTGTGGCTAAAGTAGCCGAAAATTTAAGCGGTTGATTAGTCGGATTTTCTAAATAGGAATTTAATTCTAAAGGTTGAATAGGAGAATCTTCATTTACTTTAATGGGTTTTACTTCAGCAATGATTGTTATTTCGTTGTCGGCCATATAATCCTGCCTATTTATTAGTCAATTGTATCATTCCAGTTTGATAAAATGAATAGTAAAGCTATTTACTTAGTATTTTAATACGACTGTATTAAAAAAACCTAAATTTCTCTCTAAATTTACTATCCCTGTTACAATAATAGCTGATCTTACAAACATTGCATCAATTAAAATTCTATTAAATATCAAAAGTTTACTTTATGAATAGAACAAGAATCTCAGGCCAGTAAAAGAAGGCTCTACCTTTATGGGGTAAGAGAACCAGCACCTAAGGCTAAATCATCTGCTACCCCTAAGGGGCTTCTAGCTGCCGCCGCTCCAATAGATGCTGCGCGTTCGCCAGCACCTATACCACTAGCATCAATTTCTACAACTAAAGATCCCCTGCCTGTATCAGTATGACCAGCTCTCGATACAAAGAGAGCGCCTGCTCCTATACTACCTGCTGCTATGCTACGTTTAGCTAATAAACGATTTCTTGCAGAATCCAGAGCACTTAATACCAGTGCTGTAGAAGCTGCTGTTCCTGCGGACATAGTAAGTGACCGATCTATTCTTTCTCCTTGGCTTCTTAAAAATCCAATAGCCTCTTGTTCATTAATATAGCTCCCTGGCGCAAAACAAGATAAGCAAGCACCGGATACTCCATCTTGATGGTTACTTAAAATCAAACTTCCTTCATAATGATCTAATAGCTCACACAATTGCGCTAAGCCACGTCCGTGACCACCTAAAGACCCCACTCTTTTCCTTGAAACAATTGAGTGTCGTCCAGCTAATTTTTCTTTATAGTTAAGTGATGCTTGACCTGCTAAAAAATCTCCAAATCCAGGACCATTATCGTTAATAGTTAATAAACAATTACTCCCATCATCTCGGTAAACAAACTCTAAGTGCGTAGCACCTACATCAATGGCATTTTTAATAACCTCTCCCAAACAACAAAGCACCGCTTGTAATACAACAGGCTTGCTGCCATCAGGTCCAATAAGAGAAGCAAAAGCTCTCTGTAACTTAGCGTGCTCTTTAAAACAAGCTTCTTGATACTCTGCTTTTGTCGGTAGAACTAAACTAAATCTGATTGATATTGTAGGCATAATTATTCTTAATTTTATTATTACTACCAACAATCTTAATGATCAATTATTAAAATAACCTTAAATGCAATCAATAAAAGTTAATTATTGTTTAAATAATAATTACTTGTTTTTAATAAAATTTTTCTTTTTAGAAAGCAAGTAACTCTCTGATTGCATTTCAAATAAACGGCTTTTAGTGCGTTCAAATTCAAATTGGTGTCGTCCTTGCCGATAAATATCATTGATAGGCACACTCGCTAAAATAATCAATTTAGTACTAATATCATAAAACACATCGATTAACTTAATAAAATTACTAATCAAATCATTTTCGTATTCTAAGAGATGATGCACACCACTTAAAAAAACATAATCAAATTGTTTGCTTAAAATTAAATAATCAGTCTGACTTCTGGGAATACCACAAAGCTTATTAAAATCAAACCAGATAGCATTGCAAGTCTGATAAGTTGTTTCAATGAATCTGTCATCAACAACAATTTTTTGTGCGAACTCAATAGGTGGTAAAGCAAGCGCTTTAAATTTACTAAATAGTAAATCCCACATTTCAGGATCTTGTGGATAAAAATATGCACGGTCATAATCAGCTTTTCCTAATCGATAATCTATTCCACTATCTACTTGTATTACAGTATTATTTACTTTAATTAAATCAATTGCCGGAATAAAACGATCACGCTGCAATCCACCTTTATATAGCTCATCAGGAAGCGCATTAGACGTTGCAATAAAAGTAATATTTTGTTGATACAGGGCTTGTAATAAATTACCTAGCAACATAGCATCGACAATATTATTCACAAAAAATTCATCAAAACAAATTACTGTCGCTTGTTTAGCCAGTTCCTTGGCAATTAGTTTTAAAGGATTTTTTTGGCCTTGCAAGAATTTTAATCGCTCATGAATAGTTTGCATAAATTGATAAAAATGGCTACGCATTTTTTTCTTAATGGGTAAGTTGTTATAAAATAAATCTAAAAGAAAGGTTTTACCTGTACCAACCGCACCATACAAATACGCACCTTTAACTTTGTTTTTACTAAACCAAAAGCTACTAGGTTTAATTAATCCATCATAAATTTCTTGCAACACATTTAATGCAGCAAGTTGCCGAGCATCCTCTTTAATTTTATTGCTAGCAACTGCTTGTTCATAAGCTACTAATAAAATACCGTTAGCCATGATTCACCTTTGCGCTAAAATGTTTAACAATTGCTTCTCGTAACGCAGTTAATTCACCATGAAAAAAATGTCCAACCCCGGGAAAGCGAATCAGAGTTGGAGCTGGAGCAAGTGTTTTGAGCCAAGCAAATACCTTTTCTGACGGAACCACTTCATCGGCCTCACCTTGAATAACTAACCATGGACAAGTTATTTTGCCAAGCTTTGTAAAATCAAAATGCTCTACTGAAGGCGCTATAGTAATAAGCGTTGCTGGACTTAACTCAGTAGCCGCTTTAGCTGCTACAAAAGCACCAAAGGAAAACCCCGCTAACCACAACGCATCCCTTGGGTAAGCAGCTTTTAACCATGCTACCAATGCTTTCACATCCTCAACCTCTCCTAAGCCTGTTCCATAGCTTCCTGCGCTTTTGCCCACCCCTCGATAATTAAATCGTATAGTTTTAATTCCTATTATGTTTAAAGCTTTCGCCACAGTATGAACCACTTTATTGTTCATAGTACCACCAAATAAAGGATGGGGATGACAAATAATGGCCGTAATGGGTTTTGGCTGCAAAGGCGAGACGGTGATAACTTCTAAAGGACCTACCGCACCGGGAAGTATTAAGTATTTTTCTTGTTCTAGAGAAAAATGTGTCACAGGTTAATTTTATCCTTAAATAGAGAAATATACCTTTTTGAGATAAAATTGTTAACATATTTTACCTAGAACTGAGAATTCAAATCTTTTTATTTAGTAAGTATAACTAGGCTTGATGAAATTACCCCTAGCTACTTGAAAATTTTTAGAGAATAGTTTAAGTTTATGCCAAAACTATAGGTAAGCGCATGGCTGTATTACGAATTTTAAACTACCCAGATCCAAGATTAAAAACTGTCGCTGAACCAGTTACGGATATCAACGACCCTATAGTCCAACAAATGATTGCTGACATGTTAGAAACCTTAGTCAATACTCCTCATTGTGGTGGTTTAGCTGCCACTCAATTAGATATTCAAAACCCTAAGCGAATTTTTGTATTTTATGATTTTTTTGAAGATAAAAACTCTAAAGAAACACCTACTGTTGTCATCAATCCAGAAATTGTTAACACAGAAGGTGAAGTGTTTGAACAAGAAGGCTGCATGTCAGTTTACCCTAATGAAATTTTAGCAGCCATTCTTCGCCCTGCTCGCACCCATATGCGCGGTCTGGATCGACATGGCAAACCAATTGAATTTATTCGCGAAGGCTATCTTGCTAAAAATTTTATGCACGAAGTCGATCACTTAAATGGCAAGCTTTATATCGATCATTTAAAACCTTTAAAAAGAACCATGCTCGACAAAAAAATTAAAAAAGTTCGTACCGATCACGCCAAACAAAAAGAAGAATAATTGTTATTTTTTATTTACCAGGACTTTCTGTAGAAATTTCCCAGTATAAGAACGCTTCATTTTTGCTACTTGTTCAGGTGTACCGCAAACAATAATTTCTCCACCTTTATCGCCACCTTCAGGTCCTAAATCAATGACCCAGTCTGCTGTTTTAATGACATCTAGATTATGCTCGATGATGACTACCGTATTACCTTCATCGCGCAAACGATGTAAAACTTTTAATAACTGCTCGATATCATAAAAATGTAACCCTGTGGTAGGTTCATCAAGAATATACAAAGTTTTGCCTGTATCGCGTTTGGACAATTCTCTTGAAAGCTTAACACGCTGCGCTTCTCCTCCTGAAAGTGTCGTCGCGCTTTGCCCTAATTTAATATAGGATAAGCCAACATCCATTAAGGTTTGTAGTTTTCTGGCAATAACTGGTACTGCTGAAAAAAATTCGTTAGCATCTTCAATAGTTAAATCTAAAACTTCAGAAATATTTTTACCCTTATAAGTAACTTCTAGGGTTTCTCGGTTATAACGTTTACCCTTACAAACGTCACAAATAACATAAACATCCGCTAAAAAATGCATTTCTACTTTAATCACTCCATCGCCTTGACAAGCCTCACAACGTCCACCCATCACATTAAAACTAAATCGCCCAGGCTTATAACCTCTTGTTCTCGCTTCCTGAGTACCAGCAAACAACTCACGGATTGGGGTGAAAAGTCCAGTATAGGTAGCTGGGTTAGAGCGTGGTGTACGTCCAATCGGACTTTGATCAATATCCACCACTTTATCTAATAACTCAAGTCCAGTAATTGACTCATAAGGTGCTATTTTTAATTGGCTGGCATGATTTAAAGCCGTCGCAGCTAAAGGGTATAAGGTATCATTAATCAAACTTGATTTTCCTGAACCAGAAACCCCCGTCACACAAGTCATGAGTCCTAGTGGAATTTCGACCGTAACATTTTTTAAGTTATTAGTACTAGCTCCTTTTAAAATCAAAGCCTCTTTGAGCATACGTGAAATACGTTGTTTAGGGATAGCAATTTTTCGAGTACCCACTAAATACTGCCCAGTTAGTGAGGCCTTATTTTGCATAATTTGTTTAGGTGTACCTTCAGCAATAATTTTACCCCCGTGCACACCAGCCCCTAGCCCTAAATCAATCACATGATCAGCAGCTAAAATAGCATCTTCATCATGTTCAACTACGATAACAGTATTACCTAAATCACGTAAATAAGTTAAAGTATTAAGCAGGCGTTCATTATCACGTTGATGCAATCCTATTGATGGTTCATCCAAAATATACATCACCCCTACTAAACCCGAACCAATTTGACTAGCCAGACGAATACGCTGCGCTTCCCCGCCAGAAAGCGTTTCAGCACTCCGATGCAAAGTCAAATATTCAAGCCCTACTTCAATTAAAAATTGTAAACGCTGATTAATTTCTTTTAAAATTCTTTCTGCTATTTCCCCTCGTTTACCGGTTAGTTTTAATTTTTTAAAAAAAACTTGGGCCTCTTCAATAGGCAAAGCTGTTATCGCTGGTAACGAGCGATCTTCTATAAAAACATGCCTGGCTGCCTGATTTAATCTTGTCCCTTCACATTTATCACATAGTTGGCTCACTAAATATTTAGCAAGCTCTTCTCGCACCGCCATAGAATCTGTTTCTCGAAAACGTCGTTCCATATTGGGAATAACACCTTCAAAGGATTGCGTTTTTTGGTAAAAGCGATCGTTATCGCCTTTAAACTGGAAGATAATTTTTTCTTTACCACTACCATAGAGAATAATTTTTTGGATAGACTTAGGAAGCTCAGAAAAAGGTTTTTCAACATCAAATTCATAATGTTTAGCTAATGACAGCAACATATGATAATAATAAAAATTCTTTCTGTCCCAACCTCTAATTGCACCACTTGCTAAACTTAAGGATTCATGATGCACTATTTTTTCTAGTGAAAAAAATTGTCTTATCCCCAATCCATCACAATCAGGGCAAGCACCCGTTGGACTATTAAAAGAAAATAATCTTGGCTCTAATTCAGAAATACTATAGCCACATTGCGAGCAAGCAAATTTAGCAGAAAACAATAAATCTTCTTGCTTACTTTCTAAGAAACTAACTTTAACTAACCCTTCACTCAATTGGACCGCAGTTTCAAAAGACTCGGCTAAACGTTGCTGAAGATCAGCTCGAACTTTGATTCGATCTATCACCACTTCAATATCATGTTTTTTATGCAAATCTAAAGCCGGAACTTGATCTAATTCATATAACTTGCCGTCAATTCTTGCTCTAACAAAGCCTTGACTACGTAAACCTTCAATTAACTGTACATGCTCACCCTTGCGCGATTTTACAACGGGTGCGAGCAGCATCAGTTTACTTCCTTCAGGCAACGCCAGAACAGTATCCACCATTTGACTAATGGTTTGTGCCTCTAATAATTGATTATGTTCTGGACAACGAGGCTGCCCGACTCGTGCATACAACAAACGCAAATAATCATAAATTTCTGTTACGGTTCCTACAGTTGAACGTGGATTATGTGAGGTTGATTTTTGCTCAATAGAAATAGCTGGCGATAAACCTTCAATATGATCAACTTCAGGCTTTTCCATCATCGATAAAAATTGTCTAGCATAAGCTGATAAAGATTCTACATAGCGTCTCTGACCCTCTGCATAAAGCGTATCAAAAGCTAACGAAGATTTACCTGAACCCGATAAACCAGTGATTACCACTAATTTATCGCGCGGAATGGTAACATCTATATTTTTTAAATTATGGGTACGAGCTCCCCGAATGGTAATAGCTTTCATGGCTTCTCTTCAAGTCAAATAGATTATTTTACCAGTAAATCAGTAGAGCTCCAACTTCTTAATAAAGGCCTCTTATGGGGGAGAAGGAATAGATAGCAGAGGGGGGGACACAACTAACCGTGTCACACTAGTAGGTGAACAGCTTGTGCCAGAAGCTGCAAAAAAGCAACAAGATGCTACTCTTCTGGTCTCTCCACCAGTATCAACACCTCGCCCACTACCACTACCACTACCACTACCACTTCCACTTCCATCACCAACATAATAACTGATAACAGGTAATGCACCGCTTCTCCCAGCTGGTACTGGTACTGATGCTGCTACCGCTGCGGCTCCACCAGGCTCAGCCCTTATAATAGCACTAGGTAAGCTAGTGATAGCTTGAAATAAAGCGCTGATAGAAGTATCTGCTCTATAAATCATGGCGGCTAAACGATCTGCTAGCAGCATAACAAATTCTTCGTGTTGCAAGCATTGTATCAACATGTTTTTTTGTAAGTCTGCTAAAGGCTTGCGAGCAAATAAACTTACTATGGCCGGATAAAAATCTGTAAAATCACTGCCTGCCAGCAAATAACTCATTAAGCATGCTCTTTGCTGCTCAGCAAGAGAAGCTTTTTGATGGAGAATCGACAGCATTTTTTGACTGGTATCAAGCATTCTTACTTGAGAAAGCAATTCTGTTGTACAAGCTTCAGAAAAACACGCGTTAGAACAAGACCATTGGTAAAAAGGAATTTTTCCTTGCTGCATAGCTTCTGAAACACTTTCCACACCAGTTACGGCCACAAGTGGAATAGCACCAGCCATGAGCGCTAATAGCTGTCTATTAGGAAGTGCTCTATAATTTATAATTTCAATATTACATGCACAATCCTCCGCAGCAGTAAGTACACTTTTTATGATAGCAGAACTTTGTCTTTCATAGATTATTTTACAACTATCCTCTCCTTGCATAATTTTTATTTTGGTACCCACTTCTTTAGCGACAATCCATCTAAATACAGCTTGCAATAACAACTCGTTATTGCCAATAATAACATAGCGATCTAAATGTGGAAAAGCACCCTGGCTAATTTGAAAATAGTCTTTTAAAAAAGAATCAGATTGCGAGAAAGAAGCAGCATAATAAACAAATCCATAGATTTTCTTATGAGTAAAAACTCGCATTACTGGATTATCTGTTAATGTTAACAACGGACTTTCTAATAATAAAGGTCGTCTTACTAATCCTATTCTACAAGCCCCAACTCCCAATACCTCAGCTTTAAATGTTAAAGTCATTGCACCCAAAGGCCACCAGAATAAGTTAAAGTGACTTCTGCTATATATATCTCGAACAGCACCTGGACCAGCTTCAACCTCATAATTTGCAGTTAAAAAAATTATTTTTTTAATGGCGACATTAGTAATCCAAAGTTTCAAAAACTCTATTGGACAAGGGTTACAATAAGCTACTTCAATATAAGCAAATAATGTATCTCCAGCAGAAAATCTCACCTCATCTCTAGCTTTAACAGTTATTCTTTCATCATAAATCTGCACGGTCGTCGCATCGCTTTCAAATATAGAGCGCAATTTTGCAATACCTTCTGCCCGACTGACTAATAATACTCTAAATGTAGAACTATGTTTTTGTAATCCATAAGCAATTTTAGCAGCAGCACTAAAATCTCCTCCATGTAATCCTCTACAATCAGTATAAACAATAATATATTGCATATAGTCACCTTGTTATTATTATCTCTTAATTCTTCATTAACTTTATCTACTTGCTATACAAGCTCTTGAACTAGTTAATTGGCTGTACCAGTCCTCTATCTCAGAACGAATACTAGCATCAGGAGACAATGCCTCTGAAGCTAAAATTAAATTTTCTTGCAATGACTGTATTATAGCCATTGGATTTTGTTTAGTTAAAGCAAGCACTTCATTTAAAAATTCTTCAATCCTAGTATTTACTGGTAATGATTCAGCCTCTCCCCAATGCCTATCAGCTTCTTCTAATGAAAAGAAAGGCACTACGCTATCGCGCTCTAAAGTTTTTATTTTTTCAATTATTCTTGCTTGCGTAGCTTTGTATCGAGCCTCTGAAAATAATTTAATAATATCAACATATAATTCAACCGTAGTCAGTACGTGAATACCCTTGATATTACAGCAAGCATTGGCTAAGCACTCCAATAAATACAGGGCTAATAAATTCGCTTGTTCACGCTGCGTAATAAGGGCCAAACTAATTTTAGTTAACAGGGGTTGAAATAACTCTAATCCTGTTTGCATAGCAATTTTACAAAGATCAACTTCTTCAAAAAACCCACAAGTAGGAAAAACAGCTTCTCTCTTCATTATTGATTTTTTAACCCCTCCTGCAATCACTGCAGCACCCCCCGTACTTAATACTCGTCGAGGTCTTAAGTGCAGCTTTTCTTCAGCCAATACTCTTACAAAACGCGATTGATATTCTTCCTCTCTGCTTGCAACTGATTGTAACCGTTCAACCTCTGCAGCGACGCTTCGAATAGCTATTAAAAGCTTTGGTTTAATGCGATAAGAGCTAATCTCTTCATAATTTGTCAAAAAGCGAACCGCACATTTATCTCTTAGCGCCCCCTGCTTAGTAAACAATGCGATCTCTGTTTGAGGTAATAAATTTAAATGTAAAGTTAATACACAAAAGAATAATTCATAAAACTTGGCACGTTCACGACTTTTTCTTAACTTATCAATTAGTCTTTGTTCATTGGCTTCTGTTAAAATACTTTGGCAGTAGGTAAGGGCTTCTGTTTTATCTGCATAGACAAACAAACATTTTAATTTCTTTAACTTAAATGTTAATAATGTTAGATCATAATCATTAGTAGTTAACCAAGGCCATTTAACCCGATATTTAGTATACAAAGTATAGTAGCTATCAAGCATAGCCTGATAACACTCTGCTTGAACCGCTGGATCATCTAATACTTGCGCTAAATAAAGATGGACTTCAATAATTTTTTTTAACGCTCGATATTCTTTTCTATATTTTACACTAGACCGAGCCTGACTTGTTAAATATTGCTGTAATAATTCTCTTGCTTGCTGCAAGTAATCTAATTTTATTGTTTCATCCACTGCATTCTTTGATTCTTGAAAAAGATAAAGCGCTGATTCAAATTTTGCATTCATCATCACTTCAATCAAATTTTCATAGAGTATTTCTTTGATACTATTTTGTAGCAATTTAGATAAAACTATAGCGGCTTTAGCCAAATGATCTCGTACCAAAAACCACTCTTTTAAATGCAAAGAACAATACAGCACCCATAATTTAACATAACAAAGGCCCAACTCATTAATTGTGGTATTTTTTTCAGCCTCAAGATCAGGTGATAAAGGTTTATCTGCAATTAAGCAATTCATTACTTCTTCAAAATTTTTAAAATTAAGAAAGAGTCTATTTAAATAGCTCTCAGCTGTGTGATATTCTTGCTGACTAACCTGTAATTGAGCTTGGCTAAATTGCATAATCCAAGCTGATTCTGCTGTAGAATATAAAAAATCTCTTATTTGTTCTAATACCATTATTGTTATTCTTATTATTATTTATTAATTATTAATTCTAAAATTTATACTGCCTGGACCAACCTCTCTTCAGCTGCCCCCTTTTCAGTCATTTCTCCTACTGGCACTTTACCAAAAAAGCTACCTGCCCCACCTGCACCCGCTCCAGCTCCAGCCACCTCTGCTAAACTAGCACTTACTCCTTCAGCTCCTCTACTGCTTGCGATTGTAACGCTTAATAATTCTTTCACTTGCCTTAAGTTTGTTTTCCAATTATCCATCGCTGCATTCACTAAGGGATTACTGCTATTAATTAATACTGCTAAGCAATCAAGTAAATAGGTAATTAAAAAATTAATTCCTTCATCTGATTCGTCAATTAAACCAAATACCACGCATTTTCTTAGCAGGCTCTTTAAAAAAATATCTAACTCTAACTGAGTAGATAAAAAGCCAATCATCGTTGTTTCAGAAATTCTTACTGCTGGCGACATTTTTAAAGCAAAGACACGAGTAAAAGCAAATTTTTCATCAGTAGATAGCATCGGGTTAGCTTCAAACAATCTATAGGCATATTTACAAACCTCATCTTGTAGATTTTGACAACTTGCAACACTATCTATACTACCTTTAGCATTTTCTATTTTTAAAAGATTAAAGGTATCGGCTAATATCGTCAAAATTATTTTTACTAATCTATTTTTTGTACTAACCTTACTGATAGTACCAAGTTCAGTAATTATTTTTCCAAAAAGTTGAGTAAAACACTTTTCTACAAACTCATCACTGCAAGCCTCTTTGGGCGCTAAGCAAATAACAGATTTCTTTTTCTTAGGTTTCTTTGTATGGAAAAGAGAGCTAGCTGGACTACCTATTTCGCCCCCTAAATTAAAACTAACCGTTGCTTTTCTTTTCTTCCTGTCAGGTGAAGCAGACACCAAACAGATTAAAGCAACTGCGGCTTCTTCTTTACTGCGAGCCATTAGTGTTAAATCACTCACTCCTATCATCTCTGTCCCAGCACCTGCACTACTACCCGCCCCTATTGCACTGGCTGCACCTACCCCAGCCTCATCTCTAGCTCTCGCCTCTACAGTCCTGGTTATTATTGCACTAGCTAAACCCTTAATACGCACCTTTACTCTTGCTTCTAATTTTAGCTGGCGTTGTTTTTCAGTTAAAAGACCCAACATTTCTTTTTTTTCTTTAGAGTCTACTAAAGCATTAAGCAGGTTTTTTGCTTTATTAAAAAATCCTTCTTGATGAGCTGTCTCCTCTACAAAACAATCAATTAAATGCAAACATACCTCACTATAACTTAAAATAAGGCTTGCGCTTTCTTTAGTTATTGGAGTACCTGATAAAACTGGTGTCAAAACAGTTTCTTGAAATTTTGTTTCCATTTCTTCAATCAAAGATAATAAAATCCGTCTAGCGATTGGGACTGTTTTACTAACCAAATACGATTTGGCTTGCATAAACAACCGCTGGAAAGAAGTTTCTGCAGCTGACTGAAGATAATCATTAATTTCTATCGATAAAGGCATGACACTATCTGCTATTATTTTTTCTCTAGTATAATCAGTAAAGCTTAAGAAGAAATTAAGTGTTTTAAATAACTATGACTGGCGTTAATTATTTGAAATCACTATGTATTTCAAAGCAAATTTTTGTTTCTGCAGCAAGACTTTCTTTTCATAAAAGAAATAACTTATTGATTAATAGCGAAGTAATCATTTTAGGCTCACCTTGCTCAAGAATCGCTCAAGTCAGAGAACTCTTTTCCTACTAAAACTAGGTAACTTTATCCAGGCTTGCTAAAATAAACCTTTTTATAAATTAATTAGCGACTATGACACGCACAGAACAAATTATCACGCTTTCTTTGGCTAGTATTTATGCTTTCCGTATGCTGGGTTTATTTATGATTTTGCCAGTTTTTGCCGTCTATGCTAGTACCTTACAACTTGCCACCCCTTTTTTAGTGGGTCAAGCCCTAGGTATTTATGGCTTGACTCAAGCTTTATTGCAAATTCCATTTGGCATGAGCTCAGATCATTTAGGTCGCAAACCGGTTATTTTTTTTGGTTTAATACTCTTTGCGCTAGGTAGTATTCTGGCAGCCTTGTCTCATAGTATCGAGGGAATAATAATAGGGCGTGCTCTGCAAGGAGCAGGTGCAATTGGCAGTACTATCACGGCCTTACTGGCTGATTTAATTCCAGATGAAGAACGTCTTAAAGCTATGTCGGTTATTGGCATGACCATTGGTCTTTCATTTATTATTGCAATGATTCTAGGCCCATTATTAACTGGCATGATTGGAGTCCCAGGAATATTTTGGTTAACTGCTGTGTTAGCTTTATTAGGAATGATCATTTTATCAACTTTAGTTCCCACCCCAAAACGTCTTCTACTTCATCGAGATACTGAACCGGTTTTAAATCAATTCACTAAAATTCTCACCAATCTTGAACTATTACGACTCGATGCGGGAATATTAATTTTACATGCTAGCTTAACGGCCATGTTTATAGTTATTCCAAGCATCTTATTACAAAACAATATTCCTTTGGCTAAACAATGGGTTATTTATTTACCTGTGTTAATTTTAGCATTTATGTGCATGATGCCTTTTATTATTATCGCTGAAAAGAAAAGATGTCTAAAAGAAACCTTTATTGGTGCCATTATAATTTTAATCATTACCCAAGGTTTACTCTGGCTTTTTCATTTCAATGTTGTTATGATCGCTATTATCTTAATCTTCTTTTTTGCAGCTTTCACTTTTTTAGAAGCGAGCCTACCATCGTTAATTGCTAAAATTTCTCCTGCCGGCAATAAAGGCACTGCAATGGGTGTTTATTCAAGCTCACAATTTTTGGGCATTTTTATTGGTGGCGTGGTAGGTGGCAGCATTGTTCATTATTTTAACTTTAAACAAGTATTTATGTTTGGTACTTTATTAGGTATTTCATGGTTACTGTTTGCAATAACCATGAAATCTCCTCGCTATCTTAGTTCAAAAGTCATCACAATTGGCTTGTTAAAAGACAGAGAGAGCGCTAAAGTGTTGCAAACAAAATTACTAACGATAAAAGGTATTATTGACGTACTCGTTTGTCCAGACGAAGGCGTGGCTTATTTAAAGATAGATAATACCTTATTTGCTAACAATGATTTAATAAACTTTTTAAAATCCCAAGGAGAAACATATGGCAAAAGGTAGTGTGAATAAAGTGATATTAATTGGTAATTTAGGCGCTGATCCAGAAGTACGTTACATGCCTAGTGGCGGTGCTGTAACTACTATTAATATCGCTACTAGTGAAATGTGGCGCGATAAACAATCTGGTGAACAACAAGAACGCACCGAATGGCATCGCGTGGTGTTTTTTAATAAGCTAGGAGAAATCGCTGGTGAATATTTAAAAAAGGGTTCTAAAGTATTTGTGGAAGGTAAATTAAGAACTCGTAAATGGCAAGATAAAAATGGTCAGGATCGCTATACAACTGAAGTCGTTGCTGATGAAATGCAAATGCTTGATTCACGTGGTGGTGCAGCCAATTATTCTTCAAATAATCAATCAGCACCAGCTATGGAAGAAGCGCAAGTTGGACCAGCAGGTGAGTTTGATGATGACATTCCTTTTTAATTTAAAATAAAATTAACAGCCAAAACCCCATCTCTGGGGTTTTGTTTTTTTAAAGCCTTTTCTTGATAATAAAATTTAAATAATTATTAGGTACTTAAAGCTTTTATATTAATAAGCTCGCCAGCTTTATAACTCGCCTGATAAGGGTTAAAACCAAATTGATAAGTAAGCTCTACTGGATGTTTAACATTCCAAATTACTAAATCTGCAATTTTACCTACCTGCAAACTTCCGTGAGTTGCTTCTAGACCTAATGCTTTTGCTGCATTAAGTGTCACACCTCGAAGAACTTCGGTCGGCGTTAATTGCCATAAAGTACATCCCATATTTAACATTAACAATAAAGAAGTCGTAGGAGAGCTTCCTGGATTACAATCAGTAGCAATAGCCATTGGTACTTGATATTGACGCAATCTCTCAATAGGAGGCATTTGTTTTTCTTGCAAAAAATAATATGCGCCTGGTAATAAAACCGCTACACATCCTGCCTCAGCCATAGCTTGAATACCATCTTGTTTAATATATTCTAAGTGATCTACAGATAAGGCTTTATGCTTAGCAGCGAGTACTGCTCCTTTTAAATCTGATAATTGTTCAGCATGGAGCTTAATTGCTAAACCATGACGTTCAGCTGCTTGAAATACTCGTTCAACTTGATTAGGTGTAAAACCAATATTTTCACAAAAAGCATCGACTGCTGTGGCTAATTTATTTTTTACTACCGTAGGTAGTATAGTTTCTGTAATCAAATCAATATAAGCCTCAGCTTGATTTTGATATTCAACAGGTAATGCATGAGCCCCTAAAAAAGTAGGACATACTGTTAGAGGTAAGCATTCAGCAAGTTGTTTAGCAACTTGCAGCATTTTTATTTCATTTTCAAGATCCAAGCCATATCCTGATTTAATTTCCAAGGTAGTAACACCTTGTTGCATCATTGCTTTAACACGCGGTAAACTTTCTGCAAAAAGCTCATCTTTAGACACTTTTCTGGTTAAGGCTACAGTCGAACGAATGCCGCCGCCTCGTTGAGCAATTTCAGCATAACTTAACCCAGTTAAGCGCATTTCAAATTCATTAGCACGATTTCCTGCATACACCACATGTGTATGACAATCAATCAATCCCGGGGTAATACACTGCCCCTTTACATCAATAATTTCTTTAGCAAAAGCAAGTGCCTGGGTTGGTAGCTCTAACATCCTTCCAATCCATACGATTTGACTTGCGCGTACAGCTAAGGCCCCTTGTTCTATAAAACCGTAATATTCATCTGCGAAAGTGGCAAGGTTGGCATTAATGAATACTTTATCCCAATGATAAGCGCTCACATAATCCTCATTAAAAGTTAAATTTTATGTTATCATAACCCGCAGAGTTTCCAATTTAGAGTTATATTTCAATTTAATCTAGCTATTTATAGGAAAACTTATGGCTAATTTGCTCAAAAATTATCACCCCGCTGATTTATCCTTATGGCAAGGTCGTCTTGACGCTAATTTAAATGAATATTACTATCAAATTATTAAGCCCTTGGACTTAAATAACTCCATTAGTCTAACCCCAGGCCTTGCTTTACTCGGTTTTGCCTGCGATGAAGGTGTGCGCCGCAATTTAGGAAGACCTGGCGCTATTCAAGGCTCACAACTCATTAAACAATGTTTAGCAAAACTGCCTCTCCATAAAGAAATAAAAATTTATGATGCTGGCACGATTAGTTGTCCGGATACTGATTTAGAAACTGCACAATATAATTTAGGATTCGCTGTAACCAAACTACTTGCTAACGGCTTTATGCCTATTGTATTAGGCGGCGGTCATGAAACAGCCTGGGGGCACTATCAAGGCTTAGAACCTGCCATTGAAGCTAAGTCTTTAGCTATTGTAAATTTTGATGCCCATTTTGATTTAAGAAATCTACTCATTGGCAATAAAGGTAGTTCGGGCACCCCTTTTAAACAAATTGCTCAGGCACGTGCACAAAAAAATTTGCCCTTTGATTACTACTGCCTTGGCGTTCAACCTAACAGCAATAGTCAAAGCTTATTTATTACTGCTAAAGACTTAAATACTCACTATCTCCTTGCAGAAAAATTTTACCACCCAGAAAATCCAGCTTGCTCGACCTTAATTAAAAAAATTATTAACACACATGATGTTATTTATTTAAGCATTTGCTTAGATGTTTTTTCAGCTTCCACAGCACCAGGAGTTAGTGCTCCACAACCTTTAGGCTTGCAACCATTTCACGTCCTACCTTATTTACGCCAATTAGCCAGTTCAGATAAGCTAATTAGTTTTGACATTGTTGAGCTAGCTCCCAACTATGACATTGATAATCGAACAGCTAAACTTGCTGCCAACCTTTTAACTGAAATTTTGCATCATTTAGTGCCTAAAACTCATTGATGAAAGTTAATTGATAAATGGTACATACTTGCAAACCCTTAGCTAACTTGATATAAAACTAGCATTATTTCTTAAGGATTTATTATGACTCAATCCTCTCGTTATGATAAGACACGACACATTAAAGCACCTACTGGCACCACTTTACAGGCTAAAAGCTGGTTAACTGAAGCTCCCTTACGCATGTTGATGAACAATCTTGACCCAAATGTTGCAGAAAAACCTGAAGAACTGGTAGTTTATGGTGGAATTGGACGGGCTGCTCGCGACTGGGCTTGCTATGATAAAATAATTGCCACTTTAAAAACTTTAAATGACAATGAAACCTTACTAATTCAATCCGGTAAACCAGTAGGAGTCTTTAAAACTCATCTTGATGCCCCTCGTGTTTTGATTGCTAATTCAAACCTCGTTCCTCATTGGGCTAACTGGCAAATTTTTCATGAGTTAGATAAAAAAGGCTTAATGATGTATGGCCAAATGACTGCAGGCTCATGGATTTATATTGGCAGCCAAGGAATTGTGCAAGGTACTTATGAAACTTTTGTGGAAGCTGGTAAACAACATTACCATGGTGATTTAACTGGTAAATGGATTTTAACTGCTGGATTAGGTGGCATGGGTGGTGCGCAACCTCTCGCAGCAACACTTGCTGGCGCTTCGATGCTAGCCATTGAATGCAATCCGGTTCGAATCCAGCGCCGTTTAGAAACCGGTTATTTAGACAAAAAAACAACTAGCTTAGAGGAAGCTTTAAACCTTATTCACAAGGCAGAACAAACTAAACAAGCTATCTCAATAGGTCTTCTTGGCAATGCTGCCGAAATTTTACCTGAGCTTGTTGCCCGGGGTATCAAACCTCATCTAGTGACTGATCAAACTAGCGCTCACGATCCTTTAAATGGTTATTTGCCTCTAGGCTGGACTTTAGAACAAGCTGAACAATTAAGAAAGGCCGATCCCAAACAAGTGATTGCGGCCGCGAAAGCCTCCATGGCAAAACATGTCCAGGCAATGTTAGCATTTCATGCTCAAGGTATTCCTACTTTTGATTATGGTAATAATATTCGCCAAGTAGCCTTGGAAGAAGGTGTTAAAAATGCTTTTGATTTCCCAGGTTTTGTTCCTGCTTATATTAGACCTTTATTTTGTAGAGGAATTGGCCCTTTTCGTTGGGTTGCTTTATCAGGCGACCCTGAAGATATTTATAAAACTGATGCTAAAGTTAAAGAACTCATTCCAGATAATCCGCATCTGCACCACTGGCTAACCATGGCTAAAGAAAAAATTCATTTCCAAGGCTTGCCCGCTAGAATTTGTTGGGTTGGATTAGGAGAACGCGCCAAATTAGGTTTAGCTTTTAATGAGATGGTTGCTAAAGGTGAATTAAAAGCTCCCGTTGTTATCGGACGAGATCATTTAGACTCTGGTTCAGTAGCAAGCCCTAATCGAGAAACCGAAGCCATGCAAGATGGCTCTGATGCAATTTCTGATTGGCCACTACTTAATGCTTTATTAAATTGTGCTAGTGGAGCCACCTGGGTTAGTCTTCATCATGGTGGTGGTGTCGGTATGGGGTTTTCTCAACATGCTGGGATGGTAATAGTTTGTGATGGAAGCCAAGCAGCTGCCAAACGATTAGAGCGTGTATTAACAAATGATCCTGCAACAGGAGTAATGCGTCATGCTGATGCAGGTTACAAAATCGCAAAACAATGTGCTAAAGAACAACACTTAAATCTTCCTATGCTAGAGGGCTCATGAAAAAATTTATTTTAAAACCTGGTCAATTAACCTTAACAGATATTCGTTTTATCATTAATAATGAAGTTCATTTAGAATTAGACCCCATCTCTCTTACTCGCATTCATCAATCTCGACAAGTGGTTAAAAATGTTTTAGACCAAGAGCAGGCTGTGTATGGTATCAATACAGGTTTTGGACAACTAGCCAATGTCTCCATTGACAAAAAAAAATTAGCCCTTTTACAGCATAATCTTTTGTTATCTCATGCTGTCGGAACTGGCGAACTACTTGCCGACTCTATTGTAAAATTAATTCTCTTATTAAAAGTAAATAGCTTAGCTTGTGGCTATTCAGGGATCAGATTAATATTACTTGAGGCCTTAATTGCTTTGTTTAATCATCGTGTTTATCCTGCTATTCCTGCTAAAGGTTCAGTGGGCGCCTCAGGAGACTTGGCTCCACTTGCCCACTTAAGCTTAACGCTAATAGGAGTAGGCCACGCGCGAGCTCAGGGTAAGCTACTTCCCGCTACCGAAGCTTTAGCTATTGCCAAAATAAGTCCCTTATCATTAGCCGCTAAAGAAGGTTTAGCGTTAATTAATGGCACTCAAGTTTCCACCGCTTTAGCTATTTATCACTTACTGCAAACTGAAAAAATCTTCTCCGGAGGACTCATTAGTGGTGCGATGAGTCTTGATGCTGCCTTAGGCAGCGACACGCCTTTTGATGAAAAAATTCATCAAATTCGCAAACATTCAGCACAAATCGTTGTGGCAAAACTATTGCGAGAATTACTTAAAGACAGTGAAATTCGCCGTTCGCATGAATACTGTAACCGTGTTCAAGATCCCTACTCGCTTCGCTGCCAACCACAAGTCATGGGAGCTTGCTTAATGAATTTACAACACGCTGCTAAAATATTAGTAGATGAAGCTAATGCAGTAACTGATAATCCGCTAGTTTTTTCTGCAGAAAATCAAATTTTATCAGGCGGAAATTTTCATGCTGAGCCTGTAGCAATTGTTGCCGATTTGATCGCTATTTGTGTTGCTGAAATTGGCGCGATTAGCGAAAGACGAATTGCTTTATTGGTTGATAAAACTTTAAATGGCGGGCTTCCTGCATTTTTAATTAAAGACGCCGGTATCAACTCGGGCTTTATGGTTGCTCAATATACTGCCGCTGCCTTAGCTAGTGAAAATAAAACTCTAGCCCACCCGGCAAGCTTAGATAGTATCCCCACTTGTGCTAACCAAGAAGACCATGTCAGCATGGCAACTTTTGCAGCTCGCCGTTTAGCAGAGATCATTGATAATGTGAATGGCATACTTGCTATCGAATTATTAGCAGCTTGTCAGGGAGTAGAACTCAGAGCACCATTAAAAACTTCTCCTGCGCTACAAACCTACCATCAACAAGTAAGAAAACTTGTTGCCTTTTATACTGAGGATCGTTATTTCGCACCAGATATTGCTTTAATAAAAGAATTTCTTTATACCAATATTGGTATTTTATCTCCACTTACTGAGGAAAAATTATGCTAAAATTAGACACACATGTTGAACATCTTTATAAAGCTATTAGCGAAATGGAATCAAGACTAAAAGAGCTAAACTCATCAGAACATTATACAGCACCTGAAACAATTCATATCATAGGAACTCTCGGGCTTGCCATTGAAAATCATCATAAAAGAATTCAAGCTTTACTTAAAATTAAAGCTAGTGATCCTATTACAACTAAAGAAAAAGAATTATTAATGCAAATGCCCATCTTTCGAGGGGAGCACATTATAGTTGCTTATGATAATATTCACGATATGGCTTTACCACTCGCCTGTAGTGGTACAAAATAATAAGCAGTCATTTATTTTTCCCCGCGGAAGTAAAATAAATTTATTAGTCTCCTATTTTAAATACCAGCCCAAGCTATTATTTAATGAACTAGCCTTACCAGAAAAAAACAACTTAACAATCATTCGATTAAGTTATAGCACAGCTTTAGAGACCATTAAAACCTTAAAATTAAATCTTGCTAAAAGAAGTGAATCAATTACGCTTTTTGACAATGAACGAGATCACGGTTTAGAAAATATTTAGCGCCTTATTCTATTTTATTATTAAAGATCACCCTTTTTGTGATGGCAATAACCGCATTGGCTGTTTTTTTATTATATTTAAAATTACAAAGTATTGTTATTAAACTGAATGACAACATAATTCGACTATTTGCTAACTTGCTCATAGATTAAAAACTCATTATACTATTGATTAAGAGGTAAATTTAGATGAGCTTATTAAGTTTCTTTGGATTAATTTCAGTTAGCTTAATGCTAGTTTTTTATGCTTTTGAAGAACGAGGCCATTGGTTTATTTTTGGCTTTGCTCTATCCTGTGGCTTAGGTTCACTGTATGGATTTCTTCAAGGTGCCTGGCCATTTGGAATAATAGAAGCAATCTGGACAGTTGTAGCCCTAAAAAAATGGTTTAAAGCCTATAAGTCGTTATAGTGTAACCACAAAATTATCCCCACCTATTAATTGCTGATGGCATCTGGCATGTTGTTATCTCGAAAAACAAAAAATGGAGATAACAATGCAGGAGAAATCAAAACCAAATAAGATTGATTGGGAAAAGCACATTGAAGAATGCGAAAGGAGTAGCGAATCTCAAAAGCAATACTGTAAGAAACAAGGGTTAAATTACTCTACGTTTATTTATTGGTGCACAAGACGAAAACCAAAACTAGAAGGTGTTACATCAGTTCAGTTTGGTGAAGTGAAGATCAAGCCTCTTGTTGTAGTAGCTCAAACCTAATCTGACAGCTTCCGATTTTTTCGAAAGTGACTGTCAGATTAAGTCGGAACTAATACAGCCTATGTCACTGAAATTTGCGGTGCCTAACCAAAAAATAAGTTTCAAATTAATCAATTGGTTATGCTGCATACCCCTCGAAGTCAGGAGCACTTCCCCGGTCCTAACCGGAATTGTACCGTTTTTGAATTACCTTTTGCTTTGTCAACAGCTTCTACTAATAGGGGCCTAAAGAACATAACGCTTCTTGTTGCTCCTGTTGTTCTCGGGTTCGCTGATGGCGTTGCACTTGTTGGAGCTCTTCCTCCACTTCCGAAACGATATTGCCACCGCAAAACCTCTCCTTCTTTTGCATCTTGAAGCACATCACGACTGCTCGCTGATGGCGTTGCACTATAAGTGCTCATCGGTTGGATAGCTCTGAGTCAGGAAGGTAACCTTTCAGGCTTGGAGTAGATAGGTGATAGGTTGAATCAATATCTTAGGGCCGTGTGTGATCCTGTTAAGGAGATTAACTCAAACCTACCACCGAAAACGGTCCACAGTGTAGCAATTTGAAGCGCTGCTGCCTTTTAATTTTAAAAAAGAAAAAATCGGGCTAGAACAAGTGGGTGGGTGCATGATTTACTGCTTACGTTATAGTTGACTCTATCTCTTTTCTAAAATAATTAATTGTAAAGCCATAAATACAAAAAGAGCGACCTTGGTCGCTCTTTAAAAGATTTGCAGTTTAGTTATTCCGCAGCAACTTCACGCTCTACTAACTCAACTAAAGCTAAAGGTGCATTATCGCTGTGACGAAATCCGCATTTTAAAATTCGCAAATAACCACCTGGACGTTTTGCAAATCGTGGGCCTACTTTTTCAAAAAGTTTTTTTACCATTTCTTTATCACGCATTCTTGCAAAAGCTAATCGTCTATTAGCAACACTATCTTCTTTTGCTAAAGTAATTAATGGTTCAGCAACTCTACGTAATTCTTTTGCTTTCGGTAAAGTTGTTTTAATAACTTCGTGGCGAAGTAAAGAAGCGGTCATATTACGAAACATCGCTTCACGATGACTGCTAGTTCTACCTAATGACTTACCACTTTTACGGTGACGCATGATCTTATCCTTTTAATTTACTTATCGTCTTTACTTTTTAAAAATGAAGGTGGCCAATTATCTAAACGCATACCTAAAGATAAGCCCCGTGAAGCTAATACATCTTTAATTTCATTTAATGACTTCTTACCTAAATTAGGTGTTTTCAATAAGTCAGTTTCAGTACGTTGTACCAAATCACCAATGTATTGAACAGCTTCTGCCTTCAAACAGTTTGCTGAACGTACAGTTAATTCTAAGTCTTCAACTGGACGTAACAGAATAGGATCAATTTCCTCTTCTTCTTTTATAGGCTCTTGTAAAATGCTGCTATCTAAATCTACGAAAGCACGTAATTGTTGTTGTAAAATAGTGGCTGCACGGCGAATGGCTTCTTCAGCGTCTAAAGTACCATCCGTTTCAAGCGTAATAATTAATTTATCTAAATCAGTACGCTGTTCTACCCGCGCTCTTTCTACTGTATAAGAAACGCGTTTAACGGGACTATAAATAGCATCTAATTGTAAAAAGCCGATCGCACGACCTTCTTCTTCAGTTTGGAGTCTATTAATAACTGGCTCATAACCTTTCCCTAAGCGTACTTTAAGTTCCATGTTAAGCTCACCTTCTTGATTTAGATGAGCAATCACATGGTGTGGATTAACAATTTCAACACTTTGATCAAGTTGAATATCAGCAGCTGTTACTATCCCAGGGCCTTTTTTGCTAAGGGTCAATACTGCTTCTTCTTTGTCATATAGTTTGATCGCTAATTCTTTTAAGTTTAATAATATTTCAATAACGTCTTCTTGCACACCTTCTAAAGCACTATATTCGTGTTGAACACCATCAATTTTTACTTCTGTGACAGCACAACCAGGCATAGAAGACAGTAAAATTCGACGTAGAGTATGTCCTAAAGTATGACCAAAACCACGTTCAAATGGTTCTAAAACAATCTTAGAACTAGTCGGTGTCAAATTTTCAACATTAATCTTTTGCGGTGTTAAAAATTGATATGCATCGTTAGACATGGGCCATACCTCACATTAAAATTACTTAGAATACAACTCAACGATGAGTTGCTCATTAATCCCTTCAGTCGGTAAATCACTACGTTCCGGTATTGACTTAAAGACTCCCTCTAATTTTTCAGCATCGAAATCAATCCATCCTGCTTGCATGCGTTGCTTAGCTAGCTCTAAACCTTCCTTAACTCTTGCTTGATTTTTAGCTTTTTCACGCACTGTAATAACATCGCCGGCTTTAACAAGATAAGAAGGAATATTGACTACTTCACCATTCACTAAAATACAGCAATGGGAAACTAGCTGTCTTGCTTCTTTACGAGTACGACCTAAACCCATACGATAAACTACATTATCTAAACGTCGCTCTAACAATTTCAACAAGTTTTCACCTGTAGAACCTTTAGAACGAAAAGCTTCTTTATAGTAATTACGAAATTGTCTCTCTAAAATACCATAAATACGTTTAACAACTTGTTTTGCACGTAATTGCTTTCCATAGTTGGAAAGCTTGGCGCGTCTAGCGCCATGTTGGCCTGGACCAACACCTGTTTTGTGCTTACCTTCAACTGCGGTTGCACCACTAAACAAATTTAAATCTTGTTGTTCACGTTTTTCTAAGCGGCCTCTGGGACTAAAATTTCTTGCCATAATTTTTCTACCTTATACCCGTCTTTTCTTTGGATCACGACAACCATTGTGTGGAATGCCTGTTACGTCTTCAATTGATAATACATTCAGCCCTGCTACTTGCAACTGACGAATAGCTGATTCACGACCTGGTCCTGGCCCTTTAATTTTTACATCGATATTTTTTAAGCTAAAACGCTCTATCGCACTTGTAGCCACTGTTTCAGCTGCAACTTGCGCTGCATAAGGAGTACTTTTACGTGCGCCTCTAAATCCGCAGCTCGCTGCGCTAGCCCAAGCAATAGTATTACCTTGACGATCTGAAATGGTGATAATGGTATTATTAAATGTAGCTTGAACATGCACTACACCATCAATCACTTGTCGCTTTACTTTTTTACGTACTTTTACAGTTGGTTTAGCCGATACAGACATATTATACTTTTCCTATTTTTTCTTTCTACCTTTACGAGTCTTGGCATTTGTTTTTGTGCGCTGCCCACGAACTGGGAGCCCACGACGATGACGAATACCTCGATAGGCGCCAAGCTCAATTAATCGTTTGATATTCATTGACACTTCACGACGCAAATCACCTTCTATTTTATATTGGGTAATTGCTTCACGAAGCGACTCTAATTCAGTTTCTGATAACTCACTTACCTTTCTTTGGGGGTTAACCTTAGTCATATCACATAAGCGTAACGCACGCTTTTTGCCTATCCCATAAATAGCTGTTAGTCCAATTACTATATGTTTGTGTGAAGGTAGATTTACTCCGGCAATACGTGCCATTCAAAAACTCCTCAAATTTAATACAACTTAAAACGAAGGAGGCGATATTACCTACCAAACTGTTGTTTTGCAAGCAATTAATCGCTATTCGGTACCTCTTTACCGCTCCAACTACCCTTGACGCTGTTTGTGCTTTTTATCTTTACAGATAATACGAAGCACGCCATTACGTTTAATAATTTTACAATTTCTGCATCTTTTTTTGACTGATGCTTTAACTTTCATCTATTTATCCTCTCTCATTCAGCTTGGATAAGGCGCAATATTTTATAGGGTTTAGTGCCTTATTTCAAAATATTTCTAATAAGTTTTTGAGTTTAAATCCTCTTTTTTAGAGTTTTTTACCTCGTAAACTCGATTTTTTCATTAAAGAATCGTATTGTTGTGACATCAAATGGGCCTGAACTTGGGCCATAAAATCCATAACCACAACCACGACGATTAATAAAGAAGTACCACCAAAGAAAAAAGGCACGTCCCAAGCATCCATCAAGAATTGCGGTAATAAAGAGACCAATATAAGGTAAATAGCGCCAAACAAGGTTAAGCGTGACATAACCCCATCAATATATTTAGCTGTTTGCTCACCCGGACGAATACCAGGAATAAAGGCTGCTGATTTTTTCAAATTCTCAGCAGTTTCTCTTGGATTAAAGACTACAGCTGTATAAAAAAAGCAAAAGAATACGATAGCAATAGCATAGAGCATCATGTATAAAGGTTGGCCAGGTTGCAATATCATTGCAATATCACTTATCCATCCAGTACCTCTCCCAAACCATTGTGCTAAGCTCGCTGGAAAAAGAATAATACTAGAAGCAAAAATAGGAGGAATAACACCCGCCATATTCATTTTTAAAGGTAAATGTGTTGATTGGGCAGCATAAATTTTACGTCCCATTTGGCGCTGCGCATAATTAATTTTAATACGTCTTTGACCGCGCTCAATAAATACAACCACCGCAGTAACAATCATTATAATGGCAACGATTAAAAGCAAGATTATCATTTGCATCTGACCTTGCCTTACTTGTTCTAAAGTTCGCGCAATAGCAGCCGGAAATCCGGAAACAATCCCTGCAAAAATAATCATTGAAATACCGTTACCGATCCCTCTTTCTGTAATTTGCTCACCTAACCACATTAAAAACATCGTACCTGTTACTAAAGTAATCGTAGCAATAAAATAGAATGATAAATTTGGATCTAAGGCAATACCATGATCTGCTAACATTTTAGTAATACCAATCGCTTGAAAAAAGGCAAGTAACAAAGTGCCATAACGAGTATATTGGTTTATTTTACGCTGGCCTGATTCACCTTCTTTTTTAATTTGTTCTAAAGCAGGTACGACTGAAGCAAACAGTTGAATTATAATTGACGCAGAAATATAGGGCATAATTCCTAATGCAAAAATAGTAAAGCGCGATAACGCACCACCTGAAAAAACGTTAAACATGCCAACAATGTTATTATGTTGATTTTGAAAAAGTTGTGCCAACTTAGTTGGATCTAATCCCGGAACAGGAATATAAGAACCAATACGAAATACCAGTAAAGCAATTAACAAAAAAAGAAAGCGGTGCTTAAGTTCAGTAAGACCGCTACCTTTTGTTAAAGAGCTATTCAGTACAGAAGCTTTCGACATTATCCCTCAACCTTACCACCGCAGGCCTCAATAGCTGCTCGTGCACCTTTTGTCACTTGAACATCAGCACCAATGGTAATGGCTTTTTTTATTTCACCTTTTGCGATGATTTTAACTTTTTTAGCTGAGCTAGAGATTAATTTAGCTTCTCGTAAAACTTCCATCGTTACGTTACTGCCGGATAAAGCATCAAGCTCATATAAACGTACTTCGGCAGCAAACTGTTTCGATTTTGAGTTAAAACCAAATTTTGGTAATCGTCTTTGTAAGGGCATTTGACCCCCTTCAAAACCAACTTTATGGTATCCACCAGAACGAGCTTTTTGACCTTTATGACCCTTGCCACAAGTTTTACCTAAGCCGGAACCGATACCACGACCTAATCTTTTTGCTACTTTTTTTGCGCCTTTTGCTGGTTTTAATGTATTGAGGTACATGATTATACTTCCTCAACTTTTAATAAAAATGAAACTTTGTTAATTATGCCACGAATACTAGGTGTATTTTGTAGCTCCACTGTGTGATGCATTCTTCGTAATCCCAGTCCACGTATACAATCCTTTTGTCGTTGTATACGTCCATTAAGACTACGCACTAACGTGATACGAAGTTTATTTTCCTTCTTAGTCATATTAATTTCTACCCTATAATTTCTTCAATTGTTTTACCACGTTTTTCAGCAATCTGCTGTGGTGAAGTCATTTCCAATAACCCTTTTAATGTAGCTTGAATTACGTTAGCTGGATTAGCTGAACCAATAATTTTTGCAGACACATTATGAACACCCAATACTTCAAATAAATCACGCATTGCACCACCGGCAATAATACCACTACCTTCAGTACCAGGTTGCATAACGATTTTAGTTGCTCCATGGTTAGCTGAAATTGGATGTTGTAAAGTATGGTTCTTAAGATTAATTTTTTTCATGTTGCGACGTGCGCTATCAGTTGCTTTTTGAATAGCCGCGGTCACTTCTTTCGCTTTACCACGACCATAACCCACTGTGCCATTACCATCACCAACAACCGCCGTAGCAGCAAAGCTGAAGTCTCGTCCACCTTTGACTACTTTAGTCGTACGTCTAATATCAACAATCCGGCTATCCAATTCAACCTGCATGTTACTTTGTTCAACTGCTGTCATTACTTTACCCTTTATTTACTAATTGACTGCGTACAGAAATATTTTCCTACTTTTTTAAAACTCTATTCCACCTTCACGTGCAGCATCAGCTAATGCTTTAATGCGACCATGATATTTAAATCCTGAACGATCGAACGCAACTCGCTCAATTCCTGCTGCTTTAGCACGCTCTGCTAACAACTTACCTACTTTGGCTGCAGCACCTACATTACCAGTATAACCAAGCTTCATTTGCTTAATATCTTTATCTAATGTTGAAGCACTGACACAAGTCTTATCACCTATAGGCATAATAATTTGTGCATAGATATGCCTAGGAGTCTTGTGAACTGTTAATCGATATTCTTTTAATGTTCTAATTTTTCCGCGAGTCTTCTTGGCACGGCGCATTCTTGATAATTTCTTTGTATTCATCATCCTACCCTATTTCTTTTTAGTCTCTTTTAAGATAATTTTTTCATCCGAATATCTAATTCCCTTACCTTTATAAGGTTCAGGAGAACGAATAGCACGAATATTTGCAGCAACTTGACCAACAAGTTGTTTATCTGCTCCCTTAATAATAATTTCAGTTTGGCTTGGCGTTTCAATGCTAATACCTTTAGGAACATCATATTGGACCGGATGAGAAAACCCAGCTGTAATATTAAGTTTAGTTCCTTGCATAGCAGCCCTATACCCTACTCCCACCATCAGTAATTTGCGCTCATAACCTTTTGAAACACCCATCACATGATTTTTAATAATCGCTCTCGTAGTACCAGATAAAGCTATCATGCTACCTTTAAGTAAATTTTTAGAGCCTGAAGTTGCTGATATTTCACCCACTAATTTGACATGCAACACTTTACCTTCACGCTCAACTTTAATCGCATCATGCAAATGATATTCCAATTGTCCTTTTGGACCCTTTACAGTAACTAAATTACCTTGTTGTTGGATATCTACTCCAGAAGGTAATTCAATTGGACTTTTTGCTACTCTTGACATAATTTCAATTCTCCTACTCAACGAAGCATAAAACTTCGCCGCCAATACCTGCAGCCTTAGCAGCACGATCACTCATCACACCTTTAGAGGTTGAAAGTACTGCGATTCCCAAACCACCTAATACCTTAGGTAACTTATCTATCTCTTTATAGACTCTTAGGCTTGGTTTACTAACTCGTTTAACTTTTGAAATAACTGGTTTACCACGATAATACTTTAATGTAATAACTAAAGCAGGCTTTTTGTCACCAACAATCTCATAGTCTTTAATATAACCTTCGTCTTTTAGCACTTTTGCAATAGCAACTTTTAATTTTGCAGCAGGCATTTCAACACTTTCTTTAAAAACTTGCTGACTGTTTCTAATTCTTGTCAGCATGTCAGCTATTGGATCTTGCATGTTCATTTATTTATATAACCTCTACTTTAAAACCCTTCCTAATTACCAACTTGACTTTCCAACGCCTGGTACAAAACCCTGCATAGAAAACTTACGCAAACAAAGTCGGCAGAGTCCAAACTTACGATAAACTGCACGTGATCGTCCACAACAAGAACACCGGCGTTGCAAACGGCTTTTACTTGAGTTTCTAGGCAGTTTTTGTAATTGCTCTAAAGCTTCATAAGCAGAGCCATCATCTGCTACAAATCCTTGACGAATTTGCTCTTTCAATTCAGCGCGCTTTTTACGAAATTTATTAGTTAATTTTTGTCGCTTTAATTCTCTTTGTACTATCGAAGTTTTAGGCATTCACAATCCCTCAGTCTTTTTCTTTAAATGGAAATTCAAATCCAGCTAATAAAGCTTTCGCTTCTGCATCAGTTTTAGCAGAGGTGGTAATGGTAATATCCAAACCACGAATCTTATCAATCTTATCGTATTCTATTTCTGGAAACACGATTTGCTCTTTAAGTCCTAAGCTATAATTGCCTCGGCCATCAAACGATTTGATACTAAACCCTCTAAAATCGCGAATTCGCGGAATAGCAATCGTAATCAAGCGATCTAAAAATTCATACATCTGTTTTTTGCGTAAAGTCACTTTACAGCCTATTGGCCAATTTTCACGCACTTTAAACGCAGCAATTGATTGACGTGATAAAGTCATTACTGGTTTTTGCCCAGCAATAGCTGTCATATCAGCAACTGCTTTTTCCATAATCTTTTTATCATCAACTGCTTCACCTACACCCATATTCAAAGTGATTTTAGTGACTTTAGGAACTTGCATTACCGATTTGTAAGCAAATTTATCGATAAGCTGTTTGATTATTTTTTCTTTATAATGTTGCTGTAACCTTGCCATGCTCTTTCAACCTATTTCAATTATTCAGCGTTAATAAGTTCGCCAGTAGATTTAAAACATCTAGCTTTACGACCATCATCTAAAAATTTAAATCCAACCCGATCACCTTTACCAATTGCTGAGTTATAAATTTTTACATTAGAAATATCAAGATAAGCTTCTTTGCTTACAACTCCACCTGGTTCATTCTTGTTAGGATTAGGTTTCACATGTTTCTTAACAAGGTTAGCGCCTTCTATCAATAGCTTTATGCTATTGTTTTTACGTAGTACGTGTTTGACTACACCTTGTTTACCCTTATCCTTGCCTGCGATAATAATAACTTCATCGCCTTGTTTGATTTTGCATTTTAAACTTTGCTTGTTTAGCATGTTCATTTCCACCACTATTAATCTTTATAATACTTCAGGCGCCAAAGATATAATCTTCATAAATAATTCACGTAATTCACGCGTGATAGGCCCAAATATACGTGTACCAATCGGTTGTTTTTGATTGTTTAGTAATACTACTGCATTACTATCAAAACGAATCAAAGAACCATCAATACGTCTGACACCTTTTTTAGTGCGTACTACTACCGCATCTAATACTTCACCTTTTTTAACCTTGCCACGAGGAATAGCTTCTTTGACAGAAACTTTAATTACATCACCAATTTGCGCATAACGGCGATGTGAACCTCCAAGTACCTTAATACACATTACTTTACGAGCGCCGCTATTATCTGCAACCTCTAAAACCGTTTGCATCTGAATCATTTTAATTTTTCTCCAAAAATCCTCTTAATCGCGAATGTTCAAATTTTGAACTATTAATATTTTCTTTTAAATCTTATAGTTACCTACTATATTCGCCAATTTTTGTCCTACCAAATAGGCGCGAGATTATATCATCTTATTTTGAGCCTTGATAGACTCTTTTTAATTAATCTGCTCTTTCTAAAATCTCCAATAATCTCCATGACTTAGTCTTGGAAACAGGTTTTCCTTCCCCGATCATGACTCGGTCACCAATATTGCATTGATTTTCGGGATCATGAGCATGGAACTTTTTTGAACGCTTTATGATCTTTTTATAGACTGGGTGCTGAACCCGACGCTCAACTAGTACCACAATGGTTTTATCCATTTTGTTACTCGTTACCATTCCTATTTCGGTACGTTGTTTGGTTGACTTATTCTCCGTCATCACGCTCTACCTTCTTGCTCTTTTAATAGTGTTTTAACTCGTGCGATATTTTTACGCACCGCTTTTAGTAAATGAACCCGGTTTAATTGACCTGTTGCTCGCTGCATACGAAGATTAAACTGTTCACGCAACAGGGAGTTTAATTCTTCATCAAGCTCAGTGGCTGATTTATTTCTTAATTCATCGATATTCATCACATTATCGTCCTTTCTGTAAAGACTGTTTTAAATGGTAATTTACCAGCTGCCAGTTTAAAAGCTTCTCGTGCTAACTCTTCTGTAATACCATCCACTTCAAATAAAATCCTACCTGGCTGAATTACGGCAACCCAATATTCAACGTTACCCTTACCCTTACCTTGACGCACTTCAAGCGGCTTTTTAGAAATTGGCTTGTCTGGAAATACTCGAATCCATACATCTCCACCACGCTTCATATGTCTTGTCAAAGCTCGGCGAGCAGCCTCTAATTGTCTTGCGGTTAAGCGGCCACGACCAATAGCTCTTAAGCCATATTTTCCAAAGCTAACTTTATTACCACGTTGAGCTAGCCCTTTATTGCGACCTTTAAAATCTTTACGAAATTTTCTGCGCTTTGGCTGCAACATTTTTATGCTCCCCTACCCTTTTTTGCTTTGCCAGCATCACCGCTACCTTCAATACCACTTTCTTCTTCGTTCATCACTTCACCACGACAAATCCAAACTTTCACGCCAATGATACCATAAGTCGTTAGCGCTTCTGCTAAACCATAGTCAATATCAGCACGAAAAGTATGAAGCGGTACTCGACCTTCTCGATACCATTCGCTGCGTGCAATTTCAGCACCACCTAAACGACCACTCACACAAATTTTTATTCCTTCTGCACCGGCTCTTAAAGTATTAGTCACAGCACGCTTCATAGCACGTCGAAAAGCAATTCGACGAACTAATTGCTGAGCAACACTTTCAGCAACGAGTTTTGCATCAAGGTCAGGTTTACGAACTTCTTCAATATTAAGGTGTACAGGCACTCCCAACATTCGACCAATTTCATTACGTAATATATCTACTTCCTTACCGTGTTTGCCGATAATTATGCCAGGGCGGGCGGCATAGATAGTAACTCGTGCATTGCGCGCAGGACGATCAATCTCGATACGGCTAATGCCCGCAGGTTCTAAACGTTTTTCTAACAATTTACGAACTTTAATATCTTCCGCCAAAGTTTTAGCAAAATTTTTTGAATCAGCATACCAACGTGATGCCCAATCTTTAACTATGCCTAAACGAATTCCGATTGGATGAACTTTTTGACCCATTAGCTTTTTTCTCCTGATTCATCACTTACTTTTACCAAAATATGACAGGTCCTTTTTAAAATTCTTGCGCCACGCCCTTTAGCTCGTGCATGCATACGTTTCATCACAGGACCTTCATCAACAAAAATAGTCGATACTTTTAACTCATCAATATCAGCACCATCATTGTGCTCAGCATTTGAAATGGCAGATTCCAACACTTTCAAAATTGTTTTAGCTGCTCGTTTTGGACTAAAAGTCAAAATATCAAGTGCTTTAGAGACCGGTAATCCACGGATTTGATCGGCCACTAACCTGGCTTTTTGTGCTGCAAATCTTGCATGCTTTAATGTAGCTGATGTTTCCATCATTATTTCCTCAATATTAAGAAGACGGTTGTTCTTTTACTTTTCTATCACCGGAGTGAGCTCGGAAAGTACGAGTTGGTGCAAACTCTCCTAATTTATGACCTACCATATCTTCAGTGATAAATATAGGTACGAAATCTCGGCCGTTATGAACGGCTATAGTACATCCCACCATATCAGGTGTAATCACTGATCTTCTAGACCAAGTTTTAACAGGTCTCTTTTTACCGCTTTTTATCGCTTCCTCAACCTTTTTAATTAAACTTAAGTCTACAAAAGGACCTTTTTTAATTGAACGTGGCACGTGATACTCCCCTTACTTACTTTTTATTGCGTCTACGAACTATGAATTTATTAGTACGTTTATTGCGACGAGTCTTGTAACCTTTAGTTGGTTGGCCCCAAGGTGAAACAGGATGGCGTCCACCTGAAGTCTTACCTTCACCACCACCATGTGGATGATCAACAGGGTTCATCGCAACCCCACGAACTGTAGGTCTAATACCTCGCCAACGCTTCGCACCAGCTTTACCAAGGCTACGTAAGTTATGCTCAGAATTGCTAACCTCACCAATGGTTGCACGACAATCTACTAATACTTTACGTAACTCACCTGAACGTAAACGTAAAGTAGCATACTGACCTTCTTGAGCAACATATTGAATTGCAGTTCCTGCACTACGTGCTAATTGAGCACCTTTCCCCGGTTTTAATTCAACGCAATGAACTGTAGTACCCACTGGTATATCCCGTAGCGACTTACAATTACCAATTTCTATTAAAGCCTTTGCGCCTGATTGAATAGTTGCACCCTCTTTTAAGCCTTTAGGTGCGATGATATAAGCACGCTCGCCATCTGCATATAGTAATAAAGCTAAGTGCGCACTACGATTTGGATCATATTCAAGTCTTTCAACTTTAGCAGGCACATCATCTTTACGACGCTTAAAGTCCACTATGCGATAGCGTTGTTTATGGCCACCACCTTGATGTCGAACTGTCAATCGGCCTAAATTATTACGACCACCTTTTTTCTTTTTAGCAACAACCAAAGGGCTATATGGCTCACCTTTGTGCAAATGTGGATGGACCACTCTAGTGACGAAACGCCGTCCAGCTGAAGTTGGTTTCATTGTTACTACAGGCATTTTATTGCTCCTAAACAAACTGTATTTGCGTCTTTCCTAGCTGATAACATCTCTTAAAGGGGCGAGATTCTATCTTACCTCTTCTAAATGTCAACTTAGGATTCAGCTGCTACATAATTAATATCGTACCCTGCTTCTAAAGCTACATAAGCTTTTTTCCAATCTTTTCGAACACCTTCGTGTCGTCCAAAACGTTTTACTTTACCCTTAACATTAGCAACCGTTACTGATTTTACTTTTACCTTAAAAAGCTCTTCGATTGCTTTTTTGATTTCAGGTTTGGTAGCATCCGGTAATACTTTAAAACCAAATTGCTTTTTCTTTTCAGCCAATAATTGCGTTTTTTCAGTAATTAAAGGTGCCAATATGACTTTCATTAATCTTTCAGTCTTCATGCCAATCGCTCCTCTAATTGCTTCACAGCAGCAACACTCATTAATACTCTATCAAAACTAACTAATGAAAGCGGATCTATACTCACAGCATCAATAACATCTACGCCAATTAAATTTCTTGCGGCTAAATAAAGTGCCTCATCAATATGGTCCACTACAATAAGCACATTTTCTAATTCTAGTTTCTTTAATTTAGCTAACAAAGCTTTAGTTTTAGCTTGTTCTAATTGTAAGCTCTCAACTACCACTAAACGTTCCTGCCTTATTAGCTCAGATAAAATAGAACGTAAAGCGCTTTGATACATTTTTTTATTAACTTTTTGTTCATAATCTCGAGGTTTAGCAGCAAACACCTTACCACCACTACGCCAGATAGGGCTACGACTACTCCCTGCACGAGCTCGACCCGTTCCTTTTTGACGCCAAGGCTTCTTACCACCGCCCCTAACTTCTGCACGGGTTTTTTGAGCTTTAGTACCAGCTCGACCGCCTGCTTGATAAGCAGTAATAATTTGGTGTATCAATGGCTCATTAAATTGTTCTGCAAAAACAGCTTCAGAAACATCAATCGCGGTTTTTTTCTTTTCTCCAATAACACTAAGCTGCATTACTTGTCACCCCTTCTCTTATTAGCTGGCTTAATGATTACATTACCACCAGGCGCACCAGGAATTGCTCCTTTGATCAATATCAAGTTCTTTTCAAGATCCAACTTAACAACTTCTAAATTCTGAATAGTTACTCTAACATCCCCTAAATGCCCAGCCATCTTTTTCCCTTTAAAAACTCGTCCTGGTGTTTGGTTTTGACCAATTGAACCAGGTACTCGATGCGAAACCGAGTTACCGTGCGTAGCATCTTGGGTTCTAAAGTTATGGCGCTTAACAGTTCCTGCAAAACCCTTACCTTTTGAAGTACCAGTGATGTCAACTTCTTGGCCCACTGTAAAAAGCTCTACTGTTAATGCCTGACCTATTTGATATTTTGATAAATCAGCATTTTCTTCAACAGCAAATTCCCATAATCCTCTTCCTGGCATCACTTCCGCTTTCTTAAAATGACCCGCTAACTGCTTAGTCACACGTGAAGCTTTACGACTTCCTGTCGTAACTTGTAATGCTTGGTAACCATCGTTATCCATCGTTTTTATTTGGCAAATATAATTAGGCGCAACTTCAAGTACTGTTACTGGTACTGTTTCACCAGATTCAGTAAATACTCGTGTCATTCCACATTTTCGACCTATTAGTCCAACAGTCATGATAAGACCTCTTTATCAATCAACCACAATTTCAACATCAACACCCGCAGCTAAATCAAGTCGCATAAGCGCATCAACTGTTTTATCAGTTGGGCCCACTATATCAACTAATCTCTTATGGGTTCTAATTTCATACTGATCTCTCGCATCTTTGTTAACATGGGGAGAAGTTAATACCGTAAACTTTTCAATCTTAGTAGGCAAAGGAATAGGACCTCTTACTTGAGCTCCTGTTCTTTTTGCTGTATCCACGATTTCTCGTGTTGATTGATCTATTAGACGATGATCAAACCCTTTTAACCTAATACGAATTCTCTGATTCTTTTTAACAGTCGCCATTTTTTTGATCCTATTTACTCAACAACCTTAGCAACAACACCAGCCCCTACCGTACGGCCACCTTCACGAATCGCAAAACGTAACCCTTCTTCCATCGCTATCGGCG
>MGXT01000018.1 GCA_001801465.1 Gammaproteobacteria bacterium RIFCSPHIGHO2_12_FULL_35_23 | reverse complement strand
TCGCTATCGCATCAGGCGTCCTTGCTACTTGTTCTTCAAATAAATCATTGATCGTCTTCTCTCTTGGATAAGCTATATCTGTTTTATTCCAGTTAATAATCTGCTGTTTATAACTCTGATCATGCTTATCTACTAAAGGTACTTTACTAAGAGAAAATTTTAAGTTTTTATTAATAAAATGAATAAAATATTTAAAGCAAGCGGCCAAATCAACAATAGTATGACCTTTATAGTTACATTCATAAATTCTAATTATTTTTAATTTAGAGCTGATGGCAATTGCTAAATTAACATTTTTAAAATATTGAGAATCAATATTATCAAAGCTATCAACATAAAATACAGCCAAATGGTAACAATTGCATTTTTCTTTTAGTTCTTTATAGCGTAAAAAAATATCTCTTTGGTAAGTAGTATTTTTTAAACTCGTTTTAATTTCATTAATTACTTTTTGATAAAAATTATCAATTAACTCATCATTATCGAGATTGATAATTAGGGGTACGGTATCAGAGAATAAACAGCTTTTAGAATAGGTATCATACAAACTGCTGTCGTGATACTGCACAAAAACATTATTTATTGATGCAAGTTTTGCACCAAAAGCAACAAATAAAACTAAAAATAAATCATCATTAACCAAGGAATTATTTTTCGATTTTATATTAAAAGTATTTAAGCTATTAAAGCTGAATTCTATAAATTTCTGATCATTAACTAAAAAATTGCTAACGCGTGAGCCATTAATAGAAACTTTTAAAAATTTTTCAATCCAGTAATTTTCATATTTGTGAGTATTTTTTTTAATAAACTCTAAAGACTGAATCTTTTCATTTTCTGGCAATGGCAGTATGTTATTTGGCAATACATTAAATAATTCTATTAACTCATTCTCAATATACAATTTATTCGATAAATCATAAATATGGGTTATTTCTATATCATTTGTTTTAGTTGCAACAATAAGACTATTATTTTTAATTTGAACAATAGTTCCAGGAAGAAAATTTGACTTTGAAGATAAAATTGATAAAGATTCAAAAGTTATTAGCAATTTTTTTATATATATTTTTAAAATTCCGAATTTATTATTATAATTTTTAAAGCATGAAGCTCTAAATAAGCGATCTATTTCTTCCGCTGAAAAATTCCAATTTATGATACCTAAACTAGGTATATATTTATCAAATCCATAATAGGTTCTCTTAGCTAAATCTTGCTTTTTTCTCTTAGAAGATCCTGTTTTTAATTCCGATAAAAGTTCAGAAAAGGTTAAAATTGCTGCTTCATAACATTTTATATTTAAAGAAAGCGCGGTATCATTTTTTTCTATAATTATTTCTTTTTGCTTTAATATATCTCCAGCATCTAATTTTTTAGTAATTAAATGCCAAGTTACTCCATGATAAGACTCATTATTTAATATCGCCCAAGATGTTGCATGAACTCCAGAATAACTAGGCAGCAAAGAATCATGATAATTAATAGCAAAATTTTCAGGAGAATTGATTATTTCATCACTTAAAATACTAGAATTAATAATACTAAATAAGTAACTGTATCTTTTTTCCCTTAATAAATTAATTTCAGAAGTAGGTAATATTGTAACTTGATTAAATCTGGCCCAATTAACCACCTCATAATCATGAGTAAAAATACCTTTAATTTGGAAGTTATTTTTTAATAAAATTTCACTACATTGAATTACAAGTGAGGTTTCGCCAATTATATAACAACCATTACTACTACTCATTAACGCCTCAATTGTTATAACTTTAGCTCACCAAATGGTAATCCACTTGTTAAAAAGCCCTCAATAGGATCATATAATACTAATGAAAGAAAACGGTTATCTAAATTTACAAGAATTTTATTATTTAAAAGAACATTTATCGCTTCATTTATTTTCTGAGGTGAAAAACCATACTTTTCATAAATTTCATTTACAACTATGTTTTCTGGTATTGCACTATCACAATGCTCAACAACTGCTTTTTCAACTAATGTAAGATAATATTTATTTTGAACAGCACATTCTCGCGTGTCTTCAATTTCAAAAATTCCATTGTTTTCTTTAGCAAATAATTTGGCAGTGCCTTCAGCAGAGGCTTTTGCCCATTTTTGATGTTCCTTTACTAACTTACAAACAGCTGGACGACTATATAAATCAACTTTTCTCGACAAATAATCAACATTAGCTTTATCTACATCTTCAAAGAAATAACCTATATTCATCATTTTTTCTTTATCTAAAGGATACATATAATTGTAAAGCTGCATGGGTATTAGGCTTAAATTAAATTCGTCTGGATTATTAAAATAAGGACTATAACGATGGTATTCAACTACCGCACAGCTACCTGGCTGAAAATGTGTAAGCAAAGGAAGTAGCTGGCTCATTTCTTCATATGATTCTTCTTTTTCTCCTGGAAATCCAATAAGTATATTCCATGATGCAAATATACCATACTGTCTACACCATTTTAGTAGCTGTACATTTTGCCAAGCATTAGCTCCCTTTCTCATTAATTGCAATACATCTGTATGTAAACTTTCAATGCCTGGCTGAATATAGCGAACCCCTGATCTAAAAAACTGTTCAACCTGCTCTTTTTTTAAATTTGATTTAGTTTCAAAAAAAAGACTATATTTTACATCTTCCCCCTCAACCCAAGGTAGCAATGTTTTAAAATAAGTCATATCGATAATATTATCGACTGCTTGTAAACTCTGACATTTATATTTATTACTTAAGTATTTAATTTCATTAAATACTTGTTCGGCTGATTTTGAGCGGTAGTTCATGCCACCAGCATTTAAACCACAAAATGTACAATGACTTTTTTCACCCCACCAACAACCTCGAGATGATTCAAATAATAAACCCGGGGAAATGTTTTTTCTATAAGGGCTTCCCTCTAATTCAAAGAAATAATCATCATAATCTGGTTCAATCGCTTTATTTAATGAATAACTGACGCCATAACCATAATTATCTTGTGAATTTTTAGCAACTGGATAACCAGACTCTCTATGATGTGGTAAAAAAATCCAATTTGGAAGTTTGCTAAAATCTTTAACTATATTATTACTAAGCAGTGCTTTAAATAAAGGCACAGCAACGTCATCTGCTTCACCTGAAACAACTACATCAACCCACTTAAACTCCTCATGAGTTGTTTTCCCCATTATAGTTGCGCAGTTTGCACCTCCTATAACTGTAACAATTTCAGGTCTTAATTCTTTAATTTTTTTTAAAATTGCAAGAGATGCTATATGCTGGGAAAACATTGATGTACAGCCAACGATTCGAGGATTATCAGCTAAAACAGATACTGCTAACTCATCAATAAATTTTTGATTATTGTTTTTAATAGTCAATAGCACTTCTCGGAAATCCTCTGAAATCATATGGCAAATTTGAAATGCCTTTTCCTCTAATGCATCAAAAAACTTTTCGTTATCACTATTATCAGGGAAAATACAACTAGAAAAAATCCAGTCGCCTACCAAAAGCCTTGCAGAAAGTAGATCTAGCCATTGAAAACGATCGCCACCAAGAAAATTTAAATATCTAAGCATGGCGTAATATGATTTTACGGATATATTATTTTGTTTTAATCGTGATGATAATATACCTAATGCAATAGATGGTCTTTCAACAGCAGCCATTGGCATATTAATTAAAGCTACATCCATAAAGGTTCCAAATTAAAGTAAATCACCCATAGGCATTTCAGTTTTAGGCAATTCCAGTACAGGATCATATAAAACTAATGATAAAATACGCTTATCCACTTCAATCATAAGTTTATGTTTTACTAAATAATCTATTATGCGAGATGTTTCTTCTTCATTATAATTAAATTTATTGTAAATCTCTTGAAGTAAAGAAATTTTAGGGATAGCTTCATCACAAAAATTTAGTACGTTTTTTTCTTTTTCATTTAAAATATATTTTCTCTGCGTAGCACACGCTCGTGTATCAGTAATTTTCAATCCATTTTGTATTTCTTTTGCGACCAACATTTCTAAATTTTTATCAAAAGTAACATTCCAATTTATTAGAGCTCTAACTAATGCGCTAATACCTGGTTTTTGTAAGATATTTAAATAAGCATCAAACGGATCATCAGGATTTGATGAAACATCGTAAAAAGTGAGGGCCAATTCAGATAATATTCCCTGGTCAGTAACTGGGTATATATAGTCATAGAGATCTAAAGGTTTGAGCTTTAAATTAAATTCTTCAGGAGTATTGAAATATGGGCTATAACGTTCATAAACTACATTATTTGGTGACCCGGGCTGTAGATGAGTTAATAAAGGTATTATTTCACTCATCTCATGATAGTATTCATCCTCTTCACCTGGAAAGCCATAAATAATGCTCCACATAACTGAAATACCATACTGCCTACACCATTTTAGTAACTGTATATTTTGCCAAGCTGTACATCCTTTGCGTATTAATTTTAAAATTTCAGAATTAAGGCTTTCTATCCCAGGTTGAATAAAGCGAATTTTAGCTTTATAAAATTGCAGTACTTGTTCTTTTTTTAAATTGGCTTTTGTTTCAAAAAAAATATTATACGGTTTATTTTTTTCTGATAACCATGGCAATACATTATCAAAATACTTCATATCAATAATATTATCAACCGCTTCTAAATTGTAGCAATCATACTTCTCACTTTGAGTGACAATTTCATCAAAAACATGTTCAGGCTTTTTTGAACGAAAAACCATAGCCCCGCCATTTACACCACAAAATGTACAATGACTTTTTTCTCCCCACCAACAACCACGTGAAGCTTCAAATAGTAAGGCAGGCTTAATATCATTTTTATATTTATTACTATTAAGCTCATTAAAGAAATCGTCATAATCAGGGTGAGGAAGCGTATTAAGGGCATAACATTTACCAAATTCATAGTCATTATCTTTTGGGCTTTTAGGATATCCCTCAGATCTATGCTTGGGTAAGAATACATATTTAGGTAAAAGCTCAAAATCTTTTTCAGTATCTTGTTTAAATAAATCCTTTTGCCTAAGCAAAGATTTACACAAAGGAACAATTATGTCATCTGCCTCACCAGAAACTACTACATCAACCCATTTAAATTCTTGATGGGTAGCTTTACCCATGGCAGTACCGCAATTAGCACCACCCAATAAAGTAGTAACTGAAGGATCTAACTCCTTAACTCTTCTTAATACAGCCAAAGTTGCTACATGCTGCGAAAACATAGATGTACAACCAACGATACGAGGCTTATCTTTTAAAACTTGGTTTGCAACATATTCAACAAACTGCGTACTTTGATCACGGAATTTAAGTAAATGCTCTTTAAAATCCCCATCAATTTCATTGCAAATGTGAAAGGCGCGCTGCTCTAATTTAGAAAAATACTCATCGTGATTTGGAGAAAAATCTGGAAAAGCACTCTGACCAAATAACCAATCTCCCATCATATAACCAACTGATAACTTTTCTAGCCATTTAAAGTTTTTTTTCCCAATAAACTGTAAATACCATAAGCTTGCATAATATGACTTAACAGAAAAGCCTCGTTTTTTTAAAATTGATTGCAGTAAGCCCAAAGCAATTGAGGGTCTTTGTGCAACTCCCATAGGCATATTTATCAAGCTTATGTCCATTTTATGTCCTCAGCACAGGCCCAGGTTGTAATTCAGGAATTAATTCATAAAGCCAACGACTAATAGCAGGCACTACTTGTGGATCTAAAATTCTATTAGCCGCATTATATTCAAGTCCACTGATAGGAGATAACTTATCTCTTGGTGTCTCTTCATATTTAAAGACGTGATCAGCATCATCTAAAATCCTGATAGAAACATCCTCTTTGCCTATTTTTGCTGCTGCTTCAACAAGTACTTGAGCATCATCTACTGGATGAATTTGTAAATCCTTACCTCCACATAATATTAAAACAGGAATAGGTATTCTTCCTATTTCTACCCGAGGGTCAAATGGCAAAAGCTCACGAGAAAAAGCTCGAGCTCTTGGATCAAAAAATTTATTATATATTTTTCTAGCCGCCAGACCTAATCGTAGCTCTTCTGCGGTTAATGGAACACCCCGCCTTATAGACTCAAAGCCTCGATCTAATCTTTCCAATTCCTCTCTTGCCGTCTCATCAGAATAAACAACCGACATAGGTAACTTTCTAAATTGAGGGCCTAATTGAGCGCGAATAACTTCTTGCAATGGCCTACCTGGAGGAGCCATCAAAATTAAGCCTACTACACCTAATCCCGCGGGAAGTTCACGACACAATCTCATTGCATGCATAGTTCCTTCACTATGCCCAAGAACCATAACTCTACGATTGTCTACATACTCGAATTTAGCTAAATGCTCTAACATAGCGCTCTGCTCATTTGAATAATCAGTCCATGACAAGCCTCCCTCGGGCAGTTTATTATCACCAATGCCGCACTTATCATAACGTAAAGTAACTACTCCTTTTCTAGCAAGCTGATTGGCTAGTAATGCGGCACTACCATTGGTTCCAGGTAAAGCTTTTGAATTCCAGTCTCTATCAGTTGCACCACTACCCTGTATAAATAGGACTGCAGGATAATGTCCTGGTACTTCGGGATAGGTAATTGTTCCTCTAACTGTACGACCTTTAACCGTTAAGCACACCTCTTGACTTGGAGCTCGATAATCACCATCAACAAAATCTGGAGTTGGATGCCTTGCAACAATTGAATCAATTAATTCTCTAGGGGCAGGAACATTGACTAGTACTCGCGAGTAAGGATCACCTTTCCTTAAAAAAACTTCAACCACATTAGGATTACCTACTACGTTCCAATACTCCCAGGTAGGACGCATAACCCCTCTAAAGGAACCTACTGCCGCCCATCTTGGAATATGTAGTCCTAAACTTCGAACACCTTTCCATGGTTCACTTAAACCCTTATCACTAGTTCGTATACATAAAATATTTTCAATTGGCAACCTTAATGCAGGGCGCTTACAACCAAAAAATGTTTGAAAAATATTCCATCTTAAAACTAACTGTCCGTCCTCAAGTGTTGCAATTAACATTTATCTCTCCCTTTATAGTACTTAAATAAAATTTTTATTATTTTTAAAACAGATCCTAAGTTTAGAAATAATAAGTTAAATCAATATTTTCAAACAAAATGGACACTAGAATGTTTTTATTTTTATTATTAATTAGTTTAATTACATTAAACTAATATTGTTTTAACTATTGTTTAATGTGTGATTTTTTATAATTTAATAATTTAGTCTCTATTATCAATAAATTCATGTCCTGAAATTTCATGTCAAAAAAATAAAGATCATATTAATGATAACGATTCCCAGGTCTATCTGCGCCAAGCTCTTGATTAAATAAGCCGCTAAGCCATTGTTGAGCGCCTGAACCAATTTTAAAAATTATAGTTACCGCTCCCACTCCTAACAAGCTAATAGCAAAATAAGCACTAATCATTTCAAATTTTGCTCGATCAAGAAAATCATTTTGATAAGCTTCACCAAATACTTCACCCAGACTTGCCATCACTATTTGCGAACAATTAAAAAATTTACTTGTAGAGGCAATTCCATAACTTAACCCACTACGAATAGTTTTATTATAAGTTAAACTTTCAGGTGGCTTCTTTCCAAAAGCAGTTACTTTAACAAAAAAACCACACTGCAGTTGAATTTGCGAAGGCAGCTGATTTACTGATTTATAAATACCCATTAATAAACGAGGATAAGAAGGACATAGAGTTAAATAAGCGTGTAATATTGATGTCTCAACTTTTGATAGAAACCCCGGGGGTTCTATTGTTTCTCTACTAAGAGAACCAGCAAAGACCATTTGATCTCTTACCCCCTCTTCATTATCAAATCCCTCTTGATTCTCTACTGTTATCCAAGTAAATAAATCAATATCAGGGTCAGAATCTCGTCCACGAAGCATAGGCTTATTTTCTTCAGCGCTTACATTGATGCAAGTTAGAACTAACAACATAAATAACAGCCATCTTAACAAGGAAAATTTTCTTTTTAAAAAGGCATTCTTAGTTGTTTTAGGCATAATTTTTTACCTTATATATCTCAGTAAAATCTAAAAGTCGGAATCCCTATAATAGGCAATGTCCTAAGAAGTCTATGTAGCTGACTTTCCTCACCTTTTGGTTTCCCCTTGTAAACAGATTTTCGTCTTTGATCAAAAAAAGATCCTGTGGCACTTGTTTCAATTCGATCTTCTTCAGGAAAACCAAGCAAAGCTCTCCAGCTCTCTCGCTTTACTATATCTACTTCTCTCATTTTTCTGGCTTCAGTTTGTAGACAAACCATTTCGACGTCTTCTTTTTGTAATTCTGCAATGATTGACCTAATGGTTTCTCTTGCCTCATTACAAACTTCTACTGCTTTGGTTTTAATATCGGGATCAACGGCACCAAAAAAATGTCTGTGTGCAGTTTTTCTTCCATAATACTCTATCTCATTATTATGACAAATATCATTAATAGCTAAGAGAGCTCTTAATAATTCTAAATTGGTTGCACTACGGTTACATAATAAATCAAGAGATCGTAAAAAAATTCTTCGTTCTTGAAGAACTGCTCTTTGTAAGTAAAGAATTTTAGTTCCTAAATCTATCTCTGGATCGGGATAGGTTAATAAAGTTTCTGTATAGCCACCCTCCTTACCAAGATACATCTTTAATAGATCTAATACAGCTTGAGATAACATCCAGTGTCTCCCTATAATTATTATTACTCAAATAGACCTCACCACTAATACCATAGTTCTTAAGAATTGCAAGCAATATTATTTAAAGATAATAATTTAATAATTTTTTCTGCTAAAGCCAGTGGATTTGATTTGAGAAAATAATGGCCGACCCCTTTTATTATTATTATTTTTTCGCTAGGTATTTTGGTTTTTGATAGAACCTGATTAGTTATTTTATCTTGATCCCCAATGATATAATATAGTTTAGACCTAATATTTAAAGCAATTTCAGAATTTTTACAAAAATATTCTTGATATCTTTTAACATCCTGTCGGAAATTTTTTATTATATATCTAATAATTTCTTCATTTAAGTTATTAATATTCCAACCTAATTCCATAAGAGCGTTAAGAATTACCTTATCAGAAGCACGGTTCCAGGGATTAAGGCTTAAATTTTGGTCAGATAAATTGGGTAGAAAAATTCCGCCTATTGTAAGAATAATCTCACAGTTTTTTTCTCTTTCTAAGAGGTGGGTTAACGCAATTGCTAAAGAAGATCCTACACAATGACCATAAATTATTATTTTCTGAAATTTATATAACTCCTTTAATTCTTGCACTATTTTTTCAGCTAACTCATTATCTGAAAAATTTCCTTTATATTTTCTTCCATAACCAGGCAGTTCTATAGCCATTACCTGACACAATGGATTTATTTTTAGTAACTCATCTGCTAAAAATTTATAATCAGCAGCATCACCACCACCAAAAGGAACACAAATAATAGGTATAATAGAATCTTCTTTAATCCCCTTATCTTTAGAAGAAAGATTACTCAAGTATCTTAATTCATTATTCTTTTTAAGAATAAACTCAGCCAAATCTTTTAAAATAGGATGTGTAAATAAATCTGCCAACGAAAATTTATTCTTAGCTAAAAAAACCGTTCTCATTGCCAAAATTGAATTACCACCTAACAAAAAAAAATTATCGGCTATATCAACATTCTTAACACTTAATACCTTTTTCCAAATTTTACAGAGTTCAATTTCTAAGTTAGTTTTCGGAGAAGTAACTTTTCTTATTGACAACTGGTCATAAGGATTGGGTAAAATATTTTTATTTATCTTGCCATTTAATGTTAATGGTAATGATTCTAATATAATAAAATAACTTGGAATCATATAATGAGGTAATAGTTTTATTAGATATTCTCTTAGGTTTTGTATATTAATAAAATTTTTTAGAACACAATATGCTACTAAATCTTCCTTATTTAAGTCATTTGATTTATATAATATTACTATACTATGTTGAACAGCTGGATGGGTAATTAAAGCTTTTTCAACCTCTTCCAATTCAATACGAAAACCTCGTAATTTTATTTGTAAGTCTTTGCGGCCAAGATAGCCTATCTCTCCATTTTCAAGCCATAAAGCTCTATCACCCGTTTTATATAAAAAAATATTTTTATTTAGCTGATTTTGTTTTTTTGTTACAAACTTATTTTTAATAAATTTCGTTGCTGTTAAACTAGGCTGATTTAAATAACCCCTAGCAAGACCGTTGCCCCCTATATAAAGCTCCCCCTCTACTCCAGCAGAAACAGGATTACCGTGTTCATTTAAAATATATATTGTTAAATCAGATAGGCGCTTTCCAATATTTGACACGGTTAATTTACTATCAATTGGATGTAATTCCTTATAAGTAGCATGAACAGTTATTTCAGTTATACCATACATATTAATTAACTTTGGCTTACCTACCTTATGCTTATTCCACCAACTGTTTATTTCTAATAGATTTAAAGCTTCTCCACCAAAAATAATAAATTTTAAGCTATCTAATTTAGCTTTTTTCTTTTTATTAATAACCCATAATAACTGCTTAAAAGCAGAGGGGGTTTGATTTAATACTGTTATTTGTTGATTAATTAATAGTTGATAAAATTGAAATGTATCATTAAGCTGTATTTCAGTTGGAATTATAATTCTTCCACCAAATAATAAGGCTCCAAATAACTCCCATATAGAAAAATCAAATGTATAAGAATGAAATAAAGTCCATCTATCTTTATGATTAAATCGAAACCAATTATTGGTTGCAGTAAATAAACGCAATACATTAAAATGAGTTTGTAAAACTCCTTTAGGCTGTCCTGTTGTACCAGACGTATAAATTACATAAGCTAAACTATCCGCTTGATTATAAGAGAGCAGATTATCAGATAATTCCGATGTATATAACTTATCATCCATAATAACACACTGTGATGAATATTTAACTATAGAATTATTAATTTGATCTATTTTATAGAAAATCTTAGATACATGTGCTTGTGTTATTATTAATTTTGCTTGGGTATCTGCTAAAATATAATGAACTCTTTGCAGAGGATAAGTAGGCGATATTGGCACATAAGCATATCCTGATTTTAATACAGCAAGAATAGCAATAACCATATCAATACTTCGCTCTAAACATAAAGCAATGAATATATCTTTCTGCTTTTCTTTAACAATCTGTACGCTAATTTTTTTCTGAATGTACCTAGCCAACTGGTTTGCTTTATAATTAAGCTCTTGATAAGTTATATTTTGATTATCAAAAGCTACGGCAATCTGACTAGGAAACTTTCTAACTTGTAATTCAAAAAGTTGGTGAATTAAGTTAGTCCTTGGAGATTTTAAATACAGCTTATTTTTACTATAAACTAATGCTTTAACTTCTTTTGGTGTTAATAGCTTTATTTGACTAATTTTATTATTCAATTGTGTTGATAACTGTAACAATATATATTGATAATGAATTGACATGCGCTCTATTCTTGGCCTATCAAATAAAGAAGTAGCATAATTAAAATTACAAATCAATTCTGCTTGATGACAATCAATAAAAAGAGAAAGATCAAATTTCGCAACTTTGAAATTTTTTTCAATGTTTACCGGTATAAGAATTTTTTTTATTTTATTTGTAAAAATCCACTCTGAATCACAAATTCCAAACATTATTTGAAAAATTGGATGACAGCTAGGATCTTTTTCTATTTTTAAAACATCAACTAATTTTTCAAATGGTAATTCTTCGTACTTTTGAATATCAATTAAATTATTTTGTAAATCTTGAATAAATGTAAAAAATTTTTTCTGCGGATCAATAATAGTTCGTAATGGTACGCTATTAACAAAAACTCCAATTGTATTATTAAATTCTCTTTGTTTTCTATTTGCCATAGGTGTGCCAATAATTAAATCTTTTTGCTCGGTATAATTATAAAGTAATAGATAAAATGCGCCGAGTAAAAAGGTATACAAAGTACAATCTAATTTTTTTATAATATTTCTTATCTTATTAGATACTTCCGCTGATAGTTTAAAAATAACTTCATCACCCTGATAGTTAATATGACTAGGACGAGGTTTATCAGTTTGCAATATCAGATTTGTAAAACCTTCTAATTTATCCTGCCAATAAATAGTTTGTTTTTTAAAAGCTTCTTTTCTCTGCCAAGTAGCATAATTTTTGTATTGAATAACCGGCGATAAATTGATCATCTCGTTCTGTAAATAATATAGATAATAGGAATAAAGTTCTTGGAAAAAAATATTGATTGACCAACCATCGAACGCAATATGATGAACATTTATAAATAAATAATTTATAACTTTAGATTTTTTATTGGAATTAAGTTGATAGATCTTTATTCTAATTGGTCGCTCCGTGTGTAACTTAAATGGCTTATTGATATCTTTTATTAAATGAGAGTTCAAATCCTGTATTTTATTAAAACAATATTCATTTATTTGTATTTTTCTATCTAAAACTCGTTGATAATAAATGCCTTTTTTATCCTGACAAATAATACTATTTAATATTTGATGTCGACCAACAAGTGCTTGTAAGGCTTGTATTAATGAATAATTTTTAATTGTCTTTGATAATCGTAACAAAAAAGGGATGTGATAAGCATTTGTTCCTGCTTCATAATGCTCAATAAATAATAAGCCTTGCTGTGAATAGGATAAAGGTGGTTTTATACTCTTCTCAATAGAAATATTGCAGCTTTTTGGTGCTTTTATAATATAGCCAGATAATCTAAAAATAGTTTTACAATTAAAAATCTCTACAACAGAAATTTTGATATTAAATTTTTCAGTCAGTATATGCGCTAATTGAATTGCTAAAATAGAGTTTCCACCTATTTTAAAGAAATTATCTTTAATACCAACCTGCTTAAGACCCAATAAATCTTGCCATATCTTACAAAGTATTATTTCAATTTCATTTCTAGGCAATAAAACTATTTTATTTTTTATAGCAGTCAATTTTAATAATGCATTACTGTCAATTTTTCCGTTTCTAGTTAAAGGAAAAGAATCTAATTGAATCATTTTATTGGGAATCATATAATTAGGTAGAATTTTAGCTAATTTTACCATTAAACTTTTTTCTGAAAACTTAGAGTTAACTTGAGAAGTAAAAAAAACAATTAAAGATTTTTGTTTAAGCCCTCCCGTTTTTTTAATTTTAACTACAACAATTGCCTGATAGATTTCAGGCAGCTGTAACAAAGTATTTTCAATTTCTGAAATTTCAATACGATATCCGTTAATTTTAACTTGATCATCATCTCGACCAATAAATTCTATATTACCATCAGAAAGATAACGGCCTAAATCTCCTGTTTTATATAAACGAGAATATCCAAGCTTTTTATCAGTTTCACTAGCTAAAAAATTATCTAAAAATTTTTCCTTTGTCAGCTCAGGCCTGTTCAAATAACCACAGGCCAGTCCTAAACCACTTATATAAATTTCACCTATCTCACCTCTCTTAGCAAGCTGTAAGTTTTTATTTAAAATATAAACTTTTGTATTAGCAATTGGCCTACCAATATTAATGTTTTTTTTATTTTTTAATATCCTATAAGTATTAGTAATACAGGCTTCTGTTACTCCATATTCATAAACTATATTTGCAATTTTTGTTAATAAAAAAGAAATTACTTTTTTACCTAATTTTTCTCCTCCTAGTACAAGAGTTTGAATAGAATTTAATTCAATTTGCTGTAAAGCAGGAAGTAAAGCAACCGGGAGAGTTAAATGAGTTACTGCGTATTTTTCAATTAGCTCTTTATTAATTCCTATCTGTTTAGAGATATAAAGACTAGAGCCAGATAATAAAGCACTAAACATAGCTAATATTGATACATCAAATGCACAAGATACTGCCAAATAAACTTTTGATAATTCATTTAATTGATATACAGGTATCTGTGCTAAGATAACATTATTAGCAGATTTATGAGTCATCATTACTCCTTTCGGATAACCTGTAGTTCCAGAAGTATAAATAACATAGGCCAAATCATTGGCAGAATTATAATTTGGAAGATTCTTTTTTGACTCATGAATAAATTTACAATCATCAATTAAAATTATTTTAAAATTTTTATCAAAATCTTGTAAATTTCTTAATTTTTTCCTAATACCTTTATATCCCAACAATAACCTAGGTTTTACATCATTAACAATAAATCGCATTCTTGCTACTGGTGTTTCAGGATCAATCGGTACATATATTCCTCCAGATTTTAATATAGCAAGAATACTTACTAATAGATCTACACTTCGCTCTAGGCATAAAATAATATAATTACTATTCTTAAAAGACTGATTATTTTCAACTTGATGGTAATTTCTTAAAAATCTTGCTAGTTGATTAGATTGCTCATCTAACTCTTGATAGGTCAAAGACTGATTATCATCAATAACAGCAATTTTTTGGGGATTTTTTTTAATCTGTTGTTGAAATAATTGATGGAGTGTTTTTTTATATAAAATTTTATTTCTATTTTGATTAAGGTTTTTCACATTATATTTAATTATTTCATTTTAAATCTAGATTAATAAATTTTTTAAGTATTTTTCGTCTTTAACTGGAATATTTAATTCTCTTGCTTTATCTAATTTACTACCAGGAGATTCTCCAGCCAACACAAAACTAGTTTTTTGAGAAACACTGCTGCTAACTTTAGCTCCTAATGCTTGTAGTTTTTCTATTAATTCCTCGCGGCTAAATTCTGTAAAACTTCCAGTAATAGCTACTGTCTGACCTGATAAGAGTAAATCTTTACTTTCTTTTTTAACTTTTGGCCAATGAATTCCTAGTTGTCGTAAAGATTTTATTACCATTAGATTGTGTGGTTCAGCAAAAAAAGAAGTTATACGAGCTGCCACTACAGGGCCTATATCATGAACTGATTGCAACTCCTCGATTGAAGCTTTAGCAATTAATTCTAGTTCGCCATAATGTTGTGCCAGAACTCTTCCTGTACTCTCACCCACCTCACGTATTCCTAAGGCAAATAAAAATCTACTTAATGTGGTTATTTTACTTTTTTCCAATGCTTCTAATAAATTCTGAGCTGATTTTTCTGCCATTCTCTCTAAATTAGAAAGCTGATTTAAATTTAATTTATAAAGATCATCAACATGATTAACTAGCCCCGTATCGACTAATTGCTCAACTAATTTATCGCCCAAGCCCTCAATATCCATGGCTTTTCTGCTAGCAAAATGTTTAATGGCTGCTTTTCTTTGAGCCGCACAAAATAACCCTCCTGTACAGCGTGCTATAGCCTCTTCCTCAATCCGCTCTATATGTGACCCACAAATAGGACACTTCTTCGGCAAATGAATTCTTTTTGCTGTTGCTGGTCTTTTATTTAATAAGGCCGAAACAACTTCAGGAATAACATCTCCTGCTCTCCTTATTATGACCGTATCTCCAATACGAATATCTTTACGTTCAATTTCATCCATATTATGTAAAGTCGCATTACAAACCGTGACACCTGCAACATTAACAGGTTGAAGACGAGCAACGGGCGTTAACGCCCCAGTCCTACCAACTTGAAAATCAACTTCTTCTAAAACCGTTATTTCTTCTTGAGCAGGAAACTTATGTGCAATAGCCCATCTCGGTGCCCTTGAAATAAATCCTAAGTCACGTTGTTCTTCTATATTATCAACTTTATACACAACCCCATCAATTTCATAAGCTAGCTCATCTCTCTTACTTAAAATATCTTTATAATAAACCATACAACCAGCAATCCCTTTAACTGGCTTAGCATAAGGGATAACCGAAAAGCCCCACTCTTTTAAACATGCCAATACTTCACTATGCGAATTTGCAAATCTAGCGCCTGAATATTCACCGACATCGTAACAATACATTGCTAAATTTCTACTTGCTGTAATTTTAGAATCTAATTGACGTAAACTACCTGCAGCAGCATTACGTGGATTTGCAAAAACTTTTTCATTATTAGCATGCGCCAATTTATTAAGATCTAAGAAACTCTGTTTAGGCATATAAACTTCTCCCCGCACTTCTAAAATAGCAGGGTAATTATCACGAAGTTTTAACGGCAGTGATTTAATTGTTTTAACATTGAGAGTCACATCCTCACCTGTTATTCCATCACCTCGGGTTGCAGCTCGAATTAATAGACCTTTTTCATACAGCAGATTAATAGCAAGCCCATCAAGTTTTGGTTCGCAGGCATAAATAATCTCCTGAGTACTTTTTAAACGATCTTTAATTCGTTTATCAAATGCTATTAACTCTTCCTCACTGAATGCATTAGTCAGTGATAGCATGGGCTTATGATGCTGAACCTGTGCAAAAGCAGCTAATGGTGCTGCGCCTATTCTTTCAGTAGGTGAATCAGGGGTATGTAATTCTGGAAACTCTCGTTCTAAACTTTGTAATTCACGAAATAAGCGATCATATTCACTATCAGGTACTAATGGATTATCTAATACATAATAATTATAACTATATTCATTTAATTGATCTTTTAAAATATTAATTCTAGCCTTTGCTTTTGCCTTATTCATATTACCACTTGATTCTAAAATTTCTAAACCCGATCATTTAAAATTGATAAAATTTAACCACATAACCTATCTGATTATAATACTATATTTATTAATAAGTTATAAATACAAATACGTTATAATTGAAGTTATATTTTTTCTTCGGCTAGCGCCTTTTTAACATAACAGTTATTAAATGCTTTTGACAAGACCTTAAGAGCTTACCATACTTAAAGTATGGTAAAGTTAACTAGGGATGGTTATTTTTAAAGCATGTGTAACCGGGTTAAATTAGTATTATTATTTATAATCTTATTTCAACCTTATCTACTAAGGGCGGAAAACCTTCCTACAGTAAAAGTAAATTTAATTGTATTTAGCCATATTACTAAACAAACTTTAAAAAGTGAAACCTGGCCCTCACAATTAATTTTACCTGCTATTACTCACTCCATCAGACTACTACCAGCCAATAGTGTTTTGCCGCAAAATATAGACACAGAAACTTTTTTTAATCAGTATCAACTTTTAGATCCTAATCAAGTTGGATTAACAACTACGATCGAAAGACTAACTAGTCATGGTAATCAGATAATCTTAAATATTGCTTGGAAACAACCTGCTAGCGATAAACCTGATCAATGGATTCATGTTTTTGGTGGACAAGCCTATGATGCTTCAGGCCAACCCATTGCCATGAAACAACTTGATACCAACTCTTTATCTCCTTTAAGTAATGCCGTCTTCTGGGAAATTAATGGTTTAATTAAAATAGACTACTCTAAAGTCTTCAATGTTGCTACCGATCTTTATTTAACTTTACCGCAACCCTTGGATAATCTTAATGTTCAACAATATGGACTTATTCCATTAATAACCTACACCTTAAAAGGACAGGAAAACTTAGCGTTAAATCAATTTGGTTACTTTGATCATCCATTATTTGGGGCATTAATTTATATTAGTCCTAATTAAAGTCATAATAAAATACACCACTCGGGAAGCAGCTTATTAATTTCTTTGAGTTCTTCCTCATAAGTTAAATAATTTTTTGAATAAGTAGCAACCAACTGCCAAAATCGTTTAGAGTGATCCATATGTTTAGAGTGACATAATTCATGGAGCATAATGTGCTCGACTAAGTGTGATTTTAAAAATAGCATCTTTGCGTTTAAACTTAGTTCTGCTCTAATAGTACAACTCCCCCAAAGTGTTTTTTGAAATCGCCAAGATAAACTTCTATATTTTAAACCTGTCTCTTTACAAATATCATCTAATTTAGGCACAAGATAACAATGCGCCATTTTCTTTAAAAAAAACTTTAGCTGAGGAACACAGGCTCTAAAGTCTGCCAATTTACCTACTATAGCCAGCTGACTAGGCGCTTCAATTAGCTTAAGCATATTAGAATTTGATAGCTCATATCTAAGTCCCCAATGCTTATTAATTGCTGGCAGATGAATCTCTTTAGGGTATTTAGCAGGCTCCGTGACCATCTCAATAATTGAGCCTTGATAATGTTTTTCAACCCACTCTCGCTTACTTTCTAAAAAAGCTTTAGCTTGAGCAATACTAACTCGACTAGGTAATACAATTTCCAAGCCTTTAGCTGGGGCTATATTTAATAAAATGTTTTTAGCTTTGACACTACGCCTGATTATATAGGGTGGCGGCCAAGTCCCTTGCGCTTGTAGCTTTTTAGACATTATTAACCTATCTAGAATGAAAATATGATAAATTATACTTAACACCTAATAAGCCCGCTATGAGTTTTTTAATAAAAATTATCAGTTGGGTTAATATTTGTTACAATCAGAAATTTAAATACTATACGTGATAACTTGACAATAGAACTCATTGAATATCTTTCACAATTTATTACTAGCCAAAGGCTTAATAGAATAGCTGAAATTCTATCAACCCGAACTCGTTATCTAACCGTCGTTCTAGAAAATATTTACCACTCCTATAATGCCAGTGCAGTGCTACGAACCTGTGAATGCTTTGGTATCCAAGACCTTTACTTCATTGAATCCTTGCATAAATTTAAGCCAGCCAGAGGAATAGTTCTGGGGGCAGCTAATTGGATTAATACCCACTCTTATCAAGATAGTTTTAGCTGTCTTCAGGCTCTTAAAACCCAAGGTTATCAAATTGTAGCCACTAGCTTAAGACCTGATAGCAAATTAATTGAAGAGATAGATATCACTCAAAAAACGGCACTTTGCTTTGGCAATGAAGAATCTGGTATAGGCGAAGCTATTCATCAACTTGCAGATCATCAAATTTATATTCCTATGTATGGCTTTACTCAAAGTCTTAATATTTCTGTTAGCACAGGTTTAACCATTTATGCATTTATTAAAAAAATTCACCAATCTTCAATAGCTTGGCAACTTACAGATGAAGAAAAAAATAAAATTACTCTAGAATGGCTAATGAATAGTGTACCCAATAGTGAACTTTTAGTTACTAAATTTAAAAGCTCATTATTAAAATAAGAGGCTAGTTGTTCAAATTTGAACGGCTAAAGCACTAATTAGAATAATAGCGACGCCTATTAATTGCAAAAAAGAAAAACTTTCTCTTAAAAGTACAACTCCTAACAAAACTGTTACAGTGGGCTCTAAGACTGAAAGCATGGAAGCTTTAGTTGAATGTATAGTTTTCATTCCATCAAGTAACAATTGAATAGGTAATGCAGTTGAAAAAACACCAAGAGAAATGGCTGCTGTCCACATTTTCAAATTAACTGGATAAGACCAAGTATGAGTCAATACGGCTAATAATAAAAATAAAAAGGAGCAGCCTAAACAAACCACTAGTGTTAATAAATGAGAAGGTAGCAATCTTGCTATATATTGACCGCCATAAACATAGGCTGCGTAAGAAATAGCTGATAATAGCGCAAAGACTATTCCTAAAGAATTTAATTCATGAGCACTGTGACCCTTAAGTAATATCAGTCCTATGAGCACGCCTATTACAGCACAAAACATCCCGAAAGAAATAACCTCTCTTTCAAATAGCCAGGTAAACAATATAATTAGCACGGGATACAAAAAGTAGATAACCATTGCGAAACCTGTACCAATTCTTTGGCTAGCTAGAAAATAAAACCCACTACAACCACTGTAACAAATTCCTCCAAAAATAAAAATTATTAGTAACATACTTTTATTGGTAGATTTAATAATATTCATCCCTTTAAATAAAAAAGGGAGCATCCAAAGGCTTGCTATACTAAATCGCCAAAATAACATAGCGGGAGTTGACATTTGATTATGGAGTAAAACGGTTCCTAAATAACCTAAACAACCATAGAGAGACGCTGATAAAGCGATTTTAAAAATCGCTGATAGTTTTTTAGTACTAGTAAAATCAAAAAATATCAACTATTTTTTTCCATTGAATTTCTATTAAAATAATAAAGGTGCGTTTAAAGACACCCCTTTATCTGTCAATAGTGTTATTCATTCTTATTTATCAGCACTTGCCACTCTGAATCAGGTTTGAAATATTTACTAAATCTAGTTTCAAACTCTTTAAGCTTATTAGCAATAACTTCAAAACCTTCTTGCTTTGCATAGTGCATAGGACCGCCGCGAAAAGGGGCGAACCCTGTTCCAAAAATCATCCCCGCATCTAATAAATCACTATCTTCTACAATTCCTTCTCTTAAACAAGCCGCAGCTTCATTCAAATAGCGTAAAATTAGCCGATCAGCTATTTCTTGTTCGGTAAGTTTTAAGACGCCTTTAATTTCAGGCTTGATAGGCTTACCTTTTGCACTATATTGATAAAAGCCCTTACCAGATTTAACACCTAACTCACCAGCAGCAACTTTCTTTTCTAAAAACTCAGGCACCTCTGTTCCAAAATAAATACTTAAATTTTTTGCTACATGCAGACAAACATCCAATCCCACTTTATCAGCTAGCTCCACCGGCCCCATTGGCATACCAAATTTGACTGCTGCCTTATCTATCAAAGTTGGAGAAACTCCTTCTTGATAAAGATTTAATGATTCTAGTAAATATGGCATTAAAATTCGATTAACTAAAAAACCAGGCTCACTTTTAACAGGTAGTGGCAAGCGATCGATAGCTCTAACAAATGCTATAGCATGTTGCTTTACAGTCTCATCTGTTTTTTGTCCATAAACAATTTCCACTAAAGGCATTTTAGCAACTGGATTAAAAAAATGAATGCCAACTAAACGTTCAGGGTGATTCAATACCTGGTTTATTTCATCAAGTGGGATACTTGAGGTATTAGTCGCCATTACAGCGCCGGGTTTCATTTTCACTTCTAAATCTTTAAATAGCGCTTGCTTAACTTTAAGATCTTCAAAAATTGCTTCAATGACTAAATCCGCTTGTTTAACTCCGTTACCCTGAACATCGGGTATTAATCGATCTAATACTTCTTGTACTAGCTCAGGTTTTTTTAACTTTCCTTCATATAGTTTCGCAGCCCGCTTAATTGCTGGAGCTATAAACTTAGCCTCACGATCTTGTAAAGTAACTGTCATGCCTTGTAAAGCACACCAAGCTGCTATATCTCCTCCCATAGTGCCTGCGCCAATTACATGAACATGCTTTACTTTAAAATTAACTCCCTTTCCCATCCCTTTTAAGCGTTGTTGCAAAAAGAAGACTCGAATTAAGTTCTGAGCTGTACTTCCTACTACTAAACTGGAGACAGCTCTTGCCTCACCTTCAAAAGCTTTATTAGAAACTCCGTATTTTTCCCAATTGGCAATTAAAGCATAGGGAGCAGGGTAATGCACTTGGCTTACTTTGTTGCTAGCCACTTGTTTACGCATTTTACTTGCTAGGATTTTTCGAACACCTTCTGCATTGGTTAGTTTTTGAATGTTACTTGGCTTATGTTTTGCCGGCTTAGTTACAATATAGGCTTCAGCAGCTCGCTTTAAATGACGAGCAGGCACTGCTACATCAATCATACCTACTCGCTCTGCTTTTTTAGCATCGATAGCTCGGCCTGTTAGCATTAAATCCATAGCGCTAATTGATCCAATTAACCTAGGCAACCTTACTGAACCACCCCAACCCGGAAAAATACCTAACATTATTTCTGGTAAACCAATTTTAGCTTTAGGTTCATCAGACACCATCACTCGATAATTACAGGATAATGCCATTTCTGTACCACCACCCAAACAAACGCCATTGATCATAGCTACTGTTGGAACTTTTAATGCTTCAAGCTTATTAAAAATGTCATGTGCTTTTTTAATAAATTCATAAGCTTCAGCTTCGTCTTTAACTTTAATAAATTGCTCTATATCAGCTCCTGCAATAAAGCTCGCTTTTTTTGCTGAACCTATTATCACACCCATGCAATCTTTATCATTGTAAATACGATCAAGAATCTTATCAAATTCAGTCAACGCCTCTACATTAAATGTATTAACACCTAATCCTTGTCGATTAAATAACAGCCATACGATTCCACTTTTATTTTTTTCTATCTGCCAGTGATTATATTCTGTCATAGCCTACTCCACTCAATATAAACTTAAATTAAATTTCAATTAACACTGCGCCTGCTTGACCACCACCTATACAAATTGTGGCAATTCCTCGCTTACTTTGAGTACGACGCAAAATACTTACTAATTGTAGAACAATCCTTGCACCACTCGCACCAACTGGATGACCAATTGCTACTGCACCACCATCTACATTTAAGCGATCAAGTGGCATACTTCCTAAAGCCTCTTTAAGTCCTAGTTCGCTACGACAATAGTCGTCACTTTCCCAAGCACGTAAACAACCTAATACTTGGCTTGCAAAAGCTTCATTTATTTCCATATAGTCAATATCAGAAAGTTTTAAATTATGCCTAGTTAATAAAGGAGGTACTACATGAGCAGGTCCCATTCCCATGACTTCCGGTGCAACTCCAGCCCACTCTACATCAACAATTTTTGCTAGCACAGGTAAGTTATATTTTTTTACACCTGCTTCACTAGCAAGTAACATAAAGGCTGCTCCGTCTGTTACCTGTGAACTATTTGCTGCAGTGACTAAGCCATATTTTTTATCAAAAAAAGGTTTTAATTTAGCCATTTTTTGCATGTCGCTATCACGGCGTAAGCCATCATCTACCTCATAAACCTGCCCCTTGCTATCAAAAATAGGGGTAATAATATTTTTGAAATAACCACTATCAATGGCTTTAGCAAGTCTAGCGTGACTTTGTAAAGCAAACTCATCCATTTCTTCACGAGTTATATTAAATCGATGCGCAATATTCTCTGCGGTTTGTCCCATAGATAATCCAATGACTGGATCACGTAATCCTCTTAATAAAGAAATAATAGGAACAAATTGTGAAGGTCGAATTTTGGTAATTAATTTTAACCGCTGCCCAATACTTTTTGCGCCCATCCAATCAGCAAACCAATTTACCATTTTATCATTAAAAATTAATGGTGCTCGACTCATCGCTTCAGCACCACCTGCTAGCACAGTTTCATGACGGCCCAGCTTAAGATCTTTAAAAGCGCAATCTAATGCTTGCATACCAGAAGCACAATTACGCTGTACTGTATAACCCGGAACGGTTTTGCCGCACCCTAATCTTAGTCCAATAATTCTTGCAATATTTGCCTCGTCTGGACTTGGTATCATACAACCCGCTATCACCTCTCCTACTTGGTTAGGCGCAAGCGGTAATCTAGTAAATAACTCGCGTGCTGCATAAACACCTAAATCTGCAGCTGCAAAAGGACCTGGTTTACCACGTGCTTTTAAGAAAGGAGTTCGGTTTCCATCTACTATATATACTTCTTGACCATGATTTATTTTAAACATATTTCATTCCTACAATTGTTTTATCTCTATAGCAATTAATTCAACCTTTCATTAATAATTAATTCAACTTCTCAAAAAACTCTGGTTTAAAGTCATCTACTTGTAAAGCATCTGCCCGCAGAATTTCAAATTCTCTAATTGCCTGGGCTTCATTTTCTGTGATGATATTTGCTTTAATAGCTGCAGCCAAACGGGCTTCTTTATTTGTTTTTTTTGGAATTAATTTTTCTTGTATAGCCTTTTGGATTTTTTTAAGCGGTGATTCGATTTCCAACATCTTAAGAAAAGCAACTTCTACTCGACCTGTTGGGTCATTTTTATCTGTTGAATACCAAATTAATTTATTATAACGCTGTCTTAATTCACTATTTGTCATCATATGCTCAGCAAGTTTGTGTCCCAATTTATCACTTGGTTTTCGATAACAACGCCCCCAAGGAAATATAAATATACGGAAAAATTTTCCTTTTATAGGATTGGGGAAGTTATCAAATACTCCATAAAACGCCTCTTGTATTTCATATAAAAGGGTTTTAAGACACCAATTAACATAGAAAAACTCTTCTGATTTTGAACCATTATCAACATAATATTTCAACACAGAAGAACCTATATATAAATAACTTAATACGTCCCCTAAACGTGCTGAAATACTTTCACGTCTCTTAAGATCACCCCCTAAAAGAAGCATGGATAAACCAGCTATCAAAGAAAGTGCTGTGCTCATTCTAGTTAGTTGCTGATAAAAATAACTGGTAGGACCAGCTTTAGGAGATCGAATCAATTTTGCATTCGTAATCCCAAAACTTAATGCTCTAACAAAATTGCTCATGCCATAACCCATATGGCCAATTAGCAATTGATCAAATCGTTTTAAACCTCTTTCAAAATCAGTATCTAAAAGCGCTTGCATTTCTTCATAGACATAAGGATGGCAACGTATAGCACCTTGACCAAAGATCATGAGGCTACGAGTAAGAATATTGGCGCCTTCCACAGTAATAGCAATAGGAATACTTAAATACATACTAGTTAAATAATTTCTTGGGCCTGCTTGTATACCACGTCCTGCATGAATATCCATCGTAATATCACTAATTTTTCTTAACATTTCTGTCATATGGTATTTAGCAATAGCTGAAGATAGGGCAGGCTTACCAACTAAATCTACTGCGCCAGCAGTCATTGTCCGACAAGATTCAAGCATATAAGCATACCCTGCTAATTTAGCTAAGGTTTCTTGTACCCCCTCAAATTTACCTATGGATAAATTAAATTGTTCACGAATTTTGGCATAAGCACCTGTTATAGCATAATTTCTCTTACCTGCGGCTGTACTTAGTGCAGGCAATGAAATTCCACGCCCAGCAGATAAACACTCCATAAGCATACGCCAACCATTCCCAAGTTGAGCTTGTCCACCTATTACCCAATCTAGCGGAATAAATACATCTTTACCTCTAACTGGACCATTCATAAAAGCTAAATACATAGGATAATGTCTTAATCCTATTTCTATACCCGGATGATCATGAGGCAACAAAGCACAAGTTATACCAATTATCTTTTTATCACCTAAAAGCTGTTCGGGATCATAAAGCTTAAATGCTAAACCTACTAAAGTAGCTTTAGGTGCTAAAGTAATATAGCGCTTGTTGAAATTAAGTCGAACCCCAATAATCTCTTTACCTGCAAATGTTCCTTTACAAACAGTACCCGTATCTGCCATAGCACCTGCATCACTCCCCCCTTCAGAAGAAGTCAAAGCAAAACAAGGAACCTCTTCACCCGTTGCGAGACGAGGTAAATAATAACTTTTTTGTTCTTCTGTTCCATAATGAAGTAGTAATTCTGCCGGACCTAAGGAGTTAGGAACCATTGTAGTGACACCAGCACTAATACTTCGTGTCGCAAGTTTACAAACCACGCAAGATTGCATATAAGCTGAAAACCCTAGGCCTCCATAAATTTTTGGAATAATCATGCCAAAAAAACGTTCTTTTTTTAAATAATCCCAAACTATAACAGGCATATCGCCCTTTCTAACAACGTCCCAATCATTTAGCATTTGGCAAACTGTTTCTACTTGGTTATCTAAAAATGCTTGCTCTTCAGCTGTTAACGTAGGTTGGGGATAATTATGTAACACACGCCAATTGGGTCGACCTTGAAATAATTCACCTTCCCACCAAACAGAACCTGCTTCAATAGCAGCTCGTTCTGTTTCACTGACCGGGGGTAAAACTTTTCTAAATACTTTAACAACGGGACGAGTAATAAAGTGTCTACGTAAAGTATGTAAATGAGTAAATGCTGCAGCGGCTATAAAAATTATCCAAGCAGGGATTAACAGCCAGATGGATAGCAACTGAAAAAGGCTGGCTAATAAAAGCACAGCTAAAAATATGGTTGTCCAAATTAAAGGCTTGCAACGTATAAAAAGCATGAAAAAAACTAATGTGATGAGCAGAATAAGATCAATGACAAACACAAACTACTTTCCTCTTTTTTTTAAGCCCTCACAATACGGGTGAATAGAAAAGCTGTCAAGATAAGGGGTTTAGATTTATATTTCAATTGTATACGAAAAAAATGCCTGTTTTTTATCCCTTTTATGTATTTTAAAGGCCTAATCTTTAAAAAGTTAAACTTTTACCTTAGTTTTAACTAAATAAAACAATAACGTTACTTGACTATAGACATAACTCATGGCAATGTTTGCGGGACTCAAATTATTCATATTTTAGGAGGATATTTATTATGACAACTAAGAAAACTTTAGCAATGGCTGGCGCAATTGCAATTTCTGCAACACTTGCATTAGCTGGTTGTAACAAATCATCAACTTGTAGCCCATGTGCTGCAAACAACCCAAGTGCAATGCAACAAACTTCAGCTCCAGCAGCTGCTAATTGTGCTGCTGCTCCTGCTAGCAACCCATGTGCTGCTTCAAATCAAGGTGCAACAACAAATAGCTAATATAAATTAAGCTTTGTTACTTAAGCCAAGTTCAAAAAACTTGGCTTACTTTTTTATTTTTTATACAATAAATCATGCAAACACCTGAAGATAAAATTAAAGAGTGCTACCGTGTTTTAGGTAAAGCAGGCTCTAACATAGTATGGGAAATTTTAAGACAATCCGATAAATTTTATCAGTGGGATCACTATCCCAAAGGCGATGTCTATGATAGTGAAACTCATTGTCAATATTACTATCATGCACATAATCCTGAAGCAAGTGACCGTCTACCTGAGCATGGTCATTTTCATATATTTATTCGCAAACCTGGAATTCCAAAAAAAATAAAAGCTGCAACTCTTCCTACAGCATGGCAGGTACCTGATAATACCCAAGAACTTTGTCATTTAATTGCCATTGCAATGGACGATAAAGGGTTTCCTATTCGTTTGTTTACTGTCAATCGCTGGGTAACTGCTGAAAGCTGGTATCATGCTAAAGATGTCATTAAATTATTAGATCTCTTTGCAATTGATCACACTTGGCCCTCATGGCCAACTAATATTTGGCTAACTGAAATGGTTAAAATTCATAAGTTAACAATTATTGAGTTAATTAAAAAACGGGATAAAGCGCTTAAAGCTTGGCAAAAAAAATATCCTAATGTTAATCCATATGAAGATAGAAACTTAGAAATTTTATCTTGTAGAAATTTATAAATTTATTTTTATGGATGCGTGCGCCTTCTTCTATCAGAAGACCTTCCTGTTGCTGATTGTCCAATAGATGGTAATCTAATGTCTGCTTGCCCTCTATCTCCAGCCTTAGCTGCTGCTGAACCTGTCTCTACTGCAGCAGGAAAAAGACCTATTCTTCTGCCAAGTCTAGGTTGATAAATAGGGACGCCTGTCCTATCATCTCTACTTCTAGTATCTCCAGCCCCTGTTCCAGTTCCTGCTTCTTCTACCGGACTACCTTCTGAACTACCACTTCCAGCTTCTACATATCTTCTTAGGACATGAACTGGGGGTAAAAACCTTGTGGCCGGCAAACCTAAAGCTGCTGCCCGAACGCCGATTCCAGTCTCAACAGAAATTGGGGCCGCCGGTAAAGCTTGTCTGCTTGCCTTTTCATAAAGTGTTGTAAGCTCCAGCTCTCTTGCTACAGGTGAAAGTAATAATGATGGTCTAGCTTGCCTTCTTGTTTTAGCTTGTTCTGCTGCTTCCCGGGCAGCTCTTTCTGCTGCTGCTCTCCGCGCTTGCTCTGCTGCCTCTCTAGCAGCTCTTTCCGCTGCTGCTCTCCTCGCTTGCTCTGCTGCCTCTCTAGCAGCTCTTTCCGCTGCTGCTCTCCTCGCTTGTTCTGCTGCTTCCCGGGCAGCCCTTTCCTCAAGAAACCTTTTTACTTCAGTTGCTTCATTTCTAAGTAATTCTATATGCTTTACAGCATCTAAATATAAATAAAATCCTGATGGAGCAGGAATAATTTTTCCAGTAATAATAACTTCGCTATTTTCTGGTCTGATAGTCCTATCATTTAAATAGCTTACTAGCTCTTCTACTTCAATTTCTCTTTCTTCTATCGTAACTTTTCTTTCTTCTCTTGCAGCCGCGCCCCCCTCAACCTCAACGCTAACACTGATCACACTTGTTGTGCTAATTCTTACTTTAATACTTAAAAAATCTATCGTATCGCCATCTTCTAATAATATGTATTTAGCATTCAATGCTTTTAAATAAATACTTTTAAGTTCCGCTAAGGTAGTAATAGGTTTTGGTCTAGCCATATAGCTGCTAAAATAAGAGTAAGTTGCAGTATCAATATTAATTTCAATAGCAGGAAGTGTATGGGGTCCTAAAATAATCGGCTGAACAGTTATAATCACAAACAAACCTTATTATTATTTATTAATTTTTAGGTAATCATATAAATCATAAGCCAACTGGTCAAGTTTTATCATTTATTTTAGCTAGTATAATGATCTCTATTTATATAATCTGCCAAATGATTTATTTCATCTTTTTGTTTATCAATCAACCATTTAGTAACGTCTCCGATAGATACTATTCCGATTAACCTATCTTGATCAGTTACTGGCACATGACGCGTGCGTTTATCAGTAAAAATCTGCATAGCTTCTTCCACCGTCGTATCAGGTGTTACGGGTATAAAGTCTTTATTCATAACCGCTGAAACAGGCGTCTTGCTTAAATCTATCTCTTTCAAATAGACCCTACGCACGGTTTCTCGCTCAGTAAATAAGCCTATAATCTTATTATTTTCTATGACCACAATAGAACCAATGTTTAAATCACACATTTTAATAATACATTCTAGTATGGATGTACTAGGGCTTACTGTACAAACATCATAGCCTTTGCTTTTTAATATACTGCTTAATAAATGTGCCATGATCAATCTCCTTGTTAAAATTCCCACTAATCAGCTTATTATAACTTGTTTATCTTTATTATAGCCTTATTTCTTGGTTACAATACGCATTTTAAGCAATAAAAGAAGGACAGATAGTTTATGGGTTTTTTACAAGGTAAAAAAGCACTTATTACAGGCGTTGCCAGCAATCGCTCCATTGCTTACGGCATTGCTCAAGCCCTCTATAATCAAGGAGCTGAATTAGCTTTTACCTATCAAGGAGAAAAACTGGCTGAAAGAGTCCAAAAAATGGCCGCTGACTGGGGTTCTTCTATTACCGTCAGCTGTGACCTAGCAAACGATACAGAAATTAATCAGGTTTTTGCTGAATTAAAAAAACACTGGAATCAAGTAGACATTATTATTCATTCTGCAGCTTATGCTCCCATGGACCAGTTAGAAGGTGATTATCTTGCTTGTGTTACCCGCGAAGGCTTTAGCATTGCTCACGACATTAGTTCTTATAGTTTTGCTGCTTTAGCCAAGTCTGCTCGTGAAATGTTAAGTTCAAATGCTGCTTTACTTACCTTAACTTATCAAGGCTCAGAACGTGCTGTAAAAAACTACAATGTAATGGGCTTAGCAAAAGCAAGCTTAGAAGCAAATGTGCGTTATATGGCCCAAAGCCTAGGTCCGCAAGGTATACGAGTCAATGCTATCTCTGCTGGTCCTATTCGTACTTTAGCTGCTTCTGGCATAAAAGACTTTCGTAAAATGTTAGACTTTAGTGAAAAAGTTGCTCCGTTACGTAAAAAAGTTAGCATAGAGGAAGTAGGTAATGCTGCTGCATTTTTATGCTCTGATTTAGCTTCAGGCATTACTGGCGAGATTATACATGTAGATGCTGGCTATCATGCAGTAGCAATTGAAGCTTTTGAATAAAATCAAGGATTTCACAGATTAATTTAATCGGTGAGTTATTCTAAATCTTGTGGCTGACTGTATACTTTAATTTTAGATGACTGGTGTAACCCATTGACATAAAGGCCATACTCCAGTTGACCTAATCCGTTTGCTATGCCTATACGATAATATTTTGCAACAGCTTGATTATTAGCTTTAGGCAAACTACCTTCAATCACTTGATCAAGTCGCACAACAGCATAACCACCATTGGCTATGGGCGCTACAGTAGCAACCACAATACCTGCTGAAGGCTGCTGTAAATTAAAAGCAGCATTAACAATACCAGAATTAACTTTACCAGTATTATTATTTCTAGTAACTGGCTTAGAAGTTTGAGCAACTGCTAAGCCATATTGTTTTGCTAATCCAGTTAAAGAGCCTCCTGCTTGAAGCGCTTGTAAAATTTTATCAGCTGTTACTTGTGCTAATTGAGAAGCCTGTGATTGTTTTAAAGCAGCAATTATAATAAGTTGAACTTCAGCTAATGATTTAATTGTGGCTGGAATTTTTTTATTGATTCTTAGCACAATTACTTGGCTATCAGAAATTTGAATCGGATCACTATTATTTCCTTGATTTAAAACATCATTAGAAAACGCTGTGGCAATCACTTTCGGATCTTGAAGTAAAGCAGTACTGCCACCATTTTTATTAAAAAAGGGTGTAGTTTGCATGGTTAAACCCAACTGCTTAGCAGCAGGCATTAAAGTGGTTGGATTTTCAAAAGTAATATTAGCTAGGGCATCAGAACGTTTAGCAAATTCATTTTCTGCTTTTTGCTTAATATAATCACTTCTTACTTTTGCTTTCACACCATCAAAAGATTGCGTTACTGCAGGTTGAATAGCAATAACTTTAACAATCTCATAACCTTGTTCTGTTTTAAATGGAGCACTTACCTCACCTGCTTTTTGTAAAACAAGTAATTGCTTTTGCCAAGTATCATCTAGCTGTAATAAAGTTATCCATGGCATTTGGCCACCAACTCTCGCGGTTGCTAAATCATCAGAGTACTCACTAGCAACCATAGAAAAAGATTCTTTATTTAATTTACTAGTCAGCAGTGCTACTTTTTGTTGTGCAGCGGCAATGTCTTGTTCACTGCTATCAGGTGCCACAGCAACAAGAATATGAGCTAAATGCCATTTTTTAGGAATGGTATAGTGATTAATATTATTCAAGTAATATTGCTTAAGCTGTGCAGGCGTAGGATTGATTTTGCTCATTAAATCGTTTAATGAAAGTGATACATAGTTTAAGCTTATTTGCTCAGGAACTATAAATTGTTGCTTAGCTGTTTGATAATATTGTTGTATAGCTTGCTGGTTTACTGTCACTTTGGTAAGAAAGTGTTCAGCTGGAAGTTCAATATAAGAAAACTGCCGCGATTGATTAATCAGTTGAATAGAATCATTCACTTGATAAGGTAATGCAAAAGAAGTTAATAAAAATCCAGACTGTACTTGTGCCAGCATTATACTGGTTGATAATTCATCAAAAAACTGTTGTTGAGAAAACATCATTCCGTTCAAAAATTGTTCAAACCTGAATTTAGAAAATTGGCCGTTAACTTGAAAAACTGGCATTTTAGCTAAAGTAAGTTCTAGTAAGTCTTTACCCACACTAAAACCGTTTTTATGAGCATCTTGTGTTAATAAAGTGGTCTCTATCATAGAGCTCAGTAATTGTTGCTGCATAGCTGTGATAGCAGCTTGTGAGTTAAATAACTGAGGATATTGCACTAATTGTGCCTGTCTAAAACGATCAAACGCTGTGGCAAATTGCTCTTGCGTAATTTTTACACCATTGACAGCAACAATAGGCTTTTGGGCTGCCGAACCATAAAAGTAATTATGAATTCCCCATAAAGCAAAGCTTAGGGCTATGAACAAAATAATAACAAAAGCTATAATACCTTGCGACTTATCACGTATGGATTGCAGCATTTAATTATTCTCTCATTTCCTCTAAATTGGCGGAGTGGACGGGACTCGAACCCGCGACCTCCGGCGTGACAGGCCGATATTCTAACCAACTGAACTACCACTCCCGCTTGTATTCTTGGTGGGTGCTGCAGGGATCGAACCTGCGACCCTCGCCTTGTAAGGGCGATGCTCTCCCAGCTGAGCTAAGCACCCGACCTAGGCGCGCAATATTACGCTAATTAGTCTGATTTATCTAGTCTTTTCTAGTAAATTTTATGAGTTTTTACTCACCGCATCTTTTAAGGCTTTCCCAGCTTTAAATACCGGCATTGTCATCGCAGGAATATTCAAAGCTTCGCCAGTTCTCGGGTTTCTACCTATTCTGGCAGCACGCTCAGAAACTTTAAATGTGCCAAATCCTACAAAAGTAATTGCCTCACCTTTTGCTAATAATTCTTCAATCCCTTCCAATACTGCATTAATTGATTTTTCTGTGTCAACTTTCGAAGCTTGTAATTTTTCTGCAACAAACTCAATAAACTCAGCCTTATTCATATTTTCCCCTTTTATGTAAACTTTCATCTATCAATGACGAGTAGTCGGCATTTATACAGGGCCAAAGCTCCTTCTGTCAAGAAAGGGCTTTGTTTATTTTAAACCTGTTTAATTCCTGTCTACTTCAATTTAATATTGCTATATTTTTGACAAAAATTAGATTGTTCATTATTTTTATTTGTTAGTTATACTATTAAAGTTAGCGGTATAAATCGTATCCCTCTCAACGAAAATAATATTATTTTAAAGTTCTTAACCAAGTTTTTTATTTATTTTATTTAACTTTCTTCTTCAATAATTTTGGTGGCTTTGTTAAAGCAAGTTCTAATACTTCATCTATCCAACGCACTGGGTGAATAATTAAATCTTTTTTAATATTATCAGGAATTTCTATTAAATCTTTTTCATTTTCTTTTGGAATAATGACATGTTTAATACCGCCTCGATGTGCTGCTAATAATTTTTCTTTTAAGCCGCCAATTGCCAACACCTCACCACGTAAAGTAATCTCCCCCGTCATGGCTACATCTGCTCGTACTGGTATCCTTTTGACAGTTGATACTAAGACAGTACACATGCCGATACCAGCACTTGGGCCATCTTTTGGAGTTGCGCCTTCTGGCACATGAATATGAATATTATTTTTTTCAAAAAACTCTGGATCAATATTCAACTCCTCATAACGTGCTCTCACAACTGTTAACGCAGCTTGGATCGACTCTTGCATCACATCCCCAATTTGTCCCGTAATGGTTGCCTTACCTTTACCAGGCGAAAGCGCGGCCTCAATTTTTAATAATTCTCCACCAACCTCTGTCCAGGCCAACCCTGTTACCTGACCAATTTGATTTTCTTTATCTGCACTACCGTAACTAAATCGTCTTACGCCCAAATAATCTTGTAAGTTCTTTGAGATCACAGAAACCTGTTTTTTATTTTTCTTAGAAATAATTTGTCTCACTACTTTACGACAAATTTTTGAAATTTCTCGTTCCAAATTTCTAACCCCTGCTTCACGTGTATAATAACGAATAATATCTAAAATAGCAGGCGTAGAAAGTTTTAACTCTGAGCTTTTTAAGCCGTTAGCTTCGATTTGTTTAGGCACTAAATGCTGCCTAGCGATATGAAGTTTTTCATCTTCAGTATAACCAGATAAACGAATAACTTCCATGCGATCCAATAAAGCATGTGGAATATCTAAAGTATTAGCCGTAGCAATAAACATGACATCCGATAAATCATAATCAACCTCTAGATAATGATCACTAAATGTATTGTTCTGCTCTGGATCAAGAACCTCTAATAAAGCTGAAGCAGGATCCCCACGAAAATCCATCGACAATTTATCAATTTCATCTAGCATAAATAATGGATTTTTAGTTTCTACTTTAGCAAGCTTTTGAATTATTTTTCCTGGTAAAGCACCAATATAGGTACGTCGATGACCGCGAATTTCAGCCTCATCACGCACCCCGCCTAATGATACCCTGACAAACTTTCTACCAGTTGCATTAGCAATAGATTGTCCTAATGAAGTTTTTCCAACACCAGGCGGACCAACTAAACATAAAATAGGACCCTTCATTTTTTTAACCCGCTGTTGAACAGCTAAATACTCAATAATTCGCTCTTTTACACGCTCTAAGCCATAGTGTTCGCGCTCTAATACTTTTTCAGCTTTATGAATATCTTTATTAATTTTTGAAGCTTTAGTCCAAGGCACACTAATCAACCAGTCTAAATAATTTCGTGAAACAGTGGCTTCAGCAGACATGGGCGCCATCATTTTCAATTTATTAAGCTCAGCTATAGCCTTTTGTTCAGCTTCTTTAGGCATGCCTGATTCTTTGATTTTTTTCTCAAGAATGTCTTGTTCAGTACCACCTTCTTCTAAATCACTTAGCTCTTTTTGAATAGCCTTCATTTGTTCATTTAAATAATACTCTCGCTGACTTTTTTCCATTTGGCTTCGAACCCGGCCGCGAATTCTTTTTTCGACCTGCAGTAAATCAATTTCGGCTTCAATCAAGGCGAGTAATCGCTGAATACGCGTTTGTAGATTTTCTATTTCTAACAAATCTTGCTTATCTTTAATCTTCAACATTAAATGCGCAGCAATACTGTCAGTTAACCGCTCGGGATCTTCTATCGCATTTAAAGAAGTTAACACCTCAGGTGGAATTTTCTTATTTAATTTTACATATTGATCAAAGGCTGATAGCAAAGAACGGACCAGTACCTCTGCCTTACCGCTTGGTTTTTTAGGTTTAATGATTTCAACTTCAGCTGAAACCACTTCTTCATTAAAGAAAAACTGTTTAACAACCCCTCGGCTAATGCCCTCAACTAATACTTTTACTGTGCCATCAGGTAGTTTAAGCAACTGTAAAATGGTTGATACTGTGCCAACCTTATATAAATCCTTTTCTTGTGGATCATCTAATACCGCATCTTTTTGTGCAATCAACATCACTTGCTTACTGGTACGTAAACTCTCTTCGAGTGCTTTGATTGATTTAGTTCTGCCAACAAATAAAGGAATTACCATATAAGGATAAATAATTACATCACGTAACGGCAATATAGGAAGTCGTACCAATTCAGGGCTTGCAGGTTTTGCGGGTAATGTTTCTGTCATATAACCTCTCTTATGAGATTTATTCTATCCATAGATAAGGGCAAAATAAAATAATTCAAAGAAAAGTATTAAAAAATTTGTTATTTAAGACAAAAAAGTAAGACTTTACTTAGTTATAGGCTAGTAATAGCGATAAATAAATTCATTTTATGGAAAACTAGCTACTAATAAATAAGATTAAGTTAAATTCTGAGAGTTTTTTATTCACTCGCAGCTTTCTTCTGGCCATCAGCTTGATAAATAATAACAGGGGAAGCATTTTGCAAAATACAATCTTTGTTGACAATTATTTTTGAAACGCTTTGCAAAGAAGGTAAATCGTACATCATATCTAATAAAGCATGTTCAAGAATAGAACGTAATCCTCTCGCCCCTGTTTTGAGCAGTACTGTCTTTTCAGCAACTGCCTGTAATGCTTCCGGGGTAACTTCTAAAGTAACTCCCTCCATCGCAAATAAAGCTTGATACTGTTTAATTAAAGCATTTTTAGGCTCAGTTAAGACTTGAATAAGCGCTGGTAAATCAAGTTCATTGAGAATCGCCACTACCGGTAAACGTCCGATAAATTCAGGTATTAAGCCGTATTTTAATAAATCACTCGGTTCAACTCTTTGTAAAATCTCTCCAATCTGTCGTTGATCTTCTTTCGAATGAATATTAGCGCCAAATCCTATACCAGATTTTTCAGAACGATCTTTAACAATTTTTTCTAAGCCGGCAAAAGCACCGCCACAAATAAACAAAATATTGGCGGTATTCACTTGCAAAAACTCTTGTTGTGGGTGCTTACGACCTCCTTGAGGTGGAACCGAAGCAATTGTTCCTTCAATAAGTTTTAATAAGGCTTGCTGCACGCCTTCACCCGAAACATCTCGAGTAATAGAAGGGTTTTCTGATTTGCGAGTAATCTTATCAATTTCATCAATATAAACTATGCCTGTTTCAGCCTTTTTAACATCATAATCACATTTTTGTAATAACTTCTGAATGATATTTTCAACGTCTTCACCCACATAACCCGCTTCCGTTAAAGTGGTTGCATCAGCTATAGCAAACGGCACTTTTAAAGTTTTAGCTAAAGTTTCTGCAAGAAGAGTCTTACCACTTCCTGTAGGGCCAATTAATAAAATATTACTTTTACTTAATTCAACATCTGGCTTGTTTTGACTTCGTAAGCGCTTGTAATGATTATAGACCGCAACAGCTAAAACCTTCTTAGCATAATCCTGACCAATAACATATTCGTCTAAAATAGCCACTATTTCTTTAGGAGTTGGCAGTTTAGATTCATTGGCAACAGACGTAATGTTAGATTTCAATTCTTCTTTAATAATATCAGTACAAAGATCAACGCATTCATTACAAATATAAACAGAGCTACCTGCTATAATTTTTTTTACTTCATGCTGGTTTTTTCCACAAAAAGAACAAATCACAAGTTTTTTTGATCCATCATTTTTTTCAGAGCTCATAAATAAGTCTCCAATTAGCTTTCTTTTTTCTTGATATCAACTACTTCTCGATGCTCCAATACTTTATCAATTAAACCATAATTAACCGATTCTTGAGCGCTCATAAAGTTATCCCGATCTGTGTCTCGTTGCACTTTTTCAATAGGCTGCTTAGTATGTTTTGCTAAAATATTATTTAAGCGGTCACGTACCGTTAATATTTCTCGAGTATGAATTTCAATATCTGTAGCCTGACCTTGGAAACCGCCTAATGGCTGATGAATCATCACGCGTGAATGCGGTAAACAATAACGTTTACCTGCTGCGCCACCCGCTAGTAACAAAGCTCCCATACTGCAAGCTTGACCAATACAAGTTGTACTTACATCTGGTTTAATAAATTGCATAGTATCATAAATCGCTAAACCCGCTGTCACAACACCGCCAGGAGAGTTAATATAAAGCGAAATATCTTTATCTGGATTTTCAGATTCCAAAAATAAAAGTTGAGCAACTACTAAATTTGCCAAGTGATCTTCCACTTGCCCAACAAGAAAAATAACTCTCTCTTTTAATAAACGTGAGTAAATATCATAAGAGCGCTCTCCTCTTGAAGTTTGTTCAACAACCATAGGCACTAAAGTCGAATCCAATATAGCACTCATTGATATCCCCTTTTACTAAATTTAAACGCTGTTAACGTCTAATTACTTCCTTATAAGATAATCTCTTTGCAATTACTTTAGCACTTTTTAATAACTCATCAATAACTTGATCTTCTAAAGCCATTGCCTCAATTTGAGCTAAACGCTGTCTATCATTATAATACCATTTACTGAATTCTTCAGCATTTTCATAATTACCAGCCATCTCATTGATCAATTCTGATACTTTTTCAGCATTCACCTTTAGACTCTTCACTTTAATTACTTCATTAACCAATAAAGCTAGCCGAACTCGCCTTTCAGCAGGTTTTTGTAATTGAGCTTTTTCTTCTTCCGAAATCTTACTACAATCATGGTCGTGATCATGATGATGTTGCTGATGCGCCATCTCATGAAGCGCTTTAATTTCATGTTCAACTAATACTTTTGGCAGCTCAATTAAATTTTGTTCTAACAGCTTATCAAATATTTGCTCTTTATTACGAATTTTAACGGCATTATTAAGTTCGAATTGCATATGCTTCTTAATATCTGCTTTAAGCTTTTCAACTCCCCCATTTTTAACGCCAAATTTTTCTGCAAACTCTTCGCTGAGCTCTGGAAGCTTAGCTTCACAGACTTTATGAACTTTAATTTTGAAAATTGCAGGCTTGCCAGCAAGCTTTTCTACGTGATACTTTTCAGGGAAAGTTACTTTAATTTCTAACTCATCACCTGCTTTTACCCCTACCAATCCTGTTTCAAAACCAGGAATCATAGTGTTGGATCCTAAAATTAAAGGTACATTTTCAGCCTTACCACCTTCAAAAGGTTTGTCATCCATAAACCCCTCAAAATCCATGGTCACTTGTTGGCTTTCTTTTGCAGCACTTTTTACTTCAATCCAATCAGCTCGCTGCTCGCGTAATTTAGTCAACACTTCTTCCATATCTGTGTCAGTTATTTCTGCACTAACCTTTTCAATTTCAACTCCAGTCAGCTCTTTTAAGTTTATTTCTGGATACACTTCGCAATCAGCTTCGTATTGTAAATCCTGACCTGGGTCTGCTTTAAGCTCCTCAATAGCAGGTGGGCCAGCTAATTTTAATTTCTCTTGCGCAACGGCTTTAGATAATGAATCGCGAATAAGTTTTTCAATAACCTCATGTCGTACAGAAACTCCATATCTTTCTTCTAAGAATTTTACAGGAACTTTACCAGGTCGAAATCCATCTACTTTCGCTGTTTTAGAAACTTCACTTAATCGTTTTTTGTAAGCAGTTTCCACTTCCAGTGAGGGTACTGCTATTTTTAATTTGCGATTTAAACCATCTGCTTTAGCAAGAGTAACTTGCATATTTTTACCTCATCTAATTTATTAAAGATTAATAATCTTTATTTAATTTTGGTGCGAAAGGAGAGACTCGAACTCTCACGGGTTACCCCGCTGGAACCTAAATCCAGTGCGTCTACCAATTCCGCCACTTTCGCCTATAAAAAATGGGGTGAACGATGGGGCTCGAACCCACAACCACTGGTACCACAAACCAGAGCTCTACCAATTGAACTACGTTCACCACAATATTTAGCGTTTTACTTTTTCCTTGTGTTTCCAGTTTATTGATAATCTGGCGCGCCTGGCAGGACTCGAACCTGCTACCCTCGGCTTAGAAGGCCGATGCTCTATCCTAATGAGCTACAGGCGCATTATCCTTTAATTATTTAAGCCCTAATTTTTTAATTTCTTTAAATTATATCTTAATTTACTTAAATTTCTAAGTAAATCAATTACATACTTTAAATTAGTTGTTAACTGGTTCACTTAAGTGCCCAGGCACTTTTTAATCAACTCTGGTCGGGGTAGAGGGATTTGAACCCCCGACATCTTGCTCCCAAAGCAAGCGCGCTACCAGACTGCGCTATACCCCGTCTACATGAACAGGCGATAATACTGACCAAAAGTTAATTCGTCAAATTATTTAACTTCTAGTTTCTAGGTATGATATAGTTGCTTAACTTTCAAAAAGGTAGCACCAATGACGGCGGTAATCATTGATGGCAAAAAGCTTGCCCAAGCGCTCTTAGAAAGCGTTAAAAAAAAGATCACTCAGCGAATAAAAAAAGGCCTCTCAAGGCCTGGTCTGGCGGTAATTTTAGTTGGTAATGATCCGGCTTCAGAAGTTTATGTCAAAAGAAAGCATGAGGCTTGTGAGCAAGTTGGCATTCAATCTTTTAAATACTGTTATAACATCATAACCGAGCAAAAATTAACCGATTTAATTCGGCAATTAAATAAAGATCCGGCTGTCCATGGCATTTTGGTTCAGCTACCACTCCCTACAACGATCAGTACTAAGAATATTATTGAAGCAATAGATCCACAAAAAGATGTCGATGGCTTTCATCCTTATAATATTGGCAGACTGTTGCAAAGAAGACCTCTTTTAAGGCCTTGTACACCTTTAGGTATTATGCATATTTTACTTTCACTTAATGTGGATTTAATGGGTAGGCATGCCGTGATAATTGGCGCCTCTAATATTGTGGGCAGACCCATGGCCTTAGAATTATTGCTAGCTGGTTGTACTATTACAGTTTGCCATCGCCATACAAGAGATTTGGCTAGCTATGTAAAACAAGGCGATATTATCATTAGTGCTGTCGGCAAACCTGGATTAATAAAAGGCGATTGGATTAAACTAGGCGCTGTAGTAATCGATGTTGGAATTACTCGTTTACCCAATGGCCATTTAACTGGCGATGTAGACTATGATAAAGCTAAAGAACGTGCTGGCTGGATAACACCTGTTCCTGGTGGTGTTGGTCCGATGACTGTAGCCATGTTAATTAGCAATACCTTGCAAGCAGCCCTTCCATAAACCAATCTACCCTGGTGTCTTCATCTTCATTTGTCTCTATACCCTCACCTGTTAATGCCAACCCCTCTCTTTCAGCCTCATCTTTTAAAATAGGCGCCTCAGCAAATGGTATTGGTTTTCTGCTCACAAATAATCTAACCTTATCAAATAGTTTCAACTCTACTACTGGAGCTAACACTGGGTAATCAGGACAAATTTCAGCATAAGCATGACTTAGTAAACATAATTTTTCATATACATTCATAACAGAATTACTACCAGTAATTTTTATACTAGCTGTTGCAAAAATTTCTTTTATCTCTGCTAACTTTTGACAAAATTCTTCCAAGGTAATAAAAGATTTGGGGCTTTTAGTTAATACATTTTCAAAATGATTTAACAATCTAATTGCTATGGGATAAACCGCCCTATCAACTTCAATAAAGGCTTGTTCTACTTTTTCCAACTCATCTTCTTCCAGCTCATCTTTATCATAAGCAGCATATCCTTGCCATAAATCAGGATTTAAACTAAGAACCTCCATTCGTAATTCATCTAAAAACATTCGCTTAAAAAAACATTGATAAGTTATCTTGGTAGTAAAAAAAGAAAACATAAAACCCCTTACTTTTATTATTAATTGAATTATTTGCTACAGTGCTTATTGTACATAAATAGCACAAGAATAGAAGCTTTTTTATAATCCACAATTATCGCTATAACCTATTGATAACTAGCCTATTTATAAAGATTGTTATATTCTTATAAATTCTTGAGGAGTAAAAATGCGCTTAAAATTTTTAGGAGCAACAGGCACTGTCACTGGCTCAAAATACTTATTAATCATTGATAATCAAAAAATTTTAGTTGACTGCGGCTTATTTCAAGGACAAAAAGAACTACGTCTTCGCAACTGGAATCCACTCCCTATTTCTCCAAGCAACCTTGATAAGATAGTACTAACTCATGCCCATATTGATCATTCTGGCTTTTTACCTTTATTAGTAAAAAATGGTTTTACTGGTCCTATTTATGCAACTCAAGCTACCTGTGATCTTTGCGCTATCTTATTACCCGATAGCGGCTTTTTACAAGAAGAGGAAGCTAAACGCGCCAATCAATATGGTTATAGCAAACATCATCCTGCTTTACCTTTATATAGTAAAGCCGATGCTGAACGTTCACTAGAGCAATTTAAACCGGTTGAATTTGGTAAAGCTTATTGGTTTGGCAATGAAACCACCTTTACCTGGCATCATGCTGGACATATTTTAGGATCCGCATTTATTCAAGTCCAAACTGGTCAGCAACGTATTTTATTTTCAGGTGATTTAGGCAGACCTCACGACCCTGTCATGCGCTCCCCTGCAATAATGCAGAATACTGATTACTTAATATTAGAATCAACCTATGGTGATCGACTACATGATAAAGCCGATCCGATTGAGCAGATTAAAACTATTGTCAATGAAACTTATGCACGTCATGGAACTCTTGTTATTCCTGCTTTTGCAGTAGGCCGAGCTCAAGCCTTGTTATATTATCTCTATCAACTCAAAACACTAAAACTAATCCCTGATTTACCTATTTATTTAGACAGCCCTATGGCGATTGATGCCACACAGTTATTATTAAGCTATCCGACAGAACATCAACTTCCTCCTTCCATGTGTGTCAAAGTTTGCCATACGGCAATTTATACTAATACCCAAGAACAATCAAAAGCAATAATAGAGAACGAACATTCAAAAATAATTATTTCAGCAAGCGGTATGGCAACAGGTGGGCGCATTTTACATCACTTAAAAGCTTATGCTCCAGATCCTCGCAATACCATCCTCTTTACGGGTTTTCAAGCAGCCGGCACTAGAGGCGCACGTATTTTAGCAGGAGAATCTACTATAAAAATTCATGGGGAAATGGTGCCAGTTCGCGCTCAGATTAAATATTTAACCAATACTTCAGCCCATGCAGATTATGCAGAAACATTATTATGGCTACGTCAATTTAATCATCCTCCTAGAAAAATTTTTATTACTCATGGCGAGCCTGCTGCTGCTTTGGCACTCAAAGAACATATTGAAACTGAACTCAAAATTCCTTGCGTTATTCCTAATTATTTAGATGAGGTTTCTTTGTAGTGAATACTAATACGCTCAAATTAAAATATTTAGGAATCGATACTTATAAACATGCTGTAATTTTTTTACACGCTCATGCTTTTGTTTCTCGGTCAGAAGGATTCCAAGTCCCAACTCGAGTAAAAGTCATCTTAGGAGATAAACAGATTCTTGCCACTTTGAACACCATAGAAAATGGCTTACTAACAGAAGAGCAAGCCTCACTTTCTAATTATGCTTGGCAACAATTAGATGCTCAAGAAGGTGACACTATTGCTTTAGAACACCCTAAACCCTTGCTATCGCTTAGTCATGTCCGTGCTAAAGTTTATGGTCATTCATTAGATCAACATGCTATGCAACAAATAATTGAAGATATTGCTTGCGATCGCTATAGCGATATTCATATAGCCACTTTTTTAACTGCTTGTGCTGGAGGAAGACTATCTAAATCGGAAATTATTTCTCTCACTAAAGCCATGATTAATACTGGCAAGACAATCTCTTGGGGTACTGGTACTCATGAAATAATTGTCGATAAGCACTGCATTGGTGGAGTACCTGGAAATCGCACCACCCCTATTATCGTTCCTATTGTGACAGCCTTTGGTCTTGTTATGCCAAAAACCTCTTCACGAGCCATTACTTCACCAGCTGGTACGGCTGATACCATGGAAGTTTTGACAGAGGTAAATCTTGATATCCCTGCTATGCGAAAAGTAGTAGAAAAAGAAGGCGGCTGTATTGTCTGGGGTGGCTCAGTTGATTTAAGTCCAGCTGACGATGTATTGATTCGAGTAGAACGAGTATTAAATTTAGATACTGAAGGGCAATTAATCGCTTCCGTACTTTCAAAAAAAATATCAGCAGGCTCCACACATTTACTTCTTGATATTCCAACTGGTCCAACAGCAAAAGTAAGATCATTAGAAACTGCAAAAACATTAAAAAATCTCTTTAAATTGGTAGCTCACAAATTAAATATTCAGCTTAATATAATAATTTCAGATGGCTCACAACCTATTGGCCGAGGCATAGGGCCTGCTTTAGAAGCACAAGATGTATTAGCTGTATTACAAAACCACGCTGATGCTCCACAAGATTTACGCGAACACGCCTTAACACTTGCTGGGAAAATTTTAGAATTCTCTCCTAAGGTTGGAGCCAATAAAGGGAAATTAATTGCCGTCAAACTCTTAGAAGAAGGTGTTGCTTGGCAAAAGTTCCAAGCCATTTGTCAGGCACAAGGCGGTATAAAAGAGCCCAAAATTGCAGCTTATACCCATACTATTGCGGCGCCACACCAAGGTAAAGTTACTGCAATTGATAATCGACAACTCGCTAATTTAGCAAAACTTGCGGGTGCCCCCGAAGATAAAGCAGCCGGTATCGTTTTGCACACTCCATTAGAAACCGTAGTTGAAAAAGATCAGCCTTTATTTACCATTCATGCCGAGAGTCAAGGCGAGCTACGCTATACCCTTTCTTTACTTAATCAAATTCCAACAATTGTGCAAGTAGAGGCTTATGAGTGAAGCTATAATATTTAATTTATTTACTGAAAATGATCATTTAGCCAATAAAATTGCTACCTCCTTATCCATTGCAAAAGGCAAATTTGTTTTGCGTACTTTTCCTGATCAAGAAACTTATTTTAAGTTTGAAGAATCAGTCGCTAATAAAGAAATAATTTTTATAGCAAGTCTCAATAAACCTAATGAAAAAATTTTACCGCTTGTTTTTGCAGCTGAAACAGCCAAAGAATTAGGTGCCAAACGAGTGGGACTAATAGCCCCTTATTTAGCCTACATGCGTCAAGATATTCGCTTTCAACCAGGCGAGTGTATTACTTCAAAATATTATGCAAAGCTTATTTCAAATAGCTTTGATTGGCTCATAACCATTGACCCACATCTTCATCGCTATCGCCATTTAAATGAAATTTACTCCATCTCGATTCAAACGCTGCATGCAACTACACAAATTGCTAAATGGATTAAAGAGAACGTTACTAATCCCGTACTCATTGGCCCTGACAGTGAAAGCAAACAATGGATAGAAAAAGTTGCTTTTAATGAAAATATCCCTTATTTAATTTTAGAAAAAACTCGTCACGGTGATAAACAGGTTGAAATTCAAGCCCCACTGCTCAAACAGAACAGTCATTGCACGCCCGTATTAATTGACGATATTATTTCTACCGCTTGTACAATGATTGAAACCGTACGCCAATTAAATAAACTTTGTAAAAACTCTCCAGTATGTATTGGTGTACACGGTGTTTTTGCAGAAGATGCTTATCAAAAACTTTTACATGAAAACATTCAGCAAATAGTAACTTGCAATACAATTTATCACGTAAGCAATAAAATTGATATCAGTACGCTCCTTATTGCTGCTCTGTCAAAACAATTAGCTATCAAAATAACTTAATGATAAACCTTTATCAATTCTTCAGCTTGTAATACTTGCGCCTCACCTAAGAGCTTGCGAAGATTGCTGCCGTATTCTTTATCAATAATTATAATAAGCTCTTGAATGGTTTGATCAGCCAATAGCTTAGAAACTTGATTAATATCATAGGTTTCTAAGTCGTGATGAAAAAGATGGCTTTTTAGTGCTGAAAATTTACCTATAATATCAATAGCTTGGTTTGTTAGTGCGGCAGGCGTCGCTAACTGACATGCCCACTCTTCTAAACGATCGCTTAAATTACCCACTTTTTCAGCAAGTTTGATTTTGGGAGAGTTAATGATTTTAGGCATGATAGTCTCCTTTAATTATTATTGACTACACCCCTATCATAACTTGCTAATCTTAAGTAAAAATTAAGAACTAAAAATTTATTATTACTAACCGGCCTTTTAGTAATAATATTTTGATTTTAATAACTAAATGAAAAAGCTAATTAATTTAGTTGCCATGATAAAAATATAGCATTTGCTAGTTTTCAGACTGTTATTTGGTCTTTTCTGTTGTAATCAATCTTTAGTCTATAAAACCAGACCAACTGCAGGAGAATCTATTTCTACTTGGTAATGGCTTGGCCTTTTAAAAAAATCTGATAAGGGTACTAAACTTTCTGGCACGCTAATTTTTTTATCCATTACACGCAGAATCTCATCGAGCTCTTCTGCTGCATACAAACAAAGATCATCAGGTGCATCGACAGCCACACTTGCCAAAACCCCTCTATTTTTTACTATATCTGCTATATATTGACTAATTCCCACGCCATTATTATCATTTTTGATTAACTTATGGTTAAAATTTATTTTACTAATCAGTTTTAAAAAATAAAATCGTTGCATCATACTTTCTGCTGAGGTTTTTTCTTTACAAAGAAATCGGCTTATGATTGGTAAAACTAAATTAGCCGGCAGTTGAGAAATTTGGTCAATCAGCTTACCCACTAAAATATAACCTCCCCCTTCAGGTGTTAAATAATCAAATTTGTTTATTAGAAAAAGGAGTTTAAGCGAATTAAAAGCATCGCTAAATCTTTGTAATAAAGGTTCTCTTAACGAACTTTTGCTACAGTTTATCTGTTCTAAAACTCCTTGAATTTCTGTGCTTAAAAGCTCGTGATTATCTATATCACCAACACTTATGTTTTCTTCTAATTTTTTTAATAATATTGGCAGTTGAGTATAAGCAAGTTTTAAAGTTTCGTGGTCACAGCTCTGCTGAATCTCACCCCAATCGACTATCAATCCATACGGAATACTTGCAAAAACTGATAGTAACTCATGATTATCTCTTACACTTGAGTTTGACTTTATTTTTATATCACTAAAATCTAAGCATAAAGTAGCAAGACTTGTAGAAATTGCAGTCAAAATTTCTGTAAGTTCACTAGTAGATTTACTATTTAACTGATTATTCATTAAATTTAATTTTTTTATACTAGGTGACAATTTTGCTAAACCTTCTGCTAACTCATGAGCCGATCTTTTACCTAAATGATTATGAGCCAAATTTAATTCCATAATTGCTGGCATAGCCGCCATTAACAAAGAAAAACCATCTCCTGATAAGTCTCCTAACTTATTACTAGCTAAATTTAATCCCTTAATCATTACCGACATACAACTTAAAGCTGAGACCAACTCAACCCCTGTTCTTTTGCTCAACTCATTACTACTCAAGTCTAAAAATTCAACGCCTGTTGAAATTGCTGATATTATTGCTCTCAGCTCTTGTATGGATTTTTTCCCTAAGCTATTTTGAGCCAATTTTAAGAACTTAATACTACTAGGCAATTTATTTAAAGCCATCGCTAATGCTCGACCAGGTACTTTATCTAAATCACAACAACTTAAATTTAACTGCGTAACTGTCTTAGAAATTGCTGTCATAATTGCAATTAATTCAAATCTTGACCTTCTTTCAAAAGAATTTCCAGCCAAATTAAGTACTACTACATTGTCAGGAATTGCCTTTAAAGCCATAATTAATTCATAAGTTAATTTTTCCTCTAATTTAGAAAAACTTAAATTTAAGGTTTTAACACCGAGTGGTATTGCAGCTAACAATGCTTTTAATTCAAGTACTGTTTTTTTACCTAATTGGTTATGAGATAAATTTAATTCGGTAATATTAACCGGAATACTTCGTAATGCCATTGCTAATGCATCACCAGACATTTTGTTTAACTGATTAAAATTAAGATTTAATAAGGTAATACCAGGTGGAATTGCTGCAAAAATTGTTGCTAGCTCCTCGCCTGACTTCTCTCCCAATTTATTACCAGTTAAAATTAATTTGGTAACATTACCTGGTATTCTTCTCAAAGCTGCTGCAAACTCGCTAGCTGATCTTTTATTTAATTTATTAAATCCCAGGTGTAAAGTTCTTACGCTCTTTGGAATGGCAGCTAAAATCGCTTCAAGTGCAGCTCCTGATTTTTCCCCTAAATTGTTACCTGACAAATCTAACTCTATTATATGAGCCTGTACTCTTCCCAAAGCCGCTACCAAATCTTCTGTCGATAATTTATCTAGCTCATTGTTGCTTAAATCCAAGCTCCTAACACTTTTAGGTATTGCCTCTAAGATTGCTATGAAATCAGCACCCACTTTATTTCCTAAGTTATTCTTTGCTAAACTTAATGAGGTAATTTTTGCTGATATCATTCTTAAAACCACAGCCAATGCATTACCACGCTTTTTATCTAAAGCATTGTTGCTTAAGTCCAAAGTTGTGATATTAGGTGGGATTGCCCTGAATATTGTCAACAGCTCTATTACTGATTTATTTCCAAGCTGGTTATTAGATAAATCTAGTGTATTAATATTAGGAGGAATTACTTTTAAAACTACAGCTAAATCATCTCCTTCTAACTTATTTAATTCATTATAGCTAAGGTCTAAGTTTGTGACACCAGACAAAATATTGCTAATGATTCTTACAAGCTCATCTCTGGTTTTACATCCTAATTCAACGTGGCTTAAATCTAATCTACCTGCTGTAATAAATCTAATAAAATCAATTAGATTTTTAGTTGTTGTGCTACACACAGTCCCCTCTGGTTCCCTTGGCGCTTGCGTTAACCTTTCTGTTGTTACCTGTATTGGTAGACCTAATGATGATAACACCGCTCTTGCTCTAGTTTGCATAAATAATTGGAATCCTAAATTGTGATTTTTATTAATCTTATAAATTGACTTTATTGCCCGACATTTTAATCAACTTAAGTTTATTATGCAACTATTGAAAAAAATTTGTACGCCGCAATCGACGATAATTAATTTGACTCATTGTTAAAACGAGCCAACTTTATCAGTTTTATTATTCTATAAATAATGAACCAAAAAATTGTTCCAATATTTCAAGTAAGTAGCGTTTTATTGTTTGAAGAGAAATAAAAGTTACAAGGCTTCCAATAAACAAAATTTAACGACAAAACAACTTTTGCTATTTTACTACAGTTTATATATCATCGTTAATAATTTATAATATAGGTGTGATATGCCCTTAGATAATCCTGCAGTATTTAATGAGTTTTTGAAAGGTGTTACTGCAGCTACTTTAGCTTGGGTTAGTGATTCAGACGGCACCTTGTCTCATCATCACGGCGATCGTTACGCGGTCAAACCCACTCCGGAAATTGCTAGTTTTTTTGATTATGCTCAAGATAAGCTTGGGGCACGATTGCAGGTATTAACAGGAAGAGATTATTCCACTCTAGCCAAAATAATTTGGGCCAATGCAGGAACTCACACACCACCACAATTTGCTGGTTGTGAGCATGGTATTATGGTAGTAGAGAATGGCAAAGAAACCGGCTCTATTTTAAATGAAGCCCTGGCTTCAGCTTGTATTCCTTACTTACAACAAAAAAAGTTAGCTATTGCTAGCTGGGCAGCTACAGAAATATCCTCTTTGAATACCTACTATCCTGGTTTGAATTTACAACTCAATGACATTTTAGAAAATGAAAAACAATCCTCTTTTTCAATTCATTTAAGAAAACTAAGAGATATTTTTATTAACTACTTTAAGCTGACGATGACAGCAGAAACTTCAGCTGTTGAAGTTGAAGCTGAAAGAATTATTAGCAGTAAAAAAGAAGAATATAGAAAATTTTTACAAGATGCTTACATTAATAGCTCGCCAATTTTTTCATTAATAGAAGGTGGAGTTACTAAAGATGCACCTGCTTTTCAAATAGTTGAAGACACTTATACCTTTGAATTTAAGTTTCATCTGCAAATAGCCAGCAAATATTTAGGGACCTTAGCCATGTTAAAACGCATGGGACTTACTGAAGTTGACAAACCTTATTCATTAATAATTTCTTATGATGATCCTGCGGGCACTGATGGCGATATGATTAAAGCAGCTCGTGAATGGCAAGCAGAAGATCCTACAAATCGTAAATTACTCTGCATACTAGTATTAAGAGATAGATCTCATGAGAATACTGAAATAGCTGCTAGAATTACTACTAAAATGGCAGAAACAGGCCTTAATTTAAGTGCCGACGTAACAGTTGCTAACCCTACAGAATTAGGGCAGCTAATTTTTTCTGCTGTGGCTCAAAAGCTATTTGGTATTGATTTAAGAACATTAGTAGAAAAAAGCAGCGGTAGAGAATGGCACTATGCTGCTTTACATAGTAGAGGATCTGTTAAGCACCGATTAGAAGATGCACTAAGCGAATCAGAGCATCGAACCGCTATCCCTGGCGTAGCTTGTGGTGGAGCTGGTAGCGGTGCAAGCTAATTAACATTGACTCCTACTTGCTTAAATTTTTAAATGATAAATACCTTAGTGCAAGTCAAATCTTTAATTAAATTAAATGACTTAGATCAAAATTAACTCAATCTGTTTTTTTATAAATGAATAACTATATTACTTTCATAAAAAAGATCTATAATAAATAAAAGACCTAATTTACGTCAGAGAGGATTTCTTATGAAACTCACGTGGTTACTTATTGCCAATGCTACTAAAGCTTATTTATTCGACATAACTAAATCTAAACAGCACACTGAAACAGTTTCTCCAACTTTACTTGAAACCTTGGTTCATCCTCAAGGACGCGCTAAAGGCATAGAACTCCAAACTGATAAATCCGGACACTATAGCACTCCTAGCGGTAGCGGAGGGAAATTTATTGAGAAAACTACCCCACATGATATAGAGTTAGAAATATTTGCACACGAAATTATTAATTATTTGACTCATACTGACAGAGCTAAAAGTTATCAAGCACTTATTATTTGTGCGGAACCTCATTTTTTAGGTATCCTCACTAAAGAATTACCTGATTCTATTAAAAAATTAATTATTAAAACCATCGGCAAAGATTATATACCTTTACCAAAAGATGAATTAATAACAACTATTAAAGAAATTCAACATCAAATACATTAATAAAAAAATTTTGTGTACTATTGTTATTGTGCCAGTGACAATTGCTTTTCTAAATAGCTATCATAAGTTCCCGTATAATCTCGAACCTCTGTAGGAATAATTTCAATAATCCGTGTAGCCACAGAAGAAACAAGCTCTCTATCATGACTCACAAAGATTAAGGTTCCCTCATATTCTGAAAGTGCATTATTTAAAGCTTCAATAGATTCCATGTCAAGATGGTTAGTAGGCTCATCTAATAACAGCACATTATGTTTTTCTAAAGCCAGCTTAGCAAATAGCATTCTTGCTTGTTCACCGCCTGATAAAGCAGTTAAGGGTTTTTTAGCATCATCACCTGAAAAAAGCATTCGCCCTAAAGCAGAACGAATACTTTGCTCGTCATCTTCTAGTTTTTTGAATTTATATAAAAATTCAAATAACGTTTCTTTAGATTGAAAAATTTCTGAATGATTCTGAGGAAAATAACCAAGACTTGCTTGCTCTGTAAATTTAATCACCGCTTTATCATTGTCTGAAGCAAGATCATTCACTAAGCATCTTAATAAAGTAGTTTTACCAATACCTGTAGCCCCAATAATAGCCACTTTTTCACCTGCACTAATAGTAAATTCAACTTCTTTAAATAAAGTATGATCACCATAACTTTTAGTTAAATGCTGAACTTGCACAACACTACGATAAAGTTTCTTCTCTGGAATAAACTTTATATAAGGAGATTTACGACTAGAAGGGCGTATATCTTCTAATTTTATTTTTTCTAGTTGTCTTGCTCTAGAGGTTGCTTGTTTAGCTTTTGAAGCATTAGCTGAAAAACGACTCACAAACGCTTTAAGCTGGTCAATTTCAGCCTTTTTCTTTTCATTACTAGCAAGCATTTGCTGCCTTTTTTCTAAAGAAGCTAAAGTAAAAGCATCGTAATTGCCAGGATATACTTTTAAACTGCCATAATCTAAATCTGCTATATGCGTGCAAACACTATTTAAAAAATGTCTATCATGAGAAATAATAATCATGGTGGCCTTGCTTTTGTTTAACACATCTTCTAACCAACGAATGGTATTAATGTCTAAGTTATTAGTTGGCTCATCCAATAAAAAAATATCAGGGTTTGCAAATAAAACTTGCGCCAACAAAACTCTAAGCTTTAAGGCTGGCGGCATAGCACTCATTAAACCAAAATGATAGGATTCTGGAATATCTAAACCTAGTAATAACTCTCCCGCTTTGGATTCAGCCGAATACCCATCTAGTTCAGCAAATTTAATTTCAAGCTCAGCTACTTTCATCCCTTCTTCTTCACTCATAGACGGTAGGGAATAAATTCTATTTCTCTCCAATGATACTTCCCAAAGCTCTTTATAGCCCATAATAACTGTATCAATAACCCTTTCATTTTCATAAGCAAACTGGTTTTGTTGCAAAACACCAATACGTTCACCTGGAGCAAGTGATACCGAGCCTGCTTGAGGAGTAATTTGACGACTAAAGACCTTCATCAAAGTAGATTTACCAGCACCATTGGCGCCAATTAACCCATAGCGATTGCCATTACCAAACTTAGCATTCACCTGCTCAAATAAGGGCTTGCTGTCAAATTGCACTTTAATATTTTCAGCAGTAAGCATGTTTGCAGACTCTCAATTTATAAAAAAGCGCTATTATATAGATTCCTGAACAAAAAAACAGCTATTTTAAATTATACTTTAATTTTCTTTAAGGCCTCAGCGCAAGTTATGAAAGCCTGCCAATCAGTATTTTGATCCTCAAAAGCCCACCAAGCAGCCAAAACCGCCTGGTAAAAAAACCAAGCCCACAAACGTTTTTTATCAAATCCAGTCATCTCAGCTAAGAGCTCAAGACGCCTAGACAAACATTCTTTAATATTTCTTTGCTTAATAAGTTCTTGAATGGGGTTACGAATAAAAGCTCCTAGTTCATATTCTCTTTCTCCTAAGACCCCTTTAGGATCTATCGCTAACCAACCATCCTCAGAACGTAAAATATTAGCTTGATGTAAATCTCCATGTAACACTACTTTTTCCTTCATAGAAACCAGTAATTCTTTACCAAGCCCACAAACATAATCAGCCAGTTTAAGCGGAAAGACTATACTTTTGCTAACCTTATAAATTTTAGTTAATCCTTGATACCAGTCATCTACCGTAGGTAAAGATAAAGATTGGGTAGCAGGTTGATGAAGCTGTTCAATTATTTCTGTAAATACTCTCATCGTTTCAGTCTCGTTCTTTATTTCACTTAGCAAAGTACCTGGGAATACTTGTTCTAATAATATAACTCCCAACTCTTCGTTAGTTTTTAATAATTTTACAGCCCCCTGTCCATTAAAATGCCTTAAGGCTAAAACCTCATGATTAAACTCAGCGCCAGGTAAGCCGCACTTTAAAACTGCAAAATTGTTCTCAGCTAGCGCTACAGAAACTACAAAGTTATAGCTTAGATTGCTAAAGGGCTCCTTTATTTTTAAATGCCAATCTTTTTCAAGGGTTAACAATAAGGTAGGTAAATTATTGAGCCATTCTCTTCCAATAGGTCCATAAGTTTGCTCAATAGTCTTTTGAAATGATTCTGAAATTATTAAACCTTTCATCATATACCTTAATTTTTTTTCACTCTTTACTATAAGGAGCTATTTGTTTAGTATCAAGCTTTAAAAGGAGCTTTTCATGCCCCTACTTTCTTTTTTTAGCAATAGATTGATTATTCTAAAAGAAACAATTTATTTAAATTTTCTTTTAGTGACCGTTCCCTGTATTAATTTTCTTTCCGGAATTGTTACCGATCTTTATGCACCCTCTTTACCCGCTATAGCTAATCATTTTCATACCTCTGCTATTATAGCGCAAAATACTATTTCCATTGAGCTCATGGGTTTTGCTATTGGCTGTTTGCTTTGTGGTATATTATTTGATGTCTATGGCAGAAAAAAAATAGTTCAAAACTCTCTATTCCTTTTTACCCTAGCAAGCTTGTTAGCACCTTTTTGTCAAACTATTTTCCAGCTATTGCTATTACGTTTTTTACAAGGAGCCTCAACTTCCGCGATGTCTGTAGGCTGTCGAGCTATTATAGCTGATCATTTTACAGGTCAAAAATTTGTAGTGGCTTTATTGTATGCCTCCTTTGCTTATGCAATAGGACCTGTGGTTGCTCCTTTTATTGGCGGTTATTTACAACACTATTTCGGCTGGCAAGCAAGTTTTTACAGCTTTGCTCTTTGTGCCTGTTTATTGCTAATTCTTTTTATTCTATTTATTGATGAACGCCATAAAAAACTCGATAATTTTACTGTGACTCAGGCACTTTCTTTTTATAAAACCATCGCTACTCATAAAGCTTTCCTGCTAGGGGCTATTCTATTTGGTTTTATTCAATTTGAACTGACCGTTTTCCCGACTACAGGCCCTTTTATTGTTGAGCATCATTTAAATTATTCGGCTATTGTTTACGGAAATTGCGCACTTTTTGTGGGTTTGGGTTATTTAAGTGGTACTGTAGTAAACAGATCATTATTATCTCTTTTTTCCCAAAATAAATTAGTAGCAATAGGCTTTGTCGTTACTTGGATAGCCTTAGTATTGCAATTAATTTTTTCATTATTGATAGGTCTTAACTTATGGACATTAGTTTTACCTATCTTGCTTATTGGCTGTGGCTCGGGCTTTATTTATGGCAATATTCTATCAAAATATTTAAGGATCTTTCCAAATAATATTGGCGCCACAACTTCTTTAATGCTCTTTATGCTGACCTTATTTGCTTCTTTAGGAGTGATAGCTATCAGTAATATTAAAATAACAAATGTATTACAATTATTTGCTATTTTCTTTATAGCTATTTTTTTACAAACATTAATTTATTTGTATCTAATTAGAAAAAAGCTAATTTAATATTTTAGTATTTTTGTTAACAATTAATGATATTAATCTGATTAATTATTACTAATATCAGTGTGCCCTTGCTCACACTCCCACTGAATACCATATTTATCCACAAAGTAAAAATAACGAATATTACCAATGGTACTGCAGACTTTTTGCTTTTCAGGTTTATTATTTTCTTTTACCGAATCAAAAAATTTAAAATTTTTGGGTAATTTTATTAAAAGCACATCCAGCTCATCATTGCGTTCCTTATTGCTTTGATGGCCGAGCTTATGAAAGAAAAGAATCTGAAACCCACTTAATGAATCAAAGGCGTTATCAACAATTACTCTTAACTAGAAACATAAAGCCTATATCTTGAGAAACACAGGTAACTAATTCATTTTCTATTGACGATTTGGATAAAGAAGAAATTATCAATACTGTCAGATTAAGGATTAAAGAAAATCATATTGATTCTTCGCTTGAAGGTAAAAGTGTAGGAGAAATACTAACGAAATTTGGATTAATCAAAGGTGATCAACTTCTTAATGCGGCCATTGTACTCTTTGCTAAAGATCCTGGAAGTGAATATATCCAATGCATGATTCGGATGGCCAGGTTTAAAGGATTAACAAAAGAAATTTTTATCGATAGTAAACAATCTTTTGGCCATGCATTTTTTCTTTTAAATGAAGCTGAGAACTTTATTAGAAGAAATACGGCTGTATCTGGAAAAATTGTACCGGGCAAAATGAAAAGAGTTGACGAACCAAGACAAATCACGAAATTTGACGGAACAAGAACTTGATAGTATTTACGAACCTTTTCGTAAAATGAGCTTAGAAGGACAGAAGTTGTTTGGTTTACGAGTTGAAGAGAGTTTAAAAATTCAGCCATTTGTTGCAGACAAAGGTGATCGTCTGTTCCTGAAAGGATCATGGACTAAGGGAGGGTGGGAGCGTTTTGTACCCATATTAACTGCAGAACAACGCAAATGGGTGGATGAAGCCAAAGCTCTCGTAAAATATAAAGATAATTCTTTGATCCCTCAGGATAAAAGTTATAAAACCTATCGCAATACCATTAATAAATATTTTCAAAGGAAAAATATTTGTAAAACTCATGGATTGCGACATTTATATGCTCAGCAGCGCTATGAAGAACTTACCGGTTGGAAATGTCCTGCAAAAGGTGGCTTATCACGTAAACAATTGTTGTCAGAACAACGAGAGCTCGATAAGACTGTTCGTCTACAAATAAGTACCGAATTGGGCCATTCAAGAATCCAAATTCTGAGTATCTATTGTGGAAAGTAAGTTATTATGTAAAGTTAAGGCAAAAATATAGTAATATCAACGACGTTAAGCTACATTGCTTTACATAATATTTTGATATTTGCTGAAAATCTTAAGAAAAGAGTTACAATATCTACGTGAAATAAATTTTTATTTAACATTATGCTTAAGATAGATATATTAAAAAACCATCCTAATACAATACCTGAATTAGCGCAGTTATGGTATGAAAGTTTGGGTAAACACTGGGCTACAGAAATTAGTTTAACTGAAATCACCCATTGGTATCATGAATGGCTTAATAACGATATACCATTAGTTTACGTTGTACTTGATGATAACAAAGTTGTTGGTTCATGCTCACTGCAATTAAACGATGGCATTAGAACAGATTTATTTCCCTGGTTAGGTGATCTTGTGATTGTACCAAAATACCAAGGACAAGGATTCGGAAAGCAGTTAGTCAATTTCGTTGCTGCACAAGCCAAACACAAGAATTTTGAAAAATTATATTTGTTTGTCTTTGAAAAAAAATTAATTCAATATTATTCAAGATTAGGATGGGCTGTACTTACAGAAGATATCTATGAAAATAAACCCATAACAATCATGACTATAAATCTATGCTAAACTTCTATTAAAAACTAAAAAATACAGAGAAAATGCTCTAGATCTAAATTCTTTTGAAAAAGCCTCTAACACAAGTACCTTCTAAAAAAATGATTCCTTGATGTAACATAATCGTCTCTTGTAAAAAAAATACAAAATGCTTGGTAAAATAAAAAATAATGCTGCTAAAAAATATGATGCTATATCGTGATCATATCCATTAACAAAATGTCCAACAAAAGGACCAACGAAAACCACCACTAAGACAGATAGAAAATTAATGATTGAATTTAAAGTTGAACGGTATTGAACATTTAAGTCGTGATTAATCCAGTTAAGTACATGAATTTGGTTAATCCATCGAATACATTCCGACAGTAGAACTGCTATAAAGAAAATTACGATACTATTGGATGAAAATAATAAGTAAACAATTGGCGTCATAAGCCACAGCAATATCACAATATGAGGTTGATAATATTTATTGATTCTTATCCATCGCGAAAAAATCGTCATAATAAGCTGTGAAAAACACATCAAAATTCCGTAAACATATAAGCTTTTAGACAAGCTCATAAAGACCGCCTGGCTAAAATATAAATTGATTACAGCAATGCTCGAGTAAAATGCAGAAAAAAAACATAAAATAAAAAATGTACTATTGTTAGTTTTAACAAACCGCCACATAGCATTTAAGGAAACTAGACTTTTATTACAAGAAAAACGTGGGTTTCTAAGTGTAATAATCAGTAATAAGGGTAACCAAGCTGTTATCATATTTACAAAAGCAGGCAAGTCCAACGAAAATGTCGCAAGCAAGCTTCCAATAAAGAAAGCCGATATTGAGAAAAATTTAGTGATATTATAATTTTGTAATAAAGGATTAGTTTGGTTAGACTTATCATCATCGTCATATAAAATTGATAACCCAGCACCACTAAATAAGCTATTACCAAAACCAATAACAGTATAAGTTATCAAAAAATCTGAAAAATTTGTTGAAAAATAAAATAAACAACCTCCAATGCCTCGAGCTAAACCAGCTAATAGCAATATTTTTTTTCGCCCAAATTTATCAGCAAAATAACTGCTCGGCACATCAAAAATTAGCAACATCAACGAATGAACAACTTGGATCATAAAAATTTCTGTCATGCCAAGGTCATGTTGTGAAAAAAAAGGCACTACAATGGATTGTGTTAACAAAAAAACCCACAATCCATTAATCAATAACACTCGGCTTCTATAATTCATCTGCTTAATCTATCCCTATAGAAACTTTTTCAGTTTCTGTAGCTAAACTGGGAAAAATTGTTAATACTGCTAAATCAGGCCCATATTCCTGAGCAATTTTTTTAGACGCTATCCAATTTGCTGCCGACGAAGAACCAATTAAAACACCTGTTTTATGGTAGAAGTTCAATGCAGCCTTATAACACTCTCCAAGACTAATATTAAAAAAGCTCTTGATTTCGTGTTCGTAGGGATTTACAAAATATTGCCTAAGCCCATAACCAAGCCCTCCTGAACCTGCAAATTTTTGTCTTGCATGCGGCGCCTGCTTCGTACCATAGGGCATTTCTTCTGGGCTAGTTGCATAGAGCATTATGTTCGGATAATAATGTTTCAATCCTTCATAAATGCCGATCAATGAAGCCCCCGTGCCAATACTTGCCACAAAAGCTTGTGGTTTAATATAATTAAATGATTGTCTTAATTTGAAAGTGATTTCTTGTGCTGTAGAATCTCGGTGACACTCAATGTTAGCTTTATTTTTATGTTGATATAAAAAAATAGCATATTTATCTCGCCTAGCAAGTTTTTTAGCTAGCAACATAGCGCCTAAAAAGCCCTTCTCTTTAACCGAAAGTATTACTTCAGAACCACTATTTTCTAAATCATTAATTAAAACTTTTGGCACTGAACCAGGCAGAACGACCGTTAATTTAACTCCTAAAACAGAACACATTTTAGCTAAAGAAATTGCTAAGTTTCCACCACTATATTCGATAATTTTAAATGGAGTATTTTCCATTAATAGCTCGGGATGTTCTTTTAAACAAGCTTTCAGCATAGCTAATGCCACACGATCTTTTATAGAACCAAACTCATTTTCCCATTCGCATTTTGCAAAAACTTTAGCCGATAAGTTCTCTGGCTCAAGGTACATTAGTTGCGTATTACCAATTTTAAACTGATCTAGTCGTTTAAAGGCTGCCTCTAGTTTCATGCTGCCTCCAAAGCAAAAAATTCAGCTATAACATTTGAAAATATTTCTTGCTCTAATAAAAATGCATCATGTCCCTTAAGGCTAGATACAATTTTTAATTGAACATCAATACTATTTTTACTGAGAGCCTTATAAAAATCCTTCATTTGAGAAACCGTGTAAAAACTATCTGTTTCAGAGGCAATTAAAAGAACTCTAGATTTAATATTAAGTAGTACTTTTTCAAAATTAAATGTATTCAGCATATTACAATAGCAATTAAATACCTTAGGGTTAATCAACTTAAGCTTATCAGTAACACGATAGATGTAACTTTTTATCATATCAATGTTACTTATTTCACATGTATTAAAAGTATCAGGCTGTCGATAGACATAAAGAAATAATAACCGAATTAAACGGTGCATTTTTTCTTGCTTATCCCTATCAGTCAAATTTAAAACTTCCTGAACAATGAGGCGAAATAAAATCTGATTTTTATAAGCTTTATGAGAGGTTGAAATTAACACGATATTTTCGATTACAATTTTTTTAGCATAACATGAAAAGGCTAACGCTTGAGCACCTCCAAATGAAGCACCAATTAGGGTGAAAACTGTCGAAATTTCAAAATATTCGAGAACCTCTTCTTTTACTTTAGAGATATTAAAAAAATTTATGCTTTGATTTGGACAAGATAAAAAACTTTCCACGAGACTGTGTGTTGATACAATGATAATAAAGTGACTTTGAGGATCAATAACGCCATTGGCTTTAACAATATTTCCCCACCATGCATCTTTATCCCACTCAGTTTTAACAATATTTGTATCATACGATAAAGGATGCTCGACAAGCACAACGTTAGTTTTTTTGGCATTCAACTTTCCATACGTTCTAAAAGAAAATTTAAAATTTTTAATATTGACAACTTCATACTCTATCGAATCAAAAGGTTTTTTTTGTATTATTTTTTTATTTATAATATTAAGCACGTCCTATTCCTGTTTCTTGAATATAGTCAACAAATAATGAAAATTGAGTGGGGTTCTATCTACAACAGTATGCTCAAGTTGTTTAAACCCTGATTTCTCAACAAGATCCTTTAACTCCTCTACTGTAAACGTTCGCATTACACGTCCATTTGCATCAAGTTTTATGGAAGAGTTACCGTTATAAAAGGTGCTAATTAAAAAAATACCATGACTTGATAAAAGTGAATGTATTCTTTTAATATATTGATTTAACCCATCGGGATGTTGATGATGCATGCAACCATTGTCTAGTGTCACATCAAACAGCTCACGACTTTTGAAATTAAACAGTGAAGCTTTGACAAAATTTAGTATTGGATATTTTTTTTCTAAAACTGGCCAAATAGTCTGTGGAATAATGTCAATACCTGTAACTCGTGCACCACGTTCTGCTAAGGCCAATGAATCTCGACCAGCACCACATCCGATATCTAATATTTTTATTCCATTAAAATCATTTAAAAAATTTGATAAAAATCGCGTGACGATACGCATGGCGGCCTGGTCTGTCCACTCATCTTTATCGTCTTGATACATTTTATAATAAACTGCAGCCAAATTGGCTTGATATTTCTTTGTATTTCTTTCTAGTCTCATCACGTCTTCCTCATTGTCCATAAGGGTATGCTTTAATATCAACCGGGCTTTTTCTCACCAAACTTAGTCCATCATCATAAGAACTTAAAATCGATAAACAAAAATTTAGTCGCTTTCTAACTGCTATGTCATTTTCATGAGACCCTGAAGACTCATGAAACAAATCACCCACACGGCGAACAATTAAATTCTCTGGAATAAAACAAATATGATTGTTTTTAAACCCAACGGTACGTAATTGAATAACAGGATAAGTACCACCTAATCCTGCCGATATCGAGACAATCAATGCGGGTTTGTGGGCCACCTCAAAATTTGTGCATAGCAATAAAAGCTTCATCAGTTTAGGCGGCGCCATTCCGTGCCACTCAGGTACGACAAACACAAAGCCCGTTGCTTGAGATAATTTTTCAGATATATTTTTCCATACCACATTTTTAGATGGATCTGCTAATAGCTCATTATTAATTTCTGGCAGTTTGTACTGCGATAAATCCAATAGTTCTGCTTCAATGTTATTTTCCACTTTAGCCTGAGATAAAACATGTTGAGCAACACGTAATGATTCAGAAGCTTCTCGGGAGCTGGCACTAATAATTAGCCATTGTTTTTTCATACTATTTTATTCCTAGTTGTTGAATTGGTTTTATAGAAAGACAGGCCCTGGCCAAAGCAGTATCAGGCCGAATGAAGTCAAACTTATAGTAACTACCCATTGGCTTCATTAAGTCAGGTAAAGGCTCCTCTAATAAAAAGCTTACCTGATGACTATAGTCGTAATGAATGGGCAATTTTTCGTGATGACAGTACGTAAATTCTAAATGACAATCAATCGGCGCCCGACTTGCCATCATTACCCCATCAAAACCCCGATGACTTTCAAAATCTCCGATACATTTTAAACCTAAATGATGTATTAAATTACTTTTTATTTGTTCCAAATCACTTGTTGGTGCCGCAATGCGTGCTCGATAACCGGGATAATTACCTGGACATAAAACCAAACGAAATTTATTAGCAATAATAAATGTTGACCCAAAATCATCCCAATAAGGATTAAATGCTGTCACTTGTTTAGCGCCTGCTAATTTTAATCTTTCACATAATTCATAAAATCGCGCCGCATTGTTTAAATAGAAAATAACCAGATGATCATCGGATAATGGCTGCACTCTGTCTGACTGAAATAAGCGAATAAATAAATCCTTGCTTAAGGTATCATTATGCAAAACTATTTCACCTGTTTCTAAATAGATACGTTCAAAGTCTAAAGCTGTTTCCAACTCACGGCTTGCTTCAGATATATCAGGAAAGCTCAAATTTAATACTAATCCTTTGGTCAAGAATTCTTGATCATTAAAAAATGTAATTCCCATACTTATCTCCTTAATTATTAATAATCTCCACCAAACGAAAACCAATCACGTAAATTGACTTGTTATACCGGCCATGACGTCTTGCACAACGTGCTAAATCCGCATAGCGTGTAAATGAACCGCCTCGACACACGCGATACTGCTTTTCTGAAACCAATAGATCATCATTGATCTTGGAGCCATTGGGATACGCCGCGTAATCATCCGCCGTATACTCTTCCACATTGCCCGCCATGTCCGATAAACCAAACGGTGAATCACCTTTGGGAAATACGCCCACCGGTGTACTTGAAAAAATCTGCTCTTCAACGGTGTTGGCATGATCAGGCTTTTCTTCATCGCCCCAGGGAAATTTATTGTGAGCAGGGCCACTGGCCGCATATTCCCACTGGGCTTCTGTGGGTAAACAAAATTGTCGGTCGGTTTTTTCGCTCAACCACGCAGCATATGCTTCAGCATCACGTTCATGAATAGTGTAAACAGGATGATTAGCCTTGTTGGCTGGATAAATTCCAAACTCCCAACTACTCGGTAATCCTTCATAAGCCGTCTCTTGTAAAAAATCGCGGTACTCCTTGTTAGTCACCAAATATTTTCTGATGCGAAAAGCTGATAGATTAGCAGGATGTGCTGGCGTTTCTTTCAAAATCCAATCACGAATCACACCAACAGATTCATACCACTTAACAATAGCATCAACCTTGTTTTCATCAATCCCCATAGTGGCATTTGCAGCAGGGATATCACACATCACCGGCTCCAAGGTTTTAATTCTTGGATCGCCTTGTAATGCTAATAGTTGGCCTGCTGCCAATCTCACTTCGAAGGGCGCCTCAATGGACGACAGCGTATCGACCAAATGATTGATGTCAGAATTTTTTAATACTTTGTAAGCTTCTTCTAAATGATCAGCACGCGAAGCTTGGAAAACTGCTGTTAACCCCATCGCTTCGCGATCACTCATCATATTAATCGCTTTCATAAGACCTCCTTATAATAGGCGGCTATTTTTATATCTGAACCCAAAGTTTGAACCTCATCAAATTGCAGCTGATAACGTTGACTAAGTGATAGGGCTTCTGGAAAAACTATGCCTGACTGTGCTTGTTGGCCTAGTAAACTGGGTGCCATGTAAATGACAATTTCATCGACTAAACCCTGATTTAATAAAGCGCCACCTAAAACACCGCCTGCCTCAACTAAGACAGAGTTAATTTCTCTTTGAGCCAAGTCATTAAATATCGCTGGTAAATCTAAGGTTTGATCCGATAAAGTTGGCACCCACTGATAATCAACAAGCTGATTATCCTTAGACAAGGATTTAGCGGTATAAACTAATACCGGATGTTCCTCTTTGAATATGGCCGCCTCTTTAGGTAGCAGGGCTTTTCTATCTAAGATCACCCGTAACGGCTGTTTAAACCGAGATTTTAAACTTTCTGGTAAATCATCAGGTAGCGTTCTTACGGTTAATCGTGCCTCATCTTTCATGACGGTCCGCGCAGTTGATAAAACTGCATCGTGTCGTGCTCTTAGTTTTTGCACATCCTGTCGCGCAAGATGACCGGTAATCCACTGACTATCACCTTTAAAGTCGGCAATTTTTCCATCCAAAGTGGTCCCAAGCTTTAAGGTCACCCAAGACTTACCTTCTCTCATACGCTTAAAAAAAGCACGATTAAGTTTTTTACCTTCCTCGGCTAAAATGCCGCTTAGCACTTCAACTCCATTCGCTTTTAAATATTCCACGCCTTTGCCATTGACGAATGGATTAGGATCCTCATTTGCGATCACTACATGCTGAATACCCGCTTTAACTAAAACCTGACAACACGGTGGCGTACGTCCATGATGCGCACAGGGCTCCAAAGTCACGTAACAAGTGGCGCCTTGTGCTAACTCTCCCACTTCTTGCAAAGCATAGACTTCAGCATGAGGCTCACCCGCACATTGATGCCAACCAGAACCCACTTCTTGACCATCCTTTACGATGACACAACCGACGCAAGGATTAGGCCGTGTGGTATATTGGCCCTTGGCTGCCAACCTGAGAGCCTTCTTCATCCAATACAGATTATCTTGCGCCAACACTTTCGTTTTCATCATGTTAAACTCTTTAATTTAATGGAAGCCAACGGTACTGAATAGACTTGGCCATCATAGGAGCTCGCCAAAAAGGACTCTGATTGCTCATCAAAATATAAACAAGAAATTCCTGCATGACTTAACCGTTCACCAATCCATTCAGCACTTGCTCGATCATAGGTCCACAACATGCCACGATAACCACCGGTTGCAATAAAGTTTCCATCGTGGCTCACTGCAACGCATTTAATGGAATGTGAATGAGGCGACTGAATTATCTCTTGATGATCCAACTGAGTAATCCGCAGGGTTAAATCACGGCTGACACTGACAAAACAATTATCTGACAACCTTGCTGAGCCATTGACAATTTTATCGTGGCCGTTTTCTTGATAACGTATCAAACTGAAATCTTTTACCGAATAAAAGGCCACTGCTCCTGTTGCACAAACGGAAAAAATTAAATCCTTGGAGGCGCTGATGCTTTTAATGGCATTATCATGCAAGATAATAGCTTGATCAAAAATCAGCTGACCCTGTTCTTCACATAAAACCAAACCCTCGCCCGTATAAGTCCCAATGAGGATATAAGCTTTATCATCACGATAAAAAACTACACCACAGTTCAACGGTGAGTGATGCTGATAAATGACCTCTCCTGTTAAGGCATTGAATATTTCACCGGTTTGCCCGCCTGTGATCAAGTAATCATTCAGTGACACCAAAAAATTACACAAGCTTGGAAACTGGCTAACCGGCGAATTATTTTTAAAGACAGTGCCTGCATCACCTACACTATAAATAGCGCCTTGATGGCGAATCACCGCATTGCGACTATCAGTCGATATAATGTGGTCTAATTCCCATATATCTTTTTGATAATTGTAAATGGCGTATTGGCTGCCAAAGGTGGCTAACACAATCTCGCTATTGCCTGAGAAATCCGCTGAACGTGCCCAAACCATATTCGGCAACTGCGTGGTTTTAATTAACTTTACTTTTTCATCTTCAATAGCCCAAAGACTCATGCTCCGATCATAACTTAAACTCACCAAGCGATTTAAACGCGCGTTATAACACAAGCGCTTAATCCCCGCTTGATGGGCTTTTATTGTTTTGGTTTGTTTACCCTGAATATGAATAATTTCACCTAAGTCATTGCCCGCAAACAAGCTGCCCTCTTTCGTTAACGCAATCGTATCGGTTTCGACACCGCCTAAATCGATATCTTCAATAATTTTACCTTCGAAAGCCTGCCAGTGTTTGATGGTGCCATCATCGCTACTTGATACAATTTCTTCATCATTAATCCAGATGGTGGACAAAACATCTTGCGCATGACCTTTCAATGTTTTTAACAAACGCCCACTAAAATCATATAATCGAATGGTATGGTCGCGCGAAGTTGTCGCAATAATCTCTCGCGTAGGATGAAAAGCGACACCTTCAACATCGTCTGTATGAGCATTCAGCACCGCTTCTAACTTCATGTCGGGCAAGCGCCATAAACGCGCCGTATAATCACTGCTACTACTGACTAAATAACGACCATCCTGACTGAACTGGCATTGATTTGCTAAATGATCGTGATAACCTAAGGCGATTGCTTTTTTGGTTTTTGCATCCCATAAAATCACTTGGTTATCATAACCTGCGGTGGCAACATAACAATCACTGAAAGCAGCAACACCACTAATTACAGATTTATGTTGAATCATGACTACCTCTCTTATAAACCCTTGAGCCAATGACCAGTTTTATTCACTTTTGCTCGTAAATATGCATGATTTTCTGGCTTGATATAGCTACCCGTTTTAATGCGTTCAACGACATCAATGCCTAACGCTTCAACTTGCTTAACTTTTTCTGGATTATTGGTTATTAAACGTATCTTCGAAACATTGAGCGCATGAAGCATTTGTACCGCCACTTCATAAGAACGCATATCAGCTAAAAAATTTAAACAGCGATTTGCTTCATATGTATCCAAGCCCTTTAGCTGTAAACTATATGCATCTAATTTATTATAAAGTCCTATTCCTCGGCCCTCTTGTCGAAGATATAACAAAATACCACCATGTTCATGAAAGCGGGATAAAACTTCTTGCAGTTGATCACCATAGTCACAACGTTTTGATTGAAATAAATCACCTGTCATGCATTCAGAGTGAATTCTCACTTCTGGAATCTCGGTTTTATCCGCATTATTAAAAACTAAGGCTAAGTGCTCTTTATTATCAATTAGTTTGTTAAAACTACAAAAGCAGCAATCTCCATATTCCGTTGGTATACAGACGCGATTACGCAAATTAGCTTGAGGTAATTGAATCAATGAACACGTTTCTAATTGTCGGCATTCAATTCTTAGCATAAAAATTTCCTTAGATTAATATTATAAAATTTAAATTTAACCATTATTGAATCGCCTGATTTAAGCGACCTCTAAAAAACCACTTAATAAAGCAACTAATCCTGCGCAAACCAAGCAATTGTTTTAATGTGATATCGAGAACATAATGAATGTATGTCTTTTTTTCTTGTTTTTTAATTAGCGCTATCATTTTATCTACCTTTATTAATTTTTATAAAACCCTTGCTCAGCCTAAAGATAAAACCGTCTTATTCATCAATACAGCCTTTTATTACCTTGATATTCTTTAACCTGTTAAGCGTTATTACCTCGATTGTTTCATTATCTGTATTAACATTAAAAATCAACTTTAAAATTTCATCCTTATTACAAAATATTCGTATACCATCACCAAAATTTACTAATATGTTTTGCACCTAATGCCCCCTATCAAACTCATCTTCACCTATTGTTTTAACTTTATTCAAATGCCAGCTTACTTAAGCTGACATCTTGGTAAAAGTTGCCAGCTCTTTCTTAATTAAGCACATGAGCGAAGCGTCCTGAATCCCGCAATAGTCAAGACGCGCTCATGGCTACTGCGTTTCTGGGAACCGGGGCAGTTGCCGGTACAGTGTTTTTTTATTGTTATTTCTGGACGGCATAAAAACTGCAAAATAATTCACCTTAAAAATTACTTTGCATGCGTGCAAAAAATGGGATTACTTCTCAAGAAGATAAGCTTTTGATAAACTTTCTAATTGAGAAGACGTGCATTCAGATAATCGCCATCTTCTCGACACATACCCCAGCTAAAGCGCCAACTTTACTGGGGTTTTTTATTTATAAGCTGTAACAACTAAAAGTTGTAATAAATATTACAACTTTATCATGTTTAGTCAAGGAATATTATCAACTTATCCTTTTTTAAATTAAAAGTTATTAATATTCAATTACTTATAGTGATAAAACTTATTGATTTTCTTGGGAAAGTTGTTATACTAGGGTGAATTGAAAACATTGCTATTCTACTTTTTACGGAGCTATAGTGGCTAAACACTATATTCAATTAAGCAAGATATTAAAAAAATTGCTATACGATCGAAGAATGAATCCTTCTGATTTGGCTCGTGAAGTAAATTTACCAACTCCCACCGTACATCGTATAGTAAGCGGAAAATCAACAAGGCCTTATCGCTCATCTCTAGAGCCTATTGCAAATTACTTTTCTCTCAGGGTGGAGCAATTGCTTGGTGAAGAATCGTTACCAGTAAGGATCGACAAAGAATCAGCCTTAGCCACTGAGAATAAAATTAAAATTATTCCAGTTATTGCATGGGAAGAAGTACATAGCCTGAATGAAGCGAAAACAAACAGTACCAAGAAAATTGCTGCGATTGGTAATATGAGCAATGATTGCTTTAGTTTATTAATGAACGATCATTCTATGGAACCTCTTTTTCCAGTTAAAACTATTTTAATTTTTGATCCAGACAGAAAACCCATTGATAGAAGTTACATTTTAGTAAAACTTGAAAATATAAAGATTCCGGTTTTTAGACAGCTCTTAATTGATGCGGATTACAAATATCTCAAGCCTCTTAACCCAGATTTAAATACATATAAAATGCGTTTACTTACAGAAAAAGATTCTATTATTGCCTGCTTACAAGAATCAAGAATTAACCATAATTTAGAAGATACCAATAATAAGGAGGTATTATCATTATGACTATTTATTCTAAGATAAAAAAAAATATTGCTCATTTCATGGGCTATTTTGCAAAAAATGAAAAGATAAATGTATTTATTCCAACCCATAGACTTATTGCTGTTTTTGAAGATACAAATGGTGAATATATAGCAAAAATCCAAATAATTAATAAAAATCTTGCCTTTAATGCTAAACCAGAAGAAATATTGGCAAAAGATGAATACGTAAATAGATTCTCGCCTTGCGACATCAGAGCTTTAACCTATCTCGGCTATTTAGGGATAAATAGTCCTAAATATAAAATCTTAGCAAAACAACTCTCTGAAAATGACGAGAAACTTATTTTTGCACTTAGAAAAAAAGGCGATACTAAAGTTGTCACCAGAACTGCTGATGAAATAATTAATGAGAAAGATATTTTAAAGAATCTCAATCCTAATGATGCCCATGTTGTAGGGTATACATTAGCCTGCGAAAGCATAAAAGCTGAGAAAAAACAAAAAGAAGAAGCTTTAGAACAATTTAAAAAATCGGATTAGTTGACTATATAAATTAATTAAAAATTAACCAGGGGATTTTAATGAATACAGTAACTGACTTGGATCAAAGAAAAAGAGATAATCCGAAAGGTTATAGATTATTAACCTTTATGGCTATGCTTTATCTTACCGCAGACCTTATTTCAGCTGCCTTATGTTATAAATTTGTGAGAATCCATATGTTATTTTTTTCTGCTGAAACTTTAGTCTTTCCCTTTACTTATGCAATAACAGATATTATTGCAGAAGTTTATGGCTACAGCATAGCCAGAAAATTAATTTGGATTGTTTTTCTTTGTGATACTTTATTTGGACTAACTACTGCATTATTAGTACAGCTACCCTCTCCAACTTTAGAACTACAACATATTTATAATTTTGTTTTTGCTGATTTGTTAAGAGGAAGCGCTGGCGAAGTTCTTGGTGTACTTGCTGGCATATTTATTAATATTTACGCTGTTTCGAAATTAAAAATTCTTACTGGCGGAAAGTACTTTTGGCTAAGAAGCATAGGTTCATCTTTAATAGGCGAAGCTGTTTTAGTCATGATTTCTATGCCCATGATATTTTTAGGTAAAACATCATCACTACATGACTTAGCAGTACTGATGTTATGTTCATATTCATATAAAATTATTTTTGCTTTCGCAGCAGCATACCCTGCAACCTTAGTGGTAAGAGCATTGAAAAAAATTGAGCATATAGATACTTATGATTACAATATTGATTTTAATCCATTTGCAATATTTGAAAAAGATGCATTATTTGAATAACTTAAAAGTCAAATTAAGTATTCATTTCACATATGTGTCAAGAATTACTGTAAGAAAATAGGTTTTTAGCTTGCAGCTAATGTATTGGTGATATAATATTAGCCAAATTTGGTTTAAAGGAGTCGAAAATGTCAGACAATAACATTAAATTTGAAGTAATTGATTCAATTAATTTACAATTGAATGATGATCTTGCTTCTTATCTTCAAGAACAAGCGCAAGAGAAAATTACTCACTGTGCATATGTTACCGAAGAAACAGAAGAATAATTTATAATAAATTTAACTGTTATTTTCTTAGTATTTTGAGTTATCAAAAAATACACGAGGAAATTGACTCAAGATGCGTATTCGCTCATATATTGCTCAGGTTATCCATGCTGCGGATGCAGTTTATGTAATCCGAGGAATTACCAAAATAAAATTTCCTAATTTAGAATTTTACTACCCTATTAAAAAGCTCTTAAAAATCCTTAAACAACCTATAACAGAATCTGAGTTACTTACATATTTTGACGAAAACTTTCACTTTAATTTACAGCAAATTATTTCTGTTCTTATTCAAAACAATATAATAATTATTGTATCTGATACTGAAGGAACTGAAAATTATACTGATGATGAACCAGAAGCTATTTTCTATTGGCATTTTAAACAAACCCCTACTGAAATTAGAGAAAAACTTGCTTCGATAAAACTAGCCATTTTGGGAATAAATGAATTTAGTGTAACTTTAATGCGCTCGCTCGAAAATGCTGGTTTTAAGAATTGCTCTCTTTTGTTTGAACCAAATCTTAATATGCCTCTTGATAATATCAAGTATGAAACAATAAAAACACCATTCATTACTCCTATAAATAATGATTTTTCTTCATTCGATTGTATTCTTGCTGTGGCGACACATAATCAAAGAAATATTTTAAGAGTTTTAAATAAAAATTGTCTTAACCAAAAAAAACACTTTTATCCAATTATCATTAATAACTTACATGCTTATATTGGACCTTTCGTGTTTCCAGGTTGTCCAGCATGTTTTGAATGTGCTTCTAAAAGATTTATTGCAAATATCGAGAATCCTTCTATTTTTCAAGCTGAGCAACAGTCTGAAAAAGAAATTACTTCTACTTTTATAAATGGTTATCATTCATGTATGGTTGATGCTGTAGCAAGTTTTGCATGTATCGAGATAATTAATAATTTTACAGGGCTAATCCCTCCCCTATTTAATAAAATAACTGACATATGCCTTATTAATCAGCAGGCTGTTCCTTCAAAAATTATTAAAATTCCCGGCTGTTTTTGTGGAACTCAACAAATGCTTAATTTTCATAACAGTAAAAAAATTACTTTAAAAAACCTTATCCCAGATCTAATAGATAAAAAATTTGGAATTATTCAAAGAGTCAGTCGTGTATATCCTGAATTATATATTCAGGATATACATCATTATTACGCTTATACATGCAATACCAACATGTTTTGCAACCAAAATAATATCCGCTATAGCAAAGGAGTTGCTATTTCAAAAGAACGAGCTATTTTAAAGGCTATTGGGGAAGGCATAGAACGGTATTGTTCTGCTATTTATGATAAAGAAACACTCCTATTTTCTTCATTTAAAAATATTAAAAAAAACGCCTTATCGCCAGAGCATATAACCTTATATTCAAATGAATTTTACCAAACTCATCCTAAATACTCTCGGTTTAATCATGATACAAAAATAAGATGGGCAAAAGCTATTAATTTCAAAACGAAAACAGAAGTATTTGTACCCGCTTCCATGGTTTATTTACCTTATCATAATGACCCTGATGAAAGCAAAATTATACAAAATATTTCCACCGGATTAGCATGCCATGATTCATACGAAACTGCTGCAATTCGCGCAATCTGTGAAGTGATTGAACGAGACGCCTTTATGATTTTTTGGAGAAAACAGTTATCTCCTCCACTGATTGACTTTAATTCACTCCCCATAAATATCAAGAATATTTTAAAAAATTATCAATCAAGAGGCCTTGATATTAAATTATTTAATATCACTACTGACATTAATGTTCCAGCCGTTCTTGCCCTGATGGAATCAAATCGTACTGATCAACCTCCATTAGTAATGGCAGGGGCATGCACTACTTCTGCTGAAACTACAATCTTATCAGCACTTGAAGAATTAGAACTTTCTCGTCAATATGGAGCTCATCTTAAAAAACAAAAAATAGAAATATCCAAAATTGACTCCAAGATAGTTAATACACAAAAAGATCATGTGCTCTATTGGCACAATAAAAAGAACTTAATACATCTTGAATTTTTAAAAAAATCAAAAATAATAATAGATTATAATAATTTCTCTAAAATAGATTTACCAATAGCAGATGATTTACTGCAAATATTAGCAAACAAAGTATTTAAAGCGGGATTAGATATATATCTTGCAAATATCACTTCAGAAGACATTGCAAGCCTTGGCTTATTTGTTATTCGAGCCATTTTACCAAATGCTCATCCACTTTCTTTTGGATATGGTTATGAGCAATTTGCTTGTGCTAGATTAAATTCTGTACCTATACATTTAGGTTTTACCGTAAAAAACAGTATTCTTAATAAAACTCCACATCCATATCCATAATTGGGAGGAATATATGCTAACTTGGGAGCAACTTCTTTTAGATAAAGATGATCTATGGAAAACGTTTCATCTCAACTCAAGAATACCAAGTTGGTGTAGTGAAAAAAAAATTAATAAGGAAATATTAATTAATATTCCTCCTATTCATCTATCTTTTGAAGAAAAAATTGATACTCCTCTAGGAGAGGTTTTAATGAAAAGAGAATCGTCAAGAAAAATATCTAAAGCTTCTATTAATTTAAAATTATTATCAAGGCTATTAATTAATAGTTATTGCATCAGAGATAATAAAGAACACCCCGTCAGAACAGCCCCTTCAGCAGGAGCATTATTTCCAATTGAGATATATTTTCATTGTAATCTAACTAAAGAATATCCTGAATTTTTACCTGGAATATATTATTATTGTCCTGACTCTCTAACAATTACTAGATATACAAATAACATGAGTCAACCAATTATGGATCGGATATTATTGCAAAAAGAATTAGCAAACTCTACATTATTATTTTTTTTAGTAGCAAATTTCTCTAAACCCACTGCAAAATATGGGGAACGAGGCTACCGTTTCACTTTACTTGAAGCTGGGCATATTGCGCAAAATTTTAACTTAGTTGCCACGGCATTGGGAATGTCCTGTGTTAATATAGGTGGTTATTCAGAAGAAGATGCGAATCATTTGTTAAACATCGATGGATTAATAAGTTCTGTAGTATATATGTTTTCCATAAATTTTTAATTGTATTAAAAGATAATTCTAATGAGCTTACATTTTATAAAAAATAATTTTTATCCTAATAAAGTTATATCCAAAGATATTTTTAATACGTTATTTTTTACTTTTACGTATTCATTAGGCTATGCAAGCATTATGTTTTTACCTTTATATTTAAAGCATAGTTTAAATTATTCTATACGACAGACCGGAATAATACTTTCATTTTTTGGAGTTGGTTTTATTATTGGTTCCTTTTATGGCGGCAAGCTATGTGATCAATTTTCACCTTACAAAATATCGGTCATTTCAATTTCCCTATATTTTCTCGGCACTATTTTGGCTTATTTTATAAGATCTCCTAACTGGATAGTATTTTTAATACTTGCGGCTTTAGGATGTACAAATGCCGCTTTTTCACCAGCATCTCGAATTTATTTGATGAATATAACACCCATACAGGATCAAGTTAAAATAAATGGATTGAGATATATGTTATTTAATATTGGCTGTGCTATTTCATATGGAATTGCAGGATGGATTACTCTTAGTGATTATAAAGAAATATTTATTTTGGCTGCTCTAAGCAGTCTAGTAACCATAATAATTTTATTATCTTTAAAGCAGAAACACAAAGAGCAGAAAATCTGTAAATTAAAACCTAAAATAGAATTTTTAAAGGAGAAATTTTTACTAATTAGCTTGCTATGTTTTTTTCTAGGTATGTTGGTATTTAATCAGCTAGGATCTTCTTATTCATTATTTTTATCTAGCCAGTATCATTTTAATTCTCATAAATTAGCAATCCTATTTGTAATTAACTCATTAATGATAGGATTATTTCAAATGAGTATTGTTAAATTATGTAGCAGGATTCCACAGTTCTTATTAATGAGCATTGGCTCTATAATTCTAGGCATAGGATTTTTTATATTATTATTTAACCATCTATTTATGATAGCAATAATAAGCATGCTTATTATTACAATAGGTGAAATGTTATTTATGCCTGTATCATATATTTTAATTTTTCAAAATGCTCGTATAGAACTTAGAGGATTCTACATGGGAGTTTATCAAACATTATATGCTACGACCTTTATATTATCGCCGTTATTAAGTAGTTTTATTTTGGCACACAATCCAAATGGTCTATTGTTATGGTCAACGTCCTTAATAATTTGCTCGATTCCATTATTATGCTTTTTATTTTTAGTAAAGGATAAATTATGAATAAAGAAATACGGCCACTAACTGAAAAAGAATTAGAAAAAGTTGTAGATTATTTTTTAAATTTAACTCCAGAAGATGATTTAAGAATGGGGTCTGACAGAAAAAATTTTATGCGACGTGATGAATGGGTTAAGTTATTAATTGACGACAGTAAGCAGCCTTTAGAAGAGCGTAAATTTTTTTATCTTGGCTGGTTTCATAATAACGTTCTTATTGGTCATTGTAATATAAATAATATAATCTTTGGAAAAGAAGCATTTATTCATCTTCATTTATGGGTTCCTGAATTACGTAAACACGGAATAGGAACCATTTTTTTTAAAAAGGCTATACGCTATTATTTTAATCATTTTTCGCTGAAAAAAATTCTTTGTGAGCCTAAAAGTGATAATCCTGGTCCAAATAAAATCTTAATAAAATGTGGATTCAAACTACTGAAAACATATAAAACAAAGCCAAGTATGCTAAGTATAAAACATGAAGTAAATCGTTATGAACTTATTAAAACAGCTTTATTTGACTAAAGGATTTAAAATGTATTCGTTTATATACGTTACTTTAAGCGTGCTATTATTACTATTTACTACTTCTATTGTTCTAGCAGAAACACAAAATTCTTCTACAAAACTTAACTTTAATTCAACAAATAATTCTTCAAATAATAAAGCGACCTTATATTCTGGTGAAAAAATAAAAATTTTAGCTGGCTATCCTGCAATTATAAAATACCTTCCTGGAAATAAAAATAAACCATTAGTTGTATTTGTTCCTGGCGCATCACATCTCGCACGAATTTCATATGGTTATCCAGGTGGGAATAAAAAAGACTTTTTAGAGTTTTGGTTACATAAAGAAGGATACCCATTTTTAGCCGTTTCATATCCAATTGAAAATAAAGTGTTTAGTAAAGTATACCCTAACTTTACTATCACTGATTGGGCCGATCAAATAACTCTAGCATCTAATTTTATAATAAAAAAACATCATTTATCTAAAAATATTGTAATACTTGCCTGGAGTTTTGCTGGCTACACTGCCGTTAAAACAAATAAGTTATGTAAAAATCAAGGTCTTAATGTTGTATTATTTATTGGTTTATCTGCCGATCCACCTTTACGTGGATTATTTAAAGAGCCAAATAATCCTATTCTGCCAAATATTAAAATGTTACCTAATGGAATGGTTTCTCCTAAACCGTTAAATGATTGGTTTGATGCTTGGTTTATAAATCAACTAAATATGCAAGATGAAATCAATAAACATGTCATTATTCCTAAAGGTATATATCAATCGAAATTTATAGGGAATTTACCAGTTGCATTATTAGGTACACAAAAAAGATATAATCATGGGAAATTTATTAATGATATAAACGCGACATTGCAAGACACTCAAGGTTTTGATTACAGCAATTATCCTCCAATTGCTGTAATCTATGATACTTCTTATACTGATGATGATAATGCTTTTTTTACACCACATGACTGGAGCTCAATAATATCACGCAATGTATATTACGATATTTTAAAAAAAACAAAAAGCAATATGACAACAGGTGATACATGGAGGAAAATATCTGATTTGGTATTAAGAGCACCGAAAAAATTTACTATAGCTATCACTCCAGGAAACCATTTCTTTTTTATTGGTGAAATTGGTGCAAAAAGAACTGCTTTAATAATAAAATCACTAATTGCTGAAAGAAATGCTTACAATACATCAATTAATAAGTTAGCTAGTTAATACCTTTTGACATAAAATATCATTTTTATAGGTAAATATTATGAAATAACATTACATAAATATTATGTCAGAGCAACCCTTGAAATGAAACGTGTTGCTATTGAAAATAGTTAGTCCAACACCAATACCTAAAATTCCTTCGGGAATAAATCTCTGCTGCAATGGCTTCAATCTCTATAGAGGATATACCTATGCGTTATTGTGATCGAAGTCTACCTGCATATTATGTAAAGTGTTTTGAAAATGATGTGTTGATTTTACTGGGTTTTTAGAGTCAACTTTACATAATCACTTACTTTCCACAATAGACGGCTACTAATTCCAAACGTTCATGCCCAAGCTCAATGCTTATAACTTGTCGTGCAGTTTTATCTAATCTTAACTGATCTTCAGTCATTTCTTGTTTCAATAACCCTCCTCTCGCTGCACATGATCTGCCTGTTAAATCTTGGTAACGCCGTTGAGCATAGGCATGACGAAGTCCATGCGCCTTATTAATACCAGCATTGATTAATTCATTCTCATATTTTTTTAGCTGCTGATAGTAAGTTTTTTCAATCGGAATTAATGAATGGTTTGTGTTACCAACATAAGCTTTACAAAGCTTAATAGCCTCCCATTGCTCAGCATATTGGATTTTTACCACTCTAGCGCGGCCATTTTTGCACCATGAACCCTGGAGATGAAGCTGATCATTTACTACCGCTTGATTGATACGGATCTTGATACTTTCTCCCCGTCTTAATCCAAAAGCCTGCTGCAAAATTAGGCTAAGCTTTATATTAGAATCTTGGATTTTTGACAGCTGCTCTTCTATTAAAATGATAGATTTATCTTTATTAGTAACATACTCTCGCCTTGGAATATCTAGCGTATAATTATTAGCAGGAATTAAATCATGCTTTCCTAGTTTTTGTGTTACCCAGCGTAAATCTGTCATTCGGTTTTTAATCGTGCCAGGACTTAATCCTTGATTAAGCCAATACTTAACTAAATGTTGTACATGCTTATATTTAAGTTTATTAACATGTTCCAATTGATATCCTTCATCTACCAATTGATCTGCCACTAACATTAATCTTTTCTTTCTTGTTGCTTGAGTATTCCTTGAACCATCGCGATTATGCTTAAGTATATTAATAATTGAGTGCTTTAAATTATGTCTTACTCCCA
>MGXT01000017.1 GCA_001801465.1 Gammaproteobacteria bacterium RIFCSPHIGHO2_12_FULL_35_23 | reverse complement strand
TTAACAGTCGTAGTCGACTGTCACTACCTTAAATTTGAACTTAAAAAAATTGAATTATCTCTTTAAGGTAGAGACAGTCGATTAATAACTCATTAAACTCTTAGCCAACCATAAAAACTGTCGATAATAAACTTCAGCATAATTACTGAACAAATGGTATGGCTGAATGATATCAGGCGTTTAATTACCGGATGCTCTTTTTGAAATCCTCATAACATGAAATATCTTTGGAACTTGCCTTTGCTACCTCTTCGAGCACATTAACAAGTTTAACATTTTTGTTAAATAAATTTGTTATAGAATTATTGGCTTCTGTGAGATCGCCAATCTTTGCACAGTCGCGGAAAATTAAATTTGTTAATTCCAATTTTTTATCAAGATCTATTTCTTGATTTTTAAGATACTTCAGAACATGCCGAGCTAGATTTTCACGCTTATCATCAGTGTTGATTGTATTTGCCCACTGAATATAACGATAAAAAATAGAAATTAAGCTATTCTCATCTTGAACAAGACTGTTGAACTTGTTGTCAAAATCACATTCAACTCTGCTAACCCATTGACATAGCAACTCTTTAATTGTTTCTTGAGTAAAATCATCAATAACTTTTCCGTTGAACTTAAGCCCATGTAAGGCGAACCTTTCAACTTGGGAGCCATTATTGTTAGCTGATCCTTTTATAGATACAAAATCATTAATATCATATTTACTATCTTTATTTTTTATTTTAAACGCAGCCAAAATGTTATCAATATATGCTTCAAGTAAACCAAGGCTAGCTTTCTCGATGACTTCTTCAACAGAATGTTTGTTTAGAACAAATAAAATAATTCGCCAATATGAGTTTACAATATCTCTAGGATTAACAGTTTTTTGCCAAAGTTGATTCAACAGATTAATATCAGCCGTGCTTTTTGGGTACCCTTGTTGTTTTAATAACGTTTCATCTAAATCTGATACAATTGCATCAGCCTCGTTATAATTTGTAATTAGCCGGCTAATGGCTTTATTTGTATCTCCTTCAAAATAATCGTAATACAGTTTAACTTTAGCTTCATCCGCATAACCATCAACAAACAGAGAGAGAAGAGAAATCTTTGGATACAATAAAACTTCTTTTATAAATTTAAACGCTAATTGATCAACGATATTTTCTTTTGCAATATCCAAAATAAAGACATCATCTTTTTTTTGTTTTATACCCACGCTTTGTACAATAATATCATCGCCTTTTTCTTTGCTAGTATCTTTAAAAAGTAAACCATTCCCATATCTCTCTTTAATATAAAGACTTAAAAGATCACGGTTATTTAACATCGGTAAAGTATGTTCTGCAATATTGCCTACAATAATTGGATGTTTTACGCATACGGCGGCCAACATTAAAAATCTAAGTATTTCATTAGGGTAATGATCCACTAATGCTTTGTTTGTCATTAACAATGTTAACCATTTTTTTATTTGTCTTGGCGTTCTTAAATAATCAACAAGGATGCCAGGATACTTTGGTTATGATGAATATGAAATTGTGCATGAAATAACTTATCTATGTAAGATTTAGCTCTTTCGTAACTATTAAGGCTATAAGTTGATGATGCCATCAAACTTTGAATAACTTGATCATAGTCAACGCCAACAATACAAATTAAATTTTCAAATGTTTCTAAGATACGAGCAAACATAAGAAAGCTAATGATGTGCTCAGGTGGCAGACGATCTATTTCATCAATAAATATGAATATCTTTAATTTTTTGTTTTGTAAAAATTCGTTTAGTTGGGCGGTTTGCTGTTGAAAAGATTTAACATCATGTTTCTTCCATATATCGAGTATTTTTTGGTATTTTTCTCCAAAATCAATTCCTGCTTCGCCAATTGTAGGTATGTCAATCGACAATTTTGTACCTGTAAAAACAATAGCGCCTAAGCTACCTAATAATTTTTTAAAAATAGAATCAACCTCTGGGTTTTTTTTGCTTAAAGCGGCATACAGCTTCAAATAAAAAAGCTCCAAAACCTCAGTAACTCCAAATCTTCCCTCAAGTAAGGGCTCAAAGGTTAGTACTACGTTATTATGCGATTCGTTAAGTGCATTTGCGAGTAAGTTCATTGCGGATGTTTTACCTGATCCCCATTCCCCAGTAATTGCAACGGTTAAAGAGTTTATCTGATCGTTGCTTATGAAATTAAATATCTTATCTACTACGCGAGCTTTTACATATAACTTATCTTCAGATTTTTTTGTAATAGCTTGATCGCCTGGCGAAAATGAAGAGGCTAATTTATTTGACATGACGATTAATTCCTGACTTATTGTTAACCTATATATGGGCGATAAGTCATATTTCAATAGATGATTAGCCTTTAATAGCCTGATCAACCTCGTGTAAATCACGCGCAATAAACTCCAGCATAACATCGACACGTGAACAAGTTCTTGCAGTTCAAAATCTGGCGGCCAGTGTTAAAAGTGCAACCTACTTTTTTAATATTATTGCCAAAAGTGTACATATTAAAAATTCATAGGCTTAATTATTTCTGTGTACACTTGCAACATATTGATTATTTATGGCGCGCCCGGAGAGATTCGAACTCCCGACCCCCTGGTTCGTAGCCAGATACTCTATCCAACTGAGCTACGGGCGCGTACAAAACTTTTAAATTTAATGAAGGCTGCTCAGTATAATTAAAAAACTATTTCTGTCAATGAGTTACCTAGCATTTGCCCTATTTTAACAACTTACTTTTGACTACATATTCGCCAAAATTTTTTAGTAGATTGATTTAAAAGAATATTTATTAGCAACACTCCCAAATAAGCTTTTAGTAAGTAAAGGCTCTTATCTATACTATGACCCATTAATAACTACCTATTAATTTTCTTGCTTTTGATCCGAGACTTGTAGCAACAACAAATCCAGCTATTTCTCCACCTATTTGAGCCATAGGATTTTCTGCAAAAAAGAAGGTTCTTAGGGTCCAATTTATACTCGCGTGAGCACCCGCTGCAAACATTGTTGGCACACCAATGGTAGCTGCTGTTTTTGCAAGCTCACCACCCACTGAAGAAGATCTAGAAACTATAGCTGATTCAGAAACTGCAGCAGTATCTATCAATCTTGCTCTAACAGTAACATCTGGAAAACAACCATACTTACAACAATTATTAAGAGATCCTGCTAAAGTTTGTAGTCTTAAAATTATACTACCTCCTAAATAATAAAGAACTAATTTAAATATAGAATCCGCTGGGCCCAGTAGTTGCTTACTTGCATAATAAAATCCAATCGTGGCTGCTATCATAATACAATCATTTAAAAAAATAAGTCGATTTCGACGAGGATAATATTCACTCTGTCTCTCTAATAAATAGCTCACACCGTGTGTAGTACCATCCGTTAAACTTTTTAAAGCTTGTGGCAGAGTTATACCTCTTCGCCAATTTCTTAATGTTAAATGATTTCTTAATCCAGGTGCTAATAAGTTAATTATTTCATTTTCATGTAAAAAAACCAGTGCCAATAAAGTAGCAGATGCGTTCATCTCTGTTATACTAGCTTTTACAGTATTAAAAGCTTCTGCAACTAAAGCCTGATCTCTACCTGGATTAGGCCAATAAAGAATATAAGCAGCGTAGATTACCAAAAAAAGGCTAATTGCCCCCCAGGGATTAAATATTAAAGTGCCAATCCAAGTTAAGATATTGAGCATCAAAAATAAGGCTGGATCTAATTTATCTTTATAGTATTTTTTATTTAAAGCAAGAGAGGTTCCTAAGGTAAAAACTGCTCCACCCAATAACATGGCACTTACTCCTAGACTTAATTTCCAATTTTGTCTTAATGCTAAAGGTCTAATAATTCTATCAAAGAATATATCAACAAGCTTTTTAGCAATTGATCTTGACATTAGATAACCAAGACCACTGTTTGCACCAACTGTTGCCACTGCAGGTCCAATACCGAGATTAATACCAAACATTACTTTAACTTGAGATAAAGAATTAGAAAAATAGGCAAAAAATCCTACTTCAATAAGAATAAAAATAACCAGAGTAATTCCCAGCTCTAATAGTTGCCTAAAAAAATCTTTTTCAACAGGTCGTTGCTGATGAGAGTTTAAAACGGCTATTAATAACTTTAATCTTCTAATTTGTGGACTATCTGCTGTATTTCTAATAATTTGAAGCAAAGCTTGAAACTCTGGCTGGCCAGAATTTAGCAACCAATAATCAAATTTTGATCCTATTAAAACTTCTAATTCTTTTTTAAGTCTTCTTTGCTCTAATGCAACAACATATCGCTTTCTGATATCACGATCTGCTCCTGCTAATAATATAAATTTCCCCACAAACCTATGTTCAAGAGAAGGATATACCACTTCTTCCAAAGCTTCCTCAACTCCAGCAAAATTAAAAAAAGTAAAATTAGTTAAAAATGCAATGTAATGTCCCCTAGTATTAAATCTTCCGGAGCCCACATCCGCATACATGACTGAAGCTAATACCGAGACAACCCATTTACTCAGTTCTTTTAGCCAAAATTCAATTGAGCAAGAATCTTTTATTTTTTTATAATCAAGATGCGTAATTGCTTTAAATCTTGGATAGGCAAAATAGGCTTGCAAGAAAAAATTAAATAACAAACTAAAAGCGACATTTGTTCTCCCATAAGCATTATGTCCATAAAGCTGATAGGTGGGATCAATATATATTAAAACAGCATCGGCTTGGGAGGCCGCTGCAAAGACTACAGCTATAATTTTTCTGGGATCACGCCAAGGACCTTTATTCCAATCAATAAATTCAAGTTGATTTAACCAAGTTTTTAAATTACTATTCGCTAATAAAGCTGTTAAGTCATCCTCAGTGAAAGTTCCTACTTGCTCATCCGCAACAGGCACCAAGGATAAAGCATCTGTAGGCTGACCTGCGGCTCCTGAACCTGCTTGGGGAGAACCTTGACCTCCTGGCATATGTATTACCTCTTTGCTCTTATTATAAAAAATAGAATTTATTATACTCTCAATTAAAATTTAAACACACTAAAGTTGAACTTTTTGTAAAGAAGCATGATTATAGAAAATTTCCATTACACTTTAGGCTTGATTAAAAAGCAAACTATGGAAATTAAGCTAGGCCATGATAAACTTGATTAAATTTTTAAATGTAATTATTGCAGGTAAATCTTTTAGTTATTTTATACAAAAAATTCTAGCCAATATATTTTTATGGCTTGCTTTTATAAACCATAAGCCAGTAATCCACTGCCAAATTCTTAGTTGACTACCAGCTGATCTCATATTTTCTTATTTTTCTAAAATAAAAAAATCTATAAATCCTTAACTAAATCTAAATAGTCTACAGCTTATTGATATAAGCAATGATAGTATCTACTAAAATAGAACTAGTAACCCACTGCTTATCTCTTGATAAATCTTCATTGTCGCTTGATCACATAAAATAATAGCTATCAAGATAATAAATAACTGGCACTAATTTAAACAGTCCGTTTTTTAAAATTTTATTAATGTGGTTAATATCATCGCTGTGATCATAGAAATACCAATATTTATTGGTAAAAATAACACTTTTGTGCACTCCTCATTTTTGACCCTAAATAGTTTATCATGTGTGATAAGATTATTACTTGACTACACTTATTTATATTTTGTATGATCCAGCAAAAAAGGGTCTGAGATCTGTCCTAATAAAAAATTTTATACTTACTCAGACTTGCCCATCATGCGTATATAACGAAAGTGGTCTAGAATTCCCTGACTAAAGGATGGGAACTTGTGGTACTGTATATTATGTTCCTGACAAAATTTTTCAACAAGCGGTTGAATATTTGGATAGTGCAGGTGACAAATCCATGGAAAAAGATGGTGAGTTACTTGGTTATTAAGTCCACCTGTTATAAAATTAAGAAGCCTGCTTTGTGGATTAAAATCAGCAGTTGCCATCACTTGTTGTGTCATAAAATCTAAATTGTCACACTCGCTTTTTGAAAACATACGAACAATATTACAAGTATGGGCTGGTACAAAAACTAAAGAAATAATTACTCCAAGCGTGAAACTATAAACTAAAAAAAATATTATAACCTTTAGAATGTTTTGTAAAAATATTAATGGAATAATTATCTGAAAAATAATATTAAGGGAAATTGCAATAAATACATCCATACGTAATTCTTTATTTTTTCTTGCAAGATATATATCTCTTGGCGTCCAATATAAATTTAAGCAGCAATAGAGAGGCAAAGCATATAGATGTTGATAGCGATGATACCAACGAGAGCGACTATCTTTGTGAAATCGAAAAATAGGTCCTTGATCAATGTCAGTATCAGTTCCAAAAACACCAGGGGCACCATGGTGAAGTTTAACATGCTTAATACGCCACAAGTTTGGTGATGCACCAGCAATCATAATAATGCTACTGGTTATTTTGTTTATCCACTCTTTATTAGAAAATGACCGATGTGAACCATCATGCATTATATTAAATTGCACAATAGCCATGGCAAAGCCATAAAGAGAAGACAAAACTAATAAGCTAATATAACTTTTTGAACCAAAATAAAGTGCCAAAAAATAGGTAATTATGAGAAACGAAAAGATAAAAGATGCTTTTGCATATAATTGCCATGGACCCTGCGCCCTCATATTCGAGCCTTGTAAATACTCCTCTACAATCGCCCTCATATTCATGATATTTTCTTGTAAGTTTGCTTGCTTCGTCAAGATGAACTCCTAAAAATAGAGGTTAAGCCTACCTGATAAAATCATAACAATTCTTAGTTTATGCTATCCAAATTTTTTAGGCAATGCAAAATATAATCAGCCAATAAGTGATTGATTAAAATCCATACAGCTCATTAATTTTGTTAATTTATTTTCTTAGATTTGAGTTCAAACCTATTTTTAACCATATCTAACTATTTAATTATATTGTATATTTTATAATAAATTAATAACTCATGATTGTCACATACCTATTGAACGTGATATTACATTCTGATTACCTAAAAGCGTAGTACCAGTATAGTTTGTCATAGGTCCCAATCAATGTGGAAAAATATATTACTTCCCCGTCTTGCTGAAACTTCCTTCAAAGAAATTACATTGGATGATTTACAATTAAGAAATTTAGCTAATCGTAATCAAGCCCTATTTTTAGAACAATTTAAACAAGGAGATTATCGGACAAAGACACCTGTTTTTTTGAGATTGATGGAAAAATAAAATGGCAAAATCACTCATATTGATATACTTGCATTTTTAATAAAAGGTACTATTTTAATAGCAAATATACGGGTTATTCCTTTGTTGTTTTTGAGGTTTATTTATTAATATTTTTGACCAACTGCAAGCTTCACTTAGATTGAACTTTATCTCCTCAATTAGCTCTTTTTATGGCTTTTGCTATCTAATGCTTGTTAATATTAGCAATGAGAGCATTTATTAAAACCGTGCTTGTTACCCATTTTTCTTGATTCCTTAATAAATCTTTAGTCACAATTCCCTCAGCAAAGATGGTTTGAACAGCTTTTTCAATTATCGCTGCCTCAGTATTCATTCCAAAAGAATAACGTAACATCATAGCTGCAGATAAGATTTGCGCACAAGGATTAGCAATACCTTTACCAGCAATATCAGGTGCTGAACCTCCTGAGGGTTCATAAAGCCCCCTCCCTTCTTTATTTAAGCTTACTGAAGGTATTAATCCTAAAGATCCAGGTAATGCTGCAGCAAGATCTGAAATAATATCTCCAAACATGTTTTCCGTCACCACTACATCAAATTGGCAAGGATTAATTATCATTTGCATAACACAATTATCTATTAGCATATGCGTTAATTGAACTTCTGGATAGGTTTTAGCAGTTTCATTAAAAACCTCCCGCCATAGTTTAGAGGTTGCTAGCACATTAGCTTTATCTACAGAACAAATTTTTTTAGTTCGAAGCATTGCTGCTTTAAAAGCCGCATGAGCAATAGATAAAATTTGCTCCTCTAGATAAATACACTCATCTTTTGCAGAACGACGATTATCAGCAATAAACTGCTCATGTTGTCCAAAATATAATCCACCAGAGAGTTCCCGAAATATTAGATAATCAACACCTTGATGAATAACTTCAGCTTTTAAAGGACTGCTGGTAATTAATGCTGGATAAACTTTAATAGGACGAATATTAATATTTAAGTTAAAATGTTGACGTAATTTTAAAATACTATTTAATTCACAATTTTTCCATTTCGCTAAATGCTGTTCATTTACAGGACCACCTACGGACCCAAATAATATGGCATCAGCGTCATGGCAAATTTGTAAAGTTTCTACTGGACAATGAGATCGATAAATTTCATAAGCTTGACCACCAATTTTACCTTCTAAATACTCAAAATGATGGTTAAATTTTTGTGCAATAACATTAAGCACTCGTAAAGTTCCTTGCATTATTTCTGGGCCAATACCATCCCCTGCTAAAACCGCTATTTTTTTATTCATTGGGTTATCTCTAATAAATAATCTAGATCATCTTGTCCTCTCAATAAACAGTCTTTTCGAAATGAGTCATATTCAAATTTAAATATCTCATTTGCTGAAGTAACAATAATTTGTTTAGATAAATCGATTGATAAAATATATGTTTCTTGCTGTGCTTGCCGCATTAAATTGTTGATAGTTTGTGGGGATAAACTAATTGTTAGCAAACCGTTTTTTGACGCATTATTTAAAAAAATATCTGAAAAGGATTCTGCAATGATAGCTTTCATGCCTGACTGAAGCAAAGCCCATACTGCATGCTCTCTAGAAGAGCCACAACCAAAATTAGCTCTTGCTAATAAAATTTTTGAAAACTGATATTTTGAATTATTTAATATAAATTTTGGATTTTGCTCTTTTAATCGTTGAAATAAGTGCTTACCATAACCACTCTTTTCAATTTTTGTTAAAAACTGTGCTGGAATAATCATATCTGTGTCAACATTATCCATATCAAGTGGAATAGCATTACTGATAATAGCTTGAAAAGCTTGCATTAAATTTCCTCCACACTCACAATAGCACCTTTAATAGCACTAGCAGCTACCGTAGCTGGTGAGGCTAAATGGGTAATACTACCTGGACCTTGTCTACCCATAAAATTTCTATTAGAAGTACTAATACAACGCGCTCCAGCTGGTACTTTATCAGCATTCATAGCCAAACACATTGAGCAGCCTGGCATACGAAATTCAGCACCAGATGCTATAAAAATTTTATCCAGCCCTTCAGCAATAGCCTGAAGCATAACTTGTTCTGATCCTGGAACGATATAGAGGCGAACATGCCTAGCAATTTTTCGTCCTTTCAGTATTTCTGCAGCCAAACGTAAATCCTCAATTCTTCCATTGGTACAACTACCGATAAAAGCCCAATCTACCGGTTGGTTTTTTATTGCTTGGCCCGGTCTAAGCTTAGTATAAGCATAGGCCTGCTCACCTTTTTCTACTACTGGAATTAATTCATTAATTGCTATAGCTTGCTCAGGATTAATTCCCCAAGTTACCATAGGAGTTAAAGCACTAATATCAACTTGAATATGGTTATTATAATAACAACCTGAATCACTCTTTAAAGTCCGCCATTTTTCTACAGACTGCCGCCAAATCTTATCTTTTGGTGTATAGGGACGATCTTGCAAATAATTAAAAGTTATTTCATCCGGCGCAATAAGTCCAGCTCGAGCTCCGCACTCAATTGACATATTGCAAAGTGTCATACGAGCTTCCATTGACATATTAGAAATAGCCGTGCCCATATATTCAATAATATAACCAGTTGCCCCATTCATACCAATTGTCGCAATAAGTTTCATAATAACGTCTTTTGCAGTAATGTTGAGAGGAAGTTTTCCTAAAAACTCTACCTTCATAGTTTTAGGTTGATATTGCAAAATAGCACCTGTCGCTAACACATGAGCCACTTCTGAGGTACCAATACCAAAAGCTAAAGCGCCAAAAGCGCCATGAGTAGAGGTGTGTGAATCCCCACAAACAATAGTAGTACCTGGTAAAGTAAAACCTAATTCTGGCCCCATCACATGAACAATTCCTTGATAACGACTATCAAAATCATATAATTTAATTCCAGATTCCTTAGTATTATTACGTAGTGCTTCAACTTGGCGCTTTGCTTGTATATCCTCGATATTAGAGCGATTTTTTGAAGTAGGAATGCTATGATCCAAGGTAGCAATAATGCGTTCTGGATATCGAACTTTTAAACCTCGTCGTCGCAACTCATTAAAAGCTTGTGCAGAAGTTACTTCATGCAGTAGCATTTTATCAATCGCTAAGACAGCCGGATGATCTGGTCTTTGAACTAAAAGATGATCATCCCAAATTTTTTGAATAATATTTTTAGGCATAAGAAACCTCATTTAAACGATAGTATTTATTAATATAGGCCTGATTGACAGCATCAATATATGCTTTAATAACTGAAATATTTATATCAGCATCAACGGCTTTACCAATATAATTTTCTACATCCTCAACTTTAATTATAATAGTAGAGTTACATTTAGCATTGACTGTATTACCTAGACAAGAATTTGATCTATAATCAACAATTTCAACTACAGGAAAATATTGCTTCACCTCATTGTCTAAAGCTGATAATGCTGAATTTTCACTTTTACTATGCAAAAATATTTCTGTTTTTGAAAAAAACTTTCCTTGGATACACAAGGTAGTGTTCCCCTCGCGATCTTTTACATAATAAATTTTATCTATTCTGATCGGTGCACAATATTCTTTAAAACCCTCAATAAGCTCCTCATCAGTGATGCCTTTACGACGAGCTGAATAGCGATCTTTAATCGCTTGCGCAATCTGCATTTTTTCTTCAGCAGGACAATAAAAACCGTTTTTTTCAAGAATATCTTTTGCGTGATTACTACCACTTAAAGGACCAAATACAAAGCTAATTTTATTACCTACTCGCTCTGGATCAAATGGTTGATAAGCCATTGGATTTTTTAAAATTGCATTGGTATGCCCGCCTGAGCTATGTCGAGCAGCATTTTCGCCTATAATAGGCCAATGAGGTTGCCTCATTAACATTTTTTCAGCGATAAAATTTGAAATTTTATTAATTTTCTTTAAATCAATACTGGTATAAAAATTATATTCGGGATTAACTTTCTTACCAAATTGATCAATCATTATAATACATTGTTCTAAAGCAACATTACCCGCTCGTTCTCCTACTCCATTAATACAACCTTCAATCTGACACGCAGGCCCTGAAAATACCGCTGCCATTGTATTATCTAACGCCAATCCTAAATCATTATGACAGTGTACTGACCAAATCACTGCATAGCCTGGAAACTCGCTTGCAATAATATCAGCATGCTGTTGCATCTTACTTATAAAATATTTTTCACCCTGCCAACGGGTAGCGCCACCTATAGTATCAGGACAATTAATAATCCGAGCACCTGCGCTAATTGCTGCACGAATAACGTCCGTGACAAAATCAAAATTATGCTCCATTCGTGAATAGCCTTCTGGAGAAAATTCAACTTCAAATCCAAAATCAGCCGCCAATTTAATTAGTCTATGAACCTCTGTAATAATATGAGAGTAATTTTGTGCCAAATTACCTAAGGAAGCCTGCATTAAATTAGGATCTACTGGTACATAGGTATGTAATCTAGCCTTTCTTTTTTTCAAACTTGGTTGCAAGGCTTCCATAGTACAAATAACTTGCTCTTCACGCAGCTGACATAATGCTGCAATAATCATCTTTGATTGTCTCTCAGCCATATTTTTTGCAATAGTATGAACAATTTTAAAGTCATTTTGACTAGCAGCAGGAAATCCAGCTTCCAAAATATCAACTCCCAATTCCTCTGCATAATCTGCATAAATTAAATTGTCTTCAAAAGACATACCCGCTCCTGGAGATTGCTGGCCATCACGCAAAGTAGTATCAAAAATAAAAATTTGTTGCTGTTTTTTCATACCGTCATCACTTCTTCTTTTTCAATCCAGGTTAATGCAGAATGAAACGCTGGAACTTGTCCATGAACAATTTTCTGATACCTAGTTTTAATACTCTCGGTAATAATTCCTATATTACCTTGGGCAATCACTTGTCCGTCCAAAGAACGAATAGCAGTTATCTCTACAGCAGTCCCACTAAAAAATGCCTCTTCTGCTGAGTAAATTTCTTCAGGCTTAAAGCGTTTTTCTTCTACAACCAGATTTAAATCTTTAGCGATCTGCATAACCGTTTCACGTGTAATTCCCATTAAAATGGTGCCTTTAGGCGTAGTTAAAATCCTATTGTTCTTTACAATAAATATGTTTTCAGCACTTCCTTCAGCGACAAAACCCTCTGCATCTAACAATAAGACTTCATGATAATGAGTATTTTGAATAGCAAGTCCAGCTAAAATGCTATTTACGTAATGACCACTTATTTTGGCATCTGCCACAGTAGATTGTGGATGAATGCGAATAAATGGGCTGATAGCTACATCTACTACGGGAGCTGATAAATAATCTTTCCATGGCCAGCAAGCAATAATTATTTCTACTGGTAAATCTGCCGTAGGCACAACTTTCATATTGCCATAACCATAAAAAGCCAAAGGACGAATATAGCCTTCTTCACAACCACTTTTTTGTAACGTTTCTACAATAGCTTGGCAAATTTGAGTTTCATTATAAGGAATCTGCATACCTAGCTGTTTTGCTGAGTAAAAAAAACGTTGAATATGCTCTTTTAATTTAAAAATAGCAGAGCCTTTATCAGTTTTGTAAAAGCGTATCCCTTCAAATACAGCTGAACCATAATGAAGCCCATGAGTTAATACGTGGATTTGTGCTGCTTGCCAAGGAATTAATACGCCATTTTTCCAGATACATTGTGTTGTTATCATTATTATCTCCCTAGTTATTAAATGCGCTTACTGGTTAATATCTTATCAAATTACCCCTAGTAAAGGATTGCTAAAATTCTTTACTATCATGAAAAAATGAAATTTAATTTCATTAAATTATAAATTTTTAGAATAATATGCTAATATGATAGATAACATTAAAATTAAGGGCCTGAAGATGGACCGTATTGATAAAAGACTTTTGGAACTACTACAAACTGACAGCAAAATTAATAACCAAGAGCTAGCAGAAAAAGTTGCTTTATCCCCTTCTCCTTGCCTACGAAGAGTTAAGCAGCTTGAGGACGAAGGTTATATTAATAAATATGTAGCACTGCTAAATCCTGAAAAATTAGGCTTACAACTTACAATCTTTGTTTCAGTAGGACTCAGTACTCACGATCCTAAAAAAATGTCTAGCTTTGAAGAGATTATTAAATCTTTTCCCGAAATAATTCAATGTCACTTGATAGCTGGACAAGCACAAGACTATATATTAAAAGTGGTCGTACCTAGTTTAAATGAATACCATTCATTTTTGTTAAATAAGCTTACTCAAATAGATGGTGTTAGAAATGTGCACTCTAGTTTTGTTTTACGAAGTATCGTAGATAAATCTTCACTACCGCTTAATCATATAAAATAATAGCTATTCAGATAAAAAATATCCGGTGCTAATTTAAGTGGTTCTTTTTTAAAAAATTTTATTATTGAGGTTAAAGTCATCGCTGTAACTATAGCTGCGCCAATACTAATTTGTGGGAAATAATAATTTTGTGCATACATTAAAAATTCATCTATTGAGATTTCAGCTGGAATAAATGAAGCAATTTCAGGATACTTTAAAAAAAGCTGTTTTGAAATTTCAAAATCATTCAGCACCTCTTTTTTATCAAACACCTCCCAACAAGAACTAGAATTATGAGAAAAGCAAATAATCAATCCTGCAAATCCTGGATTAAAAGGGCAAATAATGAGTTTGTTTTTGGATCTACCGTATTCAATTACATCAAAGTATATTTGATTGCAATCCAAAGTATTAATAATAATATCACTATCATCTATTTGTTTTTTAATTTCATCAATTCTTTGTATATAGGTAGTAGAGATAGAAATATTGCAATTAGGATTAATTTCAAGAATATTCTTTTCTAATACTTTAGTTTTAAATGAACCAATATCAGCAAATTTAAATATTTGCCGGTTTAGGTTGCTTAGCTCAACTTTATCTCCATCACATAAATAAAAATTTAAAACCCCTAGCCGGACACACTGTAAAGCAATATTGCTACTTAATCCCGTACCCAAAAAGACCAGCTTTATTTTACTTATTCTACTTTGGAGCTCTTGATTAATATAAAGATAATTCCTACTGATAAAATTTTCATATGAAAAATCTAGCATTTTTTACCTTTTTATATTTAAATTAAAATTAAGAATATTATGATCATACACGATATTAAAAAAAGACCTTAAAATTTATCCTGCTTCAAATTAAATTCTATTATTACTCTACAATTTCTCCAATAACAACTATGCAATCCATTGAGATAAAAGAGAATTTTTTAGAAAAAATTCTGTAGATTATATATTTTAAATATTTTGTATAATTTTTATTCTTTAATATTTAAATTCATGGTACTCTTTCCTGGTTCATTACAAGCAACTGATTGTCGTAACAATAATTAAGCTAACTCTTTACATGTTAAGCCATTCGCCAAAAAATATTGCTATTTTAGGAGCTGGAGCTGCCGGTACTGCTTTATTTATAAATTTAATTGATCATATAATTCAAATTGGTAACTCTACTAATTTTAAAATTACAGTAATTGAAAAAACAGGAATATTTGGTCCGGGATTAGCATATTCTACACAGCTAGATAATAACTTACTTAATACCCCTGCTTTTGATTTAGGAATTATCCATGGATACAAAACTCATTTTTGGAGCTGGGTGGTTGAAAATGAAAGTTTATGGCAAGCTCATTGCCAAAAGCCAATCTTTTATGAAAGAAACACACCTTTGCCCCGTAAACTATATGGATTTTATTTGCAAACAATGTTTCACAATGCAAAAAAGAAAGCAGCTAAAGCAGGAATTTTAATTAAGTTAATGGCAGATGAGGCAGTTGATATTATTAAAAATCAGCAAGGCTACAACTTATATTTTAAAATTAACCCTCCCCAAGACTTTGATATTATTTGCTGTTGTTTAGGTCTTGGTAAAAAAACTAGATACCCACATTTAAGTCAACAATCTAATTATTTTGCTTTTCCAGGCGAAGATGAATTGCACTTTTCAACAATACCGAAAACTGCTAAGGTTGCAATTTTAGGGGCGCGATTAAGTGCAATTGATAGCATTTTATTATTAGCCAAGAATAAGCACAATGGTGAAATTTATTCTATTTCGCGCACCGCTACTATGCCTAATGTAATTAGCAAGCATGTTAAATATCCACGACATTATCTTAACAAAAGCTATCTATTGGCTTTAACAAAAAATGGAGAAAATTTTTTAACATTAAAACAGTTGGCAATGCTTATCAAAAAAGAATACCGTTATTATGAGAAAAAAAATTTAAAACTAAAGTCTCTTCTTATTGCTAATAAAAAACCAATAGTAAAATTTCGTTATGACATAATAAAAGTAAATAATAAAATTCGCTCTTGGCAAGCAGCGTTATATGCAACTAATGATGTTGTTAATTTAATATGGCGTCTATTGGCTCCTGAAGCAAAACAAGTCATTGGCAAATATTATATGCGTTTGTTTCAGAGCCAACGTATTGCCATGCCGTTGTGCAATGCAAAAAAAATTTATCAGCTTTATCGTAATAAAAAACTCTCCTTTCATAACGATCATGCCCATATAGAACATGCTAATAATAAATTTTTTATAACTATGCGAAATAAAAATTTATCAATATCCGTAGATTACCTAATAGATGCAGCAGGTTTAACACAAAGTATAGCTGAGTCATCAAATCAATTTATAAAAAACCTTGTTTCCTATGGCTTGGCGACACCTGACCAGTTTGATTTTATTTCAATAAATCCTGATACTATGCAAGCCATCAATAATAAGTCTTTATCAGAAAATATTTATGTATTAGGTGGATTAACTCAAGGTACGTATATTGCTTCAAATTTAATGGAATCTATTGTTGAACTATCTCAAAATATTATTCGCAATATAATTCAAACGTAGTGAGGATAAAAATGAATCTTATAATTTCTTGGCCTAAAATAAATTTACAATGCTCTGTAGAACCATATATTAAAAATAAGCAGCTATACGATTGGTTTATTAGTGGACTGCCATATAATTCCATACAAGGACATGCCGTTGTATCAGGAGATTTACTCTATACAAAAAATATTTATGTACCACAAATACTTTACAATTATGATCAACTTTATAATGAGTTACTCACTGAAGCCCCTGTCGGTAGAGTTTTTATCAATGTATCTAGAGGTAATGTGGGTACAATAATGATTAAATATTCAGAAGCTATCACAGAAGACATGCCATATCCTGTTATCGGACAAGTGATAGAAAAAGACTTAATCGCCATTAAAAAAGTCGGTAATATAGTTTGGGATGGACATTACAATTCAAAACACTATTACTTATGTGATTTTAAAAAAGAGAGTTCATATGAATAATAAGATTTTAGATTTAATTAATAAAATAAATTTCGAAGCAAACAAAATTGCAAATGAGCCGCCAGAAGTAATTATTGATATTTTTCAGCGTGGGATTATTAAAAATAAGTCAGGAACTCGTGGACAGTACTTTTCAACACTAATCTTTATTCAGGGAGTATGTCGCTCACTTGCATATGATTGTGTTAATAACTTTATGTATCTGTTAGACGAAGAAAATTTTACTAAGGATCACCTAATTACTATATTACCTAGATATTTCCGTGCTAATGCTAATTTTTTAGGTTATTGCGGCTTAGATCACGTTTGGGATTTTACCAAAGCAATCATTAATAATCTTAATTTAATAGAGACCAAAGAGCAATTATATAGACTAGTCAGCGCCTATAATTACTATTTAGCTAATTTATATACTTGGATTCAGCACTATTTTCCTTGGCGGTTAGGAAATGAATTTCCTTTGAGGGATTAATAGCAGCTTAATATGAGAATTAATTATGAGTATTATCTTTGATAATGTCTATGAAGATCCAAGATTAGAAGTATCTTTATGTAAAGCATTTTCAGTTAAAAAAGTACTTTGTATTGCATCTGGTGGTTGTACGGCTTTAACTTTAAAAAATGTCTTTCCAAATATTCAAGTAAATGTTGTCGATACTAATCCAAGCCAATTAGAACTGGTAAAAGCAAAAGTCAAACTTTTAGAGTCCGGTAACAAAGAACAAATAAATCGTTTTTTTAATATAGGTGCACCCTATGAAGAAAGCTTTTCTAATCAAGCTGTCTTTAATAAAATAAATCGTTGCCTACGGTTTTTAACTAATGAATTACTGATTTCTGAATTTGAACTGGTTGAATTGTTTAGCCAATCCCCTTATTCAATTGACAAAGCAAAAGTGCTTTTGCACAATCCTTTCTGGGATTTGATTTTTCAAATGGTTTATAGCACCTCTTTAGTATCTGTGGTCTTATCTAAACATGTTTCGCATATGTTAATTCGAGATAAAATCGGAAATTTTTTGTGTAACAATATTCGAGCTGGCTTATGCTCTGACTATGCGTGTAAAAACTATATTTTACAACGTTTGTTTTTAGGCTATTACCTGCCTACAGCGTTACCAATCTTCCTTAGTGAAAAATGTAAAAGACCTTATGCTTTTCAATATTACCCTATGTCATTAGAAGAAGTTCCAGATCTTGAAACTTATGATTTACTATCACTTTCTAATATTTGCTCTTGGATGAATATAGAACAGATGAGAAAGTTTATTCATAACCTTTCAAATCGATTGAGACCAGGAGCTATAATTTTATTACGTGAGACTAGCGCATTAAGAAATCCTGAACTTAATCCTTTTGATCCAGAAATTTTTCAACCTTTATTTTTAATGGATAAAAAAAGAGAAAAAACATTGCTTGAACTTGAATCAAGCATGCTATTCGATCAAATTTTTGTTGGCTTTAAAAAATAATTTCTTATCTGCTAAATTGTTTTAAATGATCATCTTCATATTACCCTGATATTTAAATACATTTTTCAGTATTTTAAAAATACATAGTATATTTAATTCCATTGATCTTTTTTAATGATTTTTGCTTGCTGTTACTTGCCTATACTTGCTGACATTTTGGAGATTGCTTTGACGGAAAGAAAAATTCTACAATATCGTGTAACTATTTGATTATATTAAATAAATATAATTTTTTTAAAATTCCCTAGAACATAATTAGAGTATGCTTGGGTAGATAATTTTTTACAATTATTCAACAAGTTAATGAATTTTTAATGAAATATTTTTTATATTGCCAAAACTGAGGGTATTGAAAAGGTATTTTGGTACCTTAAAAATATGATTATTTTCAGTAAATTACATCATGTTTGAGATTGATTTTTGTCTTTCCTGTTGTTTTATATTATAATTCTAATTAATGACAAATAAGTAATTTACTGAAATTATAATGAATTTAAATCCCAAAGCACAAGTCGAACTTTTTCATCTGATGTTTTTGCGTCAATTCAATATGCAGATTGATACCAATTTATACGCCATTAAAGGCGACTGTAATTTACGACTCTTTTTTAGCAGTGTGCGTTATTCAGAGGATCTGAATTTAGACATCTATACTGTTGCTCAAGAAACACTGGAAAACAAAGTCAATAAGTTGCTCACCTCACCGCCATTGTTAAAATTACTACAAAGTTATGGTATCACTCAGTTAGAAGTAACCGCTTTTAAACAAACACCCACAACACAACAATGGAAAGTTCAAATTCATACTGAGCAGGCTGAAATGCCTTATCACACGAAAATAGAGTTTTCATGGCGTAATGAAAAAATTCAAACTGAATTAGCCAGCGTCGATATGAAAATCTGCCAAGCTTACCGCTTGCCGCCAATGAGGTTATCCCATTACAGATTAACCGATGCGATTACCCAAAAAGTACTGGCGCTTGCTCATCGTTCATTAACGCAAGCGCGAGATATTTTTGATTTATATTTTTTGCTGCATCTTGGAAAACCGAAATTATCGTTTTCTTTGAAGAAAAATACCTTAGCACAAGCGGAGGAAGCTTTGCTTTCGATTAGCTTCGCGGACTATAAATTTCAAGTTATTAATTTCTTAGAGCCAGAAGGACAAGCTATCTACGACAACAAAGATTACTGGGCAACGATATCAAATGAAGCATTTCATTACTTAAATGGATTAGAAAAATGAATTTATTGACTGCCTATCAAAAATTAAAAGTATTAGCACCCACGTTTTTAACGAAAGAAGCAGCAGGCATATTGAATGTGTCAGCCAACCATGCGGCAGTTATATTATCTCGCTTAGCTAAGCAAAATACCGTGGTTCATTTGGCTCGAGGACGATGGGTATATTCAGATTCCGTTGATCTACTTTTACTGCCCAGCATATTAGTTCATCCAATGATGGCTTATGTGTCGCTGTATTCTGCTTTATATTACCACGGCATGATTGAACAAATTCCGCATACAATATTTGCTATTTCAAATGGTAAAACAAAAGTGTTTGAAACACCTTTAGGTAAAGTGTCTATTCATAGCATCAACCCTGTGTTATTTACGGGTTATGAAATTTATGGAAAAAATTCTGTGCTAATGGCAATACCAGAAAAAGCCTTGTTTGATACTTTGTATTTAATGCCAGCAAAATCGAATTTGTTTAAGCGATTAACAGAGATGGAGTTGCCAGAGGGTTTTCGGTTTGAGCTGTTTGATGCATGGTTAAAACAAGTGAAAAATAATAGTCGATGCAAGATTATTGAGAAAAATCTTCAGAAAATAAGATATGATAAAAGTTAAAATTTATGGCTCAACCCAACCCCAAATAAAGGGGCACTTTAACGAAGATTAAATTAATCGATTAAGGGTTAGAGTGTTGTGTTCGTGATTAAAGTGCCCCAGGATTTGCACATCATTACCCATAAGTTTAATAATTAGCTTCTATAAGGGCTTGTTTTGCCATAATAAAATCTTTTACTCTTTGTAAACCGATCCATATTGCTGTTGGCCCCGGGGAAATGTCCCCCTTTCGATTTAAATAGCCACCAAATTGAGCCATTATATTCATGATCAATGATAAAGGTGGCGGTTTTTTAGAAGGCTTTTTCCGATATACCATAATATATATCATATGCCATTCTTCCTGAGTAAACAGATGGTTACAAGGTAAACTAGGACATAGTCTCGTGATGAATGTTAAATAAAGAATTCGCCAAGCAATAATCATATACATTGCCAAACAAGCATCGAATCTATCCTTTGTTTCCAGCTGTAGTTTTTCAATACGACAACCACTTTTTAAAACTCGGAAGTAAACCTCTATTTGCCAACGACATAAATACCATTTTACAATATCTTGAGCTTGCTTTTTATTATTAATTTCTATGTCGGTCAATAAAATCCATTCGAGTGGTGTTTGACCTGGTGGTGCATTTAATTCACTTGCAATCACAACTTGCGTCTCCACAGAAGGATAACATTTTTTCTTACGTTTTCTATCAGGTAGGCTCAATCTAACTGTACTTACATAAATCACTTGCTTGACGATTCTTTTTTGTTGCTTTTTTCGGCTAGGTAATTCGAACTCCATATAACCTATTGGCTGGCTTTTTTTAACTGTTTCTATCAGTTTTTCTTGTTGTAATGCATTATTTTCATCCACTAATTTTCTGTTCGTTTTAGCGCGAATAAGCCAGCGCGCTGTTATATGATGAGTTTGATTTAATTTTTCTTCGTAATAGACATCATATAAATCTCCCTCACGATCAGCAACGCTGATTATTTTTACCTGTGGCACTTGTGTTGCAATTTCCTGCGCTTTTTGATATCCACGTAGCCAACGATAGCTCTCTTTGTCAGCTAATGGAATTTTATGGTTCACTTTACTTTTCTCTCCAGGAAATCTATGGTGCAGTTGCTTTCTAGCCCAATGATGAGTATCCATCACACCAAGGCATAATCTATCAGGAGTAACCGCTATGGTAGGATGCAATAGAATACCTAAATGTTTTTCGTGATTAATTGGGCCTATATCTTCTCGCTGAGATTGACCTGTAAAGTTCAAACTGGTTGTATCTTGCAATAGCAGAACAACAGGATGTTGTTTTATTCTCTCTATACTGGCAGTGAAATGAGGAGTTAAAATTTTATCCGCTGATACCTTTCTATTAGCAAAAAAACAATAAGCAGCTTTAGTTTCTGCCCAGCCCCCACAGGCCGTTGGTATACTTTGTGTCGGTGATTGACTTAAAACAGTTAACAGATTTTTTAATCGATTATTTAGTCGTTCATCTCCTAAGTTAGCTTCACACATTTCTTCCTCAGCCCAATTCATACCGATCTCCTTTTGGTTACTAAAGAAAATCTTAGCATTAAGGTAATTTATTAAGCAGCTTTATTATTTGGCAACTTATGGGTAATGATGTACGAATTTGGGAATGACCCAGAATTTCGTATTGAGGGTTAAGTTGCTATTTTTTCAAGGGTTTCGCTTGCTAGCACTTGCTTGCTGCCATTTTGAACGCTTTGGCGGAGAGAGAGGGATTCGAACCCTCGATGGAACTTTTGATCCCATACTCCCTTAGCAGGGGAGCGCCTTCGACCACTCGGCCATCTCTCCATATCAAGACAAAGGCCGACAGTATAACCGCCTCTTCTAAAATGTCCAACTAGAAAATATACTCTTAGAATAAAAAATCCGCATAAGTGTTTGCTACTTATACGGATTATTATCATTAATCTATAAAGAGATTAAATTAATTAGTGCTTTCTTCACTTTTCTCAGTTTGGATACGTTGATAGATTTCTTCTCGATGAACTGAAACGTCTTTAGGTGCATTTACCCCTAAACGTACTTGATTACCTTTAACTCCTAGAACGGTAACAGAAACATTATCCCCAATGATAATGGTCTCCCCAATTCGTCTTGTCAAAATAAGCATAGGTTTTTCTCCCTTTTATTTTCCTGCATACAGCTTCCAAGCAAATCCAGCTAACTTCCATTGTTCAAGGAGCTATAACTCCCTAAAAGATAATAAAAAATAAATAGAATTTCTATTTACCCCTTAGAGAAAGGTATTAGCACCTCAACTCCTGGGCGTATTTTAGCCAACACAACTTAAGGAAATATTAAGCGAAGCGATATTTCGACTATTTTTTGAGCTTTTTCTCGTCCTTGAGCTAGTGGCTGCTTTGCTCGTGACTTAATTCAAAAGCATTATGCAAGGCTTCTACGCCAATTTCAAGCAGTTCCTCGTTAACTATGACAGAAATTTTTATTTCGGTACAAGTTAGCATAAAAATGTCTATTTGATGGGCGGCCAAAACTTCAAACATCTTATGTAATACTTGCGCATGCGAGTTAAGACCATGCCCCACTAAAGACAACTTAGCCACCCCCTGACTTGCTATAATTGAAGGCAAGCCCTGCTCTTCTACAAACTTTGTTAATAAAGTTTCTGCTAAAACAAACTCATCTCGTGGTACCACAATACTTAAGGCTGATTGATTATCTTCACTTTGATGTTGAACCATCATATCAATACTTATATGGCGACTAGTAAGAACTGCCAAAACCTTAACAACAAACCCCGCATAATGAGGAACATTTCGTAAAGTAATACGTGCTAAATCATGCTTAGAAACGACTCCTGTCACTGGCGTAGCTTTTAGACGTTCCACATGATGACAAAGCAATGTACCAGGATTGTTGGTAAAAGTGGATTTAACTCGGGTAGGTACATTATTTTGGCAGGCTAATTCTACCGATTGAGTCTGCAATACTTTTGCCCCTAAACTTGCCATTTGCAGCATTTCATCATAGCTGATTTTAGATAACATACGCGGCTCTTTAACAATTCTAGGATCAGCTGTATAAACACCATCAACATCGGTATAAATTTGGCACTCGTTAGCATTTAAAGCTGCTGCTAGCGCTACTGCCGTGGCATCAGAACCACCACGTCCTAAAGTGGTTATATCCCCTTTTTCATTCACGCCCTGAAACCCAGCTACGACAGGAATCCAACCATTTGTTAAATCTTCTAATAAACGTGCTGTTTCTACTGCAACAACATGAGCTTTTTTATGAACATCATCTGTTAAGATTTTGATTTGATTAGCTGTATAGGATCTAGCCTGATAACCTTTTTTATTTAACATGATACTTAATAAAGCGATAGTAATCATTTCTCCACTAGAAAGCAGTACATCATATTCTCGCATATCAGGATCTTCAGTAATCTGTTTAGCTAATGCCACTAATTTATTCGTATCACCAGCCATTGCGGAAACGACAACGACAACTTGATGCCCTTGCTCCTTAGTCGCAATCACTCGATCAGCAACTCGCTCTATACATGTGATGTCTGCAACCGAGCTTCCTCCAAATTTTTGAACAAGTAACGACATAATATTAACTACTTACTTTATCTTTAACCCAACCATAAACGCTGGCTAAGGCAGCCTCTAGCTGACCCGGGTCATTACCACCAGCTTGAGCCATATCTGCACGACCACCGCCCTTACCCCCAACTTGCAAAGCTACAAAATTAACAACTTCGCCTGCTTTAATAACTTCAGCCAAATTCTTGGTTACACCTGCAACTATTTGAACTTTATTATTTTTTTCAATAGAAGCCAAAACTATTACTGCTTTATTTAACTTATCTTTTAATTGATCTAAGGCGTGACGCAAGCCATTTATTTCTATACCTTCTAGTTTAGCAGCAATAACTTTAATCCCTGCAATATCTTGCGCCTCTTGCACTAAATCCCTACCCCCAGCACCGCTAGCCAATTGCGCTTGTAAACGTTCATTTTGCTTTTCCAAAGTACGAACTTGTTGTTGCAAAGCTTCAATTTTACTCATCAAAGATTCTGGTTTAGTTTTAAGCAACGAGGCAATGCCACCCAACTCTTTTTCCATATTTTCAACATACCTGATAGCCGTCTCTCCTGTAATAGCTTCGATACGTCGTATTCCTGCAGCAGTACCCACTTCATTAACAATCTTGAATAACCCAATATCTCCAGTATGAATAACGTGTGTACCGCCACATAACTCCTGAGAAAAATCTCCCATTTTAAGTACCCGCACCACTTCTCCATATTTTTCACCAAACAGTGCCACAACTCCCGCAGCCTTGGCCACTTCCAAACTGGTCAAATCTATAGCCACAAGATGATTTTTTCGAATTTCAGTATTTACCATTTGCTCAATAACTTGTAATTGCTCTTTTGTTACTGGTTCGAAATGCGAAAAATCAAAGCGTAAGCGTGTCGGTTCAACTAATGAGCCTTTTTGAACCACATGTTCACCTAATACTTGATGCAAAGCTGCGTGTAATAAATGCGTTGCCGAATGGTTTAATTTAGTAGCCTGTCTTAGTACACCATTAACCATTGCTGAAACCTGCTCATTAATTTTAAGCTGACCTGATTTAACCCGCCCCAAATGTAAATAAATTGAACCTACTTTTTTTGTATCTTGAACTAGGAACAAACTACCATCCGTCAAAACTAACTCACCTTTATCTCCTACTTGACCACCAGATTCTGCATAGAAAGGTGTTTGATCTAAAACCACTGCCCCTGTTTGACCAGCTGATAAAGTATTAACCTGCTGATTATCTAACAATAAAGCAATAATCTTGCCATCATTTTTTAAGTGTTCATAGCCTGTAAACTTGGTTTCTCCATTTAGCTTTAATGCTTTTGTATAATCTACTTCAAATTGGCTTTCTTGCTGCGAACGATCACGCTGCTCTTGCATGCAGCGTTCAAATTCTGCTTCATCAATAGATAAATTCATTTCGCGAGCAATATCGGCTGTCAAATCTATGGGAAAACCATAGGTATCATGAAGCTTAAATAAAGTCTCACCAGAAATAATATTACCTTTAAGCTGAGCAATATCTTCTTGTAAAATCCTCAGCCCATTGTCAAGGGTTTGTGCAAACTGCTCTTCTTCTTTACGTAAAGCACTTTCAATGCGTGTTTGTTTAACCACTAACTCTGGATAAGCTTCACCCATCTGCTCTACTAAGGGCTGTACTAAGCGGTAAAAGAAAATACCTTCTACCCCAAGTTTATTACCATGGCGAATTGCCCTACGAATAATGCGTCTTAATACATATCCTCTACCCTCATTACTAGGCATCACGCCATCTGCAATTAAAAATGAACAAGAGCGAATATGATCAGCTATCACTTTTAAAGAATTATGGGTTAAATCATCTGTCTTAGTAATTTTCGCAGTAGCAAAAATCAAGTGCTGAAATAAATCAATTTCATAATTACTATGCACACCTTGAATTACTGCCGCAATACGTTCAAATCCCATTCCGGTATCAACAGAAGGTTTAGGTAAAGGTTTTAATTCCCCATTAGCTTGACGCTCATATTGCATGAACACCAAATTCCAAATTTCTATGTAGCGATCACCGTCAGCTTCTGGACTGCCTGGTGGACCCCCAGCAATTTCAGGCCCATGATCATAAAAAATTTCTGTACAAGGACCACAAGGACCTGTATCACCCATAGCCCAAAAATTATCTTTTTCACCACAGCGTGAAAAACGCTTAGGGTCCACTTTCATTTCCTTCAACCAAATATCTTCAGCTTCTTTATCCTTTTCATACACTGTGATCCAAAGTTTTTCTTTAGGCAACTTTAATTCTTGAATCAAAAACTCCCAAGCATATTGGATCGCTTCACGTTTAAAATAATCTCCAAAACTAAAATTTCCTAACATTTCAAAAAAGGTATGATGCCTTACTGTAAAGCCAACATTCTCTAAATCGTTGTGCTTACCACCAGCTCGTACGCATCGTTGTACTGTCGTGGCTCTTTTATAAGCACGCTTTTCTACTCCTAAAAACACATCTTTAAACTGTATCATGCCTGCATTAGTAAACAGCAAAGTTGGATCGTTATGCGGTACTAAAGAACTACTAGGTACAACTTGATGCTGATGTTTTGCAAAAAAATACAAGAATTTCTGTCTAATTTGTGAGCTGTTTAGTTTTAACATAGTATCTTGTTAATTAGGCTAAAAAGAAAACGCATCATATCATAAATATTAGACAAGAAACTAGAGGGCCTAAAATGATAATTCATTAAAAAAATGAGCTTATTTGCTGCATTTTAAAAAAAATGTATCCTAAAAATAGAGTAACTTAGTTATGGTTTTGCCGTCTGTCCATGACCTACGGCATCTTGGATTAATGGTAACCATCTTGGAAAAAACTTGCCTTCTTGCCTTCTAACACCTACCACTAATTCAATTTTGGCTCGTTGTCTAGCTAAGCTAATAGCTAAAGAACGAGTAAAATCAGCTTTAGTTTCACCTTCTTCAGTTTTAACAGCTTCCACTTTTGGGCTAGGAGGTGGCTCAAGATCTAAAACGCTCGGTATTACTGGGGTTAAAACTACTACACTTTTTGTCTCTGCTGGAGAAGCCCTCTCTGTTTCTGTTATAGTTACTGACTGGTCTTCCTCAGTCTCCACTGGCATAGAGTGAACTTTATCCTGGTGCATTAGTAACTTGCTAGCATGAATAAAAGCCCCCAGACTAAACATACTTAAGCGAGTAATAGGAACAGACATTAATCCATAGCCATTAAAATAAAATAATAATCCTAAACCATAACTTAAAAAATTAGTGGTGGTATCAACAGTAGTGGCAAAACTACTGTATTTTAATCCGCGCAGACAAGCTGAAAATGAGTTTCGTAAAGCTAACATTATTAAAGCAAAAGCCCCCCAAGGAAGTATGTTTGCCACTTGCTCAGCAAAAGCTGCATTAGATCTACGAGCCAGTAAGGCTATTAAACTCTCCGTACTTACCCAGCTCCAAATAAATAATAAAATAGGAATGATACTGTTTGATAATGCACCCAAAACAGCTATTTTTTTAGCATTACAAGGATTGTTTATCACCAGTTGCGGCATAATTCCTAAGGTATATACAATTGTTACCATTTCACCAATTAGCAGCAACATATCCACTGACTGCAAAACGCCTACATCTAATGAGGATTTACTGCCTATTCCTAAGACCACCGCTAAATTTCCCACTGCCACAGGTAACCCTATCAGGACGTTATAACCTGTTTCCTTACAAAAACGCTGCCAATGTTCTTGTCGAGGTCTTCGACAAGAAAAAATGCCAAATTTTTTAAAATGCTGATAATGAATTAAATAATATAATAAAGAACCAAGCCAGGAGATGGTATGATGCAGAGAGGCCATCTGACCTACTTTTGCCATATTTAGTTTATTCTTATCTACCAGTGCTAAAAAAATTGCTGTATTAATGCCACATAAAATATCACGGACTAATGCCCCTCTTGCATTTTTTGTTATTATTAAAATTTGGCCTTCTAAATGAGCATAGACTAAAGGAAAAATACCTGGCATTGTCCAAAGACTATAGTCTTGCGCCGCTTCTGCAACACCCTCATGATCAGATATTTTCTGAGGCAAAGTATAACTATATGTTGCGTACAACAAATTTAATAAAATTGCACAGAATGTTGTTAACCCATAACCAGCCAAACGAACTTGACCGACCTCCATTAAATCAGTTTGCTCATTAACTGGTAGCACTAAATTAGTTGCTAGACTTGCTCTAAATAATACAACTAACGCCGTTAAAATCCCGTTACTTAAAGCGCTGAAAAGCGCTTCATCTTCACCTAACCTAGCATAAACAATAAAGATCATTAATAAAGGCGCAATACCAATAAATCGCGCTAAAGCATGAGAAAAATTATTGCGCAGCTGGCGTAAAACTTCAAGATTACTATCTGCTCGCTGAACTAGTATTTTGTTAGTATTAGGCATATTGTAATTATTATATTAAAATAAATGGTTAATATTAGCGCACCTCCCCTGCCATTGCAACTGTTATATGAGACATAGCAAACCCTCTATATTGCAAAAACTGCATTTGTTTGGCTTTCGCTTTATATTCTTTAGGAATATCTACACCAAATTTTTTTTGGCGAACTTGTTTTGCTAATTCAAACCACACTTCATCTTCAAAATATAAAAATTCTGTAAGCAGCTCTGACTCAATTCCTTTTCCCTTAAGCTCATATTCAATTCTAACAGGACCATAACCTTGTTGCTGCCGACTGCGAATTAACATTTCTACAAAACGCTGATCACTTTGCTTGTTTTCTTTTTGCAATCTGATTAATACCACCATAATTAATTCTTCTGCAAATCCAGTCTGTAATAAACGCTGTTGTAATTCAGCGGCAGAATACTCGCGTCTTGTTAATAATTTAATTGCTGTATGATAAATATCACTTTGAGAAGCTTGATTAACATCAACCATAATTGAAAGTAACTATTATAATAAAAGAACTAAAACAAAAACCAGAGGCCTTAAACCTCTGGTTCAATAATTTATTAAGCCAACTCTTCAGCTACTTGTGCTTCGGCTAGCTTAGTCTTTTTTGCTAAGAGATCAGCACGCAATTGCTTTTCAATTTCTCGTGCTATTTCTGGGTTTTCCTTTAAAAAGATTCGGACATTATCTTTACCTTGCCCAATTCGATTACCCTTATAGCTATACCAAGCCCCTGCTTTTTCAATTAAGTTATGCACAACCCCTAACTCTATTAACTCACCTTCACGTGAAATACCTTCATCATAAAGAATTTCAAAATCAGCTTGTTTGAAAGGCGGAGCCACTTTATTCTTAACCACTTTAACACGAGTTTCATTGCCTAAAATTTCTTCTCCTTTCTTAATGGCACCCGTACGTCTAATATCTAAGCGTACTGAAGCATAGAACTTTAAGGCATTACCTCCAGTTGTAGTTTCAGGATTACCAAACATCACTCCAATCTTCATACGAATTTGATTAATAAAAATAACTAAGGTATTCGAGCGCTTAATATTTGCTGTAAGTTTACGTAAGGCTTGTGACATTAATCTTGCTTGTAAGCCAACATGGGTATCGCCCATTTCTCCTTCAATTTCAGCTTTAGGCACCAAGGCTGCAACTGAATCTATAATTACAACATCTACTGCACCTGAACGAACTAGCATATCAGTAATTTCTAAGGCTTGTTCGCCTGTATCAGGTTGAGAAACTAATAGTTCATCGACATTCACGCCTAATTTTTGAGCATAAGAAGGCTCTAAAGCATGCTCAGCATCAATAAAAGCAGCCGTACCCCCCTGCTTTTGACATTCAGCAATCACCTGTAAGGTCAAAGTTGTCTTACCTGAAGACTCAGGACCATAAATTTCCACCACTCGACCTCTGGGTAAACCACCGACTCCTAAAGCAATATCCAATCCCAGTGAACCGGTAGAAATTGCTTCAATATCTCGGACTATGGATTCATCAGTCATGCGCATGACTGAACCTTTACCAAATTGGCGCTCTATTTGACTTAATGCAGCTGATAAAGCCTTTTCTCTATTTTGGTCCATGGAATATACCCCCTTAAATTTTAATGAACGAAATTATGACATAACTCTTATTGGAATGATATGGAAAAGCTGTGCTTGCTTGGAGAATTAAATAGATTGGATGTTAAACTTGAGTTTAACAATAAACTTATTGAATTGACAATTATTTTTATTATTACCGTTTAGCAAAACCTTGGCTGGCTTGATAAGGGGTACTATCACCACTAATACTATAGCGAAAAACCCTACCTCCACCTTCGGCAGTTGTGACTTCTCTATTAGTTTCAGAACTAGCTTCTAAAGCATCCTCTGTGCCAACTAGCTTTTTAATCATAGTTAAGTCCGTTGCTACTTCTAACCTTGTAGCAGCACCTACTCTTCTTAGTGGAGTTTGCAAATTAGTACTTCTAAGTTTAAGCATTTGATTAAACACCTTTTGCAATACTTTACTGGCTAAAGACTTTGCTGTTTTTGTACATTTTTTTGCAGCTGCAATTAGTGCCTCATTTTTCTCTGAAAAAATCTGTTCGCATAACCCTACATTTTCCGCTTTATCAATTGTTAAACAGGTATAAAAAGCGGCTAATAAAGCAAAATAAGCAGACTCACCTATTGTTTTAGCTCCTCGCACTGCTTGAGCGATCTCTTGAACCTTTGTACTGTATTGCTGTGCAAAATCTAAAGAAGAATCATCCTGACCACAAGCCCAGCTAAATTCAAAATCACCTGTTACTTCGGGCTTAAAAAATCTCCACTTACTTGAAGCAACTAAAGAATGTGCTTTAGCACTTTCTAAGCTAATAATGGCAACAAAATTAGCAACATCACTATGCGGGAAATGTTGCCTAATTAGATACTTCAATGCAAAAAATATTAAATGAATGCTATCGTCTTCAGGGAAAAATTTTCTGATAAGTTTATGTACTGATAATAAATTGTTTAATAATCTCTCAGCTTCTTCATTAAAAACAATTTTACCACTACATTGATAAACAAGTTGAATCCGTCTAATTAATCGAGTCCGACCAAGCTCTTTGCCATTATTAGCAAGCGTTATTGCTATTCTCATCACAAATCCTTATTAATACTATTCTTAAGACATGAATTATCTTAGTTATTAATATTAAAAATTTAAACAGTGAACAAAATGCGGGCACTATATCAAAAAAAATACAAAGAATCAATTAATCAATAATACTTGAGACTACCTATAAAATTAAATAAGATTTAGCACCCAATGGGATAAATAAAAGGTCATTATGGAAGCACTTGCTGAAACCTCACTTACTCTGCATACCCCCATGATGCAGCAATATTTAAAAATTAAAGCTAAATACAAAGAAACTTTGTTGTTCTATCGCATGGGTGATTTTTATGAGCTTTTTTTTGAAGATGCAAAAAAAGCTGCAAAACTATTAAATATTACCTTAACCAAGCGAGGTAATTCAGCCGGCCAACCTATTCCTATGGCTGGCGTTCCTTATCATTCAGCTGAGTCTTATTTAGCAAAATTAATTAGATATGGAGAATCCGTTGCTATTTGTGAACAGATTGGTGATCCCAATAATAAAGGTCCTGTGGAAAGACAAGTAGTTAGAATTGTTACTCCTGGCACTGTCAGTGATGAGGCATTATTAGAAGAACATAAAGATAATTTGCTTGCTGCAATCTATGCTTACAACCATAAATTTGGTTTAGCGACTTTAGACATAACAAGTGGCCGATTCAATATCTTAGAAGTTACCAGCTATGAAGCTCTAATTGCCGAACTTGAACGTTTACAACCAGTTGAGCTATTGATTAGCGAAGATTGGCCTAAAGATGAAATACTAGAAAGCCGTAAGGGCTTAAGACGCAGACCCATTTGGGAATTTGATCTAGAAACTGCAACAAGACTCTTAACACAACAATTTAAAACCCGCGATCTTGCCGGTTTTGGTTGTACTCATTTAACCATTGCCTTAGCGGCCGCAGGTTGCTTGTTTCAATATGTGAAAGAAACACAGCGCACCGCTTTACCTCATATCACTTCACTGCGTAGTGAGCAACAAGAGGAAAGCGTTATCTTAGACGCCGCCACTCGAAAAAATTTAGAGCTTACTCATAATTTACAAGGTACAGATGAACATACACTAGCCAAAGTGCTTGATAAAACTAAAACCCCTATGGGCAGTCGTTTATTAAGACGTTGGTTAAATAGACCACTACGTGATCATCAAATAATACGTAACAGGCAAGCCGTAGTACAATTGTTGTTAGATGAGCGGCTTTATCAAACCCTACAACTACCATTAAACGAAATAGGTGATATCGAACGTATTCTAGCAAGAATTGCTTTGAAATCGGCAAGACCTCGCGATCTAGTACAGTTACGAGAGGCTTTTGCTGCCCTCCCCGTTATTCAACAAATTTTGCAGCCTATTGATATTCCCTTATGCCGCACACTAGCTAATCAAATCAATGAATTTCCAGAATTAGCAGAATTGTTAACTCGCGCAATTATCGATAACCCACCCGTTGTAATCCGTGAAGGTGGTGTCATTGCAACAGGTTACGATCAAGAGCTTGATGACCTACGCAGTTTAAGCGAAAACGCGGGTAGTTATTTAATAGATTTAGAAACTCGTGAACGTGAACGCTCAGGTATTTCTACTTTGAAAGTAGGTTATAATCGTATTCATGGCTATTATATTGAAATTTCTAGGGCACAAGCTGTACAAGCTCCCATCGACTACATTCGACGACAAACTTTAAAAAATGCAGAGCGTTATGTAACACCTGAATTAAAAGCTTTTGAAGATAAAGCCCTCAGTAGTAAAGCAAGAGCCCTAGCCCGTGAAAAATTATTATATGAAGCGCTACTAGATCGTCTGATTCTTGAACTAGGAAAATTACAACAAAGCGCTAGTGCCCTAGCTGAGTTGGATGTCTTATCTACTTTTACTGAGCGCGCTGACAGCCTATCTTTAGTAGCACCCAAGTTACAAGATGAAGTTGGCATTCATATTAAAGAAGGTAGACACCCTGTCGTTGAACAGGTTTTGGTGGGAGAACCTTTTATTCCTAATGATACCTTACTGAATCATGAACGACGTATGTTAATTATTACTGGCCCTAATATGGGCGGTAAATCTACCTATATGCGCCAAACTGCTTTAATTGTTCTCCTTGCCTATACGGGTTGTTTTGTGCCTGCAAAAATTGCAACTATCGGCCCCATTGATCGCATCTTTACTCGCATTGGTGCTGCAGATGATCTAGCAAGCGGCCGCTCAACTTTCATGGTAGAAATGACTGAAACTGCTAACATTTTACATAATGCAACCAATAAAAGTTTAGTACTTATGGATGAAATCGGACGTGGCACTAGTACTTTTGATGGTTTATCATTAGCCTGGGCCTGTGCAGAAGCTTTAGCAAGTCATATTAAGGCTTTAACCTTGTTTGCTACGCATTACTTTGAACTAACCCATTTACCTAAAGAAATTGCAGGCATTACCAATGTTCATTTGGATGCAGTTGAACACAATGATAAATTAGTTTTTATGCATGCAGTACAAGAGGGGCCAGCTAATCAAAGTTATGGTTTACAAGTAGCACAACTAGCAGGGGTTCCTCGACAAGTTATTCAGCGCGCCAAACAAAAATTGCTACAACTAGAAAATGAAGCTTTAAACCAACCAGAATCTAAACTGCCTTTTTTGCAAACAGATTTATTTCATTCACCTAGTGCCCACCCTGTCATTGAACAGCTTGAAAAAATTAAACCTGATGAACTAAATCCAAAACAGGCGCATGATTTACTCTATGAGCTTATTGCAAAATTAAAGGAAAATTAATATTTAACGTGGTACAGGTGGTACAAATGGCACGTCTACTTCACAACCTGCAACAGGTTCGTCTAGCACTCTTGCCTCCATCGCACAAGCTGACGCTGGGGACCCAGTGGTAAGATTAATAAAAAATTCTTTTATTTCAGAATCGAATTTATTTAATAAAGCATCTTTCATTGCTAATTCAAAGGCACTCATTTCATCTTTGCCTCTAGCTAAGTAAGCAGCATAAGCATGATCGAAAGCTAACAACCCAGCTCCACGATAATGCTGATTAAATTGATCTTGAATATGACGAAGTCTAGCTTCTTCTTCAATTAAACTATAATAAGCTTGAGGTAACTCTTCTGCATTGATAGTGGGAACAGCGGCTAATTGACGAACGATGTGTTGGTAAGAAGCAACCTTAGCAGCAAGGCCTGTTCGTTTTGCAATTTCTGCAACCACTGCAGTGCGTAAGCTCACATCATCGTTAGCCGTAGTGATAGCATTGGTAATTCCCTGCACAGCTAACATACGTTTTAGCGCGTGATCCATACAAGTATAACCTGTAGTTTGAGTATGCGCTGGAGTTCTAGGCACTACTCTCACTTTAACTTTTTTATTATCATTCACTTTATCGATTGCTTTTTGAACTACCGTGACAGTAGGCTGATCAGACATTGAATCACTTATTGCAGCACCAACGACTCGTCCTTCATGACTCACTACTACTGTCAAAAGCTGCGCATGCACACCATTGGTCACAGGAAACATTAAAGTAGTATTACCAGTAAATCCAGCGCTCAATGCTTTAGCACGCACCATTTGACAAGCTTCTAATAAACGGTAATTTAATAATGATTGCGGTTGATATTTTTCAAAATGGCTACGATAAGGGCTATTATTAGCAAAAGCACCTGCAACCAACATAGCATTCATTTGTCCTAATACAATTGCTTCTGCCGCAATCGTAAACAGTGCCAAATCTTCTTCTCCAGCAAAAATGCCATACGGGCTTCTTTTTTGCTTTAAAGCTTCTGTAATACTGGCTGGACTCTTATACGACATATTTATACTAACTCATTACTTTCAATAGAATTATCTTAACAACTAAAGCTTAACAAATCCTTAACTAACTTCTATTAAGATTTGCATCATTTTAAACCAATTTTCTTAAACTTACCATAATTATTAACTATATGAAAAACATAAATATTTTTTTCATATAGTGCAAAAAATTCATTTTGTTTTCTACTATTTTTCTAGTGGTATAGCCTAAAAATAGGTTAATAAAATAATTTTATCGCTCAAAAGCCTATTAAAGTGCTGAAGCAATCGCTAAAATTTTCTTGTTAACCCTTTCAATAAGCAACTTATGCCAACAGCTATGGAAGTATTTCAATCTGATATCACGACACTACAAGTAGACGCGCTTGTCAACGCAGCCAATAGTTCACTCTTAGGCGGTGGCGGTGTAGACGGTGCAATCCATCGAGCGGCCGGCCCACAATTATTGGCTGAATGTCGATTATTAAAAGGTTGTGAAGTTGGCAAGGCTAAAATTACTCAGGCCTATCAACTCCCAGCAAAATTTGTAATTCATACTGTAGGACCTGTTTGGCGTGGTGGTAATCATCAAGAAGCAGCGCTACTCGCTTCTTGTTACCAAGAAAGTTTAAAGCTTGCTAGGCGCTATAGAATTAAAAGTATCGCTTTTCCCGCTATTAGTTGCGGAGTTTATGGTTACCCTATTGATCAAGCAGCAGTCGTTGCTATTCAAACTGTACAACTTTTTTTGCGTTCATGGGAAACTAAGCTTGAGATAGTTTATTTTGTCTGCTTTGACAAACTTGTGTTTAATGTTTATCGTAAGATCTTGGGCTCACTAACTTAGTCTAAACAATTTTGAATAAGATATCATGCGTTTAAAAAATGAATTGCTACAAAAATTATCTATTCACACTACCTTTGATAATCAGGCTCAACAATTTGAAACTTATAAGCCTTCTGCTGTCTTAATTCCTTTAATCGATAATTACATTCCCAAAATAATTTTGACTAAACGCACAGCCATGCTTCCTCTCCATGCTAATCAAATTTGTTTTCCAGGAGGACTTTATCATCCACAAGATAAAAACTTTATTCAAACTGCTTTACGTGAAACCCAGGAAGAAATTGGTTTATTAACTTCTCAAATTACTCCCTTAGGATATTTTAAACATTTTTTTACTCTCTCTGGTTATTATATCGTGCCAATCATTGGGCTTATCACACCACCTATTACTTATCACTTAAACACAGCAGAAGTAGCAACGGTTATTGAAGCTCCTTTAACTTATTTTTTAGATCTTTCTCGTTATAAAACGATGAAAGTTTTTAATCAAAAAAAATTAATTGAGGTTTGTAAAATTACCTATCAAGAACATTTAATCTGGGGAGCAACAGCAAAGATTTTATTAGAAATGGCAGTCCAATGGCATAAATAAATACTTAATAAGACAGGTTACAATAAGCATGATAACCTGTCTTACCACAAAATAATTAACTACCACTAGTATCACTATAATCATCATTATCAGATTGAGAATCATCACTATTACTAGTCGCAGAATTATTGTTACCATTAGTAGGATTTAAATTACCACTAGAAGACTGTGATTGATTGACTGGTATTACTACTGGATTCACACCTGTTATACTACCTGACTGTGTAGTTGAACTACTGCCAGAATTAGTAGTGCTCATCATACCTGTTACACTACCTGATTGAGTAGTTGAATTGCTACCAGGATTGGTAGTTAGTAAGTTATTAGAACTGGTAACGCCCGTACTAGCAGGCTGAGAATTATTGAGGCTACCATTACTTGTAGGCATGGTGTTACTAGTAGGTATTACACCGGTACTACTTGGCATAGTAGTACTAGGCATAGCACTAGACGCCCCTAGGGGGCCTGTCGTTACTGTACTCGTTGGATTAGCGCTAACACTTCCTGCTGCTGAAGTAGTCGGTAAGGTAGAGCTTGTAGGGGTCATAGCTGAACCACTTGACAATGCTGAATTAGTTCCAGCAACACTTGGACTAGTAGAAGGAGAAGGGGTTGTTGCAGAAGAAGCACCAAAATTATTAGGCAACTGAGAACCAACGGCTGATTGAGGTAAAGTAATAGGTGCTGATTGTGGCTGTGCTGGTTGTAAAACTGAGTTAGTACCATTTTGTAATTGGTTAGCAACTGTTAATGAACTCATAGGCACCGATTGTGAAGTTGACGCAGTTGTTGCAGCATTAGTCGTGTTCATATCAGCAGGCAATGAATTACTACTAGCCGTTGTTGCTGAAGTCGCAGCATATTGATCAGTAGTTGTTGAAGCTTGTGATTGATTAGTTTGACTATTGTCATTATCGCTTCCCCACAGTTTACAACCGCTTAAAGCTAACGTTGCTGTACATGCCATGAGCGCTAATAAATATCTGCTGCGCATAAATCTCTCTCCTTTAGATTATATTTAAAATAACCAAGCAAGCTTATCAAATTTTTACAAACAACTAAATATTAATTAAATCAAGGGGCTGTAATTATTTACAAAAAACTGCTCAAAAATAAAGCTTCTTAAGTATGCTCTTTTTCTTTCTCTTTTAAAACGCGTCGCAGCACTTTTCCTACCGTATTTTTGGGAAGCTCACGACAAAATTCTATCCGCTTGGGAATTTTGTAACTCACTAAGCGTTCTTTACAAAATGCAATAATATCGGCTTTCGTTAAAGCTTGATCTTGAGAAACAATATAGGCTTTTACCATTTCACCAGTTGAGTCATGAGTAACTCCCACTACAGCTACTTCTCGCACACCTGGGTGATGAGCAATCACTCCCTCTACTTCATTTGGGTAAACATTATAGCCAGCCACATCAATCATATCTTTTTTACGATCAACTATATAAACAAATCCATCATGATCTATTTTTGCCATATCGCCCGTTTTTAGCCAGCCATTGCCAAACAATACCTGTGCTGTTTCTTCCGGGCAATTCCAATACCCTTGCATAATTTGTGGTCCTTTAAAACATAGCTCCCCTACTTCACCAACAGGTAGCTCACAATTTTCATTATCAATAATCATGGCATCAGTGGAAGGAATAGGAAGTCCTATACTACCATTAAAAGTAGTAACGTTAGCAGGATTAATACAGGTAATGGGTGATGCTTCAGTCAAACCAAATCCTTCTAAAACAGGCACCTTTGTCACCTCAAGCCATTTCTTTGCAACAGCCCCTTGTAATGCCATTCCGCCAGCAATCACTAAACGTAATTCACTGAAATCAAGCTTTCTAAATACTTCTCGACTCAATAAAGTATTTAGTAAAGTATTTACTGCCATAAAAGCAGTAAAACGATACTTGCGAAACTCTTCTACTAAAGCAGGTAAATCACGGGGATTTGCAATCAAGATACAACAAGAACCTGCTCGCATAAAAACCAGTGCATTGGCCAATAGACTAAATACATGATAAAGAGGTAATACTACACCCGCTCGTTCTTCTCCTAAATGAAATTGATGCCCTATCCAAGCAAATGCCTGCTCTACGTTGGCAACCATATTGCCATGACTTAACATAGCACCTTTGGAAACACCTGTCGTTCCCCCAGTATATTGCAAAAAAGCTAAATCCTGAGCAGTCAGCTCCACAGGGATAAGGGTAAGACGCTTACCCTGAGAGAGCGCCTTATTAAAATAAACGGCTTGTTGTAGTGTGTAAATCGGAATAACTTTTTTAACTTTTTTTAATACAAAGTCAGTAATCAGTGCTTTGACTGTCGGCATTAGATCGCCAATTTTAGCAATAATCACTTGTTCAATCGGCTGCTGCAACAAAGCTTTCTCAACTGTTTTAGCAAAATTTTCTAAAACAACGATGGCTTTAGGCGTAGAATCTTTTAGTTGATAAGCAAGTTCATGCTCGGTATATAAAGGATTAATATTAACAACCGTTAAGCCTGCTTTAAAAGCAGCGTACAGTGAAATTAAATATTGAATAATATTAGGCATCATTAAGGCAATACGATCACCTTTTTTTAATCCTCTACTTTGCAAATAAGTAGCTAAGCAGTCACTTTTTTCATCTAGCTGCCTATAAGTTAAAGTAATCCCTAAACCTGTTACAGCCGGACGATCATTATAGTTTTTCACTGTTTGCCTAAAAAGATCAAGCAAGGAACTATAACGAGTAGTATTTATTTCTGCCGGCACATTTTTAGGGTAGTGTTTTAACCAGATTTTCTCCATTAAATATACCTCTTACTAGCTATTTTTCTCTTCGTTTCGCAAGGCTCTTCTTAAAATTTTTCCTACATTACTTTTTGGCAGTTCATTTCTAAACTCATAAATTTTTGGAATCTTATATGCAGTTAAATGTTCACGACAAAAAGTAATAATATCTTCTTTTGTTAAACTCGGATCTTTTTTAACAACGAAAGCCTTCAGTGCTTCACCAGTTTTTTCACTTAGCATACCAATGACAGCAACTTCTAATACTCCTGGATGGAGAGCAATTATATCCTCTACTTCATTAGGATAAACATTAAATCCAGAAACAACTACCATGTCTTTTTTACGGTCTACGATATAAACAAACCCTTCTTCATCTACTTTAGCTATGTCCCCAGTTTTTAACCAACCATCGGGTAACATCACTTTATTAGTTTCAGCAGGCATATTCCAATAGCCTTCCATGACTTGAGGTCCTTTTATGCATAACTCTCCTCGTTCTCCAATTGACACTTCATGGCCATCCTCATCCAAAATTTTGATTTGAGTAGATGGAATCGGTAAACCTATACTGCCATTATATTGTTTCAAAGTAAGCGGATTGATAGTCACCGCTGGACAAGTTTCTGTTAGGCCATAGGCTTCTAATAAATGTACACCAGTTATTTTTTGCCATTTATCAGCTACCGCGCGTTGAATAGCCATGCCCCCTCCTAACACAACTTTCAAGCAGCTAAAATCTGCAGTTTTAAATTTTTTGTTATTTGCTAACGCATTAAATAAAGTGTTCACTCCTGTCATGCTAGTAAACTTATAACTTTTTAGTTCTTTAATAAAACCATCGATATCTCTAGGGTTAGTAATTAATAAATTTAATGAGCCAGCACGCATAAATACTAGACAGTTTGCTAATAAAGAAAAGATATGATAAAGGGGCAAAGGTGTTACCACTATTTCATGACCACACTCTATAAACGGCAACATCCAATTAAACGCTTGCTCTATATTAGCCACCATATTGCGATGACTTAACATAGCGCCTTTAGCAACGCCTGTTGTTCCACCCGTGTACTGTAAAAAAGCAAGATCTTTTCCTGTTAATTCTATTAAATCTAGCGTTAAATGTTTTCCTTGCTGTATTGCTTTACGATACTTAATCGCTTGTGGAATTGAAAAAGCAGGTACCATTTTCTTAATATGTTTAACAACAAAATTAACTAGTATTGATTTAATCGCAGCAAAAGCATCTCCAACTTCAGTAACAACAATATTTTTAATTTTTACACGGCCTAAAGCTTGTTGAACTGTTTTCGCAAAATTAGCTAATACCACAATAGTTTCTGCACCAGAGTCTTGTAATTGATACACCAATTCGTCTGCTGTATAGAGGGGATTAACATTAACAACTGTAAGACCAGCTTTAAAAGCACCGTAGAGCACTACCATATATTGAATTAAGTTGGGTAGCATAATAGCGAGTCTGTCACCTTTTTGTAATTTAAGAATTTTTTGGAGAAAAGCAGCAAAAGCGTCAGAGACCTCATCAAGTTCTTGATAGCTTAATACAGTTCTTAGATTAGCCACAGCAGGACGATTAGCATATTGTGCTACTGTATTTTTAAATACATGGACAATAGAAGGAAATTTATTGGGATCTATTTCTGCCGGAACTCCTTGCGGATAATTTTTTAACCAAATGCTTTCCAATCAATTTCTCCTCTTTACTATTTAATTTTGTCTTATTAATTGTTAATTAGTTGCCATATAGAATGTTTGTGTTGTACTTTTATCATTGATTTCCCAAGGACGCGCATACATCATAATAACTTTTATAACGGTCGGCGCTGCTAATGCTGCTGGTAAAGCTTGAAATACCCAAATTTCTGTTCCTCCTGCACCAATCAACTTGCTGGTAGAGGGAACATATTGATGCTTGACAACTTTAAGTAAGTTTCTTGGATAAGAGACTACAAACCAAGAATAACCTGTAGTCGGGTTAGAATTTAGTTGTAAAGTAAAATAAGGACGTTCCACCGTCATCACACCATTTGCAGGGGCCGTGGTTTGTGGCAATGCTTGTAACACAGCTGAATTATTAGTATTACTAGTGTAATTAACATTATTGCTAGAAGTTTGACTATCACTATTTATAACTGGAATATTATTTTGAGCCGAGCTTACATTCTGATTGGAATTTAGCGCTTGATTACTATTCACCGTATTTAAGACATTAGTAGCTAGACTTATATTGACAATCAAACAGCTTATTAATATTACTAGTTTTTTCATATTAATGTTCCTTGCTTAATAGTTGCCGAACCCTGGTCAATAAATTTCCAGAAAACCGTTCTGGCAATTCTGCCTTAACTGGCAAATAATAAAAATCCTTCGTTGCAAATTCTTTACACTTTATAGCATCTTTCTCTGTCATCACAATAACAGCATCTTCACCAAAATTTAAGCTTTCTTTTGTATAATGATAATGATCTGGAAAACTATGTTCAAAAAATCTCAACTTTAATGTTCTAAGCATATGAAAAAATCTCTCCGGATGGCCAATTCCTGCTACCGCATGAATAACTTTATCTTGCAACATGAATTTATCCACTTGCTGTGAAGGATTAATTAGCAAAATTAAGCCTTGTGGCAATAATTGCATTACCGTTTCTTGCAAAGAATTTCCCTCGGTGACAATAATATAATCAACTGTTGTTAATCTACTTAAAGGTTCTCTTAGCGGGCCCGCTGGTAAACATTGTCCATTACCATATCGCTTTGTCCCATCAATTAAAGCAATTTCTAGATCTCTAGCCAAAGCATAATGTTGCAATCCATCATCACTAATAATAATCTCGCAAGAAGTTTTTGCTAATAAATAATTCGCTGCAGCTACTCTGTTTTTACAAACCACTACTGGACAATTTGTTTGTTGATAAATCAAAATGGGCTCTTCACCTACCTCAATGGCATGAGAACTATTATTAATAAAGACAGGAGCCTGATTGTTATTTCCACCATAACCGCGGCTGATAACACCTACTTTAATATGATTAGATTGTAAATAATTAACTAGCCATATAACAAAGGGCGTTTTACCTGTACCCCCTACTGTTAGATTTCCGACTATTACAACTGGAACAGGAAGACACGTTGAAGTGAAGAGATGGTATTGATAACAATATTTTCTTACTAAAACTACCAAGCGAAATAAGTAAGCGATAGGTAATAATAACAAGGTGAGCCAAATTAAATGCTGTCTATACCAGGCCTGAACTAGAAAGTTAGCAAGTTTGTGCCTGCTCATAAACCTTCCGCTGCAATTTTAACATCACTAAATTGCAAGGCATGTAATTTAGCATAATATTGGTTTTGCGCTAACAGCTCTTGGTGGGTACCAGATTCAACCACACAGCCCTCATGCATGACCACAATTCGATTAGCATTTTCAATGGTGGATAATCGATGAGCGATGACAATCGTCGTTCTATTTCTTATTAATTTTTCTAAAGCAGCCTGAATATAACGTTCTGATTCGGTGTCAAGCGCTGACGTTGCTTCATCTAAAATTAAAATCGGTGCATCTTTTAATATTGCACGAGCAATGGCAATACGCTGTCTTTGGCCACCTGATAATAGCACCCCATTTTCTCCAATTAGGGTATGAATACCATTTGGTAATTGTGAAATAAACTCCCAAGCATACGCAGCTTTCGCTGCTTCAATAATTTCCTCTTCCGGCGCATCTTTTTTTATACCATAAGCAATATTGTTAGCGATAGTATCATTAAATAAAGTTACATGCTGAGAAACAATTGCAATCTGATTACGTAAACTGCGAAGTGTATAGTTATTAATATTAACACCATCAATATTAATACTTCCTGCTTTACAATCATAAAAACGAGGTAACAAATTAACTAAAGTAGATTTACCACTACCAGAACGCCCTACCAAGGCGATTGTCTCTCCTGACTTAACTTGAAAACTTACATTAAATAATACTTGTTTGTCTGTGCCTGGGTATACAAAGTTAAGGCATTTATAGCTAATATCACCTTTTACTCGCGATACTTCTAAGGTTCCGGTATCTCTTTCTGTTTCGTCATCTAATAAAGCAAATACACTTTGAGCACCCGCTAAGCCACGCTGAATATCTCCGTTTACTGTCGTTAATGTTTTAAGAGGTTTTAAAATAGCCAACATAGAAGCTATTAAAGCCACAAATCCACCAGCTCCTAATTCTGTTTTACCACTTGAAGTTGCTAAATATAAAATAATCGCTAGAGCAATTGCAGCAACCAATTGTACAGTAGAAGTACTCATGGTTCGTAAAATGACGTTTTTTAATTCTCGACGGCGATTATCTTCAACTGATTGATTAAACTTTTGTTGCTCATAGTCTTCACCACCAAAAGCTCTTACTACCTTGTAACCTACAATAGACTCTTCAGCAATACTAGTAACGCTACCCATTCCTTTTTGTATACCATGACTATTTTTACGCATCTTTTTACTGCTTAATTTCACAAAAATAGCAATTATCGGTACAGTAAAAAAATAAATGGCGCTAAGTCGCCAACTAATCGAAAACATAACCACTAGCAAACCAATTACTAAGAAGCCTGATTGTAATAAATCAGTTAATGCACTAGCACTTACCTTGGCCACTTGCTCTACATTAAAGATTAATACTGATAGAATTTGCCCTGAACTACTATTGTCATAATAAGTTGCAGGTATTTTAAGTAAATGTGAAAAAATATCGGAACGAAACCGCATCACAATACTACGTGCTACATAGGACATATAATAGCTACCTAAATAGTTTGCAACACCTCTAGCAATAAAGATGAATAACACAATATAGGGTAACCAATGTAAAAATTCATAATCTCTAGCAATAAACCCTTTGTTTAAAACCGGCTTTAAAAAATAGGTTAGGCTTGCATCCACACCAGAATACATAGCATTACCAATAATACCAATGACTAAAGCAAGCCAATAATATTTTGAATAGTGTAAAATTCTCTTATAAAGCTCAAAGCCTGAAAGCATACCTTTTTTTTGGTTCGTCATAGTTGCTTGCTATCTTGAAAAAACGCCTAATGTATCATGTTAGCTTTTAAAATGCTCGATTTTTATTAATTGATCAATTTTTGATAGGTTTAATTGTTTAATTATTAAAACAAACTTAATAAACTATGCCATTTTTAACTATCTCGATTAAAAATCAGCAAGCTGGTAAACTTCATAAGCTGGCTCTTCATAAGGATGCACTTTTTTTAAGGTAAGAACAGCTGCTTGAATTAACTCTGATGCACAAACAGTTTCTACTTTATATTCACTGAGTGTTTCAACTTTATTTTGTTCTCCTAAAAACGGCTGACTATCTGCCAAAGGTCTAAACTGACCTTGGCCCAACACCTGCCAACAACAACAGTCATAATTATTAATCTTACCAACCCCAACTGCAAACAATGCTTGCTTAACTTGCTCTAAATGAGTTTCAGGAACATAAAAAGTTATTTTATACACGAAGCCTCCTTAAAGATCGCTTAAAATTTACATCATGGACAAAGCCAATGTAGCAACATTTTCTGCAGCGCCGTGTTTATCCAGCTTAAAACGAACAGCAGCTAGTTCAGTACGAAGCTGCGAATTATAGACTTTATCAGTTAAAATTCGTTTAATTTCCTCAGCAATAGCCTCAGCGGTTAATTGATGCTGAATAAGCTCTTTGACAATTGGTTTTTCAGCAACAATATTACAAAGCGCAATCATTTTAATTTTGATTAAACGTTTGATAATTTGAAAACTCAGGGCATTCATTTTATAAATAACTACTAGAGGAACACCGAATAAAGCAGTTTCTAAAGTAGAAGTGCCTGAAGTTGAAATTACTGCATCACTGGCTTTAATAGCCAATTGTGATTGGCCCTCTATGAGCTTAATATTAAGTTCAGCTGGAATAAAAGCTGCAAAAATTTCTTTAGATAAAGTGCTCGCTATGGGTAAGACAAATTGCAAGGTTGAAAACTGATGTTTTAACAATTTAACAGCATCCATCATAACCGGCAACAAGGTAGTTACCACAGCACTTCTACTACCAGGCAATAAAGTAATTGTGGTAACCTCGGGTAATAAATTGAGTTTGGTTCTAGCTTGTGATTGTGTTAAATTAAAGTCTAGTTCATCAAACAAAGGAAGTCCTACATAACGAACCGGCACTTGATGTGCCTCATAAAACTTCAATTCAAAAGGAAATACTACTGCCATCATATCGACACACTGTTTAATTTTTTTTATTCGACCTTGGCGCCAAGCCCAAATTTGTGGACTGATATAATAAAGCACTTTAATACCACATTGTTTAGCAAGTTTAGCAACTTTAAGATTAAAACCAGGATAATCAACTAAAATTAACAAGTCTGGCTTATGCTGCAATAGCGCCTGTTTTACTTTTTGATAAGTATGATAAATAGTTTTAAAATTCATCAATACTTCAATAAAACCCATGATGGCGATAGTTTCTGTTTTTACAATAGCTTCCACACCTTGAGCTCGCATTTGAGGACCCGCAATTCCAAAAAACTCTAATCCAGAATTTTTAGCATGCATAACTTTCACTACTTGGGCAGCATGCATATCTCCTGATGCCTCCCCAGCAATAATCATCACTCGTTTCATTTAGTTATTACCTCACCATAGGCTTCAGCTTCAGCTTTAGCTCTTACCATTTCAGTAATTTCAATGGCTGTTTGTAAAGACCTAGCACCCTCTTCACCACTTACTACAGGGTTAATTTTATTACTAATTGAAAAAATAAAAGCTTTAATTTCTGCTAATAGAGCATCATCGTTGTCAAAATTTAAAGTTTCATGCTTGATATTAGGAATACCTGGAAACATTTCTCCTATACCTTTTTGGTACATTACCAAGCTTTTATTCTGCAAATCTAAAGAAAAATACGCATTAGGCTGAAAAATTCGCATTTTACGCTCGGACTTTAGACTCACTCGACTTGCCGTCACGTTAGCAACACAGCCATTTAAAAATGTAATTCTGGCATTAGCTATATCTTCACTATTTGATAATACACAGGCCCCATTAGCATCAATGTTTTGTATTGGAGACTGAACAATACTTTGAATTATATCAATATCATGAATCATTAAATCTAGCATAACATTCACATCGCTACCTCTAAGATTAAAAGGTGCAATACGAGTTGATTCAATAAAACGTGGATTAAATAAATGCTTAGCTAAGGCTATAATCGTAGCATTAAAACGCTCTAAATGTCCTACCTGTAAAACAAGCTGCTTAACCTTAGCTAGTTCAATCAAGGTGTTTGCTTCAGCTACTGTTGTAGTTATAGGCTTTTCTACTAAAACATGAATACCATGCTCTAAAAAAAACTGACTGACTTCAAAATGAAGTTGAGTGGGTACCACAATACTAACCGCGTCAACCTGACCTACTAAGTCCTTGTAATCAGTAAAAGCTTTCACAGCAAACTTATTAGCAACTTCTTTTGCTTTGGTTTGATCAATATCAACTACTGCTGCTAATTGCACACCTTCAATTTTGGAATATTTTTCAGCATGAAAATTTCCTAAATATCCTACTCCAATTACAGCTACCCGTATAATCGTCATAATTATTCCTATTCTAAATTCTAGTTTTTAAAGCTTTTATCAATTCATCTTGATCAAAGCGTGGTAAAGTTTGGGCTACACCCTCGCGATATAAAATTCGATCATTTTCAGCAATAAATTCTCCTAACTGTCCTACTCGCTCACCTTTTAGCCTTGCTATAATACTAGCTTCTGCTTCTGGCCTGCAAGCAATTAATAAGCTACCGGAGGCTAATAATCCCAATGGATCAAATTTTAAAACTTCTGCTAATTGCTGAGTTTCTGATAGGATTGGCACTTTGCTTGCTTCAATTTGTAAACCACAACCTGATGCATCAGCCATTTCATGCAATGCCGTTGCAACACCTCCTTCGGTCGGATCATGTAAAGCAATAACACCTGGTAAATCAAGTATTACTTTGGCAGCAGGCCAAATACAAATACCTGGTTCATCAATTAATGACTGCATCGTTTCCAATTGAGCTGGCATGATATAATGTGATAAAGCCGAAAATCGCTCTGCAGCTAATAATGCTGTTCCCTCAATTGCAACACCTCGCCATAATAAAATTTTATCCCCTGGTTTAATCTCACGTGGATCAAAGAACTTTTCATTAACTGCCTTACCAATTAATTGGCCTACAATAACAGGGGCTGATACCTGTTCAGTGACCTCACAATGTCCGCCTATTGATTGAATGCCAAACTCTTTTAATTCTGCATTTAGTTCATGCCACAACTCATATAAATAGTTTTCTTGAGTCCCCTTAGGTAATAAAATAACTGAAGAAAACCACAATGGCTGACACCCCAAACAGGCAATATCATTAACATTCACACAAACAGCATATTTCCCAATACTCTTACTGGTAAAAGTAATTGGATCGGTTGTCATTGCAAAAAGTTTACCTTCTATACTTAAACCCGCCGCATCCAAACCAACCCCTGGAGGAATAATAATTTCTTTACCAAAATTTGGTAAATTTTTTAATAGATTTTTTAAAATATGATTAGGCAATTTACCAAGCTGCAACGACTTAGACACAGCAATCAACTCCTAATATTGATAATGTATTTTAATTACTTTAACGCAAAATCTTTAGTTTTAATAATCTTTTAAGAATTTATTAAGAAACAACTGTTATCATAGCTTTTATTTTTGTTTAAAACAATGGTAGTTATATGCAAAAAATATCAACAATACTTCTCTATTTGTATGATATAGTGCATGGTGAAGTTATAATGCCAGAGCATGGTACATTAAGACCTAAAATTGATGAAATACGACTAGCATTAACACAAATTGAAGAACAAATTGATCAAAGCGAAAAAGCTAGATTAGCTGAACCCTTAAGAAGTATTATTGAAACCTATGTTAATGATCCTGCCATTCCCAAAGCAATAAGAAACCAACGTATTTTTTATGATATATTGCTTATTTTAGGAAAAATGGCACCAAGAAATGCAAAAAGCGATGAAAAATTTATTTGTCCTCTTAGTTATAGTTATTTAGATGAAATGGAGGAAAGTGATAAATTTATATCAACCTGTGGATATATCTTTTATTTACCATCTCTCATGAAATGGCTTTTATATGAAGAATTAAGCAATAGAGAGTTGACCAATCCCTTAACAAGAAGACCATTTCATCCGCTAGAAATACAACTTCTGCGAAGTTATATGAAAGCTTTTAAAATTTTTAATTTTTATCTACCTATTAGTAATGATGAAAGACAAGCAAATCATGAATATATTAGAAGACATCGCACCTCCTACACACCTACTATTTCAGATTTAATTCGAGAAATGGATTTCTATCCAGATAAACTTATAGTGGATTTGATGACTCGCTTTTATAATGAAAGACATGTTGACTTAATAGAAACCTCTCACTTCTTTGCACTCCTGGCTCAAAAAGATAAACAAATTTTAAAATTAAAACAAATTGATGTCGCTGCATTAATTAATTCATTGTTAAACAGCCCTAGATTACAAGTTTTACAAAATGCAGCCTGGCTTTGCTCAGCAATCGCAAAAAATGAACTTTTTAATGAGCTTTTAATAACTAATCCATCAATTTTTGATAATTTAAAACGAATATTAAGGCAAGAACTTCATGGGCCAAGAAAAGATTCTAAAATCATTAATAATATAACTTTATTCTTTTATAATTTATCTACCCGAGATGCTTTTGATGGTCAATTAATAGATATTCTTTTAACAATGAAACATTGTTTATTTACTAATGAGCTTGCAAAGAATCCTGCACTCTTTTTTAAAAATATTCTTACGCGCCACAGCAATAATCAATTATTAATTGGTTTAGTATTCGAAATTATTCGCAGTATACGAACAAATACTTTAGATGAAGAACAAGATCTTACCTGGTTTTATAGCAGTATGGCAAATAATTCTCTTTATGATGCAAAATTATCTATACACAGAGAAATTATTACTTATATGCAAGAAAAGTTAGCTAGTAGTGACTCAACTATTAGAAATAATGCTATCGTTTTTTTTAAGAATTTAGCGAAGCGAGAAGTACATGATGATATATTGATTAATTTTCTATCTGATATCATGGAATTGATGTATGACTCGACTGATTCCAATATAAGGAATAACGCAGCAGAATTTTTTATTAATATTCTTTCTCGTCACAGCAGCAATCACTTGCTAGTTGATACTATTTTTAACCAAACAGCCGCTAGCGCCTCAATTTTTAATCTATTTTCAACTGGAATATCATCAGCTAGCCTCTCAAGCAATTTAACTAGAGAAAGAATGATTACCTGGGTTTGTTCTGAAATGGCAACTAATGCACTTTATGATGGCAAACTATCTGATAGTAAAGCTGTTTCTAAATTTATGAAAAGCATGTTAACAAGTCAAGATCCTATAGTGTTAAATAATGCAGTAATATTCTTCAGAAATTTAGCAAGACGTTCATGTCATGATCATAAGATCATAAAAGTTGTTATAAAAATAAAAAATCTTTTAAATCACCCCAATAATAAAGTAAAAGAAAACGCAATTTGGTTTTTTAATAGTCTACTTAGATCAACTATAAATAATAAACCATTAGAAGCCATGACCAACTGCTGGAAAAGGCATTTATTAATTAATAGCGATCAATCACTGGATGAAAATCACTGTTTTTTAAGTCATCTGTTTGCCGAGAAAGAGGAAGGAGCTGCACTAGCTTCAGATGACGTTGTATTAAAAATTAAAGCACTAGTAGTGGATGGTGAACCTAAGGTCTCCATTGCGGCAATGAATTTTTTTGAAAAATTAAGTACTTATAAAAACAAAGAAGAATTAAATTGGCAAAATAAAATTGAAGAAAAGAGATTAAAAATTAAACATGGTGATAGTGAAACTAGACTTAACGCTGCTAATTTCTTTCTTAATTTAATTGAAAATAGTATGAGCTACGCTGCTGTTAATCCGCGACTTCTTCAAGGAAAAGAGGCCCTTGATAAGATTCTTCGACAACTGCAAAGTGGTAATTTAGAGATTGCTAAGCAAGCTGCAGAGACTTTAGGAAACTTCATTACAAGGATTCTAAGCTTGCAAACTCAAGGACTAAATATAATAAAAATTATGCAAAAATGTATAAGAGATGAGGATCCAAGGGTTCGTTTAGTTGCTCAAGAATTTAGTGACTTAATGAAAACTCTCATAGCTGATCAAAGAGTAAACTTTGATCTTTTTACGCTCTTAACTCAAGACTCAGAAACATTTAAAAGTGATTCGGTTAAAATTAATTTATTATGGATAACTGCTGAAAATGTTAAGTATTTGCAAGAAACAAATCATCTTCAACAAAGAATTAGAAAGACTAGAAACGCCTTATTGATACATGGTAATCCTACTATTATTCGTGATGATGTTAGCTCTCTTTTTTACCTTCCTGATCACGATTTAGAAATAGATAAATTCCTTGCCTTTAAAGTATTTTTAAACGATAAAAATCCTATAATACGACTTAATACTGCATATTTATTTTCACAGTTAGCCTTTAACTCCTCACCAGAAAAATTCACTGATATTATTCCACTCATGACCAAGTGTTTAAATGATGAAAATGATTCAACTAAAAAAAATGCTATTGTTTTTTTTACAAAATTACTAAAAAATTCTACTAAATTTTATTTTTTAAAACCAATTATTCCTATAATTAGAAATCTTTTATTAAATAACAAAACTTGTTACTCAGCTCAATATTTTTTTAATACATTAGCTGAACGTTGTACTAAAAGGTTTTATTTAAAAAACTTAAGTCAACTGCACTTGGCCGTTCCTTCTATGGAAAAGCTTTTAATCGGCGGTGATACAAATAATAAAAATAACTCTACAGTCTTCTTTTTGAAACTCGTCGATTTAACTACTGATATTGAGCATTTAAGTAGAGCAGCTCCTATCATTCAAACATTTTTGAAAGATGAAAGCTATTTATTAAGAATAGAAGCAAGCTGGTTTTTTTATAAAATTACTAAACAAACTACTTATGATGAATTATTAAATGAAGAAATTGTGCTAAGCATGAAAACTATTCTTGAGAATGATGAGGAATCTTCTTCACAAAATAATGCGGCTTCATTTTTTGCTAATCTAGCTTTACGGCCTGCTTTCGATAGGTATTTAACACTCGAGATCACACCTATTATGCTTAATTTATTACAAAGCGAAAATAAAAAAGTCAGATGTTATGCAATTTCTTATTTTATCAATCGAATTAATCGTAATATTGATGAAGGCCCTTTAACTACACGGCTTTATACCATGATGTCTATTTTACATAATGATCTTGAACCAAGTGTTAGAGAACAAGCAGAGCTATTAGTACTCGCCTGGCAGAAAAAGTGTGCTCGCGAAGTCTCCGCCCGAGAAAGTGCAGACAGAAATGCTAATTTATTCTTTCATCACCAGCAACAAAGAGCTGTTGAAAGAAATTTAAATTTAGGAGCAGAGCCAAATATTAACGCTGCCAACAGGTTAATTTTATAAAATTCATGGTAATTGAATTAGGTAATTATTTTTTATAATTAATGACACAAATATTAAAAGAATTACTCTATTCTGAAGCTAAAGACTTTTAATAAAATATTCATACTATTTATCATGTTTCTCTCTAAAATAATTCTAATAACAAAACTTACCGCCGTTTAAGAAGATATACTGTATTAAACATAGGATAGCCTGAATGCTCATTTGATAAAGGATTGATTGGAATAATAGGGCGATGCTCAAGTTGCTCTATGTCAAAATGCTTATTAAATAATTGTTTAATTTCTCTTTGTCTAACTGGAAAAGGCAGATATCGAACAGAAAGCTTATCTGTCTCAAATGCAACCAATAAAATTAATGTTCCTCGTTTGCTTAATTTTGTCAGTTGATGGACATATAACTCGCGGATCTCTGTTGGTAAGGCAACTAATGCCGAATGATCATAAATAGCATTCGGCGTAACAATATCTTCAACCGATAAATCAAAAACATCACCACACAACAATTCTATATTTTTAGCACTAAAATAGGTGAATTTCTGCTCTGGTTCTATAGTACAAGATAGATTATTATAGTGAAAAAATCCTTGCATGCAATCGCGCTCAATTCTATTCCAATTACATTCAGCTCTTACTTGTTAAGCCAAAGTAGATCTTTGGTTTTTCCACATAAAGGAACAAAAATGTGTTCGTTTCTAGTTAATTTAAGCTGATGATAATAAGTCAATAAACTAGATATGGCAGTTTTCTTATGTATATTCACATTATATTTATTTTTCCAACCAGCCTCCCACCCTTTTAGCCAATATTCTTTTTTCATGATTTTCTACGTCAGCTCATTCAACGTTTCAGCAAACCATTTTCTTAATGTTTGCTCGCCTAAATTATCATATACATAAGCTAAATAATGAGTAAGCTCTACCTCATATTCTGCTCGTGTGGGCTTATTTTCTTTTATATTATGAATGTGATGTAAATACTCTCCAAAATAATTCTGACAAAACTGAGCATACTCATGAGTGAACAACAAAAAAGTATGCCGCATATCATCAATTTCACGCATTTCTTTATGTGTCGCACAAGAAAAGTGTAATGCTTCATTAGCAGGGTTGTTTTTCTTATCGTGCTTATGTTTATAACAAATCCAGAAATATTTTAGCAGTTCTTTAAATACATCTTCTGGTGAAGACGAATTATTTGGATAGTTTTTTTATAACGATTTAAAACGTATTGATTTTTATAGTGTAAAATTTTATTAAGACTCATGTTTTATTTCCCAGCCATTGCAAAAATATGGCAATAAATCCCGGACAATCATTTAAACTGTTTACCCAGGATTATTATTAAATTAATTATTCATTACGGCAAAAAACACAATGACACATTGATTCAGATTCAATAGCAGCGAGTTTTTTGCAACGATTAATTGGATAAGTTTATTTTTCATAGATACCTCATATATTATTGATTAATTTAAATAACATAGATAAACAGATAGGGGTATGATAAAAATTATATTATCATTCTGTCTAAGTATTCAGTAATATTAAATTGATTTTTAAATGCAAAGAATTTATTGGGCTGCTAGCAGCCCATAAGCATTGGCATAGTGGTAGAAAAAGAAATATTATAAATAGGCCTACTCCCTTCCACTTGATAAGAAGTTAGTTCTAAAAATTGATATAGACTATTCATAGTTTTCATGATGACATACTACAAAACTACTGCTGATTTTTCAACATTTTTTAATATAACTTTCACTCGACCATTTCTATTGGCAAAACACTCAGGCTTATCCACTCCCATTCATCCCTTTGTGAAACCTTTCCTTAAATAAACAGTACCTTCCTTGATTGAACCGCTTTAGACTAATTATGCCCTTATTGACTTTTCTTTGTGTACTGATAAAACTGATACAAACGAATGATGGCCGTCAGAGTAACTAAAAAACTAAACAATACCGCTAGAAAAGTAAAAGCTTTCAACCAAAGCATCATGATAATAAAGAAAATAAAAGCTTCTGCACGCTCCATAATTCCCGGACTGTAATGAAACCCTTTCTGAGAATCATTAGCAATAAAAATACCGGTCACTAAAAAACTGGTAACACAAAACAGTATACTGCCTAACATTAATAAGCAAGCTAAAGCTCGATGCACTGGATCAATTAACCACAAAGCAAATACTACAGAAAATTCCACCAAGCGATCCATCATGATATCTAAGATTGAACCCCAGGCAGTAGAGCGATGGATAAATCGTGCCAAGGTACCATCCAATGTATCTAAATAGCCTGATAACAATAATAAAATGATAGCTAATATCACTTGATTCAATAGCAAGGCTGGTATTACTAAAACCCCTAACAAACCAGACAGCCATGTAATTGTATCGGGTTGGATTCTATTTTTAAGTCGAGCTGCCAAAGGATCAACAAACAATCTTTGATAATACATTCGTACATTTTGTTCAATCATGATTTCATCCTAATTTTAATAACAAACGTACTAACCACCTGGTTTTACTAGAAAAAAGTTTCGCCGTATAAAACTTGCCTGCTACACGTTTGCTGATTTCGCTAAGTGTTGGGTATGGCACAATAGTCTCTGTAAAACTGCGCAATGTTTTCTTTTCACGAATGGCAATGACCCAAGGTAGAATAAGTTCACCGGCTTTGCTCCCGACGATTGTAACACCCAAAATCTTAGCCTTCCTATCGGTAATCACTTTGATTTTGCCAGTAATTTCATGTTCGGTTTGTGCGCGATCATTTTCGTTAAAATTCCATTCGGTAACTTGAATATTAGGTAGTTTTTGTGCTTCTTCTAAAGTTAATCCCACATGCGCCATTTCCGGTTCTGTGTAGGTAACCCAAGGAACGGCACGATAATCCACTTTGGCACGCAAACGAAATAAAATATTTCTAAGCACAATTCCTGCGTGATAATTGGCCACATGAGTGAATTGATAGCTTCCTATGACATCACCAATTGCAAAAATTTTTTTATTACTACTTTGCAAACGAGCATCAACTACAATACCTTTTGGTGAGTAAACCACTCCAGCTTTTTCTAAATCAAGTCCCTGTACATTTGCACATCGGCCTGTAGAAATTAATATCCGTGTACCACTGATCTGCTGTATATAACCATCTTTTTCAATCGTTACTAAAATTTCTTCATCGGCTTGTTTTGAGACTTGCTGTACTTTGATATGTTCATAAATATGGATGCCCATGTTCTCTAATTGTTTACGCACAATAGTTACGCAATCTACATCATCTTTGGGTAACAGTCTAAAACCTTCTAAAATAGTCACCTGGCTACCTAACATAGCAAAAGCCTGGGCTAATTCACAACCAATAGGGCCACCGCCAATCACGATTAAATGCTTAGGCTGCACTTTTAAATCAAAAATCGTTTCATTGGTTTCATAAGGAATTTGGTCTAGACCTGAAATCGATGGTAAAAAAGCTGAAGAGCCCGTGGCAATGACAAATCGTTTGGCCTTGATAATCATATCACCAGCCTGCAACGTCCGATTATCGATAAATTTTCCTAACGCTTGAATAACTTTAACACCTAAAGATTCAAATCTTTCTACCGAATCATTTTTTTCAAGCGTTGCAATTACGTGATGCACATATTGCATCACTTTAGAAAAATCTAGTTTCAAGGAATCAATTTGAGCACCAAAATATTCTGCAGTTTTTACATGATAAAATGCTTTGGCAGCTGATAATAACGACTTAGAAGGTACACAACCATAATTTAAACAATCACCACCCATTTTACCGGACTCCACTAATACAACTTTAGCTCCAAGTTGAGAGGCCCCTGCCGCTACACTTAAACCGCCAGCACCACCACCAATAATGACAATATCACATTGAATAACTTGACTCATGACCTTTTCCTTGGCATGGAAGAATCTTGCCTGCGTTGAATAGTTTTATAAATTACTGGCACTAAAGATAACAATGCTAACGCCAATAATGGAAAAAATACCTTAGGATCGAAAATAATCCCAAGGTTCGGCGCTTCATTGGCATCAAACACACGCCCTAAACCATTACCAACTAACACATAAACAAAAGAACCTGGAATAATTCCAATAAAAGTGGCTATCACAAAGGTACGTTTTGAAACACCTAGTAAGGCCGGTATGATATTCACCAGCCAAAAGGGAAACAATGGAACTAGGCGCAAAAAAAGCAAATAAGAAAATGCATTACGTTGAAACCCTTGCTCCATCAATTTAAGCCATTTCAACGTTTTTTTTGCTACCCATTCACGTAATGCTAATTCAACAGCAAGAAAAACAATAAAAGCACCTATTGTAGCACTCACAATTACCAGTAAAGTACCCAATCCTATCCCAAACATAAATCCACTGGTTAATGTTAAAAACGTTGCTCCTGGAATAAAACAAGCTACGACAATAATATAAATCGCCATAAAGCCTAGCACAATCCAGGCATAATAACGCTGACTCCAAGCTAAAAGCAGCTCACGATTAGACTTCAAACTCTCAAATGAAAGATAACGATATAAACGAAAATAAAAAAATAAACTAAGCAGCACAATCAATATTGCTAATAGTACCCAATGTTTTATATATTTGATCATTGCACTTTAACTCCCCTAGCTAAAACTTTCAGCAAACTTTATTTCCATTACTATTTATACATATATTAATTCATTTTGTGTCTTACCATCCTAATATGGTAGATATTAAATTTACTCTTACATCCTAACGCACCATTAATGATTTGACGATCATTATTCAACTAACCAAATAACAGTAATTTTAATCTGCAAACAATATTTTTGTTCATTTATATCGCAAAATTTTGATGGGATTTTTTATGCATTGTTATGTAAAACATACGCTAAAGTGTTAATTTATTAAAATTTCTAAGTTAATAAAATAACAAATAACTATTTGTAAATATTAATTTTTTTATTTAATATCAACGTAGCAAGTACTAATTGAAACAAGGTAACTGGAAGCCAGTTGGTAAAATGAGCTTAATAATTAATAAAGTATTAGTGCGCCGCTTAATAGCAACCCAATTTCCACAATGGAGAGACCTTCCTATACGTCCAGTAGCAATAAGTGGATGGGATAACAGAACTTTTCATTTAGGCGATTCTATGTTGGTGCGTTTACCTAGCGCAGCAGAATATGCGTTGCAAATTGAAAAAGAGCACTTATGGCTACCCCAATTAGCGCCCCTTCTTCCCCTTCCCATTCCTGAACCTTTAGCAATAGGAGAACCAATCAATGAATATCCATGGCGATGGTCTGTTTACCGCTGGCTGAAAGGCGAACCAGCCAGCTCTGTTTCAGCTATAGATTTATGCGCTTGTGCCAATCAACTTGCTACATTTCTTCTTGCTTTACAAAAAATTGATTCCACAAAAGGGCCACTGCCTGGTCCTCATAACTTTTATCGTGGCGGTTCGTTAACCGCCTATAGCACTGAAGTCCAGCAAGCAATCACCATTTTAAAAGATAAAGTTGATACAAAAATTGCTAAAGATATTTGGGAAACAGCGCTTGCCACAAGCTGGTTAAATTCACCTGTTTGGGTTCATGGCGATGTTAATGCTGGCAATTTATTAGTGCAAGCAAGACATTTGAGTGCTGTTATAGATTTTGGCATGTTAGGTATTGGAGATCCTGCTTGTGATTTAACAATTACCTGGACATTCTTTACAGGCAAAAGTCGCGAACAATTTCGTAAGCTATTAGTATTAGACACCGAAACCTGGGCCCGGGGTCGTGCTTGGGCTTTATGGAAGGCTTTAATTATCGCAGCTAGACTCACTCAAGCCAAGCCAATAGAAACCATTCAATCTTGGCAAGTTATTAGAGAGGTGCTCACTGAGCATGAGCGTAATAGCTAAATTATGATAAATTAATTTTATAAATAAAAATCTCAAAGAGGTTTATCATTTTTCATCAAGCCAAGCCATTTGAATAGCTTCTAAAATTTTCTCACCACAGCGATTAGGGTCATCCTCAAAATTTTCTAAACTACAAACATATTGATGTAAATCTGTAAATCTTACTTGCATAGGATCTATATCAGGATATTTCTCTGCCAATTCAATTGCTATTTCATTAACATCTGTCCATTTTAATTTCATAATTACCTCTATAATCACTTACCTTCAGATACCATGTTAATAGTATATTTAGGAATTTCGATAACTAAATCCTGTTCTCCCATTAATAATTGACAGCTCAATCTAGAATCAAAATCTAATCCCCATGCCTTGTCTAACAGATCCTCTTCTTTTTCTTGAGGAGAATTTAACGACTCGCCTCCTGTACGTATATAAACATGACAAGTAGTGCAAGCACATTGCATCTCACAAGCATGTTCAATATGAATACCATTGGCTAATAAGGCACGTATAACCGAAGTTCCTATAGGAACTTCTATTTCCACGCCCTGAGGACAAACTTCTGGATGTGGCAAGACTTTAATCTTTGGCATGAGGAAGCTCCTCAATTGAAACGCCTTGCAAAGCTTCTCGTAAATTACCATCCATTCTTCGTTCAGCAAAAATTTGAGTTGCTTGCTCTAATTCTGTAACAGCTTGTTTAAGCTTCAAACTATCTTGCGTAGTACCTATTGTTTCAAGATGTTGCAAACTTGCTATAATTTTATTTTTTTCAGCTTGACTAAGATACTTATCAGCATCCTCTTGTAAGGCTTTTTTAACAACTACCAATAAATGCTCAGCTACTACCTGTTGTTCACGTAATTGTCGTACTTGAATGTCTTCTTTGGCATGATCGAATGAGGCCTGCAACATTTCAGTAATTTCTTTTTCTGTTAAGCCGTAAGAAGGCATTACATTAATTTTACTTTCAATACCAGTACTTAATTCTTTAGCAGAAACACTTAATAAACCGTCGGCATCGACTTGAAAAATAACCTCAACCTTGGCCATACCTGCCTTCATAGGCGGAATTCCTTTTAATTCAAACTTAGCTAATGATCTACAATCTTGTACTAGCTCTCTTTCCCCTTGTACTATATGAACAATCATGCCTGTTTGGCCATCTTTATAAGTTGTAAACTGTTGGCTTTTCTGGGTAGGGATAGTAGCATTGCGATAAATTATTTTCTCAACCAATCCTCCCATTGTTTCTAGACCTAAAGAAAGCGGCAAGACATCAAGTAATAAAAGTTCTCCACTTGCCTGACCTAATAAGGCATTTGCTTGAATAGCAGCCCCCAAGGCAACTACCTGATCTGGATCTATATTAGCAAGTGGTTTTTTTTGAAAAAACTTTGCAACATATTCTTGAACCGCAGGGGTTCTAGTTGCACCACCAACCAAAATAACATCCTTTATATCCTTTATTTGAAGCTCAGCATCTTGTAAAGCATTTTGACAATATTTTAAGGTTTTAATCAATAAAGGCTCGATAAGCTTATTAAATTCCCGTCTAGTAAAATGTCCCTGCCACTTATTAAAATCAATAGTAATCTCAAGCTTAGTGGTTAACTCCTCTTTTGCAGCCTTTGCAGTCAATAATAATTTTCTTTTCTCAGTGAGAGAAAGTAAATCCAGGTTTAATTTTGCTTGCTGAATAATCCAATTGGCTATGAGATCATCCATATCATCGCCACCTAAAGCCGAATCTCCACCTACTGCAATAACTTCAAAAATTCCTTGCTTAAAATGTAGAATTGAAATATCAAAAGTTCCACCACCTAAATCAAACACTACATGCATGCCTTCCCCACCACTCTCTAAGCCATAGGCAATAGCTGCTGCAGTAGGTTCATTTAATAACCGCAGCACTTTCAATCCAGCAACAGCAGCTGCATCTTTAGTAGCTTGACGCTGCGCATCATCAAAATAAGCTGGCACAGTAATTACTGCTCCTGATAACTCCATTCCTACGGTTTTTTGAGCTCGTTTTTTTAAAAAGCTTAAAATGTCAGCGGATATTTGTACAGCTGATTTTTCCCCAGCTTGAGTCTTAATTAATGGTAAATTGTTTGCTGAAGTAGACAGATGATAAATTCGATCAAACCCTAATCTTTTTGCCTCACCAAAATCTCGCCCCATTAATCTTTTGATTGAATATATTGTATTAAGTGGATCATAAGTTACGGCTTGTTTAGCAACCTCACCTACCTCAATATTATTTTGTTGATAATGCACAATCGAAGGAACAAGAACATTTTCATTAGGATCAGCAATTGCTAAAGGCCAATCTTCGTTTACTATCGCTACCACTGAGTTAGTAGTTCCTAAATCAATTCCTACTGCATAACGTTGTTTGTTAGCTGGTAATTGATTAGGTTCTGAAATTTGTAATAATACCATATTAATGCTGTACTCTTTCTTTTATATCCGCTAACAATTTTTCAAAAAAAGTTAGCTTCAAAACAAACTGTTTAGCTTTACTTAAATTCTCTTCTGTTATTTTCTCAAACAACACTGTTAAATTTTTAATTATAGTTTGCTTCAACTCACTAATCTCAGAAGCTATTATTAATAATTTTTGTTCATTTTCTTCTGCTGTTTCAATCGCTTCTCTAAAATTTATTTGCTCTAATAAAAACTCTGCTGGCATTGCGGTATTATTTTCTAAATTAATACTAACCCCATGAAGCGCTAAAAAGTAAATAGCTCGATGTAAAGGCGAAACCAACGTTTTGTAAGCCTCATTAATTAAAGCAGTATATTGTAAAGCTATCCGCCTTTCCTGTTCGGTGGTATGAGCAAATTTATCAGGATGTACTTTAAGCAAAATTTGACGATAATTAGATTTCAATAAGCTCAGGTCTACCTGAAAACTCAGTGATAATCCAAACAACTCAAAATAATTTTTATTTAATTCCAGCATTATCAATCAAATTGTAAAACTTTCACCACAACCACAGCGGCCTTTTTCATTTGGATTAATAAATTCAAACCCTTCATTTAAGCCACGTTTAACATAATCCAGCGTAGAACCTTTTAAATATTCAAAAGCCTTAGGATCAATGTAGACCGCTAAATCTTCTGCAAAAGGAACTACTTTATCCCCCATCCGCTCTTCATCTACAAACTCAAGCACATAGGCTAATCCAGAACAACCCGTGGTTTTAACACCCACTCTAATTCCAACGCCCTTACCTCGTTTAGCAATATTATTTTTAAGGTGAGCAACCGCTTTCTCTGTTAAATAAAAATTAGTCTCAGCTACAGGCTGCTTAGTTGACTCACTATTATATTGCTCTTGCTTATTCATTATCAGTTTTAACCTTTAGAGTTTCTGATTGATTATGTTGACGATAGTCAGCAATAGCAGCTTTGATGGCATCTTCTGCTAAAATAGAACAATGAATTTTTACTGGCGGCAAGGAAAGATATTCTGCTATTTCTGAGTTTTTAATTTGTTGCGCTTCTTCCAAAGTCTTACCCTTGAGCCATTCAGTAGCTAATGAACTAGAAGCAATAGCTGAACCACAACCATAAGTTTTAAAGCGAGTATCAATAATTTTACCAGATTTATCGACCTTGATTTGTAGCTTCATCACATCACCACAAGCCGGAGCACCCACCATACCTGTGCCAACGCTGCCATCTTTTATTTCTTCTTCGTTAAACGAGCCCACATTTCTTGGATGCTCATAATGATCTAATACTTTTTTACCGTAGCTCATAATTCTCTCCTATTTTTAATGCGCTGCCCACTTTACTGTGCTTAAATCAATACCTTGTTTATACATTTCCCATAATGGTGACATTTCTCGCAACCGATGAATACTATGGTTAATTTCATTAATCGCTGCATCGATTTGTGCCTCAGTTGTAAATCGACCAATGGAAAACCTTATTGAACTATGTGCCAACTCATCATTTAACCCTAAGGCTCTTAATACATAGGAAGGTTCTAAGCTCGCTGAAGTACAAGCTGAACCTGATGACACAGCCATATGCTTTAGTGCCATAATTAAAGATTCTCCTTCAACATAATTAAAGCTGACATTTAAAATACCAGGATAACCTCTTTCTAAATCGCTATTTAAATGAATTGCTTCCAGATCTTTAATACCATGCCATAATCTATCACGTAGCTGTTTGATTCGTTGGCTGTCTTCATTGAAATCTTCTCTAGCCAATCTACAAGCCTCACCAAAGCCAACAATTTGATGCGTTGCTAAAGTACCTGAACGCATTCCTCGCTCATGACCTCCGCCATGAATTTGCGCTTCTAGCCTTACTCGTGGTTTACGACAAACATATAAAGCACCAATTCCTTTAGGCCCATAAATTTTGTGTCCAGAAAAAGACATTAAATCTACTTTCAAGGCACTTAAATCAATTTTTATTTTCCCCAAGCTTTGTGCAGCATCCACGTGAAATAAAACATTATGCTTCCTAGTTATTTCACCAATTGCTGCTATATCTTCAATGATGCCAGTTTCATTATTAATATGCATAATTGAAACTAAAATTGTATCGGGACGTAACGCTTCTTCAACTTGTTTAGGTGAAACTATACCTTGACTATCTGGCAGTAAATAAGTGGCCTCATAACCAAATTTTTCTAGATGACGACAAGTATCCAATACTGCTTTATGTTCAATTTTACTAGTAATAATATGTTTGCCTCTACGCACATAAAATTCAGCCACCCCTTTAATGGCTAAGTTATCAGCTTCAGTTGCACCCGAGGTCCAAACAATCTCTTTTGAATCACAATTAACTAATTGAGCTAACTCTTTTCTGGCTGCTTCGATAGCTTCCTCAGCCTGCCAACCAAATACATGTGAGCGAGAGGCTGGATTGCCAAAATTACCTTCTAGCGTCAAACAATCAGCTATCTTTTCAGCAACACGAGGATCTACAGGTGTTGTTGCTGCATAATCCAAATAAATAATATTTTCTCTGGCAGAACCTTTAATCATTGTTCACAATTCCTCATTTCACTTTGTTTTATGGTCACTTGATTTTTATTTTCCATAAGCGTTTTTAAACTAACACTTGCTAAAAATTTAAATATTACCCCGTTTAACTCAGACCAAAGCTGATGTGTCATACAACGCTCACCTTTTTGACAGTTTGCAGCTCCACCGCAGCGAGTGGTATCAATAGGTTCATCAATGGCAAAAATAATTTCTGCCACTGTGATTTGACCGGCCTCTTTGACTAAACTATATCCACCTTGCGGTCCACGGCTACTACCTACCAAGCCTTTTTTACGTAATTTGCTAAATAGCTGCTCTAAATAGGCCTGAGAAAGTTTTTGTCTACTCGCTATATCAGCCAATGGGACAACCCCGCTTTGACTAGTAACCTGATGAATTGCTACATCAAGCATTGCTGTCACAGCATAACGGCCTTTAGTGGTCAGTTTCATATTGTTTACCTAATTACTTAATTTTATTGTCTCAATCCTGAGTAATTTAGTCAAGTTTATAAATGCTTTTCAGGTCATAAATCAGTAGTTTACTTCAATCGTTCAAACCCTTATATTTAGAATGAATGATTAGCTAGCCTGGAGGTTAATTTATGAACAAACTTATGAATGCTCTTATTTGCTTCCTTTTCGTCAGTCTATCAGCTTATGGGGGCTGCTGGAATGTTACTAATGTCTATGGAGTAACCCATACTCACTGTATAGCAGGTCCTCGCAATTATCCAGATGCTGGGGTACCAGGAGCTGTCACTTGGCGTAGTTGGCAATGGCATCAACATTGCTGGATCAATATGAATGGCGTAGAAGTTTGTAATTAATTTTTAACTGCTTTTTCAACTGCACGTAACAAACCACGTAATAAATCGATTTCTTTTTTACGTAGTTGTGCAGCATTAAAAATTCTTCTTAACCGCGATAGTCTACTATAAGGCTTAGTTTCATCATAAAAAGCCACTTGCTGCATCGTTAATTTTAAATGCTCATAAAAACCTTCCATTTCTTGATTAGAAGCTAAATTTTCTGCGGTTTTATTACTTTTTCCCTGTTTTAGTAACCAAGCTACACGTAACTCATAAGCAATAATTTGTGCAGCAGCAGCTAGATTTAAGGAACTATAGGTAGCATTGCCAGGTATTTGAATTTGCTTTTGGCAAAGCTGCATTTCTTCATTAGACATGCCATGGCTTTCTCGACCAAAAACAAAAGCAACTTCTCGTCCAAGGTGTTGATCAATAACTTCCATCGCAGCTTCTCTAGGTGTAATGATAGGGGTAAAAAGTACCCTTGATTCTGAACCACTACCCCATACCACTTCACAGTCTGCAACCGCTTCAGCTAATGAACCACAAATTATAATTTTCTCTAAAATATCTTGAGCCGAAGCCGCTAGCTCAGTGGCTTTATTACTTGGGAATTCTTTGGGATTTACTAAATATAAACGAGAGAGTCCCATTGTTTTGAGGGCTCTTGCTGTAGCACCAATATTTCCTGGATGACTAGTTTGTAATAAAACTATCCTGACCCGATCAAACATCTATTAAGGTAATCCACAGGCATTAAAAGTAGGCTGAGGAGCAGGTACATATTCACAACTGCTTTTACTACCATTACAAGTATATCCTAAGCCAGGACCAGATTTTTTTTGCCAACCGGTGTTAATTACTGGGCACATATTAATTTGCGGTGTATCACAAAATATTACATTATAAACTAATTGATTGTTTAAAACTGTAGCTTGTACCCAATAAGCATTGCTCAGGCTACAATAGCTGGCAAACACTGGTAATGAAAACAAAAGAGTTGCTAATAAAATGGCACTTTGTAGCAGTTGTTTCATCTTACATTCCTTCAGATTTTAATTATTAAAAATATTATATAGTATAACATACTACCAGCTAAAATTCTGCATGAAGTAGTAAAATTCGACTAACTCATAGATTAATTTACCTAATTTAAACACTAAAATACCACGTTTAGCTATCTAGTAATAATTAATTTTAAGCGAGTCTAGCGCTACCAGAGGATAAAAAAGGACTGCTGGCAGAAGATTCTCCTGCTGTTAGAGTTAGTGATGTATCTGCATCTAAAATTTTTATATTAGGAATAAACTGCCTAAAATCAGGAGTATCTTGTTTAGTTATATATCGATCCTCATGAGTAAAAGTTAGTCCTGTTAAGGTTGCAATAGGAGGATAGGACCTACTTTCTTTCTCAGCATCATCTGTCCCAACTCCTTCTTTATCATCACCTGTTACAACAAATAACGTTTGTTTTTCTTCAGTCACCGCTACTAGGTCTCTTCTAACCCTTTCTTCCGCATCTTTACCTTCTCCCATATCACCAAGTGGTAATGAGCCTGTTACGCTTAACGGTAATATAGAAAGATAAACAGCTTGAATCGCTTTATATTCTATTGCAGGAATTCTTTTACAGGCATTAATTATCTCTAAAGCTGATGGTCTTACAATAACTGCCTCAGCAGATAAGCTATCTTGACCCATTTGTTCAATCAGATTGACCAAGGCTTGATATTGAATAGGTACAGATATATCACTTCTTTTTTTAATCACTGGGTAAGCAGTATGTACTCCAAATCGATAAGCTACGGGTAGTTCTAAGCGCTGAAAACTATCAATATATTCCCACAGCAACTTAGCAAAACAAAAAGCTAAAATAAAATAATCAGTGTTTCTATCCTGAAAAAAATGAGCATGCCCACTTACGTCAACTCGATTTTTTATAAAAGTATAAGCATCTACTCGCCTATCCCTGCCCTGTAAAACAATTTTTCCTGTTGAACTATGCACACACATAGAAAAATCAATTAATTTAACTCGAAATCGACTAGTTCCAGGATCCCAATAAAGCATGATATTAGCTAGATCTATGTCTGGTGCTAAAACGTTGGCTTGAGCCAACAATTGATATTACCAAGCTAGTTCGTAGATAAACTCTATTCGTTGCTCAAGTGAAAAATTAGCAAAAGAGAGGTTTCTATCCCCTGGCCCTGGAATAGTTGCGCTTTTGTAAATCAATGAATAAAGAGTCTGACCATCGTACCATTCATCCATCATGACATAATATTTACCCGCTCTTTCGAAAGCAACTGCTTTTCTACCCAATAAGGCATTACAATAAACTTCCATTTTTAAATAGGTTTTAATGCGATGAGTTAAACGCTTGGGTAGAAAACGCATCAATACACTTTTCTTGCCGGTTAATTTACCTCTCACATCAATTTTTTCTAGCCACTTAACTCTTTTCTCAGCACCGTGTGGATAAGATGATCCCTTAGGAGCAACCTGATAATATTCAACTTCTCTCTCAGTGTTTCTTATATTTAAGATTGATTGATTAAGAGTATAGCTAACACCAAATAAAGTCATCGCGACAATACTAGAAGCACAACAAATCCCTTCATGAACTAACTCAATAGCAGGGTCTTTACTATGTTGAGATTTGCTATGATAAGATTTTTGAACACTACTCACAAAAGATAACATAGTTAAAGCTCTTATTGTTATTAATAAACTTATTTTAAATTACTAAGCTTAAAAAAAACTTAATTATTTACTTTTAAGTGCTTTTTTATGTTTTTAATCCCTATTTTTATAAATAAGTTATGAAAACAGCCTTTTATTTTTAAAGATACCCTTAATCCATTGATAAATAAAATTTAATCATAAAATTATAAAGCTTTTTATAGAAAGTAATTAACACTGGTTTACTATTGTTGGCTATTTTTAAACCACCGCTTCTTAAGTTAATTTTAAGAATTAAAGCCTATACTAAAGCTATAGAAACAGCCAAAGAAGATACAGTATATGGCAGGATATTTTCTAAGACTTGCAGATACTGCTGAACCTATTCCGCTTGAGGACCGATATAGTCCACCGCCTTTGGACGAAATCCATATTAGCCCCCAAGGAAGACTTGGCACAGGAAGTTATGGCACAGTTTATACAGCTCACTTGGGTACTGTCACTTATACTCAACAAAATTGGGTAGTAAAAATTGGTGAAATCAGAGGTGACGAAGAAGAACGAAATCTTGCTAAAGAAACTCAGTTTTTTCAAAGTGTTTATGGAAAAGGAACTGCTCAATTCTTACCCTATATGCGTGATGGAAAACGTTGCTATTGTATTTTAATGCGCAAAGTTCCTGGCGCCAGCCTTTATAATTATCTTACAACCCATGTAACTACAGAAACCGAACGATTATTGATATTAACCGCCATTTTACAAGAATTGCGATTTTTACATGTCAAAGGAATCATTCACGGTGATTTAAATACTAATAATATTCATATTGAAAGGCTACCAAATGGTCAATTTAAAGCGTATTTCATTGATTTTGGATTATCGTATGAAAAAGACGGTATTGCAACCCGCTATGAAACAGAAGTAACAGAAGATTCTCCTCATGACTTTTATACTACTGATCGCACTCGAGCCCTTAGAGAAGGTGAAGAAGCTATTCCAGCAGATCTATATCATGATGTTTTTTCTTTAGCAAGAATTATGTATCGCTTTACAAGTGATCAATTTAATTTTCTTCCCTTTATACAAAGAATAGGGGCAAGAGAACATGATGCTACTCGCCTAGATATCGATCCAGCCTTGGTTAGAAAAGTTAGTTTAGATGAACTTATGACAGAAAGTACGCAGGCTTTAGCGAAAAATATTCTTAGCAGTCTTGGCAGAATTTCACTTAGCAATTTAGTTTATTTTTTATCTGCTCCACTTTCAACTATTGAAGTTGCTAATAGATTGTTAGTTGAGGATAGAAGAATTAGTATTGAAACAGCTTTTCAAGACGAATTAGCTAATGCAATTAAAAGTCAACTAGCTCAATTATTAATTAAGCAATGTAAAAAAGATTTTACATTTATAGCTATTGATTCAGCAGCAGAGGATAGAATTAGTCAAATTAAACAACAATTAATTAATCACTATGATATTGACCCTGGAATATTAGACTCCATTGATGAAAATTCATTTAATTTTATTTATGAAGAAACTAACTCTTTTTATCAAACTCTGCAAAATACTTTTTTAAATTGTTTAACAGTATCTGGCTATGCTGCTTTTTGCGTCAATGTGGAAATAGCAGAGATTATTGCAAGTGTCGCATTTCAAGAAAAGGTTCACTCAAGTCAAACAGCTATTCCAGATCATGTTTTAGAATATTTTGCTACCTTAGTGAAAAGTGAAAGTTTAACGTATTTAACGGAGAGTGATCTTACTACTTTTTATTTACGGGCCTTCAAAGAAAACTTTACTTTCCTAAATACTGATAATAGCAATTTAGTAGACAATGCTCAGCAAGCTATATTGAAAATGCAAACTAGATTCCCTGGGGATATTCTTATTCAAAAGATCTGTGAAAATGAAACAATAGTTAATAATATTTTACAGGCTTGTAGTCAATACTATCGAGCTAATCTACAAGCCATCAACGCTCACTGTCTAGAAAACGCCGTCACTTTTGCAAGCGCTAGCGATGAGGCATTTATACAAATGCTTTGCGAACATTTTCAAAGAGATAATTTACAAAAATTGCCTAATACCTTTGTTGCTTCAATGAGACAAAAATGCCTGGATCATTTAACCGAAGAGATGCTTAGAGATGCTTATTTAAAGCCTTTTAAAGAAAATTTAACTTTTTTAAATATCAATAACGCGGGTTTAACTGATAGTATTTTTCTAGCCAAACAAACCATGCAAGAAAGGTTCCCTGGTAATACTATTATCCAAAAAATCTGCGAAAACAACTTATTGGTTAATGAAATTTTAGAAGCCTGCAGTAAGTATTATCAAGGTATTTGCGATTACTGTCTAGGAAAAGTGCTTTTTTATGGGGTAGCCTCTGCAGAAAAAATTAAGTTTAAACTAAAAGAAGTCTTTGATTTACCTGATTTACCTGATTTACCTGACGACTTTATAGCTTTTATTCAGCAAAACTGCAAGGCGCAGCTCCAGCATAATTATGGTCTTGAAAAAACAACCTTCTTAACAGCCTCATTAGAGCATGTACTTAATACCGAAAACCCTGAAAAATTAATACTAAGTTTAGAACATCTATTATTATTTATTCAAAAAAATGAATCTTCAAATTCAGATATCTCTAAAAACATCCTCCCTCTTTTAAATGAAATTCAACGTATAATAAATGAAAACGGAATTGATTCTAAAGCCTTCAGAAAAGCTTCTCGGACTTTCTTTACACATAAATCTACGGGGGAATCACCAAGAAATATTGAATTAATCTATGAACTTTATCAAAAATTATCAGGTGTTAATAAATACGCTTTAGAAAGCTTATTGAACTTACCTACTACTCAACCAGACTCAAGCTACAAACTTCCAAAGCATGAGACTGCTAAACAACTATTTGCAAAATTAGACACTTTAGTTACAAGAATGGATCGTTACCGAAAAAATGTTTTTGGCAGTTTATTAAAAGTATCAGCCATGCATAGGCAAACTCATCTTGAAATGAAAGCTAAATTAGATAGCATAGGTGAGTTTTTTGCTGAAGATAGTAGTGATTATGAAAATGAAATAGGCCTTGCTTATCTAAAGCAATTTTATGATGAATATCATAAAAAATTACAAGGCACTGGTGGACGCTCAGAAGCAAAATTAAGAGAATTCCATGATTCTGACAGTTTACCCCCCTCTTCAAGTGGTCCCACCTTAGCATAAATAATATTCTTATCAACAACATCTCAAATTAAGTCTTGCTAACATTAAAAATACTGTTTTCCTAGTGCTTTTGTTAAATGATTGATAAATATATTATTATCAGAAAAATAAAACCTTATCTGTCGTGCTTGATCGCTTATTAACCCATTATTTTTTAAACTATTTTTAGAATTAAGGCCTGTACTAAAATTATAGAATTTAGTCAACGAAGACTAAAAAATTATCTATCGTCTAAAATTACGAAGTACAATCATAACTATTCCAGCTGGAACTCCACAAGGCTTAAGCCCTTTGGATGAGATTAGTGTTACACCAGGTATAAGCTTGGCCAGGGAAGTTTGGTGCAGTCTACAACGCTAGAATAAGTGTCTACATTGTTTATTAACTTTACTTAAAAAAAGAAACTTCAGATCCTAGTTTATCTGCAATAATCAACCTCCTTTTAGAAAAAATTCAGCGTCTAGTTAATGAAAATAAACTTAATCCTAATGCTTTAAAAGAAGCCCCTCTCAATTTCTTTACAGAAAAGCTTGCCGAAGGATCACCAAAGAATATTGATTTATTATATGAAATTTATCAAAAATGATCAGGTGCTAATAAACATGCTATGGAAAACTTATTGAACTTACCTACTACTCGACCAGCTTCAAACTATAAGCTAAAACCAAATAAAACGGCTAAACAGCTGTTTGAAGAATTAACAACCTTAGTTGGAAGAATGGAGCGCTACCGAAAAAATATTTTTGGTAAATTATTGAGGATAAAAGCTATCCATACCGACACCCATAATGCAATGTAGACTAAATTAAAAAGCTTAGAAACTTATTTTGCTAAAAGCTCAAGTAAATATGATAATCAAATTGGTCTTGCTTATTTATTACAGCTTTATGAAGACTATCATGCCGAATTACGAAATGGCCATGGACGTTCAGCCGAAAAATTAAAAGACTTTTATACCTCTTTCTTCGAAAAAGGAAAACCACCCACCGCTAGTGGTCCTATCCTAGGATAAATTATGCTTTTAGCAGCACTAAATCAGAGCAATTAGCACTTATCAGTTTCACTAATAATTAATTGCTTATTTTCTATTTTTAATCATTCAAAAAGTTAAGCAAATCTGTTATTCTTTTGGCCTTTAGACTGGAAGTAGATTATGAATCCTTTTTTAAACACCGCCACCACGCTTGTTTTAAAAGCTGGTAAAATTATAGCTCAAGCTGTTGAAAGATTAGATGAAGTCAAGGTTAGTATTAAATCAAAAAATAATTTTGTTACGACAGTAGATTTAGCTGTTGAAGAAGAAATTATTTACGGCCTTAAAAAAGCCTATCCTGATCATGCTATTTTAGCCGAAGAAACAGGCAGCCAAGGAAGTGAGCAAAGTGATTATCAATGGATTATTGACCCTTTAGACGGCACCACTAACTTTATCCATGGTTATCCGCATTTTTGTATTGCTATCGCTTTAAAACATAAAAATCGTATTGAACAAGCTGTGATCTATGACCCAATTCGTGACGAAATGTATAGCGCTTCTTATGGCGGTGGTGCTCATAAAAACAATCGCCGCATTCGTATTAGTAAAGAAAATCAGCTTGCTAACACTATTGTTGGTACAGTTTTACCAGCCAGTCAAATTCATTTACGCGAGCCTTTTTTTGATTCAGCTAAATTAATTATGAGTCATTGTCGTACTATTAGAATCGCTGGTTCTGCAGCTTTAGATTTAGCCTATGTCGGGGCTGGCCAACTTGACGGTTTTTGGTCTATGGGATTAAAACCCTGGGATATAGCTGCTGCAAGCCTTATTATCAAAGAAGCCGGTGGTATCGTGATAGATTTTCAAGGTGGTGAAGATTATTTAACCAGTGGCAATGTAATTGCGGCCAATCCTAAACTAATTAAGCAACTTGTTGAAAATTTGAAATCCTTAATCGTTGCTTTAAAGTAATTTATTGATTTTTAAATAAACTTACTGCTAATCTTTTGTAATCCTCTGTTTCAACTATAGCAAATATCTTACAAAATTTCTTGATCTTGACTAAATTTTATGCTAATCTCTCTTTAATTCAATAATAACAATAATAAAGGACTTATTATGCCTATTTCTGCAGAGGCTATCAGTCAAAACTTACAAGCTCTCTTTACAAGCTTTTATGACATCCCGCACCCTTTTGTAGAATTAGCCTATTTACCGCGTACTAGCCCATCAATCGCTATAAGCGATTCAGATCGAGAACGAGCATTAAGAGAGTTTACTCGTTACTGGCAACATCCGGCATTGGGAACATTTTTATTAGGACCTGACCAAGAATCCAAAGATATTTTAAGTTTAAGGTCTGTTTTTCCTGAATTAATTGCTGACTATCTTAGCAAACAAGGCATTGAATTTAATCCTAGTACACAAAGAGTTATTCTTTGTCCTATTGATACTTTTTACTATAATCCCTTTGAGGCAGAATATTATGACTTAGCAGGTGTCTATGCAGTCAGTATAACTATCGTTAGCAGATTAAGAGTTATCAGAACAAAAGAGATTGCGATAACAAAAATTACTATTATTTTTGATACCAGAAGAAATTGTCTATTACCTTTATATGATGAAAAAGGAGAATTTGCAAATAATGAATTAGTAAGATTAATTGAAAGGGTCATAACTGAGGATAGCTTGGATCTTCCCCCCAACCCTTATTCATTAGCAAAAGCAGCTGCTGCAGAAACAGCTGGAGCCTGTTGTGAGGATCAAGAAAATATTGCTGTAAAAGCTGATTCACCTTTTGTTAGAGAACCTCGCCAAACACCTTTTGTTACTGAATTTGTAGTGGCAGCACCTGCTGACAAATCTACTTTTTCAATTACTAGAGAGGCTAAAGGTAGACCTGCAGTAGCAGCTGCTGCTACTGCAGGAGCTGGAGCTGGCGCAACACTTTTTAGTTTACCTAGAAGACCTTTTTTTACTAGAAGAGAAGCTTTTCTTAGCCCTAGACAGCAGGAAGAAAGGGCACCTAGCGCTGAAGCAAAAGGTATGCCTGCTATAACACCTGTAGCAGACCTTAAAGAAACTCCTCCTGCCCCTTTACCTCCATCTATAACATTAGCTCAAGTGGTAGTGGCAGCCGAAACAAAAGTAATGGCTGTTGTAGCAGCAGCCTCACTTCAACCTCCTTTACAAATTCAAAGACCCGCTTCTAGAACCCCTTCACCAACACCTGCTAGTCCCTCTCCTTGCCTTACTGCTTTATTTAGTACTGGGGATAAGCCTTCACCTGTTACTATGCAATTACAAAATGCAGGCCAAAGGAATATAGGTCCTTCTCGAAGTCCAATTTATAGGAGAGGAGATTTACCTTTTATTACGCTAGGCAGCACAAGTCCCTCTCCAGATATGCTTCCCCCACCTTTACCAGGAATTGTAGAGGTACAAGAAAGACCTCCTTCTCCTAAAGGATAAAAATGAGCTTTTTAATTAATAGTTGAAATATTATTTATTCTCAGCATTTAATTGTTGTAACGCTTTTAATAATAATTGACGATCTGCTGGTAATAATTGCTGAATGAATTTTTCTGCTTCAGTTAAACTCTTAAATGTTATTTTTTCATAGTGTAATAACCGTAAGCTTTCTTCAATATTTTTTAAGCAATTACGATTCGCTTGAATAATGCTGTAAAGCTCTGTTTTTTTATCTCGACCTACAAAATAAGCCGAAATAGTTGCTGTCACCACAGAAAATAAAACAATCCCTAATACCATAATAACCATGGCTATAACTTTGCCAGCAGGGGTAGTAGGAATCACATCCCCATAACCCACTGTAGTAACTGTCTCCCAAGCCCACCAAATTCCTTGAAAAGGATTCGTGATACCTGAATCAAAGGTAGAAACAAAAATACCGCTAAATGTCGTGGCAATAAAAAAAACTAACAAGGTTAAACCAACTCGATTTAAAGTTAACATGTTATGAGCACTGCGCAACCAAGGGACTATAATCCGCAATAAAATTAATAAACGAACTGTTCTTAATATTCCTAAACCTATCACATGACTATAGAACAAAGGAAATGCGACAACGATAATAAGTAAGTTCAACCAATTACCTGTAAAATAATCTTTTTTATTTTTAACCATAATCCCTAGAGTCAAAGTTTCTATTGCAAATGAAAACCAAACAAACCAATCAAGCGTCAGCATTAATTTAAAAGTGATATCTCCTTGAATCTCTAGATACCATTGAATGGGTAACCAAAAGGCTATGCATAACATGTACCATTCAAAGAAAAAGGCAACTTGCTGGGTTAAAAGGGGCTCCGTTTCCGCAACCCCTGCAATCCCTAGTAAACGACGTATTCTAATCTTCGACATAATCTATATCCTATTGTTGTTATTGCTAGTATACAAAATATTGATTAAAAATCATTAAGATAAGTCAATTTATCGTAAAAATACTTAACAATCAAAGTGATAAGAAATAAGGTCTTGACTAGCTTATTAATAATGGTTATTATTTACACAATAATAATAAAAAAGGTATAAAATATGCCAAGAGTAACTATTTCAGGCCAACCTATCTACTACTATATTGGTCATAGAAAGATTTCTGATCTAGCTTATAACCAAGTAGAATCAGACTCAGCAGATACCCGAAAAATTTTCGAAGTTGATCCTAATTATCGTTTTGGTGTGCCAATTCCTGCCACAGTCTCTCCTCGACTTGAGCTTGAAATGAGGCAAGGCCAGCCTATTTTACATCTTGCTATTGCAAGACAAGGTGCACGCAGTTTTGGTGATACTGTTTTAGGAGGAACCGAAACGGAAGATCCTGGTTTAGTAGCAGCTATTTTGGCACAACCAAGCTTAGATATTAAAGCCAGAGGATATTATGGTCAAACTGCATTACATCATGCTGTGAGTGTGTTTGATATAAAAACCAGCCGAATTTTAATTGCTAGAGGCCTTGGTGATGAAGAAGATTTTTACGGAGAAACTGCTTTTCAAAAAATCTGTAAACTCTTTGAATACGCAAAAAGTCCCTATATAGCTCTAGCACGAGAAATTATGCAACTTTTTCCAGAAGGTAGCACATACTTGGCAGCAAAAGAGGCTGAATCAGCAGCAGCTATTGCTGCTATAACACAAAGAACAAGCTCCCCTGCTACGACAAGAGCTATTACAGCTGACGCAGGAGCTGGTTCTCCAGTCGTTGCTGCTGCTACAGCGGGCGTAGGCGCTGGCACACCGCTAAGTTTAAGAGAGAGTGCAGCAAGCTCTAGAGATTCTACAAGCAGAAAACTTACCCATTCTACACCTCCTGTAACACCTACTTCGGTTAGTTTTCAAGCGAGTAAGCGTGGTCCTGCAATTAAGCAAGATCCTTTACGAAGAAGATTTTCTTTTAGTAGTTTTTTTGCTAGTTGTAGAAGAGTAGACCGGGTAGCTGACCCTCGTCGAGAACAAGAATTAGCAGGCCCTTACCAACGCCTGTCTAGTAAGAGAGGTTCTGATTAAGGCCTCTCTTCTAATTCTCGTTTAGCGCTAGTCATTAAGTCTTTACGACTTAAGCCTAGCGCGACAGCAAAAGCACCAGCGACATAGATAGATGAATAGGTACCAATAACAATTCCTATCATCAAGGCTAAAGAAAAACCATGAATACTTGGACCACCAAATAAAAATAATACGATTACAACTGTTAAGGTTAATCCTGAAGTCATAATAGTTCGCGATAAGGTTTGATTAATGGCAGAGTTAACAACCTCTACTGATGTGCCTTTACGCATTTTACGAAAATTTTCCCGTACTCGATCAAATACTACAATAGTATCATTGAGAGAATAACCGATGACAGTTAATACTGCTGCTAAAGCTGTTAAATCAAATTGAATATGAAAAAATGAAAAAATTCCTAAAATTAAAATAGGATCATGAATTAAAGCCACCGCAGCACTCACAGCTAAACGATATTCAAATCGGAGTGCGATATAGATCATAGTACCCAATAAAGCCACGATAACTGCTAAAATACCTTTATAAGCAAGTTCTGAACTGACTGAAGAACCAATAAAATTAACTGCTTGAAAGTTCGCGCCTGGTAAAGCCCCCATCACTTGTTTTACCACTTGGTTTTGCAACAACTTTTCATTCTCAGCTGCACTGCCTTTTTGTGCTCCTAAACTGATTAAAACAGTACGTGTATCACCATAGTTTTGCACTGTAAATTTCTCCAGTCCTGCATTGTCTAATTGTTGCCTGATTTGCTCTAAATTAGCCGCTTGTTGATAAACAACCTGTACCTGGGTACCCCCTGTAAAATCAAGCCCCCAGTTAAGCCCATACACACAAAGTGAAACAATTGATCCGATAAACAACAATAATGAAAAAATTGCTGCTATTAACCGCAGCCTCATAAAATCAATCTGTGTATTCTGTTTAAAAAACTCCATACTAATTATTACCTTGTTCTGGACGTTTAATATGAATGCCTATTGATATACTTTTCACTTTCTTACCGCCATAAACAAAGTTTACAATGGCTCTAGTATAAGCAATGGCTGTAAACATCGAAGTAATTAACCCTATGATTAACGTTATCGCAAATCCTTTAATAGGACCCGTGCCTAAACTAAATAAGACAGTTGCCGCAATCAAGCTGGTGACATTGGCATCAACAATTGTTGCAAAAGCTTTTTCATAACCAGCATGGATTGCTGCCTGTACGGCTACCCCTTGACGTAATTCTTCACGAATTCTTTCAAAGATTAACACGTTAGCATCAACTGCCATCCCTAAGGTCAAAACCATGGCCGCGATACCCGGAAAGCTTAATACCGCACCAATTAATGACATCACCGCTACGATAAAAATTAAATTAAGTAATAGAGCAATATCTGCGATAACCCCCAAAAACTGATAATAGAGCGCCATAAAAAACACTACTAAAATTAAGCCAACTACAATAGAAATCATGCCTAAACGAATGTTTTGTTGTCCCATACTAGGACCCACATTTTGTTCAGCAATAATTGTTACCGGTGCAATCAAAGCCCCTGCTCTAAGTAGCATAGCTAAATCATTTGCTTCTGCGGTACTCGGTAATCCCATGACTTGGAAAGGACTGCCTAATGCAGATTGAATGGTAGCTATATTAATAACGCGTTTAATTTTTTTATAAATAATCTTTTGTTGGCCATTAATAGTGGTAGGATAAGATTTAATCTCGATATAAACAGTTGCCATAGGCTGACCAATATTTTCACCCGTAATATGATAAAAATTACTTTCACCGCCTCCCGCCAAACGAATATTAACAGCCGGCTGTCCATTTTGATCAAAGCCAGAAGTCGCACTACTAATAGCATCTCCTGTTAATACAATTTGATTCTTTAACAATATGGGACGTCCTTTATAGGTATAAAGCGTTGTATCAGGCGGAGCAACTCCTTCTGCGGCAGCCATGGGGTCATGGCTTGTATCAACTAAATGGAATTCTAAGGTAGCAGTTTTACCTAATAGGCTTTTTGCCTGGGTAGCATCTTGGACACCGGGCAAATCTACTGCAATGCGAGATTCGCCCTGTTGCTGAACCGTAGCTTCTGAAACTCCAAGCTCATTCACTCGACGCTTTAAGGTTTCCATGGTTTGCTCTACCGTATATTGATTATTTTGTTGTATGGCTTGCGGCGTTAAAGAGCCAGTTAAACTTAATTGACCTTTAGTTTGTTGCCACTGGTAATCAGTAAATCGCGTATTAAGCAAATTATCAGCTTGGTTTAAAGTAGTCTGATCTCTAAAACTAACAGTGATATTGCCTTGCGATAAATTAATTCCTGCATAACGAAGCTGTTCACTACGCAAGGTTTCAGCGACATTACGCACATCACTTTGTAATCGACGCTTCATGACTGAATTGACATCTATCTGTAAAAGAAAATGGACCCCACCCCGTAAATCGAGGCCATAACGCATAGGCTCAGCCCCAAGCGCCAATAGCCATTTAGGCGCTGCAGGAGCTAAAGAAATAGCAATTAAATACTTATGACCTAATTGTTTTTTAAGTTGCTCTTGGGTTAATTGCTGGGTATCTATACTGTTAAAACGAATAAGTATACTTTTATCATCTAGTACGATCGATTTATAGATCAATTGATCAGTCTGTAATAATTGGGTAACAGCAGATAAATCATTATTAGTTAAACTAACCCCAGGCGTTGGACTTGATATTTCAACAGAAGGATCGGTACCAAACGCATTAGGCAAGGCATATACAATACCCACTAACAATACAACAAGTAATAACCAGTATTTCCATGCCGGGTATTTATTCATTCACCAATGTCCTTTTTCACTACCCTGTGTACTATTTTTCTAAATGCTTAATAGTACCTTTTGGTAAAATTGCTGCCACAGCAGATTTTTGCACTAAAATATCTGTTTCCGTAGCAACTTGTAAAGTGATATAACCTTCTTCAACTCCTTTAACAAGCCCTGCGACACCGCCTGTCGTAATAATTTCATCACCTTTGGTTAAACCATCAATCACTGTTTGACGACTTTTAGTTTTTTTACTTTGGCTACGCCATAACCAAAAATAGAATAAAATAATGACTGCTAAAATAACTATCATAGGTGTCATAGAAGGGGAATGGGGTTGCGCAGCTGGCGCAACTGTAGTAACAGCATCAGCGGCATAAGCGGTGCTAATAAAACTCATAAATTACTCCCAAAGTAATTGCATCAAGCATTAAAACGGCAAGATTATAGCAAAGTCATTATAAATACCAATGATTGTTTTATTTCCCCACAAAAATCCTGCAAAGTTGCTCATTTGTAGCTCATTTTTAATGGGTTTATTATAGTTAATCCACTATAAACATCGCATCGCCGTAACTATAAAAGCGATATTGATTTTCAATAGCTACTTGGTAAGCTCGCTTTATTGATTCAAGTCCCGCAAAAGCGCTCACCAGCATTAAAAGTGAAGATTTAGGTAAATGAAAATTAGTAATCATCACATCAACTACCTGAAATTGATGACCCGGATAAATAAAAATATTCGTTTCACCCTGAAATGGTTTGATTATTCCAGATTGACTTGCGGTTTCTAAACATCGCACCGAAGTAGTACCTACCGCAATTATTCTTCCACCGCTAGCCTGAGTTTGCTTAACCTTTTCACAAACTTCTGCTGACACTTCTATTAATTCTGCATGCATAGCGTGTTGGGTAATATTCTCTACTCGTACTGGTTGAAAAGTCCCTGCGCCTACGTGTAAAGTTACAAAAGCTGCTGCTACACCTTTAGTTTTGATTTTATTTAATAGTTCCTGATCAAAATGCAAGCCTGCAGTGGGCGCGGCGACAGAACCTTGAAGATCTGCATACACAGTTTGATAACGATTTTCATCAAAGGCCTCATCCGCTCGATTGATATAGCCTGGTAAAGGAATATGGCCAATTTGTTCTAAAGTAGAAAAGACTGGTTGGCTAAACTGCAAATGAAATAGATCCAAAGATCGACTTAACAAGGTTGCTGTAATACCCTTAGGCAAAAGAATAACAGAACCAGAATGAAGTTTTTTATTAACGCGCACATGAGCAATCACTTCGTAAGTTGATAAAACTCTTTCTACTAAAATCTCAACTCTGCCTCCTGAAGGCTTGTGGCCAAAAAGACGTGCACGAATAACACGACTATTATTAAATACCAACAGGTCTTGTGGTGATAACAAGTCAATTAATTCATAAAATTTTTTATGAGCAAGTTGCCCTGTTTGCCGACTTAAACAAAGCAAACGGCTTTCTGACCGCTTTGCGGTAGGATAACGTGCAATTAATTCAGGCGGTAGCTTATAATCAAACGCTGCAAGTTGCATAGCTTATTCTCAAATTGATAAGCTTAGCAAATTTTTTTTGATTCCTAAAGAAGCTTAAAATTTTTAAATACTCAAGCGTAAAATTAAATTAGGATCTGGACAATTTGCTAGATATTTTGCCGCCTCTTCAGGAGCAGCCACACCCGGATAATCTCCTTGTTGGTTTTCTAACTCCTTGATAATTTGAAAATGTAAATGCGAAGGCCAGCCTCCATTCTCATGGCTGTCTCCTACCGTCCCAATTTGCTCGCCAGCGGCAAATTCTGTGCCCACTGTTAAATTAATTAATGAACTTCGTGATAAATGACCATAAAGAGTATAAAAAATATGGCCGGCTAATTGATGGGCTAACAAAATCGTTGGTCCATAATCTCCTGCATTATTATTATCAGCAAAACTATGCAAAACACCTTTTAAAGGAGTATAAACTGGTGTCTTAACTGGGACACCCAGATCTATCCCTAAATGTATACTACGTAAGTTTTTTTGAGCAGAAAATAAGGCGTGCTGTTTGTATAAATATACTCTATTTTCCGCATAACGTCCTATTGCTACAACTGCACCTACCTCTTGCATTAACGCTTGGGTTAGCTGTATTAGGTTCGCGACAGAAGCAAAACTTAACTTCTGCCATATCGGAGCATTCATATCTAAGATAATTGCTCGTCCCCACTGCAAAGCTGCTGGAATAACTGGTTGAAAACTAGTGGCTGCTAAAACTGTCTCTAATGTCTGCATGCTAATAAACCAATTCAATTACTCAACGAATTAAAAATAAGCTCAATATTTACATTCTCTGATTAAAGATTATAATTAATTTATTATAGAAAGGAATAATTCTATGCTACGAATAATGTTTTTGTTATTGATCAGTTTATTATTTGTAAGTTGTTCAACTGTAGAATCAAATACTGCAAACGCAACTCAAACAACTTTGGATACCGCTGTCAGTCATAGCACACAAGGTATCATTAATGATATTAATAACTAATTTTTAACAAAAAACAATATAGCGCTGAATAATGAAGCTAATACAGAATAAAATAATATCCGCTAAGATTTTTGACCCAATAATACTAACGTGAAAAGTTAAGTGGAATATTGAAAGTAAAATATAGGAACCAATAAAAATTAAAAACGCTAAGAGTATATACTTAATTATTTCCAGACGAATTTTCTCTCGATCATGTGAGCGATAAACTATATATTTATTTTGGTGGAAATTAAAACTTGAGGACACAAAACGCGCTACAAATAAGCTTAATAAAATATTATGAATAAAGTAATTGAGCACTACAAAGATTGCTAAATCAATTAAAAATGAACCGAAGGCAATGACCATGTACCGAAAAAATACATAATAAATTTTAACTGAATCAATGACCGGTCGAAAGTGGGAAGAAACATTATTATCAATATAAACCATTTCGATAGGAACAGTATGGATTTTATAACCCAAATTCACTGTCTCAATAAGACATTCAAACTCAAACTCATACCGACCATAACTAATGTTCAAAAACTCTTGCGCTAGTTTTAAAGAAAACCCTCTAAGCCCAGTTTGGGTATCTTGGATTTTTGCTTTGTAGAGCCAGCCAAATAATTTTTGAGTTAAAATATTACCAAATCTACTTCTAAGTGGCATATTTTTAGTAAAAGTTCGTTCGCCTAAAATTAATTGCTCAGGTGTTGCTAGGAAAGCTTCGGCTACTGCCTTAATATCTTTAGCTAAATGTTGACCATCTGCATCAGCGGTAACAATTCCTAATAACTCAGCATGATGTTTAAGTAGATGGCTAATGCCCGTTTTTATGGCAGCCCCTTTACCTTGATTTTGTGGATGGGTTAATAAAGTAACAATTTTTGATTTACTAGCTTGTTCAAAAATTGAATCATACTCTGTGGCAGAACCATCGTTGATTAAAATAATCTGTGCAAATCCTTGCACACTCAATTCTTCTAACAAAGGTAAGAGTTGAGATCCTGGTTGATAGGCAGGAATTAAAACAGCAATTTCTGCTACAGTAGGCTGATTCATTATTGCTCTTAAGAGTCCTTAATAAAACAGCCAGAGTAGCAGAAATTAATTTAAGATACCAGGGGGGCTCTATGCTAATTAAATCGCTTGGAGGCCCAAAGAATTCTCTCTCATAAAGCTATTAATTTCATCAATAAGATCTTGTACAACTTTATCAGGAGCAATATCTTTTGTGAGCTTATAGGCAACTAAAAAGCTTACACTAGCAACCAAAAATGGCGTTACTGCACCAGGAAGCATCGCAGCTGCTGCTGGATTAACTCGTTGCATAACTCCTACTGATTCCCAAAGAATCAATTCAATAATTGAACCCAGCATCCATTTTCTTTCTTGAGCTTTTATAGTTTCTAAAGCTGCTTTATTCTTCTCTAGCTCATCGACTAATAACTGCAGCATCTTTATTATCGGCACTGGACTATCCCCTGTTGTAATTCTCGGTCGCGCAAAAAAACGTTCTGGCGCTTGAGTAGGGCAACAGCAATGAGCCTTCAATAAACCTATGGCCAAGCCAACCAAAGCATTCACTCCTGGCAGAATTACAGCAGCGCTATCAAAGAGACCCTTGTTTAAATATCTCATCAATTGAACAATTGCAGTTTGGTCATAGCGCATAATATTATCAATAACAAAAATAGGCAATGATTGGCCTACGAATGCTTCTTTTCCATAAGTGACTCTTCTTAATCCATCTCGTAAGAATCCACCAGCTCTTTTTTCAAATACTGCTGCGCGAGTAAAAAGAGTGTCTAAATCCCGAAAGGGAATTGATACGGCAGTTGCAGCTCCCTCACCAATAACAAATCTTTCTTTAGCATGCTGTCTAGGTCGTGCGGCTGCAGCTTCTTCACCATCAATAACAACTGCTACTGCCCCCACTTTGCTATCTCCAACTGCACCCACTTCTTCAACAGCAGTCATTGCGCTATAACTAAGTGCCTCTGCAACTGTAATACCACCACTCGCTCCACCAGCACTAGCCGCTGCAGTTACTGCAGCGCCACTTTTTGCTACTGCTAAAGGAAGTCTCCACCATGCTCTCTGAGTACCTAAACTAGCAATTAAGCTACTGCCTGCTCTTGCAGCCTGTAACGCAGCACCATCCACTGCAGCACCGTAGCCTCCACCTCCGCCACCAGTTCCGCTTGGAACTAAATGTTGTTGTTGTTCTACTTGACCGTCTTTGCTTCTAGTTGGCATAATAAGTTTCCTCTTCTTGTTATTAATCTTAAGGGAAGCTTAATAAAAATGATAATTTAACTAGTCTATTTTTATTATTTTTCCCAAACTATTCTTGTTTATAAGTATTTTAATTCCTAATTAAATTAAAAAAATCCGTATATTTTACCTACTTACTAATCATAAAATATTGCTATCTTATCACTATTTTAAACGTTCAATTCATAATTGAATGATCATTCAATTAATTATTATACGCCCTTTTTAAGACTTGGCAAATATTAATCAATATCAATTATACAGGACAAAGCTTAACCATTTATTAAGTCTTTTATTTTAAAACCTTTTACTATCAGTCTTTATAAGCTTTATAATTTTCTTATTATTCATTACATTTTTACAATAACTTATGTCAAAAAAGCCAAAACTACCCTGGCAATTTATCATTTGTTTGCTAGGCGCGAGCTACTATTTCTATGAAACTATTCTAGAAATTATACCTAGCACGCTTGTTAATCCTCTTATGACAAGTTTTCATTTAACTGCTAGCCAAGTTGGTTGGTTAGACAGCTGCTATTTTAGTACCTACGCGCTAATGCAAATTATTGGCGGTATGCTCTTAGATAAATTTGGTGCACGTCGTATCATGCCACTTGCAGCGGGTTTATGTGGTCTAGGGCTTTTTATTTTTGCATCTACTAATCATTATTTCATAGCAATTTTAGGTCGCACTATTGCAGGATTTGGTGGTGCTTTCGGGCTTATGGGCGCTATGTTTATTGTTTCCCAATGGATTCAATTACGTTGGCTAGCACTAGGTTTAAGCTTAACCATTATGGTAGGACTAAGTGGCGGTTTGTTAGAAGCGCCTTTGACAAGTTTAGTTGTTACTATTGGCTGGCGTTCTACTATTTACTTACTGAGTACTATTGCTTTTATTTTTTTACTCTTTTTTATATTAGTTATACGTGATAATCCAGAGCGAACCTGCTTACAGCAAGATTTACTCAGTGAAGTTAAAGCAGTAATAGGTTCTTCACAAAATTGGTATATAGCCATTTTTGAGGGACTGATTTATATTATTACGGGCACATTAGGTTCGCTGTGGGGAATTAATTTCCTTAAAACCTATTATCCCACGCTTTCTTCTCATACTGCCGCAGCTATTAATTCCATGATCTTTTTAGGGTGGATACTAGGTAGTCCTATTTCAGGTTGGCTGTCGGATGTGATTTATAAACGCAAGCCCTTCTTAGTCATCAGTAGCTTTCTTTGTATTCTTATTTTATTACTGATTACTTATGAAACTCAACTTAGTGTATTAAGTCTATTCTTATCATTTCTAAGTTTAGGGTTACTATCTAGTTTTAGTGGACTTTGTTATGCTATGGGCTGTGAGCTTAACCCAAAAACAACAGGTACTGCCATTGGCTTTATTAATATGCTAGCTACTCTGCCTACACTTTTTGCTGCTCCTCTATTTGGTTGGCTATTAGATTGCTGGCAAAGCCATCATAATTTAAACAATCAAATCTATTCATTAAACGCTTACCAGCATGCTATGATTTTAGAGTATGGCTTAATTACTGTGGCTTTTTTGCTGGCTTTATTTTTTATTAAAGAATCGCTTGGCAGAGCTACTCGCAGTCATCCTTAACAAAATTATCTTTTTTCTTAAATTTTAATTACATTGATAGGTTTCAGTATTAAAATCTTTCGGTGCACAGAATGTAACACTGACTGCCGTATCAGGATTAGTCCAAGAAAAAGAAAGTGCGGAAGTAACCTGATAGCCATGGACCTGTAATGAGGTAGGCTCATAAGAAGTTGTTGATTTCAACGCTAATAAACCCACCCCCAGAAAATCATCATGAAAGTAATCAGCTGCACTCGCATTCATATAAATTTCTTTGTTAATCAAATTATTTGGATCAATAGTTATGGTATATTGTGCATAAGGATAAAGCGTAATAGCAGCAGGAATATCAGTCGCAATACTGGCACTTTCAAATAAGGTATGAATAACAATTGGCTGCGGATAATGATTAATAAGAGTTAGGGTATCATTTTGTGCTATACAATTAATAGCAAAACTACTCATAATAATGGCTAATAAATATTGCTTCATAACTACCTCTTTTCAGCAGGTTATTTATTATTGATAATATTCCTAAAAAGAAGCCTTAATAATGACTCTTTTTATTACTATTCTTTGAATAAATTTTAACACATTAAAAATAAAATAACAGATTTTTGGTAAAATTTTACCAAAAATTACTAATCTAGCAAAAATAAAAGATACTCCAGGCGTTTACTACCTGGAATTTGTAATCATTCGCTTACCAACCAGTCACCGCTTTAAGCTTATTGCCCATTTCTGCAGGTGATTTAACCGTATGAACACCTGCGGCTTCTAAGGCTGCAAATTTTTCAGCAGCAGTCCCTTTCCCACCAGAGATAATAGCACCCGCATGTCCCATACGTTTACCAGCTGGCGCTGTAACACCAGCTATATAAGCCACAACTGGTTTAGTGACGTACTTCTTGATGAAAGCAGCTGCGTCTTCTTCAGCACTCCCACCAATTTCACCCACCATGATAATAGCTTCAGTTTGTGGGTCATTTTGAAACATGGCTAGCACATCAATGAAAGAAGTTCCCGGTATCGGATCACCACCAATCCCTACACATGTGCTTTGACCAAATCCTAAATCTGTAGTTTGCTTAACTGATTCATAAGTTAGTGTGCCAGACCTTGAGACAATCCCTACTTTACCAGGCAAATGAATATTACCAGGCATAATCCCAATTTTACATTCACCAGGTGTAATCACGCCTGGACAGTTAGGTCCAATCATTCTTGCTTTGGTATTTTTATCTAAGTAATACTTTACGTCTAACATATCTAGTGTTGGTACGCCCTCAGTTATACAAACTATCAGCGCTATACCAGCATCTGCTGCTTCAATGATAGAATCTTTACAAAATGGCGCTGGCACATAAATAACACTGGCTGTAGCACCAGTTTCTTTTACTGCTTCTGTAACGGTATCAAAAACAGGTAAGCCTAAGTGTTTTTGTCCACCTTTACCGGGTGTTACACCACCAACCATTTTAGTCCCATAGGCTATGGCTTGCTCTGAATGGAAAGTGCCATTTTTACCAGTAAAGCCCTGACAAATCACTTTGGTATTTTTATTAATTAATATACTCATTATCGTTTACCACCTGTTAATTCTACTATCTTACGTGCTGCATCGGCCAAGCCATTAGCTGGCGTAATATTTAATCCACTGCCTGCCAGTTTTTTAGCACCAAGCTCTGCGTTATTACCTTCTAAACGTACTACCACAGGTACTTTTACTTCCGCTTCTTGTACAGCTCCAATAATCCCTTCAGCAACCATGTCGCAACGAACAATACCACCGAAAATATTAACTAGAATGCCTTTTACACTTTCATCAGATAAAATAATTTTAAAAGCTTCTGTTACTCGCTCTTTCGTAGCACCTCCCCCCACATCCAAGAAATTAGCAGGACTACCTCCATTCAACTTAATCAAGTCCATGGTAGCCATAGCAAGTCCTGCGCCATTGACCATACAACCAATATCCCCCTCTAAGCGAATATAATTTAACTCCCAATCATGGGCACGGTTTTCTCTTTCATCTTCTTGATGAGGATCGCGCATATCACGTAATTTAGGGTGACGATATAAAGCATTATCATCCACTACGATTTTTGCATCTAAACAAGTTAGATGGCCTTGTTTATCTACAACTAATGGATTAATTTCTATTAACGACAGATCTAGCTCTTTAAACATTTTACCCAAACCTATTAAAATCTTAGTAAACTGTTTAATTTGCTCTTCATTAAGGCCTAATTGAAAAGCCAATTCTCGGCCTTGAAAGGGCATTACACCTAATAAGGGATCAACTTCCACTTGTAAAATCTTTTCAGGAGTCTTAGCCGCGACTTCCTCAATTTCAATACCTCCTTCAGTGGAAGCCATAAAAACAATACGCTGCCTTTTACGATCAACTACTGCCCCTAAATAAAGCTCACGTTCAATATCACAGGGTTCTGCAATAAACACTTGATTTACAGGCTGGCCTCGCTCATCGGTTTGATGAGTCACCAACCTTATCCCTAGCAATGATTTAGCAACGGCCATTAACTCATCTTTATTTTTTACAAATTTCACGCCGCCAGCTTTCCCACGTCCACCAGCATGTACCTGAGCTTTAACAATCCATTGTGAACCACCGAGATGATTAGCAACTGCTACGACTTCTTCGACATTCCAGGCCACTTGCCCTTGAGGGGCGGGCAATCCATATTCCGCCAAGAGTTTTTTTGCTTGATATTCGTGTAGGTTCATTTTTTTTGACTGCTCCTCTTATGAAATGTAAATTAAACTTCTAGTATTAGACGACTTGGATCCTCAATTAGTTCTTTAACAGTTTTTAAAAATTGTACTGACTGTCTACCATCAATAATTCGGTGGTCATAGGACATGGCTACATACATCATCGGTCTAATAATAATTTCACCATTCACTACTACTGCCCTATCTTCTATTTTATGCAACCCCAAAATAGCACTTTGGGGTAGATTTAAAATAGGCGTAGAAAGCAAAGAACCAAAAACTCCACCATTGGTAATGGTAAAAGTACCACCTGTCATTTCTTCTAAAGTTAACTCCCCATCACGGGCACGCTTCGCATAACTAGCTATTTGCTTTTCAATTTCAGCCATGCTCAACTGATCGGCATCACGTACAATAGGTACCACTAAACCACGTTCTGTAGAAACAGCCATCCCTATGTCAAAAAAACCGTGATAAACCAAATCATTGCCATCAATGGAAGCATTGACATCGGGAAATCGTTTTAAAGCCTCTACAACTGCCTTAGTAAAAAATGACATAAAACCTAAACGAACATTATACTGCTTTTCAAAAATATCTTTATAAGCAGCTCGTAAATCCATCACTGCTTTCATATCTATTTCATTAAAAGTCGTTAACATGGCAGTGGTATTTTTAGCAGCTAATAAGCGCTCAGCAATACGAGCTCTTAATCGACTCATAGGAACCCGTTTTTCTTCTCGAGCGCCACCTCCTCCTGAAGTACTTGATGATTTCGCTTCATTAGGAGTAGGCTTGTGCTTTAAAGCCTCTTCTACATCCTGTTTAGTAATTCTGCCGTCTTTACCACTGCCCTTAACTTGCTTTATATCAACTTCATGTTCAGCAACCATACGTCTTACTGAAGGAGATAGCTCTTCCTTAACAGCAGTATTTGCAGGAGCTTTAGCACTTGCTGCAACCTCTGCTTTTTTAGTTGACTCTTTAGCCTCTGCGCTAATCTTTGCTAAAACAGCACCAGCTACCACCGTAACACCTTGAGCCTGTATAATTTCTTCTAAAATCCCATCCTGTGGTGCTGGAACTTCTAATACTACTTTATCAGTTTCTAAATCAACTACATTTTCGCCACGTGCTACTTTGTCTCCTGGTTTTTTATGCCATTCACCGACTGTCGCATCCATCACAGATTCTGGTAATTGTGGTACTTTAATGTCAATTGTCATAATTTTCTCCAAGCATTGCTTTATTTAATTTATGCAGCTTTAAGCATTTAGCTGCCCAATCTTTGATCTATAACCCTAATGCTTCTGCAATCAAAACTTTTTGTTCTAGATTATGCCTGGTTGAATAGCCCACAGCTGGCGCTGCAGAAGCCATTCTTCCCGCATAATTCAAGTGCTGGTGTTTTGCTAAACAAGCATGCAGATGATGATTAATCTGATACCACGCACCTTGATTTTTGGGTTCCTCTTGGCACCATATTATATCATGTGCTTTAGTATATTTATTTAATAATGTTGTTAATTCTTCTCTAGGAAATGGATACTGCTGTTCTATTCTAATAATAGCAATATCAGTCAACTGCTTGTCACGACGAGTTTGTAACAAGTCAAAATAAACTTTTCCGCTACAAATGACTACTCGTTTAGTATCACTTGCTTTAATATCATCAATTTCAGGAATAACTAAATAAAACTTACCTTGTGTTAAATCTTCTAGCGAAGAAGTCGCTAACTTGTGTCTTAATAGGCTTTTAGGCGACATAACAATTAATGGTTTACGTGCAGGCCGTATCATTTGTCTACGCAACATATGAAATACTTGAGCTGGGGTCGTTGGAACACAAACTTGCATGTTTTGCTGTGCACACAATTGTAAAAATCTTTCTAAACGCGCAGAAGAATGCTCTGGCCCCATTCCTTCATAACCATGTGGTAATAACATAGTTAATCCACATAATCGATTCCACTTTTGCTCACCTGAACTAATAAATTGGTCAATAACTACCTGGGCATTATTAGCAAAATCTCCGAATTGAGCCTCCCAAATTACTAAGGATTCTGGATCTGCTGAAGCATAGCCATACTCAAAAGCTAACACTGCAGCTTCTGATAAAATGGAATCAATAACTAAAAAAGGTGCTTGTTTAGCATCAATATGCGCTAACGGCACATAATTTTCGTCAGTTTTAGCATCATGTAAAACGACATGACGATGAGCAAAAGTTCCTCGACCGCTATCTTGACCACAAAGTCTTACTGGATAACCTTCCTCTAGTAATGAAGCATAGGCTAAGGTCTCTGCATATCCCCAATTGATAGGTAATTGACCTTGTGTCATTTTTCTGCGTTCAGTTAATAATTTTTCTACCTGAGGATGTACAGTGAATTCTTTAGGAATTGTTTCTATTTTTTCAGCTAATACCTTTAGTTTTTCAGCAGAAACTTTGGTTTCCACTTCTTCACTGAGCTCTTTGCCAATATGTTTGGACCAATCTGGAGCATGACGTCCACCATTACATTCTGTTCCAGCTATTTTAACAATAGGCTCACCTGCTTCAAGTTTTTTTCTATACTCATTAGCAATCTCATTAGCTTGCTCTTGTGTAATCAACCCTTCTTTAATTAATTTGGCAGCATAAAGTTCTTTAGTAGTGGGTAAGCTCTTTATAGTCGTATACATTTCTGGTTGGGTAATGGAAGGATCATCCGCTTCATTATGACCATGTCGTCGATAGCAAACCAAATCTATGGCAACATCTTTATGAAATTTAGCCCTATATTGAGAAACTATTTTCGCAACAAAAGCAAGCGCCTCAGGATCATCACCATTCACATGAAATATAGGTGCCTGCACCATTTTTATTACATCAGTACAATATAAAGTAGACCTGGCATCTAAGGGATTGCTGGTAGTAAAGCCCACTTGATTATTAATAACTATATGAATACTACCGCCGGTATAAAATCCTCTAGCTTGGGAAAGGTTAAGAGTTTCCATTACCACCCCCTGACCTGCTACTGCAGCATCACCATGAATCAAAATAGGTAGCACTTGCTCACGTCTTTCATCACCCCGACGTCTTTGCCTGGCTCGCACCGAACCTTCTACTACAGGAGAGACAATTTCAAGATGAGAAGGGTTAAATGCTAAAGCTAAATGGACTGTTTTGCCGTTAATCACTACATCAGCTGAAAACCCTTTGTGATATTTTACATCACCGGTCCGTTGTTCATCGATAAGTTTGCCTTCAAATTCGGCAAATAATTGTGAAGGTGATTTACCAATAAGATTGATCAAAACGTTTAAGCGGCCACGGTGAGCCATACCAATAACAATTTCTTCTACTAACTCTTGCTTAGCAGAGTACTTTATCATGACTTCAAGTAAAGAAATTAAGCCTTCTCCACCTTCTAGAGAAAAGCGCTTTTGTCCTACGTATTTGGTCCCTAAAAATTTTTCTAATTCCTCAGCTGCCGTTAATTGCTCTAACAACATTATCTTTTCTTCTTTTTCATAATTGGGATGGTTAGCAACAGGTTCCATTTTTTGTTGTAACCAAGTTACCTCCTCTTCGCTGGTAATATGCATATACTCTACTGCGATAGTTTCGCAATAAGTCTTTTGAAGAATTTCTAATATTTCTTGCAACGTGGAATTTGGATAACCAATCATATTGCCAGCATAAAACTTCGTTGTTAAATCAGCCTCACTTAAACCGTGATACTCCAATCTTAAAGTTGGCATTTCTAATCGATTGGCCAGTTTCAAAGGATCTAAATCAGCATGATGATGGCCATAAGCTCGATAAGCATTAATTAATTCCGCCACCTTACTTTCTTTGCCCTCTTGGCCAGGCGTTGAAACAAAAGACTGTGGTTTGATAATTAAATTTTTAAAATAATCTCGAATTTCATTAAGAGAAACATCTTTAGAAAATTTATGATCATTGATTTCATCAAAATAAGCTTGCCATTGCAAAGGTACTGAGTCAGGATTTTTTAAATATTTTTCATACAATTCCTCAATGTAAGTTAAATTATCTCCTTCCAAATATGAACTTTTCCAATAACTTAGCATGTCATTTATTTGCATTATCTTAACCTATTTCTTTTATAATTTTTATTATCTCTTTAAACTTACCCTTGATCTTGTATATCTCGCTTCAGCATAGCTGACTTGATCTTACCAATTGCGCGGGTTGGATTTAATCCCTTAGGACAAACTGATACACAGTTCATAATCCCACGGCAACGAAAGATTCTAAAAGGGTCACTTAAATTTTTCAGGCGCTTAACTGTTGCAGTATCTCGTGAATCAGTAATAAAACGATACGCTTGAAGTAAACCCGCTGGCCCAACAAACTTATCAGGGTTCCACCAAAAAGAAGGACAAGAAGAAGAACAGCAAGCACATAAAATGCATTCGTACAAGCCATCTAATTCGGCGCGTTGCTTAGGTGTTTGCAACCTTTCTTTTGCTGGCTCAGGTTCATCATTTTGTAAATAAGGTTCAACACTCTGATACTGTTTATAAAATTGATTCATATCAACAACTAAGTCACGAATCACTGGAAACCCTGGTAAAGGCCTTAATACTATTGGCTCTTTTAGGTTTGACAACAACGTAATGCAAGCCAACCCATTTTTGCCATTAATGCTCATCCCATCTGAACCACAAACCCCTTCACGGCAAGAACGTCTAACCGATAAAGTTTGATCTTGTTCTTTGATCATTTCAATAGCCGTTAATAACATCATATCCTTATCTTTAGGAATATCTAAATGATACTCTTGCATATAAGGTTCTTTATCTTGATCAGGGTTATAGCGATAAATTAAAAATTTCATAGTATATTTCTCCTATAACTCACGTGGTTTAGGCTCGAAAGGCTTAATACTTAATGGGTGAAGATTAACAGGTCGATAATTAATTTGATTACCTTGATAATAATAAACAGTATGCTTTAACCAATGTTGATCATCTCGATGTGGATAATCTTCTCGGCTGTGAGCACCACGGCTTTCCTTGCGGATTTTTGCACTATAGGCGGTTGCAAAAGCAACTGCTATCAAATTATCAAACTCTAACGCTTCTATCATTGCATTATTAAATACTTTACTCTTGTCAGTTATGTAGGCATGTTTTGCACGTTCACGCAATTCTTCAAGTTTTTTCATGCCTTGTTCCATATCGCTTTCTTGTCTAAAAACACCAAAACAAGCCTGCATAGTTTTTTTCAACTCTGTTCTAATTTCCTGGAAGCTTTCACCTTTGGTACTATCACTATTAACCCAATAATGGTATCGCGCCATAGCTTGATCAATATCACTCTCTGCCACAGGAATAAGTTCATCAGATTGACGTAATGTTTGTTCTAAATGCTGACCGGCGGCTCTACCAAACACCACCAGATCTAACAAGGAGTTACTACCCAACCGATTAGAACCATGCACTGAAACACAAGCACATTCACCTACTGCATATAAACCATTAACAATTTTATCCTCACCCTGATTATTTTGTGTAATAACTTGACCATGAATGTTAGTAGGAACGCCACCCATCATGTAGTGACAAGTTGGTACAACTGGAATAGGCTCTTTAATAGGATCAACCCCAGCAAAGATCATCGATAATTCACGAATACCTGGTAAACGCTCTTTAATAATATCTTCGCCTAAATGAGTAAGATTCAATTTCACACAATCTACACCATTATTCACAAAGCCTTTATGTTCACGAATTTCCATGGTAATAGCACGAGCTACCACATCACGACAAGCCAGATCTTTCGCATGCGGTGCATAACGCTCCATAAAACGTTCACCTGCACTATTAATTAAATAACCCCCTTCACCTCGACAACCCTCAGTAACCAATACGCCTGCGCCTGCTATTCCCGTAGGGTGAAATTGCCAAAACTCCATGTCTTGAACAGGCAATCCTGCTCGTAAAGCCATTCCTATTCCGTCACCCGTATTAATATAAGCATTAGTAGTCGATTCAAAAATACGGCCCGCACCCCCTGTTGCTAAAATAACAACCCTTGATTTAAAACAAACTACCTCACCAGTTTCAATGCATAAAGCAGTCAGCCCTGCAATTGAACCATCTGTTCGATGAATTAAATCAAGCGCATACCATTCCACAAAAAAATTGGTTTTAGCTTTTACATTTTGTTGATATAAAGTATGAAGCAAAGCATGGCCTGTACGATCAGCAGCCGCACAAGTTCGATGCGCAACACCCTTGCCATAATCAATGGTTTGTCCGCCGAAAGCTCGTTGGTAAATTTTACCATTATCCATTCGTGAAAAAGGCATCCCATAATGCTCTAATTCAATAATTGCTTGCGGAGCTTCACGACACATATACTCTACACAATTTTGATCACTTAAATACTCTGAACCGACAACCGTATCATACATATGCCAACGCCAATCATCTGGGTGTTCATTGCCTAACGCTGCAGCAATCCCTCCTTGAGCAGAAACTGTATGAGATCTAGTGGGAAATACTTTGCTAAGAACAGCAACATTAAAACCAGACTTTGCCAATTGTAAAGAAGCGCGCATCCCAGCACCGCCAGCCCCAACAATAATAGCATCAAATTCGTATATTGCATGTCCCATCTCTACTCTCCTGCACAGCGACTTTAACCGAAAACTACCTATCGTTATTGATTTTAATTACGTTTATTTAAATCCAAGTAAGTGGAATTCCCCAAACTATCTCAATACCCCAAATAAAAAATATGATTAAAGAAAAAATTATTAGCAATTGCACGATCATTCTAATGATCGGCAATTTAATATAATCTGTAATAACAGTCCATAAGCCAATCCAAGTATGAAGAACTAAACAGCCAAATAATAGGATAGAAGCAACACGAAACCAAAATAAAGTAAATAAATTTTGCCAGACTTGATAGGTTAAATCTGGATGCACAATTAAATAAACAAATAAGAAAGTCGCATACAAGCCTAAATAAATTGCACTGACTCGTTGAATTATCCAATCACGCAAGCCTTTAGTATTAGTGCTCATTATTACTCCTTAAAGGGTAAAGTTAAATCCAATTAACAAGTAAATTCCTAACAAAATTATTACCACAGCTGATAAAATGAAAATAAACCAAGCGCTGTAACGTCCGCCTTTAAGTGTTTCGCCAATATGAATATCCATAAACAAATGCCTAATACCTGCAACAATATGATAAAACAAAGCAGAAATAAAAACCCATAGGAAAAATCTAAAGCTAAATAAACTCATAAAAGTTTTAATATTATTAAAACTCTGCTCTGAGCTTAAGGAATACCAAGTAAGCCATAAAAGAAAAGGAATGAAAAAAAATAATACCACACCAGTAATACGATGGAGAATTGAGGTAATAGCAGGCATAGGGAAATGGATAGATGTTAGCTTAAGATTAACGGGTCTTTCTTTATTTACCATAAATACCTCAACAATCAATATATTATCTATAGTTTACTTATTGCTATTCGCAATTTGATGATAATATGAACAATAAGCTGCTTTGAAGCTGTCGCTATTATAGCTTCATTAGTCTATGAAAACAAAGCGAAATTGCCTTTTCAGCCTAGAATGAAGAAGGATTTTAAAGCTCTGAAAAAATATTACGCAACTATTTCAGCTCTTTGCTATTTTGCTTGACTATTAAACATCTGGGATTATCCTGGTATTTGAAAAATAACACACATATAGTTAGCTAATTCAACTGTTTAAGATTTGAGCACCTCATAATGAGGTAAATATTTTTGTTTTAGGAGTTAATAAGTAATGAATGATGATAAAGCGCTATTAAATTTTAACAATGCCAGCGTTGAGCTTCCTATACATAGACCTACTTTAGGCCAAGATGTTATTGAGGTAAGCTCCCTGGGTAAATCCGGAGCCTTTACTTATGATCCTGGTTTTATGGCAACCGCTGCCTGTGAATCAAAAATAACCTTCATTGATGGTGGTAAAGGGGTACTCCTTTATCGAGGTTATCCGATTGACCAACTAGCAGAAAAATCAGATTTTATGGAAGTCTGCTATTTAATTTTAAACGGTGAACTACCTACTCAAGCAGGAAAAACGGCTTTTGAGAAAAAAGTTAATGACCATATGGCCGTTGACCCAATCATTGAAAATATTTTTAAAGGCTTTAAAAAAGAAGCTCATCCTATGGCCATGATCACTGCTGCCATTGCAAGTTTAGCAGGCCTTTATCATGATCAAACAAACATTAAAAATAGCAGTGATAGAATGGATGCCGCAATTAAATTTGTTGCTAAGATTCCTACTTTAACTGCCATGTGTTATAGACATGGAAAAGGCGAAACGTTCCTTAGTCCACGCAAAGATTTAACTTATTCAGAAAATTTCATTTACATGATGTATGGCAAAGCAAGTGATACTGATAAACCTAATCCTGTTTTATGTAAAGCTATGGACACTATTTTTGTTTTACATGCAGATCATGAGCAAAACGCTTCTACTTCAACTGTTAGACTTTCAGGCTCAACTGATACTGATCCTTTTGCTGCTTTTGCAGCTGGAGCTACCGCTTTATGGGGTCCCGCACATGGCGGTGCTAATGAAGCAGCACTTAATATGCTACATGAAATTGCGTCTGTTGATCGCATTCCTCATTATATCGCACGCGCAAAAGATAAAAGCGATTCTTTTCGGTTAATGGGTTTTGGCCATCGAGTTTATAAAAACTATGACCCTCGTGCGAGCGTCATGCGTAAAATTTGTTATGATGTTTTAGAAGAAACCGGTTCCCATGAATTAGAAGTATTTAAAGTTGCTAAAGCCTTAGAAAAAATTGCATTAGAAGATGCTTATTTTTTAGAAAGAAAGCTTTATCCAAATGTGGACTTTTATTCTGGAATTACACAAAGTGCTTTAGGGATACCTTCTCGTTTATTTACTGTTATTTTTACCTTAGGACGTTCTGTAGGTTGGGCTGCTCATTGGAATGAAATGCTGAGTAATGCTTATAAAATTGGCAGGCCCAGACAACTTTATACTGGCTATACTAAACGCGACTTTGTTGCTATTGATGAGCGATAAGCTGCTGTTATTTTAATAAATTTAAAAAAACTGCTTCCTTTTAAATTGAAAGGAAAAAGCAATTGATCTTATTTAAAATTATCAAAAAAATTAGCTAGTTAAAGGGTCTTAATTTTAAAGAATTTACTTATTATTGACTTTGGAGATCTTTATTTATAAACTTCATTACTTTAATAATTATAAAATTAAGAGTATATATCGATGATTACACCTCTTAGCGCTATTGGCCGCTCCAGTGTAAAAATGCTAACTCTTTTTGCTAAACAGTGTCCTAAGTATGCTAATGCCATAAAACAACTTTTGACTTATATTAGATACCCTGAATTTTCACGCTCAGTACATTTTAATTCTTTACCATGCGACGAAAGAATAACTAGCTCAGGGCAAAGCACTATTAGACTTTCAGTTGAAACAATGAGAGCTTTAGATAATTTTTTAGTCTCTGAAAGTAGCTCAACCTTTACTAGAATTTTAGAAACGGATAGATTTAGAGAAACATACCCTAAACTACGATACGCTGATATTACAACACAGCTTTCAGGAATACATGCTTTTTTTTGTCAGGCTAATCTGATTCTGACGACTGATCCCGATCCCGATCGTGTTCCTAGTCCTCCCGAATTTGATTTGTTATCAAGAAATAATTAGAGCAGCATGCTATAAGGATTCGTGAAATGAAAATGATAAGCTGACGCCATTAACGCAGCGTATTTTAAGTCAATTGTATTGTGAGCTAATCAAGAAATAGAATATTATGAAAATGAACTGACTGCTCTATATCAGCAACATGAAATGGCATAAAAACTGGCGGATATTCCTGGCATTAGCATGCTGACTACATTGTAGCGGTGATCGTGAGGAATTATTAAGAATTAGTAAAAGAGGAAATATAAATGCTAAGAACAGCTACTTCAACTAGAGAAGAAAATCCTAGCGGTGAACCAACTATTACTGGTGCTGCTGCAGCGAGTACTCTCAGAACCCTTGATCGTATTCGAAGAGAAAGAGCTCTAGATGATGACGGTCGTACTATTATTCTAGATCAAGATTTTCTTTCCCATTTTAGTGGCGAGCCAAAACCACCAACTGCTGATCCTGATAGACTTACAGATGATCCCCCTGATAATGTTGATGATGCTGCTACAACCAATCCAGGGGAAGTTGAAAGTGGTGATTCAATTTTAAAACTGCAAGAATATTTACATCTTGTCATCACTCAAAGAACCATATTTAATGAAAGATTAACTAAGCAGCTAAGTGTAAAGTTAGATGATTTATTCTCAGAAGATCCTCAAAAAGCTAGTTTAGCAGCAGCTTTTCTCATGTATCATTTTATAGAAAAAACACTAACAGAAGATGATCAATTTACATTAATTAACTCTAAAATAGAGGAATATCAAGAATCAGAAAATCCTAGCCTTCAAGCGCGCTCCCATTGCCTTCGAGCACTTAAGCTTGTAACTTATGAAAGAGACAAAGTTTTAGAAGGTATAGGTCTATTAAACGAACATAAGGATATTGTCCCCTGGGCCGGAACCACTATTGTTCGTCTTGATTTAAGAAAATATCATACAATTTCTAGCACAGAACGGAAAAGTCTTTTATCAGCAGCTGAAAGTGCTGGTGATTTAGAAGCATCATTTATCATAAAAATGCTAAGAGCAGAAGAGCCTATTCCTGTTGAAGATCCAAGCTCTCTGCCGTCTCGTGAACAGTTTAGCTTAGGTGTTTTTTATAAGAAGCAAGCAATTGCATTAAAAGCCAGTGATCCTGAACAAGCACAAATCCTTTTACTTAAAGCTGCAGAGTGCTTTAAGCTATCCGTAGCTCAATGTTATATAAAGGCATCTAATGCACTTTACCATCTTTATGCAGACAACCCAGAACTTGGGGAAGATCATCTCTCAGCTTTAATTGAAGCAGCTATTTGCAATGAGCCTTTATCAATGTTTCAAGTAAGTAAGCAATTAATTGGTATTCTTTCGGAAGTTAAATCCCCTATACTTTGTCGTGATGCTGATATGATAGTTGACTGGTTCATTACAGCAAAAAATGTTATTAGTTCCTCTACTTCTTCTTCAATAAATAAATCTATAAAAGTTACTATATCACGATATCCAGCTTTAGCTTATTGCTTAAGGGTTTGGCGACTAGATTATCGCGTGGATGAATTAGCCAAAATTCCTCTAATATTACTTTCTATGTTAAAAGAAATAAAAAGCCAAACATCTATAAAGTGTTTTTTTCAAAAATTGATGGGTTTCCCTCTAAGAGGAGATGGTTTAGCTGAAAAATGTCTGGCTGATTATTACTATTATAGTAAAAAGAATATGAATGCAATTTACTGGCATCACTTTTCTCTTATTCAAACTGAACCAACTCTTTTTGCTACAAGAATCGATTTAGATTCTGCAGCTGAAGCAGCCATTTTTAGCAAATTTAAATGGCCTTCTGACAATCCTTCTCTACGTGAAGCTTATCGCTGTATTTTACTATTAAATACAGATCCTACTCGTACAGATTTAGAAGAAAAACTATCTTCTTTAGCAATATTATCACAAGTTATTGGTTTTCTTTATTTAGATTTTTTATATTATCCTACGGTTATTTCTAACACTCCTTTTATTTTTTTTGAAGCAATAAAAATAATTGATGGTGTACCAACCTCTACCTTGCATAAATCCTTAGCTTTGCAAACTGCATTCTATATACAAAGAGGAAATAGAGAAGAGGCATTAAAAATCTATCGGGCTATTCCCACAGAAAATGCAATACACAATGTATTAAAAATTCAGTTAATAGAAACAATTATTGAGTTCTTAGAATCTACTCCCAGTGAAGAGGTTACAGAAACTGACAAAGAATTATTGCAATTAGCTACTACCACGCTTAAAGATCATATCATAAATATTAGCTATGATGATGACTATGATAATAACTTAAAACGAGCAAATTCAGCAAAGCAAAAATTAGTTCAATTAGGTACAGCTTATGGGGTTCCTGTTTCATTTATAGAATTAGAAAGTACATTATCTGCTGAAGCTTTAAGAAGTTTAGAAGCTGCTGCCTCAGCAGCAGTTGCTACTACTTCAGGAGGTGGTGGCGAAGGTGGTGCTGGAGCTGGTGGTGATCAAGGTAGATTTACACTCCCTGCTGCTGCTAGTACTACTGCCTCAGTAGCTGATCCAGATCCTAGTTCAAATATTCTAACACCTGCTGCTGCAACAGGAGCTGGTAGCGGTGGAGTTGGTGGTGGCGCGGGCCGAGATAGATTTGGAATATTCCCTGCTGCTGCTAGTACTACTGCCTCAGTAGCTAATCCAGATCCTGAAGCTCAAAGACTCAAAAGGTGATTTGAGATTAATATTAAAGCGATTAGTAACAAATAAGAAAATCAATTCCTTACTCACTAAGATAAATAGCATTTTTATCTTAGTAAAATGGTAATTTTTTATGCTAAAATAGGCTATTTTAAAATATTAATAAATTAAATAAGGTTTTAATTATGATTACTCCTCTTAGTTCTATTGGGCTTAATAATGTCAAAATGCTTCGTCTTTTTGCTAAGCAAAATCCTGAATATGCTTCTGCAGTAAAACAATTTTTAATTCAAGTTAAATTTCCAGAAATTTCCCGTTCATTACGTTTTAATACTTTACCATGTGGGCAACAAATGATTAGAGCAGGTAAAAAATCTATACAACTTTTTTCAGATATAATGAACGCTTTAAATGAGTTTTTAAAGTTTCCCTATGAAAACATTTGTAATCCATCTTCTACCAACATCTTAGAAGAACTAATACGTTCTGATCCTAGAATATTACAAACAGAAAGCGAGGCTACTACATCTCATGGACATGAATTAGCTCTTAGAAGAAGTCCATCACCTAGTAATAGATTAAGGCCTCTTGGCTATTTTTTTCATAGTAATATTTTTTTAGATATGATTTTAACTCCCACTGGCTTTCAGGCTTTTTTAATATATGTATTAAGACAATCTCAATTCCGTTCAAGTAGATTATCAGTCGTCGAAAGGTTAAGAGAACCAGCAGCTAATTCAATTATATAAATTATTATTGTCTGGGTTATTTGTATTAACTTTCTGAGAGGTATTATCACTACTATTTGAAGCTTTTTGAGTAGGAGTTGAAGCTACTGCTTTCGTATTTGGAGTAGATTTACTAGCCTCTATTGCAGCTGCAGCAATAAAAGCTTGTTTTTGTTTTGCTGAAGAAGCAGGAGTAGTGCTTGGCGTTGTGATATCGCTCGCATTAGTTTCTGACTCATCAGGCAATACATAAACATTTTCGGCGGTTTCTTGAGCAGCCTCTTCAGTTGAAGTGCCAGAAGATTCATCACCACGGTCACCAAAATAAAAACTTACTCCGCCTTGTAGGGCCACATCATTATTACCACTCCCTGTTAAATTATAATAATCGTTGGCACCTGCACGTAAAGCAATAGATTGATCAATGAAATAAATAACTCCTCCACCTACTCCCACATTGCCCTGAGTACTTGGATTGTTATTACTATTACGGCTAAAATGTGACGCACCAATTCCTGCTGAAAGATAAGGTCTAAAACCCATTCCTGATCTAAAATAATAAAGGCCATTTAATGTTATATACTGCCCATCTACACTTTTTTCAGGCAAGCGACTTTGTTTAGTAGCAAATTCACTACCACTCAACTCTGTTGCCCAGTTATTGTTAAAATAATAAGCAAGCCCTAAACCTAAACCACCGCCACTTTTTAAATGCCGCTTACTAGAAAAGCTATAATAAGAGGCAAAAGGTGTTAAAGAAAAAGCTCCTTTTGTAATGGCAGTTTCTGCCAAAACTGAATAAGTACTCAGAGATAAAACACTTAGTAATAATATAGTTAATCCAAATTTTTTCATGCTCATCCTACCTACTCGTAATCTTTCACGATAATAACAAACAATTTAAACAAGTATTTTAAAAAAAAATTAAGCAACAACCAGCTATTCTTGAAGATGTTTTTCTACAAAAAATGATCATTTGGAATTATTTTTAGGCACTGGTTTGGGAACACACTGAATTTGCATAATTGTCATATAATCATTTTTCTGATAAGCAGGCGTTATATAAACTACTTGATTACCGATAAAAATCTGAGAAACGCTATTGGGTACTCGATCTACCTGAATAATGCTAGGCGTAGCAGCAAAATTATTGCATATCGACTGTGCTTTACTATAAGCACGATTATCACTTTCCACAGGGGAATTAGAAGCTGCAAGAACTGTAAATTTACTATTGCCATTTGGATAAGCAAAACGAGTGGTATTACAAGCTGAAAGAATAAAGCTAAGTCCTACTAGAATAATACATACAAAAAATTTCTGCATGATGGCTCTCCTTTCCAACTATAAGCAAATTTGCTGTACAGCATTTTGCCAACCTTGATATAAAATTTCGCGTTCATTATTAGCCATCTTAGGATTGAAAGTAGCATCTTTTTGCCACAATCTTTCAATTTGCTCAAATGAACTAAAATAACCAATTTGCAATCCAGCTAAATAAGCTGCGCCTAACGCTGTTGTTTCAATACAAACCGGACGCTCAATATTAATGTTTAATATATCAGCTAAAAATTGCAATAGCCAATTATTTTCTACCATACCACCGTCTACTCTAAACATATTGTTGGTATAACAACCATCTTGACTTATAGCACTAAATAAATCGCGAGTTTGATAACCAACTGCCTCTAATACCGCGCGTACTATTTCTGCCTTGCCTGTATCTCTGGTAATTCCTACTATGGCTCCTCGTGCTTCTGGTCGCCAATAAGGCGCCCCAAGACCTGTAAACGCTGGTACTAAATAAACGCCTTGTGTTGAGCTAATACTGCGCGCAATCACTTCAGTTTCTCTAGCCTCTCGAATTATACCTAATTTATCACGAAGCCATTTTACGGCCGCACCAGCAATAAAAATACTACCCTCTAGGGCATAAGTAGTTTTACCCTCTATACGAGACATAATTGTTGTCAACAAACGATTTTTTGAATGAATAATGTTATTGCCAGTATGAACCATGACAAAACACCCCGTACCAAAAGTACTTTTTACCATACCTTGATGAAAACAAGCTTGTCCTATGGAAGCAGCTTGTTGATCGCCTGCCATACCTGTAATGGGTATTTCGATACCAAAAATTTCTTTTGCTACCATACCAAAATCAAAACAATTATCACGAATCTCTGGTAATACGCTTCGAGGAATATTAAATAGTTTAAGCAAATCTTCATCCCATTGAAGTGTTTTAAGATTACATAGCATTGTACGAGAAGCATTAGTAATATCTGTAAGATGATTCTTACCCCTTGTAAAGCGATAGAGTAAAAATGAATCAATCGTACCAAACGCCAACTTACCCTGTTTAGCTTTTTCTCTTGCCCCTTCAATATGATCTAATAACCAGGATAATTTACTTGCTGAAAAATAAGGATCCAATAATAGGCCTGTTTTAGAATAAATAGTCGCTTCTATATTAGGGTCTCGTGCTTTTAGCTCGGCACAAAAATCTGTAGTTCGTCTATCTTGCCAAACGATCGCATGATACAAAGGTTTGCCTGTTTCTCGATCCCATAACACCGTAGTTTCACGTTGATTAGTGATACCAATAGCAGCAATTTGTTTTGCCCTGATAGTAGCAAATTTCATGACTTGTTTGCAGGCCGTTAAAGTAGATTGCCAAATTTCCTCAGGATCGTGTTCTACCCAAGCATTATTTGGAAAATACTGAGCAAACTCTTGTTGCGCTTTAGCAACATTACGACCTAACTCATTAAATAAAATAGCACGACTGGAAGTCGTGCCCTGATCAATTGCAAGTATATATCGTTCCATTATTTTTAATCTTGTGGTTGCCAATTTTTTGAAAGTTCTTGTTTAACTTGATTCGGTGGAATTCTAAGCCAAGTTTGTGAACGGCCTAATAAAGGAATACCGATATAACCCCGTAAAGATAAGCGTTGACCACCATTAATTAGAGTCATATTAGCTTTATAAATATTACCGGTATCAGGATCTAAAATTTGGCCGCCCTCCCAACGACTATGATTGGGATTATATTGCATGCCCCACATAATCGTCATACCTACAATCGGTTGATTATTAAATTGCGTTGGGCAATTAGTACAAAATTCTTTTGGCGGCTGCCCATTTTGTCCAAATCCTCTTACAACTTTGCCCTTTAACTGATTATTCTCTTCCCAAATTTGTACTATACTATGTATTTTATTAGTGGTATCACTAATCTGCTGCCAATACCCTACTGGCGTTAAAGTTACCGCCTGAACCCTCGTAAAAATAAAAAAAAGTGCACCGGTTATCCCTAGTAAACGTAAAATTTTTGCTTTAACTTTCATTTTTACCTCCAAAAAATAAATTTTCCTCTCTCAGAATTATCAAAAATACCTCATAAGTAAACAAAAAATTATTAATTTCGAAAGATTTCTTACTTATTTTGATAAAAAATATCTATTTTCTTGAAAAAAATAGCAAAAAAAGTTTGCAGAACAAATTTTTCCCTATACACTAGCTACGTGGTTATCATTTTTATTGACTAACATGGAGATATGGAAATGCCTACGAAAAAATCTGCAAAGAAAAAAACAACTACAAAAAGAAAGCCTGCTGCTAAGAAAAAAGTAGCTGTTAAAAAGAAAAGACCAGCAGCAAAAAGAAAACCTGCTGCTAAGAAAAAACCAGCTAAAAGAAAGGCTGCTAAAAGACCTTCTAAAAAGAAAGCAGCTAAGAAGTAATCACCGGATTACTTTAATAAAAGCCGCATTTATTGCGGCTTTTTTTATTATCTTACCAAGCGACATACATTAATTAATCCCGCTTCTTCTATTCATACTTCTTATTAAAAAGCGTCCCATTAACCCCTTAAGAAATGCTTGTGTAGTATTGAAAATAAAACTGCTAATAGCGGTTTTAATAACCGAGCTGATTTTGCTTAGTAAGCCCCTCACTCTTTTTAGCAAAAGTAATCCAGAAAAAGGAATGGCGATTGTTAATACCTTTGCTAACCAATGGGCAATTGGCCACTTTTTATAATTTTTCCGCAATCGAAATAAGCTTTTTTCTGTTAAATAAATCTCGTATTTTAATTTAATTATATTCAGTAACATCGTTGTTCCTTATAAATAATTGCCTGCGAGTGGCTTTAAAAAACAAATTATTCCATAAGTATTTACTAAGTAATGAAGCAAAAAGATAAAAAATAAGATTTACGCTTAGATCTAAACTAACCGTCAAAGGAAAACTATTGGTTAATTTATAAAATAAATAGCCCAGTAATAAACCTAAATTAATCCAAATTGAAAAAATTATAATCAACTTAAAGGCTAACAATGAAATAATAGCATTGATACAAGCAAGTGCTAAACGTGACTCTTGTTTAATGAGTAGTAAAAATAATTGTACTTGAGTTAGGATGTTTTCAATTAAAGAATAGTTTTTCTCATCTTGCATAACACTTCTCTCACTATAATAGTTTAACCCTGCTGAATTAAGTATATGGTTATGAAAAGATCAATTTTGCTTGTATAACAACTTCAGTCGATAAACTGAAGTTGTTATCCATTTTTTTAATGCGTATTTTTACTAATACGTCCTGCTAAAAAACAAGCAAGACCTGTTAAAGCAGCAATCTGAAATGGATGATCTTTTACATAACCAACCCATTCTTCTGAAGATTGTACTATTTGATCTTGTGCTTGCTGGAATTTATCAGAAGCTTTATCAGTAAAGTTTTTCATTTTATCTTGTGCTTTTTTTCCTAATTCTTCTGATTTGTCTTGAATGTTTTCTGCCATTTGCATAATCAATACCTCCAAAGTAAATAAAAATAAAATGTCCTCTAAAATTGTCATGATTGTTTATTTAACTTAATACCTCCACAGAAAAATTAATAATCTGCTTGTCCCCCGAGGCTTTTTTTGGCACGCTATTCTCTGTTTTTTGTTGTTATTTTTTAACTATCAACAGTTGATGATGGGAATTTTTAATTTCATTTCGACTATGGGAAAATTATAAATTTATTTTTAACTTTTGTAAATGCTTTTTCTTGAGTTGATAGTCTATGCAAATAAATTTTTCACTCACTAAAAGTGGGTTAACACTTAAAAATAAGCGCTAAATAAATTTTTATTTACAAAAATTTATTTAAAAAAATAATTAACTCTTAGCTCTACAAGCTATGCTATCAGCAGGTAAGTTAAACAATAATTACAGATTAAATAGCGCAGCTATCTTGTTTCTTACTTCAGTAACAGAAAGTGTGCCGTCAATTTGATGGTAGATCATTTTATTTTTTTTGTTTTCCGCTAACTTCTTATAAAATGCAATCAAAGGTTCTGTTTGTTTATGATAAACTTTTAATCTTTTTGCAACCGTTTCTTCTTTGTCATCCTCACGCTGAATCAAAGGTTCATGAGTTTCATCATCCAGACCATAGGCTTTAGGTGGATTGTACTGCAAATGATAAGTACGTCCTGAAACTAAATGAACTCTTCGTCCACTTAATCGCTTTATGATCTCTTCATCGGGCACAGCAATTTCAATCACTAAATCTAAGTGAATACCTGCTTTGGCCAAAGCTTCAGCTTGAGGAATAGTTCTTGGAAACCCATCAAATAAGAAACCTTTATGGCAATCAGGCTCAGCTATCTTTTCTTTTACTAATGCAATAATTATTTCATCCGAAACTAACTTGCCAGAATCCATAACGGCTTGCACCTCTTTTCCTAATGCTGTTTTATTAGCAATGGCAGTACGTAACATATCTCCTGTAGAAATTTGGGGAATCGCTAATAAATCACAAATAATTTTTGCTTGGGTCCCTTTTCCAGCCCCAGGCGGCCCTAATAACAATATTTTCATACCAAAGCTCCAAAGGAGATAAATCAAAATATAATATATAAAGATTAATAATATGCTCAATCTTTTTCTTCTTTTTTGTTAAGATTCAAGCATTTTACTGATTGAGACCAACTATTATGCGCCATAAACATAAATCCAAGCTCCCACAAGGTACTTTTATTGCACAAATTCATGGGCTTAGCCATGATGGCCGAGGTATTGCCACTGTTAATAACAAAACCACTTTTATCCCCTATACCTTGATTGGTGAGGAGGCGGAATTTGAATATACCTACCATAAATCAAGTTTTGCTGAAGGAAAAGCTATCAAAATACTCTCTCCCGCCCCAGAGCGCCTTAGCCCTTTCTGCGAATATTTTACTGTTTGTGGTGGCTGCTCTTTACAACATATGTCTCATACAGCACAAATGGCTCACAAACAATCAACTTTATTAGAACAGCTTAAACACTTTGGCAATGTTAAAGCTAACACAGTTATGTCACCCGTGGTTGGTTTACAACAAGGCTATCGCAATAAAGCAAGATTAGGCGTACGCAATGTCCCTAAGAAAGGCTTACCTTTAGTAGGTTTTCGTGAACGCCAAAAGAGCTTTATCACTGAAATTGAACACTGTGCTATTTTAAATCCCACAGTAGGTAAAATTATTAAACCACTACGCGAATTAATTAGTACACTCAGCATTCCTTTTGACATAGCACAATTAGAAGTGGCTGTGGGGGATGATAAGACTGCTTTAATTTTCAGGCATTTAAAACCATTATCTCAAGCAGATAATAACTTATTAAAAGCTTTTTCTGAAACCCATCATCTCACTATTTACTTACAACCCAAAGGCTTAGATTCAATTCATCTGTTAGGCTCACCAACTGAGTGTCCTTTACTGAGTTATCGTATTCCCTATTACCAATTAGAGCTATTATTTCATCCTAGTGATTTCACCCAGATTAATATGTCTATCAATCTGCAGTTAATAGATTTAGTCAACGAATTATTAGCCACCAATGAACAAGATCTTATTTTAGATTTATTTTGTGGGCTTGGAAATTTTACTCTGCCTATGGCAACGTTAGCTAAACAAGTTGTAGGAGTTGAAGGCAATACTAAAGCTGTAGAACGAGCAACCCTGAATGCCCAGCATAATCAATTAAATAATGTCAGTTTTTATACCTGTGATTTGAGTCAACCTCTTGATCAAAAGCCCTGGGCTGCACTGCCTTATAATAAACTCTTATTAGATCCAGCAAGAAGCGGGGCTTTAGAAATTGTGCAATCTTTTGAAAAATTCGCTACTATTACTCATATCGTCTATGTTTCTTGCAACCCGGCAACCTTAGCTAGAGACTTAAACGTATTAGTGAATCAACAAGGTTTTGTTTTAGAAAAAATTGGTATTTTGGATATGTTTCCTCATACCAGTCATGTGGAATCAATCGCTTTACTAAAAAGGTAATTGCATAATGGTAAAAACCCATAAAACCACCCCCCTTAATCAAGATGGTTCAGTCAATATAGAGAATTGGCTGCAACAAATTCATAACACTTCACCGCTAGTTAAATCAGCCTGCAGCTTAAGCCAAGTCGCTGGCGAAGATCGTGCCAATCATTATGCCCGCTCTTGTTTCTTACAAAGCTTAGAAATTGCTGAACATATTGCCCGTTTAAAATTAGGCGATGAAGCTATTGCAGCAGCGCTAGTTTACCCTGCTTATGAATATGCTGGCTTAAGTCTGGAAGATATCGAAGAACAACTAGGCTCACGAGTTACTAAACTAGTTCACAGTACACACAAACTACATGATATAAGCAGTATTCAATCTCTATCTTCAACCTCATTAAAGCAAATTGATAATATCAGAAAAATGTTATTATCCATGGTTCAGGACGTAAGTGTTGTGATTATAAAACTGGCTGAACGATTAAGTATTATGCGGACCTGTAATCATTTGTCAGATATAGAAAAAAAACGCTTAGCTAATGAAACCATGGAAGTTTATGCACCTTTAGCGAGTCGATTAGGTACCAATATTATTAAATGGCAGCTCGAAGATTTATCGTTTGCTATTTTGGATCCTGATAACTACTTTACTATTGCAAAAAATCTTCGCGAAAGGCGTATTGATCGTGAAGAACGCGTCCAATCTCTTATCAATCATTTAAATAAATTTCTTGAGAAAACAGGCATCGCGGGTGAGATCCAGGGTCGAGCTAAGCATATCTATAGTATTTATAGAAAAATGCAACGTAAAAAAGTAGGGCTCGAACAAATTTATGATGCTATTGCCTTACGCATATTAGTGCCTACTATTGAAGACTGTTATACCTTGTTAAGCTATGTACATGATACTTGGAAACCAATTAAAGAAGAATTTGATGATTACATTGCTAAACCTAAACTGAACGGTTACCGTTCTATTCACACTGCAGCTTTAGATACTGATGGCAAACCTTTTGAAATACAAATAAGAACCTTTAACATGCACGAAGAATCTGAAATGGGTGTAGCAGCACACTGGATGTATAAAGAAGGCAGCGCTGCAACAGGTTATGAAGAAAAAATAAAGTGGCTACGACAACTATTAGAATGGCAAAAAGAAGTCAGTGATAATAAAGAACTACCCATTGAACTTGAAAAAAATGTTTTTGAAGAAAGAATTTATGTCTTTACCCCAAATGGTGAAATTATTGACATGCAACCTGGTTCTACCCCCTTAGATTTTGCTTATCATATTCATACCGATTTAGGTCATCGCTGCCGAGGAGCAAAAATTAAAGGTAAATTAGTTCCTTTAACTACCGCATTACAATTAGGAGACGTAGTCGAAATTTTAACAGCTAAAACAGGTGCGCCAAGCCGAGACTGGTTAATTTCGCAACGTGGTTATTTAAAAACGGCTAGAGCCAGAGCTAAAGTACATCACTGGTTTAAAAAGCAGGATTTAGAAAGGCATATCGAAGAAGGGCGTAATTTACTTGAAAAAGAAATTAAACGTTTAAATTTAGAAGATCCTAATCTTGAAAAACTTGCACTCCAACTCAATTACAAAGATCAAGACAACATGTTCGCTGCCTTAGGTAACGGAGATCTGCGGTTTGCACAAGTGATTGGTGCTTTACAAAAGAATTTAGAGATTAAATCAACATCGACACAAATTTTTCATGCTACAAGCAAAAAACCACCTAGTAAAAAATATCATGGGGATATTGCTATTTATGGTGTAGGCGACTTATTAACTCATATTGCCAACTGTTGTAAACCTATTCCAGGTGATCCTATAGTCGGTTATATTACACAAGGGCATGGGGTTTCTATCCATCATCGCGATTGCAAAAATATTATTAATCTTGACGATCATTATAATAATAAGCTTATTGAAGTTGAGTGGATTGAAACAACGCAAGCTTCTTACCCAGTTGATATTGAAATTCAAGCTTTTGACCGCGCAGGTCTTATTAGTGATATAGCGCAAATCTTAGCAAATGATAAAATAAACATTTTAAATTTAAATACTGTCACTAATAAAAAGCAGCATACCGCTTATATTACTGTTACCATAGAAATTAATGATTTAGCAGATCTAAGCCATATTTTAGATAAGATTAATCAAATTCCTAATATTAATTCGGTCATTCGTAAACGCACTTATGAAAAACCCCACTAATAAAGAAAACGCCCCTAGTCTATTAGCCGCTTTTTCAAGCTCTCTACCTCCTGTGATACGTTCTGAAAAAATACAAACTAAAACTGCTGAAGTAAATTTTGACTGGATAAATGTTGATCAAGTCATTGGGGTTTTAAAAGCTGAAGTTGCTGAACTAGAAGAAGCTATACATCAACAACAACCACCTACTAAAATTGTGCTGGAGTTTGGTGACATTTTGTTTACTTGTGTTAATCTAGCAAGGCATCTTAATACCAATGTTGAGATGGCTTTACACCTTGCAAATGAAAAATTTATACGTCGTTTTCAACATATAGAGCAAGCTTTAAAACAAGAAAATAAAAAATTTACTGACTTGAGTTTTGAGCAATTACTTGAATACTGGAATCGTGCTAAACAGGAAACCGCTTATGACTGAGAAGATAACCCCCATAGACTTAGAGTTTGGCGCCAAACTCGTCAGTAATGATAAGGCCATGGCTAAAGAGCTTATTACCATGCTTCTTGCTGCTTTGCCTGAACATAAAAAAGAAATTATTGCAGCCTATGAAAGCAATAATCTTGAGGCTTTAGCAAAAGCTACCCATAAACTTCATGGTGCCACCTGCTATACCGGTACTCCTAGACTCAAAATAAGTGTAGCAGAATTGGAATTAGCTGCTAAACACCATGAAACTGACCGGCTTAAAACCCTCTATGAAAATTTAATTCAAGAAATAGAGCTGGTTTTAAATTATCCTTTTCAGTAATTTTTATGCGACAAATTATTCTTATCGGATTAAGTCTTTTTTTAATTGAAACAAGCTTTGCAAGCTCTGTCTCATTAATAATTATGACACAAACCAAACCAGTAACAGTGATCGCTACGATGGCCAAAACATCCACTGCAAGAGAAAAAGGTTTGATGAATCAAAGCTACTTAGCACCCAATCAAGGCATGTTATTTATATTTAAGCAATCACAATATTTAGATTTTTGGATGAAAAACACCCTCATTCCTTTAGATATTTTATTTATTAACGATCAGTGGCAAATAGTTAATGTCCAAACTATGTCACCTTGTACAACAGCCCCTTGCCCTATTTATGTCTCTGCTGTACCCGCCAACTATGCCCTTGAAGTCAATGCAGGATTTACTAAGCATCATCAAATTCAAGTTGGAAATAAAGTAGTATTTGCTCATACTATTGGTTCCTCAAAAATTAAATAAGAACCTTATTTTAAGGAACACTCAAAGGCGACGATAAATCTTGGTCATCTAATAAAGAGTAAAGCCCATACCCTTCTTCTTCAGCAGCAAAAACTCTTTTAAAAGTCTTTAAAAAATCTCCTGCTACTGCTTCTCTTTTATATTCTCTTAACCCTTTATCGCTTAAATTCAATAGCCGTGTTAATTCTTCTTGGGTAAGTACCACCCCACTGTCATATAATCTTACCAGTAAATTATGTAGCGGTATAAATACAGCACAGCTAGTAATATGTTTAAAATTATATAAACTTAACAAATGCTCCCTAGCAAGAACATACAAAATATCTCGCAAATATTCACTCTCTACAAATTTAAAAAGGGTTTTTTTGTTAGCATCAGTAAGTAAGCCTGCTGCATGAAGCACGAGTAATGACCAAGCCATCACAATTGAATTATCTGTAAAGTTGGTTAACCTATTAAATAAATCCAGTGTTAAAATTTCTTTTTGGTAAAGGCATATTAAATAAAAGCTTAATTCTTTTGCCTTGGCAGGCCCGTCACCTATATTAAATAGCGCTTTTAGAATTTTTGACCAATAGGAAGATGGGCTCGCGGCTTCAGCTTGCAACACATCTATCGGTTTATTGTCCAAAAAGAATTGAATAACTGCCAATTGTTGCTCTAAACTAAGCTCACCCGACCAAGCACTAAATCGTTGTCTTGCAGCAAGAATAACCCGATCTCTAAAAAAGAAGTTATGCAACTTGCTTGCAGTGGGATTTTGAATAATAGCATCTAATTGTTCTTTAGTAAAAACCATCATTGCACCTTTCTTGCAGTCCTTTGCCAGCACCAATGTACCTAATTATAATTATAGAATTGATTACCTGATTAAAACAGCCTCATAAAATATTTATTTTATGAATCTATTCAAATTATTAGCTTATTCTAAGGGATAGGTAATAAAAAGCTCTCGGCTTTTTAATGGTTTATTTCCTAATAACAACATAAAAGCTACACGAGATAATCGCTTTGCACTTTTTAATATTTCTGGATCCTGATAGTTGCCTTGATAAATAGCTATTATATGTGAACCTTTAAAAATATATTTCGCAGAAACCGCTAGCTTTAATTCTGACAAGACAGTAAATCCAATGGAAGCATCGTAATAATAATCATATTCTGCTTGGATAGGCTGCTGCGTTTTGACATCATGAGTAAGTTGCAATCCATACCCTAATTGCGCCAGTAAGCTTAGTTCAAATTTTCTTAACTCTACTTCAGACAAATCACTGGCAATGATTGTCTGGTATAGCTTAAAAATAACAGGGCAAGGGTCATGTCTATGCAAGACTTTTAGCAACAATTCATTGATATAAAAACCCTTGAATAATTGTTGGCCAAACATAGGCTGAGTGACTACAGCCAATTCTGCTGTTTTTAGGGTTTTTAAATCTCCTTTCCCATACCAACTTGCCAACAACGGAGTAAATAGCTGGAGAATATTTCTATAAGGAGACTTAGGTCGTTTCGCACCACGAGCCACTAAGCTAATTAATCCTTCTTCTAATGTTAAGCATTCTAATAATAAACTCGTATCACGGTAAGGGCGTGAATGAAGAATATATAAAATCTTTAATGAAATTGCCTCTGTCATGCTTAATCAAAACCAAATTGCTTTAAAGTTCTCTCATTTTCTGACCACTCAGTTTTTATTTTTACCCAAAGCTGTAAGAATATTTTATTGCCATACATTTTTTCTAACTCTAATCTCGCTTCTCTTCCTATCTGCTTTAACTTACTTCCTTGTTTGCCAATAATAATTGCTTTTTGGCCAGATTTTTCTACATAAATTGTTGCGTAAATTCGCATCAACTTATCTTCGTGTTTAATTTCTTCAACCATAACAGTAGTTGAATAAGGTACCTCTTGGTGTACCCATTTAAATAATTTTTCACGGATAATTTCTGCAATTAAAAACCCATCGTTTTGATCGGTTATTTGCTCGGCTTGAAAAAAATGTGGGCCTTCTGGCAAATATTTTTCAATTACTTTTTCTAAAGTTGTTACATTTGTTTTTTTAGTCGCAGAAATTGGCACAATTTCTGCGAATTTCATCTTTTTTGATAGTTCATCAAGCTTAATTAACAACTCACCTTTATTAGGAACTGTATCAATTTTATTAACCACTAAAATAACAGGGCAATTAGCGTGCTGTAATTGTTTTAAAACAAGCTCATCGTTATGAGTCCAATGTTCGATAGAAATAATAAACAAGATTACATCCACTTCACCGGTCGCTGAACGAGCCGCTCGATTCATGTATTGGTTTAAAGCTCGCTTTGATTCTGTATGGATACCTGGTGTATCAACATAAACGATTTGCACTGAATCATAAGTCTTTATACCATGAATAACATGTCTAGTAGTTTGTTGTTTATGAGAAGTAATACTAATTTTTTGGCCAATAATTTCATTAAGCAAAGTAGATTTACCAACATTTGGACGACCAATAATAGCTACATAACCGCATTTTGAATTAGCCATAAATTTTTAGCTCCATTAAGGCATTTGAAGCGGCTTGTTGTTCAGCTCGGCGACGACTGGTCTCAATACCAGCAACGGGGTGATTAAGCAGTGCTACTCTACACTCGACTGTAAAAATTTGCTCATGCTCCTTACCAGAAGTAGCTACTAAATAATATTCTGGCAAAGGCAACTGTTTGGATTGTAAGTATTCTTGTAAAGTAGATTTAGGGTCTTTAATTATTCGATCTGGAGAAATATTTGCTAACTCTTGCACAAACCATTCTAAAACTCGCTCCCGACAAATCTCAAGACCCGCATCCAAATAAATTGCCGCAATAATGGCCTCTAAAGCATCAGCTAAAATTGAGTTACGACGCTCACCCCCACTTTTTAACTCTCCTGAGCCTAATAATAAGTGCGAACCTAATTTTAACTTTAAAGCAATTTTTGCTAAGGTTTCACCTTTAACAATCGTTGCTCTCAATCTACTTAGCTCACCTTCTACAGCATCAGGAAAGCGCTTAAAAAGATCTTCTGCCACGATAAAATTTAATAACGAATCGCCTAAAAACTCTAAACGTTCATTATTCTGTTTACCATAGCTTCTGTGTGCTAAAGCTCTTTTTAATAACTCCTGTTGCTGAAAAGAATAGCCTATCGTTTTTTCAAGCGATTTTGACATATTCACTCCTATTTACAGTCTATCTCCAATTCTTGACCATTGGATACCATGATCCCAACTGAAAAATATTACTTCAGCCTTACCAATAATGTTCTTTTCAGGCATAAATCCCCATACCCTACTATCAGCACTATTATCGCGATTATCGCCCATCATGAAATAATAGCCTTGTGGCACAGTAAAGTTAAAATCAGTGGTTTCTCCACCTTGATTATAAATTAAAATACGATGCTTCATAGTCCCTAAATCTTCTTCCATAACTTTAACAGAGATATTCATACCAGGCTCCACATCATAGCCATTTTTGATAAAAGTCTGTTGCATAATTTGACCATTAATATAAAGCACTTTATTTTTATAGATAATATGGTCGCCCGGTATACCAATCACTCGCTTAATAAGATCCATACCAGGAACTGCGGGATGACTAAATACTACAATATCACCACGCTTTGGTTCACCAATGTTTAAAATCTTGGTTTGAATAACTGGCAATCTTAAACCATAAGAAAACTGTGAAACCAGCAATAAGTCGTTAGGCATAATAGTTGGCTCTAAAGATCCTGTTGGTACTCGAAATGGTTGAGCCACAAAAGATCTTATAAGTAACACAATTAAAAATACCGGAAAAAGTGAGCGTGCATAATCAACTAACAAAGGTTCTTTACCTTGAAGCATTTTACGCCTTCTTTCAAATATAGCTTTATCAATCATCCAAATAATTAAGCTACCAAAAGTTAATATGACTAATAACAATAAGATACTAATATTAAAAACAGTAATCATAATAATAACAGCAAGAATTAAAAAAATCCCTCTTGCATAACTAACAACCACCGGCTCTTCAACTTTCATTTTTTTTCTTTTGATCGCGGCAGTAAAACTATCATAAAGCCAATAAATACCGGCAATTATCATGATAACGAGCATTAATAATGAAGTTGTTGACATGTATTGACTCCTTTTACAATCCTGTTATTTATTCTATTTATCATATACTTTTAATATCGCTAAAAATGCTTCTTGTGGGATTTCCACTTTTCCAAAACGCTTCATCCGTTTCTTACCTTCTTTTTGTTTCTCTAATAATTTTCGTTTACGAGTAATGTCCCCCCCGTAACATTTAGCAATAACATTTTTACGTAATGCTTTAACGGTTGCCCTAGCAATAATCCGATTGCTGATTGCTGCTTGAATAGCCACCTCAAACATTTGCCTTGGGATAAGCTCTTTCATTTTTTCAACTAGACGGCGACCACGATATTCTGCCTGCAATTTATGAACAATCACAGCCAAAGAGTCGATGTTTTCATTGTTCACTAAAATATCTAGCTTAACGAGCTCAGCAGGCTGAAAACGGGTAAAACTGTAATCTAATGAAGCATAACCTCGGCTAACTGATTTTAAGCGATCAAAAAAATCCATAATAACTTCATTAAGAGGTAATTCATAGGTCAAAGAAACCTGATTACCAATATATTGCATTTGCTTTTGCACCCCACGTTTTTCTATACACAAGGTAATAATATTACCTAAATATTCTTGGGGTACTAAAATATTTGCAATAACAATAGGCTCGCGCATTTCCTTAACTTTATTAAGTTCAGGTAATTTAGAAGGATTTTCAATTTGTATCACTTCCCCACTATTTAAAACCAGCTCATAAATAACCGTTGGCGCCGTGGTAATAAGATTTAAATCATATTCGCGCTCCAGCCTTTCTTGGATAATTTCCATATGCAGCATCCCTAAAAAACCGCAGCGAAAACCAAATCCCAATGCAGCTGAATTTTCAGGTTCATAAAATAATGAGGCGTCATTTAAGCTAAGTTTTTCTAAAGCATCACGAAAAGACTCATAATCATCTGCGCTCACGGGAAACAATCCGGCATAAACTTGTGGTTTGATTTTTTTAAAACCAGCTAAAGGAGTGGTTGCTGGATTTTTTGCAGAAGTAATGGTATCCCCTACAGGTGCTCCATGAATATCCTTAATACCCGCTACCACAAAACCTACTTCCCCTGCATTTAGACAGTCTTTATCGGTTAGTTTTGGGGTATAAATTCCCACACGATCAACCAAATAAATTTGCTTAGTAGACATAATAGCAATTTTATCTTTAACCCTTAAACAACCGTTTTTAACTCGCACTAAGGACACAACTCCTAAGTAGCTATCAAACCAAGAATCAATGATAAGTGCTTGTAAAGAGCCCTCTGGATCACCTTGTGGCGCTGGAATTCGTGAAATTAATTGTTCTAATAGATCTGGCACACCTAAACCAGTTTTAGCACTTACCCGTACTGCATCACTTGCCTCAATACCAATTATTTCTTCTATTTCTTTAATGACTCGCTCTGGTTCTGCTTGCGGCAAATCTATTTTATTTAAGACTGGCACTACTTCTAAATTTTGTTCAATGGCTGTATAACAAACCGCTACCGTTTGTGCCTCTACCCCTTGTGCTGCATCGACAACTAATAAGGCACCTTCACAGGCCGCTAACGATCGAGAAACTTCATAAGTAAAATCGACATGCCCAGGGGTATCAATAAAATTCAGCTGATAAGTTTGACCATCTTTGGCTTTATAATAAAGGGCAACACTCTGGGCCTTAATCGTAATGCCCCGCTCGCGCTCAATATCCATAGAATCTAAGACTTGTTCGGCCATTTCACGCTCCGATAAAGCCCCACAGAGCTGAATAAACCGATCAGCTAAAGTAGACTTACCATGGTCAATATGAGCAATAATTGAGAAGTTTCTTATATTTTGCATAACTATTAAAGTGACATAAAAGCGCAGATTTTACCGTATTGCTTCCTAGATAGCCACTTGCAATTGCTTAAACTTAAGTCTCTTAACAAGTTCTTAGCTGATTTTGAAATGAAGTGATTAAAATATAGTTTTAGGCTGTTGGCGAATAAGTTTTACCATGCGTTTGAAGGCCTCATTGCTAGGCTCTTCTTGCCCTGTTAACCAGGCATAAAGATCTTGGTCCGTATTACTAAGTAGTTCCGCAAATAATCCCTGATCTTTTTGTGGCAACTTGTTATAGCTTCCTTCTAAAAAATTTTGCAAAAAAAGATCAAGCTCTAACATCCCACGTCGACATTGCCACTTTAAACGATTTAATTCAGCTTCTGTAGTCATACTAACTGCCTATAATAATGATGAGAGCTAGTATGTACTCTTTTAGATTTCGCAGCAAACTTAACTATAATAAAAAGGTATCCTCTGCTAATAGCTATACTATTTCAGAGACTTAATAGCTTTTTCTTGTAGTAATGCAAAAGCTGAACTATAATTATACAATAAAATAATAAGGAGAACCTATGGCTACGCATTTTTTACCTCAGGTATTATTTAAATCCCCTGGCTACCTAAAAGCTATGGCTGAGCACCCTATGCTTTCTCCTCATTCAACCCAAACGCTTAAACTACTGCTAACTTTTATGGCGAGCCCAACAGGAAAAAGATGCTTAAAAAATATGGAAACAGCACCTAATAATTTAGTAACGACTAAGGACTATAGCAGGTTATGTGAACTAATCATGGCAGAATGTCCTGAGCTTGGTGCAAAATTAAAAAGGGTAATTAAAGCCTTAAGACGCGGGGATGAGGCCCATGCCACCGCTATCATTAATCCTAATGCCAATAAACTTAATCATAAAACACGTTAAGTTGTAAATGGTGGTACAATTTAGCAAACACTGCCTATTTTTGGTGATACTGCAATTCCCCAACGAGCATTATCAGGATCTTCATCTGGTCCTTTTTGCCAAAAACTAACTCTTGCTTCTTGACTACATCTTAAACCCTCTTTATCGCGCAGAAAAGCAGTCAGCAATTCTCTGATTGATTGCCATTCTTTTACTACGAATAGAAAAAATCGCCAATATCCTATTACTTTAGGTTTATCGTAATTTCTCACAATTTCATCGATAGCATGCTGGAGAAGTCCTGTATAAATTAATCCTGCTTGATAAGTCCTTATAAGCTCCCCTCGCAGTGCTTGAACTGCTTGAATTCGTGGGTCATCTGATATGCCTATCTGCCTCGTTAAAGGCAATGAAGCGGGTGGTGGTGGTAACAATGTCATAATCTATCCTCTGTTATTTTATTATAATTTTTAAATAATACCGCTAAACGCTTAAAGAAATCTTAAAATAATAAAAACAGTTAAATTTTTCTGATCATACTATTCACTCAAAATTCTTGAATTAAACATAAAAATCCTCTTGGCGATTTGGTAATTTAATCATTTTTTTAATAAATGATTTATTTTTAAGCAAAATTATTTTACAGAAAAGCATCTAAAAAAGTTAATGCGTTTTAATTAATGTCTGGAGCTAAAGCGTTGTCGTAAATAATCAAAAACTGCCCGTAGACCCATCGCTTCACCACCTTCAGGATGGCCGGGTCGCTCACAAACATTCCATGCCATAATATCAAAATGCAACCAAGGAATATCTTTATCAATAAACTGCTCTAAAAATAATGCAGCAGTAATTGCACCTGCATAAGAACCTGGTGCGCTATTAGTAAAATTAGCCACCTTACTTTCGAGTAATTGCAAGTAATTTTTAAATAAAGGCATACGCCAAATAGGATCATTATCTTGCTGAGCAAAAGCCATAATATTCTTTGCTAACATATCACTATTGGTAAAAAACGCTGCAATTTCAGTGCCCACTGCAATTCGCGCAGCCCCAGTTAAGGTTGCAAAATCGATTAATAAATCAGGTTTTTCAGAACAAGCTTCAACTAGTGCATCCGCTAGAACTAAGCGCCCTTCGGCATCAGTATTGGTAATCTCTACCGTTTTACCATTACGCATGGTAATGATATCCCCAGGTCTGTAAGCATCACCAGAAATTGAGTTTTCGACAGCTGGAATTAATACGCGTAGTCTAACGGGTAAATCAGCTTTCATGATCATTCTAGCAAGCCCTAAGACATGAGCAGCTCCCCCCATATCTTTTTTCATTAAACGCATTCCTTCAGCTAATTTAATATCAAGACCACCTGAATCAAAACAGACCCCTTTCCCAACCAAAGTTAACTTAGGAGATTTAATATCTCCCCATTGTATGTCAATTAAACGAGGAGAATTGTAACTTGCTCTACCTACAGTAAAAATCGCCGGATACATTTCATCTAATAAATCCTCAGCAACTATTTGGGTAACACCAGCATGAAATTCTTTCCCTAGTTCAACCGCAACTTCAGCAAGCTCTAAAGGTCCCATATCTTCTGCTGGGGTATTAATAAGGTCTCTAACTAAATAAGTTGATTCAATAATATTTTCTATTAAGGAAAAATGACATTCATTGGGAATAGTTAATTGTGCAGAAACTCTTGCTGGATTTTTATAACGGGTAAATTGATAAGCACCCAGCCCCCAGGCAATAATAGCCTGTTGTAAATTTAAAGCATTAAGTTTCGTATCAAGATAATAAATTCCTTCAGGAATTTTCAAAGGTAAACTACCAAGCAACCAGACATCTTGATCATTATCTAAAATTAATAAAACACCGGAAAATCGTCCTTCATTATTGGTTAACAAACAATAATTACCAGCTTTAAACACAAAGCTGATACTATCTAACCAAGCCTGAACTTGTAAGGGCTGATCAGCTAACCATTCAGAATAATTTTTTTCTTCGACTAAAATAATTGGCAATGCCTTATCGGTTGCTTTACTCTGAAAACAAATTAGCATATCAGTGTTCTCCTGTTATATAAGTACCTCTTTAGCAGGAACATATTGCTTACTCAATGCATCAGCTACTGCCAAATTAGTTACATAACCATTAAATATATTTAAGCCGTTTAATAAATGAGGATTATCCAGTAGTGCTTGCTTATACCCTTTATCTGCCAAATCCAGAATAAAAGGCAAGGTTGCATTTTTTAAAGCAAACGTTGAAGTCCGAGGCACTGCACCCGGCATATTGGTGACACAGTAATGCACTACCCCGCATTCTTCATAAGTAGGTTTATCATGAGTAGTAGGCCTACTAGATTCAAAACAACCGCCTTGATCGATAGCGACATCTACTACGACAGAACCAGGCTTCATGGTTTTTAGCATTTCTCGGGTAACAAGTTTGGGTGCAGCAGCTCCTGGAATCAATACTGCTCCAATCACCAAATCAGCTTGAGCAACATATTCTTCTATGGCATGCTTAGTTGAGAAGATGGTAGTTAATTTGGCACCAAATTGTAAATCTAATTCTCGTAATCGATGTAAGGAACTATCAATTACCATGACATTAGCTTCCATACCAATTGCAACTCGCACAGCATTAGTTCCTACTACACCGCCACCAATCACCACTACATCAGCAGCCTCTACCCCAGGCACACCCCCTAATAAAACGCCTCGACCGTGCTGAGCTTTTTCCAAACAATGTGCGCCGGCTTGAATAGACATACGACCAGCTACTTCACTCATCGGGGATAATAAAGGCAGCCCCCCAAAACGATCTGTTACCGTTTCATAAGCAATGGCAACTACACCAGAAGCAAGCAACCGCTCCGCAAGTTTAGGTTCAGCAGCCAAATGCAAATAAGTGAATACGACTTGACCTTCTCGTAGCATTTTACATTCTTCAGGTTGTGGCTCTTTAACTTTAATAATCATATCCGCATGTGCATAAACTTCTGCTGCTGAATCAACGATTTCAGCACCCGCCTGTAAGTAATGCTGATCAGTAACATTAATGCCCGCCCCTGCATTTTTTTCAACAATTACTTTATGGCCTCGAGTTACTAGTTCCTTGATGCTACTTGCTACCATACCAACGCGATATTCTTGGCTTTTTATTTCTTTTGGCAAGCCTATGAGCATAAACTTTTCCTCTGTATTATAAATTTGGGTGAATTATACCTGATTAAATAAGCGATAATAGAGTTTTCTGGCCTTAGCCTGGGTCATATTGTATTAGCTAAATTCTTATGCAAACGAGCAAGATGTGCCTCATCCCAGGGTGCTGATTGTCCAATACGTAATTCAGCATGCTTAAGATCCTTGGCTAAAGCCTCTGTAATCTCTACCATTTCTCCAAATATTGCTGCTGAATCAACACCATGATCAAGGCTATTCATAAATAAGACCAAGCCCCTACAAGAAAAACTCGCCATATTGCTTAATTCAAACACCCCTGTCTTGGTAGCCGCTGCTAAACTGAATAACCGCCTACCAGGAAACTCTTGTTCTTGGTAATAATGGAAAATCTTGTCTTCACCAATCTTAAAGCCCTGATTAAGTAGCGCTTGCAATAAACTAAAACCACCAAAAGCTTTATCACTCACGGCAACAATAGTAAACATAATTAATTGGCTTTGCTTTTTAGGAGGTTCTGAAACAGGGGTTGTAATCGCAGCTTCACTGCTTGCTTTCTTTTCTTCAAACTCACTAGCAAAAGTTTGTTCTTTAAAAGTGGACAACTCAGCAGTGCTTAATCCTCCTGTTGCTTTGGCAACAGGAGGATTGGAAGAAACTGGGGACTCGGTTAAAAGTCTTTCCTCTTGCGCAAACATAACGGGTTCCGTTTCAGCAGGTTGAGAAGTTTCCTCTTCTAAAAAAGCTACTTCAGTAACTTCAGCAGATACTTCTTCTTGCACGGAAATATCATACTCATTTTCAAAATTAGCGGTTTCAGCAACAACTAGCTCTTCTTTAAGAAATGCTTTTTCTGAAGCAGAGTAAGCCATTTTATTAGCAGCATAAGCTGAGACCAATGGTTTTTCATCGAGCTGTAAAATTTCTCTAAGCACTGTTTGTGACTCAGCCTTCATTTTACTTGCTAAATCCTTTTGCACGTGACTACGTTCTTGGCGCTGACGTCTTAAACCATCCCATAAAATAGCTAAGATAATAATGGCGCCAATAATCAAAAGAACTAAGCGTATTTCGTTTTCCATAATTTTACCCTACACTTTCATTCTCATTAACAACTACTCTTCCTTAATTTGGTTTTTATGCCTCTTCAGCCATTGCTACGGCTTCTTCCACATCAACAGATACTATTCGAGACACACCAGGCTCTTGCATGGTAACTCCTATTAAATGCTGCCCCATTTCTATGGCAACTTTATTATGACTAATAAATATAATTTGTACTTTCTTAGAAATTTCACGCACCAAATTACAAAAACGCAACACGTTCGTATCATCTAATGGCGCATCAACCTCATCGAGCATACAAAACGGTGCTGGATTCAGTTGGAATAATGAGAAAACTAATGAAATAGCTGTCAAAGCTTTTTCACCCCCCGATAGTAAATGGATAGTACTATTTTTCTTACCAGGCGGTCTTGCAATAACTTCCACACCTGTAGTTAATAAATCATCGCCTGTTAACTCTAATCTTGCACTGCCGCCACCAAATACTCTTGGAAAATATTCTTGGAAGTACTGATTGACTGTATCAAAAGTTTCTTTGAATTTTGTTTTTGTTTCTTTATCAATTTTTTGAATTGCATTTTCCAAGGTGGTCAATGCTTCTTCAATGTCAGCATATTGAGCATCCAAATATTCTTTACGCTCTGATTGAACCTTAAACTCATCAATAGCCGCTAAATTGATGGCGCCTAATCTTTGAATTTGACTAGCTACTTTTGCAAGCTGTTCAGCAATGATCGCCTTGTCTGTCCCTTCAGGAATTGAAGATAAAGTAATTTCTAAATCAAATTCTAATTCTTTTAACTGTTCAAGCAAGGTAGAACAGCGTACTTTTAATTCTTGTTCACGAATTCGCTTTTCTTCTAACTTACTACGCATACTTTGGATAGTTTGTTCAATATCATAACGCTGGGTTTCGAATTCTCGCATTTGATATTCACTTTCATCGAGCGCTTGTTTTGCTGCATTGAGCTCATTTTCAACGCCCACACGTTTTTCTAGTGCTAACGTTAATTCAGCTTGCATATTTTCTAAAGGGAAATCACCTTTGGATAAAGCTGCTTCTAACTGCTGACAACGAGACTGTAAGGATTCGCGTTGCTGTTCCATACGATCTAAACTTTGCTCCAAGCCATTAATTTGCGACTGAGTTGTTTTTAATTGAATTTCTAATCGATGCAAAGTTTCATTCTCATCTCTAACTTTTACATGAGCCGCTTCTAACTGCTGACGATTTTCATCTCGTCGCTGTAACAATTCTTCACGTATGTTTGCATCTACTTCCATAGCCGCCATTGCTTGCTGCCAAACTGCTCTGGCATTCTCCAACGCACCTTCTGCGGCTTGTAATTGTTGCTGCAAGCTAGCACTTTCTCCCTCAAGTCGTGTTAACCGCCGTTGTACTTGCTCAATTTGCGCTTGTAATACACTAATTTTAGCTTTACCATCAGCTAAATCTGCTCGACTTTGATTCAGACTCTGCTGTAAAGTTTCACGATCTTGTTCTAATAAATTGAAAGCTTCATGACATGCTGCTAAAGCTTGCTCACATTCTTTTGCCGCTGATTCAAGAGTTGCAATCTTATCCTGACACATCTTAATTTCTTGCTCTCTTAATAAAACACCCGCTTTAACTTCAGCATTGTTAGCAACCTTTAACCAGGCCTTACTTAACCAAATTCCATTGGCACAAACTACCGACTCATGCGTTGCTAATTGCTCTGCAATAGCTAAGGCTTGACTAAGATCAGGTGCAATATAGACGTGATTTAATAAATTTACGATGCCAGAAGCACCTGAAACCTTATCCGCTAAGCGAGGATAGGATAAGCGGCTATTTGTTGTTCCTGCACTATTAGGGACAAACAAAGTTAAAGCAAAGTTTTCTAAATGGTTCAACCTAGCAGCTATTTCTGTTACCTCATCAACACAAACAGCTTCTAAGTAAGAATTCAACACTTGTTCAACTGCTTGTTCCCAACCTTTTTCTACAGTTAATAATTCAGCTAATCGAGAAGCTTGGCTCAAATTATTAGCTGCCAACCATTGATTAACCACTTGATCTTTTTTACCTAGTGCCTCTTGTTGTAACGCAGCCAACGAAGCTAATCGACCCTTCTCGGTTTGTAGCTCACTACGTAGTTGATCTAATTTAGCAGCAAGCTCTTGGCGTAAGTTTCGTTTTGTTTGTAATTCCACTAATTTATCAGCAAGAAGCATTTCTTGTTTAGTCACTCGCTCTGTTTTATCTAGTAGTTCAGCTTCCAATCCCGTCAATTTTGCTTCTGACTCTTCGCTACTTAATTGCGTTTTTTCATTAACGATATTAGTCAACCGTTTTTGCGTTTCTAAGTGGTGTTGCTCTATATGGCGAATTTGGGTTTGCTCTACTTCTGCTGTCTTAGAACTTAAAGCAGCATTTTTATTAAATTCATCCCATTTAACCTGCCAACCTCTCACTAGTTCTTCAGCTGCAGCTAGCTTTGTTTTACTTACCAACACTTGCTCTTGGGCAATACTCAGTTCTGGGGTTAATTCCTTAGTCATAGCAGTTAATTCTGTTAAAATTTGCTGATCATTTTCATAGTGCATTTGCAAGGCTTGCCAGGCTTGCTCTGCTTGGCTTAAATCATTTTGCAGCTGTTGACGTCTTTCTTTATAGTGCTGCATAGCTTGTTCAATACGATTAATGTCTGATCCTAAGCTATAAAAACGGCTTTGCACTTCATTGTGAGACTCTAATAGATCGTGTTGTTGTTCACGATTTTTAGTAATCTCAGTTTCGATACGCTGCTGCTCTCTCGCTCGCTCCTGTAAACGAGTAGTTTCTTCCTCAAGCTTTACTAATAATTGTTTCGCCTGCTCATTAAATTCCTGCCAACGTAACGCCAACTCTTGTCCTTTTAATAGGCGCTCCTCTTCTTTTAAAACCTTATACCGCTCAGCTGCATTAGCCTGTCTTTTTAAATGCTGTAAATGCTTATCAATTTCTTCTCGTAAGTCATTTAATCGATCTAAGTTTTCTTTGGTGTGACGAATTCTGTTTTCAGTTTCCCGTCTTCTTTCTTTATATTTTGAAATCCCTGATGCTTCTTCTAAGTGCGCACGAAATTCATCAGGTTTAGCATCAATCAGTCTTGAAATTGTTCCTTGCTCAATAATTGAATAGCTTCTAGGGCTTAATCCTGTTCCTAAAAATACACCAACGATATCACGACGGCGGCAACGAGTACCGTTTAAAAAATACGAGGATTGAGCATCACGAGTCACTTGTCTTTTAATAGAGATTTGACTGTATTGTGCATACTCACCACCTAACTTTCCTTCACGATTATCAAAGACTAATTCAATTGAGGCTTGGCCAACTGGTTTGCGTTCTACAGTACCATTAAAGATTACATCGGTAAGCGATTCGCCACGTAAATTTTTAGCGGAGCTTTCACCCATTACCCAACGTACGGCATCAATGATATTAGACTTACCACATCCATTTGGGCCTACTATTCCCATAACTTGGCTAGGAAAATCAACCGCTGTAGGGTCAACAAATGACTTAAAACCAACCAGCTTTATTCTTTCTAAACGCATCTTAACAACCTACCCAATCTCTTCCTGCTAAATCATTGACAAAATAATGGAATATAGTAATTGATACCATCAGGCCCGGCAAGTAAATTTACGCCAAAAACCAGGATCTCAGTTGTAATTTTGTATAAACAAAGATCTTTTACTGTCCCTTTTATTTTCGCTCATTTAATTATCATTTTCATGGTCGGCTTGCTCTAAATATTTGTCAAAAAGCTTAAAAATAGTTAAACTGCCCAAAAATTAATAATAATAGGAAAATATATTGTGCCAATAGAGTTAGAAATCGCAAAAAATGAGCTGCGCTTACTTTTAAATCAATATCTTGCTGAAAAAGCCACTAAAGATTCTTTTTTAAACCTTTTTCGGCATATCGGCACTCATAGAGCCTTGCAATTATTACGCGCAATCCCTACTACCTCTACTGTAGAGGATTTATTATTACTATTAGTAAGACAGCTCTCCTCTGAGGGATTTGAAACGAGTGTAACGCTCAAAGATAGACTCACCACCCAACTCTGTCTAACGCTTGGCATTCGTAGAGAGACTTTTGATAATCTATTAATAATATTACAACAATTTAATTTACCCACTGTAACGGAAATCTCTTATCGTGATGATTTGCCAATTGCCAAAAGAATGCGTTTAGATATTGCTTTAGCTATCCATGAACGAAATTGCTTTAAAAGATTACTATCTTGGATGATTAGAAATCACACTTCTATTACTGAGGCAAATTTAACAGCCATTACTTTGACATTAACTGAAAGATTAAGACCTCTCTCTGCCTCCTCCTTACCAGTTTCTACACTTGATAGCAGGTACCTAACTGTAGCGCTTCCTGATGAGAGCATTATGTTAGGTATATCACAAACTATACGCTTTATTTAACTTACAACCTTCTTATAGTATTACTCTATAAAACTTGTAACTAGCTAACCAACGTTGAAAAGCCTCATCTCAATGGCTGCAGACAATTCTTCCCCACGACATTGACGACGAATTCCTGCAGTCATTTCTCTTGTCCATAAAGCACTACTGTTAGAAACAGGAACGGGGCTCCTAGCCGCAGCTGTCGCTCTTAATCTTGCAGCTTCTTCCTCTCTAATTTCTGCAACTTTTTCCGCGATTTTAGCAACCAATATTCTAGCAAAGACAAACTCTTTTTCTGGTTTATCAACAGCTGCATCAGCTTCCATAGCAATGATAAATAAATTAAGATCATCTCGACGTACTTCTGCAGATAAAGCACTGATTTCCTCTCTATGCTTTTGGTATCTTTCAGTACCACTAAATAGAATATAGTTGGTACGATTAAATGCTTGAGGTGCATAACCTTCCAAACTGCCGTTCCCTGAGCACTTTAATTTTGCCAATAGGTTAGCAAAATCTGTTAACCTGGCTTCAAAATTTTCTTTGCCAGGCGCATAGGTTTCAAGAAAATAATTATAAACCTTAAAAAAAGAAGCCTCTAATTTTGCTTCCAGCTGAGTAAGTTTTTGTTGTAGAGGATTATTTGCTGTAGCCCAAACATCCTGTAAAGCTGCTTTAATAGCAGCTCTATCTTGATAAATCAACGCTACGGGTATTTCATCTTCTTTGACTATTAATATTGCTACGGAACGCCAATAACTAGGATTTCTTTGCGCAAGCCTTAATGCCATACCATAAGGAACTTCCTCAGCACTATCTTTCTTATTTTGATCAACTCCACATCGAAGAAGACAGCTAACCATCTTACTTCTTTTATTTTCTACTGCCCAATGCAGCAAGTTACCATTACCTGCCAAGCTTATTTCAATTAGGCGAGGAATTTTTGTTAATAGTGCCTTTACAATCCGCTCACTATCCATTTCTCTATCACCACTCCATGCAATTGCTTTCACTAAGGCATCAGCATAGATGGCCTCCTCTTCAACAGTAAACGACTCACTCATTTCAGCTAAAGTAGTAATCGCTGATAAATAATAGATATGATCATAATGATAACGTTCATCTTTCATCTTTAATAGATTCCAAGCTAGTTGCAAGGGTGTTAACCCCTGCCTATTTTTGAAATTTCTATCAGCACCTTTTTTGATAAGTTCTCGAGTGAGTTTTGAACTGCGAAGTTCCTTTCTGCTAACTACCATATGCAATAAAGTGTTTCCTGTACCTGCTTCACAATAATCAGTGACAGAGGCACCCGCCTTTAATAATTCTAGAGCTACAGTATTTTCATCGTTTGCAATTGCATAATATAATGCCAAACCATAGGCATTTTTTTCTTCGAGGGTCACTGCTGGTTTTGCCCTAGTTATTGCTCTGACTGATTTCCAATAGGCACGATCACCCCTTGCACGCCCTACTGCATAGAGAACTGGAGTTTTTCCATTAACTACTAATGCTGTCTCTACCCCATAAGTTATTAACCACTTTATCATTTCTGAATTATTATAATAAACAGCCCGATGGAGTAGAGATGCCCTCAAAATCTCTGCAGAGAAATACCCTGCTGCAATATATAGCCTAGCTATAGCTTCATCCGGTTTGATCTTTGCCCCAGCTTCAAGTAAAGTTGCAACGACTGCAGGTTGATTTGACATCACTGCAAAAATTAAAGCTATACCAAGTTTATTTTTTTCAATTTCTTTTGCTTCCTTGCTTCTTATGCGCCTGAAGTCTCTTTGAGCCCTTTCTATTATAGCATTCCACCAATAGATCCCATCTTTACTCCCTGGATTTTCTGATGCGGCTTTGGCTACCACAACGATATCAGTGCTAAATCTCTTTAGCCTGTTTAATCTCTGTAATAGGAGATAAGCCATTTTTATTTTCCTCTCATTCTTTAATTTAGTTTAATATAACAATTAAATATTAAAATAATATTAAGTACCTTAAATATTTATCTCTTTTTTTAGAATATCTCATTTTATGTAATTTACCCTGTGAAATTACTCAATCAAGTAATTCTCCTTTCTCAAGCTAACTTATTAAAAAATATAAAGTTTTATAAATTTTCAAGAATCCAAGAAATTTAGAAATAAAAGGAGTAAAATTAATATAGAAATAAGGAATAATTACCAAAGGGGTTACTTATGGTTAATATTAAAAAAGCGATGTTAACACCCAGTGAAGAGTTTGAAAGTCCAGAAGCTGTAGTTAAACATCCTCACTTGTCAGTCGCTCAAAAAACTGAAATTCTAGAACGATGGGAATATGATGTTCGGGAGCTAGCTGTTGCCGAAGAAGAAAATATGCGCGGTGGGGAAACAGCTCATTTACTACAACAAATACATCAAGCACTTGATCAAGTAAATCCTCATCCACCACAAACTGATACTGGCAGCCATACCAAACATCGGTGACAATTGATTTTATGACCCTTTCTACCTGCTTAAAAATAGATTTATCAATGTTAGCTTTTTGCAAGGTAACACCCTTAAAAAACTATTAGTAAGAAAATCACGACATGTCTAGTATCTTACAAATTTATTAAGTATTTTCAATAGCTTCTAATAATAGTCGGCTAAAATATGAGTATTTTTTGTTCATATTTTGCTTAATTTACTTGCATTTCTAAAATCAAGCGCCTATAGTGGGTGTCAATTAAACTTAACAAAATTAAGTTTATACAAGATTCTCTATAGAGAATGATTTGTTTAATAACTTGGAGATGTTTTATGAAAATTAAGTCTTTAATTCTTAGTACTGCAGCAGCTGTTTTATTAGCAGGTACTTCTTTAGCAATGGCTGATAATGTGCTAACAACTACTAACAATTCTAATGACTATTCTTCTGTCAAAGTCGGTCCACTTTGTTCAGGTACACTAGGACAATGGACTGGACCTGGTCAACCACAAACAAAGACTCCTTGGGCAATCGTAACTTCTCTTTGTGGTAAATCAACAGGCTCTTGTAATGCCACACTTTATTTAGATCCAACTACAGTTGGTAAAACTTGTGGCGGTTCAAGCGCTACAGTTTCTATGGATTTATCTTCTGGAAACATTTCTGCGCCCAGCTCTTTAGATGACATCAATATTTCTACAGCACCTTATCAATTAACTATTGGTTAATAGTTAATTTGAGAACAAAAAAAACCGCGCTAGGCGCGGTTTTTTATTTCTTTCTAATTTATTAAAAATCCCACGTAACTTGTAAGCCGTATAAGTTGGCGCTGCCTTGCGTACTACCAATAGTAGTAACTTCTTCATTAGAGACCGCTTGAGTCAAATTGATATTAGCTTTACGAATAAACAAATGCATATAGCCAATATCAGCTCCTAAATCAGGTAAGAACTGATAGTGTAATCCTGCTGCTACGGCAAAACGATTTTGATCCGGTAATTGCACATTTCGATAAGCACTACGAGCAGGGCTTTCATCATACCCTACCCCAGCTTTAATTGTTAAATTTTGAATCGGCTTATAATGAGCACCTAAAGCAAAATTCCAAGTATTACGATAATCTTCAGCAACTGTTATTACAGCATTGTTATCTGGAGAAAAAGTTACTGCATTAATTGCCGCCACATTTTCCAACCGTAAATCACGAAATACGCTCCACATTGTATACATAGCTGAAGCTAAAATAGACCACTGAGCATTGAAATCATGATAAAAACTCAGCTGGGCATAAGGCGGTAACGCAACATTTCCTTTAAGATCATCTGAGACCTGAGTACCTCCTGCCAAACCATTTGCTAAAGGACCTATAAATTTACTTTTCCCAGTAAGGTGGTGCACTACTTGTGAATGGTAAGCTAAACCAACACGCGTGGTAGGAGTAAACTGTAGCAATATCCCCGCATGATAGCCATAAGCCCAATCACTGCCAGAGTTCTTACTCTTAGTATCCAGTGTGGTACCAACTCCAGCATACTGATTAAAAATGCCTTCCATATGTTGAGCATCTAATCCCAAGCCCAATGAAATGACCCGATTTAATTGATAGGCAACAGAAGGACCAATATCTATCACTTCTACTGAAGTTTTAGTTGCTGCATAACGAATATAAGTATCACTACTATAATCAGTCTCTAGTCCAAAAGGGACTACAGCACCAAAACCAACTGCCCAATTATCATTAATGGGTCTTGCATAATAAAAGTTAGGAATATAGCCCCAGTTTCCACCTTGCGCATGCACCGTAGCAGGATTTCCAGGATTAACAGTATTGACTTCTACGGTACCATTGTAAGGTAAATTCGTATGTACTGCCGCAACCCCTGTCGTAATTTCCTGGCGTTTCAAACGTATTAAACCTGCTGGGTTATACCAAGCCGTGCTGGCACTATCAGCTTCTGCCGCTCCACCAGCATGATAGTCACCTAGCCCTGCACTATCTTGTTCGTAAAGCTGGAATCCAGCCGCATTAGCATAAGAAGAAAAAGCTAATAATGATCCAGTAAGACTCAGACTTATTAGCGTCTTACTTATTAATTTTAATTTCATAATAACCTCATGGTTGTAAATCTGTTTTTAAAAATTAATTCTTGCGGTAATTACTAAATTTTTTTAGCGCGGGATAATGAAAGCTAAAACAATAAATAATTATTTTTAATTTTAAAAATAATTATTTAAGATGAAAAATAATATGATAAAGAGAATAGCCAGCAACAATCCCAACAAATTGCCAACAGCATAGCGTAAAATAAAAATTAAACAAACTGGTTTTTTAAGTTTCTGGCTTAATTGAGCAAGGTTTTTACAAATAAAGTTTAGTAAATAAAATAAACGGATAAATTATTACCTAGTACCTAATAATTGACCAAATAATACTATTGATTAATAAGCTCTTAGCAATCCGACTCTTCTAAAAATTCTACTCTTATTTTTAATTTGTTAATCGCAAAATGTTTTTTAAAAACTAACTTGAGCATGCAGCTACTGTAATTAGTCAATAGTTCTAAAGTTTACTAATTTGTATTTAAATTTTTTAAGCACTAATGTTCTTGTTTTAGCATTATCTACTAGTAAGCAACTCAAAGCTTATAAAGAATTTGGGAAATTTCTTGAATAAAAACTTGATGAAGGTTCTAAGTTTGCTGAACTTTTAACAGATAGAATAAATAATCAAAAATTAGCTAAACACTATAGTATTAATGCAGAAGAACTAGGAGAAGAAAATTCTTACCTTACTAAAGTTTTTAGTTTTTCTTTTTAAGATAGTAGCGTAAGAAATAAATAGGTCCTGAAAGTAAGTAAATAAAAAAACCTATAAATAAGATTGAAGGAGGGTCTATCGCAATGGCTACAAATAATAAGACTACTATTAAAATTGCAACAAAAGGCACGTTACCTTTAAAATCAAAATCTTTAAAACTGAAATACTTAACATTACTTACCATCAACCCAGCTGCTAAAATAGTAATAAGTAATAATGCTAAATGCCCTCCTAGACCATTAATTTTATTAATATGTGATACCCACATCATGCTGGTAACAACGCCTGCCGCAGCTGGAATAGGCAATCCACAAAAAAATCTCTTGTCTTGGGTTTCATCATCGACATGAACATTAAAACGTGCTAAACGCAAAGCACCGGCTGCTACGAAAAAAAAGGCAATTAACCAACCAATTTTTCCAAACAAATGCAAAGACCAACTATAAGCAGTGACTGCAGGCGCTACTCCAAACGCGACAATATCAGCTAAACTGTCATATTCAGCCCCAAACGCACTGGTTGTATTAGTTAACCGCGCAACTCGGCCATCTAACCCATCAGCAATCATCGCAATAAAAATTGTCATGGCAGCATAGCTATAAAGCCCCTTCATTGCAGCAATAATGGCATAAAAACCTGAAAAAATACCTGCAGTAGTAAATAAATTAGGCAGTAAGTAAATACCTTTGACAAAACGACCTTCCGGTTGCTGTTCTGTAGATAAATTAGTCATATGGCAGCTTCTCCTATTCTGGCTACGATTATATACAAGTGATTAGGATTACCAAATCAATTCTTTTCAAGAAATTTATATAGGCTTTAAATTGTTAAGCTGAAAACTACGGACAATAATAAATTTTACCAGCAAACGCATTACCACTAGATAAGTTATTACCCTCTTGGTTGGGAATTAAAGCAATACGATTACCACCCAACTGGCTTGCTTGATTTTGCATTTGAATAAAAGCACCTTGTTGATTAGTTAAGTTGGAACTAGCCATCCCTTTAAAATCACAATCACTTGCAACTGACTGATTAATGATCATTACTCTGTTGGCACCAGGTTGCAAAACTGCTGGTGTGCAAGCAGTTAAAGCTATAACTAGCAACAAATTATTCATCCAAGCATATAATCCTTTATTTTTCAACTGCTTAAGTGGTAGCATGGGATTCTCCAAAATTCATTTTAGTTAACAAATAAGCTATTTTAAGCTTAAAACAGAATAGAAAAAATTTATTTATAAAGCTTTTTAAAATGATTTAATTCTGCTCGTAGTTGCTCAATCTCTTCTAACAGATCTAAAGAAAGGGCAAGCCCTGGTAGATTAATTTGAAAATCTTGTTGTAAGCGCAAGGCTTTTTGAGAACGTCTTAAATCGCGCGCGGAAAAAATCCACACTTCAGGTACCTCGCCTTGCGGTGTTAATAAACCATACTCTACCATTTCAATAATCTCTTCTGCGCACACCTGACAAGTTGTAGATAATTCATAAATGGTAAACGTTTGAGACTCATCAATGATAACACTACTAATTGTTAGCTCTTGTTTCACACATCACTCCTAATGACTAACTCTTGGATTAAACGCCATTTCTTTAGCCATTGTTTCATATAATTTTCGTTTTGCTTCAGTGTCAGCAGGCGGTGTTATAATTTGTAATAAAAGCAATTGATCACCAGATTCTTTAGCTGGCAACCCTTTACTTTTTAAGCGTAATTTTTTCCCAGATTGCGAACCCGCAGGAATTTTTACTTCAAGCTCGCCACCTAAAGTCATGACTTTCGCCATAGTACCTAATGCTGCCTCCCAAGGTGCAAGGGGAACTGTTAAATAAATATCTTTGCCTTGCACACTAAAATAAGGGTGCTCTTGAAACTCTATTTCTAAATAAAGATCGCCCGCAGGTCCACCCCCCATACCAGGCTCACCTTGACCTGATAAACGAATTTGTTGACCTTGAATAACGCCTTTAGGAATTTTTACCTTTAACGATTTAGTTTTGTTAATCAGTCGACCGTGTTGATCGACTTCAGGAACTTGAAGATTAATTTGTTTAGTAGCGCCGTGATAAGCATCTTCTAAGTTAATTAAAACTTTAACTCGTGCATCCTGGCCTTTAGTTTGAAAGCCCTGTCGAGATCGTTTGCCAGTTTGAAAACCACGCTGGCCAAATAACTCTGAAAAAAAATCACTAAAATCTTCGGCACCAGCTTGAGTAAAACCACTCGTATAGAATCCGCCTCCCCCTGCTTGCCCCCAATCGGGTGGTGGTGTAAAATCTTGACCATGGCGCCAATTAGCGCCTAGATTATCATAGGCTTTATGTTTTTCAGGATCTGATAAAACCTCATAAGCTTCTTTTGCTTCTTTAAATTTTTCTTCGGCATTTTGTTCTTTACTAACATCTGGATGATATTTACGAGCCAACTTTCGATAGGCACGTTTAATCTCATCCTTATTTGCTGACTTATCAATACCTAGAATTTTATAATAATCTTTAAATTCCATTTAATACTCTAATCATTTTTCTTCATTGATACGAATAGTTAATACATCACAAGGAGAACTATGAATCACTGCATTAGCAGTGGAGCCTAATAGATGTCCTAAACCATGTCGATGATGAGTACCAACTACTATTAAATCAACTTTTCCTGATTCAGCTACATCAATAATTTCTACTTTAGTTGGTCCTAACAAAACATGAATATTTTGTTCAGGGATACCATTTTGTGAGGCCAAGTTTTTAATTTGTTGCTTTGCTTCATCAATTAATTGGGTTTCAATATCTGCAGGTGAGATAAAAGCGTAACCATAACCAGGCAAGGGTTCTACGACATGAACCATACTAATTTTTGCGCCAAACCCTTTGGCTAAAGCGACCGCCTTTTGAATCAGAACCTCATGGCCTTCTAATAAATCTGTTGCCACTAACAAGTGTTGATATTTCATATAGATCCCTCCCCTCCAATTAATTTTAATTACCTTTTTACCTAATATTAGTATAACTCAAATCCCTGATATTTTACTGCAAATAATTATTAATTTTATTAGGCGGCGTTGACGTTTCATTTTAATCAAATGAAAGTTGAGGTAAGCTGAATAAAAGGGAGGAATCGCCCTGCAGCTTATTAAATTGTGAAAAGACTCGTCTAAAATACTTGATCCTCTCAATAAAACATTCAATCAGATAATGTTCCTTATAGAGATACCTGTCACAAACTCTCGGAGTCTTGCGACTTGGCTTTAGAAGTATAATTGCACAAGTTCCCATACTCTCAATAAATTTAACGGTCTCATCAGCATCATAACCCCTATCAGCCAAAACTGAACCAAGATATTTATTTTCATCCACAGTTGCTTTCTGGTATTTCAGCAAACGTTTAATGTCCATCTCAGCTTCATTGGTTTTCTGTACAGCTGCTGCTAAATCGTATAAATCCCACCCGGCATGAACATCTAAATAAAAAAAGGGGTTCCTTTTTGCTTGAAGCGCTCCAATAAGCTCTTATAAGAGCACAACGTGCTTTATCACATCGGCAAAACTGCCGATGTGATAGACATGGCGATAGTTTATTCATTATTTCTAAAGTACGCTGCTGATGATCCCCGCCAAACCTCAAGCATTTTATTGCCAATTTCACCAAAATAGCAGTGGGTTTTTAAATAAGTAGACAGTACTATTGCTGTCTCTTCAATGGCAATGCGTTTGGTTTGGCAAGCTCTTTTTTTAGATACAATATCGCATCGTAATCTAGAACTTAAGCCTGCGTATATTTGGGTATTGTCATGAGTCTTACTCCCTAGTCAATACAAAGTGTCTATGGGCTTGCCAAGCTCATAGACCAGAATATGAATTTTTGTGGAAAAACCTCCGCGGCTTCGCCCTAAGGCTTAAGAGGCTTTTTTTAGAAGCCGCAGCCCCGTGCAGCTGGCGTGGGTTCGGACTATCGTTGAGTCAACCATAAGGGTTGTTGTCATATCTGGGTCATCTTTAAAGTATTCAAACATCCTGCTAAAAACACCTTGATCACTCCACCTGGCAAAACGTTTATAAATGGTGTTCCACTCTCCCAGCTCCTTGGGAAGTAAACGCCATTGTGATCCCGAGCGGGTCATCCACAAAATAGCAGTGAAGAACGCTTTACAGTTTGCTTCTGTTCCAGTATAAATCCGGCGGCTAGCGCCTTCTATTCTTAAGAACTGATAAATCTTTTTCCACTGATCTTCTCTAAATAATTCCATGCTTGCCCTTTCGTCTTAGTTGTTTGCATAGAAATATTCAGCATTTTTTATGAAATGTCAACACTGCTTAGTTAACTTAATGAAATTTAAGAACTATTCTTTATCAACAAAATATTATTCATTATTTGCTTTTAAACGCCAGTTTACCCTCTTTAACAGTTACCTTAACCGTATCCTCTGCTGCAAATTTACCAGCTAGTAATTCTTGTGCTAATGGGTTTTCCAACTGCTGCTGAATAACTCGTTTTAAAGGCCTAGCGCCATAAACAGGATCAAAACCTACATTCGCCAAATACTCTAACACTGAGTCATCCACCACCAAATTAATTTCTTTTTCATGCAACCGCTTACTGAGCCTTGCTAATTGAATTTTAGCGATTAGCTTAATCTGCTGCTTTTCTAATGCATGGAAGACAACCGTTTCATCTACTCGATTAATGAATTCAGGTCTAAAATGTTTGGCAACAATTTCCATGACAGCGCTACGCATTTTATCATAGCTTTCCTTGGCCATCTCTTGAATAACTTGCGAACCTAAATTTGAAGTCATTACTACGACTGTGTTTTTAAAATCTACTGTACGGCCTTGTCCATCAGTCAACCGACCATCATCTAATACTTGCAACAATACATTAAAGACATCAGGATGTGCTTTCTCCACTTCATCTAATAAGATTAAAGAATAAGGTTTGCGTCGTATAGCTTCAGTTAAATACCCTCCTTCTTCATATCCTACATAACCAGGTGGCGCACCAATTAGCCTAGCTACGGCATGTTTTTCCATAAATTCTGACATATCAATGCGAACCATAGCTTCTTCGGTATCAAATAAAAACTCTGCCAAAGCTTTGCATAACTCTGTTTTACCTACTCCTGTTGGCCCTAAAAACATAAATGAACCAATCGGTCGATTTGGATCGCTTAAACCTGCCCTTGAACGTCTAATTGCATTAGCAACAGCATTAACCGCCTCATCCTGTCCAATTACTCGAGAATGCAAAAACTCTTCCATATGTAACAATTTCTCTTTTTCTCCTTCCAACATTTTAGAAACAGGAATATGAGTCCATCTAGACACTACTTCGGCAATTTCTTCTGCGGTAACTTTATTGCGAATTAATTTGGTTTCTTTTGCTTCCGCAGCATTAGCTGTAATTAACCGCTTCTCTAATTCTGGAATCCGACCATATTGAATTTCAGACATTCGCGCTAGATCGCCAGCACGCCTTGCTGTTTCTAATTGAGCACGCGCTTTTTCTAAATCCTCTTGTAACTGTTGAGTTCCATAAAGCACCGCTTTTTCAGACTTCCAAACTTCTTCTAAGTCTCCATATTCTTTTTCAAGTTCTTTGATGGTTTGTTCGACATCTTCTAAACGTTTTTTCGAAGATTCATCCTTCTCTTTTTTTAAAGCTTCGCGCTCCATCTTTAATTGAATTAAACGTCTATCCAACTTATCTAATGCTTCAGGTTTAGAATCAATTTCTATACGAATTCGACTTGCCGCTTCGTCAATTAAGTCAATGGCTTTATCAGGTAACTGTCTATCAGTAATATAGCGTTGCGATAAAGTCGCTGCCGCAACAATTGCAGGATCAGTAATTTGTACGCCATGATGAACTTCATAGCGCTCCTTTAACCCTCGCAAAATAGCAATAGTATCCTCAACCGTAGGCTCATCTACTAATACCTTTTGAAATCTTCGCTCTAATGCTGCATCTTTTTCAATATGCTGCCGATATTCATCTAAGGTAGTAGCACCAATACAATGTAATTCGCCTCGCGCTAAAGCAGGTTTAAGCATGTTGCCAGCGTCCATTGCTCCTTCTGCCTTACCAGCACCCACCATGGTATGAATTTCATCAATAAATAAAATAATCTGCCCTTCTTGTTTTGCCAAATCTTTCAAAACAGCTTTAAGACGCTCTTCAAACTCACCTCTATATTTAGCGCCTGCAATGAGGGCTCCCATATCCAAAGCTAACACTCGCTTATCCTTTAGTCCTTCAGAAACCTCTCCATTGACAATACGTTGTGCCAATCCTTCGACAATTGCTGTTTTACCTACACCAGGTTCCCCAATTAATACTGGATTATTTTTAGTTCGACGCTGTAAAACTTGAATAACTCGGCGAATAATATCATCTCGACCTATGACTGGATCTAATTTATTCTGCTCAGCCCGAGCTGTTAAATCTATAGTATACTTTTCTAAAGCCTGCCTTTGCTCCTCAGCATTAGGATTATCCACTCGTTGGCCTCCTCGTATATCATTAATAGCTTTTTCTAAAGTACTTTTATCGACACCAGCTTGTCGCAACAACTTACTAAGCTCTCCGCCTTCTTGCATAACGGCTAACAAAAGTAATTCACTGGAAATATATTGATCCTTATGTTGCTGGGCTAATTTATCTGTTAAATTTAGAAGCTTAGCTAAGTCAGGAGAAATATTTACTTCCCCACTTGGCTGCTCTAGACAAGCTAAACGTGAGATTGCTTTATCTAATTCATTATTTAATTGTGAAACATTACCGCCTGCTAAACTGACAATATGCCTAATAGAGCTATCATCTTGATTTAACATTGCTTTAAGCAAATGTATAGGTTCAATTGCAAGATTATCTCGCCCCACTGCCAAGGATTGCGCATCCTGTAAAGCGGTTTGAAATTTACTCGTTAATTTATCAATTCTCATGGCAATATCCTTTATGCTTTAACCCATTGTATCCTTTTTAAATAGGTACTATTTGATAAATATCAAGAATATTATTACGGCCAATTAACAATTTGATCAAATAGACAGTCTTTTGGATTGATGTAAGCATTCGCTGAAGTACAAATCATACCATTTGAACCGGGTGTTTGCTGCCATTTTGTATCATTATTGCGCACAATATAATAGTAACCTTTTTTAAAGGCGGTCACAGTAATGCCTGAAGATTGATCTTGATAAGTGCATAATATTCCTGCAATGGTAGATCCATCTGGCTGTGGAATTTCACCCATTTCAACACTTTGTAATTGAAAAGAAGCCCCCGACGGAATAACGACAGGTGGTGGCAAAGTAGGCCCTGTATTATTGGTTGTCGAATTGACACCTGGACTACTTTGGGAAGTAGAGGAGGTGATCGTATTATTTGTTGAGCTCTCTGCCTGCTTGGTTTGATCAGAGCTTACTGCTTCTGAATTATCATCTGGCGTAACAATCCCATTTGTTGCCTCTGCAGAACTGGTAACTGGATTCGCATCCGAATCTGTTTCATTAACCGAAGTTAAAGTCGCTGCATTGCTATTATTAGCTACTGAATTAGGAACAGAATTTTCTGAGTTGGTAACATTCGCTGCTGCTGGAGTTGGTGAAGAATCAGTTGCGGCAGTAGTATTTGGCAGAGCAGCTACATAAACCCAGCCACTATTAGTAATGACTGATTGGTTAGCAAATTGCGGCAACAAATCACTTGGAACTTTTGAATCGCAGCTCAAAGCATAACTTCCACTTAAACTGCAAATTGCAATTAATACGACTAGTAATTTTTTATTCATAACAAACCTTTTAACACTTTTCTAAAATAAAATAATCCTTATTGGAGGCGAAACATTTTTTAGTTAAGGGATTACTAGTACACAACTTTATTTTATTATAGTCAATAAAGCGATAAAGCAAATGCTCATCTCGACCTTTTGGGATCCCCAGCCTCTTTGTCTGCACTATTTTATCCGCTATTAACCCAATATCGTCAATATAAAATTTATTTTTGTCAAACTGCTGTTGATCCCAATCGGGAACCTTTAATCCTAAAGATTTACACAGCAAAGTTTGTCCTTTGCATAATTGCTCTACAGTTCGCTGCTTATTTTCAGATAATGGGTTTAATTTTTGCATAATTGATATCATTTTGGGCAAAGAATTGCGCTCTATATAAGGATAGGCTGATTTAATTAATACTGCATTTCCCTCACCTTGACAGCTTATATTTAAAGAATCTCCCCCACGAGCATAATACATATAAATAGTACCAGGAGGCATAAATAAAGCCTTACGTTTAGAGGTAAATCCTAAAGAGGCATGGCTAGCCTTATCCTCAAGTAAATAAACTTCCGTTTCAATAATAACCGCTGCAAGCCAAGTTTGTTTATACTTAACTCGTAATATTTTGCCTAATAACTGCCTTGCTACTCGTTCGGCATTTTGATTAAAAAAGTCGGCTGTTAGTATCATAAATAAATTGTAGCATAGTGAATTTCTTGCTCAAAATGCTTTGATCTTTTTCCACTCCACCGCTAAAATTTGCTAATTTTGTTATTAAGATTATATGTCTGCGCATAGTTTGTTCAAACCATTATTGCCTACCCCAAAGCAACCAAAAATATATTGGGGACAATTACATGGCTGTGCTCATAGTTTGGCCATTGCTGAAGCAATTAAGCAATCTGAGCAGTTAAATATTATTGTTACGCCCGATAATTTAACTGCCAGCAAACTAGAAGAAGAATTAAGATTCTTTTTACAAGAGCATACCGAACTTACCATTTTACGATTTCCAGAATGGGAAACACTTCCCTACGATCTCTTTTCTCCTCACCAAGACATCATCTCTGAACGATTATTAACCTTGACTCAATTAACTAAGCTCAAAACGGGTGTTTTACTGACCTCTATTTCAAGCTTAATGAATAAAATTGCACCTGCCGAGTATCTGATTGCAAATTGTTTTACCTTAAAAATAGGCGATCAATTTACTATTACTACCTTGCGAAAAAGTTTACAACAAAATGCTTATCGTTGTGTCAATCAAGTCAATGAGCACGGAGACTTTGCGGTTCGTGGTGCTATTATTGATGTTTTTCCAATGGGCGCCGTACTTCCTTATCGTATAGAATTGTTTGATGAAGAAGTCGAAACCATTCGAACTTTTGACCCAGAAACTCAGAGATCTTTAGAAAAACTAGCGGCTATTAATTTATTACCTGCAACAGAGTATTCATTATCTGCTGAAGGTATTGAGTTTTTTAGGGCTAAATGGCGTAGTCGTTTTCCAGGAAATCCTACTGATTGCCCTATTTATCAAGAAGTCAGTCAAGGAATTACTTCTCCTGGTATTGAATATTATATCCCTTTATTTTTTGAGAAAACTGCTACTTTATTAGATCTACTACCTAAAGAAGTGTTGGTATTTCGTTTAGCAGATATTTATGAGCAGGCCAATCATTATTGGCAGGAAATAAATAACCGTTATGAACAATTAGCTCATGATCGATTAAGACCTATTCTTTTCCCTACTGAGGCTTTTTTACCAGTAAATGACTTATTCATGAAAATAAATCAATTTTCACAAGTCGAACTACAAACTGAACCTTTACCTGAAAAAATTCATTCTATTAATTTTGCAACTGACCCTTTGCCAAATTTAACACTCAACCATAAACTCAAAAATCCTTTAATTAATTTACAAAATTATCTAGCAAGCACCTCAAATAAAATTTTATTTTGTGCAGAAACTACCGGCCGTAGAGAAGTATTACTCGGTTTATTTAAAACCATTAATTTAACACCAGTTCAAATTCATCATTGGCAAGAGTTCCTACAATCCTCAGCAAATTATTGTATTGTTACTTATCCTCTCGATGATGGACTAATTAGCAATCTGGAAAAAATTACCATTATTGCCGAATCGCAGTTAGTTGGAGAAAGAATTCTTCAACGACGACGTCGCAAAAAACAGCAAACTCAAGAAGCAGATGCTTTAATCAAAAATTTAGCTGAGCTAAGTATAGGAGATCCTATTGTTCATATCGAACATGGCGTCGGTCGATATCTGGGGTTACAAATTATTACACTTGATAATCGTAGTGATGAATATGTCACTTTAAGTTATGCTTTTGATACCAAACTCTATGTTCCAGTTTCTTCACTTCACTTAATCAGCCGCTATACTGGCGCTGACCCCGAACATGCACCTTTACATAAACTCGGTACCGATCAATGGCAAAAAGCTAAACGTAAAGCCGCCGAAAAAATAAGAGATGCTGCAGCTGAGTTATTAGAAATTTATGCAAGGCGTGCGGCTCAACATGGCTTTCAGTTTAAAATCGACGAACATTATCAAAATTTTTGTGAAACTTTTCCCTTTGAAGAAACACCTGGTCAATTAACTGCTATTCAACAAGTATTAGAAGATATGCAAAGCGAAAAAACCATGGACCGCTTAGTTTGTGGTGACGTGGGCTTTGGTAAAACTGAGGTAGCGATGCGAGCTGCTTTTGTTGCGGCAAACAATAACAAACAAGTGGTTCTCTTAGCGCCCACCACACTTTTAGCGCAACAGCATTACCAAAATTTTAAAGATCGCTTTGCTGATTGGCCGATCGAAATTGAAGTTTTATCCAGATTTAGAACTACTAAAGAACAAAAACTTATCATAGAGCGTTTAGAAAACGGCAAAATAGATATAGTTATTGGTACGCATAAATTACTTAATAAAACCATTCGTTATGCAAATTTAGGCCTGTTAATTATTGATGAAGAACATCGCTTTGGCGTAAAACAAAAAGAACAACTAAAAGCTTTGCGTGCTAATATTGATATTCTTACGCTTACTGCAACCCCTATTCCACGCACGCTCAATATGGCTTTTGCTGGTATAAGAGATCTCTCAGTTATTGCTACGCCACCTATCAAACGCTTAGCAATTAAAACCTTTATTCAAAAACGCAATAATAATATGATACGAGAAGCTATTCTTCGAGAAATATGGCGTGGTGGACAAGTTTACTTTTTATATAACAAAGTAGAGACTATCGAACAAATCGCCAGAGAAATGGCAGAATTAGTCCCTGAAGCTAAAATAGGAATAGGCCATGGTCAAATGCGCGAACGTGAGCTTGAACAAGTGATGGCAGATTTTTATCATCGTCGTTTTAACGTACTCATTGCCACTACGATTATTGAATCTGGTATTGATATTCCTAATGCTAATACCATTATTATTGATAGAGCTGATCATTTTGGTTTAGCGCAACTTCATCAACTTCGAGGTCGCGTTGGTCGCTCCCATCATCAAGCCTATGCTTATTTATTAATTCCTGATAAAAAATTAATGACAGCAGAGGCTGAAAAACGTTTAGAAGCCATTGCCTCATTAAAAGATTTAGGAATTGGATTTACTTTAGCTACGCATGACTTAGAAATTCGCGGCGCTGGTGAACTGCTTGGTGAAGAGCAAAGCGGACAAATGATTGAAATTGGCTTCAATCTTTATATGGATATGCTAGAACGGGCAGTAAACGCCTTGAAAAAAGGCAAGAAAATTGACTTAGAGCAACCTCTTGATCAAGGACCTGAGATAGATTTAAAGCTTAGTACCATTATTCCTGAGGATTATTTACCTGATGTTCATAGTCGTTTAATTCTATATAAACGTATCGCTAGTGCAGAAAATCAGCAAGCTTTAGATGAATTACAAAGTGAAATGGTCGATCGTTTTGGCTTATTACCAGATTCCATTAAAAACTTATTAACGATCACAAGTTTAAAATTTATCGCTAATGAAATTGGCATTAAAAAGTTAGAGGCCTCTAGCAAGGGGGGTAAAATCCACTTCCAAGCAAAACCAGCTATTGAACCCACTACCATTATTAAATTAATTCAACAACAGCCCAATGCTTTTAAACTTTTAGGATCTGATAAATTGAGTTTTCATTTTGCTGAAGAAATAAATATAGCAGAAAAAAGAATTATGGCGATAAAAAATATTTTATCTTTATTAAAGTAACAATCTTTATGGTTTAGAATAAACTTCTTTTATTCCGTAAATATATTTTTTGACTCAAAAATTAGTGATGACTCACTATTGAGAAACTTATCTTTTAATTTCCGAAAAAGATGATTAAGAATAAATATTTTATTTAAAGTTTAAATTTTATTATTAATTCATAATACATGGAGTAGCTATGAAAATAGAGTTGGCAATTTCCGAAGATTCTCAAATTCGTCGTTTATAAGATAAAGAAACAGAAACTTGGTTTTTCTCGGTAGCGGATATTACTCAAGTGTTAACCCAACAACCATATTATCAGGCAGCTAAAAATTACTGAGGGGTCTTAAAAAAATAGCTTTAAAAAAAGAAGGAAGTGAGTCGGTTATATTTTGTAATCGACTGAAATTAGAAGCAGCTGCTGGTAAAATAGGAAAGGCGACGTTGCTAAAAGAGCAAGATTGGAACTGGAACATACAACTAAAAAAAGGGGGCAAGTGAAAACTATTTACTACGCTTGCCAAACAATAAGAAAAAGAAACAGTAAAGTTACAAATTTAATTTTATTAGCTTTACACTTGCAAATAATTCAGTAATTTTTGCCAATACGCTTGCCAAGCCATTGCAGCCCCTTTTCTATTACCCCCTAATGCTAGGGTGAGTACTGGCAGTTTAATAATTTGCATCATCGAAGGAATACCAGGAAACATAAATACATGCCCGGCCTGAAAATAATTTATGTGCTCAATAGGATAGTTAAATTGTTTAGCTTTGAGCCTTGTTTTAATTTGTTCACACATCATAGAAGCTGGCCATAATTTATCTTCAGCTCCAGAAATCAATAAAAGTGGTGCCCTAATTTTTTCAATAGGAATAGCTGCTTCTTCTGCAGCACGTTTATTTTTAAATGCTTTGCGATAGGTTTTAACAAATTTGACTGCACTAAAACTTGGGAATATTTTATCTATAGCAAGCTTACTCAGCAATTTACTGATTAAAACAGAGCGAAAAGCTGTTTTTTGGTGCATAGGCAAATAGGCTACCGGCTCATTAAATAGTGACCAAGAGCTGCAGAACTTTGGCCTTCCCTTACCCAAACCTTGCCACACCACACTAGACGGCGAAATAGCTATTACTTTTTCTAATTTAAGCTCAGGAAAATAAGCTAGTGTAGTCAATAATGCTTCAGCTCCTTTAGAAATGCCAATTGCCATGATTTTATTAGCTAACACCTGAGGATGCTCTGATAACCAGAGGATACTACGCTTAAATCCCTCTATAGGTAGTTCATAGATTTCTCCTTCATGCTGGTTAGGATAGGCTATCACCTTAACTATATAACCTTGCTCGGCTAATAACGCAGCCATAGGCTCTACCACACTCACCCCTCTTGAACCAGGAATTATAGCAATAGCAGGCAGAGGAGTTTCAGTCTTAGGTAAAAATAAAGTACCTGACAACTGAGGTTCTTTAATCTCTCTGCGCTCTATTTTGTCAGAATACAAATATCTCTCTAGAGTTTCTTCAAACAACACTTGATTATTACTTTTAGCACTCATTTGGATAGAGAGCTTTTTAAGGCCTTGCAAGGCAAAAGGTTGAGAAAAACTACCTTTACCTTCATTAGGCTTCATAGACCAAAATAAGCCTAGAGCGTGCTTTCCTTGATAGCTGCCTTTAATAGGAGCTTGGGAAGCAACATTAATTGTTCCTGTTTTATCAGCTTTGAAGGTCGCTGTTGCAGACCAGAACAAGCCTTTTGCATCTTGGGTTGAAACAGATAGTGTTACATTTTGACTAGGTAGTAACTCTGTCAGTAATATTGTTAAATTTTGATCAACTCGACTATATTTTGGTTCAACAATAACTTTCATAATGTCAATTTTTATCCACGCATTACCAGGCTTGTTTTAATTTTCATTAATTCAAATTCCAGGCATACTATACGCCAAAGGAGATTCCTATGGAAGAAACATCCCAATTAAGAAATAAAATCGCTCGTAAAGCCTTAAGCCAATGGCAAGCACTCATGGCTGACAATGTTTATTTAACCAATCATTCCTTTCAACATAGCTTTGAACTGTATTTTCTTCATGACCAAGAATTAAAGAAAAAGCTAATTGAATTTGGCAAGCAAGTAGCAGAAGATTTATTACCTTTGGTTGCCGAAAATAATTACCGCTTAAATTTACCTAGATTAGAACCTTATGATGGTATTGGCAATCGACTTGATCATATTATCCACCATCCTAGCTATGAAGCAGCAGGAGAAATCATTTATGGAGCCGATATTTTAGGACAATTTGCTATACCTGGTAATATGCTAAAAAGCTTTGCCTTATTATATCTTTCCGGCCATGCGGGAGAAGCTGGTCATAACTGTCCTCTCGCCTGTTCTGCTGGCCTAGTTCGAGTATTACAAAGATATAAGGTCCCTAACAGTGAATTTTTTCTAAATAAATTAATAACTCCTTCTTATAAAAATAATTTTACAGGCGCACAGTTTTTAACTGAGATTCAGGGTGGCTCTGATGTAGGACAAAATGCTGTGCTGGCTTATCAAGATAAACAAGGCAAATGGCGCATCAAAGGAGAAAAATGGTTTTGTTCTAATGCCAATGCCGACCTTATTTTAATGACAGCACGCTATGATGAAAAAGTTTCTGGTACTAAGGGATTAGGATTGTTTTTGGTACCTACTAAATTGGAAAACGGAGAGCATAATTATTTCACAGTAAGGCGTCTTAAAGAAAAAATTGGTACAAATTCTATGGCCTCAGGTGAGATAGATTTTAATGAGGCTATTGCCTATCCTGTCGGCGAGCTGGATAAAGGTTTTAATATCGTTATGGAAAATGTTCTGCACATTTCCAGACTCTTTAATACTATTATTATGCTTGGGATGGTGAGATATGCTTATTCTATTGCTTATCAATATGCTAGGCATAGGGAAGCCTTTGGTAAAACAATTAATAACTACCCTTTGGTTATTGAAAATTTAGCTCAAATTAAAGTCGAAAATATAGCAGGGCTAGCAAGTATTTTAGCAACAACTAAACTTCAGGATATCTTTGATACCTGCAAAACACCTCAAAAACAAGAAGCATTATTGCTTAGAATCTTAGCTAATCTTAATAAATATATTTCCGCCTTATGGGGAGTTAATCACATTCATCATTGTATTGATGTGCTAGCCGGCAATGGTGCTATTGAAAGCTTTTCCCCTCTTCCAAGACTATTTCGAGACAGCATTGTTTGCGAAAACTGGGAAGGAACTCATAATACTCTGCGCTTACAAATTTTGCGAGATATTCATAAATTTGCAATAGATAAAGTATTTATTAATCATTTACAAACTCAATTAGACACCTTAGCAGACTCTCCAAGAAAAAAACAATTAACAGCTGCCATTATTTTATTAAATGAGCAATTAGATAATTTAAAAAATCTTTCCGCTGACCTACAGGCACTCCATATTAAAACTGTGGTAAACCAAATGAGTGTTATTTATCTCGCTGTTAGTCTTTTAATAGAAGCTCTGCATCAACAGCTTCACACGAAAAAAGAGTACAAATTATATTATTATGATTATTTTTGTTTACTACATTTGCAAAATGAAACTTTGCAATATGATAAAGAGTATTTACATTTAATCACTAAAATAGTTAATGAAGATTAATACCATAAATGAAAAAAATAATTTTTTTGTTATTGCTATTTACAACTACAACTGTTTATGCTGCTCATCCCAATTCTTTAGGTTTTCGATTATTTTTATCTACTATGATTCCCCTAACCAGGGCTCATGGTATTTCGCAATCAGTCATTCACCACAACTTACTTACTGCAGAGTATTTGTCTGATGTAATCAATAAAGACTCTAACCAACCAGAGTCTGTCTTAAATTATAATGATTACATGAAACTATTTGTCACTTCCCATCGTATCAATCAAGGAATACAGTTTTATCAGCAAAATCAATCCGTCTTAAATAAAATTAGCCGACAATATCACGTGCAGCCAGGATATTTAGTGGCCATTTTAGGTGCTGAAACTAACTATGGAAAAAATTTAGGAACTTATCCTGTTATTTCTGCGCTAGCCACTTTAGCCTATTTTGATCATCGTCATGTATTTTTTAAAAAAGAATTGATTGCAGCCTTAAAAATAATTCAAAATTCCAATTTCAATAAAAATAAAATGACCGGCTCTTGGGCTGGTGCAATCGGACAATGTCAATTTATGCCTAGTTTATACTTAAACTATGCAGTCTCGTATTTAGGTAATAAGAGCCCAGATATTTGGAATAATCCAGCTGATGCGTTAGCTTCTACTGCTAATTATTTTCATCAGCAAGGTTGGCAATATTCTGAAAACACAGCGCTTAGAGTCAAGCTGCCAGTTAATTTTCCTTTATCTCAAATTGGACTCAATAATCATAAAACAATTAGTGAATGGCAGCATTTAGGCGTCAAAACCTATCATGATGAATCTTTTCCTACATGGCAAGGTCTAACCTCTATTATTTTGCTAAAAGAAAGTTCTGATAGAACTTATTTAGTGAATAATAATTTTATCATTTTACTAAAATGGAACGCTTCCTATCTTTATGCTTTAGCAATCACCCAATTAGCCAATAAAATTTCTGTTGCTATAAACACTTTACCAAAACAACCAAAAATTTTCTTAACAGCTCAAACAACAGTTATTATCACTATACAAAGATTACCTGATCGCTTTACAGTATTGAATCATCGGCTCAATAAAATTAAACAAAAAGTTTTTAACTTTACCATTTATAAAACAAATTTTTATCAAAATTGGCGGCACGACCCTATTAACCCTATTTTTAAGAATCAATAGATCGCCAACTATTACTATTAAAAAGTGAAGAATAAACTAATCTTTTTAAAAAATATCCATACAGCCTACTAATTAATTTAAATCTTTAATCTAAATTAAATAATTTGTTTTTTAATAAAGTATCTATACAAAAAAGAAAAATATCTTTAGAATACATGGTATTATCTGCTTAGGGGAGCCTTTGGCTGAGAGGATGTTTGAGCATCGACCCTTTGAACCTGATACAGTTTATACTGGCGGAGGAAAAGCACTTGCATGCACCTGGCATTAGCATTAAAAATGCAACACTTACTTATCATAATCAAATCTTATTTGATCAATTAAATTTAGAAATTCCTGCAGGCCAATGGTCTACTTTTTTAGGGCCTAGCGGTATTGGCAAAAGCAGCTTATTACGCCTGATAGCTAATTTAGAAACTGGTGGCACTATCTCTGTAGCTACTCGTATTACTTCAACCAATCACCTACCTCTTGAAAAATCTATCGCCTATATGAGTCAACACGATAGCTTAATGCCATGGTTATCCATTATTGAAAATGTTTTATTAGGATATAAATTAAGAGGTCAGTCTATTACCAAGGTAAAAAATAAAGCCTTACAGCTTCTTCGTCAAGTAGAGTTAGAACAAGCAGTAAACAAAAGGCCTAAATCTTTATCTGGAGGCATGAGGCAGCGCACAGCTTTAGTTAGAACACTCATCGAAGATAAACCAATTGTGTTAATGGATGAGCCTTTTTCAGCCTTAGATGTTATTACGCGTTTAAAACTACAAACCATAGCTCATGAATTATTAAAAAATAAAACCGTTATTTTGGTTACTCACGATCCTTTAGAAGCAATTCGATTAAGCGATAATATTTTTATTATGCAAGGTTGTCCTGCAACCATTGTTTCGGTAATAAAACCAACTGGCCCTACTCCACGAAATCCTACTGATGTAGAAGTTTTAACTATACAAAGTCAATTATTACAAATTCTACAGCAAACTCATGAGGTTTTGTCATGATTTTTCTAAGAGGAATTGGCTTAGTGATTAGCTTTATTCTCATTTGGCAATTATCCATTTATTTTTTTAAATTTCCTCCTTATATCGTTCCCTCTCCTTACTTAGTTTTTATGAGCCTAATACAAAATTCTTTACTAATAAGTCAACAAGCAGTTCCTACCTTAATAGAAACGTTTTTAGGTCTATTCTTAGGTGCTTTATTAGGCCTATCAACTGCCTTAATGATGATTTTTTTTCGTCCTATTAAGCTATGGTTTTTACCTTTGCTTTTAATTAGTCAAGCCCTCCCAACTTTTGCTATTGCCCCACTTTTTATCATTTGGTTTGGATATGGAATGGCTTCCAAAATTGCTATCACTATTATTATGTTATTCTTTCCTGTGGCGAGCGCTTTTTATGATGGCTTACGCCGCACACCTCGTGATTATCTTGACTTAGCAAAAACCATGCAAGCTACACACTGGCAATTATTAAAACGTATTCAAATTCCCTACGCTCTTCCTTCACTCGCCACAGGATTACGAGTGGCGGCTACCATTGCACCTATCGGTGCAGTAATTGGTGAGTGGGTAGGCTCTAGTAGCGGACTGGGTTTTCTCTTGCTAAATGCTAACGCAAGAATGCAAATTGATCTTATGTTTGCTGTATTAATTGTTATTACGATGTTTACTCTTTTTTTGTATTATTCAATTGATTGGTTATTAAAAACTCTCATTACTTGGTAACTGACAAACTCTAATAATAATTGAAAAAATCCTGCTTCCTTGATTTCTCGCAAGCAAGTTTTTAAAAATTATTTAATTATTATTTAGAACCATACGGTAAAAAACAACCTGGCACAATATATGTTCTTGCCATATACATTGGCATTGTTTTGCTAGGGCTTGTTTCATAAACATAAGCAGGCGCCCCATTATTATAAGTCCAATCTGTTGATCCAGAACCTGGTCCTAATGGTGTAGTAGTTGGACTAACCATCAATGTGCAAGTATTTGGTGAACTATCTGGATAAGGGCTTGTCGGTACTTTGGGATATGATTCAAGTGGTTGAATCTCTATACCTGTATATTGTATATCGGGATTCTGAGCTGTCCCTTTATTAATCATAATATAAATGGGACCAGCATTTTCGGAAAGTAGTTGTCCTTTTCCTACAAAAGGGTTCCAAAGACAGTCACTACGATTCATTACTGCGATACTTGGACATGAACCATCAGCCAAAGCATAACTCGTTGACATTATTAATAAATTTATTGTTAATAGAATAATTAATTTTTTCATAAGTAATTAACCTCCACTTATTATAATTTTAGTAGCCAACTATATACCAAAATAACTTAAAAAAAAACTTTATTAATAAACTCCTTAACTCAAATAAAGCACCAAGATAATAAACAACTAAGCATTATTCTAATTATATGATTATTCATAAATTAACTTAACAAGTAATCTATTCTTAAAGCGATAAGAAAATTTTGCTACAATAACAATCGACCAAGAACTAATTTATCTATAATAACAATATTAGAAATATGATTCAAATTAATAGCTTAGCTTTACAAACAGCCGTGGATTATGCATGGGAAAACTATTATTCAAAGCCTTTTCCTCCTTCTCTTTTCTCAGGCCTAACTGAGCTTTCTCAAGGCCCAGCTACAATAAGAGAGTCTAAACCAGAAAAAATTCAACGCTCGACTCACGGTATCCAGCATGCGGTTCGTACTGTAATTGCTATGACAGCTTTAGCTAAATTACGTGAATCAAAAGGAGAAAAAGTATTAGACCAGTGTCTGCATGAAATTAATCGTAAACTCTCAATTCCTTTAGAAGAAAACGACACCAATAAAAGTCTAATTTTCAAATTGATTCAATGGTATTGCATATTTCATGATAGCGCCAGAAAAAATGAAGCAGAAGATCTTTGGGATAAAAAAAGCGCTGAAAATTTTTATCACTATGCAGTTTCACAAGGCATAGCAAAAGAACTTGCATTAGTCATTGCTGAATTCGGTGCTAATAAAGATTATGATCCCACTAAAGCTGATTCGACCTACTATAATCTAAAAATTAGTACTGATAACAAGCTGGCTTGGCAACAAGCAGAAGAAACAGAAAAGCCTTTACAGAAACCTTATATAGCAGAGCTAATTCATGATGGTGATTGTTTAGATATCATCCGTGCTCGAGACTGGTTTGATATTCGTTACTTAGATATTTATAAAAATTATTTACCTACAGAGACTGATTCTCCTATTATAAAAAAGTTTAAATCACGGATGCTGCGCGATATTGCCTTAATTGTCGCTGCTCACCATGGTTTAATTCATGCTCACGGTGATTCAATTTATGGACAGGATAGGGAAATTAAATTAAGTTTTGAAAATAAGAATTGCTTAATCGAAACCTTAAAAATACTACCCAAACTCTTAGTGTTAAGATCTATTCTTCCTTCAGAGCAACTTAGCGAACCAACTGCAGAAAAACTAGAAGATGAGACTCTACTAACTTTAACAGAGCTCAATGAAGCTCTAAGAAAAAGACGGCTTTGGTTTCGTGGTCTTTTAGGAGGACATTTATATAGAACAGATTTTAAAAGTGACATGAATGGTGCTGAACTAGAAATTCTTTACACTTTAATTAATGGAAAAAATAGCAATAGACCAGGCTGCCTGGGAGGATATGGTAGCCACTTATTTCTTGCGACAGGCTTTTGTTTTTTATTAGGATCCAATGATGAACCTATTAAAAGCAGCCTCACTGATATTGGTTCAGGACTAGGTGATGAGCAGGTGTTTGAAGCTGATCCTGCTTCTTTCTTGCAAGTTTCCAAGGCTTTAAAACAGGGCAGAGGCACTAATACCCATAATGAAATTATTCTAAAAGAAACGCCAAGAGTCGATCGCTATAGCGCCACACCTTATATTTACTTAACACAAGATCCTGTTGGCATAAGGGGTTTGCAAAAAACCAGAAAAACAGCTTCTTTATTTTTTCCAGGATATAAGGACGAGGGTTATCGTCGTTTCATCCTTGCTTTTGATTGTTTGTGCGCCACTTATTTACAGCAGATCACACTTGAACAAGCAAAATTGTATTGCCCCATTATTCAATATGATACCGCCAACTCTCGAATCAACAAGTTTATTAACGCATTTACTTCTGAACAAATATTAGCTTTTTGGCAAACTGTATTCCTAGAAATATTTACTTTTAACTTTAATCTCTACACATTTTCAAATTTTATGGATGCTATACATTTATTTGATGCTGGAATGGTTTATTTTGACAAATATGGAACTAGACGGAAAGTTTTTACTGAGAAACATTATACTCCTTTGCTAGCTTATTATTCAAAACGTTTTAGAGAGCAAGTGCTAGCTCATTTAAAAAAAATTTATGAAGAATTAATAATAAAAATAGACCTTAGCTTTGGAGAGTATAGTTTAACCTATTTGCAAAGACGTGATAGTGGGACTGCTACTTTAATATTAACTCATATTGAATCAGAAGAAATTGTGGGCTCTCTTAAAACTGAGCCACTAGCAAGTAATAAGTTAAAACGGATTCTTTCTAAAGATAACAACTCAGACACTAAACAAGAACTTTTTGTGTATTTAACTGAGCTATCTATCTCTGGTAAATTATTTGCCGATCAATTACAAACCATAGAGCATGAAATGGCAGAAACCTTCGTTACTACATGTGAAATTATTTAGGCTAGCCTACTCTAGCAGCTATTTTAGGATTAAGGCTAGATTCAACTGCAGCCGCTGCCTCACTTGCTCATCTAGCTCTTAATCTAGATTCAATAACACCTCCAGCACCAGCTGCTGTCGCAGCACCACCCTCACTTTGTAAGATACTGATTTCTTCAGGACTTAAATCAATCTGAAAAAATTTTAAAACTTTCTCTATAAAATAGGATAAAATTTGCCTGCCATGGCTATCCACTAAGTCCAGCTCAATACATTTCCTTCCTGTATATTCTCTATCTGCACTTCTTTTATATTCTCTATCCCCAGTAAAAAAACCCGGCTTCCATCCCAACCTAGCAATACTCGTATAAATTACATCATAAAATCGGCCATTAATTTTTCTAATTAGCTGAAATTGATAAAGCCGTTCATATTCTAGACCTTTACCTATTACTGGAATCCACTGCTCTGAAGGCGTAGCTATAATTCGCCAGCTTAGCCAGGCATTCGAAGAATCAATATGATCAATCATTGACATAGTAATAGCTTATTATTAATATAAATTTGTACGATAAGTATACAACTATTTTTGATTTTTATAAACTAAATTTTATACCTTGCGCAAGTAATAATTCATTACTCCAATTAATAGTATTAGTTTGTCTACGCATATAGGCTTGCCAAGCATTCGAACCAGACTCACGCCCGCCGCCTGTTTCTTTTTCACCACCAAAAGCCCCGCCAATTTCTGCACCAGAAGTCCCTATATTAACATTCGCAATACCACAATCACTCCCCAGTACTGATAAAAAGTATTCGGCGTTTTTAAGATTGGTAGTAAAAATAGCAGAGGAAAGCCCTTGACGTACACTGTTTTGAATTGCAACCGCTTCTTCTAAGGTCTTATAAGTCAAGATATATAAAATAGACGCAAAAGTTTCCCGCTGAACAACTTCCCACTCAGCTTTAGCTTTAATCAAGGTAGGTTCAACATAACAACCCTCTTTTTCTAATACTTTGCCACCAAATAATAGCTGGCCGCCACATTGTTTGGCTTCATTAACTGCTAATCGGTAATTTTCAACAGCTGCCTCATCAATCAAAGGACCCATTAAATTCCGTTGATCTAAAGGATCCCCTATACTAATTTGTTGATAAGCATTTATTAAATGCTGCTCTAATTTTTCAGCTATAGACTCTTGAACAATTAGACGCCTAGTAGTAGTACAACGCTGGCCAGCAGTTCCTACAGCACCAAAGACGATAGCTGGCACTGCTAATTTTAAATCGGCTGTTTCATCGACAATAATGGCATTATTGCCTCCTAGCTCGAGGATAGACTTACCAAACCGTCTTGCTACTTTTGCACCAACCTCTTTTCCTACAGCAGAGGAACCAGTAAAAGAAATGAGCGGGACTCGCTCGTCTTGCACAAAGCGCTCAACTAAATCGTGATCTTTAGGAATAAATAAGGAAAAAATATTAGGCAGTTTATTTTTTTCAAACACTGTATTACAAATATGCTGTACTGCTATAGCGCATAAGGGTGTTTTAAGTGAGGGTTTCCAAATACAGGTATTACCACAAATAGCAGCTAAAAATGCATTCCAAGACCAAACTGCAACAGGAAAGTTAAACGCTGAAATAATACCCACCGGCCCTAAAGGATGCCATTGCTCATACATACGATGATGTAAACGCTCAGAATGCATTGTTTTACCATATAGCATGCGTGATTGACCTACTGCAAAATCTGCAATATCAATCATTTCCTGTACCTCACCATCACCTTCTTGTTTGGACTTACCCATTTCATAGCTTACTAAACTCCCTAAAGCATCTTTATATTCTCGTAAAGCGTTACCAAGCTGTCTTACTATCTCTCCACGTTTGGGAGCTGGAATATCACGCCAAATTTTGAAAGCAGTTTGCGCTGAATGGACAACCGCCTCATATTCGCTCTCAACTGAACACCTTATTTTAGCAATCAGCTCACTGTTTGTCGGGCTTATTGAATCAATAATCTCAGCTTCTTTATTAGAAAGCCATTTTTCAGCAAAAGATCCTGAGTTGACCTTATCTATTTGTAAAGTTTTTAAGAAACTTAGATTCGAGCTCATGCGTTAATTCCTCACTACAATGCTTAAGGTTACTGTTTTTTATCTTTCTTAGCATAAAAATTAGCAAAGCGATTTGCTAAAAATTCCTTAAATGAAATTTTTTCCTGATAAACAAACCCTTGGTATCGAGCTGGGTTATTCATCACAATATCCACGACCACACAAATACTAGAGGCGGTTGTAATTTGAATTGCAGACCAAGTTTGCCCGACCACTTCTTGCGGATATACTTTATTCATATACTGAGCTTCTTGCAGCTCGCCTTTTTTCTTACCTGTAACCGAAACATAAATAACTACAACATCTTGCAAAGTTTTTGGAATCGAATTCTCTAGGATTTTTTTAAGTATATCACGATGATTATTTAATTTTAAGTCTCGCATTAAAAATCGCATTTTCTCACAATGACCTGGATAGCGAATTGTTTTATAATTCATATTTCTTACTTTACCTTCATACAACTCAACCAAGCTTCCCAACCCACCTGAGGTATTAAATGCTTCATAGGTATTACCATCTAATTCTATAGTTTCCAGGTCTCCTAAAGGCTTGACAAGCATAGCTTGGCCATCAACCACTGCTTGACAAGGATTCCCATACTCATTGATTAGGCCATCAGTAGACCAAGTAAGCGCATACTTCAAGGTATTACTGGCATGCTCAGGCAAAGCACCGACTCGCATTTTAATGTTATCAATTTCATCAAACTGTTGCATTAAATCATCGGCAATAATCCCTACTACACCCGGTGCTAAACCACATTGCGGAACAAAGGCACTGTGAGCACTTTCAGCAATATGTTTAACTGCTTCAGTTACTTGCATATCCTCAGTGGGATCAAAATAATTAATGTTTAAAGAGCGTGCTAACTCTGCTAGCGACACATTACAATAATAAGGTAAGCAAGAAATAACTGCTTTGACTTGTTTTTCTTTAGCAAAATTTAATAGCTTTGCTTGATTAGTAACATCTAACTGCACTAAAGAAACATTCTGCAATGAATCTTGTATTTTATTAATGATAGAATTTTCCGTATTCACATCTATCAAATAAATATAATAATCACCTGATTGACTTAATAAGGTTGTAATTAAGGAGCCAATTCGTCCTGCTCCAGCTACTAAAATTTTATGCATAAATCACCTCTTGCTTTTATGATTTTTAGTTTGTCAGCTTAGCTGAACAAATTATAAGATGCAACGTCCTGTTTTTATTTTTATTTATCTAACTATTTAAAATATAAGCATTTTTTAGCTTACTAGTACTAATTATAGCATCTGGCTATTAAAGCATCATAATAACCAGACAAATAAAATGCGTTTTAAGTGTTTTCCTACTCTTTTTTAAAAATCTTGCTTCAAGATAAAAAGAAGCCTATAGTCAGCAAACAAACTTAGGGGAGCCTTACCGGCTGAGAGGATGAAATAGTTCATCGACCCTTGAACCTGATACGGTTAGTACCGTTGGAGGAAAAGCATGCTTAGAAAAATTCTTATCTATTTTGTTTCTCTATTTGTTTTTAATATCATCTTTGCTCAGCCACTTATTTTAATATTGGACTGGTTCATTAATCCTGATCACGCACCTATATTTGTAGCAGAAGAACAAGGTTACTTTAAACAAGCAGGACTCGATGTAAAAATTATTTCTCCAGCTGATCCTGCCGACCCTATGAAATTAGTTGCTGCCGGTCAAGCCGATATCGGTATTAGCTACCAACCACAGTTTATGGTAGCTGTCAGCCAAGGCTTGCCACTAGTACGGATTGGTACTTTAATTAATTCTCCTCTAGCTTGTCTGGCGGTACTACAAACTAGTAATATAAAAACGATTAAAGATCTTCGAGGTAAGCGTATTGGTTATAGTACAGGCGGCATTGATGACATTACTTTACAAACCATGCTAAAGTACAACGGCTTACATTTATCTGATGTGCAACTAGTTAGTTTTCATTACGGACAAACTCAAGCATTGCTTAGCGGCAGTGTTGATGCGATAACAGGACAAATGCGTAACTTTGAAATTCCAGAAATGGCTTTAGCTGGCCACCCAGCTCGCACTTTCTATCCTGAAGATAACGGTGTACCTCCTTATGATGAGCTCATTTTTATCACTAATAAAAAAGAAATAAATGATCCGCGCTTAAAAAAATTTATGTTAGCAATTCAACAAGGAGCCCAATGTTTAAAGCAGCATCCTCAACAAGCTTGGGACATATTTGCTAAAAATAACCCTGCTTTAAACAACTCTTTAAATAAAATTTCTTGGTTTATGACGATCCAATATTTTTCTTTAAATCCTGGAAAATTGGATAAACAGCGTTATCAAGCATTTGCTCAATTTTTATTGCGAGCAGGATTGGTAACAAACCTGCCGCCTTTAAACAGCTATGCCATAGCCGAATCTTAATATAACTTATTGATTATTTTTATACCTCTAAGAATGGGGTTAATCATATTATGCAAGAAACTTGCTATTTTAGAAAGTTTCTTGCATAATATGATTAGGAGAAATTATGTTAAACAGCACTGAGCTTATTATTACAAATCACTTAAGTGATCATATTATTAGAGATCATGACCTTAGCTACTTATTCAAAGGAAGTGCTGCACGACGTTATGCCTTAGTTAATAAAGCACTACGCAAAGGTGAGTTAATTCGTATTTGTCGAGGCTATTATACTATTGCTACAAAGTATCAAAAGCTTGCATTAAGTCTGTACTATATTGCAAACCGCATTATTCCTAATAGTTATATTACTGCAGAATCAGCTTTAAGCTACTACAACTGGATCCCTGAACGCATTACAGCAGTTACCAGCATTGCATCTTTTGGAAGAAATCGAGAGTTTGATACGCCATTAGGTCATTTTATCTATCGAATAGTACCAATCATCCCCCAATACTTCTATATCGGAGTAAATTCAGTTCAAATAAATAACCAGCTAATTTATATAGCCACCCCATTAAGAGCATTAATGGACTATGTTTATTGGCATAAAATTAAAGGTGCTGATTCAAATTTTTTTCAAAAGAGCCTACGTATTGAAAAAGAGAATCTTAAAAAAATTACTAAGCAAGATATTAAACAACTACAGCCTGTTTATCGAGCAAAAAATGTTACAAGCTTTTTACAAAATCTTATTAATAAGATAGAAAATGAATAATCAAATTATAAGTCATAGATTAAAATTATATCAACCCAAAACTATTGAAGAAGAAGAAAATGCCCTAAAAGAAATATTGCAAGAGATTGCACTTTTTGCTTTATCTACGACAGATTTCTTTACTAAGGCCTTGTTTCAAGGTGGTACTTCATTACGAATTTTATATCAATTACCAAGATTTTCTGAGGATCTTGATTTTTTACTAAAAAAACCAGATAAAAATTTTCAATGGAAAAAATATATTGAAATAATGAAAAAAGTTTTTATTTTATATGGCATTGAACCAGAAATTATTGACCGTGGCAAAGAGTCTAAAACCATACATAAACTTTTTATTAAAGATAACTCTATAGGAAAGATACTGAATTTAAATTTTCATCACCATATCAACAGAAAGTTTCTAATTAAATTTGAAATTGATACCAACCCTCCTGCTGGATCTAAAGAAGAAATTAAATATCTAGATTTTCCTATTGATTATGCAATTATAGCTCAAGACCTTCCTAGTAATTTTGCTGGCAAATGTCATGCTATATTATGTCGTGAATATGTTAAAAGTAGGGACTGGTTTGATTTTTCTTGGTACGTAGCAAAAGGTACTTCTATTAATTTTAAGTTTTTAGAAAATGCCCTTAATCAATCGGGGCCTTGGCAAAATAAGCAAATTAAAATTACTAAGGAATGGGTAATAACTGAGCTTAAACAAAAAACAAATACTGTTGATTGGCAAAAAGCGGCCATGGAAATGCAGAGATTTATTGAAGCAAAATATAAAGATACATTAAGTTTATGGGGGAGAAAATTTTTTCTTGCTAAAATTCAAAAATTATCTACTTATTTGTGACGAAATTCCCAAACATGATGAGATTTAGCACTGCGTATAAAATCTTTAGCCAAAGTAGCTTGACTTATATCTGTTATATTATAAGCAGATAACTGCTCTATTTTTAATTTAAAATTATGCAAATTACAGGAAAAAAATAAAACTCCGTCTTTTTTAAGACGATTCATTGCTAGTTGTAATAATTTCACATGATCTTTGTCAATATCCCAAACTGTTTGCATACGTTTGGAATTTGAAAAAGATGGGGGATTTAAAAAAATCACTTCATAATAGTTTTTATCTGTTTGTAGCCACTGTAAACAATCCGCTTGAATAAACTCATGTTTTGCAAGTAGCAGATTATTAAGTTTAAAATTGCGCTTACCCCACTCTAGATAAGTATTAGAAAGATCTACATTAATAGTTTTAGCAGCATGATATAGTGCAGCTTCTACACTAGCAGTACAAGTATAAGCAAAAAGATTTAACACCATTTTATCTTTAGAAGCCTGAGCTATTTTTTGTCTTACTAAGCGATGATCTAAAAAAATACCCGTATCAAGATAGTTAACAAAATTAACCCAGAACTTTGCTTGCCATTCTTGAATAATTACAAACTCTTCTCGACTATCAAGTTTTTGATATTGAGCATCTCCCTTTTGACGCTTACGAACTTTTACATAAATATGCGAAGTTGGAATCCTTAATTCTTGATGTAATACAGCTAATACTTCTAATAAATGTTTTTCTGCTTTTTTAGGATCAATTTCTTTTGGTGCCTGATATTCTTGCACTTGTAACCAAGTTTGTTGATAAAAATCAATGGCCACTGCATATTCTGGTAAATCTGCATCATAAATTCGATAGCACTCTATAGCGGAGCGTTTAAGCCAGCTTTGTAAATTTTTTATATTTTTACGAATTCGATTAGCAAGCATCATTGCTTTAACACTTAGTCCTTCCTTTACAATATTCTCAATTTTTCTTGCTAACTTTTGTGCTGGCTCTTCAAACAACATAATATATTCTGGCTGAATGGTAAAAAGATAAAGCCGACAAGCTAAAGGACCGTTAAAAAAATGATAATAATGTTTTGCTCGGATCCCTAAAGACTTTAAGCAATCTTGAGGAGCCCCAGAAAAAATAGCTGTTTGCCAACCTAAAAACCCCTCTTTTAATCTTTCTCCAAAATCTTTAAATAATTGATGTAATACCTCGTCATCATTAGTATGTAATCTTTCGCCATAGGGAGGATTAGTGATAATGAGCCCGGTATGTTTTTGCCACGAAGGTAAAATGCTGATTGTTTTACAATCTTGCTGCTGAACTACTATTTTTTTCTCTAACCCTGCTCGCCTAATATTTTCCAGACAGGTTGTAATAGCAAGTGGATGACTATCACTACCATAAATTATTACCTCTTGTCGAGTAAGGCCTTGCAGCTTTCGCTCTGCCGCTTCGCTTTTTAGTTGCTCCCAAATAAGTGTATTGTGCTGTTTCCATCCTATAAAACCAAAATATTCTCGCTTAAGACCTGGTGCTATATCAAATGCTATCAAGGCTGCTTCAATCAAAAGCGTGCCACTACCACAAAAAGGATCATATAAAATGACAGGGGATTGCTGCAGCTGTTGTCGCCAGCCAGCTCGATACAATAATGCTGCAGCCAGGGTTTCTTTTAAAGGTGCCTTACCACCTTCCAATCGATAACCACGCCGGTGTAGACTTTCGCCTGATAAATTTATATTAACTATAAAATGATTGTTTTCGACATAAAAATTAATACAAACAGCCGGCCTATCTGTTGTCACTGAAGGACGCGTACCAAAACGATCACGAAATTGATCAACAATAGCATCTTTTGCTCGTTGAATAATGTAAATAGGATGCTTAATTGAACTATGCTGACCTGTTACTTCTAAACAAAAGGTATTTTCAGGTGTTAAATGTTCACTCCAATCTATCGCCTTTACTGCTTCATAGAGCTGATCGCCGTCCATAGCATCAAATTCGCTCAACTTTAAAAATATATGATTTGCTAATCGTGTCCACAAACAGACACGATACGCAAGTTCTAAAGAGCCTTGAAAATAGACTCCAGCTACAGTGGCTTTTTGGTTTTGTATCCCTAAAGCTACCAGCTCTTCTTGTAATAAATTTTCGATGTTTTTTGCACAGCTTGCAAAAAATGAAAATATCATAAACCAACCCTTATTTTATCAACAGGAAGTTTACCTGCTTTAAAAGGATATGCTACAAATTTATCCATTTTTCGCTATTTCGTTATGCCAAAATTAGCAAAGAAAAATGTTTAGGAGTCGTGACTTTAAAGCCGTTTTTTGTGATAATTATTAATAACTTGGATTGGATGAAGGAATTACCTTATGTTTTATGAATTGCAGTATGCTGCCTTAGCCTTTCTTGCTTTAATCACCATTTTTAACTTATTAATACTTTTTTTTAGTCTTCGTAAACCCAAAGCCACTAATCAATTACAAGAATCTCTAGACAAATTTGAATCTCGCCTGGAAGAACGATTACGATTCAGCGATAAGCTATATCAAGACTCTATGAATCAATTACAAGAACATTTATTAGAGCGACTTTCAGAACATCGGCTGATGCAACAAAAATCTTTAACTAATTTTAAAGAAGCAGTGACAACAACTTTAACTGAACAACGACAAAGTTTTGATAAGAGACAAATTGAAAGCATTCAATCCTTACAACTTAGCTTACAAAAAGGTTTAAAACTAAGCAGTGATATGATTGGTGATCGAATTGATAAACTGACTAAACAAAATGATGATCGTCTCAAAGATATTTCAGGAGTTGTTGAAAAACGTTTAGCTGAAGGATTTGAAAAAACGACTGAAATATTCACCGATGTCATTAAACGATTAGCTCTGATTGACGAAGCGCAAAAGAAAATTACTGAATTATCTAGTAGTGTGGTTGACTTACAAGCTATTCTTGCGGATAAGCGTAGCCGCGGTGCATTTGGTGAAATCCAGCTTTCTGCTTTATTACGCAATACCTTACCTGAAAACCATTTTTCATTACAACACAATCTAACTAATGGTAACCGAGTTGACTGCATGCTGTTTTTACCTGAACCAACTGGTAAAGTTGCCATTGACGCTAAATTTCCTTTAGAAAGTTACAGGCAAATGACTGACTTATCAGTGACAGCTGCTGACAAACAACAAGCTGAACGACAATTTAAGCAAGATATTAAAAAACATATTCAAGATATTGCTTCTAAATATATTGTGCCTGGAGAAACAGCTGAGGGTGCTATTATGTTTATTCCCGCTGAAGCTGTTTTTGCAGAAATTCACGCTCATCATCCAGACCTGGTAGAGTTAGCACAGCGTTCTCATGTCTGGCTAGTCTCACCAACCACAATGATGGCCATTTTAACAACTGCAAGAGCTGTTATTAAAGATGAGGCAACTCGAAAACAAGTTCATATTATTCGCGAGCATTTAAGTTATTTAGCTAAAGATTTTGATCGCTTCCAAGTCCGTATGCATAATCTTGCAAGACACATCAAACAAGCTAGCTCTGATGTAGAAGAAGTCCATACCTCAGCCCAAAAAATTAGTGCACGATTCAATAAAATTGAACAAGTCCAATTAGTACAAGACGAAGCACTTGAGGCATTAATTCAAGATGAAACTTCATAATTTTTTTATTAAGTGAGCTAGTATTTTTCTATTATCAGTCAATTTTGAATAAAAAGTGGGCTAAAATAACGGGTGATTCTAAATTTAAATGCTTTATAAGATCCATACCTATAAGCATCAACAAGAAAACTTCTTCTCATATTTGCGGTTCGGTCCGCTAATGTTAAAATTATGGATTTTTCCAAACAGGGGTTCTTCATGCAAAATACTCATAGCATTGCTGATCTTCTTGCTAACCGCGTTGCAGTCGGCAGCAAAATTTCAATTAACGGCTGGATTAGAACTAGACGTGATTCTAAAGCTGGGTTTTCATTTTTAGCTGTCCACGATGGTTCTTGCTTTAGTCCAATACAAGTCCTTGTGGCCAAAGAGGTTGATAATTACGAATCAGAAATATTAAAAATTACGACTGGCTGTTCTGTTTCTATTACTGGCGAGCTAGTGGCCTCACCTGCTCAAGGTCAAAACGTAGAAATTAAAGCTGAACAAGTTACCGTGATTGGATGGGTTGATGATCCAGAAACTTATCCTATGTCTCCTAAAAGACACACCATGGAACATTTACGTGAATATGCTCATTTACGTGTCCGTACTAATACAATTGGCGCTATGGCACGTATCAGAAATTGTTTAGCCCAAAGCATCCATCATTTTTTTAACAGTCAAGGTTTTATTTGGGTTCATACTCCTATTATCACTAAAAGTGATTGTGAGGGCGCAGGTGAACTATTCAGAGTTAGTACACTAGATATAGCTAATCCGCCACGTGATGAAAAAGGCAATGTAGATTTTAGCCAAGATTTTTTTGGTCGTGAAACTTTTTTAACAGTTTCAGGACAATTGAATGCTGAGGCCTATTGTTTAGCCTTATCAAAGGTTTATACTTTTGGTCCAACTTTTCGTTCTGAAAATTCCAATACTAGCAGACATTTAGCAGAATTTTGGATGGTTGAACCTGAAGTAGCTTTTGCTGATTTAACAATCGTAGCTAAACTAGCAGAAAATTTACTAAAGCATTGTTTCCAAGACATCTTAAATGAGCGAGCAGATGACATGGCTTTTTTTGCTCAACATGTTGATAAAAGCTGTATTGAACGACTTGAAAAAATCATTCATTCTTCTTTTGAATACTTAGAGTACACGGATGCTATCACTAAACTTAAAAGTGCCAACAAAAAATTCGAGTTTCCAGTTGAATGGGGACTAGATTTACAATCAGAACATGAGCGCTATTTAGCGGAAGAATTAATCGGTAAGCCAGTTATTATTGTTAACTATCCAAAAGCTATCAAAGCTTTTTACATGCGTTTAAATGATGATGGTAAAACGGTTGCTGCCATGGATGTATTAGCCCCTGGCATAGGAGAAATTATTGGCGGCAGTCAACGTGAAGACAGGCTTGCCATTTTAGATCAACGTATGGATGAAGCTGGTATCAAAAAAGAAGATTATTGGTGGTATCGTGATTTACGCCGCTATGGAAGCGTTCCTCATGCTGGATTTGGATTAGGCTTTGAACGATTAATTAATTATGTTACTGGACTTAACAATATACGTGACGCCATTCCTTTTCCAAGAGCACCTAAATTAGTTGAGTTCTAAATCGAGAAAAAACATGTTGCGAAGAATCCTAATCATTTTTTACTGTTTGTTAACTCCCTGGATAAGCTTTGCTGCAACAACTGATAACCTGCAATTTAAATCTGCTTCATTTGCCGAATTACCTGGTTGGCAACAAGCAAATCTTACTAATAGCTTAAATGCTTTTAAAACTTCGTGTAGTAAAACCTTATCATTACCTTCTAATACAATAGTAGGAACGCCTGTATTACCCCTTACCGTTGCTAATTGGCAAGGCGTTTGTAAGGCTGCTTTAAAATTACACCCTGTCAATCAAGTTGCTATCAGGCAATTTTTTGAAGCCTGGTTTAATGTTTATACAGTAATGAATCATCATAATCCGCAAGGACTTTTTACTGGCTATTATTTACCTGAATTTAAAGGGCAACTTCACTACAGCAGTGATTATTCTGTTCCTATTTATGCCAGACCCAGTGACTTGGTAACAGTTAAACTTGGCTTATTCAGACTTGACTTGCAAGGTAAGAAAATTGCTGGTCGAGTGATTGATGGTAAGCTTTATCCTTATAGTATTACTCAACAACAGATTGATAATGGTGCCCTTGTAGGTAAAGCTAAAATTATTGCCTGGGTAGCTCATCGGGCAGACCGCTTAGTATTACAAGTTCAAGGTTCAGGAATCATACTACTATCCAATGGACAACAAGTATTGCTGGGGTATGATGGTGACAACGGCCAGCCTTATTATCCTATTGGTCGCTGGTTTTTACAAAATCATATTTTCCCAAAAAATTCTTTATCTATGTTAGCCATTTATCAATGGCTCATTGTACATCCAAAACAAGGTGATGTTCTAATTGAACAAGATCCTGCTTTTGTATTTTTTACAACCTTGTCAGGTTCTGCTCCGCTTGGTACTGAAAATATCCCTTTAACAGCCGGCTACTCACTAGCTGTTGATAATAATATTATTCCTTTAGGAAGCCCACTTTGGCTGAATACAAACGTACCAAATGTTTCTAATACCTCTCATTCCGTGCCACTAAAACGTTTGTTTATCGCTCAAGATACAGGTGGCGCGATTTATGGTGGTGTGCGAGGCGATATTTATTTTGGCGCCGGACTCCAAGCTGCAACCCAAGCGAGCAGCATGAAACAACCTGGCCGATACTGGTTACTGTTACCTAAAAATTATCAGCTAAATCAAAACAGTTAAAAATACTTAAACCAATTGATTACGCAAGATGTTATTTTGAAATGCTAAAATATTTTCTAAAGTCGTTTTAATAATACTACCTAGTGCTTCTTGACTAAAATAAGCTTGGTGACCAGTAATTAAGACATTGGACATAGCTTGTAACTGTAAGAATAATTCATCGGTTATTGTTTCACTACTATGATCTTTAAAGAATAAACCTCGTTCATACTCATAGACATCAATACCTAAAGCCCCTACTTTTCCTGATTTTAGGGCAGCAATAATAGCTTTAGTATCAATTAAAGTTCCTCGCCCAGTATTGATAATTACTACCTTTTCTTTCATTAATGCTAAACTTTTTGAGTTAATAATATAACGAGTGGAGTCATTCAACAAACAATGCAAACTAATAATATCAGCACTACGAAACAAGGTTTCTTGGTTAACATAAGTTACACCCAGACTTTTACAAAAATCATTAGGCGTGACGTCGTAAGCAAGTAATTTACAATCAAACCCTGTTAAAATTTTTGCAACCACAGAACCAATATGTCCGGTACCAATCAACCCTACTGTTTTACCTGCTAAATTAAAACCCAGCTGCCCTGTTAAAGAAAAATTAAATTTTTCTATTTTATCATGGGCTTGAATAATTTTACGCGTTAATGCCAATAGCATGCCTATTGAAAACTCCGCTACTGCCTGTGGAGAATAAGAGGGAACATTAACCACCATCAAACCCAACCCTTTGGCTACTTTTAAATCTATATGATCATAACCTGCCGAACGCAAAGCAATCAATTTTACTCCTTGTTGTGCCAGTTTATTTAATACTTGGCTATCTAATTGATCGACAACAAAGCAACAAACAACCTCTCCACAGCTAACTGTTTCTACTGTATGATTATCTAAAGAATCAGCTATAAATTGAAATTCAAAGCTTTTATAATCAGCTGCTATAAAAAGTTCTATTTCATAAGGCTTGGCACTAAAAACTGTAATTTTCATAAAACTTCTTAATCTTCTATTTTGTCTTTTGGTGATAACATTCTATATAAACCATCTATAATCAGATTAATATATTTTTTTTGACGCACAGGCTTAATGGTTTCAAATTTTTCTGGTCCAGATCGGTAAGCCCCATCACAAGCTGACAATATAAATATTACCACCAGATAAGGATCTAAATTTCTTCTAATTTCATCAGCTTGCTGCAACCTTTTCACATGATTCAACCACTCATCAAATATATTACACAAACCATATAAGCGCTCTTGATTAGGCTCCAATGCCTGCCAATTTAATATTCTTAAAAAATCAGGATGTTTATTAAAAAATTCTGTTCTGTTAATCACAATGTGTTGCAAAAATTGTTTTAATGAATAATTTTTGCAGTCAACTGTATTGTAATTTTTAATCGCTTCGGCTTTAACTGTGATCCATAATTTTTCTTTACTACCAAAATGATGATAAATTAAATTTAAATTAACTTTTGCTGCTTTACTAATGTCGTTAATAGAAGTGCCAGAAAATCCTTTTTTGGCAAATATCTTACAAGCAGCTTCTAATATAATGTGACGTGTTTTATCAGCACAGGATCTTAATTGTTTTTTTGTCATAACGTCAGCCTTTTTATTGTTGCAATAATTGTTTTTCCCAATAGTAAGAATCAGTAACTATTTTTTCTAAATTATTATATTGAGGTTGCCAAACTAGTATTTTTTTTATTTTATCAGCACTGGCTATAACCGATGCAGGATCTCCTGCTCGTCTAGGCAAATATTGAACTGGTAGTTTTTGAGCGGTTATTTTTTCAACTGCTTTAACAACTTCTAGCACACTATAACCTCGACCATACCCACAATTTAATACTGTCGAACTCCCACCACTTCGTAAATAAGTCAAAGCATTCAAATGCGCTTTAGCAATGTCAATTACGTGTATGTAATCCCGAACCCCTGTGCCATCAACAGTATCATAATCATTGCCATAAATATTGAGGTGAGAATGAATGCCTAAAGCAGTTTGAACAGCCATTCTAATTAATAGCGTAGAATGCTGTAAAGAAGGACCTAACTTATTGCTCGGATCTGCCCCTGCTACGTTAAAATATCTCAAGGTCACTTGTTTCATGGTCGAAGCTGCTGCTATATCTTTAATTATTATTTCTGACATTAATTTTGAATGGCCATATGGATTAATAGGTTGGCATAAAGTTTCTTCCACCACAGGTAGGTTAGTTACATTTCCATATACCGCAGCAGTAGAAGAAAAAATAAAATTCTTAATATGGTGCTCGGCACATTTTGCTAAAAGCTTAGCTGTATTAGAAGTATTATTATTATAAAATTTTGCAGGATTGACCACTGACTCACTGACTACGGTAGAGGCTGCTAAATGAATAACTTCATCAATGCGATAGTGATTAAATAAATAGGCTAAGATTGTCGGATCACCAATGTCTCCTTCTATTAGCTCACAGTCTCTTACATTTGCTTTAAGGCTAGTAGAAAGATTGTCAACCACCACAAGTTTTTCATTTTGTTGTACTAGCTGTTTTACAATTTGACTACCAATATAACCTGCGCCACCTGTCACTAAGATCATTTAGCCAGTCCCTTACATTCTTGCACTATATCACCTATTTTTTTAATCGATAATACTTGTTTAGCCTGCCCTAAAAACTGATCTAATTGCTCAGCATACTCATCATATTGTCCTACTATCCATTCATGAATCCCAAAACAAAGTATACCGCCTTGTTTTTTAACCTCTTCTATAAGTTTCCACCATGTTGCAAACATGTCTGTCGGATTGTTATTAATAACAATGTGCCAATCGTCAGTTGCTACCTCTAAACGAAGAATATCTTTACTAATATAATAAGCATTACGTTGATTGCCGCGCTCGGTATTCCACTCATAACCATAATCCGGTAAGGCTTTAATTAAAGCCATAGACCAAGCAGATTGAGGCGAACGAAACCCTTTCACTTCAATGTTTAAAGTCTTAAAAGATCGTTGTGCCTGAGCTAGCATATCGTGAATAGCTGTTTTAGATAGGTTTTTAGGGATTTCATGCCGCCAAGCATGGCAGGCGATTTCATGTCCACCAGCCAAAACTTTTTTTACTCTATCTGGATGACTAATACAAAGCTCAGCTACTGTATCAAAAGTAATCTCAAGCTGATGTTTCTTTAATAAAGCCAATAATCGATCAGTACCACTTTCAGCATACTTTTCAGCCTCAATAAGTCCCGTATAATGCCCTTCAAAATCACAAAAAACTGCCATGACCGGTATTTTAGGCTTAGGCAAAGCCCTAAAGGTTTTACCCAACCAAACTGCGTATTTTCTTTGCTTCTTTTCCAACCAATTCATTGTTTTACTATACCATTTAATGAGATAAAAAAGTGTATTATAATCTGCAAAGCAAATTTCGTCCAAGGAACAATATGCAGTTTAGCTTTACTATCCCTACCTATAATTATGCTAATCGCATCACTATAGCCTTAGAGTCCATCCTCGCTCAAGAAGGAAATGACTATGAAATAATCATTGTCGATGATGGCTCAATAGATAACACTGCTGAAGTTATTAACCCATATTTAGCCAAGTATCCTCAGCTAGTGCGATATTTTCATCAATCTAACCAAGGACATACCGCTGCTAGAAATTTTGCCGCGCAAATGGCTAAAGGTGAATTTATCTTTACGCTCGACGCAGATGATAGGCTACTTCCTAATGCTTTACAGATAATGCGTCAAGCTAGGAAAGACTATCCGCAAGCAGACTTAATTATTGCACAGCATGTTGCAGTAAGCGCTAATGGCAAACACCCTATTAAACCCAAGCCTAAACTTAGTAAAAACAAAGCTGATAACTTTACTTTCTATTTACGCAAAGGATTTTCTATTCCTCACGGATCACACATTATAAAGCGTGATATTTTTAATCATATTCAATATCCCAGGAATATATTAGGCCGAGAAGACATTGTTTTTTTTGCGCAAGTGCTAGCTAATTATTCTGCCGTGACAATTAATAACCCTGTATTAGAGGTTATTAAACATCCTGATAGCTTTCGTCATCAACTAGACAAACAATATGGTAGTCTTGCCATTGTTGAAACTTTATTTAATTCTGCAATTATTCCAGCTCCCTTATTGTCATATAAAAAAGAATTTGAAAGTCGTTTATGTTTATCATTTTTTAGAGATCATTACAGAGCAGGCAATTATCAAGTAGCTAGACAATGGTATTGTAAAGCCATTACCTTAAAACCAGCACGTTTATTACAATTGTCTTATTTTACTAAGTTTATTCGTAGTCTAGGAAAACAATGAAATTAGCTTTTTGTTTATTTAATTACTTTCCCTATGGGGGTCTACAACGAGATTTTTTAAGGATAGCCAATCTAGCAGCTAAACACGGCCATCAAATTGATGTTTACACCATGAGCTGGCAAGGAGAACGACCTAATTTTTTAACAATTCACTTAATTCCAGTTAAAAGTTTGAGTAATCATCAACGCTGTCTAAGCTTTATTAAAGCCCTGCAAATAAAATTACAATCCACTCATTATGATAAAATTGTTGGCTTTAATAAAATGCCAGGATTGGATATTTATTATGCAGCTGATGGTTGTTTTGTTACTAAACCTCAGTATTATTGGAACCTATTTAAATACCTAACCAGACGTTATTATGTTTTTAAAAATTTAGAAAAAACTGTTTTTACACCTCAATCTAAAACCAAAATTTTATTGTTATCTGAAACCGAGATGTGTAAATATCAAGCAGTCTATAAACCCCCTAAAGAACGCTTATATTTGCTACCACCAGGAATAACTAAAGCCTGCATACCTCCGCCTAATGTTAATGAAATTCGTACTCAAATACGCTCCTCTTTGAATATTTCCAATGAAGAATTTTTATTAATTACGATAGCCTCTAGCTTTCATACTAAAGGAATAGATCGTGTGATTAAAAGCTTAAAAGCTTTACCCCAAGTTTTGCAAAATAAAGCTAAATTAATGATTGTTGGCCAAGATAACCCAAAACCTTATCTAAAATTAGCAACCTCTATTGCAGAAAAAATTCTTTTTTTAGGGGCGAGAGACGATATTCCTAATCTGCTTTTTGCAGCTGACTTACTATTACATTTTGCTAGAATTGATAATACTGGCACAGTAATTTTAGAAGCTTTAATAGCAGGCACGCCTGTTATTGCAACTGACATTTGTGGTTATGCACCTTATATAAATATAGCTAAAGCAGGAATAATCATTCCTTCTTTTAAACAACTTACAGCCAATCAAGCTCTGGTTAAAGCATTAAACCCCAATACCATAAAAGAATGGCACTACCACGCTTTGGCCTATAGCCA
>MGXT01000016.1 GCA_001801465.1 Gammaproteobacteria bacterium RIFCSPHIGHO2_12_FULL_35_23 | reverse complement strand
ATCGCAAAGCGCTACCTGATCCAGGGTTTAAGTCTCAGACTGAGTATGTAGGCCCTAGAGATGAATTAGAAGCAGAGCTAGGTAGATTATGGGCGGAGGTCTTAGGATTAGAAAGAGTAGGAATTGATGATGATTTCTTTAGTATAGGAGGTAACTCAATTCTTATTATTCGATTGGTCAGTATGATTGAAAAAAGATTAAATTTTCAGGTTAAGATATCATGGATTTATACTCATGCTACAATTCGTAAACTTAAAATTTATCTTGAAAATAAAAAGCCAAGAGAATTAATTCACTTGTTGAACCATTATAATAAAAATAAGAAAAATATTTGGATGTTACATCCTGGACATGCTGGCACAGAAGTCTATCAAAAATTAGCAGGACTATTAGATAATTATTATAATTGTTATGCTATAGATAACTATAATTACTATAATGAAAATAGTCCTATCAATGAGCTTAAGCCACTAGCAGAAATGTATTTAAAAAACATTCAAGATCATTCACATTATACTTGTGATGAAGTTACCCTATTAGGGTGGTCATTAGGAGGAACAATAGCATTAGAAATTGCAGCAGCTTTAGAAAAGCAAGGTATTAAAAATATAAAAGTTTACTCATTAGATACAATAATAGTTGATGAATATCTTAAAAACCTGAATACACAAATAGAATCTATGATTCCATTAGATGAGCGAATAAAAATTCGATCTAAAGAAATGGAAAAACAAGGCTACGATTCAGAGTATATTAAAAAAATTAATACATTGGTACCAATAGAAGAAAAAATATCAAAACAAAGTTTGAGCGCTAAATTAAATAAAACGAAAGTGATTTTATATAAAGCTTCTCAAGTAAAAAATTCTTTAAATGAGATAGAACAAAAATATATGCAATATATTGAGCTACTCCATGCAAATAACGTCGATAAAATTTGCCAATGGTTACAAATAATTCATTTACAATGCCATCACTATAATATACTAGAATTATACGATAGCTATATTGCAAATGATTTAATTAGAGAGATTTTAAAACAAGAATATTGCGATAATTTTGCTGCATAGCGTTATTGGTTAAAATAGACATTTTATAGAAACAGCGCTTTAATATATAATTTAACTTGTAATAAAAGGAAAGGGTGTTGAAGTAAGGGCTGTACGATTTGGCGATCAACGCATTCATATACATGAATTTGGAAAAGAACTTGAACCAAAAGCTTTAAGAGCAACTCCTGGCTCAACAGATATTTGTCTAGTTACAGATTCATCAATAATGAATGTAATAAATCATCTTAAAAATCATAATATTAATATTGCCCCCCCTGATTATAACAGGTACTCTAGGTGAAATGGAATCTGTTTGGTTTCGGGATCCTGATGGAAATTTAATTGAAATTTCTAAATATAAATAGTTTACAAATATATATTTAAAGTAATATAAAATATGTTTTCTAGTGGGTTTATTTGGAGCAGAAATGATTTATACAAATTTATTAAAAAATATCTGGAGCTCTATTTACAGCTCTAAAATAGAGGTCGGTAAAACGATTGAAGAATTCTTTCATCAAGATTACGAACAATGTATAAATGGTGTTATCATGAATAAAACTATGTTGCTTTGCTAAAAGGCAATATACAATTATTATTTATAGTAGAGTATATCAAAAGTAGGATAACCAATAACGTATTAAACTTGCTATTGCATAAGGACTTTCCATTGGTGACATATGTCCACAGTCATCAATAATCGCTAATTTCGCATTTGGAATGTTATGTGCAATTTCTTCATGTACATCCAATGAAAATCTTTTATCTTCAGACGCATGAATAACTAGAGTGGGGCAGTGGATTCCTGGTAAAATATCTCTAAGATCTTCTCGTATCAGCATGGCTCGAGTTTGATTAACTAAAGCATGCTCTCCAACCTGCAAAAACATTTTTAAAACATTTTCTTTTACAGCTTCATTAAAAGTAAACTTATTAGCAATTTCAGTTGCAATTTTTTTAAATTCCCCATTTTCCACTCGCGTTAGAACTGTTTGACGTGCAATAGTTTCTTCTGGGTCAATACCTCTAGCAGAAGTATTTAACAAACAAAGTTTTACCACTTTTTCTGATGCAGCTTTCATTAATCGTAAAGCTGCCCATCCACCTATTGAATGTCCTGCTAGCGCAAAAGATTCTGGTGCTATGTCTAAAATTTTTTCAACCATTACAGCTGGCGAGTCAGTATCAGTCAATTCAATGACAAAAATATATACCAAATGGCTTAATTTTTTAATTTGATATTGAAATACCTCTTTATTGGATAGTAAGCCTGTAACTAAAACAAGTGGAACATTATTCATTATAATCCTTTCATCAATACAACTTTATTAATTGTTATAATTCACTTAGTTACTATATCAAAGGATTATAATATAGCATATAGACGATTGAATTTTTAAAAATGGTGCCAGGTTTTAGGATTTTTTGAGGGTAGGATATATAATTTAGAGATAACTTATTGATTTTTGATTTCATATCCTTGTAAATTATGTAAATAACATTAAAGTGAATTAAATATGAATTATCATCAACAACTAACAAAAGGTATTGATTTTATCGGGCAGCATCTCGATGAAGAGCTTTCGCTTGAAAGCTTAAGTGATTATTTCTATATATCAAAATTTCACTCTCATCTTGAGTTAATGCCCCTACATTTGAAATACTCAAAATAAAGTAAATTAAAATAAAATGGATAACCTATTTTTTAATCATATGACTTCCTTTTTATTACAAAATAATAAATAGAGAATGCTAACAAAGCACATGCAATAATAACCAGAGCCATGGGAATCTGATTTTTGTCTTGAAAGATAGCTAATAAACTGCTCGTGAAAGCACCGCCTAATATTGTTAAAGTTCCAAATAGTGCTCCGGCAATGCCAGCAATATGAGGAAAAGGCTGAAAGGCACCAGCAAATGCATTATTAAAAATTAGCGGTGCACCAAACAAGAGAAGCATAGCAGGACCAACGATTACAATGGTATTAATAAAGCCCATTAGCTTTAATCCTAGCATTGATAAACCAGCAACCAATACGCATAAAATTCCGAACTGGAGCATAGTATTTATGCCAAAACGCGAGACATATTGACTATTAATGAAGGCTCCCATAGCAAAAGTTATGCCTGTTAGGGTATAAGCCCAGCCAAAACTTATAGGGCTTAAACCAACAACGTGTTGTAATAAAATAGGACCCGAAGTAAGCCATGCTAGAATAGCACCATACGATAGAAAATTTAGAAAGCTGTAACTCATAAAAATAGGACTGCTTAATAAAGTGTATAGATTTATTTTAATTTTTTTTAGAGTTAGGTTTTCTGGATGTAAAAATTTATTGGTTTCGGGTATGTAAAACATTACGCTTAATAGCGCAAGCAAAGTAAGACCTGACAAAAATATAAAATTAGCTCTCCATCCTATGTAATGCTGCAGATACCCACCTAATAACGGTGCAAAAGCCAAGGCTCCAACACTAACAAGAGCTGAATAAGAGCCATATTTAGCAAGTTTTTCTCCGCTAAAAATATCCCGTAGAATAGGGCGAAACAAAGAAGATCCTGCTCCAGCGCCTATGCCTTGTAATAAACGCCCAGCAATTAATATCTGAATAGACTGAGCACTTAAACAGATCACACTACCAAGCAAGCAAAGACATAAGCCTAAAATTAATGGCTTGTGTCGACCTATACCATCAGATAACGGTCCATAGATTAGTGGAGAAATAGCAAAGCCAATCATATACATTGAAAGTGTTAATTTTACAGCATGAAAGTTTGCATCAAGATTTTTTGCAATGGCTGGTAATGACGGAAGATATAGATCAGATGCAACTTGCCCTAAAGTTGATATTAGTACCAAAATAATAAATAAAGTATTTTCTCGCCGCATAAAAGCTTCCATTCCAATTGAAGGAAGAGAATAACATATAATATTGGACTACTCTATTATTTCCGAGTACCCTTATTATACGCAGCGTATTTATGGTTTATCCTCACCACAAACATACAAAAACAATGGATTTAAAATATTACCAAGCAGAACTATTAATACTAATATAATTCGCACACACTGGGATGATATATTACGCTTTATGACAACAATTAAATTAAAAGAGACCGCCGCATCTCAATTATTTAAACGACTTAGTTCTTACGCAAAAGATCACCCTCTCTACATCGCGTCGAATTATCAAATAAATTTTCTAAAACAGTATTTTTTGCGAATAACCAAGAATTTCAGCATGGCGAAAAAGGAGAACAAGAAATCGTCACAGCTTGCAAAGTCTTAATTCAAAATGCCATAGTACTTTGGAACTATCTTTATTTGTTGCAAATATTAGCTACAAATGCAAATAAGCATGAAAGACTCATAATGCTAAATTCAATAAAATGGGCATCAATGATGTCATGGCAGCATATCAATATGCAAGGGGAATATGGATAAGATATTATCACTTAAATTAAATGCGGCATGAAGGGGAGGTAACAAACCGTCCCCTTATGTCACGGAACCCGTTATTTAGCGAAAATGAATAACGGGTTTTAATCTCCACCCCACCTAATAACCGTGATTATTTTGATAATCACGGTTATTAGGTGGGGTGGAGAGTCTCGTGTCAAGTGCAACATTACAGATGACAACCTATTGATTTATTGGTGCAGCGCAAATCATTGCTAATAAAACGCGCTTAAATCCGGCTGGATAATGCGCGCGATTAACTGCTATTGTTAGTTGGTGCTTTATTTTATCTTCGTCATAATAATCTAGATGATTATAAATTTTAAATAATCGTAATTTATGATTAACAATAGATTCCAAAGACTGCTCTTCTGAATTCATTGACGATGCAAAAAAATCTAGTACTTCTTTTTTAGCTGGCGGCAATCCTGGGTCACCCGATGTACTATAAATACAAGTTAAACTAAGCACACGTTGCTGATAATTTAAAGCAACATATTGCGCGATGATTCCGCCCATCGATGCGCCTACAATATGCGCTTTATTGATGTGGGGTTCGTCTATTAACTTGATAACATCAATAATTTCCCTTGCTGTTTTGCTGCAATTGCTTCGCCAAAATTTGCAACTCCCAATTCATCATAATGATAAGACAGACCTGAATCTCTATTATCAAATATAACAACATAAAATCCGTTATCGGCTAAGCCTTGCGTTAATGTTGGCGGCCAATCAATTAATTGACCGCCAATACCCGCAATTAAAATGATGCATGGATTTTTGGCATTTCCAAAAGTTTCATATCTTACTCCTTATTAACCCAGCAACCATGGAAACCAAAAGGAATCCGGTGAGGTAATTGAACAATAGCAAGTGGTTCAGCATCAATTTGTTTTGCATCTAGAATTACCAAATCACTTCTATTAAATGCTTCACGATAAACGTAACTTAACAAGAAGCCATCACCCTCTTCAGCATTCACTAAACGAGGAACAAAAATCGGTTCTAAAGGATATGAGCCTTCGCCAAAGTAATGGACTTGCTTTTTGTTTGTTGTCACATCGTAATGAATAATAGAATCAAAAAGATTCGGTACACTTTTACTAATCGTGCCATTCATAAAGGCATGACGATTATTTCGACCTGTAAATCGCTCATCAATACGCGGAAATTCCACATTAATATCATCCAATCGTTCTTTAGTTATTGTTCTCTTTTTAAGATCAAAAATCCATCGCGTGAAGTAATTCACATAAGTGACATCATCATCTGCAAAAGCAATCGTATCACTAGCGATATCATCGATAACGACCATTTCTAAAATAATCTTATCCTTTTCTTCATGCGCATTTACTACATGAAAACCTAATGCTGCTTGATCTTCAAATAAAATCACATCACTTTCTTTTCCATATCTTGGTATAATTGCAAAACGCGTGTTTAAATTCGGTTCCCATTTAAACATAGGCTCACCCCGCATCATGCGCTGAAAATCCCAAGTTAAAGGAAAAAGCGGAAAAATATTAAAATGTTCTGTGATGGCAAAATCATGCATCATACATTTAAATGGCATAATAATTTTTTCTTGATGAGTTATTTTACCGTTTTTATTCACAATAAAATAACTAAAGTCAGGACCAAAATAACTATAAAAAATTAATTCTCCGGTCACAGGATCAATTTTTGGATGTGCCATCATGCTTCGATTAAATACTTCATTAAAAGTATAGAAATTACATCCCGTTAGAGTATCTTTTGTTATCTCAACTGGCTGACTGCCCTCATTAAGCGCTAACAATTTATTATGATGCCAAATCACATTTGTATTCGCTGTATTACGAGAGCAATTCGCGACTGATTCATCACAGGCACCATTATCACGCATGCCACCAAACAAACTTTTTCTGGCTTTACGCTCAGCTAAAAATCTTTCGGTACGTATCCAGCGATTTTTATAATGCACATGACCATTTTTGAAGGTGATCGCATGAATCATGCCATCGCCTTCAAACATATGGTACTTATCAGAATAGACATATTGTGGATTGGGTCCGTTACGAAAAAAAGTACCATTTAATTCTTCAGGAATTTTCCCGATCACAATTGGATCATTAATATCACATTCTAAAGAAATTGGTTCCCAAATCCCTTGTAAAAAAGAATTTTTTGGCAATGGTTTGCTCATGGCTTTTCTCCCTGAATTTTCATCCATTTTTTGTATAAACGTTGCCATGCTTCTTTATTATTTGGGTTTTCCCAATCATATCCAATTAATTTCCAATCATTATCTTCGGCATTAAAACCAAGATTATTAATGTAATCTGCATCACAAATAAAAAATTGGTTTTTAAATGGCAATATAAAACCACCATTTGATTGCTGATAAGATTTGGCTCCTGCGTAACTTGCAAACCATTGATTAAGATATCCACCGCAAAAAAACGGTAATTGGCATTTTAACTCTGACCATGATTTGAATTTTTTTTCAATCGCAATGAGAGCAAGCGCATGTTTTCGCTTAACATCGGCTTGAATAATTTCTTCGATAGAAAGATTTTCAAATTCAGGCAAACGCTTGAATCGTTTCGCCGCCTTGCGAGATCGTTCTAGATCTTTTGAATTGAGCGATTTTAATAAGATGGAAGCTTGAATTTTACATTCATCTATACTAAAAGCTTTGTGAGGCTTATTCATAATAATACCCTTCGTTTACGCCAGATACCCACATTCCAGCTATACAAAAGGCTAATGAATAAAATAGTAGAATCAACTATTAACCTAGGGTGAGATCCTCTTTTGTGGGTATAGGCGCCCCTTGGAGCCTGCGCATATAGTAAGCTATGTGGGGGTATTTGTAAATAGCTTACTGCAACCTTGTTGCACTTGGCTTAAGATTCTGCCGGGGGAAAAGAGCACGGATTCAAACAATAGCCGGCAACCCACCCCTCAATATTTTCTAAGTGGCACAACAACATTTAAGCAGATAATGCTTTAAAGCAAGCATCATGTTTTGCAAATGTCTCAAGTACCGTACTAGTTGTCGCTGCTACGATATCATCCTGACTCTTAGCGTCTTGCTTATTTCGTACTGTATAAACTGCTAACACAATTGGTTTACAACTTGGTGACCATAAGATGCCTATATCATTCGCAATACCATAATCACCTGAGCCTGTTTTATCAGCAACCGTCCAACCAACTGAAACACCTGCACGCATTCTTTTATAGCTGGTCGTATTATTTCTCATCCATGTAACTAATTGTGTTCTTTGAGCAGATGTTAATACATCTCCCAAAGTTAATTTCTGTAAGCTAATTGCCATATCTTTGGGCGTTGAGGTGTCTTCTGTGTTTTGTGGGTTTGAATTTAAATTTCCCTCGTAGTGTTCAACATTAAATGATGGATTACCTATAGAATGTGCAAATGCGGTGACTGCTTGCGGGCCCCCCAGTTTTTTTATAATAATATTGGCAGCTACGTTATCGCTGTAGCTTATTGCAGCTTCTGACAAAGCTTCTAGAGTCATACCTGCTGTAACATTTTGACCAGTAACTGGATGCCAATACGTCAAATCTTTTTCGCTATAATGAATTTTTTCTTGTAATAAATTTGCATCCTTATCGCTTTGTTTAAGCAGTGCAGCCACTGCAATCAATTTCATGGTGCTTTGTACAGGGAAACGTTCATCAGCATGATGCATAATAATTTGATTCGTGTTGGTGTCAATTGCATATACGCCAATTTTTCCACCAAAACTTTTTTCAAGCTGATCGAGTTGTGTTTGAGGTAGGGTATTCGCAAAAGCAGAAAAACACGCAAAAGAAAGTGCGGCAATCAGCAAAGATAAGTATTTCATATGAATTCTCTTTAAATTTATTTAAGATTAATTTTAAATGCAGTAAAGTTAATCTGCCTTTGTTAATTCATAGTAACAACGGTGAATTCAATTCATAACTGCAACCGACTTATCTTTTCAGTTTTGAGCTAAATAGTCAATATATGCCTTTATTTTTAATGGTGTGGGTTTAAGGTTTGGATAATACAGTAATAGTTTGTCTAACTTACGCCTACACCAATCATTGAAAATTTCTGAATTTTCATAGCCAATAGCAATATCATAATCGTTGGGCGTAATATCTGATGTTTCTTTTTTAGTGATGACATTTGTGACAATGTGTGGGTATTGCTCTAAGAACATTGCCATACTTGGATAAACCAGTTGTTGAGCCACTTCACGCAGACAAACAATAGTTAAGGTCCCGCTTAAATGATTATTAGTATCTTCAATCAGCAGGTTGCTAAGCGTGTATTCATGCAATATCTTTTTACATTGAACATAATATTTTTGACCTATATCTGTCATAGTAATCAGTCGCGGCGTTCGCATTAACAATCGAGTGTTTAACGATTTCTCTAGCATAGAAACTTTCTTGCTCATCGCTGTCACAGAGATATCGAACTGCAGTGCAGCAGCCGTAAAACTTCCCTCTTCTACAACTGCTACAAATGCTCTCATTTGATCTAGTG
>MGXT01000015.1 GCA_001801465.1 Gammaproteobacteria bacterium RIFCSPHIGHO2_12_FULL_35_23 | reverse complement strand
TTGCACAAATAGTTGATAAAAATGAATAAGATAGAAATAAGCGGAAACTTTTTGTAGGATTGTCTTTGCGAAAAGTACAGTCAAACAAGGAAGCCCCCGCTTATGACAAAGAAGATAGCGTATCGTGTACGTAATTGGAAGCATTACAACCAAAGTTTGATCAATCGGGGTAATTTGACGATCTAGTTTTCAGAAGATGCAGTAAAAAACTGGTATCAGAAGCCACTGAAAAATAAAAAGCGTGGTCGCTCATTTATCTACAGTGACACTTATATTGAATTGGCATTAACGATTCGCTCATTATTTCACTTAACACTAAGAGCAACGCAAAGCTTTCTTGAAGGGTTGGTTTTTCTTCTCGGATTGCATTTGCAAGTTTCTCATTATTCGAGATTAAGTCGTCGAGCAGGCGCTCTTGAGCTTCAGTTAAATACGCTAAAAAATGCAGGAAAACGCCCAACTGATCTTGTTATTGATTCAACGGGATTAAATATTTTTGGCGAAGGTGAGTGGAAAATGCGCACGCATGGTAAACAAAAAAGAAGAACCTGGCGGAAATATCCAGCGCTGCTATCGAACACAAAAGAATGTTAGTCAGGGGTATGCTGTTGGCGCTTATTCTTTTAAACAAGGATTTGATGCGATAGCCCAATCTGGGGGAATACCTTCGATACCGATACGTAGTGGAACAACAGTTAAAAAAGATCCGTCGGCTGGAGAGATGCTTAGGAACAAGCTGCTTGAAGAGATCTGGGGTACTTGGCGGAAGAATTGCGTGGAAAAAACTGTCAGGCCATCATCGGCGCTCATGGGTTGAAACACACATGCTTCGATTGAAAACGATTTTAGGCGGCACCACGCTTCGCGGGTGAAATTTCGCCAATCAACAAACAGAGGCAAAAATCATGGCAAATATTCTTAATAAAATGACCTACCTTGATATGCCAAAATCCGAAAAAGTCTACTTAGTTAAATAATGTTGGTGGAAATCCGTTGTTTTGATTGATTTATTTGCGCAACAACGCCTATTATTTAAACTAACTACTTGAATAATAAAATGTTTAAAAAGGCTCTTAGTTAGCCCTTCCGGGCTCCCACATTAAAAATTAAACAATAATGAAAGCAAATATTCTAAATGCGTGGGGTGACCAACCGGCTTTTTTACGTTTTCCTTTTAAACTTTCCTTAGAGGTCTTATCGAGCTTTAAGATACTCAGGGAGCGTTGCGAGCTAAAGATTTTTTAGCAGGCTCATAAAAAAATAGTACTGTCATTAAAAAAGTGGGGTGGGTCAAGCTAAAGCCGTATTTTATTGGGCACATTTGGCTCGTTGTTGCCCGTTTTGTTGGTGGGAGACGGACTACTCCCTAGTTCAGGCAAATATTCGGTGGATTAAGCACAACTAAACGATTTAAGTTAAAACAAATAGCTTTCATAAATTCGGAGAATTGATTTTTGGCCACGCCACAGTAACGAACCCGTTTATCTTGATGGGCAAACACCCGCTCATACGGTGAACGTAAATGGCTAAACCAAGATCCTGGTCTTTATTTTTATCCTTCATGTTATTCTTTTTAATCGCCCGTAAATGACATTGCTTTTTCGCCGCCTGCTTGCTTGGCATGTTTATCACAATATCCTTTATTCGCATAAATACCGCCGCCATCAGGACAAACATGCTTCATCCCTTTGAATCTACTACATTGGCGGGTGTCATGGCGACTTTATTGATTAAACCACTTTGCATATCCACACTCGTGTGTTTCTTATAAACAAACCAGAATTTGTTTTTACCTTTACAGCCAACACGAGCTTGCTTGTCGTTGGCGACTTTGGGCAATACGTCATTATTGAGCTTTTCATAGCTTTGTTTGATCGCTTCGTCACGTTCTTTCCATAAGCTGGCTTTGGCAATTAAATGGCTCGCATCCACAAAGGTAAAGACTTCATTCATCAGTCCTTGTACTTTTAGCTGATCACGTAAATCAGCAAAGATCTTTGATAAAAACTTTGTCCCTAAGCGATTTCTAAATTTGCAATAAACCGTAAAATCTGGCGTCTTCTCCGCCAAGCTAAACTCGCAGAACCATTTTGCCGCATTATTTTCTGAATGTAGCGCGAGAGTTCTCGATCACGCAAGTCTTCCATAAACTGCAGTAACAAACATTTAAATAATCGTGATAAACCGTAACCTTTATAAGGATTGTCTTTTTCCAGCTTCTTTAATTGCTTATCAACGTATTTGAAATTCCGGATCGTTTTGAACTTACGGTAATTATGGTCGGCAGGAACAATATCGTCTAGGCTAATAATTTCGACTTGATGCATCACTAAAAATCCCTGAGCTTGTTAAACGTCTATTTTAACAAAATACCGCTATTTTTGCTTCAGATTTCAATAATCTCCTTATATTGGATAATGCACGCTACCACTATTCTAAAGAAGTTAAAGAGTGGTTGGACGGCAAAAACATCAAGCTTGTTTTCCTTCCTGCCTATTTCCCAAATTTGAACCTGATTGAAAGGCTTTGGAAGTTCTTCAAGAAGAAAGTTCAGAAAGGCTTGCGTTGATTTCTTTAATAGCATTGATCAGTACTCAGATGAGATTGCAAGATTTATGAACGCAGACTTTGATATGGCATAATACCTAATTTCAAAACGCTACGGTATATATTCAAAATAACCGATTAGGATTTGGAAGTCATGTAGGGAGACTCATTCGTGGTTTTTTTACTGACGGCAGCACTGCACGTATGGGTAGAGCAACAATTTATCAAGCTTTAAAAGATGATTTGATAGCGCTTAAAGCTACTTATATTCCCCCAGCTGCAGAAGCTACAGACACTTCAGCAGCAGGTGGCCCACCTAAAAAGCCAGGAGTAAGGTAATCTAATTAATTTCTTACATTTGTAGCTCGGATGAATGAAGTAAATTCGGGATTAATAACAGCCATGGCTATTATATCCCCGGGTTCGTTCGCTATGCTCTCTCACCCGGGCTACGGTTTTATTTTATTGTCATTAAAAAATCATGTAACTCCGCAATTGGAATTGCTGAACACTCCGCTGATAATTGAAGTTTTTGTCCACCAAAAGTAATTAGTATGATTTGATTAACTTGTGGAAACTGTTTCTTGAAACTTGCTGGTAATTTCATACCTTGCACTGTTTGCATACTCATTTTGGCATCTAAAGCAATTACTTCCCCTGCCGCAGTCATAATAAGAAAATCAATTTCTTCTCCTTCTTTAGTTCGCCATAAATACAACTGCCAATCTTTACCATAATTTTGAATGAATTTAATTATTTCTCCACAGACTAAAGTTTCAAACAATCCCCCAGCTTGTGGGCTAGTAAGCAAAGGCTGCTGTTCCTGCCAACCTTGTAATCTAGCGGCAAGACCGGTGTCTAAAAAATAAATCTTAGGCGTTTTCGTTAAACGCTTATTTAAATTACTAGCATAGGGCTTAAGAGAATAAACTAACCCTGTACGCTGCAAAACACCAACCCATTCTTTTACTGTAACTGCACGAATCCCACTATCACGCGCAAGATTAGCATAATCTAACAACATTCCCGTTCGTGCTGCTAATAGACTCAAAACAATATTAAAAGCCTCTTGCTTTTGAATTCCTGCACTTAATACAATATCTTTTTCAATATAGCTGCATATATAGTCATTTAGGTATTGAATAGGTGGCATCGCTGGATCAATATAAAGTTCAGGCCAACCGCCTTTAAAAAGAATATTAACCACCTTGCTTTCTGGCATAGCAGAAACTATTTCATGGACTGACAACGTGTTTAAATAAAAATAACTTGCTCTGCCTGCTAAACTTTCTTTGATATTTTTATCCATCAACAGCTGATTGGAACCCGTCATTCTAAACAATACTGATAACAGTTGGTTATCTTGCAAGCGTTGTCTTTTTAATTGATCCACGTACTTTTTAATTTCGGAAAATAAAGCTGGAACATACTGTACTTCATCCAGTAATAACGGTGGCTTAAATTGCTCTAAAAATAAACTCGGCTCACGATTGGCTAAGGTGCGCAATTGCAAATCATCGAAAGTAATTTCTTGGAAATTAGTATCTATGACATGATTCAATAATGTACTTTTACCACATTGCCGAGGACCAATTACTATCTGCGCTGGCATTGAGCTATTTATAAGCCTTTGAGTTATATCACGAAATATATACATCCGACGATTATAAGTTATAAACTTAGAATTGTCGAGATCAGAAGACAGAAGACTCAGGGCTCCTGCATTAAAAGTTGAGCAATTTAGCTAAGAAACCATTATCCTTTTCTATTTTTAATAAGGAAGAGAAAGAAGTTGAATTGCTGGGATATTTAATGATAGTACGAGACCCATGCTTAGAGTATAAAAAGCTTCATCGGTTGTCATTATTGTTTAATTTTTAATGCGGGAGAGCCCTGGTTAACCCCTTCTTAGACCAAACACAGTATTTTCCGTTTCTTCAACTACTAACCGACAGCTTGCTATAAAAGCCTCAAAGCTTTCTTCTCTTACACGCAGCACTGCTTCAAGGTTAACTCTTTCATAAAGAATGGCCTTACAAACCAACTGATTAGCTAGTACTCGCTGCACCAGCGGACGATTAAGAGTATCACTAATACAAGCATCCTCTTCAATTGAAACAATCAAAGCTAATAGACTCCAGGTGCTAATAGCTGCTGTTTCAAGCCATCTTTTAATTTGATCATCTTTAAGAATAGCAAAAGCTTTTTGAATTACTTCATTAATGTTATCTTGAGTGAGTGGCTGGAAAGTACTAATTGCTTGAATTGATTTACAGAAACTTAAATAAATTTTCCGATCACTTTCATTAAATAGAATGGCCAAAGGTAAAGCTTTTTCCTGTAACAATCTAATAAAAATTGGATTTCTAATCGCCATATCTAACTGATAGATTTCTTCCAAACTGACCGCACTAAAATAATTAATGACATCAGGTTCAGCGGCAATCAAAACTGCTCGCAATTCTGCTGATTGCTTTAAAAAAGCGCGCGCCTGGATATTATCACTTAAAACTTTTAAGACTGAGCTAATAAAAATTTCCCGCTCTACTTTGGTAGTTAATATCTTTAATTTTTTAATAACAAAATCAAATAAAACTCCATCTTTTAATATTTCTAAGGCGGTCAATCCAAATTCATTCAATCGCTCTACTGGCAATAAATCAAGGCCTAATAAATAACGAATATTTTCATGACGTAAATCTTCAAGTGCGTGCTCTAGCATAATTAAAGCAGGTATGCTACTAAGTTTATTTAATCGAGATCGTAAAGGAGCTTCTTCACTAGCGCAGAAATCTCTTAATGCTGAATGAGCTAAAAGTACAACAATAGATTCTTGAACTGTCATTATTAATATTTCCATTATTGAATAGCTTTATCTTAATAGAAAAAGCTTAGCAAATCCTTAAGAGATATTTAAAACAACAAACTATAAGCAAATATCGCCATACACCGACTACTAAGCCTGATAAACATCCAATACATTGCTAATTTCTTGAGTATATCTATAACATACTGATTCGAAGGCATATCCCATCCAGCCCACTAAACATGATAAGAAATTTTTCTAGTAAGAACAGGAGTATAAAATTTATTTAAAATTTTATACCTTATTGAATATATTGATAATAAGTTTCACCTGGTTTAATCATACCAATTTCATTACGCGCCAGATCTTCAATTGTTGCCTGGCCTTGTTGCAATTCCGCTACTTGAGAATGCAAAATTTGATTACGATTTTCAAGTTTGTCATTTGCCTGAAGCTGAGTAGTAATAGCTTTATTTAAATTAATCGTTTCAGCAATACCAGTACTTGACGCCCACAGTTTATACTGCAGGATGCCAAACAATAATAATAAAACTATCACCAATGAACGTGTTGTCATTCTTTAAAACTTATCCTTGCCTCTAAAAACTTTTTAAAGACTGTTTGCCCTGCATAGACAGCCCTACTCCCTAATTCTTCAGCGATTCGAATCAGCTGATTATACTTTGCTACTCGATCAGTTCTGCACAAAGAACCCGTTTTAATTTGGCCGGCATTAGTTGCCACAGCCAAATCGGCAAGGGTGGTATCTTCTGTTTCCCCTGACCGATGCGAGACTATTGCATTAAATCCCGCTTGCTGCGCCATACTAATCGCAGCGAGTGTTTCTGTTAAGGTACCAATTTGATTAAATTTAATCAAGATGGCATTAGCAATTTGTTCATTAAGACCTCTCTTTAAAATTTTGGTATTTGTAACAAACAGGTCATCACCAACCAACTGTACTCTATCGCCTATAGCCTCTGTTAGCAGCTTCCAACCATGCCAATCACTTTCATCCATTCCGTCTTCAATTGAAATAATGGGATATTGCTCAGTTAGATTCACTAAATATTCAGTAAAATGTCTTGCGTCTAACACTCTATTTTCAGAAGCTAAGTGATATTTTCCGTCTTTATAAAATTCACTACTCGCAACATCCAAACCTAATAAAATCTCCTTACCTACTTTAAATCCTGCTTTTTCAACTGCCACCAGGATTTCTTCAATAGCAGCCTGATTTGAAGGTAAATCCGGGGCAAAGCCTCCTTCATCACCAACTGCAGTATTTAAGCCACGTTGTTTTAATACACTTTTTAAAGCATGAAAAATTTCGGTGCCATAACGTACGGCTTCTTTAAGAGAAGGAGCCCCCACCGGTAAAATCATAAATTCTTGAATATCGACATTGTTATCAGCATGTGCCCCACCATTAATAATATTCATCATGGGAACTGGCATTACGTATTGATCACGCTCTGTTAAATAACGATATAAAGGCTTTTGCTCAGAAAGCGCTGCAGCTTTAGCACAGGCCAAGGAAACAGCTAAGATAGCATTAGCACCTAATTCGCTTTTATTCTCTGTACCATCCAGATCTAGCATAATCTGGTCAATTTTTGACTGCCGAGTGGCTTCTTGACCTACTAAAGCTGGCGCAATACGTTTATTAACATTATCAATTGCTTTTAAAACTCCTTTTCCGTTAAACCGTTTAGCATCTTTATCACGTAATTCTAAGGCTTCTCGTGAACCCGTTGAGGCACCGGATGGCGAGCAAGCTCTGCCTACTACACCTGAAGCTAAACAAACATCAACCTCGACAGTAGGATTACCCCTCGAGTCTATAATTTCGCGTGCTATTATTTTTGTAATCGTGGCCATGGTAGCGGTTATCTCCTCTCTCATTAAAATCCGCGCTATTATACGCTTGGATTTATAATTTATTACATTGTTTTCTAAAATTTTAAATCTGTCAAATGATGGTAATTTAATTTACTAATGAAATGACTAATTAACGCAACTATCGCTTATTTTAACAACTTACGGTATTCTAAACAGGGTTTTTAAAGGTATTAAGCTATGAATAGCCAGCTAAATCTATTAATCGTTGATGATGATATTGAAATTTGTCATCTTTTAAGCCAGTTTCTTAATAAACACAATTTTATTGTCTTTACTGCTCATGACGGTGAGAAAATGTTGATGCAATTAGCTCAACATTCTATAGATTTAATCATCTTAGATATGATGTTGCCAGGTGAGGACGGGATTTCTTTATGCCGAAAGTTGCAAACTAGCCATAGCAACATTCCTATTATTATGTTAAGCGCTGCAGGTGAAGATACCGACCGCATTATTGGTCTTGAGGTTGGTGCAGATGACTATTTATCAAAACCTTTTAATCCACGAGAACTACTGGCTCGAATTCGAGCCATTTTAAGACGGAGTCATACCCCAGAAATACCCTCGACTACTTCAATCACCGCTGGTCATTTAATTCAATTTGCTAATTGGGCACTTAATGTTTCCACAAGACAGCTCATCTCTCCCTCACAAGTAGAATTAAGTTTAAGCTCCGGAGAATACGATTTATTAATGGCCTTTTTAGAACATCCGCAACAAATTTTAAGCCGGGATCAATTGTTAGATTATACTAGAAGTCGTTTTGCCGGACCTTTTGATCGCAGTATTGATATGCAAGTAAGTCGCTTAAGACAAAAAATAGAAGAAGATCCAAAACGACCCCAGTTCATCAAAACTGTTAGGGGTGGGGGTTATTTGTTCACTGCGGCTGTTAAATATACTTAATACTGCTAACTATATAATTTTGGTGAATTGATTATCAGTATCAAGCAACAAGGAAATTAAATGGATTCCAAATCAGGTTCTAAAAAAAATTCATTTCTGTTTGTGAAAAGTTCTTGGTCCATGTTATTAATTATAGCGTTGGTCTTAATGTTTATTACCCATTTAATCGCTTTTTTTACTATTTCACGTTATACCCAAAAAACTCAGTTCTTAATTAATAGAGGAATTGTTGCTCGGCAAATTATTACACTCGTTGAGGCCATAGAATTCGTTGCACCTAATCACTGGGTTTACACTGTCAATGCCATCGATATACCTAATGTTACCATTAGCTTAGATCACCACCCTAAATATCCTGTTCAAGTCCTGCAATTAGATATCTGGGATATTTTATTAAAAATTCATGAGATTCCGCTGTCTGCCCGTACTATGCAAATTTCCGTCAAATTTAGTGATAATCTATGGCTTAATATTTCTGCAGCCATTATGCAATCTTCTTGGACTTTTCAATTCATACTATTTGGTTTTGAATTTATTATTATTGTAGCCCTGATTTTCATGATTTGGTCACTAAATCGTTATAACAAACCTTTAAAACGTTTTGTACAATCCATTGAAAAAATGGGGCGTACTTTAAATACCCCTCCTATTTCTGAAACCGATGGTCCTTTAATAGTCCGAGAAGCTGCTAAAGCTGTTAATCAAATGCAAGACCGTATTCGCCATTTAGCTCAAGAACGCACACAAATGCTAGCAGCCATTTCCCATGATTTAAGAACACCAATTACTCGCCTAAAATTGCGTGCTCAACTATTAGAAGATCAAGAACAACAACATAAAATCACTGAAGATTTAGACGAAATGGAAGGCATGATTAATGAAAGCTTAGCTTTTTTTCGTGATGAGCAGCTTGCTGTTCAAAAAAGCAAGGTAGATTTAGCCTCACTACTTTCTTCACTTTGTATAGATTATAAAGAAACAGGTAGTCCCGTCACTTATAATGGCCCCAAAAAAGATTGGGCTATAGAAGCTAATGGTCTTGCTTTAAAACGAGCTTTTTCGAACGTGATTAATAATGCCATCAAATATGGGCAACAAGCCAAAGTCACACTTTCACTAAAAGAAGACCATTATATTATTTCTATTGAAGACTCGGGGCCTGGTATTCCTGAAGAAGAATTTGATAAAGTATTTAAACCTTTTTATCGAGGTGAACAATCTCGTTCCAGAGCAACTGGCGGCATTGGTTTAGGTCTTGCTGTAACTCGTAGCATCATCTTAGCCCACAACGGAGAAATTACTTTAGAGCAATTAAAACCTGCTGGCTTTAAAGTAACGATTACTTTGCATAAATTAGATCATCTTTCCCAAAACTAAGCTTTTAGTTTTTTTTGATAGGCTTTGAAATTATTTTAAAAAAATAAATCCTTAGTACTACTTTCCCAAGGATTTATTTAGCGCTTTTATTTAATACCCTCCAGGTCGATAAACTGCAACTGATGAAGGAGCTTGTCCAAGTTGAGGATATCCCGCTACCGAAGCAGGCGTGATTGCTCCTGTACCTGGCGCTGTTGAACCAGGAACTACAGCAGTAAAATCAGGCGTAGAGGCTGTTGTTGAAGCTGAAGTAGGCGTAGGGGTTGGTTTACCAAAAAACCCACAGCAATTCTTAGCACATGCCGCTCTGAGCTCTTTAGCATAATAGTAAGTGAATATCCCTCCTATTGGTAGCACTATTAAAACAAATAAAGCCCATAGAACTGCTGATTGTGATTTTTCTCTTGCAGCTTCTAAATAAGCATCTATACAATTTAATAAAGCAACTGCCGTAGCATTATTACTATCCATAGTTTCTGGTCCAAAGAGTCGAGTGGTAGCTGGTTTACAAGTAAAGTAATCTGGACATCCTCTTTGATGAAGATAACAGAGATTGCCAACATCTCTTTCACCTAGCTGCACAGCTTCATCAGAGATAGCACCCGCTAGTCTTGCAGAACCACAATGACCATCAGCTAAAGCTTCTGCTGCTGATCTAATATAGTTGGTGTTTGTAATAGTACACATATTTGCAGCAGCAATAACAATTTTAGCGACTAAATCATTGGCATATCTTAAGTAAACAGTCTTTGCTTCACACTGTATTGCTGGTGTTGAACATCCAGCCTCAACTCCCTTCATAACAACCCCTAATACGGCTAATAACTGTAGCAACAAAGCTGCATTAGAAGTTTTTCCTGCAGCAGTCGTGGGAATTCGAGAATAACTAGAAGGTGATTGTCGCTCAAGCTGTTCAGCCTGTTGCCTTGCTTGTTTTCTTAATCTCGCCTTCAGTCGATTATCGGATCGATCTGATCCAAAAGATCTAACAGATGGAAATGAATGATGTCGGCCCATAATAAAACTCCTTATTAACATTAAAAATATTTAATTCCGTTTTATATTTTCGTGAGCTGTTAAATTTAAAAATCTTTAAATCTATTCCCTGCTGCTAGCTAAAGTAGCATACGATGCTTAATGATTTCTTAAGTAAAATTGGAATTATTACGTTCATAATTTAGGCAGTTTTTTACAAGAATAACAAAAATACTAACCAGCCTCACTTTATTAGCGTCAGTGAAGCTGGTTACTCTTTGGTAGAAATCAAAATCTGTAGAAGGGTTAGTTCTTGCAGCAAGCGGGTCAAAGTAAGCGGGGATTGAGTCGCTATCTTTTGACCCGGCTTGTGCAAGCTCAAACCTGTTTTTGAAAGTACTAAATTGCTTTTCATGGCTATCAAATCTGCTTAAGGAACAATGGCCTCTAGCACTTCAAAAACTTTCTCAATACCGATGTCCTTATCGCTTGAGTTTTTAGTCTAACAAGAAAAGGTAACAGCTTTATGTCAAAAAAGATCTTTGTTGTAACAAAATGTAACTATAACAAAGAAGAAATTAAAATTTTCCGCCTCATGGTTAAAAATGAAGCGGATTGAATTAAGATAAAGATTGATTGGCAAAAATTTGCATAGCACTGGTTAAATATTCTAATAATCTTGAATCATAATGATCAAAAAATTTCTTAAAATCTGGGTGCTCATAATATAGCCTACTTAAACCTAAATAAGTTTCTCGAGTTGGCGTCCAAAAGTTTTTTATCAACTGATAATGTTGCGCAACCAAAGCTTGTACCGTAGTTGATTCAGGAGCAAGCTGATTATTGATCGCTACCACAAAAGCCAAGTGCAATTCATTTTGCCTTTGTTGATACTGCTCCCAATCTTTAGACTGCCAATGTTTTACTTTATTTTTACTTATCATGATATCTTCTGAAGTAGCCACTTCACTTGCTATAAGCTCTTGTTCATAACAGGCTTGTTTGTTACTGTCAAAGCCATAAAATAATTCTTTAGTTTCCATTGTCGTTTTACCTCGCAAATAATTAATAGTCTGATCAATCGTATTAATCAGCTGCTGAATTCTATTAAGCTTTTGCTTAAGAAGCTTTTGATGGGAGCAAAGTGCTTGCAGCTTATCAAAATCTTCACCGTTTAATAAAAGCTTAATCTCACTCAAAGACAAGTCGAGCTCTCTATAAAATAAGATTTGTTGCAAAGTTAGCAGTTGCTCTATTTGATAGTACCGATAGCCATTCTCACCATAATGCGCGGGTTTTAATAAACCAATTTCATCATAATAATGTAGCGTACGTATACTTACTCCTGAAAGCTCAGCTAATTTTTTTACCGAATAGTTCATAGAATTACTCCTGATTAACGCTATCAACTGTAATGTATAACGTAAGGTTAGAGTCAATTATTTTTTAAAAAGAAATTACTATTTTAAAGCTTCATGGAAACAAAAAAATAAACCAAAATTAAATTGCTGTTTTTCGTTTGATTAAAAATAGGATTATTCAACGATTCGTAAATTAGGCTTACCCTTCGTTTCAGGTTCGGGTGGTAGGTCATTCTCATCATCAAACTCATCAAACATGATACCTTCACCATTTTCTTGAGCATAAATGGCTTTCACTGCTACAAGAGGAATAAAAATATTCCATTCCTGACCAGCAAAAGTCGCACGAAACGTGATTTTTCTCATACTAAACTCTAAATCTCTGATCGCCTCAGGTTTAATGTTTAGAATGATTTGGCCATTTTCAACATAATCAGGTGGAACGACAACCCCCTCTCTTTCGGCTTCTACCATTAAATAAGGTGTGCAACCATTATCAACTATCCACTGGTAAAAAGCTCGAATCAGATAAGGCATTTTAGAAAACATTACTGGCGCTTCAGACATTATGCAGTTCTCGTTCAGTTTCAGTTAAACTTTTTTGGAATGAATTTCTATCAAAAACTTTTTTTGCATAGTTATGAATAGCTTTTGCTGTTTTAGGTATTTCAACACCTAAAGAAGGTAATCGCCATAACAAAGGTGCCACACAACAATCGATTAATGAAAACTCTTCACTAAAGCAAAAGGGATAATCAGCAAATAAGGGCATTGCACTAATAAAATTCTCTAACAACTCCTTACGCGCTTTATCGACAGCTTTTTCTTTACCATTTTTAATTTTATCTGCCAAGCTATACCAATCTTCTTGAATTCTATAAATCATTAAACGAAATTTAGCACGCGCAACAGGATATACTGGTAATAAAGGCGGATGAGGAAAACGTTCATCCAAATATTCCATAATAATCCCTGATTCATAGAGCACTAAATTACGGTCTACTAAAGTAGGCAATGTATTATAAGGATTCACATCTAAGAAATCTTCGGGTTTGTTTTGCTCACTCACTTCAATTACTTCAGCAGAGACGCCTTTTTCAGCTAAAACAATTCTCGCCCTATGGCTATAAACATCATTTGCCCCTGAATATAAAACCATTAAAGACTTTTTGCTAGCCATCACTGCCATATTTTTGAACCTCACTATAAAAAAAGCCCAGTAGTTAATTAACTGGGCTTTTCATGATTACTTATCAACAACACTATAATATAAAAATTTTTATCGCTTAGAGAACTGAGTAGCTCGACGTGCTCCATGTAAACCAACTTTTTTACGTTCAACTTTACGTGCATCACGAGTCAACAATCCATAACGACGTAAAATACGACGAAACGAATTTTCATTAGCCTCTGAACTACTACCTGTATCACCTTCATCATAATTAACTAAAGCACGCGCTATCCCTAATCGTACAGCACCAGCTTGGCCACTATTACCACCACCTATTACGGTTGCAATGACATCAAATTTATCAATCATCTTAACAGCTTCTAAAGGTTGCATAATAACCATCCGTGCAGTTTCACGAGTAAAATACTCTTTTAAACTACGATTATTAACTAAAATTTCGCCTTTACCTGGTCTTAAAAAGACTCGGGCAGAAGAGCTTTTGCGACGACCTGTACCATAATATTGCTTTGCTGTCATAACGATTATGCCTCAATTTCTAAAGGTTTTGGCTGTTGAGCCTCATGATTATGCTTGTTACCTGCATAAACTTTTAATTTACCAAACATATCACGGCCTAAAGAACCACGAGGTAACATGCCCTTAACCGCTTTTTCAATAATTTCAGTAGGTTTACGATTGAGAAGTTTATCAAAACTAATGGCTCTAACCCCACCTGGATGCTCAGTATGATGATAATAAATTTTATCGGTCATTTTATTGCCAGTAACGCGTACTTTTTCAGCATTAATCACAATAATATAGTCACCTGTATCTAAATGAGGCGTGTATTCTGGCTTATGCTTACCTCTCAAATGAGCAGCAATTACACTTGCAACTCGCCCTAATGTTTTATTGGCTGCATCGACGATATACCAATCTCGTCTTATTTTGCTAGCCTTGGCCGTATACGTTTTCATTAAATCACCTCAAATTGAAGGCAGAACTCACCTTAAAAGACGCCGGATTTTACATGAGCTACCATGCATATACAAGTAGTTAGCAGAAAAATTTGCGTTCTTTAGTAGGGAACTAACAAGTCTTTTTGATCTATTTTTGATCACTCATTAATAAACGCTTTACAATTCTATTATGAGTCACGTGTTCATTGATAATTTCATCAATATCTGCCTGAGTATGATAAGTATACCATACCCCTTCAGGATAAATCACTAAGGAAGGTCCCAGCTGGCAACGGCCCATACACCCGGCAATATTAACACGCACACCATGTTCACCACTCAGCCCCAAAGCTTCAACCCGCTCTTTGGCATAAGCTCGCATTGCACTTGCCCCAGCATCATTACAACATTTACGACCATTATCTCTTTGATTGGTACAAAAAAATAACTGTTTTTGGTAACCTTGTTTCACAACCATTAATTAAACCTTAGCTTCAGAGTCAGGTTGCGAACTAACAGGGCCCACTGATTTATCAGTTGGTGCTATAGTTGTCGCTTCGGTTTTTTTAGCGGCAGGTTCACTCCAATCTTTAGGCTCTTTCACAAGCTGTCTTGCCATCAAGTCTTTTAATTGTCCTTCATCAATGGTTTCATACTTCATCAAAGCATCCGCCATAGCGTGTAAAATATCTATTTTTTCTTTAAGAATCTGTTTTGCATGAGTATAGTTTTTGTCAATCAAAGCTCGTATTTCAGCATCAATCTCTTCGGCCACTTTTTCAGAAACAGTAAATTTCTTCTGCGCCATAGAGTGCCCTAAAAACACTTCTTCACCATCATCATCATAAACGACTGGGCCTAATTTTTCTGAAAGTCCCCATTTAGTCACCATATTGCGAGCCATTTCTGTTGCACGCTTAATATCATTGGAAGCACCCGTCGTAACATATTCAGCACCAAAAATTATTTCTTCTGCAATACGTCCTCCATAAAGAGAACAAAGCTGACTTTCTAAACGACGCTTACTGTGACTATAACGATCTTGCTCAGGTAAAAACATGGTCACCCCTAAAGCACGACCCCGTGGAATAATAGTAACTTTATAAACAGGATCATGATCAGGAACAGATAAACCTACAATAGCGTGACCAGCTTCATGATAAGCGGTCAGCCTTTTTTCAGCCTCATCCATAACCATAGAAGAGCGCTCAGCACCCATCAAAATTTTATCTTTGGCTTTTTCAAACTCTAACATCGTAACGGTAGTTTTATTAGCTTTTGCCGCAAATAAAGCAGCCTCATTGACTAAATTAGCTAAATCCGCCCCTGAAAATCCTGGTGTTCCGCGAGCAATTACTCGTAATTCTACGCCCTTATCTACAATAACTTTTTTAGTATGCACAGAAAGAATTTGTTCTCGACCTCGAATATCAGGCAAGGACACAACAACCTGTCTATCGAATCGACCGGGTCTTAATAAGGCTGGGTCTAAAACATCAGGTCTATTAGTCGCCGCAATCACAATTACGCCTTCATTACCAGCAAAACCATCCATTTCGACTAGCAATTGGTTTAATGTTTGCTCACGCTCATCATGGCCACCGCCTAATCCGGCACCACGATGACGCCCTACTGCATCGATTTCATCAATAAAGATAATACAAGGCGCTTGTTTTTTTGCTTGCTCAAACATATCACGAACCCGGGAAGCACCCACACCCACAAACATTTCTACAAAATCTGAACCGGAAATACTAAAAAATGGCACCTTAGCTTCACCAGCCACCGCTTTGGCTAATAATGTTTTACCAGTTCCTGGCGGACCTACTAACAGCAATCCTCGTGGAATTTTACCGCCTAAACGTTGAAACTTGCTGGGCTCTTTTAAAAATTCAACCACTTCACTGACTTCTTCTTTGGCTTCATCACAACCTGCAACATCGGCAAAAGTAATACTTACCTGGCCTTCGCTTAATAATCTTGCCCGACTACGACCAAAGGATAAAGCACCCCCTCGTCCTCCCATTTGTTGCCGTAAAATATAAATCCAAATTCCTAAAATTAATAAAAACGGCGCCCAATAAATAAAGAGCTGAGTTAAAAAGCTGCGTTCTTCAGGTGGTTGGCCTTTTACGACCACATTATTTTTAACTAAAACGTCCAATAATGAGGGATCTTCCATCGGCAAATAAGTACTAAAGGGTTGATCTGTTTTAGTAAATCCAGTGACCTTTTGTTGATCAATGGTGACTGAACGAATATTACCTTGATTCACTTCAGATAAAAATTGTGAATAACTATATTGATTCACTGCGGGCTGACGAGGACCGAAATTATTAATAACCGCAATCAAAATGACAGCAATAATTAACCAAAGCAATAAATTTTTTATCATATCATTACGCAAAGTAAGATCCTCATGAATGATCCAAGACAATGAATTATTTAAAAAATACTCATAATAACTGACCAATAATACCGAAGCCTAAGCAAATGATCAATGAAAGAAACTTGGCTGCATTTAAAAATTTAGCGATTTTTATAAGCTTTTCTTAAGCCAAATAAAGTACAATATGGCTTATTTTATAAAAAGACAGGAACTAATATGCCAAGATCCCCTGCCAAGAACATAGTTGTTATTGGCTCTGATTTCGATAACTGTGTTTTATATGCAATTCATTTACATAGAAAACGTCAATTGCCTGGCGGACTCAGTTTTGAAGAACATATTTCTGCTTTGTTAACTAAACATGTAGAGTTAGAAACCGGTTGCTGTGTTCCTTCTGATAGCTATGTAGAAACCCGTTTTTATCTAACCATTGCCTCACTACGTCAATCTGCTATGCATGATTTACTTACTTTGCTTAGCTGTGGCTTTAAAACCGGTTCTATTACTGAAACCCCTCATGAAGCCGTCGGCTTTTTACAGGCAATGATACCTGCAGAATGCAGCATCTTTTTATTACCTATTTTAACCGCAGACTACTTTCCAGAACGCTGGGGAGGCAGGGAAATTGCTGTAGGGTCTTATTTAGCCACCTATACTCGACAATTTCAAACATTAAAACTTCTTTTTCAGTCACCAGACTCTCCCTACCGCACAAGAGTTTTGGAATTACTTACAAGTGCTAATGCAGAATTGAAGAGATTAGAAGGCGACAAAAGCGATGCTGCTGAAGAAGCTAGTAGAACAATTAATTACAATTTTTATAGAAGTTTACAAGCCATTATTACTGAAGCATTTGGAGAAATTGGTTTTGGCCCTTGTGCACGCCATACTTTTTGTGATGGCGGTAAATTTTTAACGATTTGGCTACAAATGCAAGAGATTGCTAAGCGACATCCTGACCAAAAAATTGATTTTTTATTTTTTGATGACTATACCTCTTATGGAGAAAAATTTTTACAACTTTTTAGTCACTATCCTGATCTTGTCCCAAACAATGTAACTTTATATTGCTATCACTTTGTTGCAGAAAGTTATTTACGAATATTTCCAAAAGCTCCTACACGTATCGCCATTAGAAGCGAAGCTATTACCATTGATAGTATAAAAGGGACGGGGGAAATTTATACTGATTATGTACTAAAATGCCATGCTTTTGTTCAGCAAGCTAAAATCTATTTAGATACGGTAAAAGGAGCTGATACCATTAGCCTAATGTTAACTAATCCTGATATTGCAACAGTAATCCATACTATTTTGACAACCCCCCCTCTCTTAGGCTTAGCCAAAGAAGAAGCACGATTTGCTGATGACGATAAGAAAAAAGAAGATACCTCCGCCGCTTATGCTCGTAGCGCAGGATTCTATGCTGCAGCAATAGGTGATAGTAAAAAAGATGACACTGCAGCAGCTGGGGCAGAAGATATGGACGCCCCTTTATTACGTGCTGGGGCAGCAGGTCAAGATTATGGCTCTATTACTCCTTAGAAAAATAATCATTTTACCTCTCGCTTTATTTTTGCGAGAAGATAAACTTCTTTGGAACTAGATCGCGAAGCCTTAGGTTTTCGAATCACTACTTTTTCAAATACTTGTCGTAAGTTTCTTAAATAAGCTTCAAACTCATAACCTTGAAAAACTTTAATTAAAAATGTTCCTTCTGGTTTTAATGTACGTTCGGCAAATTCTAAAGCCAATTCAGCCAAATACATAGATCTAGGTTGATCTATGTATTTTTGACCACTTAAATTAGGTGCCATATCAGACATTACTAAATCAAGTTTCCGATCTTCTAATTGAGTTAATAATTCAGTTAAAATAATCTCTTCTCTAAAATCACCTTGCAGAAAAATTACATTTTCGATAGACGCCATGGGCAGAATATCTAAAGCATAAACTTTACCATTACCTTTCAGTAACTTAGCAGCAACCTGTGACCACCCGCCTGGTGCAGCGCCTAAATCAACAATCTGCATACCTGGTTTAATCAGTTGATCTTTTTCTTGAATTTCCAAAAGTTTAAATACTGCACGTGAGCGCCAACCTTCTGCTTGTGCTTTTTTAACATAATCATCTTCAAAATGTCTGCTTAGCCATTGTCTACTGCTTTTTGATCTAGCCATCTGAATAAATTTCCCCTATACTCATTATTTTATCATCTGGAATTAAAATAATGTTTACTTCAAAACAACAAAAACAACAACTGTTAAATAAAGCCCAAAAAATTAAGCCCGTGGTAGTTATCAGCAGTAAAGGCTTAACTGAAAATATCTACCATGAAATTGATAGCGCTCTCTCAGCTCATGAACTTGTAAAAATTCGCTTTAATATAGAAGATCGTGCAGAGAAAACCCAAGTGATTTCAGCAATCTGTAAAAAAATGCAAGCTGAATTAATTTTAGCAATTGGTCATGTAGCGTCTATTTATCGCAAAAAATCTTAATTTGGCTTTTACTCGTAACGTACTTCAACAATTTCGTAGCGCTGTAAGCCGTTAGGTGCTTTAAATTCTACTGTATCATCTACGTGCTTACCAATGAGTGCTCGCGCAATCGGGGCTTTATAAGAAATTTTCCCTTGCCCTAAATCAGCTTCATCATCACCAACTATTTTATAGATAATTGTTTCTTCATTATCAATGTTTAATAGATCTACTGTTGATCCAAAAATTACTTTTCCTTCATTGACCATTTTAGTGACGTCAATAACTTGCGCACGAGCCAACTTGCTTTCAATTTCTGCGATCCTCCCTTCCGTAAATCCTTGTTGTTCTTTTGCGGCATGATATTCTGCATTTTCTTTTAAATCACCGTGTGCTCTTGCTTCAGCAATAGCGCTAATAATCCGCGGCCGTTCAACTGATTTTAAATTTTTTAATTCGTCTTCTAAACGTTGTTTGCCTAAAATAGTCATGGGTTCTCTTTCCATCTGAGGTCCTCCTTATGAGGTCATATCTTCAAAAAATTTCTTTACCACATCCAACCAGGAGCTAGAACGCGGACTATGCTTTGTTTTGTCTTCTTGCAATGAGTCATGAAACTGCTGTAATAACTCTTTTTGCTTCTTATTTAAGTTTACCGGAGTTTCTATTACAACTCGACAAATTAAATCTCCCGGTGCTCGATCCCGAACTGATTTTACACCTTTACCTCTTAACCGAAACAGCATACCAGTTTGAGTTTCAGGTGGAATTTTTAACTTTACTCGACCTTCCAAGGTAGGCACATCAAATTCACCTCCCAAGGTCGCCATCGCAAACGTAATAGGTACATCACAGTGTAAATTACTCCCTTCACGTTTAAAAACATCGTGCTTTTTCACATTGATTTGTACATACAGATCACCTGCAGGTCCTCCATGCAGACCTGCTTCACCTTCTCCCGCTAAACGAATACGATCTCCTGTATCAATGCCTGAAGGAATTTTAAGTGATAAAGTTTTTTGAACTTGTTTACGTCCCTGTCCATGACAATAAGAGCAAGGATCTTTAATAACTTTACCCACTCCCCGACAAGTAGGGCACGTTTGCTGAACCGTAAAAAATCCTTGCTGGAGATGAATTTGTCCTGCTCCTTCGCAACTTGGACAAACGCTAGGTTGGCTGCCTTTTTTAGCACCACTTCCCTTACATTCTTCACATTCTGCAAGTTTAGGGATAGTAATTTTAGTGGTTTTTCCACGAATAGCTTCTTCTAAAGTAATGGAAATATCATAGCGCAAATCAGCCCCTGCTTGCGCATAATTTTGCCGCCTACGTCCACCACTAAATACATCACCAAAAATGTCATCAAAAATATCGCCAAAGTTAAACCCACCACTAAAACCTCCTCCAGCGCCTGGATTCACTCCAGCATGTCCAAATTGATCATAAGCACTTCGTTTTTGCTTATCGGAAAGAATATCATAAGCTTCTTTCACTTCTTTAAAATGTTCTTCTGCACTTTTGTCCTCCGGATTACGGTCCGGATGATACTTCATCGCTAAACGACGAAAAGATTTTTTAATTTCTTGTTCACTAGCTGTTTTAGTTACTTCTAATATTTCATAATAATCGCGTTTTGACATGTTCTGGCTCGCTTATGCATAAAGGCGCAAATACTGCGCCTTTATCATATTAATTACAATTAATAATAATTATTTATCTTTCTTATCGTCATCTTTTACTTCTTCAAACTCAGCATCAACTACATCATCACCTTTGTCACCGCCAGCTTTGTTGTGTTGCTCAGCCTGTGCATCACTACCACCCGCAGCACCTTGAGCATACATACGTTCAGCCATTTTAGCTGATGCTTCAGATAAAGCTTTTGTTTTCGCTTCAATGGTGTCTTTATCATTAGTTTTCATTGCTTCTTTTAAGTTTTTGATTGCAGCTTCAATTGCTGATTTTTCATCACCACTAACTTTACTACCTTCGTCTTTTAAAGTTTTTTCAGTGGCGTGGATTAAAGCATCTGCTTGATTTCTTGTAGAAACCAGTTCATCAAATTTACGATCTTCCTCTGCATGCTCTTCAGCATCTTTCACCATTTTTTGAATTTCTGCTTCAGAAAGGCCACTTGAAGCCTGTACTTTAATTTTCTGTTCTTTGCCTGTAGCTTTATCTTTTGCCGATACATGCAAAATACCATTAGCATCAATGTCAAAAGTCACTTCAATTTGTGGCATACCACGAGGCGCGGATGGAATATTTGCTAAATCAAAACGACCTAGTGATTTATTTTGATTCGCCATTTTACGCTCACCCTGTAAAACATGAATTGTTACAGCAGTTTGATTATCATCGGCTGTTGAAAAAACTTGATTGGCCTTAGTAGGAATTGTGGTATTTTTATCAATTAGTTTAGTCATTACACCACCCAAGGTTTCAATTCCTAAAGAAAGAGGTGTAACGTCTAGTAACAATACGTCTTTAACATCACCAGACAAGACAGCGCCTTGAATTGCAGCACCTACTGCTACAGCTTCATCTGGATTCACATCCCGTCTAGGTTCTTTACCAAAAAAATCTTTAACCGCGTCTTGCACTTTTGGCATACGGGTTTGACCGCCCACCAAAATAACTTCACTAACTTCTGATATACTCAAATCAGCATCTTTTAATGCAATTTTGCAAGGCTCAATAGTTTTAATAATTAAGTCTTCCACTAGCGCCTCAAGTTTAGCACGTGTCACTTTAATATTAAGATGCTTAGGACCACTTGCATCAGCTGTAATATAAGGCAGGTTAACATCAGTTTGTTGGGCTGAAGATAATTCAATTTTAGCTTTTTCAGCTGCTTCTTTTAAGCGTTGTAAAGCGAGCGGGTCATTACGCAGATTAACACCCGAGTCTTTTTTAAATTCTTCAATTAAATAATCGATTAAGCGGGCATCAAAATCTTCACCCCCTAAAAAAGTATCCCCATTAGTTGCTAGCACCTCGAATTGATGCTCACCCTCTACTTCAGCAATTTCAATAATAGAAATATCAAAAGTACCACCCCCTAAGTCATAAACTGCGATAGTATGATCGCCTTTCTTTTTATCGAGCCCATAAGCTAAAGCTGCAGCAGTAGGTTCATTAATAATTCGTTTTACTTCAAGTCCAGCAATACGACCAGCGTCTTTAGTCGCTTGGCGTTGTGAATCATTAAAATAAGCTGGGACAGTAATCACTGCTTCCGTGACTTCTTCACCTAAATAAGCCTCAGCTGTTTTTTTCATTTTCTTTAATACTTCAGCAGAAACTTGTGGGGGCGCCATCTTTTCGCCTTTAACTTCTACCCAAGCATCACCATTATCAGCTTTAACAATTTTATAAGGCACCATATCAATATCTTTTTGCACAATATTATCGGTAAATTGTCGGCCAATTAAACGTTTGATTGCATAAAGTGTATTTTTGGGATTCGTCACGGCTTGACGTTTTGCAGCATCGCCAACCAACACCTCTTTTTCATCAGTAAACGCAACTACCGAGGGGGTAGTACGTCTACCTTCAGCATTTTCAATCACTTTTGGATTTTTACCTTCCATAATAGCAACGCAAGAGTTGGTCGTTCCTAAGTCGATACCTATAATTTTACCCATTATGATTCTCCAAATTGTTAACCTTTATTAAACTGATATATGGGGTAGCTCCCATTACTTTTCAATACTAAAACTAAAAAATTCATCGTGATACCACTACCCTGGCTGGTCGAATAAGACGTTCATTCAAGGTGTATCCTTTTTGCACAACCGCTAAAACCGTGTTAGGCTCAACGGCTTTATCTTCCTGCATACTGATAGCTTCATGAAGTTGTGGATTAAACTTTTCTTTAAGTGGGTTTAGCTGTTTGACATTAAATTTAGTCAATACGTCTAAAAAGAGTTTATAAGTTAATTCCACCCCTTCGATTACCGCATTATTATCCGACTTATTTTGCAAAGCCTGCTCAAGACTATCTAATATAGGAACCAACTCTTGAACCAGTCTTTCTACCCCAAATTTGTGAGCACGAGCAACATCGTGTTCAGCTCGTCGTCTTACATTTTCTATTTCGGCATGAGCACGGATGAGTTGATCCTGAGCCTCAGCTAGCTTTTGTTGCACAACCTGTTCATTTTTAGAGGCTTTTTCTGCACCAGCCAAATCTTCAATTTCTTGCTCTAAAGCTTCTTCCATTAACTCATCACCTTGGTGTAAAGACTCTCCAGCTTTAGAAACAGGGTCAGTATGGTGATTTGCTTCACGCTTTTCCCAGGGATTTTTTGCTTTATCTTTGCTCATCTTTACCTCGATCTTCAAGTACTTGGCTTAATACATAAGGGCTTTGAAGGAAATTTTCAACTTAAATATGTTAAACAACCTCAAGATCAAGCTATTTTGACTATTTTCTTTAAATATGCTCATAATTTATAGTATACGTTTATTGAAAAAGGCTTATTTAGCATGACTACTCAATTTAAAAATGTTGGTTTGATCGGTAAATTACAAGACCCCCATACCGCAGAAACCTGTAAAAATTTAATTAATTATTTAAAAACTCAGTCCATTAGTATTTATATTGATAATGAAACAGCTAAGCTACTTGAAACCGCTACACTTCGTGTCGTGAATAAAGAAAAATTAGGAGAAATCACTGATCTTATTATCGTAGTAGGGGGCGATGGTAGCTTACTTCATACCGCCCGTTTGGCTGTTAATTATAAGACTCCTATTGTTGGGATCAATCGCGGCAGATTAGGTTTTCTAACTGATATCAAACCTTCAGAAATTGAAACTAAAATTGCAGCTATCTTAGCTGGGCACTATAATCCTGAGCAGCGATTTTTACTTGCAGCACACTTAAATCACAAATCTTCTTGCTCAGCATTAAATGATATTGTTATTGCTTCAAAAGATAGTGCTCATATGATGGAATATGAGGTTTATATTGACGACTGTTTTATGTGTAGTGAACGGGCTGATGGCATTATTATTGCCACGCCCACTGGTTCTACTGCCTATGCTTTATCAGGCGGAGGACCTATTGTTCATCCTGCATTAAACGCAATAGTTGTTGTACCCATGTTTTCTCATACCTTAACTAGTAGACCTATTGTATTACCAGGTGATAGTAAAATTACTATTATCATAGGTGAAAAAACTGATGTGCCTGCTAAATTAAGTATTGATGGCCAAGTTCATTGTTCCTTGCAACCCAATGACCAAGTAATCATTCAAAAAAAACCTCAAACTTTAACTTTACTACACCCGCTTGATTATGATTATTTTGCTAATGTACGTAGTAAACTACAGTGGGGGAAAAAATTAACCTCTGGTGAAAGCGAGTAATCCTTGAACAAATCATTTAAGAACTTTACTGAATTTTATGCCTTCTATTTATCCGAGCATAGTCACCCTACCTGCCGATTACTGCATTTTATCGGCTCCTGCTTAGTGCTTGTTACTTGCATTTATATTTTAATCAGCCAACATTGGCTAGCGCTTATTTTGCTTCCTATTTTTGGCTACGGCTTTGCCTGGTTAGGCCATTTTCTGTTTGAAAAAAACAAACCCGCCACCTTTAAATACCCGCTTTATAGCTTCCTAGGCGACTGGATCATGTTTAAAGAGATTCTTTTCGGCAAAATAAAACTCAAGTAGCACTCTTAAAAAAAAGCTTTATAATAAAACTTTTAATAGCAGAAGCTTTAACAATGTTACAGCATATTCATATTAAAAATTTCACCATTATTGATGACTTAGAACTTGATTTAAAGAACGGCATGACCGTACTAACCGGCGAAACAGGCGCGGGTAAATCTATTGTTATTGATGCTATTGAGTTAGCCTTAGGTCAGAGAGTTAATGGCGAACTGGTAAGAACTGGCGCTGAACGGGCTGATATTAGTCTAGACTTTAATATTAGCAACATTCCTGTTGCTAAGCGTTGGTTAATTGAACATGAGTTGGCTGCGGAAGAATGTTTGATTCGACGCACTTTATATAGTGATGGTCGCTCAAGAAGCTTTATTAATGATGTACCAATGACTTTAGCGCCCTTGCGTGAATTGGCTGAATTATTAATTAATATTCACGGTCAACATGAATTTCAAACCCTAATGAAAGTAGAGAAACAAATAACTTTACTTGACCACTTTGCAGAACAAGAACAAAACGTTGCTGCTTTAAATACCACTTATCATTTGTGGCATAGTAAACAACAGGCCTATGACGCACTTAAAGCAGAAACTTTACAAGCCAAAAAAAAAGCTGAATATTTATCTTTTCAACTAAAAGAATTAAATGATTTAAATCTTACTCAAACCGAATTAGTTAAATTGGAACAAGAACAGAAAAAACTAGCGCATGGCGAAACAATCATTACTCACTGTCAACAAGCCCTAGCTTATTTAGCTGATAGTGAAACTGCTATTGTTTCACAGCTAACCACTACCCTACAACAATTGACTGCCATTCAAGCTGTTTGTCCACAACTTCATAATACTATTGAGCTGCTTAACAATTCACTGATTAACAGTGAGGAAGCAAGCAATGAACTACAGCATTATTTAAACACCTTAGACCTCGATCCAGAAAGATTACAACAAGTTGAATTGCGCTTAGGCAAAGCTTATGAGCTTGCCAGAAAGCACCGAATTAATATTGAGGCATTACCCAACTTTCATGAACAATTAACACGCGAATATCATCAATTAGAACATCACGATGAACACTTATTGGCTTTACAACGAGCGCTCGATGAACTTAGAACAGAATATTTACAACAAGCTCAACAACTAACGCAAGCCAGACAAAAAGCTGCCACAAAGCTCAGTAAATTAATTACGGCTTCCATGCAAAATTTAGGCATGCCGGGCGGTAAATTTATGGTAGAGCTAACTACTAAAGATCCTAGCACTTTGCATCTAAACGGTTTAGAAAAAATAACTTTCATGGTAACTGCAAATCCTGGACAAAGCTTACAACCACTTAACAAAGTAGCCTCAGGTGGTGAACTTTCGCGTATAAGTTTAGCAATTCAAGTTATTGCCACCCAGCAAAGCAATACTCCAACGCTAGTTTTTGATGAGGTCGATGTGGGCATAGGCGGTGCCACTGCAGAAACAGTCGGTCTTCTGCTCCGTAAGTTAGCCCAAAACGCTCAAGTTCTTTGTATCACTCATTTGGCACAAGTAGCTGCCAAAGGTCATCACCATTTACAAGTAAAAAAGATTACTAAACAAGATCTTACTTACTCTTCCTTACAACTTTTAACACCCCAGGCTAGAATTGAAGAAATAGCGCGCATGACTGGGGGATTAAAGATAACCGAACAAACCCTCGCGCATGCAAAAGAAATGCTGTCCTTAGATACTTTTTAACATCTAATAAATAACTAGCTTAATCAATAACTTATAAATAAATTTGGTTTCCTTTTTATTTCTTTTAAAATTAAGAAATAAAAGTACTTTTTGCAAATTGGTTTTTCTCAAAAAAATTGTTTATTTTTTGCTTAGAATTGGGTAAATTGAAATTATTATCAGTGTAAGAATAAAAATTATGCCTATATCCGCAGAATTAATAGAAAAAGCACCTAGCTGGTTAACCCTGAAGGGAATTACTAGCCTCAGTGAGTTAATAAATCCAACCCAGGGCGATAAATTAACCACTGTTATACCTGAACTTTTAGCTACCCGCGAATTTACTGACGAAGATAAACGTATAATCCTACAAACTCGTTTAAAATTGGCGCTACAAATTATCGATGAAAGCATTAGCATACAATCTACTCTAATAGAAGCATTAATTTTCCAAGGTGTAGCCAAAGAGCCAGATTTAAAGCAAAAAGCAAGAGATGCTTTGATTTTATGCACACGTTTTTTTATCAATCAGGTTAAACGTTCGTCTACCCCAGTAGAGATCAATGCACTGAAAAAGTATTTATTCTGCCTAGGCCTACACTGCCACAATGCTAGTGTTATTGCTAATTTGTTTTTAACCTTAAGAGAGTTACCAACTACTATAAGATACTCATTGTTTCTCCCTCGCTCTTCTGACAAGCTTGTTAGTTTCGAGTGTGTCCTAATTAATCGCTATCAAAAATACCAAGATAAACTTTCGCTGTTACTTATCCGAGAATATTTTGAACATTTAACTGCCTGTAACGACTTTGAAGAATCTGAAACATTAATAAAAGAATTGTTGCTTAAACGACTTAGCAATAAAGGTACTGTTAGCCATATTACTGTTATTACTTGTTTAAATAAAATTGTTGTTAACAGCAATACTGATCTAATTACTAGTTACTTAGATTTTCTATTAACTATTAGAGATCCTGAAACGTTAAAATTATTAACTGAATCAGAAGATGAAAACTTTTCTCTTGTTAAAATGTTTAGGATTTATTTTTCACAAGACATTATCATTAAAATTTTTAGGTTAATTAAACGCATTTATCCTGATAATTATAAAAGACAGATTTTTGAATTATTATCTAAACCTGTTTCCAGTAGAAATCCTGTACTTACCATTAGCCATGTTTTAACCCGTCCAAGCAGACATTGCGATGCAACAATTCAGCTTGCCAGAGCTCAATTTTTTTCTAATCTTCTTAATGAGCTTTTCAGAACGAAAATCATTTCAGCAGCTGAAGTAATAGTCCCTTTAAGTAGTCCGCAGGTCGATCGTTCAACGGTTGCAAAAAACTTAGTTTGTTATGATGATCAGCTTGCTAGCGATTTTTTGGAGCTTCTTATTAGCTTGTTAAAAAACTCCTCTCCCAAATTGCGAACCCACAGCGCAGCTGAAGCGGCTATACCTGATGAAGAAGCAGTAAGCGGTGGCGGTGGGGCAGTCATAGCCGGTACAAAACGCTTAAGAAGTGCTTCAGAAGCTTTACCTTCTCTGACACAACAACTTTTGGGTTTATTACAGGATAACTATATTGCGGTTTGCCTGATTAAATCTGGTTTCAAAACCGCTTTTCAAGCTTACTTAAATTTATTATTTTTATTATTACAATTTGATAGTTCCTCAAGACCTACTATTGAAAGCTTATTATGTCCTCCTGACGCTGATTGGCCCGCCATTGATTTTTTAATTATCCAGTCCTGTGAAAAAACAGCCGATGACACCCCCTCTGCAAGCGCGCAAATTTATGCAGCTGTTTTTTATAATTTAGTAAAACTTCATCTTATTCCTCCTGAAGCTTATTTAACAAATAAAATCTTACGTGCGCACGCTAAAGATATACTTTTTATTGCAGTGAATAACTTACCACTTTGTGAAAAAACTTTATTTCTAGAAGAAGCTCTATTAAATACTCGTTCAGTTTATTATATCATCATTCATACACAAAGAGGGGAATTACCACCCAATTATAGAACAGGAACACTAGGCGCTTTTGCTAATCTTGCTGCAACGATGAATATTATTTGTTATAAAGGAGATCAAATAATGAAAAAAGAACCCCCTGCATTGGAAGCTTGTCGATTTTTCCCGCAGCCACTAGATGCTGCAACTATCGAATTAGCTGCTTTACCACCACCAGCTCTGGCCGACTCTACTCGTAGGTTATAAAATCTAAATCAATACATTTAAGCTTCGCATTATTTTACTATAATTTATGGTAAGCAGCTTGCTATCAAGTAATTCTTATTTTATTATTTTTATCTCCTGAACAAAGGTATTCCTATGAACATCATCAAAGAATTGCAACACGCCAATATTATTAAATACGGTGACTTTACTTTAAAGAGTGGTAAAAAATCTTCCATTTATATTGATTTACGTCAGCTCATTGCTTATCCTGCTGTTTTAGTTAATCTCTCCAACTTAGTTTGGCAAAAAATTGCAAACCTAAAACCTGAATTAATTTGTGGTGTGCCTTATACAGCACTACCAATTGCCACCGTTGTCTCTACACAACACAATATTCCCATGCTTATTCGTCGTAAAGAAGCCAAGGATTATGGCACCAAAAAGTTATTAGAAGGGATTTTTAAGCCCGATCAAAATTGTATTATTATTGAAGATGTTATTACTACCGGGATGAGTGTTTTTGAAACAGCTGAACTCTTAGAAAACGAAGGCCTTAATGTGACAGATGTTGTGGTTTGCATTGATCGCGAAGAAGGTGGAAAAGAAAATATTGAACAACACGGCTATCGCCTGCACACTGTGCTAAAGCTTTCAGAACTTAAGCAGCCATCATGAAAAAATTATCTTTTCAACAGCGTGCTGATCTTTGTACCAACTCAACTGCTAAAAAGTTATTTACACTTATAGCTCAAAAAAAAACCAATCTAGCTCTCTCAGCTGATGTAACAAGCGCAAAAGAATTGATCCACTTAGCAGAAACCTTAGGACCTGAAATTTGCTTACTTAAAACGCATATTGATATCATTAGTGACTTTCATCCTGGTTTAATTACCATTTTACAAACTCTAGCTACAAAACATCAATTCTTACTATTTGAAGATCGTAAATTTGCTGACATCGGCAATACTGTCTTACATCAATATCAAGATGGTATTTATCACATAGCTGATTGGGCACACCTTATCAATGCTCATCTATTACCTGGCGAAGGTATCATTACCGGCTTAAAAAAAATTGGCATGCAGCAAGAACGTGGCTTATTATTAATTGCACAAATGAGCTCTGCTGGCAATCTTTTTGATCAGCGTTATACTGCAGCCAGCGTTGCCATGGCCTTAAAACACGCTGAATTTGTCATTGGGTTTATTTGCCAAAAGAAATTAACGGAAGATCCTCGGTTTCTTCACCTAACACCGGGAGTTAATTTGGCTACTAACCAAGATCAACTTGGACAAAATTATTTAACGCCGGAACACGTCATTGTCAATCAAGGCACTGATATCATTATTGTTGGTCGTGGTATTTATGAAGCTACCGACTCACTTGCAACTGCAAAACTCTATCGACAACTAGCTTGGAATGCTTATACAAAACTTATTTAGCAAACTAAGCAATTGCTTAAAGATTAATTAACTCTATCTTTTCTTTTAGTAAAGTAAGGTAGTGTGGTAAATCTACTTGATTGATCTGAAATCCCGTTGCTAAATATAACTGTTGATAGCCTTTTTTATATAGCATCGCTGCTAAGTCTATTCCTGTAATAGGACAGTCTAGACTATAATCAATACAAATTTTAGTTTCTTTAGGATAGGTATGCAGATTTTCTAATAATTCATAAGGAGTATAATAAACAACTATTTTCTTGTTCTTGGCTTGATATAAATAAGATAAAACTTCAGAAAATTCTTTATTGTCTTCAAGCAATACCAAATTTACTATTTTGGCTGGTTGCTTAAGATCATTGACTTGCTCTAATAATTTTAATTGTACATTTGAAGCCAAAATTTTAGGTAAGATTTTAGTATTTAAAAGTATAGCACGTTTAATAATATCCTGGTTTTCATAATGACTAGTGACTAATAATGAGCGATTGATGTCTGAAATTTCAATGACATCTAAACCGTTCATCCCTTGTTTAATCAATTCATAATCCGCTAAAAGTAGCAGTCTATTTTTGTGAGCAAAAGATTGGATGAAATTAACACATTCATTTCCTTGAGTAAAATGGACAATCTTTATATCAGTTTGCTGCAAAATCAAGTTAGAAAAAACTTTATCCCAAGCGCCGTGAATTGATTGATCATCATCCAACACAACCACACAATCATTGACATAAACTTTTATCTCATGAGCAATCCAAACTGGAGAAAGCGCTAGATTAAAAACTAAACACAACTGCGTACCATGATCAAGCTCTGAATGCAATTTTAATTCTGCACCAAATTTTCTTAAAGTTTCTTTAGCATGTGACAAACCAAAACCATAACCAGAAATTTTACTGCTAATCAATGTTTCATCATTAAGAATTTGTTTAATTTGCTGAGCTGGCATACCTCGACCTGTATCACTAATAGTAATTAACAATTCATCATGCGCTCTCTCTAAAACAATAGTAATTTTACCGCTTTCACTAATTGCGTCGACTGCATTATTAATTAAATTAGAAAGCATACGCTTAAATTCAACTATATTAGCTTTAATAAAAGAAAAGCAGGCCTTGTCAATAAACTCATAACAAAAATCAATTTTTTTATCTCTGTGTTCAACCCGTTTTTCAGACAACACGGATAAAACTGCCGTTGAAGCCAAAAAAACGGTTACTTTCTCATAATCCCAGGCAGATTTATTGCCATAACGATTTAACAAATAATTAGCAATATCCTGTATGCGATTAGCAGCCTCTCGTAATGAGTTACGTTGATTTTCTGGAATCTCGTTACATTCTTTAGCTAACATCATGATGGCTGAAACCGGTGAACGAATATCATGAGCGACCTGGGTCACCGCACGAGAAAACTTATTTTGTTCTTGTAAGTATTGCTTGTGTAAGGCATTTTCAATTTTTAATTTTTCTCTTTCTTTAAAGAGTACAATAAAAGCACCGGCTACGATGCTTAACATAACCGTGGCACCTAATATTAAATACCAAGATACTAAATCAACAATAGCCAAATGTGCTTGTAAAAAAGCTAAAATACCCGGACTTAATCCTCCTATCACTGCTGCACCCAGATTATAGCTTAATGAAACTCCGGTATAACGAACTTCGGTTGGAAAAACCTCCGTTAAAAATGCCATTAACGGTCCATCTGCGGCAGCAACAATAATTGCTAAAATACTAGCAGCAAAATACCAAAGCCAAGGTAAAGGCTTAGAGAATAAAAGTAACAATGGAAAAGCGCCCACTAGCATTAAAAGACCCGCAATAATAAGGGTCTTGGTATAACCTATATAATCTGAAAATGCACCCCAAAAGACTGCGAAAATAGCTTCCATGAAAGCAAGAAAGCTTGCTAACTGAAACGCTCTTTCTTTCGCAATACCAAAATGTGTTTGAAAATAAGAAGGTAAATATACTTCAATGACAATGATGGCTATACCCGTATAGGCAGAAATCAAAATACTTTTAATTAAAGCCTTTGGCGAGCGAGTTACTAAATACCAAAGTGAAGAACGTACGATTTTGTGCTGCCGCTTAACTTCTAAAAATGCTGGTGATTCCATTAAACCATGGCGTAAATACACACCCAAAAAGCCGGTGACAATACCACCTATTACAAATAACCAACGCCAATTAATGCCACCTAAGTAATAAAATTGCTGAGAATTAAATAACATAATCATTAACGAAGCTATACAAATTCCAATTCCGCTTGCACCAGTAATGATACCTGAAAGTAAACCACGCCGAGTTTGATTAAATTCCAACAAATAGGTTCCACAACCTGTATATTCTGTACTAACTGCTAACCCTTGTAAGGCAAGACACAAAATTAAAAAAATAGAGGCTGAAGGGCCACTTTGATTAAAGGTTGGTAGTAACCCAATAGCAATGGTTGCAACGCTCATCAAAAGAATTGTATAGGGCAGTACTTTTCGACGACCAAATTTATCCGCCAACTCCCCAAACAACATAGCACCTAAAGGACGCATTAGAAAACTAATGGCAAAAATTCCCCAGGTTAAAATTAATTCGGCACTAAAATTTTTAGCAGGGAAAAAAGTACGAGTAATATAGGGGGTTGAAAAACCATATAAAGCATAGTCAAAATATTGTAAAAAAACACCCAGTAGCGTCGCAAAGTAAATACGTAAAGGCGGTTTGAGTACTGGGTTATCATTCATAATAAATTTCTTTATCAAAAATATTTAATGCACAAACTTAACAATATTAACGAAAACTACTAATATTCTAAATTGTTATTTTTACTCCAAACAATCGCTTCTTGATTAATAGTTTCACAAAACTCAAATTTAGCCCTAGTATAAGCTTGTCTATCTTCTTTAAATTGGCTTGCAAGCTTAATTTTTAAATCCGCATACAACTTAGCTCGGTCTGGATGCGCAATTAAATAATTTCTAAAAAGAGTATGTCGCTGCCAGAATGGTTTTTTAAATTCTGTAATATGCAGATGAATTAAATGATCACCAGCTTGATTTAATTTTTGAAAAAATCGTCTCTCAGGCAGCTGATTTTCTAATTTTGGTAAATAATCATATTGTAAAGCAGCTAAAGCTTGAATGGACTGTAAGTTCATTTCATTAAGACTTTCGACACCAATTAAAATATCAATAGTTGGTTTAGCCGCAAGCCCTATAATTGCCGTACTCCCAATATGTTCAATAGCTTGTACGCTTTTACCTAAAGCAGGTAATAGCTTTATTTTCTCTTTAACAAATTGCTTAGGCCAATCTGGATTATATTGAACAACTAATAATCTATCCTTCATGAGTACTTTACTCTGCTATTTGTATAGAGTGTAATCTATTTTTTAAGACTGGCCAATATTTATTCTCTTAAGAGATACAATTTACTATAATTGAAATCAAGATCACCTAATTTATTAAATTCAATCAGCAAAAAGATTATATAGGTCAATTTTATGGACTACTATATTTAATGGGAATACAACTGTAGTAGTGGAAACTACGAACAAAACTTCTCGAGTATTATTAATTAAATGCATTCTCAGACTTTAAAAAGTCTTAAGTCGATCTTTTTTATCCCTTCTTACTTCAAGCTCTCTCGTAGCACTCCCGTTCCAAAACCTTACTTCGTCAAAATCAGTGTTAAAAGCTACTCGAGTTTGCAAAGCTAAATAGTGAATCACTTGTGCTAATTCATCATCACTGGCTACAAAAAGAGAATACTCTGTTTTTAATTCAGCAAGACTATCTTGTAAATAATCAAAGAATTGTTTTAGACTTAAAGGAATTTCATTAGTCGTAATGGTTTGAGCTCTACTATTAACCTCTTGGGAAGTTGTTAAATTTATGTTTACCGGATTGTTACCGGCTCGGTTTTATAATCAACACTATCTGGATCTTGTTGAAGCAAATCAGCAATGTTAATAGAAGTCCCAGCAATAGGTATTTTGCAAATAATTAGGCATACTGTTTAGCTTAAATCATGATAATTATTGTTAGATCAAATGATGTGCACTTTTGCCATACCGTCTAGAATTAATTTTATTCAATAAAAACAAACAGGTGTTAGTAAAAATTCTCTAAATAAGAGATAAAGAAACTTAAAAAAACTCCTTTACACACTTTAGGTAAATACGGTAAGGTGTGCCTCAACAACGCACTTGGAACCAACATGGCATTTACAGAGCAACGCTTTGATTTTAATAGCCTAACTCCAGAGCAGATCCGATTAATTCTGCAACAAAACAATATTGCTCTCACTGTTGATGAAATTTTAACTGTTCAAAAATTACTTAATAGGTCTCCTACTTTAACCGAATGTATTTTATGGTCAATTCAAGGTTCTGAACACTGCTCTTATAAATCAACACGACCTTATTTAAAGCAATTTCCAACAGATGCACCGAATGTCATTTTAGGGCCTAAAGAAGACGCTGGCATTGTCTGTGTAGCGAAAGATAATCAAGGCCATCGTTATGGCATAGTCATCAGTCATGAATCTCACAACCACCCATCCCAAATAGTACCTTATGAAGGTGCAGCAACCGGCGTTGGCGGCAATGTACGTGATGTTTGCTGCATGGGAGGAAAAGTCATCGCACTCGCTGATAGTTTACGATTTGGTAGCATTGAAAATAATCATACTCATTGGATACATCAAGGCGTTGTAGCAGGTATTGCTGGTTATGGTAATCCATTAGGTATTCCTAATCTCGCTGGTGATGTTTATTACGATGAAGCTTATCAACAAAATTGCTTAGTTACTGTAGTAACATTAGGTGTTTTAAGAGAAGATGAAATTATTCACTCCTATGCTCCCCAAGCTGCTGAAGGCTATAACTTAATTTTAGTTGGTAAACCTACTGATAAGAGTGGTTTTGGTGGCGCAAGCTTTGCTTCACTCGAGCTTGACGACTCTAAACAAGAACAAAATCGCGGTGCAGTACAAGAACCTAATGCTTTTTTAGGCAGGCACCTTTTAGCTGCAAATTATGCCCTATTTGATTTATTAAAATCTAAAAACCTCCTCTCAGAAGTAGGTTTTAAAGATTTAGGGGCAGGGGGAGTCGCTTGCGCTAGTGTAGAACTTGCTGAAAACGCAGGTTATGGAGCTGAGATAGATTTAACTTTAGTGCATACAACCGGTGAAAAACTTCACCCTACAGTTATTCTTTGTTCGGAAACTCAAGAACGATATATGTGGGTTGCTCCTCCAGACTTAACTCCATTAATCTTAAAGCATTATAATGAAACTTATGCCTTACCCAAAGTTTCTCAAGGAGCTCAAGCCAGAATTATTGGTAAAATTCGCAAAGAAGGCCAATTTATTGTTAACTTTCAAAATCAACAGCTAGTTAATGCGAAAGCCTCTGATGTTACTCGTGGTCTTATTTATAATAGGCCTTATCAAGCGAAAGTAACTACAACTAAAGAACCTATACTACCCTCCCACAACTTAACAGACACTTTATTAAAATTACTGGCTCATGAAAATATTGCCTCTCAGCAAGCTGTTTTTGAAAAATATGATAAACAAGTTCAAGGTCGAACTTATTTAGAAAGAGGTTTAGCAGAGACAGGCGTTTTGCAACCCTTTAATAGTGAAGATTTTCCTGCCGAAATTCGCGAAACTGGCATTGCTTTAAGTGTTGGCGCTAATCCTCGCTATGGCAAAATTGATGCTTACTGGTGTGCAGTCAATGCGGTTGTTACCTGCATGCGCCAAGTTGCATGCGTTGGCGCCACCCCTGAAACTATTACCGACTGCTTGTGTTTTGGTAACCCAGAAAAACCGGAGCAAATGTATGAGATCATACAAGCTATTTTAGGTATTAAAGCTGCCTTAGAAGCTATTCCTTTAAAAGAGCATCCCAATTTTGCTACCCCAGTCATTGCCGGTAATGTATCCTTATATAATGAAACAGCTAATCAAGCTATTCCAGCTAGTCCGATTATTAGTTGCCTAGGAAAGTTAAAAAACATTAATCAGGCAATCAATTATTCATTCAAACAAACTGATTCTATAATTTTGATGATAGGCGAGCGTAAAGATGAATGCGGCGCCAGTATTTACTATTCTCTTTTTCATGAACTTGGTAAAAATCTTCCTCAACCTAATTGTGAGGAAGTTGCTAAACAAATTTATGCGCTCACCGATGCAATTGATAAGAGTTTAATTCTTTCAGCCCATACTATAAAACAAGGTGGAATTGCTGTTTGTTTAGCTGAAATGACTTTTAACCAGGAAATTGGTTTTGAAGTAACTATTCCAGGCACGTTAAGTTTAGAAAAACTGTTGTTTTCTGAAACAGGTGGATTTGTACTAGAAATTGCTTTCGAGAATTTGTCCCTTGTGCAAGCTATTTTTAATCAATATGGTCTAAAATCTTTTATAATAGGCTGTACAACTTCCCAAAAAAATCTAAATTTTAACAAGCAAATTATTTTACCCTTAGCTCAAGCCAAACCAGCTTGGCAACAAGGCTTACGCGAGAGGTTACTATGATAGATTATAAGGCTGCGGGTGTAGATATTGACACTGGTAATGAAATTGTCAATCGTATTAAGCGTAGAGTAAAACAAACTTTTAGTAGCAACGTGTTAACCGATTTAGGTGGCTTTGCTGGACTTTATGACTTAAAAACATTAGTCAATCAATATGAACATCCTGTCTTAGTACAAAGTATCGATGGCTTAGGCACTAAGCCCATTATTGCTAAACTTGCAGGTAATTATCAATATTTAGGCTATGATCTGTTAAGCGCTACCGCCAATGATATTATTGTTGTCGGAGCTAAGCCTCTTGTTTTATTAGACTACGTGGCCAGCGCTAAATTAGATGCAAATATAATTGAAACAATTATCAATAGTATGTGTCGGGCCTGCCAAGAAAATGATGTTTCCTTAATTGGCGGAGAAACAGCAGAAATGCCTGGTGTTTATCAAACTGGTGAAATTGATATTGCTGGTATTATTACTGGCATTGTAGATAAAAACAAAGTTATTGATGGGCGCTTTATTCAACCTGGTGATAGTGTCTATGGTTTAGCAAGCAGCGGTCTTCATACCAACGGCTATTCTTTAGCACGTAAATTAATTTTTGAAACTGCTAAGCTTACTGTTGACGATAATCTACCTGGCAGCACCCTGACAATTGGCGAAGCGCTTTTAGCACCGCATATTAATTATTTTAAATTTGTTGATTTTATGCTTTCTCATGCTCTTGAAATTAAAGGGATGGCTCATATTACTGGTGGTGGTCTATTAGAAAATGTTCCTCGTATACTTCCTGCTCATTGTAGTGTCAGATTACAAATAAAAGGTTGGCCTACATTACCTATTTTTGATTTATTAAAAAATATTGAACCCTTGCCCATTCAGGACCTTTATCGTACTTTTAATATGGGTATTGGTTATGTGCTTATTATTGATTCAAAACAAGCCTCTCACCTAGAAAAGCTAGCAAAAGAGTTGGGCACTTATCACTTATATAAAATCGGTGAAGTTATATCAGGTAAGCAAGAGGTAGAGTTGTGCTCATGAAAATTGCTGTAATACAATTTCCAGGATCAAACTGTGAGCGAGAAACTAAGCTAGCTGTACTGAGAGCTGGCATGCAGCCAGTTGATTTTCTTTGGAACGAGAAATCTGAACGTTTGCAAGAATATGCTGGTTACATTATTGTTGGAGGGTTTTCTTACGAGGATCGCGGAAGATCAGGATTAATTGCTGCTTTAGATCCTTTGCTGCAAATTTTAGCTGAAGAAACTAAAAACGGTAAACCCTTACTAGGCATTTGTAACGGCGCTCAAATTTTAATTGAATCAGGATTAATACCTGGGTTACCTAATTTTCAGAAAGCAATTGCTTTAACTACGAATAAACGTCTTCAACAAGGAAAAATTTTAGGTACTGGTTTTTATAATGACTGGGTTTATATTAAGCCTAAAACTATTAATATTCTCAACGCTTACACTAATGTTTTTAGTAAAAATACTACTGTTCATCTCCCTGTCGCCCATGCTGAAGGACGTTTTTTATTAGAAGAGTCTCTTTATCAAGAGCTTTGCACTTCTCCTGCCGCTATCTTTGAATATTGCGATCAAGCAGGTCAGGTCCAAGAAACGTTTCCCACGAATCCAAACGGCTCAGCGTTTAATCTCGCAGCCATTGGCAATGCGGCGGGTAACATTATGGCCATGATGCCTCATCCAGAACGCACTTTGCTAGGCGATCCTATTTTTCAATCAATGAAACATTATTTACAAAATGAAAGCTTCAAAAAGCATACTTTACATTATTCATTCTCAAGCCCTCCAGTGACAACTTATCGTCCTAATCATCCATTTGAATTAATCGTAGCACTCGCCATTCATGATAATGAGGCCATTACTATAGAAAATGCTCTTTCCCAAGCTGGCTTTTCTGTGCGGTTAAAACGTTATATTCATTGGGAAATTGCAGCCGAGCCCAGTGAAAACTTAATGCAAAAAATTCAACAAAGCTATGAGCTCTTTAATCCTAAAAAAGAATATCTGGTAAATAAAGCTTCTTTAAAAAGTGCCAACACAAAAATATTACTAGTTCATGAAAAAGAAAACTTATTGGGACATTACAAGCAACAACTATTAAATAAACACTTTGGTTTAACTAGCATCAAAAAAATCAAGCGTAGTCTATTATGGCAAATTGAAGCAGATCACGATTTAGACTCCCAGGTACAAACTTTAATTACTAAAGCTATCTTCGCTAACCCAATTGCTCATGAGTGTTATCAATATGAAATTGATTGAAACTAAATTAATTAATCAGGAAGAATGCCTAGTGAGCACGCATCTGCCTTGGCCCTGTTATCACGGTAAAGTTCGCGATTGCTATCAACTAAAGGACAAACTACTTTTAGTCAGTACTGATCGTATTAGTGCTTTTGACCGAATATTAGGAGTCATTCCTTACAAAGGACAGGTTTTAACCCAATTAAGCGCTTGGTGGTTTGAAAAAACTCAAGAAATCATTGCTAATCATTTTATTAAGCTCATAACTCCAAATAGTATGCTAGTAAAATGTTGTCAACCACTTCCTATTGAAGTCGTTGTGCGTGGCTATATCACCGGCACTACCCAAACTTCTCTTTGGACGCTTTACCAACAAGGCCAGCGTGAATTTGCTGGCTATCGACTGCCTGAACATTTAAGCAAAAACCAACCCTTAGCTACCCCTATTATCACACCAACGACCAAAGATATTCATGACCGCCCCTTGAGCCGCCTTGAATTAAATACTTTACCATTTTTACAGGCCGGGGAATGGGAAATGATTGAAAAAACTGCTTTAGCTTTATACCAGTTTGCTAATCAGCTCTTAGCTCCTACAGGACTTATTTTAGCTGATACCAAATATGAATTTGGTAGGGATAAAAACGGGAAAATTATTTTAATTGATGAATTACATACACCAGATTCAAGTCGATACTGGTCACTTGAAAATCTTAAAAAATCCTTAGCAAATCAATTGGAACCAGAAAGTTTTGATAAAGAGATTTTACGTTTGTGGTATAAAAAACACACCAATCCTTATCAAGACTCCGAATTACCAGAGCCGCCACTAGAATTAATCCAAACGGTCTCTGCAAAATATCAACAGCTTTACCAACTTATTACTCAGCAAATTTTTTTAAAGGAACCTGCTTCATGTGTGGAATCGTTGGCATCATCGCTAAACAAGCTGTAGCAGCTGAAATTTTCGAAAGTTTAATCCACTTACAGCATCGTGGCCAAGACGCAGTAGGTATATTAACTTATGATACCAAAATGCATTTAAAAGTAGGGAAAGGATTAGTCAATGAATTTTTAAAGACTGATCATTTAGATTCGTTAACAGGTAATATAGGCATTGGCCATTTGCGATATCCCACTTCAGGCAGCACCGAAAATATTGCTGAAGCTCAACCTTTAACTTTAGTTCATCCCTATGGTATTGCTTTAGCCCATAATGGTAATTTAGTCAATTATCATTCCCTCGCACAAAAATTATTAGCTCAGCATCGAAGACATCTCAATACTCATAGTGATTCTGAAGTATTGATTCACATTTTAGCTAACAATCTGGCTGAACAACCTCATGCTGAAAACGAAGTAGAATTTTTCCAACACCTCTGTGCTGCAGTCAATAAATTACAACAGGAAGTTCAAGGTTCTTATTCCGTCATTAGCGCTATTGTGGGTAAAGGATTATTCGCGTTTCGAGATCCTCATGGTAACAGACCTTTAGTAATGGGAGAACGCTTAAAAGACAATCAAATAGAATATTGTTTTGCCTCTGAAAACACACCTTTTCACAGTCTTGGTTTTACCTTAGCGGGGGATATAGCACCAGGAGAAATTATCTATATCAGTGAATCTGGAAATTTATATAGGCAGGTGTTACTTCAAAAAAAATTTCATCCCTGCATCTTTGAATATGTCTATTTTGCAAGGCCTGATGCTACCATTAATGATATTAATGTGTATCGCGCTCGATTACGTATGGGAGAAAATTTAGCCAAAGCCTGGCAAAAAGAATTTCCAACATTACGGCCTGATGTGGTCGTTCCCGTTCCTTTTACCTCTAATACCGCAGCACTAGCCTTTGCGCGCGAGCTTAACCTTAACTACTCTGAAGGGCTCTATAAAAATCCTTTTATTGGCAGAACTTTTATTATGCCTTCACAAGTTTTACGTAAACGCTCAGTAAAACACAAATTAATTCCTCAACCTTTTGAGATTAAAGGTAAAAATGTTTTATTAATCGACGATAGCATAGTACGAGGCACAACTAGTCGTGAAATTGTTAAAATGGTTCGTGAAGCCGGTGCTCGCAAAATTTATTTTGCTTCAGCCTGCCCACCAATTAAATTTCCTTGCTACTATGGAATTAATATCCCAACTAAAGAAGAACTCATTGCCCATCAAAAAAGTATTGCTGAAATAAAAGCTTATTTAGAGGTGGATGAATTGCTTTATCAATCTATTGATGATTTAGTCGAAGCAGTAACTCGAAAAGGTGAACATCATATTACCGAACCCTGCTTGGCTTGTTTAAATGGTAAGTATGTTTGCGGAAAAATAGAGAAAACTTAGAATATTTATATTGCTAAGGTTAACAATAAGCATGTCAAGGATATTACATGATTAATATTTTAATTATCGGCTCTGGTGCTAGAGAACATATTCTAGCAAAAAGGCTTTTTGCCTCAAAACTTCCTAAAACTCTTTATTGTTTTGGTACCAATTATAACCCAGGCATCTTACCACTTTGTAAAGTATTTACAGTAGGTAAGCTAACTGATAATAAGGCTATTGTTATTTTTGCCAAGCAACAGGCCATTAATTTAGTGATTATTGGCCCTGAGCTGCCTTTGGCTACAGGATTAGCAGATGCTTTTCAGGTAGCTAATATTTCCTGTATTGGTCCCACTCAATGCTTAGCACAAATTGAAACAAGCAAAGGGTTTACTCGAGATTTATTAAAGCGTTATAACATTCCTGGAAGCCTTGAATATTATCGTTTTAAACAACTCGATGGCGTATTAACACAATTACAAAAATTCGGTACTCATTATGTCATTAAAGCAGATGGTTTAATGGGCGGTAAAGGCGTTAAGCTAAGTGGTGAACACCTAGCTAATCACCAAGAAGCTCTAGCTTATTGTCAAGAACTATTAAATTCACAATCAGGCTTTGTCCTAGAAGAAAAATTAATAGGCGAAGAGTTTTCTTTATTAAGCTTTGTATCGGGTAGTCAATTGATTCATATGCCTGCCGTTCAAGATCACAAAAGAGCTTTTGAAAATGATCAAGGCCCTAATACAGGCGGAATGGGAACTTATTCTGCGGCCTCTCATGCCTTACCCTTTTTATCCCAACAAGATATATTATATGCTCAACAAATCAATGAACAAGTGGCCAAAGCTTTACAAAAAGAGTGTCAAGTAACCTACATGGGAATTCTATATGGTAGCTTTATAAAAACTGCACAGGGCATTAAAATCATTGAATTCAATGCTAGGTTTGGAGATCCTGAAGTAATTAATTTATTAACCTTACTAAAAACTGATTTTCTTGAATTGTGTCTAGCCTTAGTTAATAAAACTTTATCTCAGTTACCGATAGAATTTGAAAAAGCAGCTACAGTTTGTAAGTATTTAGTGCCTCGCGGTTATCCCGATCAAGTTCGAAAAGGGCTAACCATTACTATTGGCTGCTTGCCAGAAAATGTTGAGCTTTATTACGGAGCTATTGATCAACAAAACGATAAACTTATTATGACCGGTTCTCGTGCTGTAGCCTTAGTAAGTAAAGCTGATAGCATTCAGCAGGCTGCGACTAATATAGAACTAGCCCTCTCTGCTATCCATGGAGAATACTTTTATCGCAAAGATATAGGTTCCACCAAATTAATCAATCAACGCATAGCCCATATTAATCAATTATGTCATCAGGACTATAAATTATTATGAAGCCACTTAGTGTTGCAGTTTTAGGTTCCACGAAAGGCTCAATAATACCTAGCTTATTGCAATTTATTCAATATAAGCAGCTACCTGTAAACATTGCAGCTATACTTAGTGATAAACCCCAAGCACCTATTCTGTTAAAAGCTGAACAATATAAAATTGTTTCTGAAATTCTTTTAGCCAATTCACTGAATAGAGTTGACTACGATCAACTTTTAAATAAAACTTTAAAAAAATATCAGATCGATTTAATTTTACTGATCGGCTTTATGCGTATTCTTTCAAAACAATTTGTCACAGAGTGGTATGGTAAGATGATTAATGTTCACCCTTCTTTACTACCCAAACACGCTGGTTTAATGGATTTAGCTGTTCATCAAGCAGTCCTAACTGCAAAAGAAAAAGAATCAGGCTGTACGGTTCACTTGGTAACTACTAACCTAGATGCTGGCCCAATTATCTTACAAAAACAATGTCCTGTATTAAAACAAGACACTGCTGAAAGTTTAAAAGCAAGAGTACAATCATTAGAGGCCTTAGCTATGGGTGAGGCCATTGAGCTACTTATTACTCATCACTGTACTAATTTTTTGGAGATAATATGAATACTGAACTTACTCCTATTAAAACTGCCTTATTATCTGTTTCCAATAAAATTGGCTTAGTAGAATTTGCAGAGCAACTGCATCTTTTGGGTGTTAAAATTATTTCAACTGGTGGAACAGGAGCCTTACTACAAAAAGCAAATATTCCGCATCAAACAGTTGAAGAAATCACGCAGTTTCCAGAAATTATGGAGGGCCGTGTAAAAACTCTTCACCCAAAAATTCATGGGGGTATACTAGGTAAACGTGATCAACATGCAGACATTGCAAAAACACAACAAATTGAATGGATTGATTTGATTGTTTGTAATTTATATCCTTTTGTAACTGCGATCAAAAAAAATTCAACTTTAGACATAGCACTAGAAAATATTGATATTGGTGGTCCAACACTTATTCGTGCTGCCGCTAAAAATTTCCCTTGGACCACGGTTGTAATTGACCCTAATGATTACAAATTGATTATTAACCAGCTCTCTACTATCCAAGCAATTGATTATAAAATCAGAAAACGAATGGCTACTAAAGCTTTTGCACACACTGCTCAATATGACAGTATTATTCAACACTATCTTTCTGAAGCCACTTTTCCTAATACGCTTAATTTAAATTATGTGAAAGAGCGTAAATTACGTTATGGTGAAAACCCACATCAACAAGCCTGTCTTTATCGTTCGCTAGGTACAGAAACAGGATTATTAACTGCACAACAATTACAAGGCAAACCCATGTCCTTTAATAATTACGTGGACAGTGACAGCGCTTTACAATGTTTACAAGAATTTTCAGAACCAGCTTGTGTCATTGTTAAGCACGCCAATCCTTGTGGCGTAGCTATTGGTAATAATATTAATGAAGCCTTTAAGGCTGCTTTTGAGGCTGATAGCAAATCTGCTTTTGGAGGCATTATTGCTTTGAATAAACCTTGTAGTAAAGCAATTGCTGAGTATTTATCGCAAGCATTCATAGAAATTATTATTGCCCCCAGTTTTTCTCAAGAGGCTTTAGATTTATTCGCTATAAAAAAGAATTTGCGTTTATTAAAATTAGCACAAATCGACAAGATTTATGAACCGCTTAATTTCAAAACTATTGTTGGTGGATTACTAATGCAAACTCATGATAACCATCAACTAGATCCCTCTCATTTAAATATAGTAACTAAAATCCAACCCACTCAAGCCATGACTACTGATTTATTATTTAGCTGGCGGGTCGTTAAACATATTAAATCTAATGCTATTTTAATTGCTAAAAATGGCACAACGGTTGGAATAGGTGCTGGGCAAGTTTCACGCATTGATGCCGTAGAGATTGCGGTGCAAAAAGCTCAAACTGCTTTGACTGGTACTGTTTTAGCTTCTGATGCATTTTTTCCATTTCGTGATAGTATTGATCGCATTGCTAAAACTGGAGTCTCTGCTATTATTCAACCAGGTGGCTCGGTACGCGATAAAGAAGTTATCCAAGCCTGTGATGAGTACAATATTGCTATGATTTTCACTGAGGTACGTTGTTTTAAGCACTAGGAGAATAACATGCATAAATTAGTCGGAATCGTTATGGGTTCGAAATCAGATTGGACTACTTTAGAACTTGCCGCCAATACTTTAGAGTCACTTAAAATTCCTTATTCTGTGGAAATTGTTTCTGCCCATCGTACTCCTGATCGCTTATTTGATTATGCTTCCAACGCAGAAAAACAAGGATTAGAAGTCATCATTGCAGGCGCTGGTGGTGCAGCTCATCTACCTGGCATGCTTGCTGCCAAAACTCATCTCCCTATTTTAGGCGTGCCAATTCAGCTAAATAGTTTAAATGGCATTGACTCACTGCTATCAATTGTACAAATGCCTAAAGGCATTCCAGTCGGTACTCTAGCCATTGGTCAAGCAGGTGCTGTCAATGCTGCTCTTCTAGCAGCAAGTATTTTAGCCAATAAATATCCTGCAATCCGTGAGCAATTGATTGAATATCGAGCTAATCAAACCGCTGCTGTATTAAAACATACTGATCCTAGAGCTAGCTAATGCGTATAGGAATTTTAGGAGCCGGCCAATTAGCACAACTTCTTGCTCATTCAGCTTATACATTAGGCTTTGAAACCCTTTGTTATGCTGAATCTAGCCAGCAACCTGCAACTCGTAATAGTCCATTATTTATTGGTGAACTAAAAGACAACAAACGTTTACAAGAATTTTTATCAAAAGTAGATCTTATTACTATTGAAAATGAAAATATTGAAGTCGAAACTTTACAGTTTCTTGAGTCTCACTTACCACTATTACCAAACAGTAAGGCTATTGGTATAACCCAAGACCGATTATTAGAAAAACAATTCTTTAAATCACTCAATATTCCAACAACCGAATTTATCGCTATTGACTCTTTAACAGCGCTGGATTCTGCTAGTAAACAATTGCCATTTCCTGCACTATTAAAAACTAGACGCTTTGGTTATGATGGCAAAGGTCAAGTGAAATTATCAACAGCACATCAAACCTCTTCTGCTTGGAAAACGATTAATGAAATGCCAGCAATTTTAGAAAACTTTATTGCTTTTGATACTGAAGTCTCGATTATTGGCGCTAGAAATGCTGCTAAACAAATAAGCTGCTATCCACTCATCACTAACCATCATGAACAAGGTGTTTTACGTATTTCTACCCTCTCAACCACCCCTCATTCTTTACAACAACAAGCAGAAAATCATCTCTCTACTGTTTTAAAAGAACTGGACTATATTGGAGTATTAGCCATTGAATTTTTTGTAAAAAACAATCAGCTTTATGCTAATGAAATGGCACCTCGAGTTCACAACTCCGGTCATTTAACGCTGGAAGCCTTTTCGTGTTCGCAGTTTGAATTACATCTTCGTGCTCTTGCCAACCTTCCTCTACCAACTCTTCACCTTAAACAACCAACAGCTATGATTAATCTCATCAGTAAACTACCTGATAACAAGTTATTTTTAAAAGAACCTAATTTGCATTTTTATGACTATGGCAAACTAGCAAGGCCTTATCGAAAACTGGGACATATAACAATTACCAATAATAACGTTCAAGCGCTTAATGAAAAAGCTATCCAAATTCATCAATCTGTTACAGATTTAAAATGATATTAATAATAATATCATTTTAAATTAATCAAATGGCTAAGTAAGTTTTCCTTTTTTATTCTAAGTTAGACGGAATTATTATTAGACATAAGCTGTTTTATAGAAGGTAAAAATGGTAGCAACATTATTTTATGAACGATATTCAAAAAAATATTCAGGAAGCACTAGGGAATTAAATTAATTGCTCAAATAAATTATTCATGCTTTTTTAAAAATTAACTACGTAACTTTCGCCAATCACAAATAATTATAATTGACGAACTTATTAACAATTATTAAAAGGGTTGGTCCCAAGTTACGGTACAGCTAGCGTCATTTAAAGGCTTACCTACAGGACAAGTTTCTGAAATAGTACCTACTTCATTAACATAACTTTTACCACTAGTAAAAGCAGCTATATCGTTCATTACAGTAGCACTTACATGACTCCAAGCCGGTGAACCTGCTAAAATACAAACACCTTCACCTGGCTCATAAAACCAATAGCATTCATTATTATCACAATATTGGCCGGGTGAAACTTCATTATTTGAAGCTGCATTCATAAAAAATTGCCCCCATCCATACATGTCACCAGCTTTATTAGCTTGCTGCTCATAATTATTCATCGTAGTTCGACAGCTCTCTGGTGAGCTAAAATCATCTGCATAAAGCAAGGAAGAAAAACTTAGGCCTGAAAATGCAATAGCAATTAATAACTTAGAGTGTTTCATGTCTATAACCTTTTTTATTGATTTGATAACAAGCGCATCCTAACACCATGCTCAACTATTGTCCAACTAAAGCTGTGAATTATTCATTGAGATGATGTTACTTTCGCTTTTTTTAGTTAAAATCCGTTTTTATTTTTTATTACAGGTAGCAAGTGATGTGGTTTAAAAATGTTCAATTATTTCGACTGATCTCTCCTCTCACTTATGATGCCGAGGCTTTAGCACAAATCTTAAAACCTCTTGCCTTTACACCTTGCTTACCTTCTTTACCTGAAAGTTTAGGCTGGATTTCCCCACTAGAGCAAAGCGAAGCTTCTTTAGTCTACGCTGCCAACGGCTACTTAATGATTTGCTTACAATTTGAAGAAAAAATATTACCAGCAACCGTAATTCGCCAAGAACTTGAAACTAAAATGAAAGTTATTGAAACCACTGAAGATAGAAAAGTAAAACTTAAAGAAAAACTCTCTTTAAAAGATGAGGTTATTTATTCTTTACGTCCTAGAGCTTTTAGCCGTTTCACCAAACTCTATGCGTATTTTGATACCAAAAGAAATTTATTAATAGTTAACTCTGTTAACTCTAAAAAAATTGAAAAGTTCGTCGCTTTTTTAAAGCGAACAGCCACACACATTAAATTTGAGGTACCCACAGTTAAAAAGCCTAGCGCTGAACTTACCTATTGGTTGCAACATCAAAAAACCCCGGGTTCGTTTGTCATTGAAAAAGGCTGCGTATTACAAGATCCTAGTCAACAAACTCGTATTATCCGCTGTCAACAACAAAACCTCTTTGCTCAAAGTATTCAAGCACTCATCAAAGATGGCTGTGAAGTAAAACAGTTAGCTTTATCATGGAACGATGAAATAAATTTTAATTTAGCGGAAGACTTTACCTTACGTAATATACGTTTACAAGATGAGTTGTTGACAACTAGCAAAGAAGAATATATTGAAACGCAAGCTCAACAGTTTGATACTGACTTTGTAATGATGACTGAAACTTTTGCTGGTTTATTTACCCAACTTTTAGATCATTTCATTAAAGAAAAATCGGAATTTACAGCAGAAAAAGTAGAAGTGGTAGTCTAATTTATTATGAGCACTATTACTAAAAAATTATTTACAACCATTCAACAAGATAAAGATTATTTTTTAATTTATCAATTAATCTTATTAACTGTTGGTGTGGCTTCAATCTATTTGCTTATTAATTTATTTTTTTATCATTACAAAGGTATTTGGTATTTACCTAGCTACTTATTATTATTTTTACCTTTTGCCTTAGCGCTATTAGGCCTAACTCTTTATTTCCAAACCACCACTCCCAAGTTTGCCCTAATTACCAAATCCTATCTGACTTACTATTTTATTTATATTGCCATTGGTTATTTAAGTACTAGTGTTCAATATACGCCTTTTTTACCAATAGATAACTTGCTTATTATGACGGATAACTATTTAGGTTATAACACAATTAAAATGATGGGACTTACTTTTGCACATCCTTATTTCCATTTAGCTCTGATTCTGGCTTATAACAGTGTCTACTTACAATTATTATTTTTACCTTATGTTCTGGCTTTAATGCCTTCACAACAGCGTGCCTTGTGCGTTTTCTTTTTTTCAGCCTTAGTTTCAGCTTTATTAGGCATGACTATTTACTATTGCTTTCCAACAGTTGCTCCAGCTCATTATTTTATTAGCCCCTTTTTTACTAACTATGAACATAACACTTATTTAAAATTTTATGAGGTTCATCATCATTTACCTATTCAATCTAGCCAAGGTGGATTAATTGCTTTTCCGTCTTTTCATGTGATTTGGGTTTTTTTGCTGCTTTATGCTTATAAAGACTTTAAATGGGTTTTTTATCCCTTATTAATCATTGATTTACTGATTACCGCCGCCACTTTGCTATTAGGCTGGCATTACTTAGTAGATGTCGTTGCAAGTTTTTTCTTAATTATATCAGTTACTTATTTCGCAGAACGGAGCATTCCCTACGCTTAAAAAACTAAAGTATTTTGATAGCATATTTATGTTGCTATTTTTAGGGTGAAAAATATGTCTTTTTAAATATTAACCAGCTGGTACTATACTAAATAGTGAATATAATAATAAGAACTTTACGGGAATCGCCGCCCTTGAACATGATGGCGAAACCGTAACACGAAGGAGCCAAATAAAAACTAGAAGAAGGCGCCTAACACTCTCTGATCAGAGTGTTTTCCAATAACAAGAAAAACAGCCTCCAGCCGGTAATAACAAGAACAAAGCCGGCTTTTTTATTTTCAAAATCAGTGTAACGATTGTTTATTTAAAGCACAATACCTTTGTGTTCATTTCAGACATGTCTTACAAACTCCGTAGATATTCATCACGTGATCGGTTATTTCAAATTGGTATTCCTTGGCAATAGCTGCTTGCCGTTTTTCAATCACCTCATCCATAAACTCTTCAACTCGACCGCATTTTACACAAACCAAATGATCATGATGAACCCCTTGATTTAATTCAAAAACTGCATAATCATCTTCAAAATTATGGCGAATAACTAAGCCGGCTTGTTCAAATTGAGTAAGAACCCGATAAACCGTCGCAAGCCCCACTTCTTCCCCAGCCTGAATTAGCTGTTGATAAACCTCTTCTGCACTTAAATGTCTAGCCTTAGAACGTTCTAATACCTCAAGAATACGTAACCTTGGTAAGGTTACCTTTAAACCAGCTTTTCGAAGCTCTTGGTTATCCATACCACTCTCCATAAAATAATATTTGGTAAAACTTTAACGTTCTTTGCGAGTAAAATAAAGCAAATAACTTTTCTTTTACTAGTTTATAAAATTAGCAATTCTTATGAAATAGGCTACCTTCTTACAAAAAATCCTGTATCATGTCGCCTATAAAAACCTTGATAGAGAATTGAATTCTATGCTGCGTTTGTTTATTGTTAGCTTTTTAATCCTTATACTAGGTGGTTGTTCTTATCTGCATCCTTATCGGCCTGATATCCAACAAGGCAATATTATTTCCACCAAAAAAGTTGCAGAATTACATCTAGGGATGAGCCAAAACGAAGTGGTTGCATTACTAGGCGCGCCTATTTTACAAAATACTTTTGCTAATAATAGATTAGTGTATGTTTATCAATTATTACCAAATCACGGTTCTAATATTAAAAAGATTCTTACTTTAACCTTTAGAAATGGGCAATTAGTAGATATTCAAAAACAAATATAAGCAGCTTAATTAATTTTTATGTTTTATTCTGAGTCGTCTTGCTTCTTTTGGATTAATTAATAACGGCCTGTAAATTTCGACTCGGTCTTGTGCATGCAACCTAGTTAATAAAGTTGCTTGCTTGCCAAAAATACCCACCTTTGCAGTTTTTAAATTAATCTCAGGAAAACGCTGTAAAATGCCTGAAGCTAGAATGGCATCTTCAACGGTAGAGTTCGGCAATACTTTAAGCAAAAAAATAATTTGTTCTTCCGGGATTGCATAAGCAACCTCAATATCAATCACTTTATATTTCCATATAATTTATCGGCTTGTTCACAAAAAGACTCAACTAATTTATCAGCTACTTTATTGTACAGCATCCCAAAAATCTTGCCGGCTAATCCACTATGAACTTCAAATTCTAAATCTAATTTAACTTGGCAACCTTTGGCAACTGGTATTAAAGTCCAAACACCTGATAAGTGTTTAAAAGGACCTTCTACATGTTGCATTTCTATTCGTTGGTTAGGAATCAATTTATTACGGGTAGTGAACGATTTATGCATACCGGCAGCTGACAATTCAATGGTAGCAATAATTTCCTGGTCATTTTTTTCTAAAATTTTGGTTTGAGTACACCAAGGTAAAAAATTAGGATAAGACTCAATATCATCAATCAATCGATACATATTTTCCGCACTATAAGGAACCATTGCAAGGCGATGTAAAGTAGTCATATTGTAGTCTATCCTGCTAGAAGCATTAAAGCTGCTAAATGTACCGTTTTCGTTTACGACTGTAAATGTATTCTCATCTAGAAAAATCCTATTCTATTAGTCTAATTTATAAGTTTTATTTCTATCAGTACTTAATTAAAGATACGACTATAGTATTGAATTTTCATGTCGAAATAGATCATAATTAATACAAATTATTCTACAATAAGCCTTAAAACTTGTTTTTAAAGAAAAACCTAATTAAATACCAAAACTTTTAAAAGTCTCAAAGCCTTTTCAGAGCATTATCCAGAAGCTAAACTCTATTTGCTTTATGACAGCCAAGAACACTATATGATAAAAATAATATTATCGTTATACCCTTTAAAGAAATAATGAATGAGTTATCATAGGCTCTTTTAGAAGAACTATCATAAAATCTGAAATGATTTAATAAAATTTCTGAAAATATTTTAAAAAAAGAAACCATAATTAATTTTTTAAGCCTTTAAATAAGGCTATACTTTTTCTATGAGCAAGAAAGCCTCCTCACAGACTGACACTTTAATAGCCACCAATAAAAAGGCTACTCATGATTATTTTATAGAACAGCGCTTTGAAGCAGGCCTTGCTTTACAAGGCTGGGAGATGAAAAGTATTCGTGCTGGTAAAGTTCAATTAAAAGAAAGCTATGTCATTATCAAAAATGGCGAAGCTTGGTTATTTGGTGCGCATTTATCTCCTTTAAGCTCAGCCTCAACTCATGTTAATACAGACCCAACTCGTACTCGTAAGCTATTACTTCATCGTGAAGAACTCAATAAATTAATCGGCAAGGTTGAACAAAAAGGCTATACTGTCGTGCCTTTAAAGCTTTATTGGAAAAAGAGTCTAGTCAAATGTGAAATTGGATTAGCTAAAGGTAAAAAGCTTCATGATAAACGCCAATCAGAAAAAGAGCGCGATTGGCAACGTGAAAAAAATAGATTATTAAAAGTAGCTAAATAATGCCTAAATTATCTCTGCTTACTAATTTCTTTAAACTACGTGAAAATCATACCAGTATACGCACTGAAATTACTGCTGGTTTTACTACTTTTCTAACTATGGCATATATTATCTTTGTTAACCCAGCTATTTTAGCACAAGCTGGTATGCCTTATGGCGATGTTTTTACCGCTACCTGCCTAACAGCCATTGCTGGCTGTTTTCTTATCGGCTTACTCGCCAATTATCCTATTGCTATCGCTCCAGGTTTAGGTCTAAACGCTTATTTTACTTATATGATAGTACTAACTTTCGGTTATAGTTGGCAAACTGCGCTAGGCGCTGTCTTAATTGCAGGCGTTTTCTTTTTTTTATTAACCATTTTTAAAATAAGACAATGGATTATTAACGCCATTCCTCAATGTATCATCACGGCTACTGCTGCAGGTATTGGTTTATTCATAGGCATGATCGCTTTAAAAAATGCTGGCATTATCACTGGCAATTCTTCTACTTTATTAACTTTAGGAAATTTAACTAGTGCTTCAGCTTTACTTGCTTTACTGGGCTTTTTCTTAATTGCAGCTTTAGATCATTTTCGAATAGCTGGTTCTATCATAATGGTAATTATCTTTATTTCTCTTATTGCACTATTGCTTGGTAAAACAACGTATTATGGCCTTGTTTCACTCCCTCCTGCTATTCATAAAACTTTTCTTGCTGCGAATGTCACCCAATTATTCACCAGTCATGGCCTCATGATCATTTTTACCTTTGTGATCGTTGCTTTGTTTGATAGTTCCGGCACTTTAATTGGTGTTTTACACGACACCAATCTAATTAAACACGAAACAGGTAAAAAAAGACTCTCACGCGCACTGACTGCTGATAGTCTTGCAACGATCATCGGTTCTTTGTTAGGTACCTCTACTACAGCAACGTTTATTGAGAGTGCTGCCGGCATCAAAGCTGGTGGCCGAACAGGATTAACCGCCATTACTGTAAGTATTTTTTTTATTTTTGCTTTATTTTTATCGCCTTTAGCAAAATTAATTCCGACTTTTGCCTCAACTCCAGCCTTATTATTTATTGCCTGTATGATGTTAAAAAACATGAAAGACATTCACTGGGATGATTTATCTGAAGCTATTCCCAGCGCTATTACCATGATGATGATTCCTTATGGTTTCTCCATTGCCAGTGGCATAGGTTTAGGATTTATTAGTTACACAGTCATTAAAATTTTCTGTGGTAAAGCGCGTGAATTAAAGCCAGCATTAATTCTTTTAACTCTGATTTTTGCTGTTTATTTTTTAAGACAAGCCTTCATCTAAGTACTCAAACTGAAGTCGAAGGACCGCTTCGGCCACCTCCTCCTCCGCCACCACCCTCTCCAAAGAGCGCTTTTGGAATTACTCCGCTCCTTTTTGCAGCCGCAGAAGCTTCTTCTGATTTGCTACCTGGTGAAAATAAACTAGTGACACCTCCTCCTAATAATGCAGCCACTTCAGCTTCGTAATTATCATTTTCATCCTCAAGACATTCCGCTAAAACTTGAGCAAGACGAACTGAAATAGGAGAACCCCATCCAAACAATTTACGATGTTTAGCTAATACTGGAGATGTTGATAAATCACGAAGTGCTGCAGTAGGAGTTAAGTTACCTCCTATAACTTGTTGTTTAGCTCTCTGGATACAGTCTAATTTTTCTTGTAAAGAAAGATAATTGGCAGAATCTTCACTATAATGACTTTGTTCGGTACGTAAATAAGTTTGTAGCAGGTTGAATGCTTTATTAACATTACTCATACTTTCTACTATCTCATGACACTTCATACAATAATGCTTCATCATCAGCGCAGCTAACATAAATGGCGTATTACGTTGAGAATCGAATGAGAACAACTCTCCAGTGAAGCGACTTTCAGCTCGGTAACTATTAAATTTTGCTTTTGCTCTACTAAAATCATAAGCAGGAAGAAAACCATGCAGTTCTGTTAATAAAGGATCAGTATAAGAAAAAGAACTTTTTAGTTTTCTTATCTCACTCGCAGTAGGTCTACTAGCTAATACCGGACTGACGGTTGTTAAACCATCTAAAATTACAGTAAAAGAAGTGCCCCCTGGTGAACAACAACTTACTCTATCCCTGCGCTCTCGCTCTTGAATAGCAGGTACTCTTTGCCTTAAGAGAGGAACAACTATGCTAAATTCTCCCCCTCTATATAAAGCTTCTGCAGCCGTGCCAATTGCTGTAACAAGTTTTTGTAATTCTTCTAGTTCTGGAGTTACCCTTCTTCTGATAGACGCCGCCATATCTGCTGCCAACAAACTATATATTTGTCGAAAAGATTGATTAACAACAATAGTTCGTTGATAAGCAGAAACACATCTATTTAAAAAATTTTCAATATTATCAAGAACTATATGAAACGGGGTTTTATACTCATTATTAACGCCGTATAAATCACGAGCTAATAAAAGCGCACTGCCACCAGCACCAGCTGGGCAATAAAATTCTGCCGTAGATAACATCCTTGCTACCTTTATTCGCCGATCTAAACTACGGCTTAACAAACTCAAATCCATCATTGCGGTTTCATAAGGAGGTTGCAATGCTAAATGCCATAGTGTTTCATTTGTTTCTGGTGTAATAATATCTAATGGTATTTCACCATTGCGATTTTTTGCAGAAAGAACTTGTGGTAAAAGATGAAAATTTTCTGCTAACTCTAACAAAACACATATATCTTCGGAATAACGGTTAGCAACAGCGAAATGTAATGCTGTGTTGCCTTCAAATAGTGGAAATTTATGCAATAAAAATTCTCTTAATAAATTTCCATCAAATCGATCAAGAGGATTGAAATGTTCTTCTCTAGCAAGCTTTGCTCCACAAGCAAGCAAAACTCCAATAATACTCCATTCATCAATTCTAGCACTGCTCTCTCTATCCGAAACTTTGCTCTCTCCATCCATTCCTCTTGTTGCTACTCTAGTCCCAACACTTTCTCCTGAAAGTGCAGTAAAATCGGTAGCCACTGTAAGAGGAGGTTCACCTGTTGGTTCTCGTTCAGTAAGACTTTTTTTTCTTTCTATTAAAGCTTGTATAGCATGGTCTAGTAAACTCAGACCTATTTCATCTAATTGATTAACATCAATTTGCTGGTCAGCAATGGCTTGTATTGCAGTAACTGATGCTGCCTGAGCAGCTCTACCAATGGTTGGTGCTCCACTTGCTAAACCAGCACCACTTGCAAGCGCTGGCCGCACAGGCGTTACAGTTACTGCAGCAGCTCTTCTTGAACCAAAACCATGCGGTGATATTAATCCACCCGCAGATCCAGAAACAGCTGCCGCTGCACCCCCATCACCAAATCCAACCCTACTAGGCGGCGGCGGAGCTGGCGGAGAACCGAATGAAACATCTACCAGAGAATCTAAAGTCCCTGGAGCAGGACGTTGTAAACGTCTTGCAACAGGAGTTGAAGCAAAAAATGCATCTAATCTTATTGCCCGTGATTCATGTCTTGCTGTTTCAAATGCTTCATAAATTGTATTTGCAATTCGACCACTTTCAGCAAATAGCTCTAAACTTTTTGTGTTAGCACATCTTTGCAAAACCACAAACGTCTCTACTTCTAAAAAAGAATTTATTAATAGAGTTAGTTTTTCTACAAATTCAATTTTTTTTCCCGCAATAACTTCCGCTAATGCTGTAGAATCTATTTTATCTTGAAAGTACGCTACATCAAAATCTTCAAAAATTAACTTTGCACAGTGATTTAATCCTTTAACACTTACATCAAACTCGCTCTGTAAGCTAGAGTCATAATGATCACACATCCTTTTAATTACATTTAACCCAGCTTTGATCTGATTTAATCTTTCTCCTCTAAGCGTTTCAACCGTCACCTCTCCTCCAGCAGCTGCAGCAACCGTACCTGCTGCTGCACAAGCTCTGCTAACCCTAGACTCTATAATAGATTCTGTATCAAAATGAATTTTCACTACAGCTGAAACCAATACTGACAATTTTTGGTTAATAGCTCGATCTAAAGAATGCGAACAAAGATCCCTTGCTTTATCAGCTGGCATGGTAATAATTGTACTTAATAAATGTCTTAATAGAAGAATATGATGCTCTTCAACAGCTTGTTTTTTTACAATTGAAAAAGCGAGTAAACGAGCAAGAACAGATGGACTGGCTGGCATAAAGTACATCCTTTTATAATTATTAAAAAATTAATTTGCTGAACTCAATAAAAATGAGTACACAAATCCTAACACTATTGTAAAAAAAATCAATCTAAGTATTTATTAAAAGTTATTACTAGTAGGAATTTATTTTCAATAAGAGTTAATTGCTTAGTAAATAGTTTGTTATATGATTAAGATTTTGTAATAAGCAAAGGAATGAGCAATATTATGTCAGCAACGAAGGGTTCTACTTATCCTATCTGGTATCCTGATGACAAGACAATTGCTCATGCTAATATTACTCAGGCTTTGACAATGTTATCTTGTAAAAATTACTCTGAACTGTGGCAATATAGCACTGATCATTTAAGTGATTTTATTGATTATTTTATTAAACTCAAAAAAATTCCTTTTGCAAAACCTTACTCAGCTGTTCTTGATACTTCTTCAGCTACTCATCCTATCTGGTTTAAAAATAGCAAACTAAATATTACTGACAGCTGCTTAACAGCTCCCGATGAAAAATTAGCTATCATTGAAGGGGATGAAAATGGCTCTCTTCAGACCTACTCCTATGGTGAATTAAAACTTTTAATTAAGCAAATAACAGGTAACTTAAAGAGGCTACAAATTAAATCTGGGGACGCCATTGCAATCGCTATGCCTATGACTGTCTTAGCAGTTGCTGCTTACCTAGCAATCATTAAAATTGGAGCAAAAGTTATTGCCATTGCAGATAGTCTTGCTACAGAAGAAATTGCTACTCGTTTAAAAATAATTAAACCAAAACTAATTATTACTCAGGACTATATTCAACGCACCAACAAACACTTACCCTTATATGAAAAATTTATTGCTGCTCAAGCACCCTCTCTACTAGTCATTACTACCCAAAACAATATAACGCTAAGAAAAAAAGATTTAACCTGGGAAGATTTTCTAAAACCTGTTGCAAAAGAAACGATCAGTCATAAAACCTTCCCACAAGCAACAACTGCTATTTTGTTTTCTTCTGGTACTACCAACATTCCGAAAGCCATTCCTTGGGATCATACTACAGGACTTAAATGTGCTCTAGACGGTTTTTTTCATCAAGATATTCACCCTAACGATAGAATATGTTGGCCAACCAATTTAGGTTGGATGATGGGTCATTGGCTAATTTATGCTGCCTTTATCAATCAAGCTAGTATCGCTTTATTTAATGGCTCTCCCCTATCAGAAGCCTTTGGCAAATTTATTGAACAAACTAAAGTTTCTATTCTTGGCGTTGTTCCTAGTATGGTAAAAATCTGGCATGCCACTAAATGTATGGAAAAATTTGATTGGTCTTCTATCCGACTTTTTAGCTCAACTGGAGAAAGCTCCAACCCTTATGATATAGAGTATTTAATGTCCTTAGCCAGTCACAAGCCTGTCATTGAATATTGTGGAGGAACAGAAATTGGTGGCGCTTATATTACTAGCACTGTGGTACAACCCAATATCCCTAGTTGTTTTTCTACGCCAGCATTAGGCAACCGTTTTGCTGTTTTAGATGAAAATTTTAACCTTAGTAATCGTGGCGAAGTTTTTTTATGTCCACCGGCTTTAGGTCTTTCTACAACTTTATTAAATAAAGATCATTTTGAAGTTTATTATCAAGGTTTACCTACAGGTCCTCAGCATGAATTATTGAGACGTCACGGAGACTGTTTAGAAAAATTGGGCAATGGTTATTATCGCGCCCTAGGCCGTAATGATGACACTATGAAACTAGGAGGTATTAAAACTAGTTCAGCTGAAATTGAAAAAGTGTTACATGATTTAAATTTATTTCAAGAAGTTGCTGCAATCGGTGTAACGCCACCCGACAATGGTCCTACTCTATTGGTTATTTTTGCAGTAATATTGAATAACAAATTATCAGTAATTGAGCTTAAAGAGATTATCCAACAAACCATTAAGAATAAGCTTAATCCTTTGTTTAAAGCGCATGATTTAAAGCTTGTTGATGAATTACCAAAAACTGCTTCTAATAAAATTATCCGTAAAGAACTAAAAAATATTTATGATAAAATGTAAATTAATCAATATCTTATATAGATATTTCTAGAGAAAATTCTAACCTTCAGCTTAAAAAGACCTTAAAAGCAAGCTTAAATATTTACCATAAGTATATGGTAAATATTTATCAACTTATTTATAATTGAACTGCAAATTGGGGGGCGTCATGGCTTCGACGTGGATTGCAAAACCTGATGTGCATGCCGAGGATATAGCTAACCTCGTTAATAATGCTATAAACAGATAGTTGCAAACGACAACATCTTTGCTGCTAACGACGAAGTAAAAGCTGCTGCCTAATCGGCAGTTTCAATAGCCTAGTCGTTGTGTCGTCCTAAAAACACGACCCAGCCCAGTCTCTATATGCGCTTGTGCATATAAAAGATTGGTCATAATTTACAAGCTCGTAGCTTAAAATGTCTGAAGTTAAGCTACTAAAACGCATCAGACTCACAGTATAGTTATCCTGTTGGTCGGAGAGCTTACTGTTAATTCAATAGACCTTACTAAGCATGTAGAGCAAAAGGCGGAGGGTTTGCGGACGCGGGTTCAACTCCCGCCGCCTCCACCAGTTAAGCATTTGAAAAATAAAAACATTTCTATTCGACTTAAAACTGCGGGAAACTGGCGGGACAAAAACATGATGCTACCACCGATTCGCTGGTTGGTAACCTCCACAAATATTAGGATTAGGAATCCATCGAGCATAGTAACGTGCTGTTGTTAAAAGCGTCTCATGCCCCATTTGGCTGGAAACCCAGGGGAAGTACGCCGCCTGACACCATCATTGACGCGTAAGTATGACGAGTCTGATATAAGTTGCGATATTCAATTCCTGCTTTATTCAATAAAGGCACCCAGGCTCTTCTTCTAACTTCCTCAGAACCCTGCCATGACCTGTATTGGCGCGGATTAAAAAATACATAAGATTTTTTTGCATAGGTGTGATACTTTTGAGCTATTAATGCACTTAAAGCAGAAGGTAAAAGCTGCACGAGTCGATAACTCGATTTTGTTTTGAGTGAGGTTATTTCTCCTTTGACAACACATCGACGAATGTGAGCAAAACCCGCTGCTAAGTCAACATCTTCCCAGCGTAATCCAATTAATTCAGAAATACGCAACCCTGTATAAAAAGCAAATTGAAATAAATTTTTAATCTGAGGTTCTGCAGTTGATAGCAACGATTGAATCTCACGCAAATTAAGTGGTTTTACTACGTAACTTGATTTAACTTTTTTGAGACGTTTAAGATTGATAAAATTAAATGGATTTTTATCAAAATAACCGTAAATTAAAGCATCTGCAACAATAGACCTTAAAGGTGTTAATACATTAACGAGCGTTTTTCGCTGACACGAAAATTTACTTAACCAATCCCAAATAATACCCGCGTTTAATTCGACAATAGGTAATTTACCAAAAGCTGGCAATAGATGTTTATTACAAATCCTTTTATACCGATCATAGGTCGTAAGCTTAACTCTTTCTTTGGCTTGCGCTAAAAATCGATCAATTAGTTCTTTGACGAAGGTCCCTTCGCTACATGGCCAAATCTGATTGCATTTTTTGAATAGAGAAAAAAATTAGAATAGTTAAAATTACCCGATAAAATCGCTTTCAAAATTTTCTTCCTTAAACTAATAGCACGATTAATATTGCGTGTTGTCACAGGAAATTTTAATGTTTCCCGACAATAAATATGACGATAACGAAATTTTATTCTGATACTTTGCTTTCCAGATTTAAATGTACGAATGTAAATACCCGTTGCAATTCGTTTTTCGGATTCTTTTTGACTCATAACTTTCACCCTCTTTAGTAAAAATTATCAACTTTACCAAAAAATTCCTTGCAGCCAACAATATTGCTCGTGTCAATTTAGCAGACAGCTTGGATACTCAATGCCATGTTGATTCAGTAATTGTTTTAATGTTTCATTTTCATTAGTTAAACGACGAGTTTTTTTGCTCAACATCGGTGCTAATAACACCGTTTTTATCGCTTTTTCACTGTCTCATAGCCCAATGTATTGCAGGATGCAATATAATTTTCTCTGTAAGCACTTTATTATCAGTAATTAATTCGGGTGAGATTTTACTTTTTGTTCTTACCCCTTGAATGAACGCTACTTCATTTTCTTGTAATGGCAGAATACTGGATAATGCCTGTTGAAGCTCTGTTACCATGCTAGTTGCCCATTGTTTTAATTGAGGCAACGTTCTAGCTAATGAACGTTGATGCATAACAGGCAGCAAACGATTTTTTAAATCTGTTAAATTGTAGCTAATGCTTTCTGGCACTAATGATGATATATCAATTGTTGTCATTGCTACATAAACAACAAAAGCTTCCTTTAACTTTCTTGCATCCAAATCTGTCTTTGTCAGTAAGTAATGTGCGTCAAATAAATCTCGGCTAACCGATCGACTAAATAATGCGGATAATTTTCCTGCTGCTAATTCATGAATATCTAATATCGGTGCTTGCCAATCTGCATGACTTTCAAGCTTTGGTGCGTAATATAATACCGGATACAATGGTTGTCGATACATAAAATTAAGATCGATTTCTAGAGAACCTCTCTGTCCTAACACACTATTGTAAAACCACACCATCTTTCCACCCGCATGATGCATTGGTGAGCGATGACGTTCAAATTGGTTTTGCAAAAGGATTTGATGAATCGCATCAACGATTACTGGTTTTTCACTAAGCATCGTTTCACGATCTAGTGCACCAATATAATTTAAATCGATATCAATCGATAGCCTTGGCAAGTGCTCGAAATGAAATAGGTTAAGCGCCGTTCCTCCCTTCAACACTAAACGCTCTTTTAAATAAGGTACAGAGAGTATTTGGCTAAAAATATCCAGCAAGCGATACACTTTTTCTAGAATTTCTGGTTTGTAGCCACGTGCTTTGGCTTCTTTTAACAATTGTTCTTTAGATGTCAGCATTAGGCTCTTCCCATGATTGATGAATAACAGATACGGGTAACAAAATATTCCAAGGTTTAATTAATTGAAATTTTTCGTTCGTTTTCTTAGAAGCATATTGTGGTATTTTAGGGGCTGCATTTAAAAGCAGCTTTAATTGATTTTCAGGAACGAGAAATGCGCCTTTACGCTGACTTAAGAAATAGCCTACTGTAGCATTTAAACGCGAATTTTCTAATAGTAAACAATACTTAATAACTTCATCAATATTTAATGCCGCAAAATGTCCCGTCGCACGACATACTTCTTCCCAACCGCCACACAATTCAATTCGATCCAGTATATCTACAAAAGTACGTGCCGGATTCGTTATTTTAAGCAGTACATTTTGGCGATTGATAGTATCGATATACGCTAATATCTTTTTCTTTTTTTGTAGCGCTGATGGGACCGCAACCGATTGAAACCACTGTCCTTGAAATTCAAAAGGCTTGCTTTTTTGTGCTGTAATATACGTAAATTGACCGAAAGTTGAATAAGCTACGCCCATCAACTCTAATGCAGTATGGTGGCCTAATACAGCATCTTCTGTGGCTCTTCCAGCGATAAGATAAGGGTCAACCGTAACATTCTCTGGCGATTGATTTGGCGGTATTACCGCATAGAGCTTCCGCCGAACAGGCTTAATTTGGCCAGATTTAACATAATAGCGCAGGGCGGTATTTATAGAAGCTGGCTTGATTTTTCCCAGTAAAGCCTTCCAAGCAACAAACTCCTCATGCCGAAAAACGGGGTGTTCATAGAAGAATTGCTCAGCTTTCATTTATATTTAATCTCCATTAATAATAGTATTATACCCGTTATTGGAGAAAAATAAACATTAATGAGAGGGGATTGTGTTTTTTGTGCAAATTTTGTAAGCTCTAGCAATGACTTAACTATCTTTGAGCCTGTATTATTATGACGGCAGTTGTGCAAAAAACATCAAATTTAGAGGGCTCACAGAGGGATCATCTGCTGACTACGTGGAACAACGTAAGACAACTTAAGTATTCTCACACCTCAATAACTCTTTGATTTTTAGTTGTCTTATGCTGTCTCGTATTGTCTCTGACTGGAAGAAAAGTTGCTTGTTTCGTGTTCAACTCCCGCCGCCTCCACCATACATAGTGGATTGATTATTAAATATTTTTTTCGACAACTCCAAAATTCCCGGGAAAGCTGCGGGAAAAAGCACTCTATGTTACCTCTCTAAATTTTCACTTTATTACCAATGGTGAATCGGTTTATACCCTCCTAAAATATTGGGATTAGGCACCCATCGTACATAATAACGGGAAGTCGTGTGTGTCGTTTCATGCCCCATCTGTTGAGAAACCCACGCTAAACATTCTCCACCTGAAGCCATCATAGAAGCAAAAGTATGCCGAGTCTGATAAAGATTACGATAAGACACATCGGTTTTTTGAAACAGCGGCAACCAAGCGCATCTTCTCAATTGCTCTGAAGATTTCCAGGGTTTATTCAAACTTGGATTGTAAAAAATCCTATCATTAAACCATAAAGTACAATCTTTCTGCGCCTCTAACGCTGCTAAAACTGAGGGTAACAGAGTAATCTCTCGAGCACTGGATTTAGTCTTAGTTCCTTTTTCCTTACCACCGACAACTGCTCTTCTAACATGAATAATACCCTGAGAAAAATCGATATCTTCCCAACGCAAACCAATGAGTTCAGAAGTACGCAGACCTGTGAAAAAAGCGAATTGAAATATGTTTTTTATCTGTCCTTCAGCAACTGATAATAATTTTTGAATTTCATTACTATTAAAAGGGCTGACTACATATTTCGAACTAGTACGTTGTAAGCGAGAAATTTTAATACGCTCAAAAGAATCTTTATCGATATAACCATATACCAATGCATCCGCCATAACTGCTCGAAATGGAGTGAGCATATTCATGATGGTCTTGCGCTGGCATTTAAATTCTTCTAACCATTCCCAGATTAAGCGAGAACTTAAATTTTTTACAGGAAGATCACCAAATCTTGGATATAAGTGCATATTACAAACACGCCGATATCGTGAACATGTACTAACTTCTAATTTCTTTTCCGCCTTCTTTAAGAAGTTATCCAGCAGCTCTTTTACTAAAATCTGCTTTGGAATATGCCCAAATTTCACCACATTTTTAGAATGAGGAAAAAATTCAGCATAATTAAAGATATCGGACGCTATAGCTTGCAGTATTTGTCTTCGAAGCCGAACCGCTTTTCTAATATTTATTACGATTGGTGTAAGCTTTAGTATTTCCCGACATAGCTTTTTAAGATAGCAAAACTCTATTCTGATCGATTGCACGCCTTTTTTTGAAGTGCGAACATAAACACCAGCTGCCACTCTTTTTTCAGTTTCTTTCTGAGACATAATCTTTACCTCTTGCTATAAAAATTATGTACTGTAGCAAAAAAACTTAATTAATGGTGATCGAGATCTAATATCATAACGCTTCTAACTCCGCATGACGTTCAGCATGATTAACAGAAAATACTTCCTTTAGCTCAGCATCCATATCCATTTTCATCTGAGCAAGGTAGTCGATCATTAATTGATGCTCAACAAAAAATTTTCAAAACAAACGGGAGTATCATATCTTTATTTTCTATTTTAAATTTTTCGTTCTCTGCTCGGATTTGTCGGCGCAAGATTTCATCCGCATCTGAAGTATCCCAATTATGGGGGTTAATCGTCACTTTTTTTCTGTTTCTTCTTTGTCTTAGCGGATTTTATTGACATAGCTAATATTCCTTATCCAATCATGATAAACGTCAACTAATTCTTATTTTTCGTCTCTAAGCTTCCACGGATCCCCTGGTAACATAGAAATCACTTTACTCATCACTTGATAAAATGCTCTTTCAGGTTGATATTGATTTCGTTCATCTACAGGCAACAGCGGAAAAATATCTTGAGCAAATCGCACATCATTTATTTTTTCTGTGAGACTTTTTTCAAATTCTGCGCGTAAAACAACTTTATTCTCGGTTTTTAAATAATGACCAAAACAGTTAATGATAGCGTTAATATCAAGTGAATTAAATTTTTCTAATGCAATCGCTAAGTCAAACAAATCCCGTCCTTTTTTACGTTGATAAAGCGCTCTCAGCTTTGTACCCAATAACTCTTCTAACTGATAAGACCTTACTAAAGCTTCTTTTTCTAACCAAGGGCTATTTAACTTAAATGGATAAATATGAAACCCTTTAACAGCAAAATGTTCTCGTGTGTTAATTTCTATTTTAATTCGCATTTTAGTAACAGGTTGCATTTCAGTCTCAAAACGATAATTCAAGATAAATCGACCTGCATTTTGTTTCCAAGAAGGTTCGCCCAACCAAGAATCCAAACAATTTCGAATCCCATTTACAACACTACCAATGGGTTGTGCTTGTATTTGTACCAGGTCGATATCTTCTGAATAACGAACGGGTTGCTGATAAAATAATTTTTGTAAAGCCGTGCCGCCACGAAAAGCCAAATTATCTTGAATCAACTTGTTGTTATAAATCTCCGCAATAATACGCGAAATAATTAAATCTTGTTCTATTTGTGCATCGTTTTCCCAAGGTACTCGAGTACGCCAATGTGTAATAAATGCTGTTGGTATCATAGATCACTCTCTATTTCTACATTCACATACAGTTTCCATGCGTTACTTTTCTTTTCCGTTAGTTTTTCAGCCAAAGTATCTAAAAAAGTATATCGAGGATGTTGAGATGATACCCATTTTTGTAATGCATCGATTAAGGCTGTTTTGGCATTAGCTTTTTCTAAAAGATATCCTAAACGTTGAGATAACTTAATACTGTTGTTACGTTTAGCAATATCTACTAAAACCTCTACTGATAACTGTTCATGTAATTCTTCCAAAACAGTTAAGATATTGTTCCAATAACCAGAAGCTGCAGGGTACTTTACCATATCAAAGGCAACCACCTCAGGTATACCCACCTGCATTTGACCAGTAAATACTTTAACTGGCCGAGTTATCATACTTATTAAATGCTTTCGGACATAAAAATGTATCTGAGAACGTCCAACGGTAATGCTTCTTGCCGGTTTAGTCACCATAATTTGAAATTCTTGAGCTTGCTGGTGAGCAGCCCCATATAGGCTAGCAGCAGTCAATAAACTCACATAATAGGGTTGCTTCATATGCTTCATAAAAGCATCAACAAACCAATTAGCAGGTGGCGCACCTGAAGATTGGTATTCGATAGGAACAATGACATAAAAACCAGATCCAAGTGGTGTTATTCGCTTTTTTTCGGCAAGCCGCTTAAGGCGTCTCGCTAAGGCATGACTTGACACACTGCTTAGCTTTTCCAATAACTGGTTTTTGGTAAAGCTATATTGTCCTTGCTGTTGCAATTCATCGATTAAATGAGACAAATATATGGATTGAATTTTCATTAGCAAAAACTACCATGCATAGGTACTTTTTGCAAACAAAATTCCAACTAACGCATTTGGGCATTAAAAGTTAGAGGGCTCTTTTGCTGACAATACTGGACAATGTAAGACAACTTGGCGTTTTTTAAATTTTCTGTAACTGTTTGATTTTTATTGTCTTATCTTGTCTGGCATTGTCTCATGTCACGCATATAATTTGGCTGTTTCGTTCAACTCCCACCGCCTCCACCATATAACGCATTGATCTATAAAGATAATTTTGTAAATCCCGAAAAAGAGGGCTCGTAGAGGGCTCATTGGCGGACAACCAGGGACAATCCAAGACAATGCATTTAGCAAATGAACACATCGAATTACCTCCATTAACGCAAGAAGAATTAAGCCTCCTGGATACGTGGTTATGTGCATTAAAGCCAGGCATTAGCCTATTTCAAGTTCACGGTTTTCTCTGTGCGGTGTTAACCACACCCGTGGAAATTCCACCCACCGATTACTTCCCGGCCATGCTGGTGCCTAATTTGCCTGACATCGTGTCTGAAGACGACATGCAACTTTATTTGGATATGGTCATGCAGCTTAAGTTGGCTTAGCAATGGATAAGCACTTGCGTACTGAATTAGTCAGCCGTGCTTTTAAGCAGGCGCTACTGCACCGTCGTCAACCCAAGGAACTCCTTCATCATTCTGATAGAGGCTGTCAGTATACAAGCCTTGAGTTTCAAGCGATACTCAGTTTGTATGGAGTCACTTGTAGCATGAGTGGTAAAGGGAACTGCTATGATAATGCTGCGATGGAAAGTTTTTTTGCTACACTCAAAACAGAGT
>MGXT01000014.1 GCA_001801465.1 Gammaproteobacteria bacterium RIFCSPHIGHO2_12_FULL_35_23 | reverse complement strand
GAGTTTAAGAGGCAGGCGGTTAGGCTATATTTTGAACAAGGTAAATCTTATAGAGTATTAAGAGCTGAGTTAGGAGTACCTGAAGCTACCTTAGCAGGTTGGGTAAATTCAGGGAAATATCATCAAGGCCAATCCGGTAAAGCGATTGATACTGAAACGTTAGCCGAATTGAAAAAGCTACGAGCTGAGTTGCTCGATATTCGTGAGGAGCGAGATATTTTAAAAAAGGCCTTAGCCATTTTCTCCCAAAAGAAAAAGAGCTAGTATTTGCTTTTATGGAGCGCCAGGATGGCGCTCATGCAACGGAGAAGATGGCTGAAGTACTAGGCGTATCCCGCAGTGGTTATTATCGATATTGCACCAAAGGGCCTAGTCAGCGGGAGCAGAATGATGCAAATTATTGTGAGCAGATTAAGCGATTATTTGAGTTAAGTAGAGAGACCTATGGGAGTGAGCGTATGCGGAGTGAGTTAGCGAAAAAAGGCTTAAACTTAAGTAAACGGCGTATTATTCGTCTGATGAAAGTAGTCAATTTAGTGCCTAAGAAACGACGATTTTTTAAGCAGACAACCAAAGTTGATAATCGCTTGCCGGTAGCAGACAATAAGCTTGAACAACAATTTAAAGCAGCGAGACCTAATGAGAAGTGGGTTTCTGATATAAGCTATGTTTTCACGCAAGAAGGTTGGCTTTATGTGGCGGCCATTCTGGACTTGTTTTCGCGTAAACTCATTGGCTTAGCGATGGATAAGTACTTGCGTACTGAATTAGTCAGCCGTGCTTTTAAGCAGGCGCTATTGCACCGTCGTCAACCCAAGGAACTCCTTCATCATTCTGATAGCGTACTAACTTTGAAGTCAAGTTTTTTTAACAAAAAATTCTTCTCTTACACCATACATGTAATTTTTTAATAGCATTATCAACCCATATATAACCAGTAGGTTCTACTTTTCTGGTAAAAAATATTTTTATCACAGTAAACACAAGGTCAACAAGATTGTCGCCTTCAACGTACTTAAAACAAAATTAAAATCCCAGTAGAACTTTCCAACACGATCTACGAAGTCAACTTGGTTGCTTCCAGGGCCGCAAACAATGAATTGAACTACTGGGTTATCACTGACTCGAATGAGTACAGTAATAATCGGTTTGATGGTGGATCATACTATAAACCACCCTCGCCATTTTTGCTGCAACAGCGACATAAGCTTTCCGTTTTAAATTAGCATTCTTTGGATCCTCTTTAATATAGTTTTCATATTTTCGTCTAAACGTATTTTCTCTCATGCGGATGGCAATGGTACTCGCCATCCAAAACATTTGTCTAAGCTTAGCATTCCCTCGTTTTGACAAGGTGGTTTTGCCAGAAAAAGTACCTGATTTCTTGGTAGCTAAGTCAAATCCACAATATTTGAGAAATTGATTAACGTGCTTAAAACGCCTTAAATTTCCAGCCTCCGCTAAAATAGTCATTGCAATAATAGGACCTATACCTGGTACAGTTTTTAATCGTACATAATCTTCTCTCTGAGCAAGATAACTATCCGCTAAATTTTCAATATCATTTCGCTGGCGACATATTTCAGCAAAATCATTTAAAATTAATCTGTACATGTCGATTGTTTTAGATCTAGTATCAATGGGCAACCCAACGCTATTTTGCGCACTAAAATAAACATCTTTTAACCAATTATGTTTATCTACTTTCCGTCCTACTAGCGACCAAGCTTTTTCAATAAACTCCTCTTCTTTATAGCAAGTAATCGCATTTGGACATGGAAATGCATAAAAGAATTCAGCAAACCATTTTGCTCGTGTAGAGCAAAAATATTTTTCAGCCTCTGGAAAATAAAGAGGTAAATAATGATTTAAAATACTATGTTGTAATTGCGTTTTTCTAAAGGTAACGCGATCATATGTATTAGATAATTCTTGGATATCATTAGTTTCTGCAATGACAGGGTCATAGTAATATTGGGTTACGCCTGATTTTAGTAGATATAAAATAATGTTAGCGTCTCGTTTGTCATTTTTATCTCTAGAATTATAATGCGCATCTCTAGTACGTGCAGTGGCTATTGATGAAATTAGCTTCACATTAAAACCACTTTTAATAAGAAAATATGCTAATCCGCGATGGTAGTAGCCTGTAGCTTCAAACCCTATTTGAATGGGAAGTTTTGTATCATTTAGTTTATCAGCTAATCTATTAAAATCATTTAACGTGTTCATAATAATCAATCTCTTCTGTGCTCCATTAGGGTATTCAATTAATACCTCATGCTTATATTTTGCTATATCAATTGCTACCCATAAGTTTTGATTTATGGTATTGCTATGTATCGTTGTAGCCATGTTAAAGTTCTCCTGTCGTTAATAGTGGTTAACAAGAAGGATTTTACTTGGCTATGACTCAATTCCAAAGGTACTGAGGCTGTCAGTATACAAGCCATGAGTTTCAAGCGTTACTCAGTTTGCATGGAGTCACTTGTAGCATGAGTGGTAAAGGGAACTGCTATGATAATGCTGCGATGGAAAGTTTTTTTGCTACACTCAAAACAGAGTGTATTTATTTTGAGAAATTTCAAACGAGGGAGGAAGCAAAATTAAAAATATTTGACTATTGTGAGATCTTTTACAACAATCAACGAGCTCATTCAACGCTTGGGTACTTATCGCCTAAAGCTATTGAGGAACAATATTTTAACTCAGAGAAATCTGTCCACTAATTCGGCTACGGTCCAAACCACAAGCAAACGGCAACCCAGGCTATATTCGCATCGATACCGTGCACCAAGGCGATCTGGATGGCTTGAAAGGCGTCTAGCACATTAATGCTGTCGATGAAGTGACGCAGTTTGAAATTGTAGTCAGCGTTGAGAAAATATCCGAAGCGTATTTAATTCCAGCGCTTCAGATTTTAATTGATGCTTTCCCTTTTAAAATAATTAATTTTCACTCAGATAACGGTAGTGAATATATTAATAAAATGGTCTCTGCCTTGCTAAATAAACTTAATATTGAAATGACAAAATCACGATCAAGACATTCAAACGATAATGCATTAGCTGAAGGTAAAAATGCTGCTATTGTGCGTAAAACATTTGGCTACTCGCATATTCCACAATATTTTGCAGCTCAGATAAATGAGTTTAATGTCAACGCACTCAATCCCTATGTGAATTATCATCGCCCTTGTCTTTATCCAACAACTACAATGGATGCTAAAGGAAAACAAAAAAAGAAATACGAATATAAAAATATGATGACGCCATATGATAAATTAAAATCTTTGCCGAATGCAGGGCAACATCTCAAAGACGGTATTACATTTAAAAAACTAGATGACATAGCAAAATCAATGTCTGATAATGAAGCAGCTGACCAACTTCAGCTACAACGTACATTATTATTTAAACAAATACATGAAGACTGCAGGAAATGGGCCTGACTTTCACCTAATCCCTTTAGACTCATTTTGATATTAGAAAAGACTTTATAAGGATAAATACCTATAAACTATTGTAAAATAAACATTTTTAGTAATCGATCAAAATTTTTACATTATTGGCGATTTCTTAATATTATCTTAATGAAGATAAGTTAAACTGCTACGCCATGAGCTTAAAAAATAATGATTTAAGGAGATTCTGAATGCCTACGATTGAAACCTTTGAGGAATTAAAAGACGCAGTAGCAGCTTTATCAGAGCAAGACCAATGGGGATTTGTTAGAAATAATATAGAGGAAGATAAACTTCGACAACTTATCTCAACCGCTGAGCAATTTGCTCAGTTTCTTAGAGTACTAAATCGTATAGATCACTATTTCTTGTTAAATCGACTTACAATAGATCATTTACAAAGAATTATTACAACTGTGGACCAAGTATTAGCAGTAGTTGAAGTAGTATCAGCGGAGCTAAGGGGTATTGTTCTAAGGGATATAGCTAATATTCGCTCACCTTCTTCAATGTTTCAGACTGTAGAACACTTAATAAGACTTCTTAATGTTTATAAAAGGGATGATATTCTAAGCGAATTATTAATAAAAAATATAGTTAAGAGAATCGTTCATAACGCAGAGCAGTTAGTTAGTTTGCTTAACGGGCTGACAGATACTAGCTGTCGCTATGCGCTGCTTGCGGAATTAGAAAGAGAATATCTTAGCAGTATCCTAGATACAGCAGAGAAAGTAGCAAATGTACTAGCAACAGTAGAAGCAACTCTATGGAACGGGTTTGTTATCAAGATTATTTCTGATATAAACCGCTTAATTGAAGTTCTTAGAATTCTCCCCATAGAAAAACAAATATATTTAATCAATGCATGTCATATGTGGCTTGTTACTGATGAAACAAAATTTATAGCATTATTACAAATATTAGATGTAAGCCATTATGCTAATTATTATGTTCTTTTTGAGAGATTTATTAGAAATAGTGACGGCTTGAGAAGAGTATTAAATAAATTATCACCAGACCAGCAAATTGCTTTAATTAATGCGTTTGAAATCAGTAACCTTAACTCGATTATTGCAAATACAGATAAACTCAAAGAGATATTTACTAGTTTATCAAAAGAAGGCCGTACTGCTTTAATTAATAAATTAGGAAAAGATAATCTTCTACGATTTATTCCAGATGCAGACAAATTAACAGACATGTTTATAATTTTAGAGTCCGAGAATGGGCGCGTTCTAATTAATGAACTTGGGGAAAGTTTACAAAGAATTATTCCAGATGGACATCAATTAGCAAGGGTCTTCAGAAGATTAGATGGAGATGACCAAGCCGTATTAATTAATGTATTGGAAAAGGTTTGCCTTAGTGTACTAGTTAAAAATATAGAACAATTACTAACTGTACTTAACGCTGTAGACTACTACAATAAAGATACTTTAATAAAGGCATTAGGGAAAGATAGTATTTGTGGACATGTACAGAGTAAACATATATCTGTATTGATTGAGGAACCGATAATAACTAGGGCGACATATCCAAAACATAGAATTGAGTTACTCCAATATATATCCCCTGAGCAAATAGCGGAGTATCTATTACCGCTGGGCAAACGAGGACTCACCGAATTCTTACAATTATTACCCGAAGATTTTCAAGACATAAGAAGAATAACAGATGACAGACGTATGCAAACATTAGTAGAAGAACTTAGACCACGTCCAGATGCTGGCGCTGCTGTTAGCGCCTCTGGTGTTACAGTAGTAGCAGATAAAGCCGAAACTCTGCATTATCTATGGGTACGTGAAATTCTTTTACTATTAGATAAAGCAAGAATAGAGGTCTCATCAGGTTGTTGGGCTTGCTTGCATCGAAAAGGCCCTAGTCTAAGAACTGTTAACGAAAGAATTGAACAGACACAGCAATTAGCTGCAAGTATAAGAAATCCAAGGGGAGCTCTTCCAGATGCAGTTGCTGTAAGACCAACAGCAGTAGCCGGTATGGCATGAAGAGTTTTATAGTGTGTCAAATTTATAATAAGAGGTTAATAAATGCCCGGCACTATTAATGTAAATGAAATTGTAAGTCGTATAGAAAAGACTGTTCTAAGTTTTTTTATTGTCTATTTTTTGCGTTGTTAAGTTCTTTAAAATTAGGCAGTGACAGTTAGGTTTATCGTAAGCTATTTAAGAACGTTTACGGCTATTTAGAGTCAGAGTAAGTAGATAATAGGTTGTTATAAATGCAATTAATGATCAAGCCAATCTTTTCCCAAGAGTTTGGAGATGGAGGAAGCATCTATAGTATGTTTTATTCTTCTTCAAATTTGCGGGCTTGGTTCTTTTAGATAAGCGCAAAAGTATCCTTGTAAATTCTTCATGATATGGTAATATTTCAAGGATGATAACTCGACTTCTTTGTAAAGAAATTATTAATTTGCTACAGCATCATGCTGTGGTGGGTATATTAGGGCCTAGACAAGTGGGCAAGACGACTTTGGCTTTCAGCATTGCTGAAAAACGCTCATCCGTTTACTTGGACCTTGAATCACCTATTGATCGCGCTAAATTAACAGATCCAGAGATGTATTTCCATGAGCAAGGAGAACAGTTGATTATTCTTGACGAAATTCAACAAAGCCCCAACCTGTTTCGTATACTCCGTGGGATTATTGATGCTAAACGACGCCAAGGTCATAAAACGGGGCAGTTTCTGATTCTAGGGTCAGCCTCTATTGATCTTTTAAAGCAATCTGCTGAAACCCTAGCAGGACGCATCATTTACACTGAGTTAAGTACATTGAGTATCTTAGAATTAAAAGCCTACCAACCGGATGGAAAAAAACATTGGGTAAGAGGAGGATTTCCCGAAAGTTATCTAGCGAGTAGTGATAAGTCTAGCTTGGAATGGCGCCAGGGGTTTATCAAAACTTACTTAGAGCGTGACATTCCGCAACTTGGACCAAGAATTCCGGCTGAAACTTTACGACGATTTTGGACCATGCTTGCACATAACCAAAGTGAGTTATTCAATGCTTCTAAATTAGCTGCTGCTTTAGGGGTTAGTAGTCAAACAGTTACTCGCTACTTGGACTTGTTAGTTGACTTGATGCTGGTTAGGCGGCTGCCTGCGTGGAGTAAAAACACAGGGAAGCGGCTTGTGAAATCTCCAAAAACCTATGTGCGAGACAGTGGGTTAGTGCATGCATTGTTAAGCATAAATCATTTTGATGATCTACTGGCGCATCCAGTAGCAGGTTCCAGTTGGGAAGGCTATGTCATTGAAAACTTACTTTCATTGTTGCCATCTAGTGCCGAAGCTTATTTTTATCGCACTTCAGCGGGTGCCGAAATCGATCTGATTATTGAGTTTAAACCTAACGAAAGGTGGGCAATTGAAATTAAAAGGAGTTTAGCGCCAAAATTAGAGAAAGGATTCTACACAGCCTATGAAGACATTAAACCTCATCAGTCCTTTTTGGTATATCCTGGAAACGAGCAGTTTTCTATTGCAAAAAACACGCAGGTCATTAGCCTTCCAGCGCTAGCTAAATTGATTTATGACAGACAATAAAAAGGTTGAATGTGAAATCAGCTCTTGATTCTGATCAGTAATATCATTATCGCATGTTGATGAAGGTGTTAATTATATTCATGTGTATTCTGGTGTCACCCGAACACTAATTCCAATTTTCGGCGAACTGATGTGGCTACACTAATCCGGACACATAACTTATAATATTTATGACTAAAAAGAGGGGTTTCCAAATGACAAAACAAAATTATGATTCAGAATTTAAACAATCCTCAGCGAAACTATGTTATGTAATGATGATGGATAAAAAATAAGAGTTGGTGATATACTAACTCTTACTTTAAATTCTATCCTTTATTTATCGATTACAAGGTTAACAATTATATTCTATATTATATTGTATAGTTACAGGTTTTTCAGCACGACCCACAGCATTAGCAGCAAAAACTTGAACTGTGTATATGCCAGCAGTTGGTATAAGCTGAGGCGCACTATTTTGGTTTACTAGAATTGAACCATTTAGTTGAACAAGATTCTGCATACTGAGTATAGACATTTTTAGTGTGTCAATATCACCAGCAGGATTGGTAACGCTAATTGATGACACGTCTTGGTCTGAATAATGCAGGCTACCAGAATAATCGGGGTTATTAAAATAATTGTTCAAGTCAATTCTTGTTTCTCCTCTTAGAATGTAACTCGCGTAGATATTCACTGTAGGAGGGTTTGGTGTATTATTTCTGGTGGGCGCGCTCTGGCTTGAAGCAGCTAAAGCTAAGTTTGTTACAAATAATAGTCCAATACTAACAATTAGGATGTTTAATTGCTTCATTTTTATTTATACCTCATTGAAAATGCTAAAAAGTAAATATAGGCTCTACCCTAAGGCGTGTCAAAGACAAACGAGTAGTCCAACGCTCACGTTGCTTCGTACTACATCGTTAGACTTCCCCAAAACTTCCACACTCAATAAAGTGGGAAGCTACGTCTCCGGTACAGACCTTGATTAAATGGCTCCCCGAGACGGGCTCGAACCGCCGACCCAGTGATTAACAGATTAGAACTTTGAAAATGTTCAAATTTTAGTCCGGTATGTCACTGAAATAGTTGTTAAAAATCAATCGCTTATATTACCTTGCTTTAAGTGTTTTTTTATTAACCGGGATTCAATTTACATTTAATATATGATAACATTTTGTTCGGCCATTGTACTATTATTGAAAGGCATATCAACCACATGCAAGATAAAAAAATAAAATTAGGATTTATTTTATTAATTATTTGGTGCTTAATTTCAGCTTTTTCTCGTGTTCTAACAGGATCTATTGAACAACAAGTTAACCCAATTTATTTAGGATTTTATATTTCTGTAATTTCTTCAATATTTTTTATACTTTTAAATAAAAAACAGCTTAAGCCCTTGTTTTTTTAAATGTGTTAAGCATTATAAAGACGTCTTTTGGATCAATATAACCACCGTCGGATGTTGGCTTTTTTTGCTCTATCCACTTAAATTTGTAGAGCCCTCAATTGTAAGCGCAGTTACATTAGCTATTACACCGATCGCTACTTTATTAGTTGCTACATATCTTTATAAAAAGCAAAAAAGTAATCCTATTGATTATGGTATCTCTATTACTTTGTTAGCTCTTTCAATTTATTTGATTTTGATTAGCTTCAGTGGAAAAACATTAGTGAAACCGACAACCCACATAGAAAATATTTTTTCTGTAATTTGCTATTTAATAGTAGGCATAGCTTTAGCATTTAATAATATTTATGCAAAACGTTTAAGTGATGCAAATTTTAGTCCGATTGATACTTTAACAATTCGTTTTTTATTACTAGTTATTTTAACTGGAATTTTATGCTTATTCTTTAGCCAAGAAGTGGTTTTTACACTTTGGATTATAGGTGGAGTTTTTTTGTGCGCCTTCAGCTTAATTATTATTCCACAAATAGTTTATCAAATTTCCATACGTGAACTGCAACCTATTAGCATTGCTATTACCTTACCCTTTATGCCTGTACTCGTGTTTTTTCTTGAATTTTTTGATCATCGAGTTCAACCACAAAATTACACTATCGCTGGTATATTGGCCATTTTCTTAATAGTTGTTTCAGGCACCATTGTTCGTTATAGAAAAGAAAAAAGTAAAAAGGTATATATACAATCTGACTCTAACGAACGGGAAAAGAAAGATATTTCACTATTTGAGAGGATAATTGCTGCTGGTATAAATGCTGGCTATGTTCACAAGCATGAAACCGATTCTTGGCTAAGGGATTTGTCTGTGGCTTCTATAGAGGGTACTTTTTTATATACCATTTCAACTGTTAGTGTTATGGGTATAAAAGAGAACTAGCATTTATAGCTATTAGGTATCTTTACGATTTACACAAAGTAATAGTTCTTTAATGGAAGAAAAATCATTGTTATAACGAATATTATCTAGATGATGCTGGATAATTCTAAAAGAAAGATTTGTTGCTTTGGCAATTATCTTATAATGATTATGGATCGGATTGCTGCGCGCTAGAAATTTACTATGTTCAAAAGGTATAGCAAAGAGGTTTATTATCTGTATAATCTTTGCCATTGACGTACTAATGTGCAAAGATTAACGCAAGATTTTTTATGTTTATTAGATTAATTTTAATAATTATTTTGTTAGGGATAAATTTTCTTACCTATGCAAGTCCCTCGGATTCTTTAAATAATCAATTACAAAATACAATCCAAAGTTATTTAAAAGATAATACGAAATCGTTGCATATTTCAGCGGTACAGCTAAGCATTCTTCTGCCTGGTGAAGCTAAACCGCGAGGTTTTGTGGTTGGTACTAAATACTATAACTCTTTTGTGCCTGCTACCACGAATATGTTTATGCAGTGGGGAAGTATTACTAAAGAATATACAGATGTATTAATTGTAAAATTAATTAATAGTAAAAAAATTAATGCTGAAGAAACCCTAGTGCAATTATTTCCAGAAAATTTTTCAAATTCTATTGGCAGCTGGCCGTCAGTTTGGAAACAAGTAACTGTTGTACAGCTGATGAATATGACTAGTGGGATTCCTGAATATCAACAAATTATACCTAATGAAATGGCTAAGAAAAAAATTCAATTTGATCCTTATCGCCAGTATAGTTTAGCTGAATTGGTTAATGCTGCTGCTAACTATCAAAAACAGAATAATTGTGATCAATTCGGTTGTTTTCGAGCAGGCAGTCATTGGTATTATTCAAATACTAATTATATTATTTTAGGAATGATCATTGAAAAATATTCTCATCAATCATTATCGCAAGCATTTAATAAATTGCTTCAACCCTTTCAAAAGGAAGGATGTGATGTGTTTTATTACGATAAACCTTATCCAAAATTTTTATTAGAGAAAATGATTCATGGTTATGGATTTTATTCTATGAATCCTTCTGATCCTTTAAGGTGGGGCGATGTTACCGATTGGAACATGTCCTTTGTGGCTAGTGCTGGTGCTATGCTAGGAAATTCTTCAGCTTTAGCAAAAGTCTCTTATGCACTTTACCATGATCAAATGGTTCCCACAAAACAAATGCTTCAGTACGCAGTACAAATGACTAATGGCCAACCTGCAACGAATCCAAGTAAGCAATGTGGCGAGGATACTGGATGTTACGCATTAGGGATTGCGATGGCATATGCTCCTGAAGATGGCGGCATGTTGTATTATTATGTCGGTAGCACAGAAGGTTATACTGCTGAATATATGTGGATTCCTAGCGAGCAAGTAATGATCGCAGTTGCTCAGAATGCTAAAGGAAATTCTCTTGCTAGGCTTACTTTAACGATTAATCGGATAGTTCGTCATCGTTTACTTTCTTGATAAAATTTATAAATCAATTAATTTAATTAGCGGCACATACAGAAATAATTTGATCTTAATAAAGTTAAGAAAAATTATTATCAGTAAGTGCCCCAGTCTTATTTAGCAATAGATTCTTTTAGTAACAGCCAACATTCTGTTAGTAGTTCCGTTTCTGCTACTTCATGATCAAAATTGTAGTAACACAAAATACAAGGAAAATCTCCTAATTCTTCACCAGAGTTTGGCAACCATTCTCGGTAGAGTGGATATATAGTATCACCAAGTTTTTCACGAGAGCCTTTATGCATTACTACCGCATACCGGCCCGCTGGGACGTATTTTTCAACAACATCTCCATTAAGTTTAAAATTTTCTGGAATCTTTATACCTAGATCCATACGAAATTTCTCAGCTGGAGTTGTTTTTGGATCGTCATAAGCAATAGCAAATGCTTCACCTGGCTTTGGCTTAAGATTAATTGTTTGAGCTTTTGCCCACGATATCAATTTATCCACATTTTTAGCCATTAATTTTGGATCGCCTCTATGCTCTACCATAGCTAATCGTATTTTATTAATATTCTTAGTATCTACTTTCATGTTATTTTCACCTCGTTTTGGCAAACAATAGGGAAGTTGTTCCCAGCCAGACCAGTTAGATTCATGTCTATGCTGATTTGGACTCAATCCACATGATTTTTTAAAAGCACGAGAAAAAGCTTCATGAGATTCAAAACCCGCATTGATTGCAATATTAATAATAGGCTGATCTTTATCGACAATAAGCTGATGAGCAGCGCGCTTTAAACGCAGCCATCTTATATATTGCTGTAAGGATAGCCCAGTAAATGCAGTAAATAGACGGTGAAAGTGAAATTTAGAGATATAGAAATTCTCGCTTAACTTTTCAAGCGTAAGATCTTCATCGAGATGCTGTCCGATGTAGTCAATCACTTTTTCTAGTTTTTGGCGATAATTCACGTTAACTCACTTTATGACTATTTACTAACGAGGCTAAGAATACCTACTTATTATTAGCAGTACTTGATCATTCTTGCTTATTTAATATTAACCTTTTAAAAGCATTTATCTAAAAAACAAAAAATAAACTGAAAACAGTAAACACGTCCATATTTGCAAATGTAATAAAACATGTAACGTATTCGGAATAATGTTATTACCACGCGCAGGCAAGAAATGGTGGGTATTCTTAAATTTTTTAAATATCTGCTTGTGCTTTTCCGAGCTTCCAAAAAAATAAGGAATCCACCAAGCACAAATAGTTCCAATGGTTAAAGCTAAGTAAAAAGCAAGAATGGTTATAATTGTTGACAATGGTATAGTTGCATCAACATATTTAAGTGTTAGCCATAAAGGAATGGCAACACATGCTCCGTTTATTAATGAACTTTTTAAACGATCCCAATTACCATCTACTTTTTTTAATGCAACAGTATCATTGAGTGGAGGTACGGGAATCCAATCATGAAATAACATGAAAAATAATAAGCAGAATTGTAATAATATAAAAAATTTGATCATCGATTTTTCCTCTTTTTTATTATCTGTTCTAAACCTTTAATCATGCTTTCAATGCCTAACTGAAAACCTTTGTCAAAATCCAAAGCCGCTTTATACGCCCCTGCTTTTTTTAATGTAGGGTAGGGGTCAATATTAATTTTTGTAATTGATGGCTCATTTTGATTATCTGGTTCACCAGGCGTTCGACCTACTTCTGCTAAAACATGACCTAGTACAAAGATGTTAATATTTCTAAAAATAATAAATGCTTCAAAATGTTCGAATCCCGATTGTATTAAAATGTTTAAAGTTTGCTCCATTTGCTTTAGCGATGATTCAGTAATCGTTGGCCTAGTTGCAAATAGCGGTACAATATTGGGGATGCTAAGTAATCCTTGCCGTGTAGTTTCAGCTAGCTGTATTAAGTGTTCTTGCCAATGAGCACTAGCTTTTAGCGGCTTCATTTGTGAATATAAAAATTCCTGAATCAAATCGTAAAGATCTGATTTGTTAGTAATATGGTTGTATAGAGATGCGCCTTTAACATTTAGTTTTTCAGCTAACTTACGCATACTCAAGTTCTCAAGTCCATCAGCCTCTATTAGTTCTATGGCTTTTTCGCAAATCTTTTTTCTATCTAAAGACAGTTTTTTCAATATTTAATTTCCTTGCGGATTTAACTAACGCCGTTAGTTTAATGCTAACAGTGTTAGTATGTCAAGATTATTGTGGAGAATGAGCTTTTATGTATACAATATCCGACGTGTAATCTGTGATATTAGGTGGATTTTTATATGTCAGATCATGTTTTTGTTGTTTCAGAGTGGCTTCCTAAAGAGGGTAAAGCTCAGGAGCTGTGGCAGCAATTTAAAAGATTGATGGATTTATCTCGAAAAGAAAGCGGTTGTGTTAGAGCTCATGCAACTAGGCAAATTTCTCACCCAGGATCTCCTGGTAAATCAAAGTATACTATTGTGCTACTGCAAGAATATGTCGATATAAAAGCCTTTGATATTCATTGCGCGGCAGATTATGTCACCAGTTTTTTTAAAAACTTTATTGAGAATAAAGAAACGGCATTGGTTGCAGATTGGCGCTGCAGGTTATTTAGTGAAGAGGAATAGTAGATATATTTAAAATTAGTGCACTTGTGATTTAGAGCCATGTATTGTTCAATAAACAGTTTGCTGTATAAATGCTTTCAACGAATCCTTAAGTTTTCCATGCCGTTGAAAAGCCATAAATTTTGTTTTATCACAGGCTTTCATCAGCCGATATTGTCCTAATGATTCATAAATAAACCATAGAGTTTGTGCAATCTTAAAAGCCTCTAATAAGCGTTGTTCAGAATTAAAAATCCTATAATTCTTAAGGCAAGAATCCATTAGTCGTAGATATTTATCATCTTCTTCCGTTAGCTCATGATGTTTTTTTGTTTGTCGCAAACAACTTACCAATGAAAAAAGCGGATGTGAAATTACTATTTCACCTAAATCAATGAAGGTAATGTTTTTCGATGGTTCGGCTATGAGGATATTATTGTCATGAAAATCACACTGGACAATGGTTTGTTTAATAGAATAGCCGGATAATTTTTTACATAAATTGTAAACCTTTGGAAGCAGCGTCTCTAGTTCGCCAATTTCTATTTCTGATAGCCCATCCGCTATCAATATATCTTTTTGTGAAAGCAATTGTTTATATAAATCAGGCAATTTATCTAATCGCCAATCTGGAACACCGATCTCAAGAAAAATATTGACATAATCTGTAACGGCTAACTGCATTAATGTAAATTGATCAATAGCCTTGCAAAGTAATTTTACATCAAATTGCTGTTTCAAGATTTCTCGCAATAGCCTGCCTGAATCTTTCATTAGAAAGCAATTTAACTCAGCATTGTATGCGATAATTTCTGGAACAGAAGCATGAAATTGATCATGCAAAATTTGAGTAATGTTAGCCTCCAACGCAAGTAGATTTGGCGTTTGCTTCAAATAAATATAACCATCAGATGTTGCAAAACGAACTACATAAGACCAAGGTGTATTTTGCACATTTTCTGGTGAGCCGCTTTTTAGTGTATACCCAAGAGATGACAGGCAATTGTAACCCCATTGGATAACTGCTTTATTTAGACTGTTATTTTCCGAAATAGATTCAGTTTGTATCATTTCTTTAAAACCTTGGTCTTTACTATCTGTTTTTTCATAGCCAAAATAACCTGATTTCCCGGTTGATCTATTTTATCAGTAATAATTTCAAAACCAGCTTCTTTTATCAAACAAGAATTTTCAAAAGCAGGGCGGCCACTATGACAAAAATACTCGCCAAACATTTTGGATTCAATAGTGTATTCATCGATAATTTTAATCGCAATATTGTCAATAACATGACTGGTATCTGCAAAGGTAATGCATAAAATGCCTTGAGGATGTAAAAATGAATATAGCTTTTTTAAGACTGTTAGATGATGTTTTGCATGAATATGAAATAAAGTAAACCAACAGATAATGGCATCAAATTTAATGTCTGTTGTAAATTCACATAAATCTGCTTTGAATAATTTTTTCTTGGAAATAATTTTTTCAGCATACTTTAGTAAGTTAGGTGAAATATCAACGCCATAGACATCATAGCCTTTTTCGATTAAATAAGCGGCAATGGGTTTGCCAGAGCCACAGCCTACATCTAAAATTTTGGCCCTTGGTTTTAAATGAGAAATGGCTTCATCAATGGATGGTTGTTCAATGTACCATTCTCTTTCCTTATTCCAAATTTCAGCGATGTTATCGTAGCCTTGTTTAATCTTGCGATTGAAAGAATTCATGTTTAATAACTTTACTTCAATATTAGAAATTAAGAACCTATTGTACGTAGAAATCAATTCAAGAAGGTCATCTAACTTAAGATTTTCTTAAGTATATGATATTATGTTCATATGCAATTTCATAGCCAAATGTAACGCCTTCATACCTGCTATAGATCGGCGATAATTAAAAAGGTGAGACCCAAGGTTACTCCAAAAAATTTTCTGGCATCTTATGGATATAATCTCCAATGTCTTTTTCAACTATTTTGGGGTCTGATCTCAATGCTTTTACAAAATTATCACCAAAGCTATCTGTTGTGATGTCTTCAATTCCTTGCTCAATCCCATCATATATTCGAGTAGCTGCATTAGCAGGAGTTTCTTTAGGAAGATTTATTCCATCAGCCATGTCAGTATCAATTGGCCCTGGATAAATGCCAAAAACGGATACACTATGAGGCATTAATTCTGCTCTAACAGATAATGTTAAAGAGTGAGCGGCAGCTTTTGAAACTGAATAGGTAGCACACAAAGGAAAAGGAGATAATCCTCCAATAGAAATAACATTTGCTATAGCGGAATTTTTATTTTTGATAAGCGTCTTACAAAAAGCACGAATGAGATTCAGTGTGCCAAAATAATTAACATTGAGTTCTTGTTCAGCTGCTTGTTCGTCATGATTAAAGCAAATACCGCAATATCTTGAAACTCCTGAATTGTTAATTAAAATCTGAGTATCTGTAGCCATTTGAGCAATTTTTTCAATTTCATCTTTATTGGTTACATCTAATCGTAATGGTACAACGATTCCTGGATATTTGGACGACAGATTATCGAGTTGAGAAATATCTCTTGCTGTGACATAAACTTTTTTGGCCCCTCTTTTAATAGCTTCTTCTACTAGGGCGCGTCCTATTCCCCTCTCACGGTTAGCACCTGTTATAAAAACGACCGCATTTTTTATTATAATGTTCGACATATTTTTTCCTCTATCATTTTTTATATTGACATAATATATCATAATGATATATTATTGTGAAGTATTTTTATAAAAAAGAGGTGTTCTTATGGCGAAAATAAATCGGGCTCGTTTTGCGGTACTAGGCATGCTAACAAGCGGGGCTGCAAGTGGTTATGACATTAAAAAGGCAATGTCACAATCTACAGATCATTTCTGGCGTGAAAGTGACGGATCAATTTATCCTATTATCAATCAGGTATTAAAGGAAAAATTAGTAAGCTGTAAATCTCAGAATCTTAAAAGCAATAAACCTAAAAAGGTATATTCCATTACTCCTGCAGGTCGAAGAGTATTAGAAAGCTGGCTAACGGACGATGCACTTTTAATTCAAAATCGCGATGAATTATTGCTAAAGATTTTTTTTGGATGGAATGTAGATCCAAAAGTGACTATACAACGATTGGAAAAATTTCAGTACGCCGTTAAAAATCGTGTAGAAGCATATAAAGTGCTCACAGAAAAATTTGAAGAGGCAAAAGCAAGCAAAGAGAGTCTCTATCATTTTTTAACGCTAAAAGCTGGGCTTTATGCTTTGGAAAGTCGTTTAAAATGGGGCAAGGAAGCGCTAAAGATATTAGGACATAAAGTTAAATAGCATTCTTAATAGATAGTGTCCCCTTAGACTTCCATGCTTAATAAAGTGGGAAGCTACGTCTCCGGTACAGACCTTGATTAAATGGCTCCCCGAGACGGGCTCGAACCGCCGACCCAGTGATTAACAGTCTAAATTAATTAATAAGTTATCACAAGTGAGAGCATATAAAAACAATTAAATCATGAAGTTAAATAAATCGTATTTTTGTTAAGTCTTGCAGCTTATTACTGCTTGTTATTTGTAAGTGTCCCTATAGTGCCCCTTAGTTCAATATAGGGACAAGATTTTTTATTCATTCTCATCATCATCATCATCATCATGCTCTTTTCTGTTAGCAACTATTTTTTTGTATTGAGTTTCTTGTAACAATGACACTTCTTCTAACAAACCATCTAATGCCCATAAAGCATTTGTAACTTCATTATGCGCTAAACTAGAGTCTTCTTCAAAAATATCTACTGCTACGCACTGCCCAATAGCTTTGGCTTTATTAAGACGAGCATCAATACCATTTTGAAGATCAAAATTTGAAATTTTGGGATTAATAATAAATAAGTTATCCATAAAATACTCCTACTTAATTCCTATTAATAATATGATAACGATTAGGGTATAGCAGGATTTATTTAAATAGCAGGAAGTTATTAAATAATATTTTGCACAACTTTTTTTGCATCATTAGCAATAAAAAGTAAAAAATCGACAATAATTTTTGTGCCAAAAATAGGCGGTCCAAAAGAAAATATTTGGCATGACCCAAGATCATGACCTTTAACTTCCATGTTAGCATCAACATTTAAGCTATTATATTCATTAAACTTTAGTTTATTAGCTTTTGATAAGTTTGCATAAAGTGACTGTGTCTTTAAATTATGGCTATATCCAGTTGCATTAATAGCATAATCAAACTGAATATTATTAATGATTTCTTCATCAGTAATAATACTAAAAGTCTTATTTTGATTCCTTTGTAGTGCTTTTAATCCAGAAATAAGTTTTATTTTATGACTTTTAAGATACTGAGAAATTAGTTTGGCGCTATCAAGAGGCATTGTAGCTGTAAAGCGAGTTAAGAAGGCATGTTGTTTATTTACAAAATCATTACGTTCAGGAAAACCCAATTTTTCCCAAGTTTGTTCTATAAAGGAATCAAAGATGGTGGCCAACAATTGCCATTTTGAAGAGCCGCCAATTGTTTGTGCATATTCATTAAGAAAATCATTTTCGTTATAATGCCGCTTCATTAAATTGGCTACTATTTCATCACTTTTATATAAGTGTATAAATTCTTTTTGGATAATAGCTAACATTTTTTCAATCGATATTTCTTGCTTAATATTCTTTAGTTTCATGTAAATAGGTTGATAATCTTCACAAGGTGCTTTGATCATAGGCATACAGCCTGAGCGAGAACTAAGATAGACATCAAGCGTATCATTCTTAAGTAAGCTTAATGCGAGATCAATGGCAGTTAATCTACTGCCCAGAACTAACACTTGGCTATTATTTTTTATCTTATTAATAATTGTACTTTCTGGATAAGGAGCAGAGAAAAAATTTTCATATTGGCTAAATTCTTTATAAGGATTAGCGTAGATATGACCAGTCGTTAAAATAATTTTGTTAGTAATAAATTGTTTATTGGTATTAGTAATGATGACAGTTTTATTTTTATCATTACAAATATCGATTACTTCTTCATTGATGAGATTTACTACAATATGTAATTCTTTTGCAATTTTTACATATTGTTTAAAAGTATCTTGCAAATAAAGCCCGCAAAGCTTTCTAGGTAAATAGGAAGATGGAGTCATATTTTCTAGAACGGGATATTTATCTATTAAACTTAATTTATTTTTTTGTAGCCACTTATAAAAATGCAACAGATTATCAGCAAAAAGAGAGGTTCTATCAACTGTTGAATTTAGTAATGAGGTTTGGCTATCTGTGCAATAAGAAATACCTACGTTTAAATTCTTTGAAGGTTCGAAAACATTGATGACTAGCTCTTGATGCTTATTATTTTTATTTAAATGTTCAATTAGCTGAGCAAATAGGGATGTTCCTGCTGCACCTAAACCAATTATTGAAAGGGTAGTTTTAGTCATTTGTAAGTAACTTCTTTCTAGAAGGTATGCCTATATATTTCAATATTAAGCCAGCTAATGCTGCATAAATAGCTAAACAAAAAATGCTTACACCAAAATTAGTGGCTACAATACTGACGTAATTAGTAGGAAATGAAGTTTTTAAAGCAAGTAGCTCGGTTGGTACATTATGACCAAATAATATAATCGTAGTGGCAAGAAATGAAGAAAGAAAAAAGCTGTTAAATCTTTTCTGAAAAAATGCATAAATTAATACCTCTACAATACCAGAAAGCATAGCTCCTATAATCCCACTCCAAAATAATCGTGGTAGAGGAAGTATTACAGTGTTAAAAGCTACTAAAGAATGAAAGTTTACAGGCGCTGGCAATAAGTTAATGAAATAAAGTAAATAAGAAAATAAGAAGTCACTAAAATGGAATAACACAATTAATTTTATAGTAACAGCTCTGCCTAGAGAGCGAGTTAACATATCAAGCAAAGGATATAAAAGCGCATAAGGAATAGGGGAGGCTGAAAAAACTAGTCCAAATAAACTAATTAATCTAAAGGCTAAAGGATCACAGACCAAAGAAACAGTAATATAAATGGTGACAATTGTCATAATAAAGATAAATTTCTTTTCAGACACTTACCATTTCCTTTATTGTTGTTTATTTTCACGATTAAGATGAATAATTTTTCCATCTTTTTCAATAACTATTTTTTGGTCTTCTTTATTATGCATTAAATGGGCGTAAGCTAGAATTAATACTTTAATCTGCGAACCAGGTAGATTTTCTAAAATATAGTCATCATTTATTATATCCTTGAGCAATTTTTCTTCTGCTTTTCCTGTGGCCGTATTTTTAAGATTAAATAACTCAGGTACAAGAGAGTCTTGAAATAATTCAAACCTTTTTTTAGATTGCTTATAGGTATGAATATCTTTAAATAAATCAGTTGCCTGTTTTCCAGATAGCATATTGAAATAGCAAGAATGGATAAAGGTTTTATAGTTTTCACTGGTATATTGATTATTATGCCGATACTGAACCATTAAATTATTTTCAGCCTTATCATAATAAGTACCAAGATATTTGTAGCTACCAGAAGCAATTTTTTTTAAAGCTAAGGAGAATGACATGCAGGTTTTTCTAAGTGCTTCTGAAAAAATGGTGTACATACGTCTACCTTACTATTGAAATGATATCTGCAATTACAGTTTCACAGCTGCCATATACTTTCACTTGATTAAAAATCTCTTTTTCTTGGCTTACTAAATTCATAAAACTAGTATTTTCTTTATATTGTCTAATGATAGGCCTTGAATATTGCTCATTTTCTATATAAGAAAACAGGTAAATTTTATCAGCTTTTAATTCTATATTATGAGGGTTGATAAGTATCTTTGAACCAGCACAAATTACAGGCTCATAAATTTTTCCAAAAACTTGAATAAAGTAGCTTCCAGGTATTTTTGCATCATGATTGACGTAAGTAATGGGAGAGCAATTTTTTAAATCTTTAATATCGTCGAGAGCATAAACGGGAGTAGTAAGAAAACTTTCAGTAGGTTTATCTAATGAGCCAAGTTCTTTATCTAAACGTGATTCAATAGCTCTTGCCATTTTTTCCGTAAAGCTCATATCACCTTTTCTAATTAGGCTATGTAATCTACCAGGAGAAATACCTAAGACTTCGGCTAAGCGTTTATCTGTTCCATATTCATCGGCAATTTTTTGGAGATTGCTAACTCGTGTTTTATAAATTTCTTCTAAAAACTCATTGAACTTATTTAGTGCTGGCATAGTAGGTTTACTTCCAAACTGTAACATGATGATAGTATATATAAAAATAATGAAATTAGAAATAAATTTATAAAAATGTATATTTTTATATAATTATGTTAAATAATAAGAGTCTCAAATAAAGAATTTAGAATGAAATAGCAAATAATGATCATAAGATACTCATTCTATTAGTTATTTGCTGCCATCCTGATATTTCTTTGCGGGAACCTATCTCCAATCCCAGCAACAAGCCAGCGCAATGCTGGCTTTCCTATTGTACGGATTTAATACCTTTTACTTGCAACTCAAGAGAGTTTATTCGTTCTGATAGTTCAATAATCCCTAAGATTTTACACTGATTGAATAACATGGAAATAAATTTTTCACCCTCTGAAATAATAATTTTTCCACTGGTAACCCATTGCATAATTTGCTGAGATCTTTCTGAAAGATTATCGCTTAACTTATTTATAACATTGATAGGCTCTTCTTTGGGTAAAGGAGGTAAGACTCGATTTCTATGCTCTTAGTGATTGTGCCCCCGAATTTGGGAATGACCCATAAAGTGGGAAGCTAAGAAGTAAGGGTAATATATTGATTAAATGGCTCCCCGAGACGGGCTCGAACCGCCGACCCAGTGATTAACAGTCACTTGCTCTACCGACTGAGCTATCGGGGAATGTGTTAACTTTAAGGCTCGCTATCTTAATAAGCCAGGCGTTTTAGGTCAATGATTTTCTTATATTTTCTCTTATTTTTTGCCTAGTACTTGAGCAATTTGCTTAACAGCTTGTTGTAAATTATCTATGGTAGTAGCATAAGAGAATCTAACATAACCTGGATATCCAAAGGCTGATCCTGGCAGTATAGCAACTTTAGCCTCTTTGATCAATAATTCAGCAAATTCAACATCATTATTAATATTAGGTAGCTGTTTGATAGCTTGTTCTATATTAGGAAATATATAAAAAGCACCATGGCAGGGTTTAATCTCAAACCCTGGTAAAGAGCTTAAAGCTTGAAATAAGTAGTCGTAGCGTCTTTTAAATTCCTGCTTCATCTTAGTTACAAAAGATTGATCTCCTGTCAAAGCAGCAGTTGCTGCAGCTTGAGTAATAGAACAAGGATTTGACGTGCTTTGAGATTGTAAAGTGGTCATGTTATTAATTATCTCAGCAGGACCCGCTGCATAACCTAAGCGCCAGCCGGTCATTGCATAAGCTTTTGAAACGCCGTTAATTACAATGGTTCGGTCAGATAATTCAGGGCAGGTCATGACAATATTACAAAAAGGCTCACTACCCCAGTAAATATGCTCGTAAATATCATCAGTGACTATTAATACATTAGGGTATTTTAATAAAACAGTCGCTAGGGCTTGTAGTTCTTTTTTGTTGTAAATATTTCCAGTGGGGTTTGAGGGACTATTTAAAATAAGTAATTTGGATTTTGGTGTAATGGCTTTTTCTAACTCTTCAGCAGTTATTTTAAAATGATTAGTGGGGTTTGTTTTAACCAGGATAGGGGTGGCTTCAGCAATAGTAATCATTTCAGGATAAGAAACCCAAAATGGTGCTGGAATAATTACTTCATCTCCAGGGTTTAAAATAGCTAAAAATAGATTGAAAAGAGCTTGTTTAGCACCCGCTGAGGCAATGATTTGTGTAGGGGTGTAGCTTAGGTTATTTTCACGTTTAAGTTTACTAATAATTGCATTTTTTAATTCTAGAGTGCCACCTACGGGTGTATATTTATTATTACCAGCTTTTATAGCTGCTATAGCTGCTTCACAAATATAATCTGGCGTATTAAAGTCTGGTTCACCTAAGCTTAAATCAACAATCTTTTCTCCAGCCGCACTAAGTGCTTTAACACGAGCTGAAAGCGTTAAAGTTGCTGAAGGCTTTAAATTTTGAATACGCTTTGCAACAAATTTGGACATATGGTCTCCAGAGCCAGATTTTATAAGCAAACATTAATTGAAAATAGGATATAATGCAATGTTGTCTTATTATATTAAAAAGATAGGGTAAAAAGGATCAAGTCCTTAGAATTATAGAATGAGTAGGTTGTATTAATAACAATGAATAAAGAATTAAAAGTTAAATCAAAATTTTCTCCGGCAGGCGATCAGCCTGTCGCAATTAAAGAACTCATTGCAGGTATACAAGAAGGCCTAGCTTATCAAACTTTACTAGGTGTAACAGGGTCAGGCAAAACCTTTACTATGGCTCATGTGATTGAGGCATTACAAAGACCCGCTATGATTTTAGCGCCTAACAAAACTTTAGCAGCTCAACTTTACGGAGAAATGAAATCATTTTTTCCAGACAATGCAGTTGAGTATTTTGTTTCATATTATGATTACTATCAACCTGAAGCCTATGTCCCATCGAGCAATACTTATATTGAAAAAGATGCCTCGATTAATGAACATATAGAACAAATGCGCCTTTCTGCCACTAAAGCATTATTAGAGCGTCCTGATACCATTATTGTTGCAACGGTATCATCAATTTATGGTTTGGGAGATCCAGAAGCTTACTTAAGCATGGTATTACATTTATCACGCGGAGAGCAGATTGATCAACGGAAATTATTAAGACGTTTAGCAGAATTGCAATATACCCGTAATCAAACTGAGTTACACCGAGGAAATTATCGAGTCAATGGTGATGTCATTGATATTTTTCCAGCAGATTCTAATCGTGATGCTATACGCATTGAACTATTCGATGAAGAAGTAGATAATATTATGTCCTTTGATCCTTTAACTGGACATATTATTCAAAAGCTTCCCCGTGTTACCATTTTCCCAAAAACGCATTATGCAACACCTAGACAAAGAGTATTAGAAACTGTTGAACATATTAAAGTTGAACTTAAAGAGCGGTTAGCTATGCTACGAAAATTAAATAAATTAGTAGAAGCGCAGCGGTTAGAAGAGCGTACCACTTATGATATGGAAATGATGGTAGAGTTAGGTTACTGCTCTGGTATAGAGAACTATTCTCGCTATCTTTCAGGCAGACAAGCAGGAGAGGCCCCTCCGACCTTATTTGATTATTTATCTGATAATGCCCTATTAATTATTGATGAATCACATGTGACGGTACCACAACTCCATGCTATGTATCGAGGAGATCGCTCTCGTAAAGAAACCTTAGTCGAATATGGATTTCGCTTACCTTCTGCACTAGATAATCGTCCGCTAAAATTTGAAGAATTTGTTGGGCGCTCTCCGCAAACAGTGTTTGTTTCAGCAACCCCAGGTCCCTATGAGGCAGAACATGCTGCCAAAGTAATTGAACAAGTAGTAAGACCTACTGGGTTAGTTGATCCAGAAGTAGAAATAAGACCCGTTGCGACTCAAGTTGATGACTTATTATCAGAAATTAATAAACGAGTAGGTAATGATGAAAGAGTGTTGGTTACAACTTTAACAAAAAGAATGGCTGAAGATTTAGCAGAATATTTTGCTGATCATGGAGTAAAAGTACGTTATCTGCATTCAGATATTGAAACTGTGGAGCGAGTAGAAATTTTAAGAGACTTACGGTTAGGAGAATTTGATGTATTGATTGGAATTAATTTGCTCAGAGAGGGATTGGATCTACCAGAAGTTTCTTTAGTAGCTATCTTAGATGCTGACAAAGAGGGTTTTTTACGTTCAACACAATCATTAATTCAGACCATTGGTCGGGCAGCCAGGCATATTAATGGTAAGGCTATTCTTTATGCAGATAGCATAACTGGTTCAATAAAGCGGGCGTTAGAAGAAACTGAAAGACGCAGAAATAAGCAATTAGCTTATAATTTGGAACATCATATTACCCCCAAGGGGATTAAAAAGAAAATTGAAGATATTATGGAAGGTGCTAGAGTAGAAAAAGGTCGGAAAAAATTAAAAATACTAGAACCACAAAAGCAATATGCTACTATGTCTGCCATTGAATTGGTGAAGGAAATTGATCGTTTGGAAAAGAAAATGTATAAGCATGCCGGAAATTTAGAGTTTGAAGAAGCTGCACAACTTCGAGATTTAATCTCGGAACTCAATGAGCAATTGGCGTTTTCAAAATGAAGTTTTTAGATACTATTAAGTTTTTAATAGCGGCTATTCAAAATAGTAATAAACTACTTGTTATTGATCAAGTCGCAATAAAAAGTAGATTTGGAGAAGATTTTCAAACGGATGTTTATCAGCCAATTAATCCTAAAAAATATAAAGGTACTATTTTATTTGTACATGGGATGAATAAATATGGTAATAAAGATCCCCGAATGATGGCTTTATGTAAAGCGGCGGCGTTAGCTAATTATCGAGCAGTGGCGCCTACCTACCAACTTATTGCCGAGTACTATGTCGATTTACGTTCAGTAGATGAAATTGTAGACACCATTAAACTGATAGCCCAAGATAAAACACTCTCTGAGTCAGGCAAAGTCGGAATTTTTACGGCCTCTCTTTCAGGAACCCATAGTATCCGTGCTGCAGCTAATGTTGAGGTGGCGTCATTAGTGACGAGTATCTGTTCAGTAGGAATATGTTTTAATCCCAGAACGACCTTTACTAACATACTTAAAACTAAATCCCACGATCGTTATGCAAAGTATATAGCAATAAAAAGTTTACTACATATGAACGATGAACTAAATGAAACGTTAAGAATAGGGTTGGATCTAGCCATTGACGATGAATTTGATGAAAATGGTTTACAAAGAACAAAGCAATTTTTATTAACCTTAACTGGAGAAGCTAGAGAGCAATTAGCTACTTTCATTGAGGCAGTAGAATTAGAGCGTGATTTGAGTACTGATTATCAACATCTAATTGAAAATATTCATAACAAAATGACTGCTGCTTATGATATGCGCGGACTTCGTTGTTATACTACCTTAATTCATAGCGCAGAGGATAATGTGTTACCAACCTTGGAAACAGTTTTACTTTATCAACAATTAAAAGAATATGGCAAGCAAGCTACCATGTTAATTACTCCTATTCTTGAGCACGCTGATTTTCAATTTAAACTATCATATATGATAGACATGATTAAATTCATGAATGCTTTTTATCAATTTTTTAAACACATTTAAATTAGAAAATTTTTATTTAATCAGGAAGTTATTTATTATTTTAATTTAAAGCCATTTAATTTTAATGGCTTTATTTGCATTTTAAATTAATAAAAAGTAAAATAAAAATTCTTTTCTTTGTCTAGCGATAAATTCTAGTAATAAATGATAAAAATTATTATCTGGTAAGGGTTTAAAATGAGTAAAGTTTTGATTGTTTTTGAATTTCATAGTAAGCCTTTAACTCGACAATTTATTTATGCCACAGCCACGCATCTTATTGAAAAAGACTATACAAAATTTGCTGTAGAATTTGATTTAAACGCCTTACTGGGGTTGCATAGAGGTAATCCTTTAGTAGAGGGAAGAGAGTATGATTATTTAATTGATGCTGCTAGTTATTATCAGCATAGTATGACTCAACTTAATCGAAGGCACCTGGCAATTGTTCCTATTGATCTTGCTTTGACAGAAGAACTAAGGATAAAAGAAACCAGAGAAAAGAATTTAATGACTTTACAACCTAAAATTGCTGCACATAGAGAGAGAATTATGCTGCAGGAAATTGAAAGGCAGCGTTTAATTTCGGCAACTAGAAATGAAAATATAATTGTGGTTTTAGGTCGTAGTCATTTTGGAATTCAGCATCAGTTAATTAACTATGCCTTAGAAAAGGGAGACTTATCTCTATTGGATAACTATAGGTTCGTTTTTTTGTTTGCACAAGATGAATATCATCCAGAAGCCACAGATAGACAAGATAAGTATCCTTTTTTAAACTCAAGCATGTGGCAACATCCAAAAATTCCTCCCTATCCATTACGATCTCATTTGATTAATGTTGACTTAAGACCCGAGGTGATTCAAAGAGAGCTAATAACATATTTGGAAACACCGTCAGAAATATTACCTCTATCTTCTTTACAAAGAATTGCAAGAGTTGTAAAAATTGAATGTGAAATAGCGCGCAGATATTTTGCAGATTTTCAACTGCTTTTAGAGATTTATAAACGAATTGATTGTTTTGAGTTAAGTGTGGAAGCCAAAGGACATTTAAAATATGGGATTGTTTTTGTATTTGATTCTATTCGCCAAAAATTTCAAGCAGCAGAAGATTTAAGAGCAATACCAACAATCACTTTTAAATTAAGAGTAGAAAGCTTTTTTGATGGGGTTGAAAAGGATACTTATTTTGCGAGATTGCAAATGCTTTTAGGGTTGGTAAGTATACCTATTGTGCTTGATTATCAACTAGAGAGTCGCGCACGTATTTTGGCTTCTAGCCATGAACCAGCTTCAGTTTGTAGTCGGTTCCAATTTTTTGTGCCAGCAGTAGTGGTATTAGTTTTTGCTTTAACGGCTGCTGCGTTATTTTTTCAACAAGATGTAGTAGGTAGCAATAAATCTAATTTAGGACATTGATTTACTCAATTGGGTTACAATAAGTTTCTTTAACAAAAGTTAATACAAGTAAACTTAGTAAGGAGCATGCAGGTAGTGCAAATAAAGCCATACGATAATCGGCAAGCGAATAGATTCGTACCCCATTAACTAGGGTTTGTTGCCAATGTAAATCAAGTATTCTGCCAATCAACGGTTGAAAAACAGCGCCAATCAAAACGGATGCAATATTAGCAAAAGCAAGCGACGTACCCGCTACTTGTTTGGTACAAATTTCACCTGCTACGGCATAAGAGGCAACCAGACCAGTATTGGTGAAACCATATAAAAACAATAATAAACATATTATGCCAGTCGATAGGTTGGGATAGTAGATGAGAAGTGATAAAAGAATGACTCCGCACAAGCCAGAGACTTTCATGATAGGTTTGCGTTTACCAATCCGGTCAGAAATCCAGCCAGCTAACGGTCCACCGACCCCCCAGCCAATAAAAATTAATCCTACAGCAAAAGCAGCTTTTTCTTGAGTTAGTTGATAACCTTGTGACAAGAAACTGACTCCCCAGAGTTCAGCAAAGGCAGCAGTAGGAGCATAGATGAGCCCAGCAAATGCTGCATTAAACCAACAGTGTTTGTTTTCGACTACTTTAATAAAACTATGCCAAAGTTTAGGCGCGAGATAAGAAAAATTTTTCTGAATATTTTTTTTATCACGTACAAAAATAAAAATTAATATGCTTAAGATTAAGAAAATAAAACCTATGCTACCCATTGTAAAACGCCAGCCATAGTGGACAACAATAATTGACATAGGCCCGTCTCCTACTGAAGCACCCAGCATTCCTAAAGCTTGGGTAATACCTGCTAAAAGACCAAACCAACGTTGTGGTAAACCAATTAATGCCAATTTTAAAGCGCTAACAAAAGCAAAGGCTGCACCAAACCCTAGGGTAAAACGGCATAATTCAGCGACATGAAGATTAGTTGCAACAGCAAAACCTATACAAGATAGAAAACAAATAAAAGCAGAAATTGTTAATAATTTATGTAAACCATATTTATCAATCAGCATACCAACCGGAATTTGCATACCTAAATACGAGGTATAGAAATAAGCGGATAAACTTCCTAAGCCAAAAGCAGTTACATTGAAAGTACGCATTAGGTCTGGCGCCATAATACTAGGGGCAATACGCGCGAAATATTCTATAAAGAAAAATGCAGCCCCTAAGCCCCAAATAAACCAGGGTCTTAAATTAATTTTCATCATGTTGCTCGTGTAGGATTGAAACAACGATTGTAACTAAATGTTTATTATTCTTAAATAAGGCAATCAGAATTATCTTAAAAAATATCCTCCCTTTTATCACAAGCAATATTCGCTCAAATACTGATCAATAAAATTGAAAATCTAGAATTCTTGATTACAATTAATAATAAGTAGTAAGAAAGTAAATTTATGTAGTAGCTGATAACAAGATAATAAGAACGATTTTTTGTAGCAGAAGATCAGGAAAAGGAAGTCTTGGTCTTTTGTGATATTAGGATTTTGCAAAAAATCGTTTTGCTGCCTTGGAAATACCGCCATAGTTAAAGACAGTAAAGAAATCGATAACTTCAAATTCAGGATCATAAGCAGGTTCACCACAAATCTTCACACCAACACTAAGATAGCCACGTAATAAACTCGGGAGTAGGCGCTTAAAATTGCCACTAATTTTAGGGAGAATAATATCGCGATCAAAACCTCTTACAGCAAATCCTGGTTGTGGTTTGACGCTCATGCTTTCCTCTGCTACGGTATTGATTTCCTGACAAATTTTATAGATTAACGAAGCTTGCTCATGGGTATCACCTTTATTTAAAGAGGTACAACCAAATAAAAACTTAATTTTATATAATTCCATATAATTAGCTAAACCATACCATAATAAATTCATAACCAGTCCACTTCGGTATTCAGGGTGAACACAGCAACGACCCATTTCTGCTGAATCAATAAGATTTTTATAGACATTGGTTAAATCAAATTCTGTTTCCGAATAAAAACCTATGTGTTTTACTGCATTTTCATAACGCATGATGCGATACGTGCCAACCACTAAATTTTTTTGTTGATCGATTACTACCAAGTGATCACAAAAGGGGTCAAACTGGTCTGTATCGCGTTGAGTTTTGTGAGAGCTTTCTAAACCTTCGCCTAATTCTAAATTAAAAACTTTATAACGTAGGCTAAAAGCTTGATCAATAATTTCTGGAGATTTAGTGATATCAATAATGAAGGTTGCTTCATTAGTATTTCTAGTCATTGGAAAATTGATTGCCACATAAACCTCTTTTATTCATTACCCGTATACTATTCTTAATTTTGAAACTTTATTGTTAGAGTTGTTATTTTATTAGGGTTAGGTGCGGATAATAACTTAAATATAGGAGAGTGGCTATAGGTTAGCGGTTGATCTTATTGATTTTTTTATAAAAAAACTTGCTCATTGATTGAACTAGTGCTATCTTTCCAGCTCTTCAAAAAGAGGAATTGTAGGCACGTAGCTCAGTGGTAGAGCATCACCTTGACATGGTGGGGGTCGTTGGTTCAAACCCAATCGTGCCTACCAATTAAACTCTCTGATAAACCTATAAAAAACAAAATATTATATTGAAACTTGCTTTGGTATAGCATCATTTATGTAGGTTAAAAAAATAAATGATTTAAATACAAGTAGTGAAAAAGTAGGAAAATAAAAATTATGAGCCAAGAGTATATATTAGCAGTTGGTGAGACTGATCGGCAACGCTTAGAAATACTTAATCGAATGTATAATCCAATTACCCAGTATTTCTTAACTCAAAATGGTTTAAAACAGGGTATGACAGTACTTGAGGTTGGTTGCGGCACAGGTGATATGGCATGTTGGTTGGCTAATCAGATAGGGAAGAAAGGTAAAGTAGTTGCTATTGATAATAGTTCGGCACAAATTAAATTATCTAGTGAAAAAGCTAAAAATAAAGGCATTAATAATATTGAGTTTCTTTGTTTAGATGTACGCGATCTTGCAACATTAAACCAGCAATTTGATTTTGCTTATGGACGTTGGGTAATTTCTTTTCTACCTGATCAACATTCTATTTTTCAAAATATTTTATCGGTATTGAAATCAGGCGGAATTTTAAGTTATGAAACTGCTTCTAATGTTGGTGAAGGATATTTCAGTTATCCAGCAACACCCGTTGTTGCTGAGTGGTTTAAAATAAGTGAACAGTTCTTTAAAAAAAATAAATTTTGTCTTGATTTAGGAAATCAGCTTTTTCATTTATATGGCAAACTTGGTTTAAGCAATATTCAGATAATGGCGAATCAACCTATTATGAAAACACCAGAAGAAAAGAGTGTGATGCGAATAGGTTCTACCAATGCGAAAGATCAGCTGCTAAAGTTAATGGATGAAAAAAATTACCAGCGATATATTCAAGGTTTAGAAGCCTTTGAACAATCCGATGCAATAGCAGGATTTTATCGAAATATTTTAGCTGCGGGAGTTAAGGTTTGATGACTAGTAAAGAAAAGATGGGTGCCAATATACGCCACAGTTATGGTTATTATCAGCGCTAGGGCAAAAATTGCACAATAATTGGTGCTATTATTGAAAAAACAGTGATTTAGAGCAAATTGTGACTTGAGAAACAAGAGGATTGGCTTTAAAATCCGCGGGCATACTTTTTAAGATATGCCTTGCCCATTTTAGTTGGTGATCAGGAATTAGATGCTAGCTACTTGGATAAGATAAGAACGGGAGAAGATTTAGGCATTATGGAATTGCCTAGCTTCAGATTTGCTTATCAAGCTGTTAATAAAAAAGGTAGGTTGATAAGTGCTGTAATAGAGGAGGCTTAAGGTATTAGTACCCCAAAAAATATTCGGATTAACCATCAGATCAAGGAAGTTGAAGTACGTTTAATTGATGCAGAAGGCGCACAAGTAGGAGTAGTTTCTATGCGTGAGGCTTTAAATAGAGCGATGGAAGCAGGACTTGATCTTGTAGAAATCTCTCCCAATGCTAAACCGCCTGTTTGCAAAGTGATGGATTTTGGTAAGTACAAATTCCAATTAAGCAAAAAAACTGCTGCGGCGAAAAAAAATCAAAAACAAGTTCAACTTAAGGAAATTAAGTTTAGACCCGTAACTGAGCATGGCGATTATCTAGTAAAATTACGCAAGATTATCGGCTTCTTAGAAGTAGGGAATAAAGTTAAAGTAACCGTTCGTTTCCGTGGACGAGAAATGATGCATCAAGATTTAGGAGAGCAATTATTGATGCGTTTGAAAACGGAAATTGAACCTCATGCGATCATTGAACAAGCGCCGAAATTGGAAGGTCGGCAAATGGTTATGGTGCTTGCACCTAAGAAAGCATGATTTAAGTAGTTAGTAGACGAGCATAAGCCAGCCCTACTAATAATATGTTTAATTAAAAATTGGAGAAAAAAATGGCTAAAAAAGTAAAAATTAAACTAAAGAGTATCCGTGGCGCAGCCAAGCGCTTCAAAAAAACCGGTAGTGGTAAGGTGGTTCATAAACAGGCACACAAACGCCATATCCTTACTAAAAAGTCAGTAAAGCGCAAAAGACAGTTACGAGGTAATGCTGTATTAGCAACAACTGGCGATAGAAAAGCAGTCGAAAGAATGCTAGCTGATCGGTAATCATTATTAAATTTAGTGTCAGACATGGCATGCCATAGCCATGCGCACAAAAAAAGAGGAGAAAAATCATGGCAAGAGTTAAACGTGGTGTGACTGCAAAAGCGCGTCATAAGAAAGTTTTAAAAGAAGCTAAGGGTTATTATGGTGCACGCAGCCGAGTTTATCGAGTTGCGAAGCAGGCAGTTATTAAAGCTTCCCAATATGCTTATCGTGATAGAAAACAACGTAAACGGCAATTTAGAGCCTTATGGATTATTCGCATTAATGCTGCTGTTCGAGAACATGATATGTCTTATAGCCAATTTATTAATGGTCTTAAAAAGGCTGCGATTGAAATTGATCGAAAAGTGTTAGCTGATTTAGCAGTTCATGAAAAAGCTACTTTTGCTAATCTAGTCGAAAAATCAAAATCTGCCTTAGCAGGTTAAATTAAAAACTAATTGAATTAGTAAAGCGCATCAGGAAATTAAGTCCTTGATGCGCTTTACTTATTGGGGTTACTTTACTTAATATAGTATGCTAGTCCTTTTGAAACTGAGAGCCTAATATGACTAATTTGGCAACTATAACGGCAGAAGCTGAAAACTTAATTAAAAACGCTCAGGATATTAAACAGCTTGAGGCTATAAAAGTAGAGTATCTGGGCAAAAAAGGCCAACTAACAGAATTACTTAAACAGCTAGGTAATGTAGCGGAAGCAGATCGTCCTCGTTTAGGCAAGGAAGTGAATCTTGCTAAAGAAAAAATCCAAGCTTTAATAGTAGAACGATTACAATTTTTGCAAGCAGAAGTTTTAAATAAACAGCTGAGAGAGCAAGAAATCGATATTACCTTACCAGGACGCAGACAATCGTTTGGTTCTTTGCATCCTGTTAGCTTGGTTAAACAAACAATGGCTGAAATATTTACTAAGCAAGGATTTATCTTAGCAGAGGGGCCGGAAATTGAAACTGAATTTTATAATTTTACAGCCTTAAATATGGATGAATGTCATCCTGCTCGTGCCATGCAAGATACTTTTTATTTTCCTGATCAGCGCTTATTAAGAACACACATGTCACCTGTACAAATTAGAACCATGAAAGATTCTCAACCACCATTAAAAATTATTGCCATGGGTAGGGTTTATCGCTGTGATTTTGATGTGACGCACACACCCATGTTTCATCAAATGGAAGGACTGCTAGTTGATAGACAAGTAAGCTTCGCTGATCTCAAGGGAACTATTATTGGTTTTTTAAGTGCTTTTTTTGGAAAAACTATTAACGTAAGATTTAGACCCTCGTATTTCCCTTTTACTGAACCTTCTGCAGAAGTAGATATTGAGTGTACAAGTTGTGCTGGTGTTGGTTGTCGGGTTTGTTCTAATACTGGTTGGTTAGAAGTGTTAGGCTGCGGAATGGTGCATCCTAATGTGCTTAAAGCTGGTGGGATAGATAGTAATCAGTATCAAGGTTATGCTTTTGGTGTCGGACTTGATCGATTAACAATGTTAAAATATAAAATCAATGATTTAAGAATATTTTTTGAAAATGATTTAAGGTTTTTAAAGCAGTTTTGAGGAATTAATAAGAATGAAATTCAGTGAATCTTGGCTAAGAGAATGGGTTGATATAAAAATCTCAACCACAGCCTTATTAAATCAGCTCACCTTTGCGGGATTAGAGGTAGAAAGTTGTATGCCTGTTGCACCTGGTTTTCAAAAGGTTGTAGTAGGGGAGGTGTTGGTGGTCAAGCCACATCCTGAAACGCAGAAATTAACGATTTGCCAAGTTAAAATAGCTACCGATAAATTTCTAACAATTGTTTGTGGGGCTGAAAATGTTAAACAGGGGATCAAAGTTCCTGTGGCTTTAATAGGTGCAGTATTACCAGGAAATTTGGAAATAAAAGAAGCGGAATTACGAGGTGTTAAATCTTTTGGAATGCTTTGTTCGGGTGTTGAATTGGGGTTAGCAGATTTGCCATCAGGGTTGTTAATTTTACCAAGTGATGCTCCAGTTGGAGAGCTAGTACGCAATTATTTGCAGCTAGAAGATAAGATCATTGAATTAAGTTTGACGCCTAATCGAGGAGACTGCCTTAGTATTAGAGGTATAGCAAGAGATATATTTGCAATCAATAACTTAAAAATTAATTTTAAAGTATATGATGAAGTTAAGCCTGAGCATCAAAAAACACTCTCAGTTGAATTAAAAGCGCCTCTAGGCTGTCCAGTTTATTTAGGTAGAATTATTATGGGCGTTAACTGTCAAGCGCAGTTACCTTTATTAATGCAGGAAAGGTTAAGAAGAGCGGGTATTCACTCTGTTTCAATTGTAGTGGATATTCTTAATTATGTAATGCTAGAACTAGGCCAGCCCATGCATGCCTTTGATTTAAAGCAATTACAAGGGGGTATAGTAGTAAGAATAGCAAAACCTAAAGAGTCGCTTACTTTACTAAATGGTAATCAAGTTGAGTTGCAAGAAAATACACTAGTAATTGCTGATCAGTATGAGGCTAAAGCTATCGCTGGCGTGATAGGGGGATTATCTAGTAGTGTGACAGATCATACTGTGGATATATTTCTAGAGAGCGCTTACTTTAACCCAAGTTTTATAGCTGGTTGTGCTAAGCAATATGGACTTACTACTGATTCAGCTTATCGATTTGAGCGCGGAGTTGACTTTAATTTGCAAAGGCAGGCTATTGAAAGAGCTACACAATTAATTATAGAGTTAGCAGGCGGTAAAGCAGGGCCTGTCATAGCTGCTAGTCATGAGGATAAGTTACCTAGACGTCAAACTATTCCTTTGTCTTTAAATCAAGTTAATGAATTATTAAGTCTAGAACTTGATTTAATTACCATTAAACAAATATTTGTTAATTTAGGGATGTCAGCAACAGAAATTTCTAATGATACACTTAAAGTTTTTGTGCCAAGTTATAGATTTGATATAACTATTCCCCAAGACTTAATTGAAGAAGTCGCTAGAATTTATGGTTATGACAAAATACCCGTTGCATCACTTAAAAGTACTACTTATTTTACCTTGCCCACTGATCATTTTTTAATAGAATCAAAGATTAAGGGATTATTTCAAGATTTAGGTTATCATGAGGTTATTACTTATAGTTTTATTTCTTCCGAAGAGCAGCAGTTATTGGAACCAGGTGTTAAGCCACTTGTTTTGGCCAATCCAATTTCTAATGAAATGGCAGTGATGAGAACTAGCTTATGGCCAGGCTTATTAAAGATATTAAAATACAATATAGCTAGACAGCAGCCCAGAGTAAGAATTTTTGAAATTGGTAAGCGTTTTATAATAAGGAACAATGAATTAAATCAGGAATCTGTAGTAAGTGGTTTAATTACAGGTACGCGTTTTCCTGAGCAATGGGGTATCAATAAAGAAAAAGTTGATTTCTTTGATCTAAAAGGTGATCTAGAGCAGTTGTTATTCAAAACTAAGGATGGGGGTAATTATACTTTTGCAATGGCAGAGCACTTAGCTTTACACCCAGGCCAATCGGCTAAAATACTTTATCAAAATAAGGAAGAGATCGGATATTTGGGTGCTTTACATCCTCGTATCGTGCAAGCGCTAAATCTTAAAAATAGCATCTATTTATTTGAACTAAACTTGAACAAAATTTTGGCAATTAAGCCGACTATTTTTAATGAAGTCTCTAAATTTCCAGCAGTTAGACGAGACTTTGCTATACTAGTTAATAAATCAGTAACAACCCAATGTTTACTAGAGACAATTAAGAAAGTTGCTGATAAATTATTAGTTGACATAGTCTTATTTGACGTGTTTACTGGGAAAGAGGTTGAAGAAGGCAAGCGCAGTGTTGCGGTTGGTTTGACATTACAACATCCTATTCGCACCCTTAAGGATGAAGAAGTTGTTAAACTAAGTGAACAAATCGTTATGGCTCTTCGATCACAATATGGCGCAGAGTTGAGGGAGTAATGTATGAGTGCATTGACCAAGGCGGATTTAGTCGAACATCTTCATCAAATAATGGGACTTAATAAACGTGAGGCCAAAGATTTGATTGAAATCTTTTTTGAGCAAGTAGCCATTGCACTAAAAACAGGTAAACATGTGAAGATTTCAGGATTTGGAAATTTCGAACTAAGAGATAAAAGAGAACGCCCAGGCCGCAATCCTAAAACAGGTGAAGAAGTCCCAGTTTCTGCGCGCCGGGTAGTGACTTTTAAACCAAGTCAAAAATTAAAAGCAAAAGTAGAAAGTTATTTTGGTCCCAAGGCAAATGTAAATGAAGAGCAGCAAGCCAGCTAACCTATTACCACTTATTCCTGATAAAAGATATTTCACAATTGGTGAAGTTAGTGAACTATGTGCTGTAAAGCCACATGTGCTGCGTTATTGGGAGCAAGAGTTTTCTCCCTTAAGACCTAGTAAGCGTAAGGGCAGCCGTCGTTATTATCAACGTAAAGATATTTTAATTATCCGTAAAATTCGTGAGTTACTCTATGACAAAGGGTTTACCATCAGTGGTGCAAGACAGCAGCTTAAATTTGTTACTCTTTCTGAAGATGAACTGACTATCAAAAGTGAAGTTTCTGAAGCTTTTGATGTTAAACAGCCACAAGTAATTGAACAATCAACCGTAGAATTAGTACAACCCGAGATATTAGCGCAACAACAAGAAGAGAAACCGTTATCGATTGCAGTGCCAGAATTTTTAAAGCAATTAATTCCAGTTATGCGGCAAGATTTAGAATCGCTGTTAACAGAATTGAAAGCATAAATTTAAATTAATAATTATAAAAATATATATGCCTAAATTTTTTTGCAAAAAAGACAACTGTGAAAAACTATCTTATCAAGCTATTGTCATAATTATTTTTACTTTGGCAGGCCTTTTTGCTGATTTATTTGCTCATAAAGAGGGAGAGATTTATGAGCGGGTAGGTTGTACAGGAGGAGGGTTCATTTTAGGATTACTCATCAGCTATTTTTGCTTCAAACCTAAAAAAATCCCTTTGGGTCCTAAGGGATCATGTATCCCAATTTTTATAGAAGAAAAGGGTAGTCATAGCGTTTCACTTGCTTATAGTGAACTTAATTGGAAATGGCTTTCTATTTCTCCACCTAGAAATTTGCCAACTGTTATTGCAGGCCATGTTTGGTTTGATTTAGATGAGACCTTATTGCTAGATAATATTGGTAGAGATGAGGATACTATTATCTATAAACTAGGTACTTTAGAGGAAATTAAAACTTTATTTACTGAAATTGAACGTAGAGGCTTTATTATTGGTATTATTACGTCACGATTTTATCCTTATGAGACTGGAACAGTTAATTTAGGTGCCGAGCTTTATAGAGAGAGATACCAACTAACCCCAAAGGCAATACAAAAAATATTTCAGCGTTTAAGAGACTCTACAGAGTTTGTTTTAAGAGATCTGTGGCAGCATCTTCGATTACCAGTTATTTTTACTAATGGAGAAGAGAAAACACCAGTTATTCTTAATTTTGCACATTCCCATCGATTACAGCCATGTCATACACTTTTAGTAGATGATAATGAAGACATTATAAGAGAGTGTGCGAGTAGTCGAATTCGTACAGCCAAAACTCCTACGCAAGAAGAGTTGCCAACTGAGACACATAAGCAGGATTTTAGAAATAAAATTTTAGAACAAGTAGAAGTTATTTATAAAGAGCGTTTTCCAGGAAGAAAATCATTTAGCCATAGCATAAGAGGGTCAAGAGAAAAAGTCCTTACCATTTCTCCATATTGGCAAGCAACTGGAGGAAGGTCTAAAGCAACAGTTTCTAGAGCTGAAGTAGCTTCTGAAGTTGACGGCGGAGATTGTGTAGTGATTGATGTAACTCAAATGGGAGAAACTAAACAGGCCTTAATATAACTACTTGACGAAAGAAAGTAGTGGTTAAACTAAAGAATCTGGATCAATCCCGCAGCTTTCTAAAAGGCTGCGAAGATTTTTACCCCCAAGGGTCATGGGATAACAGTAAGCTTGCAGATAGCTAATGAGAATAGGTTGATATTCCTGGATCATCAGAATTTTAATAATTCTATTAACTCGATCAATGTTCCTAATATTTTCATAATGACATTGTTGAATGAGTACAGCACCTAATACAGCAGCTTTAGAGGCTTTACGAGCAGGGCTTGCTTGATAAAAACTATCAATACATTCATTTAAAGTTTTATCTTGATACCACTCTAACCAGAATTGATATACTGTGAGTGCTTGTTTTTTTATTTCCTCATCATTTAAATTAGGTAGAGAATGATGGTGTTTGAGTAATAAAAAAAGTATAGTCGGGATGCTGGCCTCTATATTTGCCCAAGAGCAATTGCCAGTAATTTGTGGAGCTATAGGAATTTGAGTCAACGGAGTAAGTTGTAATAACTCATCAAGTCCTTCAGTAATAAATTCTTTGGTTTGTTTAGTATAAATTAATTTAGATAAAAACTCAGGTGTAATATTATGGGGGTTTTGTAGCTGATAAATATTGATACAGCCGTATTTTCGTCCATATTCTCCGCGATCACAACGAACCCAAATATTACCAAATTTAATAAAGCTAATTGCATGACCTATATAAGCAAGAGGAATTAATAATAGATCACGACTTAAAATTTCATGGATTCTTTGCACATAATGTTTACGGTCTAAATTATATTGTTGATATTGAATTAATTCAGCAGCTCCTCCTAGACTTTTTAAAATAGGTCGCAAATAACCAAAATAACTTCTAAAGGGTTTTGCACTGTAATGATTAATAAAACTATGTAAAGCATCATAAATAGCGTATAGCATAAATTCTAAAATATAACCTTCGTAGCTTAATTCAATAAAAGCTCTTTTATGGTTAACAATATCCACCACACCTTGTAGATTATAAATATGCCCCAGCATTTTGGTGTTGATATAATCTTTTGCAAAATTAAGATCAGCACCATGTTCAATGAGTAGATTGATCATTTTCTTTTGTTTGCGGAGTAAAGGAACAACTAACACAGGCTGGCTACCGGCAGTGTAGGCGTTAGGGTCAGCATTTTGCTGTAATAATAATCTTGCTAGTTCAATATTATTATTTTCAGCTGCCCAGTGTAAGGCAGTCCGTTCAGTCGTGTCTGCTAAATTGACATTCACGCCAAGCTGAATGAGGTACAAGCCAATATCTGTTTTATTAACAATGGTGGCTTCTATAATAGGATTAAAGCCATATTCATCTGTTTCATTGACGTCAGGATGGTGTTGTTCAATGAAAGCTTGAACACTTGCTTTGGTACCGTAAATTATTTCATCTGCAAGGGTTTTCACTTAGCCTCCTTGCTAATATTAAATCATTAATTAAAGTAAAAAGACATATTACTTTGGTATTAAAAAGGGGTAAAGCGAGTGGTGTTTGTTGGATTATAGTCAAGGCCTAAGCGTTGTCGTAATTCAGCCTGTTTTCGCAATTGTATTGCAAATTTTTCTTGAGCCTCAGCACTCATTGTTGGTAGAGGTGTATCACTTTCCGGCGCACCGCTAAATTGTACAGCATCATCAAGGACGCCATGGGACTTTAATATTGCAGCTACCTCAGCAGCAATTTGAGCCACTTGTTCAGGGGTATGATGTGTGCTGGCATCTACTGGGCCTAAAGAAGCAAAATATTGTCTAAGCGCCTTGATGGCTGCTCTATTTGCATGAGGATTAAATAAACTCACTGCTAGCGCAGTTAAATCGGTTGGCGAATCGTCTTTAGGGGTTCCTGGCATGATTTAACTCTTTATTTATTATCATTTATAGTAATATTATTACCAAAATTTAATCAAATGTAAACCCTTTTAAGTGTAAAAAATACCTACTTTTAAGTACGGTAAGTTACTAAATTTATTGTTTTTTTTATTGTTATCTAAGGTTAATTTGGGTATATTGACGCATGAAGCGGGGCGTAGCGCAGCCTGGTAGCGCACTTGCATGGGGTGCAAGGGGTCGCTGGTTCAATTCCAGTCGCCCCGACCAATAGACCAAAATTTACCCATTTTTATAAAATTATCAAAAGCTTCGGTTTTATTAATTACTTATTTTGTAGCGCTGAAAATTAAATATTTTCATAAATAACAAGGTACTTAACTGAAAATTAGAAGATCTGGTTTTTATTAAAACGGCTGTTTTAAAGGAATTAGGATATTTTAAAAACCCGTGTTTTTCAAAGACTAATTCTGTTATTGTGCCAGCAAAAACTTTCTTATCACAACTAATTTAATAGTTGTAGCCAGTTATTTTAGTGATAAGCCAGGTACTGGGGTAACTGTAATGACTGGTACAGCAGATAGTTTTGTAACATCAATGCTTGTTATTAGAAGCACATAGACTCTGGCGGCTCTGCTATAGTGCTTTTCAATATCTGGATAATCATGAGATTTGAAATGAGCCAAAATTAAATTAGCAGTTGCTTCCTCATCGCATCTCAAAAAAAGTTGAGAAGTTTTACGATCTTTTTTCCAATATTTACTGGGCGTAATGTTATTTAATAAAGCTAAAATACGCTCTAAATATAAGGTTTCAGGAGGAAATAATCCAGCTGTAGCTAAAGATTTTCTTTCTGTTCCAGTACCACCAGAACTTCCACCACCTCCACCTCCTCCACTATCACCTGTGGTCAGGGCTATTGTTGCTCTTGCTCCAGCGGAGCCTGCACTAACAACTAGAGAAACAGCACTTGCCACAGTTCCTAAGCTGCTAGCACCAGCACCCGCCGTTGTGGCGGTAACTTCGTCTACTCCAGCTTCTCCAGAACCACCACCACCAGTTCCAGTAACCGCAACACTGGGTGTTGTACAAACAGGTAGAGCTGGTGCACCAAACTTTATAAAAATAATTCTCCAAGCATTGATAACAACCGCACATTGCAACCAAACACTATTTTGTATAGGTGCTTCAATGTCGGTTCGAGAGCGAAATTGTTCGGCAAGCCTAATGAATGTTTCTTTTTCAGTTAAATTCATGCAAAGTTCAATAAATGCTTTGCAGAGGTTTTTAGTTTCTCTTGTTAAGCTTTCATCATTTAAAATTTCAAGAAGAAAGTTCTGAAAAGAAATTCTTAAAAAAGACGGTAAATCAAGCGGATTGCCACAATATAAATATAAATAACCGTAAAGATTTGCTGCAGTTGCCATAGGCCACTGAGAGGTTTTAACAGCCATATAAACATCAAGTGGCGTACTTGATCCGGTTAATCTATGTTGACTCAAACCTTGATTGACTGGTCTTGAGGGTGAAAAATCTCTATAGTCAGTCATAGAGGAGCCATCATAGCAAAGAGGAGATTGAATTTTATTGCTACCTAATAATGCAGCAAAGATAGGATCTAAGCTTGATACAAGAAAAAAAGTTTCTAAGCGATGTTGTAAGGTAAGTATTGCTGAATAGGGGTGGAAAATACAGGTTGGAATAGATCCTGAAAACATGGGTGCCTCTGCGCCAATTTGAATTGTTATTGCTTCTTTGTCTTCAGGTACAATTATTAAGGTAAATCTATCCTGAATAGTGGGCATAATTTTTGAACCTACTTTTTCAGGTGGCTGTCCCGTATAACTAGCCCGACGGCAAATAAATTTATGACAATCTTCACCAGCCCATGCTATTTCAGATAGAATAATTGCTTCAGATAAACTTTGATCAGCATGAGTGAATGAATAACGATTTTTGTCTCTAGAAATTAACGCAATGATATTACATGAAGTAAATTCATCGGTAGCTAACCCAGTAATATCTTCAGGAGTTCTACCTTTTTCAATTCTGCCGATTTTACCTTCTAAAACATAAACATATTTCATCAATCTTCCCGCCAAGTAATAGGTCAATTTGAATACAAAAATAATTAATGAATATTACATTTAAATCTTATAAGAGATAAGTGATTTTTTAATAAATTAATAATAATTAAGAGAGCTATTTACTAACACTAAGAGATTAAACTAAATAATTCAGCTGGTTGATAGCTAGATTCATTATTATTTTGTATAGCTGAGCAACTAAAAAAACCTGTTGTTAGTAATGGATGGGTGGGGCTAATCCAAACTGGGGCTGGTAGTGTAGAAGGATTAGTATCCATTTGATTTATTAAAAACCATAAAAGTAATAGAGTGAGCAAAAAACAATTCGTTGTCCTGGTAGCTGATCTGGATAATATTTTTTGTTTGGTTAAAAAAGCAGTAGTAAAACTAATTAGTAGCAGCAAACCTCCGTAGTGCATCATATTTTCATTAAAAGAAGGCTTATTTATTACAGGGAGCGGCTTGTCTGTTAATAGATTAGCAGTGGTAGGTTTAGTAGGAAACTGCAAAAAATCCATGGCATAATGAAATCTAGCTTGTTCAGAATCAATACCCGTGGCAAAATAATAAGAGTCATTATATGGACAGATATTTTGTTGTAATGCTTCTTTTTCTGCCATGAGTCGTTTAATAGCTGATTGATAATTATCTAAATAAGGTTGTAAGGGTATTAATAAAGATGCTGATTCTGGATAGCTATAAAGTATAGCAAAAACCCTACCAAAAAATTCTTCTGAATGTCTTTCTGTTGTGTAAGAATGCATAGCAGGGATGTTTAACAAATATTTGTATAAAATGTGATAAGCAGTATTACAATCACCCACAACCCCAGAAGGGTTATTTGCTAATTGTAAATAGGTTATTAGAGTTGTAATACCTTCGTCAATTGGTAAAAGAACTTGATCAGTTTTAAATTTTTTAGAAACAGTAATTTGTTGGCTCTCAAAGCTAATAGTATCAGGATAATGAGAAGCAAAGCTTGCTGATTCTTGAGAAGGAAGTTGAAGTAAATAAGTATAATCTCTTTGTCTTTTAAGGCGGGCGATTGCTGTCATAAGCGTTGACCAAGCATCGGGTATTAATCTAGAGCGTGTTAAGCAGCCTTCAGTGTTATAGAGTTTATACATATATATTAATATTTTTTTTAAATCTTCAAAAAATTTATCCATTTCTATGAGTGAAAATAAAGAGGATTTTTGTAATGCATTAGTAGAGAAATCTAATAATTCTTGAGCAGCAATTTCTTGAAAAGTTGAAGTTAAATCAGGCATTAAACCTATTCTTAATTTTATTGGAATAGGCTTAGGATCAACTTTACAAACCGAAGTTTTTTTCTTAATACAATGAGATATTGATAACTGCATTCCACCATCACCTATATAGGTTGGCAGATTTTCAGGATTGGCATATTGACCAGATAAAAGAATCATTCTAGGGTTGGCTAGACCTTTAATAACATTAGTAGCTTTAGTATTAGGCAGTACCAGTAATCTTGGAATACTAGAGTGACTTGGGTAAATAATGATTGGTACTTCATGTTGAAGTGCTAGCAATAAGCTAGGCTGTATTATTGAGCTCTTAGCCAAATTATCAAAATGGGAAAAAATTATTTTTTTAGTTTCTGTGGAAGGGGAAAGGCGAGTCGTTTCAGCTAATATTTTAAATCGTTTAATGACATAAACTAAATTGGTTAATACATATTGTTGTCGTCTTACTAAGAATTTTTTTAATTTTCTTACAGCTAAGGATGTCTCAGTTAAGCTAGCTTCTATTTCTTGCAATTGTTGGATTTCTTGCTGATAATAAGTTTTAAATAAAATTTGCCCTACTTTTTTTGATGCGATTTCTCTCAAGCCAACAAGGTTTTCCAAATAATTTGGGTCTTTAATTAATTGCATAATACGTTGATGAAAAGCAATAATAGCTGTTGCTAACGGTTCACAGGAAGAGGCTGATAAAAAATTTTTAATAAGCGCGTGCGAGGACGAAAGTGCTCGCATGGGGATAATTAAAAAGTTTTCACGTAATTCTGCTTCATTGATAAAGTGCAAATCTTCATTAGTTAAAAATAGAAAAAACATGCCGTCACGGCGAATAAAAGCAGTTTCACCAATAAAATGAATTTGCTTTTTAAGCGCTTTTTGTACTTTTATTAAATTAAAAACTGAATCAGTAAGCATGAGGACTTATAAATTTATAAGCTTGATAAAATTTGCACAATAGCATGCATGGCTACCTTTTTCAAGAAGTTTAAAAAAACTCTAATTTTATCTTTTTAACTTGGATTATACGTACTATTATCTTTGTACTGGCAAATATCAGTTGGTGGTTAACTTATTGATAATGGTATAAATAATATGAAAAGACAGGGAGGATTATGCTACCAGCAAATTGGAGCAAATTTATCCTAAAAATGTTATGATGCATGAGAAATATAGTTAGTCACCAAGAAAAATAAATAATAAAGGACAAATAATGAAGCTTTCTCCTCCTAGAACACTAAGCATGTTTGGCTTGGTGATGATTAATGTCATTGCTATTGATAGTTTGCGAACACTTCCTTTAACTGCAGAATATGGCTTTTCAGCGGTTTTTTATTATTTTGTGACAGCAATTATTTTCTTTTTACCCACTGCTTTTGTGGCAGCTGAATTAGCGACAGGCTGGCCAGAGACAGGTGGTGTTTATATTTGGGTACGTGAAGCATTTGGTAAAAAGATGGGTTTTCTAACTATCTGGTTGCAATGGTTTTATAATATTTGTTGGTATCCTACTATCATGTCTTTGATTGCCGCTACCTTGGCTTATTGTATTAATCCTAGCCTAGTACAAAGCAAAGCCTATATGCTGACAGTCATTTTAATCATTTTCTGGGGTACCACATTAGTTAATTGTTTAGGCATGAGTGTATCGAGTGTATTAAGTAATATTTCGGCGATGATAGGAACTATATTGCCTATGTTGTTTATCATATTATTGGGAATAGTTTGGATTGTTTCTGGTAGGCCGTTAGGTAATGAATTTTCTTTTAAAACTTTTATTCCTGATTTAAGCAATATCCATAATTTAGTCTTGTTGACCGCTATGCTTTATGGGTTAATTGGGATGGAGATGTCAGCTTCTCATGCGAGAGAAGTAAAAGACCCACAACGAGATTACCCAAAAGCTATGTTATGGTCAGTGCTAATTATTTTATTTACTATGATTTTTGGTACTTTAGCTATTGTAGTGGTAGTACCTATTTCACAATTAAGCATCGTGGCGGGTCTTTTACAAGCTTTTCAAATATTTTTTATTGCGTTCCATTTAAAGTGGTTAATGCCAGTAATAGCACTAATGATAGTCTGTGGTGCGATTGGAGGAGCAGCAGCTTGGATGTTAGGTCCTAGTAAAGGGATACTCATGGCAAGTCGTGATGGTTGTTTGCCAGAGGGATTAGGTAAACTATCGTCCAGACATACACCAATCAGAGTTTTATTGTTACAAGGTGTTATTTTTACTTTAATTTGCATGGTTTTTTTATTGATGCCAACAGTCAGTAGTGGCTTTTGGGTCTTATCTGATATCACCGCAATTTTAGCTTTAGGTGTTTATGTGGCGATGTTCCTTGCAGCTTTATATTTGAGATATAAGAAACCTGAGGTAAAGCGAGCTTTTAAAATACCTGGGGGTAAGATAGGAATTTGGATAGTATGTTTATTAGGATTGGGTAGTAGCTTGTTTACTATTATGATAGGTTTTTTACCACCAAGCCAAATTCCAGTGGGTAATGTGGTTACTTATGAAACAATACTTATTTTGGGTGTTTTATTGGGGTGCTTATTACCGTTTTTATTTTATGGAATTAATCAATGGCTCGTGAAATTAAAAGCTAAGGCGTAGCAGTAGGAAAATTAATGTTAGGAAAAAGAATTAAAATTTTAAAAAATGCTGCAAGCGAGAAACTATTTGATGAAATTACTCGGGGAATTGAAAAAGAGAATTTACGAATTACTCTTCAAGGAAAAATTTCAACGGCTCGCCATCCGCAAGCTTTAGGGGCAGCTTTAACTAATAATTGGATTACTACCGATTTTTCTGAAGCTTTAGTTGAAGTTATTACCCCAGCTGAAAAGAATAGACAGTTAACTTATGATCAGCTTTATCAGGCCTCACAATTTGTAGCACAAAATGTAGGAACAGAATTAATTTGGCCTAGTAGTATGCCAGTTGAACTGGATGGAGATAGTTGTATCCCATTAGCTGAATATGGGGCTAATAATGTTGGACGTATGAAAAAGCTTTATCGCAAAGCGCTTTGTTATCGTTATGGCAGGGCCATGCAGGTTATTGCTGGTATTCATTACAACTTTTCTCTTCCTAAAGCTGTTTTTCAACTTCTGCAGGAGGAGGAAAAAAGCACCAAAGATGAGAAAACATTTATTAACAATAGTTACATGCATTTAGTTCGTAATTGTTTACGATATGCTTGGCTTATTCCTTATTTATTTGGTGCTAGCCCAGCTTGTGCAGAAACTTCGGTAATTCGACCAGTTGATTTTTTAAAAAAATTTTCAGAGCATGGTTTTTATGGACCTTATGCAACATCTCTTCGTTTAAGTGATTTAGGTTATAAGAATAAAGGCGAGGATCTTTTAAATATTTCATTTGATAATATTATTGATTATGCAAATAGTCTTATTGTAGCCACAAAGAGACCTTATCATGAATTTGAAGAAATTGGCTTAAAAGAAAATGGTGAATATAAGCAATTGAGTACCTCCTTACTACAAATTGCGAATGAATATTATAGCCCTATTAGACCTAAGCAAATTGCTAATTCTTGCGAAACGCCTACGCATGCTTTATTAACTCGAGGCATTGCTTATATTGAAATGCGTATGTTGGATTTAAATCCTTTACAAGCGATAGGTATTTGTTTTAAACAAATGACTTTTATGGATGTATTTTTGACCTTTTGTTTATTAGAAGATAGTCCGTTGCTTTCTTATGATGAAATATTGGTTTGTCATAACAATCTTAAGCTTGTAGCAGCCAAAGGTAGGGATTCGACTTTGAAAATATCTGTAGCTAATTCTTTAGTAAAATTTAAAGAAGCAGCAAATCGTTTATTTGAGAAACTTTATCAGGTTGCGGAACTTTTAGAATCTTCCGCTTCTTCAGCGGGTTTTATAGAAAGCATTCAAATCCAGGAAAAAAAGTTGCTAAATAGTGAATTAACTCCCTCAGCTAGAGTGCTTAATGAACTTATGCAATCTAAACATTCATTTCAATCTTATCATTTGCAAAAAGCTATAGAGCATACGGCTACTTTACAGGCTAAAATTCCTAAGCTAGAGCTTTTTTTTAGAGAAGAAGCAAAGCGTTCTTTGATTGAATTTGAAGAGATAGAACAAGCTCCTCAAAAATCATTTAGTGAATTTCTAAGTTGTTATTTATAAATACTGTTTTTAGTTCTTAAGACTTCATTAAACTATTGATTATATTAATTAATTGACAAGCCCACCACTTTCTGGTTAACTAGTTATCAATAATAATAAAGGTTTATTAATAATGAGAACAGATCAAGCTGAAACTTTAGAAATACTGGGTATTTGGGATGCTTTAAGAAGTGCTTGGGGTGGAGGAATGGTTGGTTTATTAAGAGTAGCTGGCCTACCAGACAAACAAGCAGATATTTTACTCAGTGAACCTGGTTTAGTTGAAGCAGCCAAAAGAGTAGGGAACAATACAGAATTAGAACAAATGTTTACTGCTGCAAGTAGTTTGGTTAGAGTAATTTATGAAGAAATGAACCTTTATTTACAATCGCTTGCTAATCCAGACACAGTAGAAAAACTTCATCTTTTTTGTCGTCTCAGCTTTTCATTGAAACGAGAAGGCATTAATGCTATTTGGGAACAAATAAAAGATAAGGTTTTAGCTAAACTTGATCCAGAGTATAAATATGGACTAGAAGATTGGGTAGAAACTAGAAAAATAATGGCTAATCTAAAGCTCCAAGAACATATACAATGTTTTCGTAGAGAAATTATGAATTCGTTGGGTTATAAAAAATTTTGCCGAAAATTTTTATTTTCTAAAGTAGGTTTATTTTCAGGGTCTTTAGTTACTGAACCTGAAGCAATAACAGCGCAAAAAATTCCTCTAAGTAGCTCCAGGAAGTTCTAGCTAATTATTTTATAGGTATAGTTGAGGCTTTCTAGCTAAGTGTAGGTGTGTGGGAATCATTATCCAAGCTTAATAATTCTTGTAAATCTTTATCAACAATTGTCTTAGCTAAACTGCCCTGGGCAAGTGCAGCAATATGAGGATTTATCATTCTTTTATTACTTGCACGTTCTGCAGAGGAAAGCGTAATGTATTCTATCATAGCTAAAGCAGCGGCGATTTTTCTACTAGCAGTATAACCTCCTAACTTAAATCCTTTATAATGATCATCAGCTCTAGCTACATTATCTTTGATATACGCAATTAGTCCATTTAACGTAGTAAGTTCAGTCTCAGTAAGTGTACTATCGAGAGGCTTTTCCATAATTGCATTTGATAAATTTTGAATAAATTCTACATAGCCATTAGAAGCATTTTTAAAAATTGTTCTCTGTTTTATTAAATTAACCCATATTTCCAACAGCGTTATATCTAATTTAAAAACACGGGGTAAAACAACAGCAGCTGTAGATGAACTTGTTGCAGGGGGAGAGCTTTGGGCGCTAGGCATATAAAACGATAATAATCTAGTTTGTAATCGTTCCCATAACTGAGTAAACTGAGCATCACTTAAAACTTGTTTTTCAATTAACACGGTTTTGTTTTTTGCAAGCATTAAAAGCAAAGATAATCCTTCATCAGTAGTGTTGTATTGTCCAAAAACAGAAGTTAATTTTTCATAGAGAGAAGAAGTTAATTGACTATATTTTTCTTCCCCGAGAGTTTCTTTTAACTTTTCACTATCTTTTGTTAATTGTAATAGTTTTATGCCAGAGTTAATATCAGCTAAGCTATTAATAGCCGTCAATAACTTACTATGTATAACTGAAATTAACTCATCATACTTTGGTACTTCTAAACGAAGTCTATCTATTAAATCAGTTTTATTATTTATTAAAAGTAAAATTAACTTTAAAGCATTAATAGGTTGATTAAACTTATCAACTATTGCAGTAAATAGTTCTTTGAATTGACTAAAAGCATCTACCGTAAAAAAGATAGGTGTTTGTTCAAGTAAATAATTTAATAAGTTAACATCATCGTTTTTGATAGTTGTTTTACAAATCAAAACCATTTTAGCTATTAGATCATCAATACCATCAACCATTTGTTTATTTTGTAATAAACTAATTAACAAACTGAAATTAATATCAAAACCTAGATTTGTAAAATCTTCTTGCGATGTTTGATTGAGTGATGTGACTAGTTTTTGATAAAGACTACGATAATCATCCGCCTTTTCAATTGTTATAAATAAATCGTTAGCTCCTAAACTATCCTCTTTATTTAATAACTTTGTAAAATAAGTTATTTTATTTTGGATTGAAAATTCTTGTGGAAAATCAATTTTTAAACGATCAAGTAAATTACTAGTAAGAATATTTAATTTATCTTGTCTATTGCTTGCAGTGAAGAGCCCTCTTTTTCTAATTATTTCTAACAGAATACCCAAGTTGCTAGTATAAGCGGTATCTGTAAAAGAGCTAATGAGTTTATTATAAGCTAAGGTTAAAAATTCGTCATTGAAAAAGCTACTACCTTCAATTAAGGGGTTATTTTCCATTACGAAAAATAATAAATCCAAATAAGTCTCAGATGAGCAACTTACTAAATTATTAGTGAGTTGATTAGAAATGCTATCCCTAACAGCTTTTATTAATGTTAAATATTTTTCAGAGGCTGCTTCTGGTTTGTTAATGATTAAAAAAGACAATAAAGTTAAATTCTCTTCAAATCTTTGTAATCGATTTAATTTCTTTTTTGCTTTTACCTCATTAGAGTCATCGGCTTTTTCGAGATCTTCAGAGTTAATGTTTAAAAGTGTAGCTAAATCATCAGGTAAGCGATTAATTAATGTAGAAATTAATGTGGTATAGTTAAAATTAGTAATTCTTTCTAAAGCTTTTTTATTGAGCAGTAAAAATGAAAGAGTAGTTAAAGTAGGGGTACAAATTTTTAAAAATAAAGTATTGTATTGCTCACCAGTAAAACGTCCAGGAACTAAAAGATTTGCTTTTCTCAGTAAGGTGTCTAAAAGTTGTAATGATTTACTTGAATCTACAGGAGCAACAAGCTGATCACTACTAAGTTTTTCAATAATTCGTGTAAAAAATTCTTCATAAGCGGTATCTTTAAGAGAGAATTTATTAATTTCTAAGCTTACTAATATTGAAGTTAATTCCTCTGTATCATTGGTAAGGTTTGATAAAAACTTTTCTTTAATTTTTACCAAAAAGTCAGCAGATTTAGTGGCGGTAAATTTTTTTAAATTATGTACAAATGGTAATAAGAAATTAACTATAATAAATTGATTTGATGAAGTAGAGTTTAGACTAGCATCATCTAATAATAAATTTTCAAGCGTTGTTAATAATGCGTTGTCTATATTTCTATAAGTTTTAAGAGTATTAAAAATCTCAATTTTTTCATTAAGATTTTTTTCTTTGAACTGTTCTTTAATTTTTTCACTTAACCAGATAACCAGCTTATCATAATTTTTTGTTTCAAGATAGGAGACAGCATTAAGTTTATTATTTTTTTCAATAAGCTCGAGGAATAGTTTTAAACATTTTTTAAGATTATAATTTTCTACTTCTAGTGATGTTGGTAATAAAGCATCACGTAGCACTTTAATTACCTCTTTAGAATCAAAGAGTACTACTTGTTCAGTAGAGGTATATTGACTAATAGAAGCTAGTAATTTAAATTTAGTATAAGGTGAGAGTGCACTTACCAATTTATTGATGATAAGTTCATAGTCTACAGTTGATAGCTCGCTAGGTATTAGTTTTTTTCCTTGAATCAAAAAGCCCAGTATTAAATCTCTTTTATCGTTATATGAAAGATGGTCAAATTTAGAGCTATCACTTTTAATAGCATTAATTAATAGCGATAAATAGCCACTATACTTACCTTCTTCTAAGCCTAAGTAGCGCTTGTTTTTTATTAACTCAATAAATAATCTTACTTTTTCATTAAGCCTGAGATTTTTTTCAGGCAAGGAATCAAAGGCAGCTAGCAGGGTATTGATAGTTTCTGAAAAAGAAAAATCTTCTTCATCTCTGGCAGCCTCACCACCTGCTGTTGCAGTACCATCATGGGCAGCAGCGGATCTTTCGCTCTCAGAGCTAGCACGGGATTCTCTTTTTCCCTGTATTGCAAGAGAGAATAGTTGGTAAGGGGTTAAAGCAGTTTGTAGTTGCTGTGAAGTCACGCCTTGTAATGCTAAAAATTGCAAACTTGTTTTAGTGATAGATTTTTTCGATTTATAATAATTAATAATTCTATTATTAAGCTCAGTACTCGCTTCAAAATCAAAGTCTTTAAACGGTTTGTTAATAATATTTCCACTTTCAACCAAAGGAATTTTTGTTTCCCACAATCCTTGGCTTAGTAATAATAATTTTACAGTCAGGGCTGTTTTTAGTGTGTTGTTAGCAGGATTTAAATTGTGTGCTAAGCTAAGTTGATAGAGAGTATTAAAAAATATTAATACAGTATCACTGCTAGGTCTTAAATAATATTTATTATGCTGCATTAAGTTTAAAAAATGTATTAAAATAGAGCTAATATTTATTTCAGCAACAGTAATAGGGGTCGGATCCAATAATCCATCCATATCAAAAGGTACTTGAAAAGCCCCCTTTCTATCTCTTTTGGCGCGTTCATATTTAGACTTGATAGGATTTAAAACACCTAAAAGACGAAGTATAGGGTAAACCAAAACATAAACATCAGTTTTCAATCCCATTGAACCTGATAGTGTTTCTATTGGATGGTAGCTGGGGGAGCCCACGCCTGAAAAAACGAAAGTATGGTCTGGGCTGTCATGTTTAAGCTTGTTAGCAATACCGTAATCAACGAGAGTGACAAAAGCCTTTAGCCCTTTTTTAACTAAAATAATATTCTCTGGTTTAGTATCAGCATGAACTATTGCACTACTTGTTGTTGGGGTTTTATGGTGTAGCAAGGTAATTTGAGCAAGCAGGTCAATGATTAAAGATAATCTATCACTGAAAGATAAGTGCTTTAATGCATTGAGTTTCCCTTTATTTTCATTGCTTGCTGATAAATCTGCTCCATCAATATAGGTTTTAATAGAGTAGCTAGCTTTGCTTGCATCACAAACAGGTAATTCTGCATTTTTATCATAAGCTCTATCAAACTCAGCTTCAATTTTTGCTGTTTCAATCGGAAGTTCTTCATCCCCTTTTTTGTAAAGTTGAACCTTTGCAATTAAGGGTCTATCTTTATCAAGTTGATAGGTTTCTGCTTGTTTGGAAATACGAAAAGCCTTATAAATTTTTCCATATGCCCCTTCATTAATAAGTGCACTTTGTTTGAAAATAAAGTATCGTGGATAATCTTGATGATCTATTTCTGTAGCAGGTTGTGGTATTCGAATAATTGTATAGTTTTCATCATCATCGAAGAATGACACCACTGGATTTCTATCAGTTAATCGGCTGATATAGCGCTGTAATTGTGATGATATAGTCATAATGGAGTCTTCTAATTATTACTGTATAAAATTATAGCATATATTATAGCTAAATAAAGCCTACTTTACTTAAAAAAGCTTAAAAATTAATGATTTACTAATAGTTACCCAATAATAATTTTTGCTTGCTAACTCTCTTAAAGTTCCTTTAAGTTATTGTTTATTAAGAGTTATGATTAAGGATTCAAGATCTTTAAAAAAATCTATTGAGTTCAATCAAATAAATTAGTGAATCAGTCGGCTTTCTTCTCCATCATCACCAAAGAGTGCAGATTTCTCCAAATTTTCTTCTCTAGCATTATAATTGTTGAAAACAGCAAATGAGCCACTTACAATTCTGCCTAACTCGCCTTGTGATAAAGCTCCTTTTATACTTTTGTTATTCATAATTTTAGATAACTTACTTGTGAAATCACTCTTTAGAGTTGCAGTCTCCGAATCATCTAGCCATTTTAAACAAGCTTCTGCAGTTTCAACAAAAGCTATAGCAGCATCTTTCTTTTCACCAGTGGTATAACCAAAGGCCCCAAAAAATTTTCCTGTGTATTGATCGTCTTCTAAAAATATTTTATCCATTAAATATTCGATAGTGCTTTCTATAGCTGCTTTAATAGTACCTTCTATTACTATCTTATTAACAAGACTTGAAGTTGGTGCTTCTGAACTTATTTGAGCAGCACCCTCACCGCTACCAGCTTTTTCTAGAAAAAGTGAATTTAACAAAGTTCTTTTTAAAAAACTATCCACCGTTAGAAAAGAGCCATACACATCTTCACCAATCAATAGAATTATACGATGTCTTTCTTTAATTAAAGTTTTCCAAGTCTCGAATAGCTTTTTTTCTGTATCTAGAGTGGTGATTAAAAGTTTAAATAGATTGCTTTGTGTAGAGGCTCCAAAATTTTTGCTTAAGGCTAGTAAATTAAATAATAGGTCAGTAGAAAAAGGTTCTTGTGCAACATGATTGACTAATTTTTTTGCCATATAAGGAAGCTCAGCAGGGAGACCTTTGAGAAATAAACTAATATAAGATTTACTTGATAGAGCCAGTAGTAATGGCTGAGTTGGAGTAGATTCTGCGCTTGCTTGGTCTTGTGAAATTGTAACAACTTCATTTAATGTATTTCTAATAGCAGTATTAAAGCCAGCTATATCTAGAATAGTTTTAAAATAATCATGATTTTCTAGTAAAAATCCTAAAAATTTAACCTTATCTTCTCTAGGTTTGGTTGAAATTTGCGATAGAAAAGATTGGATTATGCTCATATAGAGCATATCAAATTTAGTTATTTCACTAGCCTCTAGACTATTACGTAGCTTAGCTAACGCAATAATCGACTTTAGATTTATTAAAGAAGCAAGTAGTGTTTGTGTTAAAGAAGCTCGTTTTGCCTGTAGAATGTCAGATGGTAAGGAGTTAATGCCATCTAGCTGTATTAAACATCTAAATTTTTGTTCTAATGTGCATTCCTCTAGCTCAAAAGTATCAAAAAATCCCTCAAATTTGCTAATTAAGGAGGTATATTGTTCTTCAGTTAATACTGGATAATATTCCTCATGAGTAAAAAGATCTTTTTCTTTTCGAGTTAATAATCTTTTTTCAGAGATTAAATTATATAAAGCTTTAAGATAAGGAGACGGATCACCTCTAAAAGTGATGTCAGCTGGAAGAAAGACATGATCATTCCAGCGCTGATTAATGTAAACTTTTCTAAAATTCGCGGCTAATAATACAGAGTAGTTTTCTGAAAAAACATGAAGCAAGGCTAATCTTTCTGAAACTGGTAATCGACTTTCATTTTTTAAATGTTGCCCTAGAAGATTAAACATGGAAAAATAATCTGCATCTGATAGCTCTTTCTTTGATAAAAAGTATTTACTATGTTTTAAAAAATGACAAAATAAGGCAAAGTTTTTTGTGTAAGTATTGTTCTCCATATTATCCGTAAGCTTGCTAGTAAATTTTAGCTGTAGGGCATTAAACATTTCTTGAGTCATGCTGCCAGATTTTAAGAATAAACCCCCGTTCATTTTTAAAAATGTTAAAGTTTCTATAATTTCTTTACTAGAAATTTTATCTAAATCGATATTAACTAGAGAAGCATGAATATTTGTGGTAAGGCGTGTAAAATATTTACTTTGCTTTATTGTATATCTTAGTGTTGTTTGCGCCAGAGATTTTTCTTCATCACTGATAAATAAAGCGGAATTTTTTGCCAGATTTTGTAATAAGTAAAGGCTTTCTTTAAGAGAAATTTTATCCAAGTCTGCAGCCTGAAGAGCTAACATAATTTTATTAAAAAGAGCCTCATATCTTCTAGTCGTTAACGATTTTATTTTACTGAATAATGGCTTGCCTTTGGAGTCTTTTTTATCACTTATTGTCAGTACAGACTTATGTTTTAATAAGATGAGTAAATGATTTAAATTTACTTTGAAGTTATCGTTAACGGAAAACGTGTTGAGAAGACTGACAAAAAGAGTATGGCAATAATCACTATATTCTTCTTCGCTATAACAAGAATCTTTTTCAGATTCTGTGGGTATGTCAATGGGATTTAAGTCAGGAATTGCAACTAAGTAAGTTAAATTACTAGAATAAGTGATAAGTAAATTAAAAGCTTCATTAAAGCTTTTAATTTGAAAATCTGCCATTGATGGTTTATTAATCTCCATGTCTTCAAAATTAATTGAGATGTTTATATATTTAAATATGAGCGCATAAAGATCGCTATATTGTCCTGGATTAATTCCATATTTTGATGTAATCGTATGACGCTCTTTGTTTAAATAGATAAGAAGATTTAAATTTTCACTACATGTAGATGATAGTAGTGAGTTTAAAACTGCTTGGTAAAAAGAGTCATATTTATCTTGATCAGGAAACAAGGTCTTTTCTTTTGTTAAAGTGAAATAAATATCCAATCTTTGTTTGGGATTAAGTAATGACAAGCGGTTAAAAGTTATTGAGTCTATAATGTTATTGAGACAGGTATTAAGTAAGGCAGATAATTCTGGATTACCCTGTAGAGCGATTTTTTCATTTAACAAGAAGAAAAGTAAATCAAGATTTTCTTCAATACTTATAATCTCCGGGTGTAGTTCATTAAGTAAAGTGGTTATCTTTCGACAAAGGGTATAAAAATTCTCTTGACGAGTATCAAATAAGGATTTGTTTTCGATTAATTTTTTTAAAGCCTGTGCGAAATCTTTATAGTACAAGGCTAAATCTGTTCTATCAAGTGCTTCATCACCAGTATGTAGGGCGGCCACTGAGTCAAAAGCAGTAAGTTGATTATAAATCTTAGTAAAAAACGTTTGAAAATTTTCGTCTAATTGATTGCCATGAAAAAGAGAGAGATTTTCTAATAAGTATAGCAATAAATTAGTATTACCAATAAAAGATTTATGAAGTTCTATTGTAGAAAATAAATTAGTCAATTTCTCACAAAGCGGGGTAAATTTTTCAAGTTCTAAGTAAGCTTTATATTTAATCAAGTTAATCAGAAAAAATAATTGTTCGTGCTCATTATTTTCGTTTAAGTCGTCAGCCGCATTAATTTTTGTAAAAAATTCATCAGCAAGTGAATTAAATATTTCTTCAGATAATTGATATTCTCTTAATATTAAAGCTTTATTTTTCACTAAAGTAAAAAACAAATCAAAACCTTTATGCAGATTTTTGTCTGTCAATCCATCATATATTTTGTCAAATAATGATTTAAATTTATTAACTTGGCTGGTACCTTCACCTTCAATAAAGTAATCTTTATTTTTGGTTAGTAAAACTAGTAAAGAGCATTTTTCTAAGGGCTCTAAAAAAAAGAACCTTGAGGTTAAGTTTTTTAGTTTTGTTATAATTACTGATTCAGTATCCTCACATAAGGCATTATATTGATCTGTCGTAATGCTGTTTCTTATTAAGAGGTCTTTGTTTTGTATGAGTTTTATTAATAATTCTAAATCTTCTGTAATAGGGACAGTATAGACAGTTGTTTCGCTAGTAGTATTTAACGAGAATGCTTTTTTACAAATTTCTTGATATTGCTCTGAAGATATTCCTGCTGCTAGTAAACCATCCTTTTGGCTTGCTAGAGAAATCAATAGATTAATATTATCTGGGTAATGTTTAGAAAGTTGAGAGGAAAGAGCTATTTTATAGAGAGTTGTTAAAAAGAATGAAAATTCCTCAAGAGAAAATAAATCTCGATTTTCAGTTACTAATTGTAGTAGCTCAATACTTTTTCTTAAACTAATATGAGCAGGATCTTGAGGGCTATATCTGTTATATATATTGATGAAGTGTGTAATAGTACTAATAAGCTCATTCTGTTCTTGAGGGTTTAATAGTGCTACATGTCCTATTCTTTGAAGTTTTTTTACAGCTATTAATTGTTGAAATAAGCCCATTGGAGGCAAAGCATAGTGTTTTTCTATGAGTACTTCTTTATAGCGAGTATAAAATTTGTGTATAAAAAATACTTTGTATTCTAATAGCTTACTTTCGTCCTCTCCTTGCTTACATTCAAATTTAAAATTATGTATATTTTCTAAAATAAAAACTACCTGCTCAAGTGCATAATGAAAGCTAGGTTTATCTTCAGATTCTGAAGAAGAAAAAGACTTAATAATTTTATCGATAAAATCTTCTGTAGCTTCATGAAAAGGAAGAAGTTGAATAATTATTTCTACTTTTTTTAAGGCGGTTAAAGTTTTGAAATCTAAATTATCATTAATAGCATCACATACTTTCGTAATAATACTATCAATTTCATTTTGGCTTAATTTGGCAGGAATTGATCCGGTTTCAGTTCTGGTCTCCGAGGTTAAATGAGTTTCATTTTTTAGTAGGCTAACCAAGATTGAGATTTTTGTAGCTAAATTAAGCTCCTTTAAGTGATCTGATGTCTTGTCATGTAGTAGAAGAGCTTTAATTGCTGAACTAGTTGTTTCATTAAGAATAAAAAGTTGTAATAATTCATCATAAGGAAGCTCATCTAATTCAACTAAATCAGCCTCACACAAAGCTTTTAAGGTATATTCAGGCGTTGCAGTAGTTGAGGTATCTTCAGGAGGTGGTGTGATTTTATAAGAGTTGATAATAATCCTGCAAAGTTCTGGGTTAGCATAGTCATAGCTATGAAAAGGTTTAATAAGTATCTCAGGAGGAAGCTCTTCGCCACGATTATTACGAAGTTTATAGCTAAATTTGCCTTTGATATGATTTAGACCCTGTTTTATAATAATTAATTTAGCTAAGGTGGCTCTTATTTCCTCACTTAAATCATCATCTGATCTAATGGGATAGGGTGTATCGGGGTCGCCTTCTTTTCTTGTTCTTCTCTTAAGCTCACCCATGATAGCTGACTCAGGTCTTTCTGTTGCTGTTAATAGTAAATATTGATGGAGTAAATTTAATGTATAGAGCGTATTAAAAAAAGCTAATACTTCTTCTGAGGTTGGTCTATTGGCATAATCATTGTCTTGCATTCTATTAATAAAAGATAATAACAACTCTTTAATATTGATACCTTCAATTTCAGCAGGCGCAGAATCGATAATTCCAGTTGTGTCATAAGGAATTTGAGATTTAAATACCTCTCCATCAAGATCTTCGGTTCTAAGTTTTGTTAAACTAGGGTTTGGTATACCTAGCAATCTTAAAAGAGGGTTTACGGCCATATAGAGGTCAGTTTTTAATCCATATTCTCTAAAGAGAGTCTCTGGCGGAAAAAAGCTTGGATGACCTTTGACATCAGCTAGAATAAGTAAATCAGGATTAAGAGGGTCTGCTGATGGCATGTCTTTGCTAAGGCCAAAGTCAAGTGGGCTGATGTCATCTGTTTCAAAGTTCACTATGACATTATCTGATTTCAAATCAGAATGAACCATATGGCCCTTTCTATGAATTAATACAACTTGCATTACAAGTTTAGTAATTAAATCTAGTCTTCTATGAAATGGTAAATCTTTTAATTGAGGAACAGGTGTTGAAAAATATAAATTTGTTCCTGGTATAAATTCAGAAGCTAAAAAAGCCCTAGTTGTATGGGTTTCTTTATCAATGGTAAAAACGGGCGGTTCCATTTTATAGTAAAAACGACTTAGATGTGTAGCTTCTAGTGTTGCAGTGTCTAATGCATCTTTATAGCTTGTTTTTTTATAAGACTTAACTACCATTGAAGGCTTTAAATCAAAAGCAGATTGTATTTCTGATTTTAACTGTTCTGGATCGAATTCATCAGTATAAGGATTAATGCCACTGACTGTTCTAGCTTTATAAATATTACCAAAAGAACCGCTTCCTATGGGATTAGATAAAGAATATATGTAATAGAGAGCTCTATTATGATTTAAAGTTGAACGAGGAATTTTTAAAAATCCCCATCTTTTATTTTGAGAGCCGCCTTGACGAGTTAAATAGCTAGTAGTTTCTTGGCCATGTAACTCACGGACTGCTTGTTCAAAAAAACTTAAATCTACATCAAGGAGTGGCATAGTTAACTTCCAAGCATACTTATTATATTCCTGAAAATTATATCATTTATTGTTTGATAAATGATACAAAAATCCTTATTTCTGTAAAAAAAATTACCAATATTTAAGAAAATAATAGCCCCCTGAATTATTTTGATAAGAGTTATCTTGACTCGTGCTCAATATGTTCTCTATACTATTATAAAGAGAACAAATGGAGATCAAAATGTTGACTCGGAAATCTAAGCAAACATTTGATTTTATTAAATATTTTATTGATAAACAAAACTTATCTCCTACTATGGCTGAAATAGCTAAGGGAATAGGGGTTAAATCTCGAGGTGTAGCTTATCGATATGTTCAGCATTTGGTTAAAGAAGGATTGATTAGCTTAGTGCCTGGCAGGCACAGGAATATTGAGCTTTTAATGCCTAATCTTGATGAAAAGATCCCTTTATTAGGGATTATTGCTGCTGGTAAACCAATTGAAGCGGTCAGTATTCCTGAAACAGTGGATGTGGCTTGCTTATTGCTTGGTGCTAATCGTTATGCCTTAAAGGTGAAAGGTGACTCAATGGTTGATGAAGGTATTTTAGATGGGGATTTAGTGATTTGTGAGCACGCTAAAACAGCTCATAACGGAGAAATCGTAGTTGCTTTGTTAGACAACGAAGCAGTTACCTTAAAGCGTTTTTATAATAATGAAGATGGTACGATTACTTTAAAGCCTGCTAATGCTTTGCTGCAAGCGATAAATTACCCAGCGACAAGAATAACTATTCAAGGTGTGATGATAGGATTATTACGTTTGAGTGCTTAATCTATGAGAAAAATTATTCATATTGATATGGACTGTTTTTATGCAGCCATTGAAATGCGCGACAACCCAGAGTTAACTACAGTACCACTAGCAGTGGGAGGTAGTGAAAAAGAAAGAGGCGTATTATGCACTAGTAATTATTTTGCCAGAAAATTTGGCGTACGTTCTGCTATGTCTACAGCCTACGCTAAAAAACTTTGTCCTGATTTAATAGTATTAAAGCCTGATATAGAAAAATATAAAGTGGTTGCTGAAAGTATCAGAAAAATATTTTTAGAGTATACAGATATAATTGAACCCTTATCTTTAGATGAAGCTTATTTAGATGTTAGTCATTCCCCTAAATATAATGGAATTGCGACTTTAATTGCCAAAGAAATTCGTGAGAGAATCTTTAATAGTGAGCGATTAACTGCTTCAGCAGGGATTGCACCTAATAAGTTTTTAGCAAAAATTGCTAGTGATTGGCATAAACCAGATGGTCAATTTGTTATTCCCCCTGACAGAGTGGGACAGTTTATTTTACAATTACCTGTCAGTAAAATTCATGGAGTGGGTAAGATTACTGCTCAGAAATTAGAGAGCAAAGGAATTTTTACTTGTAAAGAATTACAATCCATTGCTTTTAATGATTTGGTTGAACAGTTCGGACGATTTGGGGAGCATTTACACGAACTTTGTCGTGGTATTGATGAAAGGCCTGTTGAAAATTGCCGAGAACGAAAATCTTTAAGTGTAGAGTGTACGTTTGTGCAAGATATTTCTGATCAAGAAGGCTGTATGCAATCTATTCATGCTCTTTATGAAGAATTACTAGCGAGACTTGCAAAACATCAGGAATTAATCATTCATAAACAGTTTATTAAAATTAAATTTAGTAACTTTCAACAAACTACTGTTGAGGCAAGTTCTACAGAACCTATATTAGAACTTTATGAAAATTTATGTAAAAAAGGGCTGACTCGCCAAGATAGACCAGTTAGGTTATTAGGGCTAGGGGTTGGTTTTAAGCCAGATTTATCAAAAAAATCCACGCAACTTGAATTAATGTCGCCTTAATCTTTAAATAATCTAAAGCTCGTGTATGATAAGCTGATAATCATAAATTGCTTAATTGGGATAACAGAGGAGTAAAATAATGCCTTCATTTGATGTTGTTTCAAAAGTTGATGAACATGAATTGGCTAATGCAATAGACCAAGCTAATCGAGAAATCGATAATCGATTTGATTTCAAAGGAACCGGAGCAAAATTTGTACTGAATAAATTAATGATTGTTTTAACAGCACCTACTGATTTTCAATTAAAGCAAATGGTTGATATTTTACAAAATAAAATGGCTAAACGTAATTTAGATTTACGTTCTTTAGAATTTGAAAAACCTACCATTAGCTTGCATGAAGCAAAACAAGAAGTAAAAGTTAAACAAGGTATTGATAAAGAGGTCGCAAAAAAAGTAACCAAGGTAATAAAAGAACAAGATTTAAAAGTGCAGGCTAGTATTCAAGGGGATCAAATTAGAGTGACAGGTAAAAAACGTGATGATCTACAAGAGGTAATTGCTTTTCTGCGAAGCCAAAAATTAGAATTACCCTTACAATTTGAAAATTTTCGAGATTAAATATGAATCAAAATAATTATTTTACTAATAAAATAGTTTGGATAACAGGTGCTTCTTCAGGCATTGGCTATGCCTTAACAAAAGAGCTTTATCAGCGAGGTGCAACGTTGGTTATCTCAGGGAGAAATGAAACGGCTTTACAAAAATTAGCTAATGAAATGACAAGCGATAGAGTTTTTATTCAAACGCTTGACGTAACAGATTTAGAGGCAAACAAACAAGTAGTAGACAATATTTTAAAAAAATTTCATAAGTTAGATATAGTTATTCTTAATGCAGGGATTAGCCAACATGCGAAATTAGCGAATTTTACTCAAGGCTTTGCTGAAACTATTAATGTCAATGTGTTGGGCGTTGTCAATGGAATAGGACCCGTTCTAAATTATTTTTTAGCACAAAAACAAGGACATCTTGCTGTAGTTTGTAGCCTATCAGGGTTTGGTGGATTACCGGGAGCTGAAGCTTATAGTTCTTCAAAAGCGGCAGTCCGCAGTATGTTACAAGGTCTGACTGCTGTTTTAATTAAAACTAAAATAACGGTTTCGACGATTTGTCCAGGATTTATTAAAACCCCACTTACTGATAAAAATCAATTTTACATGCCATTTTTAATGACAGCAGACAAGGCAGCCAAGATTATTGCCGATGGTTTGGCAAAACGTAAAATACTTATTTGTTTTCCTTGGTTGTTTTCGTGGTTAGTAAGGTTTTTAAATATTTTACCTAATAGTTTGTATGTGCGATTAATCGGTTTATATAAAAGATAGTGTATGAGTAAAAATATGCTTTTGCCTGAAGCAGTTGATTTTAATCAGTTTGAATATCCTAAAGGGCTCAATTATTTTTTATTAGTCCCTTCAGGGATGTTTAAATTACTTTCTAAACCAGAAAGTCCAATATTTGATTATACTATAGAGCAACTCGAATCAGCTTGGAAGGCAATGATTGCCAAGTATTCGCGTATCAAGTTAAGAAGTTTTTCTGATAAAAAGCATCGTTATCATTATCTTTATAAATCTTTATTGTTAAGACGGCCTGGATATTTAATTGTGCAGTTTTTTTCGATAAACGAGCAGCAGTCTACGCTTTTAATTTATAGTTATTCTTTAAGTGGTTTTTCAGATTTTGGTGGTAATAAGACATTAGTATTTGATTTGTTGATTGGATTGAAAAAAACAGCAGATAAGATGTTTTTGTCAAGCTAGATTACCAATTCGGTGGCTGGACTAGTGCGCGGAGGTAGTAAGGCACCAGCTGTTTTGTGGCTAAATAAACTGGAAGTTCTTAAGGTTGAAAGAGAGGTTTCAATCAATTCTTGAAACACAGTAATAAAATCTTCTTTCACTAAATAGTTAATAGTATCTTTGGTTCTTTCTATTATAAAAATCGCTTCAATATTTATTGAATCAATTAAAAATTTACCCTCAACTTGGCAATTGCAATTAAGATAATAATCGGCTCTTAATTTATTTAAAATTAAGAGCGCTTTTTCTGTTTTGTCAGCAGCGGGTTCAAGATAAAAATAAGGTAAACAGACTAAAATTCTTTGGGTAATAATAAAGGGGGAGCCTAACTTTTCATTAAGCAAGTTAAGCAATTTATTTGCTAGTTCAGTATAAGTTGCTTTACAAGGAATTAATTCAAGTAAAGCAAGAGATTCCCCAGGCATATATTTCCCTTGTTATAATATCACTGTATTTTGCATGAAAAGATTTTATAAAAAAAGCAGGAAATAAATAAAAGATTGATTAATCATGATATAAAATTGATTAATTTTTTCCTAATACTGAAATAGATAAAGTACCTGGACCTGAATGAGTCGCTAAAATAGGTGTAGTTTCAACAATATAGATATTTTTTTGAGGGAATTTACTTTGCAGAAGTTTTTGAGTGGTTTGAGCAGTTTCTAAACAGTCTACATGGGTTATAATAAGCTCTTGGTCTTTAAATGATTTAGCATATTTTATCGCAGCTTTAATCATTTTTCTTTGAGTAGCATTTTTACCAAAACTCATGCCGATTTTTTCAGGCTTACCGGAAGAAGCTATTTTCATAACAGGTAAAAGATTAAAGAAATTGGCGATAAAGCCAGAAGTTTTTTTAACTCGTCCCCCTTTAATAGCATATTTTAGTGTAGAAAAAGATAAAAAGGTGGTGGTATAAGCGATATTATCTAAAATAGATTTTTTAATATTTGCAACAGATTTACCCTCATAAATAGCTTTAGCAGTTTCTAGTACTATTAATCCTAAGCCGCCGGTAGTATTACGGGAATCATAAACATAGAGTTCATCTTCTTCATATTGTTTAGCAATTTGGTTGATACTGCGATAAGTACCACTTAATTTATCCGATAAAAAGATGCCAATAACAATAGGGGACTGTCTGAAGCCTTTATTAAAAGCAACCTTGATATCAGCAATAGCTGGCTGAGAAGTAGTAATAGTATTATCTGGATCAGTCAATTTTTCTAAAAAATCAGTGGCAGAAAGATTTACTTTATCTAAATATACTTGATTATTAATAATCATCTGTAAAGGAACCATAATAATGTTATGTTTAACAACTAATTCCTGAGGTAGATTACAAGAACTATCAGTAATTAAGGCAACGTGTTTATTCAGATAGAAGTTAATGTTAGCCCGATATTGTGCCCACATATCATCTGCTTTAGTTTCAAGTAATTCGCCAAAAGCATTGGCATCACGAAATACTTTATCTGGTGCATTGGTGTGAATATGGATTTTAATTTTATTTCGGCCACCTACAATCACAAAAGAGCTACCCCAGCGAGCTAATTTTTGTTTGACACTTTTAATATCTAGATTATCGCCATGAATGATACATTCTGTACAATACTGATGATCTAAATCATTTCGGTGCGTAGCATGAGGGGCTAAATGTAAATGCTCAGTTTGCTGGTCAAGAGCTGGATTAATCATGTTGCTTTCAAAGTTCTTTTGAAAAATATCAGTAGCAATTGAAATTTTAGGTAGCTTTTGAGTAATTAAAAACTCAGTTGCACCTTGTAAAAAGTAATAAAAACCTTGAGCACCAGCATCAACCACGTGTTTAACTGATAAAATTTTTAATTGATCTGGAGTATGAGCAACAGAAATTTTAGCTGCTTCTAATGACTGCTTAAAAAGTTCTGTAAAACTTGCAGTTTTATCCCAATGTTCATTAATCCACTTGGCCCAGTCATGCATGACTGTGATAATAGTTCCTTCAACAGGATTGCTAATAGCATCATGCGCAGCTTTGGCTGCAATACAGGCTGTTTCAGCAAATTTTTCTAAACCAATTTTATTATGTTGACCAACACCTTGTAAAAATCCCTGAAAAAATTGGGCAAGAATAGCACCTGAATTACCTCGCGATCCATTCAATGCTGCCTCAGCAATATGATGGCATAAGTCTGGTAAAGCAATATCATCCGGATGACGTAATATATCTTGTGCAATACTTTCAAATGCAGCACTCATATTACTACCGGTATCACCGTCAGGAACTGGGAAGACGTTAATTTTGTTTAAAAAATCTTGGTTGTTAATTACGTTTTGCGCGCCGGCCAACACTAGATTTTTAAGCAAAGCTCCATCTAAATGATGTAAGGTCATAAGTTAAACATCCGCCATCACATTTCGAAAAGGAGGTATTCTTATCGTTGCCCGCCTTTTCGTCAAGTTAATTTGTTGCAGCAATTATTAACAAAATAATTGACGCAATGATAACAAAACTAAGTAGATAATTTTTGCCCCATACTTGATAAGTACTTTTTGTTATTTGTTGTCTACTTCGCCATGCCATTATAGCCGGGAGTAAAATTAATAAAATAACACAAATTATTCCTGCATAGTCTAGAGCTTTTATAAAAATACTGGGTATAAATAATACAATTATTAAAGGGGGGATAAAAGTTAAACCATAAACTACTAAATTTCCCTTACCCTTTTTGGATACTTGTAAGCCATCTGCTAAAAAGTCAGTCAAACTCAAAGAAACTCCTAAAAATGAAGTAATCATACAAATAGAAGTAAAAAAGTGAATAAAAGTAATCACTAGAGGAGTATGGAGTTTTTGAATAAGCGCTGTGGTTAAATTGCCAACAGTATCTTTGGAGCTAGCAATACTTACTAAACCGGTTGGACCATAAGTTGCAATATTGCCCTGAATGACTAGCAGCCAAGTAATATAGCAAAATAAAGCTATAAAACTGCCAACTAAAATAGTGATTCGCAGCTTTTTAATATCATTGTGTAAATAAATTCGTAAACTAGGAATAATAATTGAAAAACCAAAGGCCGTAATTACAATCATTACTGCAGGAAGTAGTTTAGGTACAGAGCCTATCATTAATTTATTTGTCTGGATATGAAAGGAGGCAAGAATAACGAGTAAAAAGAAAACAGCTAATTTGGTGCACATTAAGCCGCGATTTAACCAATCAACAGAACGAATTCCTTGGTAAACAAAAAAGCCTAATAAGATTAAAAATAGAAAAGTATCTAACCAAGTGGGTAGCTTAATATTAATTATATTTAATAAACTATTAACAACCTCTGTTCCGCCTGCTAGATAAGCAGCGATTAATGAATACAGCAGTAATAAATAAAAAAACCAGGCAAAAAGCTGGCCAGGTAGTCCTAAAGTACTTCTTGCCATCGTGATTAGGTTGCTATGTAAAGGCATTTTAAGATTTACTTCGAGTAGATATAAAGCCCCTAAAGTAGAAATAAACCAGCAAATTAGTAATAGCAAACAAGCAAAATAAAATCCACCAACAGCTGTTACCAGGGGCAAAGCTAAAATGCCAGCACCAATTGAAGTGCCAATAATTAAAAAAATACTGCCAATTACTCGAAAATCCATGGTTAAACCGCATGCAATAAATAAAGCAGGTAGTTTAACTAAAATGCAGGTTCAATAATAGTAAAAATCAAGTATTTAAAAGCCCTTATATATAAAACAATGTTTTGATAAATTAATGAGCATCAGTGGCCTGGGATTGATGTAATCAAATACTATTTAAGAATTTTCAGGCTGAGTAAATCATTTTTATAAGATTGAAGCCAAGCAAGCAATTGATTTAAGAACAAATAAAGGCCAGATTTTGCTTTTAAAAATAGAAAACACACGTTAGTATAGGGGCTTAAAACTTGAAGAGCTGGTTAGAACCGGATACAAGTATATGAGTTCCAGGCGCATTTTACTAATTGAAGATGAATTAATCAGTCGAAAAGTAATTGCTGATACCTTGACTCATGCTGGTTACTCAGTAATGACTTGTGAAGGGGGAAAAGCAGCGCTGGTTGAATTAAAAAAAGAGCCATCAGATTATCGAGTAATAATCTTAGATCGTCTGATGCCTGGTATGGATGGGATACAGTTTTTAAAACTATTACAGCAAGAAAAATTATTAGAGAACAAAGCAGTAATCATGTTAACAACTGTAAAAGATAATGAGGCAATAGTTGATGCTTTGGAAGCAGGGGTTCAGGAATATTTAACTAAACCGGTTGATCCAGATCAATTGTTGTCGTTGATACGAGAATTGATAAGTTCTCAAAAGATAATTAAATAAGGTAGTATCGTGAAAATCATCAGTAAAAAATCTATTCTTAGTGTGTTATTAACACTGATTCCTGCTTTATCTTTTTGCGCTAACTTTTTATTGCCGGTCCAAGGAGACGACGTTGTAGGTCAACCACAAGTCGTACAAGTAGGTATGAATAATTATGTTAGTTTGATGGAACAATATGACGTTGGCTACTATGAATTAGTTGAAGCAAATCCTGGCTCTAACATAGAGCAATTAAGATCTTCAGATAACATAGTAGTTCCCACCAGTTTCATTTTACCTAATGTTGATCGACAAGGAATTGTCATCAATATTGCGGAAATGCGCATGTATTTTTATCCTGCAGGACAAAATATAGTATTAACTTATCCAGTTGGAATTGGTAAATCTGGTTGGAATACGCCAATTGGCAAAACACAAATAGTTGATAAAATGCCTGACCCACAGTGGCAGCCTACGCCAGCGGTGCGTGCAGATTTTTTAAATAAATATGGCTATCCATTACCACAATATGTGATGCCAGGCCCTGATAATCCTTTAGGCCCTTATGCTATTCGTTTAGCTTGGTTAACCTACCTGATTCATGGTACTAATAATCCAGCAGGCGTTGGACAACGCAGTAGTGCAGGTTGTATTCGAATGTTAAATCCAGATGTAACGCAGCTATATTCAATGATTAATGTCGGTACACCAGTACATGTGGTTTATCAACCATGCAAAGCAGGTTGGCAAGGTAATGTATTATATCTTGAAGCCCACTTGCCTGTTTCTGGTTATAAAGGACAAAGTTATAAAACTGTTATTAAAACAGCTATGAAAGAACGTACTGGCACTATTAAAATTGACTGGAAAAAGGCTAACCAAATTGCAAAATTAGGGCTTGGTATTCCAGAAGAAGTAGGCACAGTTGTAACCAGTAATTCTTAACATTCAATCACGTTAACTTTAATTTTAGCGAGACCTCCAAGAGAGGTCTCTTTATAATGATGATTCATATCTCGGCCTGTTCGTAACATAGTTTCAATCACTTTATCTAAAGAAATTTTTTTGTACTGGCCTGTTTCTAATAATGCTAAGCGAGCGATATTAACTGCCTTAACAGCACCAATGGCGTTGCGTTCAATGCAAGGAATTTGCACTAAGCCACCAACAGGATCACAAGTAAGACCAAGATTATGCTCCATAGCAATTTCAGCTGCAGAAGCAATTTGTTCTACTGTACCACCTAAAGCTGCAGCCATAGCAGCCGCAGCCATCGATGAAGCAACACCGACTTCACCTTGACAACCTACTTCAGCAGCAGATATAGAAGCACCTTTCTTGTAAAGAGTTGCTATAGCTGAAGCTGTTAGCATAAAATTAATAACTTCGTCATCGCCCACATTATTATAAAAAGCTTTATAATAATGTAAAACAGCAGGCAGTACACCTGCGGCGCCATTAGTGGGTGCAGTGACCACTCGGCTACCCGCTGCATTTTCTTCATTAACTGCTATGGCATAAACATTTAACCAATCTAAACTTGCTACTTCAGTATGGCTGATAGTTGACTCAGGATGCTCTTTTAATTTTTCAATTAAATCAGGCGCTCGCCGTCTTACGTTTAACCCGCCTGGTAAAAATCCGGTTGTTTTCATACCTCGTTCAATAGATTGTTCCATTACTTCTACGATATGCAAAATACCTTTACGTACTGTTTCAGGGCTGCGTAGCGTAGCTTCATTCTCAAAAATTAGTTCCCAGATTTTTTTGTTATGCTGATGGCAAAGAGCCAATAATTCTGCGGCGGTATCAAAAGGATAAGGGTATTGTGATTTTTTTTCTTGGGCTCGTTGTTTCAGATCATCTTTACCAGTAATAATAAAGCCACCACCAATTGAATAGAATTCTTTTTCTAATAATAGTTTGTTTTGCTTGTCATAAGCACTAAAACGCATTCCATTGGTATGTAGCGGTAATAAATCTTTAAGATTAAAAATAAATTGAGTTTCATAATCAAAATCAATTAAATATTTATTAGCTAAGTTTATTTTTTTAGAAGCAATAATAGCTTCGTAGCGCTTAGGAAGATAATCAGGATCAATTGCATCAGGTAAGTTATTTTCTAACCCTAGAAGAATCGCTTTATTGGTGGCATGACCCTTACCTGTATAGGCAAGAGACCCAAAAATTTCTACTTGTATACGATTGACTTGAGTTAATAATTCCATTTTTATAAGTTCTTGACAAAAAGCATAAGCAGCTCGCATAGGGCCTACGGTGTGAGAGCTAGAAGGACCCAAGCCAATTGAGAATAATTCGAAAATACTAATCATAAGATAGCCCTATAAATTAAGTTGTATTAGTTAATCAATCGCGTAATATCACTATAGTTTAATATTACAATTTTATCTATAAAATGAACAGGGAACAACCATGATTTGGTTAAAAAAATTAGCCTCAATTTGGGGGAGTTGCAATGTATGGATATTATTGTTTTTAGGCTTTTCTTCTGGTTTACCCTTAGCTATTACTTCTAGTACTTTGCAAGCTTGGCTTACCACTCGTGGGGTGAGCATTGTTGATATTGGTATGTTTAGCTTAGTAGGATTACCTTATATCTATAAATTCCTTTGGTCACCGTTACTTGATAGGTTTACTCCGCCTTGGTTAGGAAGAAGACGTGGTTGGATATTATTAATGCAGTTATGTTTATTAATTAGCATTTTTTTGATGCCAATTTTAGGCGACTCTTCTTTGTGGATATTGGCAGTTTTAGCCTTACTGATAGCATTTTTTTCTGCTTCTCAAGATATTGCAATTGATGCTTATCGAACTGATCTTTTGCATAAAGAGGAGAGGGGAGTAGGCACCGCCATTTTTATTGGGGGTTGGCGTCTAGGTGCTTTATTATCTGGTGGACTGGCTTTAATTATCGCCAATTATTTGGGTTGGCGCAGCACCTATTTTTTATTAGCATTATTAATGTTTATAGGAATTATTACTACTTTTAGAGCACCGTTGCCTTTCTATGAAAAAGCAGCTCCCTTAACGCTTTATGAGGCTGTGATCATGCCTTTTAAAGATTTTTTAACAAGAGCGTATGCGATTTGGATTTTAATTTTTATTTTGTTGTATAAGTTTGCTGATTCTTTTGCTTTAGCATTAATGTCTACTTTTTTATTAAGAGGAATAGGGTTTAACTTAGTTGAAGTTGGAGCTGTATTTAAAGTATTTGGTGTGCTGGCAATTGTACTAGGAACCTTAGTTGGAGGAAGTTTAATTCCTTATTTAAAGCTGTTTAAATCACTGCTGATTTTTGGATTTTTACAAGCACTTTCTAATTTACTTTTTATGTGGCTTGCAATTGTTGGCAAGCATTATTGTTTATTTGTAATCGCAGTGATGATTGATAGTTTTACGAGTGGTATGAGTACGACAGTTTTTGTGGTATTTTTAATGGCGTTATGTAATCATCATTATACAGCCACACAATTTGCTTTATTATCAGCAGTCTCTGCTTTGGCAAGGGTTTTGATAGGACCGTTTGCTGGTTTATTTGTAGTACATTTTGGTTGGGGTATTTTTTTCTTATGGAGTTTTATTTTAGGGCTGCCAAGCTTGATTTTATTAATTTACCTTAATACTAAACTTAATTTTAATAGTGAGTCGATTAGCAGACGTTCTTTTTAATTATTTAAGTACTCGTTTGCTTATATTTTGGAATGAGTTGTATGGTTGTTTTCCATGCTATCTATTTATAAAATAAAAATTTTATAGTGCTTAATTGCTTTATTTATAGTAACTTAGACTTATTTGACAACTGCTAATATTTAAAAGACAAAGAAAGATACTCTAAATTACCTTGTTGAGATAACAAGCGTTGATATTACAGCAGGCCTTGATAAAGAACTGGTCCATAAACTTGTAGAAACTCCCCTGCTTCTTTCTGCTTTTTTAGCTTTGTTTTTTCGCCAAAAATCTTGGATCTTACAAGCAATGACGGCTTTTTTAAGCTCAGTTATATTTTCTTCAACTTTAGAGGCCGATACTTCACCTGCAGCAGTACTAGAGGCAGCAGAAGTGCTGGTAGTAGTATCATCAGCTGTAACGTAGGAATCTTCTGGTATTGATGCCGAGAGTAAAGATAATATTTCTTTTGAACAAAGACCACTTTGCTTTAGTTCTTGATAATAATTTGCTATTTGAGCTCGGGTAGGAGTGGTTGTTTGTAGAGTTTGAACAAGTTTTCTCTCTTTATGTTGAGCTATTAGTTTCATTGCAATAGTTGCTGCAAATGCATGGACTAATTCATCTAATTCTTTTATAGGCATTTGGCCATTAACTGCCCCTAAATCAGCATCTTTTCCATTAAGGCAATGACCTTCTACTTTATGCCAGGTACCTTTTCTTAATTCTCCAAAAATAACTTCAACCTCTTCACTAAAAATATCTGCAGGAATTATTTGAGAGAGTACTCCACTAACATGATCTCTGGTCATCCAATAGCGCATTTGTTTAGCCAGTCGTTCTATATTAATAATGCTCAAGTAGTATTGCTGAATTTCAGATAAAGTTGTACCAGATATTAGTGTGACAGTTGCTATAGCTGACAGTTTAATTATATGTTCTGCCGCAGAGTACCATAACGCAAATCTTGCTTCTTCAGTTTCTAATTTGCCAGACAAATAAATTTCTCTTGCCCGTCTTCCAGTTGTTAAAAAGAATACAAATAAATATTCTGTCAAAGAGTTTAATATTATTGCAGTTGAAATTTGACCTGAATTTGAGTATAAAGCTGATGTTACAGTTTCTAAAGTATCAGTAGAAAAATAGTCCTCTATCCTTTTATAATCAGCTTCATCAGCAAAACCACTTAATCGCAAATTAGGATATTCAACCGCTTTTAACCAACCTGTCAGTCGCCCTAATCCTGATCTAAGTTTATTTCCTTTAATATTCCTAACAACTCTCATTAAACTCGTTAAAACTTGGTAACGACCTTTATCATCTCTATCATGCTGATGTTCAGTATTATGAAAGATATCTGCAAGCCTGTTGTAGATAATTCCTAGGCGTAAAAATAAAGTATATAAATCATAACAAGCATTTTCACTAGCCATACAAAATTGTTGCCATTCTTGTAAAGGATTTTCATCGCTATGTTCATGAAGATATTTAAAATAGGATGCATCAGCTTCATAGCAATATATCGCTAGATCAGGTCGATTTAAATCACCGACAAGTGTGATAAACTCAGAATAGCCGGGTAAAGTTGCTAAAGCCTCTCCAACATTAAAGTAAGTTAAAAGATTTCCTTCCACGTAACCAGCATACTTAGCAGTTGGAAGGGTACTTTTCAGCCCTAGAGGTGATTTATTATCTGTAAAAAACTTAACCGTTTTGTATTGAGCAAAGAGTTCATCAGCTGGTTCTACAGTAAATTCTCTAAATATGTGATTAGAAATAAGCTGTTTTTGGATTTTTATAGCTATAAATCTATTTTCTGTAGGATGTTTTAATATGATGGTTCGTCCTAAAAAACGATGTAAGTTCCATTCTCTTACAGCTAAATGTTCTAGAAGCTCAGCCACACTTTTTCTTTCGCTAATAGAGGCACTTAATTGCGTTCTAAATTCAGTTGCTAAAATATCTTTTGATATTAAAACATCTCTTGCAATTTCTTCGTCATATTTTTCCAATAAAATTTTAAGTGTATGAGTATAAGTATCTTCACAATTGCCACTATCCATTATTTCAATACGAAAATATTTATTCATATTTCTAACAGCTGTTGATACTTTTATTGCATGTGACGAAATCATATAGTCAATAAATATTTTTCTTATAATTTCTTTTGCACAATCTGATAGTTTTTCATAGAGCATAGAAGTTGGCGATCTTAGTACATAATGAACTAAATTTTTTTGTTCTTCTAAGGTTAATTCTTTAACCCCCGCTATTATTTTTCTAAAATTAATTTTCTCTAACCGCAGACCAGTTTCTCTCCATGTATCTTTGAAATATTCACCAGGATATCCCAGATAATAGCGTAAGCATGCCAAAAATTTTTGTGCGTATTGTTTGTTTGAATATGATGTACCAAACTTTATTAATAATTGACTACGCAATACACGATTTAAACCAATGGCTTGAACAAACTCTATAAAATATTTTTCTCGGAAGAGAGGATCTCCAAAAGGGGTTTCCTGTGCTCTTAATGCTAACTTGTTTGTGCCGATAAGTTCCGGCCATAAATTAATAATATTTCTTATAATATCTATACGACCCCGTAAATAGGCTATTGCAAGCCAATCTCTTTTATCGTATATTCTGCATACTAATCGTGGACTTTCTATACCATATATATTATAGCGAGTGTCAGGACGAAAATAAAAGTTAGAACAATGTATTGGTCCAATAATACTTTGCACCCCTTGTTCAATACGTTTGTGCTTAGCAGAGTTTGTTAAAAATCTATTATGTTCATACTTATTGATATAAAATTTTAAAACATTAAAAAAAGTTTCTGTATATTCTAGCCAATCACTAATATTGCAGCCATGATAAATAGAGTGTCCTGGAGCTATTATAGTTTCTACTAATCCTGGGAATTGCATTATTAATTTTTCTATTAAAATTAATCTATCGTAAGGTAACTTTCTTAGCAGTTTTGCACAGACAGCTGAGTCCTTTGCTTTGATAGTAATCTTTTTACCAATTAGATAGCTTATTAATTCGGTAAGTATGGGTGAAGTTAGTCTATCTACTAATTGTGTTACCAATTTAATTTCTAAAACAGCTGGGTTTTTATCTTCTAAAAATCTTATTAAATTATCCCAAGCACCTTGTTGGTGTTCATTTTCCACAGGCCAGGTAGAAGCTAATTGATTTAATTGCTCTGAAAGAGCTATATCTATGGGCATTTTTAAGCCTAGTATAATTTTTAATGCGCTCAATTATTACATAGTAAGCTTAAGATATACTTAATAAACTATCTAATCTATAAGTTAAAAAAGAGCAAACTCACTCTTCGAATTGTAAGTATTTTTTAACTAGGTTATTCTAAATAATAAATTTAAAACACAAAGAGTAGTATGGATGGGTAGTTTAAATAGATTTAGGTTAGAATAAGCTAGAATGATTGGTTTGTAAGAATTAATGGCTTGCTATTAGGTATTTACCTATTATTCCCTTGTTCTGTATGAGATACTTATTATTTTTTATAGGTTCATTCAAGATCAGAATTATTAATTTCATAAAGTAATAAACTAAAAGTACATATTTTTTATATAATTAAATTTTATTAGCAACACTACAAATTGGTTGATTAGCAGTATTGTTTTCAATCGTAATCACATAGCTGCGATTTCCGGGTAGATCTTGACAATCTACTTCAGTCGAATTGGTGTCGTTAATAGAAACTTGAGTCGAAAAAGTATCGCTTGGAGTATCGACAGTTGCTTCATCATTAGGTTGTAAAGAAAATGCATTGCCTAAATCTCCTACGCCATTTTGCGTTTCAGTTGAGGGGGCTGAAACTACCCATATAAGAGTATTTAATTTGTTTTTGATAGTTAATTTAGGACGAGCCATAGATAAGCTAGTAGAGGTTGATTGATTACTGCTTGTAGTATTAGAGGTAGAGGTCGTCGGTACAGCCGTTGGTAGAGTTGCTATGGGTGCCTTTTGTTCTACAACAGCAGGTTGGCTAACTGGTGTTGCTGTAGTGGTTGTTTGTGTAGTTGTCTGTTGCTGAGTCGTTGGAGGAGTCGTTGGTGGTTTAGGATTATTAAAATTACCAAAATTAGGGTTGGTAACATCTTGAGAAAAACTAATAAATGGCAAGCCAAAAATAATTCCTATTAATAAACCTTTGGTAATTGCTTTCATGCGTTTCTCCTATTAATTAATGGGTTCTTCTTTAACAATATCGCCAACTGCATAATGACCATTAACATGAATATTGTAAACATCATCACCACCTACTTCTGCTGCCTGTTTTTGCATTAAATCGCTGATAACGCCCGATTGTCGTTTGACCCCCCAAATATTATAAAGGCTGACATAGACTTTGCCGATTTCTTGATAAGGAAGAACAGGAGGCGTATCAATTTTTACTATATTGGGATCTACTGGTTGGAAATTGCTGTTACTAGTTATTTGCGCGCGTGACTTGGTTATAATATTTTCAAAATTTTGGCTAGGCGCTGCTGAATATGCGTAATTATTAAGCAAAAAAATGAATAAAAGTATAAATATAGGCCGAACTAGTTTCATGTTCATGACTCCATTCATGATATTTATTGCTAACTAAGCAAATTATGTAAAATCAACTATATTAAAATAATTAGTAACCAATTATATTTATGTAATTAATTTAAACTATTTGGCTATAAAATACAAGAAATAGCAGGTAAAGCTTGAAATAGAGAGAAAATAAGATTTAAGAGGTAAAAAGCTATGTCAACCCAAAATGGCGCAAAATTATTAGTAGATTGTTTATTAAAACATGGTGTCAAAACAGTATTTGGAATTCCTGGTGCTAAAGTAGATGCTGTTTTTAATGAATTAAAAAATGTTGAAGATAAAATTCATCTAGTCGTTTGTCGTCATGAACAGAATGCAGCCTTCATGGCAGCCATTCATGGTCGGCTTACGGGCAAACCAGGTGTGGTGATTGTTACTTCTGGTCCAGGAGTAACTAATTTAACAACTGGTCTATTAACAGCAACCAGCGAAGGGGATCCTGTTATCGCTATTGGAGCTAATGTTTCTCGTGCTATGCGGTTAAAACATACCCATCAAGGCTTAGAAAACGCTAATTTAATGACTTTTGTTAGTAAGAGTAGCGTAGAAGTTTTAGTACCAGAAAGTATCCCTGAAGCAATTGAAAATGCTTTTCGTACTGCCTGTGAAGAACCTGGTGGTGCAGCATTCATTAGTTTACCGCAAGATGTGTTAACAGCGCCAACAACTATTCAGGCTAATCCACCCATTCCACAAATTGAGTTGGGTACAGCGCCACTTTCACTTTTGGAAAAAGCAGCGCAGCTTATCAATTCTGCAAAAAAACCTATATTGCTTTTAGGGATGTATGCGAGCAAAGAGCAAAATGCAAAAGTTATTAGAGAATTGTTGCACGAAATTAAATTTCCATGTGTTGGGACTTTTCAGGCTGCAGGGATTATTTCTAAGAATTTAGTGGATTGTTTTATAGGAAGAGTAGGGTTATTCAAAAATCAACCTGGCGATATCGCGCTGGATGCAGCAGATGTTGTCATCACAGTTGGCTATAATCCAGTAGAATATGATCCAGAAACATGGAATGCTCATAATAGCAATAAAAAGATTATTTCTATTAACTCAGCCCCTGCTGAAATTCATGCAACTTTTTTACCTTCTTTAGAGTTAATTGGCGATATCGCCCAAAATATTAAAGCCTTAGCAAAATATTTAAAACCAAGAACAGAGCTTTTAGGTCAAGATATCATAAGCTTACAACAAAAGTTATTGACTAAGATAGATAGTGGCAAATCTAAACAGGGAAAACTTATTCATCCTTTACGATTTATTTATGATTTAACACAGTGTGTTGATGATAAAACCACAGTGATTAGTGATATTGGTACTCATTATATGTGGTTAGCGCGATATTTTTTCTGCTATGAACCTAGACATTTATTATTTAGTAATGGCCAGCAAACCTTAGGTGTAGCATTACCTTGGGCTATTTCTACAAGAATGATTCGACCTGATAACAAAATTATTTCCATTTCTGGCGATGGCGGTTTTTTGTTTTCAGCCACAGAGCTAGAAACAGCGGTGCGAGAAAAATGCCCATTTGTACATTGTGTCTGGCGTGACGGTGCTTATAACATGGTGCTTGAACAAGAAGTGATGAAATATAAACAGGCAAGTGGTGTTTATTTTGGTAAAGTAGATTTAGTAAAATTTGCAGAAAGCTTTGGTGCAAAAGGCTATGCAGTTCAAAATAGTGAAGAACTGTTACCTACTTTACAACAAGCCTTGACAGAAAAAGTACCAGTGCTTATAGATATACCTATTGACTATAGCGATAACCCAGAGCTTTTTGCTGCAACCAATCAAAATATAGGTAATTAATTTTTATATCGTGTTAAAATAAAAATTATTGTCAATTAATGGTATCAATAATGATTACAAAAACTAGCCATTTCGAAACAGCTATGAACGAGCTATTGTTGCCTGCGGAATTAACGGAGCAGCATTTAAGTAATTTATTAAATGATATCTTAGGTAATAAAATTGATTATGCAGATATTTATTGCCAAAGTTTGCAATTGGAATCCTGGGGCTTAGAGGATGGGGTAGTAAAGGAAGGCTGCTACAATATAGAGAGAGGAGTGGGCGTAAGAGCTATTAATGAGCAAAAGACTGGATTCGCTTACTCAGAGGATATTGCTTTACCTGCTTTATCGAAAGCTGCCATGGCAGCTAAGAGTATTGCTAAACTTGGGAACGATAAACGGATCAAGATATCAGGACCTATCAATGGCTTAAATCTTTATCATCCTGTAAATCCTATTACGGGTCTAAGTGCTATAGAAAAAATACAGATACTTCATGAAGTTGATCAGTTAGCTAGAAAAGAAGATCCAAGAGTAGTACACGTTATCGCAAACCTTGTTGGGGTTTATGAGTTAATTTTAATTATGGCTAGTGATGGAACATTGGCAGCAGATATCAGGCCTTTGATACGTTTAAATGTTAGTGTGGTGGTTGAAACTAAAGGACGGAGGGAAAAAGGTTCTTCAGGTGGAGGCGGACGCTATGGCTATGAGACGTTTATTCAAACTGGTGCTGCTGCTTATCACGCAAAAGAAGCAGTAAGACAAGCGCTGCTTAATCTTGAGGCGGTTCCAGCTCCGGCTGGTACTATGCCAGTTGTGTTAGGACCAGGTTGGCCAGGTGTCTTACTACATGAAGCTATTGGTCATGGATTAGAGGGTGATTTTAATCGTAAGGGTAGCTCTGCTTTTGCTAATCGTTTAGGAGAAAAAGTAGCTTCTTCTTTATGTACTATTGTTGATGATGGAACTTTGGTTAATAGACGAGGTTCGTTAAATATAGATGATGAGGGTACTATTACTCAATGCACAACTTTAATTAAAGATGGCATATTAGTGAGCTACATGCAAGATAAGCTTAATGCAAAATTAATGGGGATGAAACCTACAGGAAATGGTAGACGAGAATCTTATGCACATCAACCCATGCCAAGAATGACGAATACTTATATGTTAGCGGGCTCTCATGATCCCGATGAAATAATTTCTTCCATTTCAAAAGGAATTTATGCCGTAAATTTTGGTGGCGGACAAGTGGATATTACTTCAGGCAAATTTGTTTTTTCTGCGAGTGAAGCTTATTTAATTGAGAAAGGTAAAATTGGCAAACCTATTAAAGGTGCTACTTTAATTGGTAGTGGCCCAGATATCTTAACCAAAGTATCCATGGTAGGTAATGACTTAAAGTTGGATGAAGGGGTGGGTACTTGTGGCAAAGATGGACAAAGTGTACCAGTTGGTGTCGGACAGCCTACTCTAAGAATTGATGAAATGACAGTCGGTGGGACTGAATAAATTGTTTTGTTAAAATAAAAAGGTGAGTCAGTGCAGCAAACTATTCATGATGTAAATTTAAAAAAATTGGTAGCTGAGGCTATTGCAATAGCGAAAAAAGAAGGTGCTAGTGAAGTAGAAGTCAGCGCAAATTTGGATGATGGCTTTACCAGCATTGTGCGTATGGGAGAAATTGACACAGTAGAATATCAGCGTGATAGAGAAATAGACATAACAGTTTATTTTGGCCATAAAAAAGGCTCAGCAACTACTACTGAAATAAAACCTGAATCATTGATGATTACCATAAAAAAGGCCTGTGATATTGCTAAATTTACTGGTGAAGATCCATATAATGGTTTAGCCGACAAAGCGCTGATGGCACAGTATTTACCTGATCTTAGTCTTTATCATCCTTGGGATCTTAGCGCAGAGCAGGGGGTAGAGTTAGCTTTAGCTTGTGAAGCAAAGGCAAGGCAACTTGACAAGCGTATTACCAATTCAGATAGTGTTTCTGTGACTAGTTTTCAGGCTAAATATGTTTATGGTAATTCTCATGGTTTTCTTGGTGAAATTAATAGTACTCAACATGAAATTAGCTGTATTTTAATTGCTGAACAAGATGAGGAGATGGAACGAGATTTCGCCTATTCTTTGGCAAGAGACCCCAAAGATTTAATTGCAATTGAAAAAATTGCTGACGAGGCAGTAAGCAAAACTATTTCTCGGTTGGGTGCTAGAAAAATTAAAACCTGTAAAGTACCAGTAATTTTTATTGCCGAAGAGGCGTGTAGCTTATGGGGACACTTTGTTTCAGCTATTGCAGGCTCACAGCTGTACCGTAAATCTTCATTTTTATTAGACTGTTTAGAAAAACAAATATTTCCTGAATTTATTCATCTCTATGAAGACCCTTATTTATTAAAAGGGATGGGTAGTACAGCTTTTGATAGTGATGGTGTTGCTACAACAAAAAAATATTTTATTAGCAAAGGATTTTTAAAAAGTTATTGCTTGGGAGCTTATTCGGCTAGAAAATTGGGAATGCAAACGACGGGGAATGCTGATGGCGTGCATAATTTAATTATAGAGCCTGGAGAGAAAGATTTACCACAGTTACTTAAATTAATGGACCGAGGACTTTTAGTGACAGAAGTTATGGGTCAGGGGGTAAATATATTGACTGGTGATTACTCACGAGGAGCAAGAGGTTTTTGGGTAGAACAAGGTAAAATTCAATTTCCAGTCTCAGAAATTACTATAGCAGGTAATTTACAAACAATGTTTCGTAGTTTGATTGCAGTGGGCAATGATATTGATTATCGTGGAAATATTCATACCGGCTCTGTACTGCTTGGACAGTTAACAGTAGCTGGCAATTAATAGGAGTATAAAATGGAATTACAAATCGTTGCTTGGATGATTTTGCGGATTATGTATGCATGGATGTTTCTCTATCCATTAAAAGTGTTGCTAAGTGATTGGCAAGTAACTAAAAATACGGTGGCATTAATTGTTCCTAAAAGGCTGGTGCCATTAAGCAGTATACTGATGGTAATTGTTATGATCATTGGTGCATTGTCTATTTTATTAGGATTTTATGCACAAATTGGTGGGTTGTTGTTATTAGTGTATTGTTTAATGGGGGCCGTAGTTCATTATAAGCTTGCGAAACTTATTATAAATCACCAGGCCATGGCCAACCAATCAAACAATGCAGCTTTGCAAGAAGTGATTGATATGGGAGTTGTCGGCAATGTTTCTTCTGCACAAAAGAACTTTGTCTTGGCTGCTGTAGCCTTCTTTTTTATGTTATTAGGTTCAGGCCCTATGAGCTTAACAGCACCTTTTTTTCAACCTTGGATTGTGTATTAACTTTTTGCCAGGGTTAATGTAGAGCTTGCATTTAGTGATTTTTACGAACATTCGAGTACGCTAGATTAAAAAATACAAGAGTTAATAATAGGAGATGCTTTAATAGTAATGGGTTTTATGTTACCACAATTAAAACTGCATATTGAGTTATTACTCGACTGTTTATTGAGGATTCTCGGTTGCTACCAATGCTATTTTGGCAGCGAAAGAGAGTTTATTAAAGGGTAAATGTTTTAGCGAGAGGTGTTATATTAAAGATTTCATCATTGTAGCAGTGTATAATGAAAAACTGTTTGTATAGGTTAAGAACCAGGGGTTGGCACAGTAGTTCCTCTGCGTACCGGTGGTAAAGCTAAATGACGATCTGGATTGGCGGGAAAAAAGCTTGCTCGTCGAGGAGGCGTTAATACTTTTACCAGTTGACAGGCAGCTGCCTGAATAGCAGGATCTACTCTACCTGCAACGAGCTCTTCTCTAGCAGCTGCTATAATGGCCGCGGGTCCCTCACTTGCAGCTGCTGGTGGAACAGCAGCTGCAAGTGAGGTTGGTCTTAATCTTGCAAGAATAGGAGGTAATGAAATTACTTCTCCTGGGTGATCTGCAGGTATTTCTGCAGGTATTTCTTGATCTCTAACAAGAGGAGGAGCTTGTCTTAATGCCTCCTCTTCTCTAGCGCCATGACTTATTTCGCCTGCAGGAGGGCTAGCAAAAGAAGTGCTACTGCCTGGCGCTTCGCCAGCAGCAGAAGAGATTGAAGTAGAACCTGTTAAACTTGCTATTCTTTTAAAAACAGCACTAACAACTTTTGCTGCTAATTGAATAGTAAGTAGAGAGACAATTTCTTCCGAGATTCTAGCTAATTCTGGAATTTCACTGCAAGTCATTGTGCTAGCAAATTCAAGATCTGCTTCAGTTAATATTATTTCAGGAAAACTTAGTAAAAAAATAACCACTTCTTTTTTTCTAGCTGAAACCGCATACCAAAGAGGTGAAAAAGAATCAGCAGAAGTCGTGGTTAACAGAGTTTTTTTATCAAAGCCACTTTCAAGCAGTAAAAATTTTAGAGTATTTAATACGCCCGCCCTACAGCATGAATGAAAAAAATTGATACCATTTCCTATTAATTCCTTTTTCTTTTCTAAGGGTAATTCAAAATATTCAGTAATAGTTATAGGAGAAGGTATAGTGGTAGAAACAAACATAGGTTTGATGCAGTCTGCTTCAGTTAATAGTCCATAAGAATGAAGTAGTCGCAGCTTCATTGTTATAATTTCATCAGGTAAATGATAAAGCGAACAGGTTAGTGTATTTAATGGGGTTAATATATGGATAATAGTTTGTTTATCTTCTGAGTAAACTAGGTATTTTTTTCTAAAAAAGTCAATCCATTGTCTATTAGCTATTAATCTTTCAAAAAGTATTCTGAGCGCAGATTCATCAGCTAAATAAGCCATAGCAAGATGTAAAATATTTCTTCTGCCTACTCTATACCTTGTTAAATCAGTATTATCTAAAGCTAATAAAGATTTAAAAACCATTGTAGCAGAGTGATTGATGGCAACGATTATAGAAGATGAGCTTAAAAAACGAGAAATTTCTCTTTGATTAATATAATCAATAACGGTCTGTAATAAATAAGGTAAATATCTTTGCCAGCAGAGACGGGTTTCTTCTGTTAAGAGTGACAAATAGTGATTAAGTGAAGAACTTTCTATACAGATAAGAATTCTAAAAGGATCTAAGAATACACCTTCAGAAGTCCAAAATCCTTTGTCAGCAATTGCAAGACCTACTTGCTCTGTTTTTCTTAATAACAGTGCAAGTAATTTCAAAGCTTCCTCAGGGGTAATGACAGTGCTTCGTAAAATAGTTATAAAAAGCTCTACGGGTAATGGATAAGGATTGTCATGTTCATCTCGAAAGCTAGAGGTAACCAGTGTTTTTTTCATTAAGGCTTTTGCATAAAGAAAGGCAAACTTGCTCTCAGTTGAGAGCAATCTTTTAAATTCAGCTATATTTGCCCAGGGCATAATTTATTACTTTTGTTTATTATTAATGTTATAGCCATTGTAAGTAATGAATTACAAATAAGTCAAGTAACAGCTTAGAGCTTATTTTCATGAGTAAGAAAAGGCTAAAATGAGAAAATTTTAAACAATCACTGGCTACATTATACTAGTGTTTATTCAGCTTCACCAAAACGATTGTCAATTAGTTCGGCAACAGCTTCCAAAGCTTCTTTGGCATCATTACCCTCAGCTTGTAAAATTAATTCAGAACCTTTGCTAGCCGCTAGCATCATAACGCTCATAATACTTTTAGCATTCGTAATATGATTATTTTTTATTAATTTAATTTCGCTTTGAAAGCGTTTTGCTTCTTTAACCAACTTTGCAGAGGCCCTGGCGTGAAGCCCTAATTTATTTTTAATAACGATATTTTTTTCAAGCATTGGAGGTATCCTTTATAGCTTGACAATCAAACACCCCTCGTTGTCCTCCTTGAATAGCACATTCAGCTAGATATTTTAAGGGTAGGTCTGCATTGTCTAATACTTTAATTAACATAGGAAGATTAAGTCCTGCAATGATTTTTACATGGCGCTTACATAATTCTGCAAGCCTGTTAGCAATATTACTGGGTGTTGAACCATAAAGATCTGTTAAGATTAAAACTTCATGGTCACAGTTTAATTTATCAATGGTTCTTTGTAATTTACTTAATAAGATCTCAGGATTAACTCGATAATTTACAGAAACAGCAGTAATACTCATAGGAAGTTTTCCAAAAATATTTTTTGCAGCTTTAACTAAAGCTGTTCCTACGTGTTTTTGTGTGATAATAACAACTTCTGTATTCATGTTAATTCACGATGCCTTATGCTGATATTTTCTAAGGTTAGTTTAAGTGCTTCACCAAGTTTATTAACAAGATAAACAGAACGATGTAATCCTCCAGTACAGCCTATGGCAATTGTTAAATACTTACGATGTTCAGCTAAATAAGCTGGAATCCATTTTAAAAGAAATTGTTTGATATCTTCAAACATTTCCTGACAAAGTGGTTGCGTTTCAAGATATTCTGTAACTTCTGAGTCAAGACCTGTTTTATAGCGTAATTTAGTATCCCAATAAGGATTGGGTAAGCAGCGTACATCAAAAATAAAATCTGCTTCATGAGGTATACCATATTTGTAGCCAAATGATTCTAATAAAATGGATAAAGTTGAACCGTTTTGCTGTTCAACATAATCAAGAATTAATTTACGCAATTGTTGAGGTGTTAGCATACTCGTATCAATTTTAAAGTCTACCGTTTCAACTAAAGGGGCTAACAGCAAATGTTCTTTTTTTAGCGCCTCTTGTAAACTTAATTGCGAAGAAGTTAAAGGGTGTCTACGCCTTGTTTCCTTAAAGCGTCTAATTAATGTATCATCAGTTGCATCTAAATAAATAATATGACAGGGATGATGGCTTTTAATTTGACTGATTATTTCTGCTAATTTATTTTCATCGTGACTAATATTGCGAGCATCAATACTGACGGCAATGTTAACATTTCTTTCTTTAAGTTGTTGTAATAACGTAGGGAGTAAAGAGGGAGGCAGGTTATCGACGCAATAATATTGTAAATCTTCTAGTGTTTGCAGAATAACACTTTTACCCGAACCGGATCGCCCGCTAATGATTAACAGTTTCATTTTGGTTGTTTGTCCATTAATCTGCGTTGCTGTTCTTTAAATTCATTAAGTACATTATACCCCTTTTTTTTTAATAAGAAATATTTCACAGTAAGTTCAATAAGATTTGACAATTGCCTATAACGACAGAAAGGGATGATAATGGTAGGAATAGAAATGCCTAAAATTTTTTCAGAGCTGAAACTATCTAATTGATTTTCAATTATTTCAGTTGGCGATAAGTTGATAATAAAATCTATAGTATGTTGATTAAGCAATGTTTCTTTACCATAAATAGCCTTGACATTGACTATTCCAACCCCTCTGATATGCAAATAAGAGTTGTCAATTCCTGAACAAAACCCCCAAAGTTTATTATTAATGGGTTTAATCATTATATTGTCATCCGCAACAAGTTTATGTCCTCGTGCTAATAAGTTTATGACAGTATCAGTTTTGCCACATCCAGCAGGCCCTTGCAATAATATGCCTAGTTTACTAATGCAAAGTAAGGCCGCTGGTAATATAATATAATCCTTATTCACAACAACTCATTAAATTTAATAAAAAACATTTTTATTATAACTTCTTAACGAAGCTATTGAAAATTCTCCAGTTAAAACGATTAATTTAAATTATTTATGATGTTCTTTTTGTTTTTCTTTATGCTTAACAATTTGTCGGTCTAAACTATTAACCATTTCATCAATTGCTTTATACATATCATCCGATTTACCAGTGGCATGTAATTGATGACCAGGTACATGAATTTTCATTTCAGCTATATTTTCTAATTTTTGTACGCTAAAGGTTACATGCGCACTAGTGATATGATCAAAATGGCGCTGTATTTTTTCAAATTTATTTTCAACTAATTGACGTAAAGCAGATGTGATTTCAAGCCCGTGGCCAGTGAAATTGATTTTCATTATCGTTTCCTTAAATATCTGTTAACTACTTGATTTTTCCTCGTAGACTGACTGTCTATATTAGAATTATAGCAGTCTTTATCATAAAGAAAAATCATCACCTAAATAAACATCTCGGACTTGTTTGTTGGCTAAGATTTCATCAGGCCCACCTGAACAAATGATATTACCTTCATTAGCAATATAAGCGAACTCACAAGTATCTAATGTTTCACGTACGTTATGATCAGTAATAAGTATACCAATGCCACGTTGGCATAAATGTTTAATAATATGTTTAATATCAATAACAGAAATTGGGTCAATACCAGCAAACGGTTCATCTAATAAAATAAATTTGGGGTCGGTTGCTAAGGTTCTGGCAATTTCTGTTCTTCGTCTTTCACCGCCTGATAGGGATATACCAAGGTTACGCCTTAGATGTGAAATATGAAATTCTTCTAAGAGGGTTTCTAATTTTTCATGACGTTGTTTTTGAGATAAATCATTTCTTAATTCAAGAATGGCCATGATGTTGTCTGCAACATTTAATTTTCTAAAAATAGAAGCTTCTTGTGGTAAATAGCTAATACCTAATTTAGCTCGAGTATGGATTGGAAGATGAGTAATATCTTTATCATCAAGAAAAATTTTGCCTTTATCAGCAGAAATCAGGCCAAGCGCCATGTAAAAAGCGGTTGTTTTACCAGCACCATTAGGACCTAATAAGCCAACTATTTGACCACTTTTAACTTCAAAACTGATGTTTTTGACAACGGTTTTTAAATGAAAGCTTTTTTCAAGATTTTGCGCTGAAAGTATATGGGGCATTCACGTATTCCAACCATTTAATTCTAAGAAAGTATATTGTATTTTAATAACGAAAATATGCAACCTTGAATCAACTTATAATAATTAATCACTATCATCATATTCAATATGTGATTGTGATAAAAAATGAATTAAGCCTTTTTTTAAATCAGCATCAATACCAACCGATTGCATTTCTGAGTTGGATTGGGTGATTGTGACGGGTTGGTTAGTATGAGCAAAGGAAGTTTTTGGATAATAAGTAAGTTTATTAGTGGAAATAGTGGTGCTATCACTATGTGGACCAGGCATTTGCTGAATAATTACATTGTTCCAAAGGTGAACTTTGTTTGCTTGACTTTGATAAATTCTGCCGTTGAGTGAAGTAATATGCCAAGGTACTCGATCACTATCGTATAAGGTTAGGTTAGGTCTAGTAAGTTCTATGGTATTCGTGAGAGGATGATGAGTAACTTTAGGGCTTAATAATATGCCTTTTACTAACCCTTGGCTATTATAGGTGGTAGAAGTTACCTCTGTCATATACCAGTCTGGGGTATTATTTTTTTTATTTGACAGCTTAATGTTGATGTTTTTGGGTAAGCAAATAAAAACAACGATGCCAATAACGATTAATAATAATAGCCCAGAAATTGATTTTTTTGTGAATTTATTATTAATCATTTTTTCTACTAGTTACTAACTATAAGTTTGCAAAATATCATTAAACTTATTTTGAGCTTTTAAAATTAACTCACAGACTTCACGAACAGCCCCATTTCCCCCTGTTCTCTGAGTGATTAATTTTGCATGAGATTTAACAAGTTCGTGACCATTAGGAACCGTGATTCCTAACCTAACACGACGAATTAAGCATAAATCCGGTAAATCATCTCCTACATAAGCAACTTCTTCGTCAGTTAAATGTGTGGTTTGTAGTAAATCATGATAAGCAGTTAGTTTATTTTCATAACCTTGATAAAGATATTTAACGCCTAAAGGGCGCATACGTTTTTCTACTGCTTTAGAGGCTTTAGCCGTAATTAATGCTACCTCGACACCTGCGCTAATAAGCAGTTTAATACCAAGGCCATCTTGAACATTAAAACGTTTAATTATTTCTCCTTGTTCAGCATAATAAAGTCCACCATCGGTGCAGACTCCATCAACATCTAAAATTAATAATTTAATGTCTTTAGCAAGAGAAGCAATATCACTCATTCGTTATAAAACTCCTGAGCGTAATAAATCATGCATGTTTAATGCACCAATAACTTTTTGAGTGTTATTTACTACAAAAACCCCATTAATTTTTTTTGCCTCCATTAATTGTAATACTTCAGCTGCGAGTAAACCTGTATGAATAAAAACGGGTTTGCTAGTCATAACAGCTGTAATTTTGGCCTGTTTAATATCAAGATCTTTGTCAATAGTTCGTCTTAAGTCGCCATCAGTAAAGATACCTATTAAGCGCCGTTGTTTATCTATTATCGCAGTCATTCCTAATCGTTTAGAAGTCATTTCTACTAATGCTTCAGAAATAGTGGCTTCTTTATCAACCATAGGAATAGCACTACCTTGATGCATCACATCTTCTACATGTAATAATAATCTTCTTCCTAAACTACCTTTAGGGTGCGAAAGTGCGAAGTCTTCCTGAGTAAAACCTCGAGCTTCTAATAAAGCAATAGCGAGGGCATCGCCTAATACTAGTGCAGCAGTAGTACTTGCTGTGGGGGCTAAATTTAAAGGACAAGCTTCTTTATCAACCATAGCATTGAGATTAATGGTAGAAGCTTTAGCAATGGTTGAGGTTGGATGGCCAGTAATAGCAATCATAGGAATATTAAAACGTTTTAAAAAAGGTAATATGGTAATAATTTCTTCAGTTTCACCAGAGTAAGAAATTGCCAAGGTGACATCCTTTTTAGTAATCATACCTAAGTCACCATGACTAGCTTCACCAGGGTGTACAAAAAAAGCTGGGGTGCCAGTGCTAGCCAAGGTGGCAGCAATTTTATTAGCAATATGACCGGATTTTCCCATGCCAATTACTACTACTCGCCCTTGACATTCTAACAAACATTCACATGCTTTTATAAATTCTTGATTAATTTCATTTTTTAATCTAGAAACCGCGTTAAGTTCGGTGTCAATGACAGCTAAAGCTAGCTCTTTAAAACGGTTAGTATTTTTTAATAACACATCAACTGGCATAGTATTAAATTCATTTCTATAAAATATCGTATAATACAATATTATCAACAAACTAGAAAGAAAAGTTGCTTTTGAAAATTTTTTGCCTATAACTCTTAAAGCTAGCGAGTTATTAATTACATCTTTCATTCGTATTTATCTATTTATATCTTGCTTGCACAGGCTTGGCTCAGGTAGAATCAGCGTTTTCTATAAGTCTTTGAAATTATGAGTAATATTGTAACAATTAGCAATCTTTCTTTTAAACGTGGAGAGCGATCAATTTTTGACAACGTTAATATTGTTATTCCGCAAGGTAAAATTACTACTATTATGGGTCCTAGTGGTACAGGCAAAACCACCTTATTAAAATTAATAGGGGCCCAATTAAGACCAAATCAAGGCAGCGTAATTTTTGATGGAGAGGATGTGCATCAATTATCAAGAAATGCGCTTTATCGAGCACGCCGTAAAATGGGAATGTTATTTCAAAGTGGTGCTTTATTTACTAATCTTTCAGTTTTTGACAATATAGCTTTCCCTTTACTTGAACATACCAATCTTTCCAAGCGAATGGTGCGAGATTTAGTGCTAATGAAACTTGAGGCAGTAGGGCTGCGTGGTGCAGAAAGTTTAATGCCTAATGAGTTATCAGGTGGGATGGCGAGAAGAGTAGCCTTAGCGCGAGCAATAGCTTTAGACCCCAAAATAATTATGTATGACGAACCTTTTACGGGCCAAGATCCCATTACTATGGGGGTTTTAATTAAATTAATTAAAATGCTTAATGACTCTTTATCTATTACTAGTGTTTTGGTTTCCCATGATGTGCAAGAGGCTGCAAGTATCTCGGATTATATTTATTTATTGTCGGGTGGAAAAGTAATCGGAGAAGGCACTCCTAAAGATTTATTTGTGAGTGATCAACCTGAAGTTAAGCAATTTATGTTAGGATTACCCGATGGGCCAGTGCCTTTTCATTATCCTAGTAAAGATTTTAAAACAGAATTACTCGGAGCTGTGTCATAACAATGGAAGTAGTAGCTAAATTAGGTCGATTTGGAATACTCGTTTGTGAAAGGATTGGAATTTCCGGCATTATTTTATTTCGCTCACTAATTCGTAAACCTGATTTTAAACATGGATTTCCAGCTTTAATTGAACAGATTTATGCTGAAGGCTTTTTGTCATTAGTTATTATAATAGTTTCTGGTATGTTTATTGGTATGGTAGTGGGATTACAAGGTTATAATACTCTAAATAAATTTGGTGCTGATCAAGCTTTGGGGCAGTTATTAGCTTTAAGTGTAGTTCGAGAACTAGGCCCAGTGGTGACAGCATTGTTATTTGCTGGCAGAGCAGGTTCAGCTTTAACTGCTGAAATAGGTCTTATGAAAGCGACAGAGCAATTATCAGGAATGGAAATGATTGCGGTTGATCCTTTGCATCGTGTAATAGCGCCTAGGTTATGGGGTGGATTTATTAGCATGCCAATTCTAGCCATGATATTTAGTATGGTAGCGATTTATGGTGGTTATTTTGTTGCTGTTCAATGGTTAGGCCTTGATGCAGGTTCTTTTTGGTCGAATATGCAAGCAGCGGTTGACTTTGATATAGATACTTTAAATGGTATTATCAAAAGCATAGTGTTTGGTTTTGTGATAACTTGGATAGCAGTATTTCAAGGGTATGAATGCGTTCCTACTTCCGAGGGCATCGGACGAGCAACCACGAAAACAGTAGTATATTCTTCTTTGGCTATCTTAGGACTAGATTTTGTATTGACAACGATGATGTTAGGGGGTTGGTAAATGGCGCGACAAAGAATCATAGAAATTTGTGTTGGTATTTTTATGATACTAGGCATTCTAGCCTTAGTATTTTTAGCGTTTAAAGTAAGTGGATTAACAACTTACTCTTATGCTAATAGTTATAAAATTACAGCTGATTTTCAAAATATTGGTGATTTAAAAGTAAGAGCACCAGTAACTATGGCGGGTGTAAAAGTCGGACAAATTACAGACATTCAACTAGATCCAGAAACTTATGCTGCTATTGTCACAATGCGAATTGATCGTCAAGATTTAATACCCATCGATTCTACTGCTAATATTTATACAGCAGGATTAATTGGTTCTAATTATGTTAGCATAACACCAGGTTTTTCAAATCAGTTCTTAAAGAGTGGCGATGTTTTACAGCGAACCAATCAGGCAATGATTCTACAAGATGTAATCGGCCAGTTACTTTATAGTCTTAAAGGTGGTGATTCAGATAATGATACCTCACAACAACAAGCGGCTAATGGGAGTGCGAACTAATGACTAAATTAAAACGATTTATTATTGTTATTATGAGCTGTTTTATTTTAAGTACCGCTTTTGCGCAAACCCCTGATCCTATGATCATGTTAAAGCAAACGACAGATCAGCTTTTAGCCACTTTAAAGGCGAATCAAGCAAAATTGAAAGGTAATCCTACTTTTATTTATAATATTGTGAATCAGTTGTTATTACCTCATGTCAATGTACAGGTTATGTCAATGTCAGTATTAGGCCGTACTGCCTGGAATCAAGCAACGCCGGCACAACGCACAGCGTTTACTAAGGCATTTACCACAACGGTCGTAAAAACCTATTCTTCTGCTTTAAATGCTTTCACAAATGAAACTATTAAATTTTTCCCAATACGCGGTGGCTACCAAGGTAAACAAGTATTACAGGTTAATAGCCAAGTTATTCGACCAGATGGTCCTCCTGTACCTATAAGCTACAGTTTAGTTTTACAAGGTTCAATTTGGCAGGTTTATGATTTGAGTGTTGAGGGAATCAGCTTGTTACAAAGCTTTAGATCGCAGTTCTCTTCACAATTAGCCCAAGGACAAACGATTGCTCAAGTCATTACAGATTTACAGCAACATAATGCAAAAATGAAATGATGAAACCATCAATACAATTTAAGGATGGCTGTTTACTGGTTCGAGGAGAGCTAGTATTTGAAACAGTTATGAAAATATTAAAAGAAAGTAAGCAGTATTTTCAGAATATCCATACTTTAAAAATTGATTTTTCTGACGTTACTCATGCTGATAGTGCCTCACTAGCACTGTTTTGTGAGTGGCAGCGTTATGCTAAAGCTAAGCAAATCAATTTAGTATTTATCAATACTCCTAAGCAATTAATGCAAATAGCGCAAATCAGTAAAGTGGACCAATTGTTGGGTTTAAAATAACGGCATGAAAAGACATCTACTCACTGCAAGTGCATTAGAGAAAGTGCTTTCTAATACAAAAACTTTGCGTGTCAATAAAGAAGGCAAAATCAAGGTATCATTGAGCATGGATGGCCAGTCAATCATTAAGTGTTTTTATTTTTATCATAAAGGATTTTATCGGCGTTATTGCAAAACCATTGCGGGTGAGTTTATTGCAAATGCTTCGCAATTACTGGCAAGAGATATTTTAACAGTATTCCCGTCTGCTTGGTATCGGTGCTTGGAATCTCATTGTGATGTAATTATTTATCCTATCTTACAGGGGCAAACCGTTAAAGAGATTATAGATGAAACCAATGATTTTACTGTTCTTTCTACTCTAGCAAATTATATTGCTAAGCTTCATCATAAAAATATTTATTTTAGAGCGGGGCATTTAGATAATTATTTGTTAAGATCAGATAATAATTTTGCCATTATCGATATTGATAACCTACGGTTTTCATTGAGCCTAAGAAAAATCGCTAAAAACTTAGTTTTTATCTATAGACACTCTTTAGAAAATGAACAAAAGTATTTTTTAATTTATGGCTTTAATCGCTTTTTAGATAATTATTTTGATGCTTCGAATTTACCTACTTACAAAAAAAATATTATTAAATATTGGATTAAATACTATTTAAGAAGAATGAAATCTTATTTGGCCAGAATGAGTATTACGGTTTAATAGACCTTATTTTATCTAAAGGTATTTTGCGCTAATTGCTTTATTTGTCACTTTCCTTAACTTGATTTGCCAGTTCGTTGTCATGGCGGTGATCTTTGGCAATAAATGTATAAAACATTGGTACTACAAAGAGAGTAAATATAGTTCCCATTAACATACCTGAGGAAATAACAAGACCAATACAGTAGCGGCTTTCTGCACCAGCGCCAGTTGCAAATACAAGTGGTAGTACCCCAACAACCATCGCAGAGGTAGTCATCAGAATAGGACGCAAACGAATTGAGGCTGCTTTAATAATCGCTTCTCGAATAGTGAGACCTTCATGAATTTGTAATTTATTAGCAAATTCAACCATCAAAATACCATGTTTACTGATTAAACCTATTAGGGTTACTAAACCAATCTGAGTATAAATATTAATAGTTGCTAGACCTAGGTTTAATGGGATCAAGGCTGCACAAAACGACATTGGAACACTTAACAAAATAATCAGAGGGTCTCTAAAGCTTTCAAATTGAGCGGCTAATACTAAGAAGATAATAATGATCGCAAATACCATAGCAAATATCAGGGTATTACCTTCTTGAATATATTGTAAAGCTTGTCCTTGATAACCGTAACTCATACCAAGTGGCAGTTCTGTATCAGCAAGATTTTGTAAATATTTTAAAGCAGTTCCCATAGAGACTCCTGGTGAGGGAACTGCTTGTAACGTAGCCGAGTTAAGCTGATTAAAACGTGATAAGCTATTGGGTTGGCTAACTTGTTTTATGGTGACAACTGTTGATAAGGGAACCATATCGCCATTAGACGCTTTTAGATAAATCTGGTTAATTTGGTCAGGGGTCAGTCGATGTGTTCGTAATACTTGAGGGATTACCTGATAGCTACGATTACTCATGCTAAACCAGTTAGTATAGTTTCCACCAAAGGCAGTGGCTAAAGCATTTGCTATTGATTGCATAGTCAGGCCTAGCTCTGCAGCTTTATCACGATTGATATCTACCATGACTTCAGATTGATCATAAAGTAGAGAGTTATTAATAAAAATAAATAATCCGCTATTTTGAGCTTGGGTCAATAATCGATTACTGACTTCAAATAAAGGCGCATAATCACCGGTACTAGTAATAACAAACTCAATAGGGTAGCCGTTGTCACTACCTGGCAGCGAAGCTGGTAAAAATACAGAAGATTGTAAGCCAGCAATATTATTTACTTCTTGCTGTAAGATTGGCTGAAGTTGCATAGCAGAAAGTTTGCGATCTCCCCAGGGTTTGAGAACAGGGCCGCCAATAATATTATTAGCTAGATTTATACCATTAACCACAAAGTAGGCCTGAGTTCCTTCAAGGTTAGCAAAAATATTTGATAGCTGTGCTGAGAATAATTGGCTGTAATCGATATTAGAGGTATCTGGGCCATTAGCCATTGTAAATAAAATACCTTGATCTTCATTGGGAGCAAGTTCAGTTTGTGTATTGGAATATAAAAAATAAAGGCTAGCTAGAACCGTAATAGCAAAAACTATCGTCACAGGTCGGTAGTTTAAGGAACCACGTAGTAACTTGCTATAAAAGTTTTTAATGGCTTCAAAGATTTTATCAACATAATGAGCAAAATTACGTTGACCTGGTGGAATACGTTTTAAAACTTTGGAACACATCATTGGCGATAAAGTTAACGCAATGATGCCAGAAAGAATTACAGAGGAGGCAAGAGTAAAAGCAAATTCTTTAAATAAAGCACCTGTTAGGCCTCCCATAAAACCAATAGGAGAATAAACGGCAGCTAAAGTAATACTCATGGCAATCACAGGATTAGCAATTTCTCTGGCACCAGCAATGGCGGCTTGAAAAGGGGTACTACCTGCTTCAATATGTCGACTGATATTCTCAACCACGACAATCGCATCATCGACTACTAAACCAATAGCTAATACCATTGCCAGTAATGTCAGTAAATTAATAGAATAGCCTAAGGCTAACATAAAGGATGAAACCCCTATCAATGATAAGGGAATAGTGACGACTGGTATACAAACGGAGCGTAGGTTTCCTAAAAATAAAAAGATAACAATAATTACAATAATAGAGGCTTCTGCAATAGTTGCTACTACTTCATCGATAGAGGCACGAATATAAACAGTTGAATCGTAGACTATTGTGCATTTAAGGCTAGGAGGATAGATTTTTTCTAATGAGGGCAGCATTTTTTTCACATCATTAATTACTTGTAAAGGATTAGCAATAGGTGTGGCTGTAATACCGATAAATGTAGCTTGTAGATTATTAAAGCTTACTGAAGAGTTATAATTTTCTGAACCTAATTCAATTTTAGCAATATCTTTCAATCGTACTATTTGTCCATTCTGAGCTCTTACAATAATGTTAGCAAATCCCTTGGTATCATTGACGTCTGTAGAAGCATTAATATTGTAAGCAACATAAACACCTTTGGTGCTACCTGCGGCAGACTGGTAATTATTAGCTAACAATGCATTTTGTACATCTTCAGCAGAAACGTTATAGGCAGCCATTTTTTGAGGATTTAACCAAATTCGCATAGCATAAGTCATTCCCCCTAAAATTTGAGCTTGTGAGACACCATTAATAGTTTCTAATTGCGGCTGTACCACTTCAGTAAGATAGTTAGTAATTTGTTCAGGCGTCATAAATTTACTTGCAAAACCCAAGTACATTAAAGCAAACTGGCCGCCTCCGGAACTTTCTGTAATAACTGGATTTTCAGCAGCTTTAGGTAGTTGATTTATGACCGCTTGTACTTTACTCATGACTTGGGTAAAAGCAGTATTAGGGTCAAAGTTTAAAGTCACGTAAATAGTAATTGTGCTAGTGCTTTCTTGGCTTGAAGAAAGCATATAATCTATGCCTTCAGCAGTTGCTACTGACTGTTCAATAGGAGTAGTAATAAAGCTTTGAATAAGTTGAGGGCTGGCGCCTGGATAAGAAGTCGTAACTGTAATAACAGTATCAGACATATAAGGAAATTGGCGTATTTCTAATGAAAATAAAGCTCTTAATCCAAAAATGAGAATTAACAAGCTTATTACCATTGCTAAGACAGGACGCTCAATAAAAATATCAGTAAACTTCATCCATTAATCTCTTAAGTTATTCTTCCGCATTAATAACGGCAGGCATAATAGCAGGGTTAATGCTATTGTTGATTACTACTGGTGTATCATTTAGTAATTTTAATTGTCCTGACGTAGCAACTAAATCTCCAACTTTTAATCCTGATAATATTTCTACAGTATTACCGCGTTGTTCGCCAGTCTTAACATAGGCAGTTTTGACAATATAGACTGTTTTAGGCGGTGTATTAGATTGTATTTTTACTCTATCCTTTTTGGGTAATGGAGGAATAGTATAACCTTTTGGTGCAGGAGTTAAAACATATACAATATTACCATATAAGTTATAGCTAATAGCAGTTTGTGGTAACACCATAACATTTTTGGCTGCTGGTAAAATTACAGTGACATTGGCAAACATGCCAGGGAATAATTCTAAATTTTTATTGGGGATATTAGCTTCAATTGAAAAGTTACGTGTATTACTATTAATTTGTGAGTTAATGGCAACTACCTTACCTGGAAACTCTTTACCAGGGTAAGCTTCAACGGTTACTTTTACTGCTTGACCAACTTTTATATCTGGGAAATATTGTTCTGGAACATAAAATACAGCGCGCAAAGGATCCAGTGATTGTAATGAAGTAAGTTTATCACCTGGAGAAACATATTGTCCCAAGTTAACTTTTCGAATACCTATTTTACCTGTGAAAGGTGCTCGAATAGTTTTTTCATTAATAATTTCTTCTGACTGACCAACGTTTGCTTCATCTTCTTGGTATTGTGCTAACGCTTGATCTAATTGGCTTTGTGATACAAAACTTTTCTTTGCTAAAGGTATATAACGCTCATAAGTGATTTTAGATAATGCAAGCTGTGCTTGCTGGCTTTTTAAAGTCTGAATATTTAGCTCGATATTTTGTCCTAGTAAAGGCTGGCCTTTTTGAACAATATCACCTGATTTAAAATAGATTTCTTGCACCTGGCCTGCCTGTTGCGGCGAGATATTAACCGATTCATATGAATATAAAGTACCAACAGCAGGAACTAGGCCTTGCCACTTTTTTAATTTTACTGTTGCAGCAGAAATTGTTACCGGCGGTTGTCTAAAATGCGCCATGTATTGTTTAGCAAAATAGGAGCGCATGAAATCCCAACCAAATACACCACCAAAAATTATGATTAGCGCAATAATCATAAGGGCCATGCGCTTTTTCATAGAAACTCCTTGTAGTATATAATCTATTGATATTAATGTGAAAAATGAGGTGGTGCAAGATTTTAATAGAGAATTTAGGTCGGAAATTAAGCGTTAATCCAAATCAGGCTAGCCATTCGGCCTGTTACTTTATTGCGACGATAAGAAAAAAAATAGCCTTCTTCAGAAAATGTACAAAAATTTCCTCCATAAATTTGTGTTATCCCTAATTTATGGAGTTGGATTGTTGCTAATTGATAAATACTGGCCAAATATTTATCATTTCCTAGGGGTGAAAACGCTTGTAAATTTTCAGAATTATTATTACAAAAAGCTGCTTTGACCTCTTTTCCTACCTCGAATTTGCTAGGTCCAATTGCAGGGCCTAACCAGACTAATAGATCCTTGGTCGAGGTAGTAAAAAACTGGAGAGTATTTTCTATAATTCCAGTTGCTAAACCGCGCCAGCCAGCATGAATTGCAGCAACTTCGCTGCCTTGCTGATTACAAACTAATAATGGTAGGCAGTCTGCAGTTTGTACAACACAAACTTGCTTGAGTTGATTACTATATCTCGCATCAGCTGTTATAGGTGAAGCAGAGGAAGGGGAAGTATCTACAGCTATATTACTATGTGTTTGTATCATCCATAAAGGCGATTCGGGTAAGTGTAACTTTTCAGCGAGAATTTTTCGATTTTGCTGGACATGTATAGGATCATCGCCTGTTCCTAACCCTAAATTTAATTGATCATAAGGAGGTAAACTTATTCCTCCTAAACGCGTAGTGCTAAACGCTTTAATCTTGTTGGGTGCAGGCCAATTGGGGAGAATAAATTCATTAGGAGACATTTTCTTTCCTAATGATTTGAATTAAGGTTGCAAAATCTTCAGGGATAGGGCTTTCAAATAAAAGTTCCTTATGATTGCTTGGGTGCTTAAATCCAAGTTTTTTTGCATGAAGAGCCTGTCTTTTAAAAGTACGCAAGGTTGTTTTTAAAGATTCATTGCAATTTTTAGGGAGTTGTAGGCGGTTATAGAGTTGATCTCCTACAATAGGGTGATGAATAAAGGCCATATGTACTCTAATTTGATGAGTACGGCCAGTTTCTAAGATTACTTTTAAGAGGGTATAATCTTGAAATTTTTCTTCAATACGATAATGGGTGATTGCAGGTTTACCTGAGGCAATGACAGCCATTTTTTGTCGATTACGTGGATGACGACCGATTGGCTGATTAATAGTGCCTCCCCCAGTTAATACGCCGTTTATTAGCGCTAAATACTCACGCTCGATGAATCGCTCTTGCAACTGTGCAGTTAAATAGGTATGAGCAGATAAAGTTTTTGCAACGACCAATAAACCGGAGGTATCTTTATCAAGTCGATGAATTAAACCTGCTCTAGGTAAAGTTTTTAAATTAGGATGATAATGCAATAAAGCATTGACCAGGGTTCCTGTTAGGTTACCAGCTGCAGGGTGTACTACCATCCCAACTGGTTTGTCGATAACTAGAAGAGTCTTGTCTTCAAAAACAACATTTAGTTTTAAAGGTTCTGCATGCCAAGGATTGGTTTGTTCTAATATGATATTGAGCTCGATTTTTTCGTTGCCATAAACTTTAAGTTTGGGTAGAGCAGGTAGATCGTTAAGGGTTATATTTCCATTTTTTAACCACTGCGTAATTTTTGACCTAGAGTACTGCGGCAAGAGAGCGCTCAAAGCTTGATCAAGTCTAAACCCAGCACAAGAGCTAGGAATAATAAGCTGTTGGTATATAGTTTCTGGCATGAACTGCATCTTATTTAAAACTCGTAGCATAACAAAAATACTGTAAGAGCAGAAGATGTTACTGATAAGCAAGTGGTATTATCTTTAAATCCTCGTTATAATCTCGCAACTAAAATTATTTGCGGCGGTGCAATGAGACAGTTAAAATTTATTTTACTAGTTATTTCCATCTTAACTTTAAGTGCTTGTGCTTCAGACAAAACAGTTGATGATCCAGGAGCTGCTTTTAAAGGACAATCAGAACAGCAAATTTATTATGGTGGAGAATCAGCACTCATTGCTGGCAATTATGCTAAAGCCATTAAACATTTTGAAGCATTAGATACTTTGTATCCTTTTGGGGAGCACTCACAACAAGCTCAGTTAGATATTATTTATGCTTATTATAAAAGTGATGATGTGCCCTCTACTTTAGCGGCTGCAGATCGTTATATTCACTTATATCCTATGAGTCCTTATGTGGATTATGCTTACTACATGAGAGGTCTTTCTGAGTTTTATGAAGAACGTGGGTTTTTAAGCACCTATTTTCCCACTGATTTTTCACAGCGCGATGCCTCCTCTTTAAAGAAAGCCTTTTTGGATTTCAGTGAGCTGGTTTATCATTATCCTAATAGTGTCTACACACCTGATGCCCGATTACGAATGATTTATATTCGTAATATTGTGGCTAGCCACGAACTTGAAGTGGCTCATTTTTATTTTGTGAGAGAATCTTATGTTGCAGCGGCAAATCGGGCAAATGGTATTATTCGTCATTATCAACAAAGTACGTCAATTCCTGGTGCCTTGATTTTAATGACAGAATCTTATATTAACTTACAAGATTATGCTGATGCTAAGCAGTCACTGGCTGTTTTAAAATTAAATTTCTCAAATAATCCAAGTATTCCTAGTTTGGAACAATCATTGGCCAAAGCAAGCAGTAATGTTCATAAAGTATATAGATAGTTTATAAAATCAAGCTATCAAATCCTGAGGTAATGGGGTAGCGCCTATTTCTTGAGAAAGCTTTGCCTGTTATTTTGGGCCCTGGTGGGGATTGTCTGCGCTTATATTCATTGATATGAATCATTCTTAAAACTTTTTTAACGGTGTCAGGTGAAAAACCTTTATCAATAATTTCTTGTAAACTTAAATCATGTTCAATAAAGCAAGCGATGATTTCATCTAATATTTCATAAGGAGGTAAGCTATCCTGATCTTTTTGATTAGGTGCTAATTCAGCTGAAGGAGAGCGCTCTATAACACGTCTAGGAATAGCTGGAGAAAGTGAATTGCGATAATCAGCAAGTTGGTAGACTAAAGTTTTATAAACATCTTTTAATACACAAAATCCACCGGCCATATCTCCATAAAGTGTGGTATAGCCTACAGCCGTTTCACTTTTATTGCTGGTTGTTAATACTAATCTGCCAATTTTATTAGAAACCGCCATGAGTAGAGTGCCTCTGATGCGTGCTTGAATGTTTTCTTCCGTTTTATCAGCTGGGAGATTTCTAAACAACGGAGCAAGTTGTTGTAAAAAAGCTGAAAAGACAGGTTGAATTTCAATAACCTGGTAGTTTACGTCTAAAGTTTTAGCTTGCTCTTTGGCATCTATTTGACTGATGTCGGCAGTATAGGGTGAGGGCATCATGATTGTTTGGACTCGGTCTTTTCCTAATGCATCAACGGCAATACACAAAGTTAATGCAGAATCAATACCACCAGATAAGCCTATGATGGCACCAGGAAACCCATTTTTATTGATGTAATCTCTAACACCGGTAACGAGACCTTCATAGATTATTGCTAATTTACTTTGTTTGGGAAGCGCTTGCTTATTAATATGCAAACATTGGTTAAGTTTTGTAATTTCGGTATAAAACAATCCTTCTTTAAATGCAGGGGCCTGTAAACAAACCTCAGCTTCAGAGTTAAGCACAAAAGAGCTGCCATCAAAAAGAAGGTCATCTTGTCCACCGATATGATTAACATAAATAATGGGAAGTTTGGTTTCGTTAATACGTTTTTTTAGGACAGCAAGCCTTTTTTCTTTTTTACCGACTGAAAAGGGCGAAGCATTAGGGCTAATAATTAATTCGGCTCCTACATTTTTAGCCAACCGTATAGGTTCAGAAAACCATAAATCTTCACAAATGGCTAAGCCAATTTTATAGCCTTTAAAATCTACTATAGTTGGGGAATTACCCGTTTGAAAATAACGTTTTTCATCAAAAACACCATAATTAGGAAGTTTTTGTTTAAAGTATTCAGCAATAATTTTGCCCTGTTGAATCCAGGCAATAGTATTATAAACAGTATTATTAATTTGCTTAGGATAGCCTATCAGAACATCAATTTGGTTAGTATTTTGACAAACCGTGGCTAAAGCTTGCTCGATATAATGATAAAAGTCTTGCCGTAATAATAAATCTTCAGGTGGGTAGCTAGTCAAAGTAAGCTCTGGAAATATAATTAGGTCAGCCTGTGTTTGTGCTTCTTTAATTGCAGTTAGGATTTTTTTTAAATTTCCAGAAATATCAGCGACTTTGAAATTTATTTGTGCTAAACAAATGCGTAAACCGGTGGTCATTAAAGATCCTGATTTATTCTTTTAAATGAGACTCTAAATGTAGAGCGGTTTTGCTGGCTAGTCAATTCCTTGTTAAACCAAGCCCCTGTAATTATTAAAAAATTAGCTTTGGAAAAACAAAAAATGCTTATATAATCTAGCTCTAAATAATTTATTATAAACAAGTAGTTAATTAGTTTATTTACTAGAAAACTGAGCTTGGAGCAGTAAAAAATGAAAATAATTAAAACAATCTTTTTTACCTTTATTGTAAGTATTAATTTGCTGGCAGCAAGTGCCTCTGCTCAAAGCTTGGGGGGCGTTGCACAAGATGCTTTAGGGCCTATTATTTTTTTGCGTTATGCATTAGATGCTGCAAGCTTTATATTAGGGGGATTATTATTAATGAGCGCCTTTATGCGTTATTTACGGCACAAGCAAAATCCTCAAGAATCCCCGCTTGGGACTATAATTTTTTGGGCAATCTTAGGAATAGTTTTGATTGCAATTCCTTTGCTCCATTATTTAGCAGTAATGGCTGCAACTGACACGGGAGCTGGAAATGTTGTTATTTAAAAGATTTTTTTTATTAGGATTAGTTACTTTATTACTTTCTGGCTGTCATCAGTATTCAGAGTATCAGTATCTTTTAGCCCATCAAGATGTCTTAAAAAATAATTTAGAAAAATGTAGTGCAGGAGAGCTACCTGCTGCGAGTCAAACTTGTATGAATGCAGAAGTAGTAAAACAAGTGTTAAATGATTATTTTAATTTACAAATAGCACAAGGCCAGCGTTATTACGAGGCTCAACAAGAACTAACGGATTTTGCTTCTAAACTTCAAGCTGCAGGTAATAATGCTGTATTGCGACAGCAAATTATTTCAAATCAACAATCTGAATTAGCTGGTTATGATCAAGTTTTTTTATCAGTACAAGAAAATTTTGGTAAGTTAATTATGTTGCAAGAGTCTAAACTAACAGGCTTGAGAGCAAAGCAACAAGCGCTATTAACACAGTTACGTAATACTATCAAAACTGCTAATCAATTGACATTGAAACAACAACTAAACAATATTAATCAAGAGCTGGTCAGAACAGAACAATTGGTTGAAGCGATGTTAGCGTTAGTGGGATTAAATAGTTCACAATAGTTAAATTTAGCAGTTAATTTTTATTAATTGATTTAACTATATCATAAAATAGGTTTATTTGTTCTTCATTGGCATTGAGAGCAGGAATGTAGTGTAAGCTTTTACCGCCTGACTTTAGATAAAGTTTTTTATACCGACTATCAATTTCTTCCAAAGTTTCTAAGCAATCAACGGCAAAGCCTGGACAAATTACATCGACTTCAGTTATGCCAGCCTGTGCAAGATCAATCAATACTTTATCAAGATAAGGTGCTAACCATTTTGTGCGGCCAAAGCGAGATTGAAAACAGAGTTGATAGTCTGTCTCAGTTAATGATAGTGCTTTAACTAGGGCATTAACAGTAGCTTCACATTCTGCCAAATAAGGATCTCCTTGTTGTAAATACTTTACCGGAATACCATGAAAAGAAATCAAAAGTTTTTTGGCCCGACCTTTGCGCTGCCAATATTGATGCAGGCTATCGGCTAAGGCAGAAATATACAATGGGTGCGTGGCGTAAGAATTCAAGCAATGCAAATTAAGTATAGCTAATTTTTTAGAAAGTGTTGAAACTTTTGCAATAATAGATTGCGTAGTAGTAGACGAATATTGTGGAAATAAAGGAATTACTAGTATTGAGCTACAATGATTAAGCTTAATAAGCTCATTTTTTATGTTTGGATTACCATAACGCATCGCTAGCTCGATTTGATAACCGGTACCTAATTTTTGCTGCAATTTCTTTGTGAGTTGATTTGAATAAACTAAGAGAGGTGACCCTTCTTTTGCCCAGATTTTTTCGTAAAACTTTTTTATTTGATTAGGTCTAAAAGGTAGAATGAGACTATAAAGAATAATTAACCAAAGAAAACGAGGTAGTCTAACAACTAAGGGATCAGATAAGAATTCAGCTAGGTATTTTCTAATCGCTTTAGACGTTGGTTTTTCAGGTGTGCCTAGATTAATTAATAAGACACCGATTTTATTTAAGTTAGCACTCATATAATACCCGCAATAATTATTAAAATATTATTGCGGATATTAACAATAAAAACAAATTGATCTTAATAGATTATTGTTTCTTATTCCCAGCGACGATCGTTGCGATCACCGTGACGATCATTTCTAAATCTGCCGCCACCATTATTACCACCACCACTACGACGGTTACCGCCATCTTCTTTTGCTAAACTAACTTTGATTGTTCGGCCATTAAGATCAGTACCATGTAATGACAGGGCATTTTGTGCTGATTGTGCTTGCTCAAAAGTGACGAAGGCAAACCCTTTTGAACGTTCAGTAACACGATCAATAATTAACTTTACTTCAGCCACAGTGCCAAACTGTTTGAAGACTGTTTCAAGTTCATTTTGAGTAGTGCCATAAGTAAGGTTACCTACGTAAATTTTTGATTGGTTCATCAACAACTCCTTAAACTATTAAAATTGTAAAAAATGCTTATTCAATGAAGATCAGACTCGCTAACAGAAATAAGAAAGGGTTCCGATAAAACATGACTATAGCAATTCGCATTGTACGAGTTTTTCTTTTCATGTCTACAAAAAAACCAGTTAATTTATCAAAATTCTTGCTTTTTTTTATAATATGGGTTAATTTTAACCAAATTTATAGCTAAGAGGTGAGCTACCAGTGAATAATTAAAACTCTTCTGTTTGGGCTGGGTATACCAGTAATTAACTGATTTACAAGAGTTTTAATTATATGTCAGATTCGCAAATTAGTTTCAAGCACTTATCTTATATAACACCTAATAATCAATTGCTTTATCAGGATTTGAATTTAACTTTAATAATGCGTAAAGCTGCACTGATTGGAGTTAATGGAATAGGAAAAACCACGCTATTAAAAATCATTACACATGCAATTCAGCCCACTTTAGGTGAAGTGATCGTTAGAGATGAGTTAAGTTATTTACCGCAAGATTTAGTTTATTATCAATCACAAACCATAGCTCAATTATTTGGTATTGAGCAGAAATTACAAGCTTTGAAAAACATTTTCGAAGGTAGTATTAATGAAAAGAATTTTGAAGTAATAGGTGAAGATTGGCATATTGAAAGAACGGTTGCTCAACAATTAGAAAAACTTGTATTAAGGAATATCGAGTTAACAGCACCTTTTACAAACTATAGTGGAGGGGGAGATAACTAAGGTTTTTTTAGCTAAAGTTTTTTTAACTCACCAAAACTTATTCTTTTAGATGAACCGACTAATAATTTAGATAAGGAAAGTCGACAATATTTATATAGTTTGATCAGAGAATCAAAGTGCTCCTTATTGATCATTAGTCATGATGAAGAATTATTGAATCTTATGGATCAATCTATAGAGTTAACCAATAAAGGAATTAATTTTTATGGAGGAAATTTTCTCACTATCAGAAATTAAAACAGCAAGAGGTAGTAGCTAAGCAAAGACAGTTTGAAGAGGCTTTGAAACAGCTAAAACAAACAGAACGTTTAATTCAGCTGACAAGGGAAAAGCATGAACAAAAACAAGCTAAAGGTCGAGATGCTAGATTAAATCGTAGCCAATCAAAAATTGTTTTAAATGCTATGCAAAGTCGCAGCGAAAAAACTCAAAATAAAGTATCAACAAAAAGCGTTATGCTATTAAAACAACACCAGCAACTATTAACTGAAGCTAAAGAGCAAGTTGAATCAGCAGCTCATTTTATTTTGCAGCTGCCTAATACTAATTTTTCTAAAAATAAAATTTTGGTAAAATTTAAGGAAGTTAGTTTTTGTTATGATAAGCTAAAGCCCTTAATTAATAATTTTAGTTTTGTATTACAAGGACCTACTAGATTAGGTATTACTGGTGCTAATGGTTCAGGAAAAACTTCTCTAATTAAACTAATCGCAGGAAAATTATAGCCTCAACAAGGCAACATTTATTTAAGTAACTCAAGAGTTTGTTATATTGATCAGTATGCAAGGGAATTTAATTTTCAAAAATCTCTGTTAGCAAATTTTCAAACACTTAACCCTGAAATTAATGAAACTATAGCAAGAATTGAGTTAGCAAGGTTTTTATTTAAAGAGGAAGAGGTTTTGAAATTGGTTGGACAGTTAAGTTGTGGAGAAAGATTACGTGCGCTTTTAGCGTGTGTGCTATTATCGTTGCAACCACCACAATTAATTTTATTAGATGAGCCTACCAATCACCTGGATTTTGAAAGTTTAGTTAATCTTGAGCTTGCATTACAGGTTTATCGCGGTGCATTAATTGTTATTTCTCATGATCAGCAGTTTTTACAAAAGCTTAATTTAACGTACCGACTAGCAATGCCTTTAGGTGAGCTTTCTTGCTCAGAATAACTTTATTGACCGTTGCACAAATTCTGTAAATCTGTATGATCAAAGTTGTTGGTATCTAAACATAAGAGTTGTTATGACTGATAAAAAAGTGGCCATTGTTACTGGGGCAGGTAAAGGAATGGGCGCGGCGATTGCTCGTGAATTATGCAACAAACATTATGAATTAGTATTGTTTTCTCCTTCTGGTGCAACTGAATTAGCACAAGAATTAAAAGCAGTAAGTATAAAAGGTTCTGTAACCTCTAATGAAGATTTAACATTGTTAATATCCAAAACGATAAATGAATTTGGTCGAATTGATGCTGTGGTAAATAGTACAGGGCATCCTGCACAAGGAGCAATCATTGATATTACCGATACAGATTGGGTTGCGGGAATGGAGCTGGTATTTTTGAATGTGGTTCGTTTGGCCAGATTAATAACCCCTCATTTTTTAAAACAAGGAAAGGGTGCAATTGTTAATATTTCCACTTTTGCTGCTATAGAGCCTGAGGCTAATTATCCGATTTCTTCTACGATGCGAGCAGCTTTAGCAAGTTATGTTAAATTATATGCTGACGCTTATGCAAAATATGGTATTCGTATGAATAATTTACTACCAGGCTTTATTGAAAGTTATGAGATTGATAATTTGACACGAGAAAAAATTCCTATGCGGCGTGCTGGCAAACTCGAGGAGATTGCTAAAACAGCAGTTTTCCTACTTTCAGAGGGCGCTGGTTATATAACTGGACAAAATATTCGTGTTGATGGTGGTCTAACACGTTCGCTTTAAACTAAGGGGGGAGAAATATTGTAATGAAAAAAATAATAATTTTATTGTTATTATGGATTCCAATAATAGGGTTTGCATTTAATAAACCTGTACCACTAGAGCAGGCGTTTCAAGTCACTGCCGGTATGGGTGAAAATAATACCGTATTATTTCATTGGGAAATTGATCCTTCTAGTTATCTTTATCGTGATAGAATTACTTTTAAAATCATTTCTCCAAGTTCTGTTTCTATACAAGCAGTTGATTTTCCTTCTAGCCAATTAGTTAATAGCCCAGTATTTGGTAAATATGAAGCCTATACTAATCTTTTAACTATTCCAGTAACACTTGCTGGGACAAAAGGTAAAGATGTCAAAATTGATTTAACGTATCAAGGCTGCTCTATGGCAGGGGTTTGCTATCCACCTGTAGAGCATGTTGTAACGGTCAATTTTACTAAAGGTTTTGTTAGAATTGATACCGAAGATTCAAGACAAAGTAAAATAGCTGATTTATTAGCTGAGCAGAGCTTGTGGTTAATTATTTTAACTTTTATTGGTTTTGGATTGCTGTTGGCTTTTACGCCTTGTGTTTTACCAATGATACCTATTTTATTTGGTATTATTGTAGGCCATGGTAAGCAAATTAATCCTAAAAAAGCATTTCTATTGTCCTTGGTGTATGTATTAGCTATGTCAATTACCTATGCTGTTGCAGGTATTATTGTTGCTTTAATTGGAGGAAATATTCAAGCGGCCTTACAAACGCCCTGGGTAATTATTTTATTTAGTTTATTATTTATTGCACTTTCCTTATCTTTATTTGGGTTATATGAATTGCAATTACCGGAAAAATTGCGCAATAAATTAATGAATGTCAGTAGTCATCAAGGTGGTGGTTCTTATTTAGGAGTTGCTGCGATGGGTGTTTTGGCTACCTTAGTAGTGTCTCCTTGTGTCACGCCTCCTTTAATAGGTGTATTAGTTTTTATTGCCAATACAGGAAATGTTTGGTTAGGAGGTTCAGCCTTATTTGCCTTAGGAATTGGAATGGGAATTCCCTTGCTAATCATAGGCTGCTTAGGTGGTAAATATTTACCGAAAAGTGGTCCGTGGATGGAAGGAGTTAAGAAGCTTTTTGGTTTTATGATGATTCTTATAGCTATTTACTTGCTATCAAGGATTTTACCAGGTGCCCTAACTTTATTGTTATTAGGTGCATTATTTATTATTGTAGCAGTATATTTAGGAGAGCTTTGGCAACTTAAGTCAGATAAATTGCTGATTCATTTGCGTCGGGCAATAGCTTTGGTCTTATTAATTTATGGTGTATTACTGATTATTGGGGGAGCAAAAGGAAATACTAATCCTTTTCAACCCTTAATGAGCAATCAAGCAACTAATGATACCGGGCTTCAGTTTATCTATGTTAATAATGTTACTCAACTGGACAATGTACTGGCCAAGGCAAAAGGTAAACCAGTTATGTTAGATTTTTATGCTAAGTGGTGTATGGCATGCAAAGAAATGGATGCAACTACTTTTCAAAATCTACAAGTCCAAAAGACTTTATCTAATTTTGTTTTATTACGAGCGGATGTTACAGATAATAGTGTAGATGACAAAGCTTTGGCTCAGCAATATGGTGTAGTAGCACCACCTAGCTTTGTGTTTTTTGATAAAACAGGTAATTGGCTACCGGATCAACAAATAGTAGGCAGTATGGATGCTAAAGATTTTAATAACCATGCAAAAGGAATTTTAGCTGGAACTGCTGAGCAATGATCGAAGTTAAGAATTTAACTAAAAATTATGATGATAACTCTATCATAAATTCTGTGCTGACGAATATTAATTTAACCATCGCGCAAGGTGAAATTTTTGGTATTATTGGTAGAAGCGGTGCTGGGAAAAGTACCTTAGTACACTGTATGAATCTACTGGAAAAACCTACTAGCGGAGAGATTATTATTAATGGCGTTAATCTTCTTGATTTGTCTACAGATAAATTACGCCAAGCTAGACAAAAAATAGGTATGATTTTTCAGCACTTTAATTTACTTTCTTCGAGAACTGTTTTTGAAAATGTTGCTTTACCTTTAGAATTAAGTCATTTAAGTAAAAAGATAATCCGTGATAAAGTTTTTGGCTTATTAGAATTAGTAGACTTAAGTCAAAAAATAGATGCTTACCCGGATGATTTAAGTGGCGGACAAAAACAACGAGTAGCAATAGCAAGAGCACTCGCTTCTGAGCCAACCGTGTTGTTATCGGACGAGGCAACTTCTGCATTAGATCCTGAAACAACAAACTCTATTTTAAAACTTCTTAAAGAAATTAATAAAAAGTTAAATCTTACAATGGTAATCGTTACTCATGAAATGGCGGTTATTAAAACTATTTGTGATCGAGTAGCTGTATTAGATCAGGGCAAAATTGTAGAGCAGGGCAGAGTGATTGATTTGTTTATTCAGCCTGTACATATTGTTACTAAGAAGTTAACTCAAGCAGTTTTGCACTTAGAATTACCAATAGCAATTCGCGACAAAATTAAACCGCAGCCTACAAGTGATTGTAGTAACCCTATTGTGCGTATTGGATTTATAGGTAGTTCTACGAACGAGCCCTTATTGGTTACTTTGTATCAACAATTTAATGTAATAGCAAATATTATTCAGGCAGATTTAGAGTTTATTCAAAACTCTTTAATTGGAGTCAGTATTTGTGAATTTAGAGGCAAACCAGAAGCGGTTTTACAAGCATTAAAATACTTAGAGACACAAAATTTAAAGGTGGAGATACTGGGATATGCTTAATTTTCCTTTAAATATTTTGTGGATGGCGGTTGCCCAAACTTTGTATATGATATTTGTGTCAGGATTTTTAAGTATTATATTTGGATTAATATTCGGCATTTTATTGTTTATTACTCAAAAAGATAAAATTTTTGAGAATAAAATTATTTATCAAGGTTTAAATTTTTTAGTTAATATAACTAGATCTATTCCTTATATTATTTTAATGATTGCCATTATTCCTTTTACTCGTTTGATTATCGGAACATCAATTGGTACTAATGCAGCAATTGTTTCTTTAACCCTTGCTGCTATTCCTTTTTATGCAAGAATCTGTGAGGCTGCTTTGACAAAGGTGCCGACTGGAGTAATAGAAGCAGCACAATCTATGGGGGCAAGCCATCCGCAAATCATTACTAAGGTGTTAGTACCAGAAGCCTTAAGTGGATTAATTCAGGGCGCCACTTTAACAGTTATTAGTTTAATTGGTTATTCTGCTATGGCAGGTGTAGTCGGGGGGGGAGGGCTTGGTGAGTTAGCTGTTGATTATGGCTATCAACAATTTAATCCAGCAGTGATGCTAATAACGGTGCTATTACTAATAATAATTGTTCAGATTGTTCAAATGTTTGGTGACTACTTAGCAAAGCAATTAAAAAAAGTTCGGGTAGTAGTTCTTGTTGCTATCTTATTATTTTTGAGTTGTATTATTGGACAGACATTACCTTTTATGAATAATCAGACAGCAGTTTTTAAAGTTGGTATTGTAGCAGGCCCACAGCAGGTTGTTATGCAAGTTGCGGCACAAGTGGCCAAGCAACAATATAATTTAAATTTAAAAATCGTTACTTTTGATGATTATATTTTACCCAATGAAGCATTAAATAACGGTGATATAGAAGCTAATATCTTTCAACATGTTCCTTATTTAGACTCACAAATTCATGCAAGGGGCTACCAGTTAGTTCCTATAGCCAAAACATTTATTTATCCTATGGGGTTGTATTCACGTAAAATTACTAGTCTTGATCAGTTGTCTAATGAAGCGGTTATTGCTATTCCTGATGATCCTAGTAATGAAGCGCGAGCCTTGCTACTGTTAGAAAAAGCAAATTTGATTGTATTAAAGTCTGGCAAAACTATTACTGCAACGATTTATGATATTGCTTATAACCCAAAACAATTAAAAATTATTACTTTAGATGCAGCTCAATTACCAAGAGAGTTTAAGGATGCTGATTTGGTAGCACTTACTAATGATTATGTCAAACAGGCAGGATTTACTTTAATACAAGCTTTAGTTAGAGAGGGGCCTAATTCGCCCTATGCTAATATTATAGTAGTGCGTAAACAAGATCAGAATAAGACAATTTTTAAACAACTGATTGCTGTGATGCATTCGCCTCAAGTGGTTAGTGAGGTAGAAAAATTGTTCCCAAATGGAGCAGCTGTTCCAGCTTGGCAATAATTATGTCATTTGATATTTTTGGTATAGACTATACTATAAATTTTGTTAATGGGTAAAACCATAAGGATCAAACCATGAAAAGTAAATCTGCCTCAGCTGCAGGTAGTATTACCATGCGAGTACGTATTAATAATCAGCCCAGTGCCTTTGGAACTTTGACAGCGAAAATTGAAGAACTTGGTGGTCAAATTGGTGCGATTGATATTTCAAAAGTTGATAAAGATTATCAAGTTCGTGATATTACTATTTATACATCGGGTCCTGAGCATGCCGAAGAAATTACGAATGCCGTAGATCAACTAAAAGGTATTAGTGTTATTCATGTTTCTGATCGAACTTTTTTATTACATCTGGGTGGTAAAATTGAAATAAAAAGTAAAATCCCATTAAAAACCAGAGATGATTTATCCATGGCCTATACACCGGGTGTTGCTAGAGTTTGTATGGCAATTCATAAAAACCCTGAGGATGTATTTAAATTATCAATTAAAAAAAATACAGTAGCTGTTATTTCTGATGGTACAGCAGTTTTAGGGTTGGGAGATATTGGTCCTGCTGCAGCAATGCCAGTTATGGAAGGTAAGGCAATGCTATTTAAAGAATTTGCCAATGTTGATGCTTTTCCTATTTGTTTGAGTACTAAGAATATAGATGAAATCGTTGCTACAGTAAAAAATATTGCTACCGGTTTTGGGGGTATTAATTTAGAAGATATTGCTTCTCCTCGCTGTTTTGAAATAGAAGAACGTCTTAAAAAAGAACTGAATATTCCTGTATTCCATGATGATCAGCATGGAACAGCAGTGGTTTTGACGGCCGCAATGATTAATGCTCTAAAGGTTGTTAAGAAAAAGCCAGGTGATATAAAACTAGTTTTAGTTGGTGTTGGAGCTGCTGGGGTTGCTTGTACTAAGATGTTGTTGCAGTTTGGAATAAAAAATATTATTGGTTGTGATCATGAAGGTGTGATCTATAAAGGTAGAGCAGGGCTAGATAAGGTAAAGACTTGGTATGCAGACAATACTAATCCTTATGGTGAAAAAGGCACTATTAAGGATGTTATTAAAGGCGCAGATGTTTTTGTAGGTGTTTCAGGCCCAGGTGTTTTAACTAAAGCAGATGTTGCAAAAATGAATAAAGGTGCCATTGTATTTGCTATGGCAAATCCTACTCCAGAAATTATGCCAGAAGAAGCTAGAGAGTATGCTACGATTGTAGCAACGGGCCGCAGTGATTACCCTAATCAAATTAATAATGTGTTATGTTTTCCTGGTATATTCCGTGGGGCTTTAGATTGTTTGGCTTCTGATATTAATGAGCCTATGAAATTGGCAGCAGCTTATGCGATTGCCAATGTAATTGATGAGTCATTTCTAAGCCCAGATTATATTGTTCCGAGTGTTTTTGATGCCAAAGTGGTTCCGGCTGTTGCTAAAGCAGTGAAAGAAGCCGCAATAAAAACTGGCGTTGCTAGAAAAATTGATAAATAAGAGAAAGATATGACAGCTGAATTAAAAACTTCTCATGAAAAATTAATGCAAACAGTTCGTAGTTTCATTGAAGATAAAATTCCTATGATGAGTTATACTGGAATTGAAATTGTCGAAGCCAATAATGAGTTTTGTACAGTAAAAATTCCTTATAAACTTGAAACTAAGAATCACTTAAATTCAATGTATTTTGGAGCCTTGGCGATTGGTGCAGATGGTGCTGGTGGGCTAATTGCACTCTATCAAATTATGCAAACAGGAAAAAATATTTCTTTGGTTTTTAAAGACTTTAACGCTAAGTTTTTAAGTAGACCAGAAGACGACGTTTATTTTACCTGTCAGGATGGTAAGGCTATAGGACAATTAATTCAAGAAACTATACGAACCGGCGAGCGAGTTAATTGGCCTGTTAAAATAATAGCTACGGTTCCCTCAGTTGATCCTAATCAACCGGTAGCGGAATTTGTTTTAACACTATCACTAAAATACAATAAATAATTTTAAACAAAAGAATTATAATAAAGACTCTGCAACAAGATCATTGGACAGCAGTCTTTCGTTTTTGTAATGATCAAATTGCTGTCTCGTGGCTGCTTCACTTAAGCGGAATTTAAGGGCTAAGCAATAGATAACTAATGTGAAGAGAGCAATAATTAAAAAATCCCACCCAAAAGTAATAATATTTTTACCACCATAACTTCCAAGATAAGAAATTAAAACTAATCCGCTTAAATAAGGAATAAGCCAAATAAGTGCTTGAAGACCTAATTCCTTTTTATCTGTTTGGCGTTTTTTAATCGCAATAAAGTAAACAACTAAGCCTATAAGCATAGCAATAGCTAATTTCCACATGGTTGACCAGCCAGTCCAATAACTAATTAAATTACAAAAATAAAATGCTACTAGACAAGTAAAATGAATAAAAGGTAAACGGATAGGGCGTTTAGCCTCTGGTAATTGTTTTCGTAAAGAAATAAGTGCTAAAGGTCCCATTGCATAAGAAATGACGACAGCAGAAACTAAAAAGCTAACCATATTTTGCCAGCCTGGAAGAGGAAGAAATAAAAACATACCAACTACAAAATTAAAAAAAATTGCCCAAACAGGAAAGTGATTTTTATTTACCCGTGATAAGATAGGGCTTAAGTAGTGATTAACACTCATAGCATAAATAATTCTTGCAGTAGAAGTGACATAGATTAATCCCGCCCCTAATGGAGAAATAGCCGCATCTATTAATAATAACTTTACTAGCCATCCTAAACCTAATAGTATGGCAATTCCTACAAAAGGCCCGGCTTCATGAGAAAAATCTAACTGTTGCCAGCCATTCACTAAGCTTTTAGGATCTATAGAGCCTATAAAGGCAATTTGTAAGCCTAAATATAAAATAAGACAAGCAACCACCGAACCGACAATAGAAAGTGGAACAGAAATCTTAGGGTTGGTGGTTTCACCTGCTAGTTCTACACCATGTTTAAAGCCTGTGAAAGCAAAAGCAATACCGCCAGTTGCCACAGCGCTTAAAATAGCTTCCCATTGTTTAATGGACGTATCAAAATGTATGCCGGCAAAATTACTAAAAGTAAATCGAGTTTTGATTAGCATTATAATGGTTAAAACGATAACTAAAATTTTAAAGAAAAAAATTATAAAATTAAAACCAACAAAGCCTCGAAAACTAGCAATATTAATTATACTGAGTACTAGCATGAGTAAAGTAGCACAAATTAAGCCAAAATATGTTAAAATCGGTACTTGATTAACTATATGGATTAATGAAGGCACATAAGTTGAGAGATATTGTAAAACAGCTTGTACTTCAATTGGTGGCATGGTTACACAAGATAGCCAAGATACCCAGCTAATAACAAAACCAGTGGTGGTTCCTTGGCTTAATTGTGCAAAACGAGTAGTGCCGCCTGCAATAGGAAGCATAGAACTTAATTCTGCAAAAGTGAAAGCAATGATAATGGTGGCAATACCACCTATTAGCCAGGAAAGTATAACAGCAGATCCAGCAATTTTTGCAGCATAAAGTGGAGCAAATAACCAAGCAGAGCCAATAATACCATTGATACTTAAAAACAACATATGCATCGGGGTGAGGCGTCTTGAGAGCATTACAGATTCCTTTGTAAAGATATCTGATATTATCTTAGATTTGATTAAATTGACAAGCTATTAAACAAGCTTCTTCATTTTAGCCTTGATAACTAATTAACCAGGCTATGCTGTAATTAAAAATAATAAGAATGAATTAAAATTTTTTAATTTATTCTTTACAACTTTTTAAGACAGCTTTAAGGACTGAAAAATTATGATATTACTTAGAGTAGTAGAAAATTTGATTAATTTGTGAGTTAAGTTAGTAGAGTTTTATTTTGGTTCAGATTATATTTTAATGGTAAAGCTATTTGACCTAGTACTTCACAGCTATATTTGTATAATAGAGACCTGTTCTTTATCAGTAAGTATTTTTATTATAAATCAATTACTTATAAATAATAGCAATTAATAAGTATGAAGTTTTTTTACTTTTTAGGATAAAATTTAATAAGTTAGGTGTTAAGTATTTGTTAGAAATAAATAAGAACTCAGTTGCGAGTTAATAATTTCTTAGTGCAATTATAGCAAAACATTTATTGACTCGATAATTAACAAAGATATTTAAGAGAAGTACCAATAGTTTTAAGATTAATTTAAGCAAAATCTTATATCATCCTATGTTTAATAATAATTAAAACTATATTGATATGCCACAGTTATATACGAATCTAGGTATAAGTTATCAAGAAGCTGTATTTAATGAAGCTGAATTAGAATTTTTAGTGGAATTAAGTTTGCGACTACTCGCCCAATCTGACGACATGTCATTGCGATTAAGTAATATTGCTGCAATTACACCCGATGGGCGAATCTATATAAAACTAAGTATCAAAAAGCATATTGAATTTACAGATTATGCTAGGCGCTATGGTATGCACGCAGTAAATAATTTATTTGCTAATATCTATGCACGTGATTTACGATTAGGCCAGGATAGTGGTGCTATTCCAGATGTTAATATCACCATGCTAACTTGTTTATCGCTAACAACAGTACCCAAAGGTACGCAGACATTATTCATGCCAGGTATGACTTACCATCGTGATGGAGGCGGTAGTCCTTATACTACGTCAATTACTTTGGCCTCTCCTCGAACATGGACAGGCGGTGCATTAACCTTGACACACTATAACTTAATTTTGGTGGGTAAGCCGGTTATGACTGCTCCACATATTTCTATTACAGTTGAGACTGGAGCACAAGTTCATTTTGATAACCGCAGAACATTGCATGCAGTTGATTCTAGGTTTTGCAGTCGCAAAAGCGCTCTACGTATTATCTTTCAAGCACGAACTAATAATACTGATCAATTACCTAGAAAGTTATTATGGGATTTTTCACCTGCTATTTCGTTATTATATCAACCAAGTATTTTAAGTTTGTTAATTACACAATTTTTGCATCCACAGCCTAGACGTTTAGGTAGTGCACCACTAGAGACATTTTCTCGAGAAAAACGAGCTACTTATGAAGTACCCGAAGACAGTAAGCTTCGTGATCAATTAGTGGCAATAATTGGTTCCAGATTTAATTATTGCTTACAACAATTAAGACGTGATGGCGTCTTAATTTTACCTAGTTATTTCTGGCACCAAGCAACTGAACTGCAGAGATTTTATCATAAAATATTTTCCGGCAAGGATACTGATCCATTTTTGGCCCAAGCTAGTGTTAATGGAGCAATTAATCCAGAAGCAGCTATTACTACAGAGGTTTTGTCAGTATTTGTTGATCCTACTTTATTAACATTAATCACAGCTTATTTTGGTGAACCGATACGTATAGCAAATTGGCGTGCCTATGAATTAGGACCGCGAGCACCAATTGATTATCGTGCCTGGGGAAGTTTTCACAATGATCAGAAAGGACGAGAAATTAAGATTATGATTTTGATTAATGGTGTCAATGAAGGCGAACAAGCAATGCGAGTGTATAAGGGTACACATCGAATGAATTGGATTCAGCACCGACAAAGAGATACAAAATGCAGTACACTAGAAGCGTTAGCTTTGTCACCGACTCGACAACTAACATCATGTCATGGTCCAGAAATGACGGTGATCATATTTGATACTAATATGTCACATAGTGGTATTCGCATTGCATACAATCAGCTTACTGCAGCTGTAGCAAGAGCAAGATCGGTAATTACTATTAATTACGTGTCTAATCATAGTGATGCGCCTATATTTAGACCTAAAGCTGTATTACCTAGTATGGATTGTGCATATAGTAATTTTATTTTAACTGGTAACCCTGGTGCTTGTTATGAATCAAGAAACCTTGTTATTCAATTTGTACTAGCATGGGTAGTAGATATTAAGAGTCGTTTAGCAAAAACTCGAGTTATTAATACTGAGCAAGATTATACTTATAAACAGTCGATGAGAATTGCGCTACGTGATCAAGAAATGCCTGGTATTGAAGATGTTAAAATACGATTAAGCACCAACAATGTTAGCCCTAGGATTTTGGCTCAAATTGCATGGATGGACTTACAGGCAGATATGGATTTTTTACTGCATATTGGAAGTACAGATAATGAACGTGATATTCAACTGGTTGCAGTACGTGATCAAGGTAGTAATTCTCCTATCTTTTTGAGTTTTGTTAATGCACTAAATGATATTAAGGGTAAAGTTGACTACCTCCAGCCGCTGGAATTTTTTATTCAAATAGCAAAAATATTGGGTCTTTTGGCAAAATCTGGTGATAGGCTATTAGCCCGTTATGGGATTTATGCTTGCGATTTAGCTGGTGCATTATCTTGTTGTGATACTTCGCAGCGATTTCGAACAACTTTACTGCATCTAATTTTTACAGTTATGCAGACAAATGCATATTTGGTACAGTGGGATAGACCACCTTATATTGCTAGTGATTTATTAGAGACAATGCTAATTTCATACCGTAGCTATGTCATACTTGATGATATTTTACATCAACCTAGGCCAAGATTGAATAAAGACTGGGTATCAGAATGGTCAAATCTTTTGATAAGTGTATCAGAGTGTTCTGCATCGTTTTTTCAATCTTGCGCGGCTTCTAAATTGCCAACAGCTCTGCAAATAATTGATGATAAGGCTAGGTTAAGCACCTAAAAACTGTTGTTTCATAGTAATTTTATAGATGCTTAACATGTATTTTAATTCATGGTGAACGCATCTAAATTTGATCAAAAGGGATGAGTTCATTGAACTCTAAAATTAATTTATTGAATATAAATTAAAGTAGTATTGATGTTGATCACAAAGACTTACAAGATAGAGCTGACCAGCTCTTAATTACAATTTTGCCGAGGCTTTCTCTTTACATTTAGATTGGATTAATCATCTAATAGAGAAACAAGAGAGCTTTTATTCAGACTATTAATCAAGATTTCGAAATCAGGCCAGAGCTTCTTACGGAAGACATACAGCTGATTGAAAGAATAAAACTTCATCCTATGTTATTATGAGCCATAAAAAATTAATAATTAAATGGTTATTAAATTAAAAAATAGAATATTGTAAGACGTAAGATCTGAAAAAGATTTAATAATCTGAATTTGGCGCGCCCGGAGAGATTCGAACTCCCGACCACTTGGTTCGAAGCCAAGTACTCTATCCAGCTGAGCTACGGGCGCTTTAATAATAAACTTTAGCCAAAAGTTTCTATATTTTAACTGAAATTAGAAAATGGCATTTAACTCTATCTCTATCAATTTGTCAAAGGAGATTTAATATTTTTGGCTGGTATTTATCCATCCTTGGCCTGTTAATTGATAAGTTTTTGGTATTTGAACTGAAAAAAATTGAAACGTTATATAAGTTGTTGCAATAGTCGAATTTTTATTAGTAGTAATATTAACACTACAGCGAAAGCTTTTTTCTAAGCATAAGGGAGTAAATTGATTGGTATGCTGCTTACCCCAGTTATATAAAGAAATCCACAAGGATTTACCAGGCTCTAAAGTAGGTGGTTGATTTGCGGTAAAACCAAACGAATTAGGGTTAGCCATAGCTGGGATTAAAGCGGCAGCAAATGTTAAACTTAATAACAATTTAAATAAACTTATTTTCCATAACTGCATAGGGTTTAATAACTGCTTGGTAAAAATTGCTGCAATACAGCAAAAATTAAAATAAAACAAGAGACTGTTAAAATTAAGTAGCCATAGACTGATTTACTGGAAGATTCTGTTTTTAATACGTTTATAGATTTTAATAAAATAAGGGCAGGTAATATTCCGAAAAGAATGGTTTCTCCAACACCGCCTACTAAGTTGATTGCTTTTAAAAAAATCCTTGGATCAAATAAAGTAATAATTAAAGGTGGAGCAAAGGCTAAAATAAAACATAGCGGCGTATTGTCTGTTTTAAAGAAGTGGCTGACTAAATCACGAATAAAATTTAAAAGCCCCGTGCCATTTGCCATATAAGAAGCGGTTACTGCAAATAATGCAAAGATCATGCTAAATAGAATAAAGAGATCAGAGTGAAGATCAAGAGCTAGAGGAACTGTTGCTGGTTCACCATGAGCCGCAGCATAGATAATTGATAAATGAGTTATACCATGAACTGGTAAATCTCCTAGCACTAAAGTAATCCATAATAAATTAATACATAAACCAATCAAAGTACCCTGGATAATTGCTCGTTTTATTGCTTTATATTGAAAATTAAGTTGATAGCAAACTGTAGGAATAATATTGTGAAAATGAAAAGTCGAAACGATAACAGGCAAACTAAATGGTAAGGCGCGCCAATCCATGTAGGTTAAGTAATCTGGATTAAAAGGTTTTTTAGCAAAATGAATTAAAATAATAAAACTTACCCAAATACATATGATGATAATCATGTTGCTTCTACGTAGTATTTTTATACCGTAGCTGATTAAAAATAATAAGATAATAAAATATAAAATTATAATAAATTTTGGATGCAAAATTTTAGGAAGTAAATTGGTAACAAGTGAGCCTACCATGCTTAAGTAGGCGGTAATCAGTCCATAAAGAATGATGAGGTTAGCAACAATGACTAGCCATTTAATTTTGCTACCAATTTCTTGCTTAAAAAAAGAAGGAATATCAAAGCGCAGATTATCAGTAGGATGTATGCGTTTTGCAATGATTAAGGCTGTAAAGCACATCATCATCCATATACCAATAATGCTAATTGTAGCTAGAGTAAAACCACTAAGCCCTGTTTTTATAGGTAAAGCTAATACCCCAACACCGAGTACATTCCCTGTAATTAATAAGCTCATCGGCCAAATAGGTAAGGATTTTGTATTATTCATTTTGCATATTATCCTGATGATTAAAATATGACCATATTAATTGTTATTAATATACCATAGAATAAATACATCGCAAACAGGTTAAATTTTATACCTTTTTTATTAATTTCTTGTTAAGATTTACATAAAAAGTAAGATATATTTAGGGTTAGATTAAATAAATCTTAATAGCCATAAGGGAATTTAGCGCAAGGAGGTCAAATGCTAGGGTCTAATAACAGTATTTTCCTGCAAATAAAAGGGTTCTTTATGGGTTATCTTGTAAATAAAGGATCTGACTTCCTATTAAAATTGCTTAAAACAATAAATTTTTCAAATAATAGTCTACACTTAAATTGTTTTTTTAGTTTTCCCAATTGGCAATGGGGTGATAACTATGGGTGGAACGGATTTCGACTCATCTCCTGATGAAAAAGATCTTCAGGAAGAGAAGTTAGAAAATGAAATTGAATCTGACATTGAGTATGAATCTAGCTACTCAAAAGATTTTAATACTGATCCCACGGTTATGTATTTAAATGATATTGGTTACAAACCAGTGTTAACAGCCGAACAAGAGTTTCATTATGCTAGCTTAGCCAAGCAAGGCGATAAACAGGCTAGAAATCATTTAATTGAAGGTAATCTACGGTTAGTTGTTAAAATTGCCAGACGTTATATTAATCGTGGTTTATCTTTTCTGGATTTAATTGAAGAAGGTAATTTAGGTCTAATTCATGCGGTTGAGAAGTTTAATCCTGATTTAGGATTTAGATTTTCTACTTATGCAACATGGTGGATAAGACAAACTGTTGAACGAGCTATTATGAATCAGGTGCGAACAGTGAGAGTACCGGTTTATATGATCAAAGAGCTTAGTACTTATTTAAAAGCGGCACGTAAATTAGAGCAAGATTCTGGCCATAGAGCCTCTACTGAGGAAATAGCAGAGTTCATCGATAGACCTTTAAGTGAAGTAAAGAAAATATTAAATGCTAATGATATTACCTTGTCCTTTGATACACCACTTGATGAGGATTCAAGCCAGACCTTATTAGACGTGGTACCTGATCAACCTAGCTCTAATCCAGAATTTGTATTAGGAAATGAAAATCTCAAGGATTTTTTAAATAGATGGCTTAATGAGCTGGAGGATAAGTATCGAGATATCTTAATGCGACGATTTGGTTTAGGTGATTATGATGAAAAGCAAACACTTGAGGAAATTGGTGAGGTGATAGGTTTAACCAGGGAGCGGGTAAGGCAAATGCAGGTTGAAGCCTTAGCGCACCTTCGCGAGATATTTGAAGCCAATGGGATTTTTTTAGACTCTTTAATCCTTCCTGATTAGTGCCCGTTAAGGTTTATTGATTAGTTGTTAAGATCTGTATATATTACTTAGGTATTTTTTTAGGAAGAGCGTGCATGACTCATACACTAATATTTTTAATTACATTTATTGTTACTGGTAGTTTAGGCGGATTTTGTGCAGGTTTTTTTGGTTTAGGTGGTGGAATTCTTTATATTCCTATCTTTATTTCTCTTTTTGCCGCCTTTAATCCTACAGGACAAAGTAATATGCACGCTGCGATAGGTACTTCCTTAGCATTAATTATTCCTGGAGCCCTGATTGCTGCTATGAAGCAGTTTAAGCTTGGCAATATAGATCGGAAGATTGCAAGATTATGGACTGCTATGATTATAGCGGGTGCTATTGTCGGCTCTATTTTAATTCGCTATATTTCATCTTATGTTTTACAAATTGTATTTATGGTTTTTTTATTATTGGCAATTTTAATTACTCTGCATAAAACTAATTCTAGTCAACAACGAGAAAATTTAAATAAAAAAATTCTTAGTAGTTTTGCAATTTTTACTGGTTTTTGTGCGGTTTTAATGGGAGTGGGAGGGGGGATTATTACAGTGCCTCTTTTAAAACTTTTAAATTATCCTTATAAAAGAGCAGTTGCTTTATCTGCGGTAGGTGGCACAGCAGTAGGGATATTTGGTTCATTAATTATGATCTATACTGGCTGGCATGCCACTGATCTTCCGGCTTTTTCTATTGGTTTTGTAAATTGGTTGGCTTTTATTTGTATTGTGCCTTTATCGTTAATTTTTGCTCCATTAGGTGTGCGTGCCTCTAACCATATTAATGAAAAATTAGCTAGTTATCTGTATTCGTTAGTTTTGTTTATCATAGCTGTTTATATGGCATGTAGAGTTTTTTATCACTAATATGATTGATTGGTTACTAGCTACAGCAAAGACTACACTACAAGCAGATGACACGCATATTTGGTATATAGATGTTGCAAAACATTTGTCTGAAATTGCAAAATTATATCAATTATTAACACCAGAAGAGCAGACGCGTGCAAATAAATTTAAATTTGATAAAGACAGGCAGCAATGTATTATTGCAAGAGCTTATTTAAGAATTATTCTTTCTCATTATGTTGCTATACCGGCCACTAAATTTAGGTTTACAGCTGCTCAACAGGGAAAATTATATTTAGAAAATTTTCCTGACCTTCAATTCAATGTTACTCACTCAAATAATATAATTTTATATGCAGTAACTTATCAAGAGTCGATTGGAATAGATGTTGAGGATGAGACAAGAGTTGTTGAATATTATGATCTTGCTAAGCGGTTTTTTGCGGCCCATGAAGCTAAAGCATTGCAAACCCTAACGGAAGATGTTTTGCGTCAAGCTTTTTATAAAATTTGGACAAAAAAAGAAGCTTTTATTAAAGCGGTTGGTGAGGGTCTATCGTTTCCTTTACAAGATTTTGAAGTAAATTATTTAGCAGCAATCAAAGAAACTGTGAAAATTTATAAAAATGAAAATATTGCAGCAGCAAACTGGATAATTGAAAATTTTCAGCCCATAGTTAATTATCAGGCAGCAATTTGTCGGAAAAATTCTTTAAATAAAATATTTTTTTATCAATATTAATTGGGTTTAGCTTTAAAAATTTCTTGCAGTTTAAATTAAAATCTGTTCTTATTTTCGGCAATTATAATTAAATAAGAGTGAGAATAACAATGCCGCCCAAAAAAAAAGCTGCTGATAAAAAATCTAAACCCGCCGCTCCAATGTCACCTTTAGTACCAACAGGAGGAGAGATAGATGAGTCAAGTACAAAAGAGAGAAGAACAGGAGGGGTTGCTGTAGTGGGAGCTATTAGCGCTAGACTTGCCCCTGCCCCTGCTTTAGCAACACCTGCAGCTGGTGGCGAAAGAGAGGAGGAAGGAGGGGTGGTAGATGCTGATTTAGTTCACGTAGTACTTGAGGGAGATGGCGCTGTAGCAAGTGGAGTAGGAGCTGCTGCTGCAAGCCCAGGGATTGGGACTAAAAGTGTAATGTTAGCTTTGTCAGCGGGTGGAGTTGGCGGGGTCAAAGAAGATGATCATAGTTTAACACGAGGTAGTTCTGGTGGAGGCGAAGGAGGAGCGCCTTCTAGTTTCTTATTGAGAGCTGCGTTCGTTGCTCCTGTAGCGCCTATTAGCTTAAGTAATTCATTGTCAGCTGATACACCTTATCCTAAGCTTTTGCTTCTTGATATTTTTGAGCTAATTTATAATTTATATCAAGAACGTCCCTTAACTCCTTTAGATGATGGCGCGTTAAGAGCAGCTAAGTCAGCCCTTGCTTATGAGATTTTAACTTTTATTAGAGAAACTACTTATAATAATTGGCTGGAGTTTTCAGCTTTAGTCCTTGCTAAATTAGCTGAGCTATTGACAAGCGCTAATGAAGAAAGTGCTAAAGTAGGGGCAGGCATTGGCCTTTATGAAAAATTTAATATGGTTGCCTCAACCATGGTAAGTGTTATTGGTAGATATGTTGCAGGATGTGATCGGCTTACAGTGACTGTACCGGGGCTTTTAGGTTTAGTAGAACTCTCTAAGAAAGATATAGAGGCTCATCCGTTGTGGCTTTTTATTGATGGGATATTACGTAGCTATTTATTAGTAGCTCGAGCAGCTAAGCTTTGGAAAACGTCAGTAGAAAGAACGGCTGATGCAAGGCTTGGCGATGGTGGGGTTAAATTTGGGTTTAAACAAACAATACTCCTTGAAAGTATTAACCATAACTTAATGCTTTATTTTATGCAAAATAAAGCAGATCAAATAAATTTAGAGTTTTGGAGAATTCAGCTTGCGACAAGCATTGATGCTATTTTATTTAAAAACACTGTACTTGAGGTTGAGCATTCTACTTCTGCACAAGCGGGTGTTCATGCTGTTACTGGGGCAATGAGCTTTGCTGCTGGGGCCTGGCGAGTTGCTGCAGATCTTTATGCAGCTGCAAAAGGAACGCCTAAGCTCTCTGTTTCAGGAGTGGCTTTTCCTACATCGACTAGTATAAGACGTTTATCTTTGAAAGAAGTTTTAACTGGATTGCGGGCAAGATTGCAAAGTTTAGCTCAAGAAGAGGCGGCTGCAGCCTCAGTTGGCGCTGCAATAAGTGCAGGAGCAGGGACGGGAAAATAAGAGTAGTTTTTATTAAAAAAATCGTTTGATTAAACTAATAATGCGCTAGTCAGGAATGTTAAACTTACCTTCTGCAAAAAGATAGGCTTGGCCTTTTATGGTGACTAAATTTTTGTTAAATTCGGTAGGAATAAGGTTTCCTCTTGCTGAAAGTTGTTCTGCTAATAATTTTTGTTTATTCAACTTTTTTGCCCAATAAGGCGTTAAAATATAAAGTGCTGTGCCAGTAATTGGATCTTCTTTGAAGATTGCATTGGGAGTGAAATAACGAAATACAAAATCAGCTTTTTTACTGGCTGCTGTAACGATAAAAGCTCGCTTATCGAAATCAACTAATTTATGAAAACTAGGCGTCAATTCTTTGATTCGTTGTGGATCATCAATAATTAAAATAGTTTGTTCATTAGTTTGATAAGCTTCTTTAACAATTATATTAAGTGTTTGACTTAATAATTTAGGGGCAGGAGAGAAGCGCATTTCAATAGCTTTAGCGGTTAAGCTTATTTCAGCGCCCTGTTTGTTAACAGTGATTTCATTAGTAAAATTGACAAATTTAATAATATTTTGTTCTATTTTAAGTTCATTTAAAAGTATATGGGCTGCAGCTAAAGTAGCGTGACCACAACTTGATTTTTCTGAATGTGCATCAAACCAGCGAATTTCATAATGTGAAGCGGCACTTTTCACTACAAAAGCAGTGGCTCGTAAATTGAATTCTGCTGCAATAGCTTGTAAAGTTGCTTCATCTAACCACTTTGGCAACAAACAAACGGTTGCTGGGTTGCCCATAAAAGGTCCAGCTGCAAATGCGTCAACATGATAAAAGGGTATTTTCATAATTTGTACTAATTTAAATCAGTAAGAGTAAAGGAGAATGATTCTGTCTGCAATAATAATTAAACAAGGACTTGCAATCACTATTAAACAATATTATCTTTTCGATAAGAATTAGTACAAGAAATTAGTTGATGATCAAAATTGCTCCAAATATATGCTGCTGAGCATATAAAATTAATCCTGCAGTAGATTTTCTCTAGTTATGTAAAAAAGTGCTAAATATTAATGCATTAGGAAAAATAATGACTAAAAAAAGCATATCTGTAGCAATGAATCAAAATAAATATCCTGCTGGGGTATTTATCATGTCATTTTTACAATTGCTTAGCATGGTTGGTTTTAGCTTAATCCTGTCTCTGCTTGTTTTATATTGTACTAGGCAGCTAGGTATGTCAGATGACAAGGCCTATGCGCTTTCTGCGGCTTATAACGCCTTAGTTTTTGCAACCTCAGTTTTTGGTGGGTATTTGGGAGAAAAATATTTAGGGTATCGTCATGCAGTTATTCTCAGTATTGTTTTGGCAGGATTAGGGCTGTTTATCATGGGTATCCCCAGTGTTATGGCACTTTATTGGGGGCTTGCTTTTTTTACTATTGCAACAGGTATTATGGTGCCTTGCATGTTTGTTTTGTTAGGGCGTATTTTTGGTAGTAATGACCCAAGACGTGATAGCGGATTTACCCTTGCCTATATAGGTATGAATGTAGGAAGTTTTTTTGCGGCAGCTTTATCAGGCTACTTAGCAAATGATCTAGGCTACGGCGCAACGTTTATTATTGGCGGCATCTTTACATTTTTAACTTTAATTGTTTTTTTAATCTATCAGGATAGATTTAGTAGAAAGTATGATGTTAAAGCAACTCCAGGAAAAATTATAAGATCTCATAGTTCTAAAATAACGGGTGTTTTTTTGATTTTAGTTTCAATTCCTTTAACGGCAGCCTTATTAAATTTTGCAAATTTAAGTAATATTTTAATGTTAGTATTAGGACTATTTAGTGTCGCATTAGTTATCTATATTGCTAGGCAAGAATCGACACACTCCCGAAAAAAGCTAATGGCCTTTTTAATATTGACGATTATTTCTGTAGCGTTTTGGTCGCTTTATAGTATTGCACCTTCAGCGTTAACTATTTTTATTGCTGACAATGTTAACCGTCAGTTTTTTTCTTATGTTATTCCAGCGGCTTCTTACTCTGCGCTTAATCCATTGTTTATTATTACCCTAGGTCCACTGTTAACTTTATTTTGGATGTCGATGAATCAACGTGGTAAAAATTTTTCAACACCAGGAAAATTTGCTTTAGGGGTTACTTTTATGGGGCTTGGCTACTTAGTTTTGATATTGGCCATTTCTACTCATAATCAAGCAGGTTATATTAGTTCTTGGTGGATAGTCTTGAGTTATTTTTTGCAAACCTTTGGTGAGTTATTTGTAGGACCTATTGGTTATGCAATGGTAGGAGAATTAGTGCCGCCGAAATTTGAAGGCCTGATGATGGGAATTTGGCAATTGGCTACAGGAGTTGCAGGCGCCTTGTCGCAATATATGGCTGATATGACAAGTTCTCCACAGTCTAACTTACCTATTGTGACTGATCAGCTTTATAGTCATGCTTTTGCTTTATTCGGTGGCATAACAGTGGTCGTTGGCTGTATTGCAGCACTGTTAGTTCCTTATTTGAAGCGTATTATTACCGAAAGTGATGCCTAGTAATAAATAAAGTGTACTAAACTATAAACATTAATAGTATTTAACAAGATTAGTGAGAGTTTGATAAATAATATTAATAGAGTCTAAATTTTTAAATTCTTTAAGTTTATTTTGAATAGTGCCTAAATTCATGTAGGTGTTATTGACAGTCTCAAGTAACGTTTGAGGATTTAAGTTTTCTTCAGTCAATACTATACTCATGCCTATTTTTTTAAAATAGTTTGCATTAACAATTTGATCTCCTCGACTCGCCAATTTAGAGAGTGGAATTAAGATATGTGGTTTCTGTAATGTTAGTAATTCATATAAAGTATTAGCACCAGATCTAGAAATAACAAGATCGCTACAGGCAAAAATATCTCCTAATTCATCACTAATATATTCGTACTGACGATAGTTCGAGTTATTATTTAAGGATTGATCTATGTTACCTTTGCCACAAATATGAATAATAGCAAAGTATTTTAATAACTCATTTAAGGCAGATCGAATAATTTCATTAATTAATTTAGAGCCTAAACTTCCGCAGATAATTAGTAAAACAGGTTTGTCTGTAGAAAGCTTAGCAAAGGTAAGGCCACGCTGCTTATCACCTTGGAGTAGATGCGGGCGTATGGGACTACCTGTTAAGACAGCTTTTTGAGGATATTTTAGGTAACTTTTAGTTTCAGCAAAGGTTATACAAATTATTTTTGCAAAAGGAAAACAAAGCTTATTAGCCAATCCCGGTGTTAAATCCGATTCGTGGACAATTATAGGTATTTTATTTACCCATGCACCTATCACGACAGGTAAGGCAACAAATCCTCCTTTTGAAAAGACAACCTGTGGTTTTAATTTAAAACAAAGATAACAGCATTTTACTATACCTAAACCAACTTTAAAGGGATCAAGAAAATTTTGCCAACTAAAATATCGTCTTAGTTTGCCGACAGGAATTGAATAATAATCAATGTCTAAAGGCTTAATTAATTGGTGTTCAATTCCAGCTTTGCTGCCTATATAAATAGTTTGCCAGCTTTGCTCACGAAGTTTTTCAATTAGTGCAATATTAGGAGTAACGTGCCCAGCACTGCCACCGCCAGTTAAAACAATGGTTTTTTGTTTCATTAAATATCCTTTTTTTACTTGCCACAACAATGCTTAAGTTTTTTGCCAGATTGGCAAGGACATAAACTATTACGTAAAGGGGTTTGTTGTTGCCCATTTACATAATACCAACAATTATTGAGCAAGTGAAATTCACTTATTTCATGAATAAAAAACTTCTGCTTTTGTAGTTGATATCTAGCAAAAAATTCAACACACCCTAAGGTTGGAGTTGTCAATTCTGGCGCAGCAATAACGGTAAGTCCCAACCATAGAGCGTTTTTTGCCCAGACTTTTGCAGCCTCTGGATTATAGTTTAACGCTGCCTTACCTTGCATGGTTCGTTGAATATAGTCAATGTTTGCTTGTGTATAGGCTGTATAACGTGAACGCATTAGGCTTTCAGGAGTGGGTGCGGATTTAAGATTTGTAATATAGGGGCCACAGCATTGATCGTATGTTTTATTTGAACCACAAGGACAAATAATCATAGTCTACCCTCAAGATTGAATCTTAATTTTTAGAGCATGAATTTCTGTAGGGATCATATCTGCTAAAGCAGAATAAATCAGCTGATGAGCTGCAACTTTTGAAAGGTTATTTAATTGAGAGGCCGTAATAGTTAAGGCAAAATGTCCTGCACCTGATTTGGCACCTATATGCCCTTTGTGTAAATAGCTTTCATCAGCAATTTCTAGTAAGGTTGGGTTTAGTGCATTTTGTAATTTTTGACGTATTAAATCAATGCGTTTCGTATTATGCATCATTATAGCTTAACTTGATCAGGTGAAACGTGCCGCGCTAAATAAACCGCTTGAATAACGACAAAAGCTAAGGTTAAACCAAGCATACCAAATAATTTAAAATAAACCCAAACTTCTGTACTAAAGTTATAAATGATAAATAAATTTATAAAGCCCATTGTTAAGAAAAAAACAACCCAGCTAAGATTTAAACGACTCCAAACAATAGTTGGTAAATTTACTTTAGCCTCCATCATATAACGAATTATTGGTTTTTTACCAAAAAAATGACTTATTAAGAAAATAATCCCAAAGGCCCAATTAAGAATAGTGGGCTTCCATTTTATGAAAATAGGGTTATGAAGAATTAAAGTAGCACCACCAAAAACTATAATAATAGCTAAGGTAATAACCTGCATTTTTTCAAATTTTTTATAGCGCCATCGATAATTTAACACCTGAATTAAAGAAGCAATGATGGCTGTTGCAGTAGCTACATAAATTCCCCATAGCTTATAGGCTACAAAGAAGACAATAATAGGAATAAAATCATAAAATAATTGCATGGTGTATTAACCTTCCTGACAAATTAATGCATACTTTATAAAAAATTTATTTATTAATCTAGTTATTATACAGGTTTAATGCTATTAGAGGCTAAATATGACAAAATTTTTATCTATTCATCCTGATAATCCTCAAAAACGACTGCTGCAAGAAGTTGTTTTGGTTTTAAAGCAAGGTGGCGTCATTGTTTATCCTACGGATTCAACTTATGCTTTAGGTTGCAGTATAGGCAATAAAGAAGCTATTTCTAGAATTAAACTAATTCGTCAACTTGATGAAAAACACTACTTAACTTTAATTTGCCAGAGTTTGTCAGAATTAGGTACCTATGCCCGAGTTACTGATACGGCTGTTTTTCGACAATTAAAAGCGCATGTTCCCGGTCCTTATACTTTTTTATTGAAAGCAACTCATGAGGTACCCAAACGTCTATTACATCCAAAACGAAAATCAATAGGTTTACGTATTCCTGACAATGAAATTGTGCAGCAACTATTGATAGAATTAGGTGAGCCTTTATTAAGTACTTCATTAATTCTATCCAATGAGAAAGAGCCTCTAGCGGAACCCCAATTAATTTATCAGCGACTTAAAGGGCGGGTTGATCTTATTATTGATGGAGGAATTGGGAGTAGATCTTTAACGAGTGTTATAGATTTTTATAATGATACGCCAGTTATAATACGAAAAGGAAAAGGTGATGTTTCTGCCTTTGAATAAAAGCTTGCTGATTTAGATTTACCTTGTTACGATGAGCCGTTCGATCATTAAGCCTGACTATTTATCAATCAAAATAGAGCTAAAAAAGAGTGGAACAATGAATGAAATTCTTATTACTGGAACAGGTTTATTTACTCCTCCAGAGTCTATAACAAATACCGAATTAGTTTCTTCTTTTAATCACTATGTGGCTGAATTTAACGCAACTCATGCACAGGCAATTGCCAATAATGAAATAGAAGCTTTAAAAGAATCAGATGAGGAGTTTATTTTCAAGGCTTCAGGTATAAAAAATCGTTATGTAATGAATAAAGCCAGTATTTTGGATATTAAAATAATGCAGCCAATTTTAGCTAAGCGTGCAGATAGTGAATTATCTTTACAAGCAGAGATGGCGGTTTGTGCTGCAAAAGAAGCTTTAATAAGAGCCAATCTAGCTGCAAATGAAATTGATGCAGTCATAGTAGCTTGTTCAAATTTGCAAAGACCTTATCCTGCCATAGCGATTGAAGTTCAAAAAGAATTAGGGATTAGTGGGTTTGCTTTTGATATGAACGTTGCTTGCTCTTCAGCGACTTTTGCAATACAGACAGCGTATTCGACTATTAAGAGTGATATTGCAAAACGAGTTATGATAGTAATGCCAGAAATTTGTAGTGCACACTTAAATTTTAAAGATAGAGATAGCCATTTTATTTTTGGGGATGTCTGTACGGCTGTTATTATTGAAACCGGACAAACTTGTAAGAGCTCTAGTGCATATAAAATTATTGCAACGAAAACTAAGACAGAGTTTTCTAATAACATTCGCAATAATTTTGGATTTTTAACTAAAACTGAGTCAGAGGTTTTTAAACAACCAAGCAATATTTTTAATAAAGATTATTTTTTTATGCAACAGGGTAGAAAGGTTTTTAAAGAAATTATTCCCATGGTTGCTGAACTTATTGCTAATCATTTGGCTGAAAATAACATTGCCGTCAAGGAGATTAAACGATTTTGGTTGCATCAAGCAAATGCTAATATCAATCGCTTAGTAACTGAAAAATTATTAGGCAACTTCTCTGACGAAAGGCTTGTGCCAAGTATTTTAAATGATTATGCCAATACAAGTTCACCTGGTTGTATTATTGCTTTTCATAAATACAATGAAGACCTTAAAATAGGAGACATAGGAGTTCTTTGCTCTTTTGGTGCTGGTTATTCAATTGGCAATATTATTCTAGAAAAAATTTGCTAATCATAATAAGTATTTTTTGAAACTAAATAAAATATATACTTGAGATCAATTATTCTTATCGCTATAGTAAGGCAATTTCATTAACGGATTAAAAAGAGTCAAGAGGTATATTGTATGACAGAGCATTTCTTAAACAAAACAGTATTTATCACTGGTGCAAGTAGAGGAATTGGTCGAGAAATTGCTTTAAAATTAGCACAAGCAGGCGCTAATATCGTCATTGCAGCTAAAACAGCAGAGCCGCATCCTAGTTTACCAGGAACAATTTATACTGTAGCTAAAGAAATTGAGGATTTAGGGTATAAAGCATTACCTATTCAAGTAGATGTGAGAGACGAAGCTGCTATTCAGGCAGCTGTTCAAGAAACAATAGATCAGTTTGGTGGTATAGATATTCTAATTAATAATGCTAGTGCAATAAGTTTAACGCCTACCTTACAAACGCCTATGAAACGTTTTGATTTAATGATGTCTGTAAATATGCGTGCGACGTTTGCTTGTTCCCAAGCATGTTTACCTTCTTTAATGAAATCTGAAAATCCACATATTTTAAATTTATCGCCTCCCATTAGCATGAAACCAAAATGGTTTAAAGAGCACCTAGCTTATACTATGTCTAAATATGGTATGAGTATGTGTACTTTAGGGATGGCTGAAGAGTTTAAAAAAGCAGGTATTGCCGTGAATTCTTTATGGCCGAAAACCACTATTGCTACCGCAGCTATCGCGGTAAATTTTCCAAAACAAATTTATCAAGCAAGCCGTACGCCAGCTATTGTTGCTGATGCTGCTTATGAAATTTTAAAATTAAACAGTAAAGAGTTCACGGGAAACTTTTTTATAGATGAAGATATATTGAAAAGAGCAGGGATCTTAGATCTTGATCAATATGCAGTTAAACTGGGTGTTCCTTTATTTCCAGATCTTTATATTGAAAAATAAAATATTAAATTAAAGACTTTATTATAAAGGTTCAATTGCACAATAAGTACCTTCATCAAACTGTTTATGAGGAAAAATCACCTTAATTTCAAGTCCTTTACCGTTGGTAGGCGCGCCTAAAGAAATATGAGCATCATGTAATTCTGAAATTTGTTGCACAATCGCAAGCCCTAGGCCGCTTCCTGAAGCTTTAGTGCCTAATACTCGATAAAAACGTTCAAATACTCGAGTACGTAATTCTTTGGGTATACCAGGGCCTGAATCGGTGATAGAAATCGTGGTTTGGTTAGCATCTTCTGTTAGGCCTACAACTACAGAACCATTTTCAGGAGTATAACGAATTGCATTATCAGCTAAATTTCTAATTAAAATTCCGATAGTCGTTTCATTACCTAGTAAATAAATATCGTGTTTAGTTTCTTGAGTCAGTTCAATATCAATATTCTTTTTAATAGCATCAGGTGCTAGTTGGGCTATTATTTCCGCAGCTAGTACTGACAGATTAAAGCTTTTAATATCTGATAAAGCAGCTTCTGGTGCTAGTCTGCTTAAAGTTAATAATTGCTGTACTATATGAGTACAACGATCCACACCAAGAATTACATTAGTTAAACCTAGTTTTCGTTCCTGATCATTTGGAGCTCGTAAAGCGACTTGTGCCTGGGTTCTTAAAGCAGCTAAAGGGGTTCTAAGTTCGTGAGCCGCATCAGCAGAAAATCTTTTATTGCGTTCAAAAGTTTCATGTAATCGTAAAAACAATTTATTGAGTGCTTCAACCATAGGTTTAACTTCTAGTGGTACATCACTAATGTCCACGGTATCAAAGTTGGTAGTATGACGGGTTGATATATTAGTGGTAATTCGTCTTAAACTTGATAAACCCCTATCGATAGAAAGCCATATTAATAAGCCAAATAATGGATAACTCCATAACAACATAAAAAGATTTCCCCATGTTAATTCATGGGCAAGACTAGAACGAACTTCATAATGTTCGGCAATGAAAATGATAAACTTACTTTGAGAATTAGCTGGCGCTAAAAGCACGCGCCAAGTAGATTTACCAATGGTAATAGTACTGAAACCATAGTTAAGTTTATGATTATGAATGTCAAAGTCTGGGGCCAGTGGTGTTTGTAATAATAAATGACCGTTAGTATTCCATACCCTAAATTGCATGCGGTCAATTCCAAAAGGAAAAGGTTGAACAGGGCCTTTTTTATTTTTAGTTGTAAAACCGGAAATGCTTTCTTGTAATCGTTGTAAATAAGCAGGGGTTGGATTAGAGCTAATTAATGCACGAATAAAATAAACCGTTTGAGTTAGTTGACCATCAAAATGGCGTTGTAGAGTTCGATTATCTAAAAAATAGTTACCGATTGTTGTTAAAGAGGAGGTTAGTGTGATACTTAACAACAAGTAAAAAAGTAAGAAACGCTTTATTGAATGGTTCATTTATTTTCGTTGTTGCTATTGGACTCGTTAGCCATGTAGCCAACGCCTCGAATAGTTCTAATTAAATCTGTACCAAATTTTTTTCGTAGATTATGGATATGAACTTCTAGTGCGTTACTGTCTACATCATCATCCCAACCATAAAGTGTTTGAGTGAGGTATTCGCGAGATAGTACACGGCCAGCGTTTTCTAATAACTTATTGAGTAAAGCAAACTCTCGTCTTGAAAGATTTACTTCTTCGTTATTGAAGGTTACTGTATGAGAAGCTGGGTCAAGCTTAATTCCAGCATGCTCAATAATAGGAGTTGCACGTGACGATAAACGGCGTTGTAAAGCTCGTAGCCGTGCACATAATTCATCAAGATCAAAGGGTTTAACTAAATAATCGTCTGCACCGCTATCTAAGCCTTTAATTCTATCTTCTACAGTTTCACGGGCAGTTAAAATTAAAACAGGGGTAACATTTCCTTGGTTGCGAATACTTTCTAGTAATTCCAAACCTGTTTTTTTGGGCAAACCAATGTCAAGAATGATTGCATCAAAAACTTCTGTTTTAAGGGCTTGTTCTGCAGAAAGACCGTCCTTTAGCCAATCAACAGTGTAACCATATTGCTTTAATCCAGCGGTTACTCCATCTCCTAATAAGTCATCATCTTCAACTAACAGAACTCGCATCATACTATAAACCCCTGTGTTTAAAAACTGAACATCGTATTCATTAATTATTATCCTTACTCTCTATTTTAGATGATTTTTTACTTTTTTAAACAAAGTTTTAAGTATTTCTAATGGGCAAAAGTAGGATTTAACCTAGTTTATGATACCATTGCAGCAATTAAGCTTGAGGAGACCTCTATGGACGGTAAATTATTAGAAATATTAGTTTGTCCTATTTGTAAAGGCCGATTAATTTATAAACAAGAACAACAGGAGTTAATTTGTAGAGCAGATAAGCTTGCTTATGTAATTCGTGATGATATTCCAGTGATGCTTCCTGAAGAAGCTAGAAAGTTGTCTTTAGAAGAGCTGAATCGATGAGGGTTTATATTTTTATTCCAGCTAGATATCATTCAACCAGGCTGGCTGGCAAGCTGCTGTGTGATTTAGCTGGAAAACCAGTACTTCAACACACTTATGAGCAGGCAATCAAAGCAAAGTGTGATGAAGTAATTATTGCTACGGATGACCAACGTATTAAAGCAGTAGCAGAAAAGTTTAATGCTAAAGTTATGATGACTGCCAGCTCTCATCAGTCAGGAACTGAAAGAATCGCTGAATGCGTAGCTAAACTTAATTTAGAAGCAGATGATATAGTAGTTAATTTACAGGGTGATGAGCCTTTTTTACCCCCTATTTTAATTCAACAGCTTGTTAAAAATTTAGTGGCACAGTGGCCAAATCACGTAAATATGGCAACTCTCTGTGAAGTGATGCATAACCAGGAAGAAATTTTTAATCCTAATAATGTGAAAGTAATTTTTAATGAACAAGGATTAGCGACTTATTTTAGTCGAGCAGTGATTCCTTGGTTTAGAGATGGCTTTAAATCAGTTGATAAAACTCTACCTAAAGAATATTGTTATTACCGACATATAGGAATTTATGCTTTTAGGGCAAATTTTATAAAACAATATGCTCAATGGCCAACTACGCCCTGGGAAAAACTTGAGGCTTTAGAACAGTTGCGAGTTCTATGGTATGGAGAAAAAATTCATATTGAGATTGCCAAAGAAGCGCCAGGGATTGGTATTGATACCCAAGAAGACTTAAGTAAAGCATGGCAAATGCTGCAAAGAATTAAATAGTTTATACGCAAAGCTTAACTTAATAAAAAGTCAACTTTGCGTATAAAAGTCTAGGTATATTGATCAGTCTTTGCTTGATTGTGAGGAGTCTTTAAACTTAGTTTCAACCATATCTAATTGCTCATAGCTTTTAGCAGTAGGTTTACGGGGTTCAGGCTTAACTCTTTTTTGTATGGGTTGAGAGACAGGTGTTGTCTCTGCTTTATGGCTCGTTTCTACCTGCTGATAAAGACCGTTGTTTTCCTTGTTACCATATTGCTTAACAGGATAAGAAGATTGTTCAGAAATATTAGGTGTCTGTACAACACTTTCTGGCTGTTTATGTTTTGGTATAGCTTGTTGAGTAATAGGATTTGGTATCTCAACAAATCTTTTTTCTTGTTCAATAGAAGAGGGGACTGTTTCGTGCTGATTAGACGAATGATCTCTATCTCTATGATGTTTTTGATCAAAATCTCTACGGTTACGATTACGATTTTGATCGCGATCACGAGATCCTTCATAGCGAGAGCTATCATGACGTGAGCCACCAGTTTGTTGACGTCTATTTTGATTAGACTGCTGACGGTTGCGGCGTGGTGCCCCACCTCTTTGTCTGTCACGTTTTGATCTATCATTGCGATCTTGTCGATAGTCTTGTCGGTTAGTATGATGTGGTCTTGATTGTTTTTGTGGTGGCGTTTGTTTTTCAGGTCTAGCACTAAAAAATTGTTTAATTAATTTTGTTAAAAAGCCAACTTTTGGTTTACTGACAACGGTTTGTGGAGCAGGCTGTTCAGGAATAAAATCTTTGACGGCAGGAGTATCTTTTACTTCATCTTCAGATTTTCTTAAAGTTGAAGTAAGATCTTTTTCTTCCGGCTTAGTAATAAGTTTGTGGCTAGGTAGTTGTGATTTTTGATCAGAAGCTTTAATACTGCTAATCTCAACAGCCGGCGTTTCCATATGCGGGTTAGGCATTACAAAAATTACAATATTATGTAATTTTTCTAAGACAGAAATATCTGTGCGTTTTTCATTAAGGAGATAGCTAGCTACTTCAACAGGAACCTGTACATAAATTTTGTGCGCATGTTCTTTCACGGCATATTCTTCAATTAATCGCATAACTGAAATAGTTAGGGATTCAACACTGCGAATTGCACCACGACCATGGCATCTTGGACAAACTTCTTGAGTTGTTTCACCCACAGATGAGCGTAAACGTTGTCTTGACATTTCAAGGAGCCCAAATCTTGAAATGCGACCAATTTGAATTCTAGCCCGGTCATGACTTAATACTTGACTTAACCTGTCTTCTACCGCTCGTTGATGACGAATAGGAGTCATGTCAATAAAATCAATAACAATTAAACCACCAAGGTCTCGAAGCCTTAACTGTCTAGCAATTTCATCAGCTGCTTCAAGGTTAGTATTAAGAGCAGTTTCTTCAATATCTATGCCTCTGGTTGAGCGGGCTGAGTTAATATCAATAGAAATTAAGGCTTCAGTTCTATCAATAATAATAGACCCACCAGAGGGCAGGCTAATTTCACGTTGAAAAACTAAATCGATTTGACTTTCAACTTGGTAGCGCACAAAAAGTGGTATATTGCTGGTATAGAGATTAACGTGGCTTACAAACTCAGGGTGTAACCAAGAAATATGTTTGCGAATTTTGTGATAGGTTTCTTCATTATCAACAATAATCTCATCGATCTCGGGTCTTAAATAATCACGAATAGCTCTAAAAATAATATCGCTTTCTTGATAGACTAAAAAAGGAACAGTTCCACTAGTGCAAGCTTTTTGAATAGCCTCCCAAAGAGCAATTAGATAATTTAGATCCCATTGTAGATCTTCAACAGATTTACCTATTCCGGCGGTACGAATAATAACACCCATGCCTTCAGGTATTTGAAGCTGGTTAAGTGTTTCTTTTAATTCTGTTCGATTTTCACCCTCAATACGTCTTGAAATACCACCAGCACGAGGGTTGTTTGGCATAAGAACTAAATAGCTACCTGCTAAACTGATTACTGAACTTAAGGCTGCCCCTTTATTACCGCGCTCTTCTTTGTCTACCTGAATTAAAATTTCTTGACCTTCTTTTAATACATCTTTGATGTTGGCGTGTGAATTAGGATCAATATGAGACGGGTAGTAATAGGGAGCGATTTCCTTTAAGGGTAGAAAACCATGACGTTCCTGACCATAATCGACAAAAGCAGCTTCAAGGCTTGGCTCTATACGGGTAATACGACCCATATAGATATTTGCCTTTTTTTGCTCTTTGCCAGGTTGTTCTAGTAATAAATCTTGAAGTTGATTTTTATTGATAACGACGACACGCAATTCTTCAGTATGCGTGGTATTAAATAACATTGTTGACATTTTTTATTGCCCATATTTAGGGCGTAACTAGCCACTAGTTATTCTAGTTTTTGTTTAGTATGTTCAGTTAGCATTAAAATAGTAATTTTATTTTTCATAAGTTACTCATAATACTAAATTTAATTTATTTTCCATACCAGTTTCACAAATTACAAAACTTTATTCATCAAAAACTGTTACTAGCGATATATAGTTGCGCCAGATTATTAAAAAATTTAAATACAATTATTCAGTCTCAAATTTATCGGCTTCCTATCTGTTAAAAAGTTAGTGCCAAAGTGCTGAATAATTCCTTTTAACTACTATGCCTGATCTTTAGGAGGAAAACTTAAATTCAAATCGCTAATACATCAGGTCTTTAACTTAGCTTTTATGAGATGGTTCTTTAATCCTCTCAGCTATAAGTATGGAAAATATAACAACAATTTGCAGTAGAGGCAATTTGAAAGTACACTTTTCAGGAATTATTTATCTAATTGATTTCTTTCTTTTTCTTTACTTTTTAAAGATTGTTAAGTTTTGATTAAATTATAGACAAATTAAAATAAGTAGATGATGAAATGGTCATTTCTAAGCCATCAGTACAAATGCTAACTGTTTCTGAAAATGCACATGGTCAAAGACTAGATAATTTTTTATTTACAGCTTTTAAAAGCGTACCTAAGTCCCTTATTTATAAAAATATTAGAACAGGTAATATTAGAGTTAATAAAAAGCGTTGTAAACCTGAACAAAAATTGCAGAGTGGCGATATGTTGCGTATTCCACCCTTTAGACAAGCTGAAAAAATTCAATTAAAACCAGATATTCGTTGGGTCAATTTATTAAAGCAACGTATTATCTATGAAGATGAGCACTTGTTGGCCATTAATAAACCTGCTGGGCTTGCAGCCCATAGCGGTAGTGGAATTGCCTATGGGGTAATAGAGGTTTTACAACAAACTTTTCCAGAACAAAAATTTTTGCAGTTAGCACATCGCCTAGATAGAGATACATCCGGCTGTTTATTGATTGCTAAAAATAGAACCATTTTGCTTGAATTACAGAACTTATTTCGTAGTAATAAAATTAAGAAAATTTATTGGGCGCTCACTAAAGGTAGATGGAAAACAGAGGCTTGTCGTGTTTCTTTGCCCTTATATAAAAATATCAATCAGTCTGGTGAACGAATGGTCAAAGTGGTTGAAACAGGAAAAGAAGCAATTACTGATTTTAAAGTTATTCAAAATTTTGGTGTTGTTTCATTAATGGAGGTTTCACTTAAAACAGGTAGAACTCATCAAATCAGAGTCCATGCAGCAGAGTCTCAGCATCCTTTGGCAGGAGATGAGAAATATGGCGATAAAGACTTTAATAAACTTATGCATCATATTGGTTTAAAAAGGTTATTTTTACATGCTGCAAGACTGGAATTTTCTTTAGTTTCTTTAGGGAAAACTTTTTTAATACAAGCGCCATTAGAGATTGATTTGCAGCGGGTTTTACAGAATTTGGAGAAGTAACATGAAATATCAGTTATTAGTATTTGATTGGGATGGAACTTTATATGACTCTTCAGAGCTTATTGTAAAATGTGTTCAAAAAGCTGCAGTTGCAATAGGGCTTTCTATACCTCAGGCAGAAACCATTAAGCAGTTTATTGGATTAAGCGTTGATGAAGCACTAAGTCACGGTTTTCCAGGGTTAACTCCAATGAAAAAAGCTAATTTAATCAAAGCTTATAGGGAATTTCTTGTCACGGAAGCTGAGATTCCCACCTTATTTACGGGAGTAAAAGAAACCTTAGTAAAATTAAAAGAGCAAGGGTATTTATTGACAATTGCTACTAGTAAAGATAGTAATTATCTCAAAAAAGATTTGGAAATACTTGATTTAAAAAATACTTTTTTTATGACTCAAAGTGCTGATCAGGCGGCTTCAAAACCTAATCCAGCCATGCTCTATAACATTTTATATCAGACAGGTATGGTAGTTGAGCAGACTTTAATGATAGGGGATACAGAATATGATATGCAAATGGCTGCCAATGCCCAAATAGATGGCTTAGGAGTTAGTTATGGTGCTCATGATACCAAGCGTCTACAGCTACCGAATGTGAAACATATCATTAATAATATTACCGAGCTACCAGTTTGGTTAGCAACGACTTAAACTTGATTTTTATGTTATAAGCCTCTGAAATAAGACAAAAATCCTTTGACAATTCAAGCAGTCGGGCTACAATTCTCGCCTTATGATTAACAGGCAACTACCTAAAACTATTGATCCTTTTAAATTTGCTCAAAGTAGATTGTTTTTAAAAGGAGAACTGGCTTTAGGCAAAATGCAGCGCTTGCAAGAAGCCTGTCAAGTAGAAGAGCTTGAGGGGTTGGTTGAGGTTGAATTAAAAGGATTTGTTGAGCAAGGTATTGAGGTAATCAAAGCAGAGTTTAAAAGTATTTTACCCCTTACTTGTCAGCGCTGCTTACAACCTTTTGATCTCAAAATTGAGACAAGTGTTACATTAGGATTATTAAAAAACGAAACATTGGTTGAGGAATTACCAGCTTCTTATGAAGCTTTAATTGTTACAGATGAGTTGATTGATTTAAGTTCATTAGTTGAGGATGAGCTTTTATTGTGCATACCTACCATCGGGATACACCCACAGGTAGCATGTAAAATAAAAGCAAATTCTTGGCAATTTGGTGAACAAAATTTAAATTCAGAAGAGACAACTAGAAAACCATTTGCTAAACTTGCAAACCTTAAAAAAAGTATTGAATAGGAGCTTATATCATGGCTGTACAGAAAAGTCGTAAATCCAGAGCAAGAAGAGGAATGCGTCGCGCGCATGATTCATTAACTAGCGTTGCTATTTCTGTTGATAGTACGACTGGAGAAAAACACCGGCGTCATCATATTTCGGCAAGTGGTTATTATCGCGGTAAACAAATAGTTAAAACTGCTGATTTAGAGAATGATGAAGAGTAAATAAGTCTTGAAAGAGATAACTATTGCATTGGATGCGATGGGAGGGGATAGAGGCGCTGATATTGTTGTGCCTGCAGCAATTGAGATGCTTAAAAAATATCCCAATCTTAATTTAATCTTAGTTGGCCAACAATCTGTAATTAATAAAAAATTACAGCGTCGTCGCGCGAAAAGCCATGATCGAATTACAGTAGTTCATGCAGAAGAGATAGTGGGGATGGACGAACCACCGGCAACTGCTTTACGATTTAAAAAAGATTCTTCTATGCGAGTAGCCATTAATTTAGTTAAAGAGAATATTGCGCAAGCTTGTGTTAGTGCTGGCAATACAGGGGCTTTGCTTGCAACAGCCCGCTTTGTTTTAAAAACCTTACCCGGCATTGATCGACCCGCTATCATTGGTATGTTACCTGCACGTAATAAAGAAGGCTATGTACGCATGCTTGATTTAGGTGCTAACATTAAAGCAACTGAGGAACATTTGTTTCAATTTGCAGTAATGGGTTCAGTGCTGACTAAAGCAATTGAGGGGATAAAAAGCCCTAGAGTTGCTTTATTGAATATTGGTGAAGAAGAAATAAAAGGCCACGAAGAAATCAAGGCTGCAGCTGTTATGTTGCACGCTAATTCAGAGATAAATTATATAGGCTATGTTGAAGGAAATGATATTTTTTCTGATATGGCCGATGTGATAGTTTGTGATGGATTTGCAGGTAATGTGGCTTTGAAATCCATTGAGGGACTTGCCAATTTTATTCGTAGCGTGATTTATAAAGCAGTAAAAAAGAATATCTGGACAAAATTATTAGCGCTGATTGCTGCTCCCGTTTTTAAAATAGTACGGGTTGATATCAATCCTGCTAATTATAATGGCGCAAGTTTTGTTGGCTTGCGTGGCAGTGTAATAAAAAGCCATGGCGGCACAACTGTTTCGGGATTTATGCGAGCAATTGAAAGAGCTATGTTGGAAATTGAATATAATGTGCCAAAATTAATTAGTGATGAAGTTGCTAAATTGCTTAAGCAAAGTGAGGATGCATGACTTATGCAAAAATTACTGGTCTTGGAAGTTTTTTACCAGAACGACTATTAACTAATTATGATCTAGAAAAAATAATTGATACCACTAATGAATGGATTGTCGAACGTTCTGGTATAAAAACACGGCATATTGCTAACCCGCAAGATACCGTAGTGAGTATGGCAGAAAAAGCTGCAAGGCAGGCCTTACAAAATGCCTCTATTACAGCAGATAAATTAGATTTAATTATTATTGCAACCTGTTCTTCTGAATATCTTTTTCCAAGTAGTGCCTGTTTATTACAAAAACAACTTAAGGCTGATAATGCTTTTGCTTTTGATATTAGTGCAGCTTGTTCAGGTTTTGTCTATGCGCTTACGGTTGCTGAAAAATTTATTCAAGCCGGCTCAGCTAAGCATGTTTTGGTTGTTGGCAGCGAGGCTATGTCACGAGTTATCAATTGGGAAGACAGAACAACCTGTGTTTTATTTGGTGATGGTGCAGGTGCGGTAATCCTTAGTGCAAGCTCAATACCAGGAATTATTGCAAGCAAGCTCTATTCTGATGGAACACAAGCAGAGATTCTATATTTACCAAGTGGTATTAAAGCTTCTGCACAAATAGAAGCTGAAACTATGTTTATAAAAATGCAGGGCAAGGAAGTATTTCGATTGGCAGTTGAACGTTTGGCCAGCGCAGTTCTAGAAATTCTTCATCAAGCTAATATGACTTTGGTGGATATTGATTGGATTGTTCCGCATCAAGCTAATTCTAGAATTATTAGTATGATTATTAATCGTTTAAAAATTTCTGAATCAAAAGTAATTGTAACAGTCGATAAACATGCAAATACTTCCAGTGCTTCTATCCCACTTGCTTTACATGAAGCTGTTAAGTGTGGAAAAATTAAACCAGGTCAGACATTGTTGTTTGAAGCATTTGGTGGCGGATTAACTTGGGGCAGTGTGCTATTAAAATTTTAAAATAAAACCTAGTCAATAATAAGGGTATATTGATGAGTCATAAATTAGCATTTGTTTTCCCCGGCCAAGGCTCGCAGAAAGTAGGAATGTTAAGTGAGCTTATTAAAAACAATGAGCAGGTTGGAACACTGTTTACCAAAGCTAGTCATATTTTGGATTATGATTTATTGGAAATTGTTTTAACAGATCCAGAAGAAAAACTAAATCAAACTCTTTATACTCAGCCCGCTTTGTTGGTTGCTAGTATTGCTTTATGGACAGTTTGGCTTGCAAAAGGTGGAAAGGTTCCAAATCTTTTAGCTGGGCATAGTTTAGGGGAATATACTGCATTAGTAGCTAGTGAGGTCATTGACTTTGAAACAGCTGTTGCATTGGTTGCTCAAAGAGCTTTATTTATGCAAGAGGCTGTAGAAGAAGGAACTGGTGCTATGGCAGCGATTTTATCATTATCAGATCAAAAGGTGATAGAGATTTGTCAGCAAGTTGCAGAAGGTCAAGTTGTTGCACCAGCTAATTTTAATACCTTGGGGCAAATTGTTATAGCTGGCCATGTTGAAGGTATTGATAGAGCGATTGCGCTGGCTAAAACAAGTGGCGGCAAAGCAATTAAATTACCTATTAGTGTACCTTCTCATTGTTTATTAATGTATTCAGCTGCAGAAAAGATGGAGGCATTATTAATGAAAATTAATTTTAATAACCCTAAGATTCCTATTATTAATAATGTTGATGTGGCGCTAGTTACTTTGGGTAAAGAAATAAAACAAGCGTTGGTTAGACAGCTTTATAATCCAGTGAGATGGCGAGAGATAATAGAAAAAATGGGCGCGATGAATACTACAATTATTGCTGAATGTGGGCCTGGTAAAGTCTTAACTGGCATGACCAAGCGTATTGCAAATACTATAAAACCTGTTGCATTAAGTGATGAAAAAGAGTTGCTAAGTTTAAGTACAGAGGAGCTGAATTAATGTCTTTACAAGGTAAAAATGCTTTAGTCACTGGTGCAAGTCGGGGAATAGGTAAAGCGATTGCTATAGCACTTGCTGAACATGGGGCTACTGTTTATGGTACTGCGACAAGTTCAGAAGGTGCTGAAAGCATTGCACAATATTTTACTAAGAATGGTTTAAAAGGTTTTGGAAAAGTTCTAAATTTAAACAATCCTGACAAGATGCCGCATTTACTAGAAGAAATCAAAACCAACTCAGGAGAAATCAGTATTTTAATTAATAACGCGGCTGTTACTCGTGATAATTTACTACTACGAATGAAAGAAGATGAGTGGGATGAAGTAATCAATATTAACTTATCAAGTACGTTTAAGCTTACAAAATTATGTCTTCGCGACATGTTGAAAGCACGCTGGGGTAGAATAATTAATATTAGTTCAGTAGTGGGTGTTTCTGGTAACCCTGGCCAAGCTAATTATGCTGCTGCCAAGGCAGGTATCATAGGATTTACTAAATCTTTAGCGCAGGAAGTAGCTTCGCGTAATATTACTGCTAATGTAGTGGCACCTGGCTTTATTGATACTGATATGACTAAAGCTTTAAATGAAAAACAAGTAGAAGCAATTTTAAATCATATTCCTATGGCTAGAATAGGCGAGCCACAGGAAGTAGCCTCATGTGTTGCTTTTTTAGCCTCACCCATGGCAGGATATATAACTGGACAAACCTTGCACGTTAATGGTGGGATGTTGATGCCTTAAAAGGCGAGTTTAATAATAAAAAAAACTTGCAACTTTATGTGTTTTAACTAAACTAACATCTTTGTTTTTACTAGAAAAAGAGGATGTTATTGCATGAGCACAGTTGAAGAGCGTGTAAAGAAAATTGTTGCTGAACAATTAGGACTGAAGGTAGAAGACATAAAGAATAGCGCTTCTTTTGTCAACGATCTTGGTGCAGATTCTCTTGATACCGTCGAACTTGTTATGGCTTTAGAAGAAGAGTTTGAAATAGAAATTCCTGATGAAGAAGCAGAAAAAATTTCTACAATTCAAGAGGCAGTTGATCATATTGATGCTCATATAAAAGAAGCTAGTTAAACTTATTGTTTAATAGCCGTAGAAGAAGAGGTTAGCTTGAAACATAAGCGTATTGTTGTTACTGGCTTGGGGATGATATCCCCTATGGGCAACACTGTCGAAGAATCATGGCAAGCTATCTTAGCTGGGCGTAGCGGAATCTCTAAAATCGATCATTGTGATGTATCAGGCTTTGCTGCTCAAATATGTGGTAAAGTAAAAAACTTTGATCCTACACTTTATATGAATCCTAAAGAGGTTAGGCGTAGTGATCTGTTTGTTCATTTTGCCCTAGCCGCAGCTTCACAGGCTATTGCCGACTCAGGCATATCTGTAACCAGTGAAAATGCTCATCGTATAGGTGTTGCGGTGGGATCTGGGATTGGGGGATTACCTTTAATTCAAGAAAGTACAGAGATTTTAAAAAGAGTAGGCCCTAGAAAAATTTCTCCTTTTTTTATTCCCGCAACTATTATTAATATGGCTGCAGGCCAAATTTCTATTAAATTTGGTTTCAAAGGGCCTAATATCAGTATCGTTACTGCTTGTACAACAGGAACTCATAATATTGGGCAAGCGGCAAGAATGATTGCTTATGGTGATGCTGAGGTAATGATTGCTGGAGGCTCAGAAATGGCGACTTGTCAATTAGGTATTGGCGGTTTTTGTGGGATGCGAGCACTTTCTACGCGTAATGATGAACCAGAAAAAGCAAGCCGACCTTGGGATAAAGATCGAGATGGCTTTGTCTTAGGGGAGGGCGCAGGGGTTTTAGTATTAGAGTCTTATGAGCATGCTAAAGAACGTGGTGCAAAAATCTATGCAGAGTTGGCTGGTTTTGGCATGAGTGCAGATGCTTTTCATATAACAGCTCCTTTAGCAGAAGGAGGTCAGCTCGCTATGACTAATGCTTTGGAAGATGCTGGTATCAATCTGACAGAAGTTCAATACATTAATGCTCATGCGACTTCTACGAAGCTTGGCGATGAAAATGAGGTTGCAGCGATTAAGGCAGCATTTGGTCAATATGCTTATCAACTTGCTGTGAGTTCAACTAAATCTATGACAGGCCATTTATTAGGTGCTGCAGGTGCAGTAGAGGCAATTTTTTCTATTTTGGCAATCAGAGATCAGATAGCACCTCCTACTATTAATTTAGATAATCCAGATGAGGGATGTGATATTAATTTAGTGCCTAACGCAGCCCAACAAATGCCTATTCAAGTTTGTATCTCCAACTCTTTTGGATTTGGTGGTACTAACGGTAGTTTAGTTTTCAAAAGATTTAATTAAATGTGAATAAGCGTCAAACCACATTCATCAGTTTTCTTTTACTTATCGTTATATTTTTTGAAGTGTTACTCATTAAGTGGCATCAGTTTGAAACTACAAGTATTGTTTCTGGAAAAGGCATTATATATCTATTAGAGCCAGGCGAGCCCATTAACAATTTAATCCAAATCTTAAAAACCAAGGGTTCACTTAAAAATGAATTTTATTTCAAATTATTAGTTAAGCTTCATCATGCAGAACATCGTTTGCAGGCAGGGGAATACTTTTTCCCAGTAGGCAGCACACCTTTGATAATCGTTACTAAACTATTACGAGGAGAGGTAGTTCAGCATGAATTTACCATTGTAAACGGCTGGAATATTTATCAAGTTTTAGTAGCGTTAGCCGCTAATCCTTATGTAAAACATACTTTAACACAAGAATCTTTAAAACAAATAGCCCATGCTTTAGGTAGTACACAATCTTCTCCTGAGGGGCTATTATTTCCTAATACTTATTTCTTTACTTTAAATACCCCGGATGTTGCTATCTTGCAGCGAGCTTATAATGTAATGACGATTTATTTAAACCAGGAATGGCTAAAAAGAGATCAAAATCTTCCTTATAAAACAAGCTATCAGGCATTAATCGTAGCTTCTATGATTGAAAAAGAAACTAATATTCCAACCGAGATGCCAATTATCGCTAGTATTATTATCAAGAGACTGGCAATTTGGATGCCTTTACAAATTGATTCAACGATTATTTATGGGCTTTTGCCAAATTTTAAAGGAAAGCTAACGACTAATGATTTACACATAAAAAGTCCGTACAATACTTATGTTAACTATGGTTTGCCGCCTACCCCCATAGCGATGCCAGGAGGTAATGCTATTTTTGCAGCATTACATCCAGCACGGACAGATTATTTATATTTTGTGGCTAGAGGTGAAGAAGGTGGACATGAATTTTCCAAAACATTAGTAGAACAAAACGCGGCGGTTCAAAAGTATCAAATTGAACCTACACAGGGAGCAAAGCAAAATAATGGTAGCATCAATCAAGCAAAACAAACAAAAAAATAAAGGATTGTTTATTACAATCGAAGGTATAGAAGGAGTAGGTAAATCAACAGCAATTGGCTTTTTACAAGCTTACTTACAAGAAAAAGGGAAGTCTTTTCTTGTTACTCGTGAACCAGGTGGAACAGAAATTGCAGAAGCAATACGTAAGCTGTTGTTAGCCCATTATAATGAAACAATGACACAAGAGGCTGAATTATTATTAATGTTTGCTAGTAGAGCTCAGCATATAGCTCAAGTTATTAAACCAGCGTTAAAGGATAATAAATTAATTCTTTGTGATCGCTTTACTGATGCAAGTTTTGCCTATCAAGGGGCGGGTCGAGGGATGCCCGAAGCGTTTATTGCTGCGCTAGAAAAATGGGTACAAGGTGATTTAAAGCCAAATTTAACTATTTTATTAGATGCGCCGGCCAAGCTAGGCGCACAAAGAGCCAAGCATCGAGGCGTGAGTGCTGACCGAATTGAGCTTGAGCAGATACAGTTCTTTGAACGAGCGCGAGGTTGTTATTTAGTGAGAGCAAAAGCAGAGCCAGACCGTTTTCAAGTGATTGATGCAACCCAAAGCCTTGTGCAAGTAAAAACTAAACTTACAGAGATAATTGATTCGTTACTACAATGATGCAAACTATTTTACCTTGGCAAATTAAACAGTGGGAAGTCTTTAAAGCAAGTTTATTGAATAATAAAATTGCACATGCTTATTTATTAGTAGGTTTATCAGGCCTGGGTAAATTAAACTTTGCTACAGTCTTATCACAAATTTTGCTATGTGAAAAGATCAACAATCAGGGATTTGCTTGTTTAAATTGTCAGTCTTGTAAGTTATTTCAAGCTAAAACTCATCCTGATTATCAATTAATTACACCTCTGGAAGAAGGTAAAATTATTAAGATTTCTCAAGTTCGTGAATTAATTGAGTCAGTTACCAAGACTCCACAAGTAAGTAAATATAAAGTTATTGTCTTGTCGCCAGCTGATGCGATGAATAAGGCAGCTGCTAATGCTTTATTGAAAACATTAGAAGAGCCTGCTGGTAATACTATTATTATTTTAATTTCCAATCAGCCCCATAACTTACCAGCTACGGTACAAAGTCGTTGTAGCAAAATTAAATTTAATGTGCCAGCAGAAGCAATAGCAAGTCATTGGCTGATAGAGCAGATAGAAGACAAAAAAGAGGTTAAGGTATTATTAAAACTAGCTTTTGGTTCACCGCTTAAAGCTTTAGCAATTAAAGAGTCTGTAGAGTTTGAGTATCGCAGACAGTGGTTTACCGAGTGGTTAGCATGGCAAGAAGGAAGAATAGCCTTTCATGAAATAGTTGCAAAATGGCAAGAGTTTCCATTAGAAATGGTGCTTAATCATTGGTTAACTTGGCTTACTGATTTATTACAATTAGCTTTAACAGGTAGCAATAACTTTATAATAAATATTGATTTTACTGACTCTTTATGCAAATTAAGTGAGCGACTAAATCCTTATCTTTTGAGTAAATATGTTAATTATTCACAAGAGAAAAGAAATTTATTATTAAGTCAAGTTAGCGTTAATTCGCAGCTATTATTAGAAGATTTATTGATAAAATGGCAAGCTTTGTTGGAAGCAAAGGAGAATACCCATGTTGGTTGATTCTCACTGTCATTTGAATAGGTTAGGAAATGAAAAGGAGTTGGATGCAATTATTCTAGCAGCTACTCAAAATGGTGTGCAGCAAATGCTTACTGTAGGTGTGCGTTTAAATGAATTTCCGGCAGTATTGGCTATTGCTGAAAAATATGCACAAATTGATTGTTCAGTTGGTGCTCATCCAACTGATGCTGAAGATGAGCAAATTAATGCAGAAAAAATGTTGCAGTTAGCTACACATTCTAAGGTTGTTGCCATAGGCGAAACGGGTTTAGATTATTATCGTTTAGCAGCAGATAATATTATCGCCAAAACTCAGCAACAAGAAAATTTTAGATTGCAGATTAGAGTGGCCCTTCAGGTTGACAAACCTTTGATTATTCATACTAGAATGGCAGTAGAGGATACATTAAGGTTGCTACGTGAAGAAAAAGCTAGTTTAGTGCAAGGGGTTATGCATTGTTTTACTGAAAATTGGGAGATGGCTAAAGCTGCTTTAGAGCTGGGTTTTTATATTTCTATTTCGGGTATTGTTACGTTTAAAAAAGCTTTTCAAGTACAAGAAGTTGCTAGTAAAGTACCCTTGGATCGCTTATTAATAGAAACTGATTCACCTTATTTAGCCCCTGAACCGATGCGTGGTAAACCTAATCAACCTGCTTATGTACGGTATGTGGCAGAATTTATTGCTAAATTAAGAAATGAAAGTTTTGAAACAATCGCTATGCAAACAACAAAAAACTATAATAGATTATTTAAAAGGAAAGAGCATGTTTAAACCGTTTTCTCTGTATGTGGGGCTTCGTTATACACGAGCTAAAAAACGTAGTGGCTTTGTCTCTTTTATTTCTTTAATGTCTATGTTAGGCATTGCTTTAGGTGTTATGGTATTGATTACAGTACTATCAGTCATGAATGGGTTTGATCAGCAGATTAGAGAAAAACTTTTTATCTTAGTACCACATATTACCATTAACAGTTCTACTAATGTCATTGATCATTGGCAGCGTCTAGAGAAAAAAATTAAAAAAAATAAATCTGTTACATCGGTAGTTCCTATTGTGACGGGACAGGCCTTGTTAACTAAAGATGGCGCAACTAGTCCCGTGATTATTGATGGGATTATTCCTACTAATCAAGGTAGTTTTTTAAATTTACAAAATAAAATGATAGAAGGTTCTTTTAATGATCTTGCTACTCAAAAATTCTCTATTATTTTAGGTGCAGACATTGCTGCTAATTTAGGAGTCGTTGTAGGTGATACAGTAGATTTAGTAACACCTACGGGTATTGTAACCCCAGTAGGGATAGTACCACGTTTTCGCCAATATAAAGTAGTTGGAGTTTTTCGGGTGGGATCAGGGTTTGGATTTGATAACGCTTATGCATTTATGTCTTTATCGAGTGCCCAAGCATTATTCATGCTTGGTAAAAATATTAATTCCTTGCAATTACGTATTAAAGATTTATTTTCTGCGTCGCAAGTAGCGTGGCAATTACAACAGCAATTAGGGGATCGCTATACCTTAACCGATTGGACTCAGCAATTTGGTGCTTTTTATCATGCAGTGCAAATGGAAAAAACAATGATGTTTTTTATTTTATTATTAATTATTGCAGTTGCTGCTTTTAACTTGGTTTCCAGTTTAATGATGGGAGTGAATGATAAGGCCGCTGATATTGCAATTTTAAGAACTTTTGGTGCCACGCCAGCAACAATCATGAAAATTTTTATTATCCAAGGTGGTATTATCGGAGCAATGGGAACTTTGTTAGGTGTAATAGGTGGGGTTATCTTATCATTAAATATTACGGCGATTGTTAACTTGATTCAAAATACCTTTAATGTACAATTTTTAAATTCGAATATTTATTTTGTAGATTTTCTTCCTTCACAACTGCAGTTGCGTGATGTGACTAATATAGCTGCAATTGCTTTTGGTATGAGTTTATTAGCGACTATTTATCCTGCTTGGCGGGCCTCTAAAGTTCAACCTGCGGAGGCTTTGCGTTATGAGTAGTGTCATTGTTTCCTGTACTAATTTAAAAAAGTATTTTAATGAAGGTGGTAATTTTATCGAAGTATTGAAGGATATAAATTTTTCTATTAATCAAGGCGAAACCCTTGCAATATTAGGAGAATCTGGTTCGGGTAAGAGTACTCTGTTGCATCTTTTAAGTGGTCTGGATACTCCAAGTGATGGACAAGTCTTTTGGCAAAATGAAAACATTAATCAGCTATCTGAAAAACAAAAATGTAAATTACGCAATGAAAAACTAGGGTTTATCTATCAATTTCATCACTTATTATCCGAATTTACAGCACTTGAAAATACTGCTATACCACTGCTTATTCAAGGGGTCTCCAACCAAGAAGCAGAGGAGCGAGCTGCAGAATTATTAAAACAGGTTGGCCTAGCAAATCGTTTAACGCATAAGCCTGGACAATTATCTGGTGGAGAAAGACAGCGAGTTGCAATTGCCAGAGCGCTTGTGACTAAACCTAAGTGTGTATTAGCAGACGAACCAACTGGCAATCTAGATCAAAATACAGCACTTGTGGTTTTAGAAGTGATGTTGTCCCTGCAAAATAGTATTAATACCAGCTTTATAGTAGTAACTCATAATCATACTTTGGCTAAACGACTTAATAAATTTCTTTATTTAGAAAATGGGATGCTTAGTCATGAATCTCAAAAAAGGCTAAAGGAATGATGAAAAAAATAACCTGTCTAATCTGCTGTCTAATGAGTTTTTGTCTTATTGCTAGTTGTGCTCGTCCTATTCCTTCACCAGGTGCTATCACTATAGAACCAAGTTTTTTAGGAAAGCACTCAGGTGCTGCAGGAAGTTTATTAGGTCGAACGCTGTATATTCAGGTAACCAAAGCAAACAACAATTATCAATCGTTGGTAGGAAAAACTCTAGTCTCTAAATTTGTTTTAGGCAGTCAATACAAGTTATATAAACATGAACGCTTTAGTAGCGTTATTAGTGAGGGAAGTTATCTTTATAATTTAGATGCTTATCATGTTAATCAAGCACATTTAGTTATGTTAGGTAAAAACGGCTTAAACTTCACTCTATTATTTACTAGCGAAGAAGGCGGAATTTTTTATGCTAGATCTAATACAGCCTCAGTGGATGCTACTTTAACGGGTACCTTTATTTTAAAATATAATAACTAGGATAATTTATTTTCTAGTTGAGCTAAAAATAAAGCAACTTCATTTAATTGGGTTTCATTAAATACTTTAATACCATGCTTTATTAATAATTGGGCTGTAATGCCTTGACCACTAATTTTGGTATCGCTAAACGTACCGTCATAAATTTCGGTATTGCCACAAGAAGGGCTTTTTGCCTTAAGCAAAGCAATTTTTATATGATGTTGATGAATGAGTGTCAAAGCTTTTTCCGCGCCTTTATGAAAAGCGGTGGTAACATCTTTTCCCTGTTTAGTAAAGACTTTGCCGTGTCTAATCTCGGCAGGCGGTCTTGGAGTGGCTAAACCACCGGCTACTTCAGGGCAAACAGTGATAATTCTTCCTTCAGTTAACCACTGGTCTAATAAAGAAGAGTGCTGAGCACAGTCACTCCCATTGTAACGGACTTTGGCACCTAATAAACATGCACTAACTAAGATTTTTTCCATTAAAATAAAACTACCTTTATATCAATTATCAAGATTATTTATTATTTTTTAACGACGAATTTTTCTTTTCAACTTTATAGGGCTTGGCATTTTTTTCTAAATATTTAATAATCATGCTGGCTATATCTTTGCCAGTAGCTGTTTCAATGCCTTCTAAGCCAGGCGATGAGTTAACTTCTAAAATTAAAGGTCCTCGAGTAGATCTAATAATATCTACACCAGAAACTTTTAATCCCATGACTCTTGTAGCGGTGATAGCCATTTTTCGTTCTTGTTCTGTAATTTTAATTGGCAAAGCTATACCACCACGATGTAAATTAGAGCGAAAGTCCCCAGTTTTAGCTTGTCTAGCCATAGCAGCTACAACACGGTCTCCCACGACAAGGCAGCGGATATCACCGCCGGCTGCTTCTTTAATATATTCCTGTACTAAAATATTTGCATTAAGTTGTTTAAATGCACTAATAACACTATGGGCTGCATTACGAGTTTCTGCTAAAACAATGCCGCAACCTTGTGTACCTTCTAGTAATTTAATGATTAAAGGCGGACCACCTACCATGGTAATTAAATCTTCTGTATCTTGAGGAGATTTAGCGAAACCAGTGATAGGCATGGGAATACCTTTACGAGATAAAAGCTGAAGGCTACGCAATTTATCCCGCGATCTGGCAATAGATAAAGAATCATTTAAAGGCCAAACATGCATAGCTTCAAATTGACGTAGTACAGCAGTGCCATAAAAAGTATTGGACACACCAATTCTAGGGATTACAGCATCAAAAGGACCAATGATTTCACCGCCCCGATAATGAACTCTAGGTTTTGATTCTGAAACATTAATATAGCAGTGTAGGGTATTAATAATTTTTATTTCATGTCCACGATTAACACCCGCTTCAATGAGACGCTTGTGAGAATAAAGATTGGCGTTTTTAGCTAAAATAGCGATTTTCATAGAGATTCCTTTTTTATCGTGTATAAAGTAATTTTTGCATTTTATTCTTTAATTTTTTTTGCTTGTGAGCGCCTATAGGATCAATAATTGCTTTACCTTTTAAAGCGTCTCTACCAAGCAGCATTCTAAACATCATTTTTTCACGATTTGCAAGAGTCAACTCAATTTCCCATAGTCTTTTGCCTAGTTTAATAATTGTTTTGATGACATAACGCAATTCTTTATGACCTGAAGAGCTGGTAACGTAACGCTGATCAAAAATAGGTGCTGACCGTCTAATACTTATTTTATTATTTTTTTGAATAGGGTGGAGTGAGAAACGTACCCAATGTTTGCCTTCGTGTTGAAAAGGTTCAATATTGTAAGCATGTAGAGAAGAAGTTTTTGCACCAGTATCGATTTTGGCTTTGATAGCTGGAATATGTAAATTGGGTAAACTACACCATTCTTTCCAGCCAATAAGTAGTTTTGCATTATGCTCTTTTTGCAGCTTACGCTTGGAAGTAATAGCTTTAACGGCTCTAAATACTCTTATCATGTGGATAAGTTATCATAAAAGATAGGGATTAAGCTATTGGCTCTATAACATTATTTTTCTCAAAATTTTTGGGATATGAGCAAGTATTGTAAGAAGAAAAAATTACCCTAAGTATATGACTACTTAGGGTTGTGGTTCATTTAGGACGTGGAAAATTTAACCAGTAATAATCGCCCTTTTTGCCAGTACTAATACCCCGGGTTAGACAGGTTACTTCCGAAAAGATATGTACTACATATCTTACTCCCAGAACAATCCCAGTTAAGGCAAAAAAGCCTAGTGTAAATAATGTACTGATTTCTATTTCATGAATCATAGTCTTAACCTCCTTGTTAAACCTTATGATTGCTCTATTATAACATAATAGATTACTTTAGTATAAGTTTTCTTATTCGCACAAAATTCTATTAAATATTTTTTAAAATAATCAACGCTGTGCAATAACTATACTAAAATAATAAAGAGGGAAAAATGGATGAAAAAAAAGAGTAAATTTAAACCCGCATGGTGGTTGAAAAACGCTCATATGCAGACTATTTGGCCTACCTTAACGCGGCCAAAAATTAAATTAAAATTGCAAAGGCAACGATTTGAGTTAAGTGATGGTGATTTTTTAGATTTGGATTGGATTGAAAACACTGATCCCACTGCACCTATTGTTGTGGTTTTACATGGTTTAGGAGGATCGATTAACTCTCCCTATGCGCTTGGGACCTTACAAGCCATTCAGCAGGCTAATTGGCGGGGGGTACTTATGCATTTTCGTGGTGCAAGTGAAGAACATAACCGGCTAGCTTGTTCTTACCATGCGGCTGAAACCATGGATATCAAAGAGTTTATTTATCACCTAAAAGAAAAAGAGCCCAATACTCCTATTGGGTGTGTCGGTTATTCTTTAGGGGGGAATGTTTTGTTAAAATGGTTAGGTGAAACCGGCTCAAAAAACCCTTTAGCTGCTGCCATTGCTATTTCAGTTCCTTTTGACTTAAATAAAGTTTTAAACCGTTTTAATAAGGGGTTTTCAAGATTCTATTCTCGCTATTTATTACAGCAATTGACAACCAATGTGATTAATAAGTTTTCTGCTACAGATAGCTATATACCACTTGATTTAGAAAAAATTAAAAAAGCTACAAGTTTTTCTGATTTTGATAATAACTATACTGCACCAGTACATGGTTTTGCTAATGCGTATGATTACTACCAACGTGCTAGCAGTCGTCACTATTTAAAAGAGATTCGAGTTCCTACTCTAATTTTGCACTCTGAAGACGACCCTTTTATGACACCAGATGCCGTACCTGACGAAAGCGAGCTTTCTGATTATGTAACCCTTGAGCTTAGTCCACAAGGTGGACATGTAGGATTTGTAGCAGGTCGATGGCCTTGGCAGGCGGAGTATTGGTTGGAAAGAAGAATCCCAGAGTTTTTATCATCCTATCTAAATATCAATAAATCACTAGCTTCGGTAAAAGCCTTAGAAGATAACTTAAATTCAGAATGAGTTATTTTTAAGAACTTTAGCCTGGTCTGGGTGTTTTTTCTGCTTTAGCTTGTTGAGCCGCAGCTGCCAGCGCCGCTGGTGGAGGTTGACTAGGAAAACGGGCTTCTGTGCGCTCAAGAGAGCTTTTATCAGCACCCATTTTTTCATCTACTCCATCAATAGTAGCTAAAAATTTCTGTGCATTAGCAGCAACTGAAGTAACGAGTTCAGACATACTTTTTAAAGCTTCAACAATTAGTGCAACTGCGCCTTCTTCTTGAAAAGCTCCATGATAAATAATAGCAAGAGCGCGAGCTACTCGAGCTTGTTCAACCGGGTCTTTTACACCAAGCTTTCTTGCATTTTTTTCAATGGCATTTAATTGCTCAGGAGTGAAAGGAGATTCGGTTATAGGTTTGGCCATTAGACTATCCCTCCTAAAATATTTAACGCTTTTTGAAGCTCAGGATTACTGATCGCAACACCTTGAGCTTTTAATTTTTTAGTTAAATCTTCCATGATTGTATTATATTTTTTTATAAACTCAGTGACATTTTTATTATGGGCGTCAGTAATTTCATCGAGTTTAGCCATTACCGATTGACTACTTTTATCTAAATCATTTAAAAAGTCTATCGCATAGTCTGGGGACAGTTTTTTTGAAAAGTCCATATATAGATTAGCAACCTCTGGATTAGCTTGTTTAAACTGGATAATTTCTTGTTGATGAAATTTTTCAGTGTTGACTGTTTGTTGAAAGTTTTCTAAACGTGCTTTATGCCATAATAAATTAAGGTGAGTCGCAAAGATAACTCTCAGAATATGTAAAGCTGCAGCCTTACCTTTACGTTTCTTTTTGGTTGTAGCTTCCTGAATTTCAGATTCAAAAATCGTATTAAATTCTTCTTCTTCAAGGCTAATACCTTTCAATAAATCACTTAGCATTGTTTCAGTTTGACAATGTACCCGAATATCAGTCCTTACTGCTTCTATGTGAGGAATATGCCGATGAATACTTTGAAATTCTTGCGGTTTTTTCTTTGCCATAATGTATTGACTCAACTTGTTACTTTCTGTAATTTACCTCATATTATACAATATATGAGCAATTTAAAATTTTAGCAAACTTTTTGTCACATGCATAATACTCTTGAAATAAATCAATTTCTTGCTTGTAAAACGTCCAATTTATGGTTAGCGGCCGCAAGAGACCAGCAGGATATTTTATTAATTGACCATGCCAATTGTGAAAAAAAGGCAGCGGCTGCAGCAATGCATTTAATGCATTGCTATATTCATAGCGAAATATTGTTACAAAAAATGGCACGTTTAGCTAGAGAGGAATTATTACACTTTCAAAAAGTGTTAAAATTAATGCAAAAAAGAGGGGTTGCCTATCTTAAACTCCCTCCAGCCCGATATGCCGAACAGTTGAGAAAAGAGGCTAGGCACTCAGAACCTGAACGGTTAATAGATTTATTGATTATTGGTGCTTTTATCGAGGCTCGCTCTTGTGAGCGATTTGCAGCTTTAGCGCTTTTTTTAGAGCCTGAGTTACAAGATTTTTATCAATCACTCTATGAAGCTGAAAAACGTCATTTTCAAGATTATTTGCAACTTGCCAGTTCCTTAAGTTCAACAGAGATCACAAGCAGAGTGGCTTATTTTAGAGAGATAGAACAGGGATTAATTGCAAGTCCTGATCCGTTATTTAGATTTCATAGTGGAATACCTGTTTAATTACAAATAGCTATTTATAGTTTATCTTATTTAATCTTATAGAATTTTAAAAATTAACTGGTAAAATTACTGCCAGTCTAAAGTGTTTCATATTTGATAGGTATTTGAATGACTTTTGTAATATTAGAAAGCTGTGTCAAGTGCAAATATACTGATTGTGTCGAAGTCTGCCCGGTTGATTGCTTTTATGAAGGGCCTAATTCTTTAGTTATCAATCCAGAAGAATGTATTGACTGTGCTTTATGTGAACCAGAATGTCCGGTTGATGCTATTGTGTCAGAAGATGATCTACCTGAAGAATTGCATAAGTTTGTTGAGTTAAATGCTAAATTAGCAAAAAAATGGCCTAATATTAATGAGCGAAAAGACCCACCCAAAGATGCAGATGACTGGGTAAAAGTTAAAGATAAGTTGCAGTATCTTGAAGATGCTGAGAATGAGTTAAAAGAAGTTGGGCTCAAAAAATAGATATGAAAATTTTGGGGATCGATACTTCTACAGTGGCTTGTTCGGTAAGCTTACTTAACAATGAGCAACTAATTTCTAAATTTGAATTACAACCCAGAAAACAAGCGCAGCTAATTTTGCCTCTCATTGATCAGATTTTAAAAGAATCTTCTTTAAAATTATCTGAGCTAGATGCGATAGCGGTTACTGTTGGACCTGGTAGTTTTGTTGGTTTAAGAATCGGAATTAGTATAGCTCAAGGCCTTGCTTTTGCTTATTCTCTACCAGTAATACCAGTTTCTACTTTAGCCACAATGGCTCAAGGTGCTTATCGACAATATCAGGCAAAATGTACAATTGTTGCTTTAGATGCTCATATGGAAGAGATTTACTTAGGGGTTTATGAAATAAAACATCATTTAGCAATAGCCATACAGCCTGATCAATTGTGTTTACCAAGCAAAGTTCGTATTCAAAATGCACCTTGGTTTGTAGTAGGAGATGCATGGAATGTTTATCATACTGATTTATTGTCATCAATAAACCCACAGCAGATGGTTGCAGATTTTTATCCTCACGCACAAGATTTATTAACTTTAGCAAAAGAAGCTTATTTAGCTAATAATATGTTAGCAGTAGAAAATCTACAACCAAATTATTTACGAGGTACTGAAGCTTGGCGGACTTAGTTTAGAAAGTTAATATTAGTATGATTCAGAAACCTTAATAAGTATTAGAAAGTTTAATCGGATAGGCGAAGATGCACGTGGTTTAATAGCCAGTTTTTCTTTGCTTTGAAAACAAGGTGATTTTATTTTTGGGGAAAATAATTTAATTTGGGCTTATGCTATTGAAATGTTTAGCCTAAAATAACCTTAAGCTCGTTCACTTTATTTATATGAATTCTTTTTTTAAGCGAAGATTAAGGGGCACGTGTTATTTTCAAAATAAAGCATAACTATTTTTTTGCTTTTTAAATCAATTGCCTATTAAAAATTGTCGGGAGGCAAAAGAAAAAGCTATAATTTACTTCCTCTTTTAATATTGTCATATTGTCTTAAGATTATTATGTTATTTTTTTCCTAAGCATCAAATTATCAACAGAGGAAAAAATATGACAAATAATAACTTTAAAAAAACGAGCTATTTGGTTTTAAAGAGAACAGAGGCAGCCAAACTATTTTCTGGAATGAGAGAGATATTAGAAATTCTTGAGGCCGCGCAAAGGTCATATGACGATAAATCTGTGCGGGAAGAGTTATTAGCGACTGCAACGCCACGATCGAGGCTTCCTTCAACTTTTCCATATGACTTGCCTTTGCCGTCGTCAGTAGACAGTCTTCCACCAAATCACAGTAAAAGATCCCCATTTGTTGTTGTTACTGATTCTTTTACACCTCCTGGTGGTGCTGAAAGAAAAGCAAAAGTATTGAAAAGCCTTTAACAAAACTGTAATAGATAACAAGCCCATGGAAAAATTGTAAGAATCAAGTGTGCAGCACTTGATTCTACTATTCTGAGATAGAAAATTTATATAGCTTTCTAGTGAGTGTGATTAAGCTGCAAATCTAGCCCCTGACCTTTTTTCAATTTCCAGAAGTTAGTAACTGCTTAAGTTTAGATATGCTGAATATCCGTTTCACATGTTCCCTATCTGTGAGCAGATCATGCAGAGAAACTTCATGTGCTTGCCCAAGTGTTGTGTACCTAACGCAGTGAAAAATCTGTCTTAATCTCAGTAAACCTACCAATCATTAGTGTCATAAAACAGATAAATACGTCTGAGTTAACCCTCAATAGACATGAACGGAGAGATTCACATCCGTTTCTGTAGAATTTGAAATTTTCTCAGTAATAATAACTATATTGCATAGCATAGTTATATTAATATCAGGTTGTTCTTTTGATAAAACAGGAAAGTCTTGCTAGATAGCATAAAAAATATGGGTAATAGCCTTTATTTATTCGTAAACAGTTTTATTATTTAATAACTCTATTTTAAGATAACTATCTGTGTGATTATTAGGGAAATGTCTGGTGATGTCTATCGTCCCCCAATTTTTTTTAATGTTTTTAGATGATTACTAACTATACCCATTGTATCGAGTATTAAAACTATTTTTTACTCATGATAGGTTTCTTAAGAATCATTCTGTTGCTATTTTTTCTTTTGATTTATAAAATTTAACAGGCTGCTCTTCATTTTCAATTTCTAACTCGTTAAAATTCCAGTGTTGCTTATCCATCAGTTGGCTGGGTTTAATATTTTGTAGTGCATGAAGGATATTACTTGGAACTTTAGGGTTTTGTTCGGCTAGGTTATAAACTAGTTGTTTGACTCGTTTTCTGGCCAGATTTTCTTGGTTGCCACAAAGATTACACGGAATAATAGGAAAGCCCATTAATTGCGCAAAGCTGGCTATATCTTGTTCTTGGCAATAGGCTAAAGGACGAATAACAATATGCTGTTTATCGTCAGTTAACAGCTTAGGAGGCATGGACTTTATTTCACCATTATAAAGAATAGACATTAAGAGAGTAGTAATTAAATCATCTCGATGATGGCCTAGGGCTATCTTATTAAAGCCATGGCGTTTAGCATAATTGTAAATAATACCTCTTCTTAATCTAGAGCAGAGTGAACAATAAGTTTTTCCTTCAGGTATTTTGTCTGTAACAATTGAATAAGTGTCTTCTTTTAAAATCTCAAAAGGAATCTGTTTTCCAGTTAACCAAGCTCTTAACCCAGTGTCATCCCAGCCAGGTTGTGCTTGATCGAGGGTAAAAGCAAAGAGTTCAAATTTATGATGGGTACGTTGTTGTAAATGCCGTAAAATTGTTAATAAAGTATAAGAATCTTTGCCTCCAGAAAGACAAACCATCACGCGGTCTCTGCTTTCTATCATTTTGTAGTCAGCGATAGCTTTACCCGTATAATGGAGTAATTTCTTTTCTAATTTTTCTAATTGCTTGTTCAAAATAGTATCCATCTTGTATAAAAGGTGGCAAATGATACTTTATCAATCTTTTTTCTACAAGTTTATATGATCTGGTCTATATTATCTTCAAAAAAAGGTCACTTTGAGATATACTTAAGAGATTGATTTATATAATTTTATGAGATAGAGAAGTATGATGACACAAGCTGAAAAAGGTCGCCAACAGATTTTAGCTAAACTTTATTCATTTATAAAAAAGCATGCAGCTCCTTCGAAAGTAGAGATTCTTATCAATTTTGCTAAAACTTATTTTTCTATGGTTTCCTATGAGGATTTAGCTGAACGCAAAATAGATGATATCTATTGGGCTATGTATTCACATTGGAAGTTCATTTATGAGAGAAAACCCGGGGAATGTAAGATCAAAGTATTTAATCCTACATTAAGTGAAGATAACTGGCAGTCCACTCATACTGCAGTGCTGATTGTGCATGACGATATGCCTTTTTTGGTTGATTCAGTACGAATGGAAATTAACCGTCATGGATATCTTATCCATCATATTATTCATGTAGGAGGTATACGGTTGGAGCGTGATAAAAACTATCACATTAAAGCAGTGCTACCAAGAGATAAGCCTACTCCTAACAGTATGATTGATGCACCAATTTATGTAGAAATTGATCGGCAAACAGATCAACAAGTTTTAGATAATTTACAAGAATGCTTAATAAGAGTGTTAAGTGATGTTACAGCCGCAGTTTCTGATTGGCAGCTTATGCTTGATCGTCTTGATCAGTCCTTAATGGGATTAGAACAGTCGCCACCACCTTTAGATCCAGCCGAAATTACTGAATCCAAAGCTTTTTTAAGATGGTTGAAAGATAACTTTATATTTTTGGGTTGTCGTGATTATAAGATGATAGAAATTAACGGCGAAATGACTATGCAGGCTGTAGCAAGAACAGGAACAGGTGTATTAAGAGAAGACTCTAAGAAACATTTGCGTTATCTATCAGAAATGCCGCCTGAGGCAAGACGTTTGGCCTTATCTTCTCATATTTTAATTATTGCAAAAACAAACACTAAGTCAACAATCCATCGTAACGGCTATACAGATTATGTCGGCGTTAAGATGTTTGATAGTAAAGGCAAGGTAATTGGTGAAAGACGGTTTGTTGGTCTTTATACCTCTTCAGCTTATAATAGTAATCCGAAACATATTCCTTTTTTGAGATTAAAAGTTGCTAAAGTACTACAATCATCTGGATTTGTACCAAATAGTCACGCTGGTAAAAAATTATTAAACATCTTAGAAACTTTTCCCCGAGATGACTTATTTCAGGCCTTACCTGAAGAGTTATTAGTTCTTACTATGGGTATTTTCCATTTACAAGAAAGACAGCGAATTCGCTTATTCATGCGTAAAGATAGTTATGGTCGTTATTATTCTTGTTTGGTTTTTGTGCCACGTGAGAGCTTTAATACCGAAATTACTAGGCAAATGGAAGAAATTTTGCGAGAAATGCTGCATGGTGAAGAGGTAACTTATTCTATTTTATTTTCTGAATCAATTTTAGCGCGCATCCATTTTATGGTAAGAATTGAATCTGGTTATGAAAATGCGGAAATTGATGCTAAAGAAATTGAACATCGTTTAATAGAAGTTGGCATGTCTTGGCGGCATGAACTTTATAATGTTTTAATAGATTTTTTTGGTGAAGAAAAAGGAGTAGCTTATTTTAATAAATATAGAAACTCTTTTTTAGCGAGTTATCGTGAAGCTTATACCCCTAAAACTGCGGTCAATGATATCGAGCATATAGAAAACTTGACAGATGAAAGACCACTGGGCATGCATTTTTATCAGTCAGTAGATAGAACCGATAATTCGTTTAAATTCAAAGTATATCAACGGGATTCAGCTGTTCCTTTATCGGATGCTTTACCTATTTTGGAAAATATGGGCTTTAGGGTAATAGGGGAAAAGCCTCATCAGGTTTGTTTTCAACCGGATAAATGTGTTTGGATTAATGATTTTAATATGTTATTAACCAAAAATGTTGAAACTTTAGATGCTGAAAAAGCCAAAGACAATTTCCAAAGTGCTTTTGCTGCTGTTTGGTTAAAACTTGCTGAAAATGATCGTTTTAATCAGTTGGTTATTGTAGCAGATTTAAATTGGCGACAAGTAGCGGTATTGCGTGCTTATACTAAGTATTTTCAGCAAACGGGATTTACTTTCAGTCAAAGCTATATAGCCGAGACACTTATTAATAATGCTACTATTACTAAACTTTTAATTCAATATTTTGATACCCGTTTTCATCCTAAAGAACATGGCACAAAAGAGACACAAAAAAAATTACAAAAAATAATAGAAAAATCTTGTGATGAAGTTAAAAACTTGGCTGAAGATAGAATTTTAAGACATTTTTTAATTATTATGAAAGCAACGGTAAGAACAAACTATTATCAAAATGCTGCTCATAATGCTCTGGCCTTTAAATTAATGCCTAAGTCTATTCCTGGGTTACCATTGCCCATCCCTATGTTTGAAATATTTGTTTATTCTACTCGCTTTGAGGCTGTGCATCTTCGTGGAGAAAAAGTAGCTCGTGGTGGTTTGCGTTGGTCTGATAGGCGTGAAGATTTTCGAACAGAAATCTTAGGACTAATGAAAGCGCAACAAGTTAAAAATGCTGTAATTGTGCCATTAGGAGCAAAAGGGGGATTTGTTCCTAAAGAAATAACGTCTGAAATGTCTAGAGAAGAAGCTGTAGCAGAAGCTATTAGTTGCTATCAAACTTTTATTCGTTCAATGCTTGACTTAACTGATAATATTGTAGGTGAAAATATCACTCCACCTCGAGACGTTGTACGTTATGATGAAGATGATACTTATTTGGTGGTTGCAGCAGATAAAGGTACAGCAACGTTTTCTGATATCGCCAATGCCATTTCAAAAGAATATAATTTTTGGTTAGGTGATGCTTTTGCTTCCGGTGGGTCAGCTGGTTATGACCATAAAAAAATGGGAATTACAGCAAGAGGAGCTTGGGAGTCAGTAAAAAGACATTTTCGTGAGCTTGACATTGATGTTCAAGCTACGCCATTTCGTGTGATAGGTATCGGTGATATGAGCGGTGATGTTTTTGGTAATGGCATGCTATTGTCAAAATGTATTATGCTAGTTGCAGCTTTTAATGATAAAGATATTTTTATTGATCCAAATCCAGACCCAGAAATAAGCTATAATGAGCGCAAACGCTTATTTGACTTACCACGCTCGAGTTGGGGTGATTATGATAAAAACCTTATCTCAACAGGAGGAGGGGTTTTTTCACGTAGTATGAAGGCTATTATGCTAACTCCTGAAATGAAAAAACTGTTTGGCATTAAGCGTGAAAGCTTAACTCCCAATGAAATGATTTCAACTATTCTGCATGCGGAAGTAGATTTACTCTGGAATGGTGGAATAGGAACCTACGTTAAATCGATTAATGAGCTTAATACTAATGTAGGTGACAGAGCAAATGACTCTGTGCGTATTAATGCAGCTGAACTATGTTGTAAAGTAGTAGGAGAAGGGGGTAATTTAGGGTTCACGCAGCTGGCAAGAGTAGAGTATGCTTTAAATGGCGGTAAAGTCTATACTGATTTTATCGATAACTCGGGTGGCGTTGATTGTTCAGATCATGAAGTTAATATAAAAATCTTACTTGATAAAATTATATCGGAAGACAAATTAACTCAAAATCAACGTAATAAGCTTTTAGCCGAAATGACTGATGAGGTAGCGTATTTAGTATTAAGAAACAATTATGAACAAACTTTAGCGATTAGTAATACGGCTGATCGTTCACGTAGTCTAGTTGATTTATATGCCTCTCTTATTAGCGAGCTAGAGCATCAAGGATATTTAAATCGTGAACTTGAATACTTACCTTCAGAAAAATCTTTATTAGAAAGAAAGGCTGAAAATAAAGGCTTAACCTCTCCTGAATTAGCCGTATTATTTGCTTATAGTAAAACTTACTTGAAAAAACAAATACTTGCATCAGATTTGCCAGAAGATGCTTATTTTCAAAAGATATTAGCACTAGAGTTTCCTATACAGTTACGAAAAAAATTTGCTGCAGAGATGCAAGGCCATCGTTTAAGACGGGAAATTATTGCTACGCAAATAGTTAATAATGTTATCAATCAGATGGGTATTACGTTTGTTAGACGTGTACAAGATGAGACGGTTGCGCCGATTTCTAGAATATTAAAATCATTTATTATAGCCCAAAATATTTTTGATAAAGAGACTATTTGGAAAGAAATAGAAGTGCTTGATCTAAAAGTTAAAGTAAATGTCCAGTTTGCCATGATGCGACAAATTAATCGTTTAATTAAACGATCTACTAGATGGCTATTACAAAATAGACTTGAACAAATTGATATAGAAGTTGTTATTAATGAATTTAAACCTGCTATCCTTAAATTAAGGGATAGTTTAACTGGTTTATTAAATACTGAGGAAAAAGAAAAATTTGATTCTTTAGTGAAAAATTATGTTAAACAAAATATACCCCAAGCACTTGCTGAAAAAATTGCTATTTGTCCGGCTATGTTTTCAATATTAGATATTATTGAAGCTGCCAAAAATAGTAAACTTTCATTAGAGGTAGTAGCGAGTACCTATATTACCCTTAATAATAAATTAGAAGTGGGCTGGCTGCGTGAACAAATTAGTTGTTATAGTGTCACTGATCATTGGAGTGCTTTAGCACGTTCCGGATTTAGTGATGATTTAGACTTTTTGCAAAGAATTTTGACTGTTCGTATTTTGAGCCAACGTGGTAAAAATATGAGTGTTGAAAATAAAATGACCCAATGGTTTGTTGAAAATGCCTATTTAATTGAACGTTGGCAGAAACGAGTAGCTGATTTAAAAGCTCGTACCAGTATTTCGCCTATTATGTTTTATGTGGCTATTAGAGATTTTCAAGATTTGACACAATCTCATGGTAAACTTTTAGTGTTTCGTTAAAACATGATATAAATGAATAACTTGGTATTATTGCTAAGGTTTCTATAGGTAGGTTATTTTTTGATTTATAAGAAAAATGCAACAAATAAGAGCATATTTATTAAGCTTATTACAAACATTTTACTAATACATTGAAATACTTATAATATTTTATGCACTAATTAAAGCTACCAGCCAAATATTAAGCAGTTAAAAAAGTTTTTTAACTAATTTAAATTATTTTTATTGTTTATTCAGAAATATTTTTCCTTTTTCCAAAAAAGATTTTAGAATCTGCTACAATTTTTATAAGTACAGGGTTAAATAGGGGGATTTCTCCTTGAATAAGATACCCACAGAATCAAAATTTGTTACTGTCTTTAACTCAAAAATGCATTATCTAGAATCAGGGATGGGTGATCCTATTTTATTTGTTCATGGTATACCCACTTCAAGTTATATTTGGCGAAAAGTAATTGAGTTAATGAATCATAAAGGTCGATGCATTGCTGTTGATCTTATCGGCTTAGGCAAATCTGATAAACCCGATATTACTTATAGCATTACTGATCATGTCAATTATTTAACAGGCTTTATTGAAGCATTAAATTTAAAAAATATTACTTTGGTTTTACATGCATGGGGTTCATTAGCTGGCTTTACTTATGCGATGACCCATCAAAATAATGTTAAAGGATTGATCTTTTATGAGTCTTATATACGTCCAGTATTAGACTGGAGTATGTTATCATTACCTATGCAAGAGTTAGTGGCAATTGTTAATCAAGCTGAGTATAAAAGTAAAATTGCTAATACAGATTATTTTATTGATAGTTTATTGCCGCGAGCAATTTTAAAAGATATGCCTAAAGAAGGAGTTGAAATTTTTAGGGCTGCTTTAGCTGAAACAAAAAATAGACAACCCTTAATGCAATATTTACACGAGCTACCAACTGGTTCAGAGCCACAAGAAGTCACCAATTTAATGCGCGATTATTCCCATAAGCTTGAGCATTCAAGTGTTCCAAAATTAATGATTTATGGTGTACCTGGTTATAATACGACCATTGCTACTGTTGCATGGGCTAGAGATCATTTGCCCAAATTAACTATTGCTGATATTGGGGCGGCTTTACATTTTGCCCAAGAAATTAATCCGACAGCATTTTCAGAAGCTATTTTAGAGTGGCAGGAAAAGATATTGGTTGCCTCTTCTTCATTAGCAGCCCATTAATCTAGCCTTTTTGTAGAAGGGAGTAGCAAGGCTACAGTGTGGGTGCTGCCTGCATTCAAAGACAATTAATCTTAACTGATTAGATAGTTCCTGATAAATAGCTGTTCTGCTAGTATAACGATCAGATCTTTCAAAAAATCCAGAGACAGCTCTGCCTGTGTGACTAGCGCCTTGTAATTTATAGGAATCAATATAATTATAAAGCTCTTCAAGATTAGCTAAAATTGTTTCACTAGTTGCACTGATTATTGTACTGGTGCTTAATTTTGTAAGGAATGGTACTATCGGGTCAGTTATTTTAACTTCTTGTAAAAATCTAACAGTTAGAGTGTTAGCAATTGTTTTGATTGCTCTGTCTTGTAAGCTTAAACAAAAAAGCTGTAATTTTATGCTATTATACAAAGCTGGGGTTAAATGAGCTAACCATAGACGTAAAGTAGTTAAATTTTTATGTAGTTTAGCAGCACTTATAAAACTACTGCCTGTACTTTTCTCTGCGCTACCACCACCCCCGGTTCCAGCCAGGGGCTCAATATAATTCATTGGGTCAAAATTAATGGCTTGTAATTCTTCTGTAACTTGTTTTAACATTTGATCTATAAAATAACACATGAAATTTTGCATTAGTTCATTTTCTATAATTGCACTTATTAAATTTTCCTCGCCTTCTATTTCACGACTATCAATAAAATCGTTGATAATCCTAATAGCTAAAGCTATTAACATTGATTGCTGACTTAAATTTAAATCACTAGGTCTTGCGGTTGTAGCTGCAGCTGCAGCCGCGGCCGCAACAGTACGGCCAACAAGGAATGTATTAGGGGGAGCTGAAGGAGCAGGGGGTTGTAGTCGATTATAGATTACTCTTAGCAGTTCTGCTGAGTAATAATAGAGGCCCTTTGCAAATATAATTTGACGGGCAGTTTGGTAAAGCCTAAGAAGATCATCAGTCATTTCTTCTGCTAGTGTTTGCGCAATTAAATTAATCACGGCTTGGCTGAGACCATCAAACAACTCTTCCAATCTCTTCTCTTTTGGTAGTTTAGTTAACAAATTTATACAGCGTACTAATTTTTCTTGTAGGCTAGGAGCTGTAATAATCCATCTGTCAATAGTAAGCTGCATAGTCACCTTTACTTCATTAATTCCCGTGAAAGGACTTGCAGGGGTTAGTCTTTTAATAAATTCATAACAATATAAAAAACAAGCTATTGAATCATCAGAATACTCTGTTGTTTGATAAGCTAATACTCGCATAGTTGCGGCAATAAATTCTTGCCATCGGCTGATAACAGCAGCATTGTCACGATAAAGAGGATTAGATCTGATCTCATAGGACTCTTGATAAAGTGTGACATCTAGTAAGCTTTCTACGCAAATAAATTCAGATGCTTTTTTTAATTTAAGAATTACAAACAAAAGTTTAATTTCAGGAAATTTGTCAGAGGGTAATCTTGTTAATAATAAGTTACAACGAAGTAAGTATTCTCTTGGAATTTCTGCGACTTCTTCAAGCCATCGATTAACCGTATCAGCAATAAAATATTTAAGTTTCTGAGGTAATTCAGCTGTGTCAGGATAGTAATATTTTTTTAAGCCAAGAGCTGTAGAGTAATAAGTCATTAATAAATTGATTGCTTCATTCGTATAAACAAGATTAGTATCTGTTATTAACCCAATAATTCTATCTTTGCTGGTTGTTAGTCTTTTGAAATTATTATTGCGATATAAAATGTGCTCTATTTTTTCAGCTATGTCGTCCTCGAAAAGATCAGTATAAAAGTTACAGAGATTGAAATTTTTTTCAATTAAATGATTCATTAATTGAGTCATGCCCGCAGTAGTAAAGTTATTCCCTCGTAAATTTAAATAGGTAATATTTAGATTTTTATCTAAAGTTTCAATAATAGTGGCTATATTGGCATCGGTTAAATAACAGCTGGTTAAAACAAGCCTTTTTAATTTAGTTGAATTTCTTAAAAGCGCTTCTAGTGCTATCTGCTGTAGTGGAGTGAATTCATGATTACAAACTGATAATTCTTCTGTGGCATTTGCTAAGGTATTAATTTTCTCTTCATCTAAGATAATAGCTTCAGGTAAATGATGAAAAAAACTATCATCTAGAAAGCAGGACTTAAAAATAAAATTAAAGGGTTGATCAGGGGCTAATGCTTTATAAACTTTATTTAAAAAAATAAATCCTTCTGGATTGATAATAATTGAATGGTTGATATTGTTTTCATGAGAAAGGCTCTGAAAAATTAATTTGTTTTCTGTAAGTTCAATTTGTAAGGCAAAATAATTTGTATAATTGCCATCCCCAGCTGCTGCAGCAGTAATTGGGGTTGAGATTATATGCTGTTTGGGGCTGAGAAATTTAATTAGCTGAGCCACCTCTTCAGCTTCGTTTATATTGGAAAGTTCTACATTACAGTCGGTTAAGGTAATAGATTGAGATGAGAGAGTCTCAGCCAGACTTCTTCTTTTTTCTACAATCCTGCGTAGCCAGGAAACTGTAACTGAGTTTTTTATTTTAATTTTTATATTTTGTAGGACATAGTTAGAAAAGATAAAATCTTGATAATCCAAAAATTCATCAATAAGATTATTTAAATAAAGAATAGTAAAGGGATAAATGCCCGCGTTAATTCCATTAAAAATATTAAAGAGATCTATTCTGTTATCGTCAATAGTAGAAAGAGTAAATTGTACTTCTCTTTTATATTCTTGATGTAGGCTTGAATAATGAATCATCCAGCGGATTCTTTGAAGGGTTTCTGGTCTTATATAGGGCCTATGTTCACCTGTTGTACTGACATAGGTTTCACTGTACTGATCCTCTAGGGCTCTAGAAAATGCTTCAGGGATGTTTTCACTGGTTAACCACTTGGCGAATAAACCTTTGGCTATAATGTGTTCCCACATAGCATTAACTTGCCCAGAAGTAATAGCAGCAAACTCTCTTTTTTGAATTTCCACAGAGTCAATAACTATACTGACTAATTCAGGCATACTGTTCTCTTTTAATTATTATTGATGCGGAAATAGTATAAGTTGATTTAATTTTTGTCAATTAATATAGCATTGTACTATAACAAATTGTTTTAATTATATTTTTAGCAAATCTAAATAAGTTCTTTTTTTAACCAGTCATGGAATATATTAATTTTAGGATTGTCGTAAGCTTTATCAGGAAAAACCAAATAGTAACCACCTAAAGATTCAGTAATACTAAAATTAAAAGCTTTAATTAAACGGCCGGTTTTAATAGCAGGTTCGACCAAAGCTGCTCGTTCTAATGCTACCCCTTGACCGTCTAAAGCAGCTTGAATAAGTAAATATCCGGTTTCAAAAAATAAACCGCTTGTTGAGTCGACTTCGCTAGCATCCACTGCTTTGAGCCAGGTTTGCCAATCTGGATAATCTGGTTCGGCAATTGCTGCAGTTTCGTGAAGTAAGGTGTAGTGTTTTAATTTATTAGGATTATGAAGTGGTATTTTTAGTAATGTTGGGCTGCAAACTGGATAAACTTCATTTCGAAAAAGTAGCAATGAAGATAAACCAGGATATTGGCCTTTTCCCCAGCGTATTCCAGCATCGATGGAGCTTGATTTAAAATCAATAATATCGTAGCTCGATAATATTCTTAATTCTATAGTAGGTGCGAACTGTTTAAATTTATGCAAACGAGGAATAAGCCAATACATTGCAAAAGCAGGCTCTACACTAATTGTAAGAAATGATTGAGTGTTTGCTTTTAATTTTTTGGTTTCAGTAATCAGATGATTAAAAATTCCTTGAATACTAGCAGCATATTTCTGGCCGGCGTTTGTTAATAACAACTGTCTGTTTAATCGTGTAAAGAGCTGTACTCCCAAAAATGATTCCAAAGCCTTAATTTGATGGCTAATAGCAGCTGGCGTTACAAAAAGTTCCACAGCGGCCTGTTTGGCACTTAAATGCCGACTGGTTGCTTCAAAAGCTCGTAAGGCGTAAAGAGGTGGTAAGTTTTTCATAACCATTTCAGTTTAATTAAACTAACTTATTATAACAATTTTTATCAATTGTAACAATAAAAATTAATATTATAATGAGTTTTAAGATTAAATAATATTTAACTGAAAGAGGAAACAATAATGAAAACAAGAACTTTAGGTAAAAACGGATTAGTAGTGTCAGCAATGGGTTTAGGTTGCATGGGTATGTCTTCAGCATATGGTAATAGGCCCAATGAAGTTGAATCTATTAAAACTATTCATCGAGCCCTGGATCTGGGAGTTACTTTAATTGATACCGCTGATATGTATGGTTGGGGACATAATGAAGAATTAATAGGCAAAGCAATAACAGGTCGACGTGAAAAAATAATTCTAGCTACAAAAATGGGGTTTGTACAACAAGGTGAGGGTTATGCTATCGATGGTTCACCTGCTTATATTAAAAAAGCTTGTGAAGCGAGTCTTAGAAGATTAGGGGTGGACACTATTGATCTTTATTATTTACATCGAGTGGATCCTAATGTGCCAGTTGAAGAATCCATGTCTGCTATGGCAGATTTAATCAAAAGCGGAAAAATTCGTTGCGTTGGTATCTCAGAAATAAAACCAGAAACATTAAAACGAGCAGTAAAAGTTGTACCTATTACTAGTGTTGAAACCGAGTATTCTTTATGGCAGCGTGAGCCTGAAAAAGAAATTTTACCACTTTGTGAAGAATTAGAAATAGGATTTGTGCCTTATAGTCCATTAGGCAGAGGCTTTTTAACTGGCACAATTACTAATATAAAGGAATTACCTGCTGATGATTTTCGAAGAGTATTACCTAGATTCCAAGAAGAAAACCTAAAAGAAAATAATAAATTGACTGTAAAGTTGCAAGAAATTGCTCACGCAAAGCAATGCACGTTAGCACAGTTATCATTAGCCTGGCTGTTGGCAAAGGGTAATTATATTGTGCCGATTCCTGGTACTAAAAGAATAAGTTATTTAGAAGAGAACTTTGGTGCTTTAAAAGTAACGCTTTCAGCTGAAGAAGTGAAACTTTTAGATAGTTTATTTCCATTTGGCATAGCAAAAGGAGAGAAATATCCTGCACATCTAAATCTTGAAAATTAATTGACTATTATTTATTAGGCCACAATACTAACTTAAGTTTATAAAGATGATTTGTAAACTTAAGTTTCTTTGTTTATAACAATAGATATATTATACTTCAGCAATCAATATTAGATCCTTAGCAGGTAAAATATTGCCATAATCTCTTATTTAAAATACAAAATGAAAATATATTGAGCAGTTTATGAGAAAAATCAATTTAGCTATTGTCGGGGCTACAGGAGCGGTAGGTGAAGTAGCCTTAACTATTTTAGCGCAACGACAATTTCCAATTGATAAGCTTTATTTAGTAGCAAGTAAAAATTCTGCTGGGCGTACTATCAGTTTTCAAGGCGAAACCTTACCGGTTGTTAATTTAGAAGATTTTGATTTTAAAAAGGCAAATATTGCTATTTTTTCTATAGGGAAAGAAATTGCTACTGAGTATGCACCGCTTGCAGTTGCCAGTAATTGTTTTGTCATTGATAATTCTGCTGCTTTTAGATATCAAGATGAGGTTCCGCTTATTGTCACAGAAGTGAATGGACATCTGTTGGAAAAAACAGCGAGTAGAATTATCAGTAATCCCAACTGTTCTACTATACAAATGATAGTTGCAATTAAACCTATCTATGATGCAGTAGGAATTAAAACTATTAATGTAGCAACTTATCAGTCTGTTTCAGGTCAAGGTCGAGAGGCTATGTTAGAGTTAATAGAACAAACAAAAGCAGTGATTAATAATAAAGCTATTCCGCACCAAGTATTTAAAAAACAAATTGCATTCAATGTTTTACCTGAGATCGATCAAAGACAAGAAAATGGTTTTACTTTTGAAGAAATGAAAATGGTTTGGGAAACTCAAAAAATACTTGCTGATCAAACTGTATTAGTTAATCCAACAACTGTTCGAGTGCCAGTGATGGTAGGTCATGCTATGGCTGTGCATATAGAAACTAAACAACCTATTTCACTTACTCAGGCTGAGCAATTATTAATGAGCGCACCGGGAGTAATTTATCAACCATATAAATCTGAGGGCAGTTATCCAACGCAAATTACAGAAGCTGAAGGAAATGATGCTGTTTTTGTGGGCCGTTTACGAAAAAATTTGGCTTGTGAGCAGGGTATAAATATGTGGGTAGTTTCTGATAATTTACGTAAAGGAGCTGCTTTAAACGCAATTCAAATTGCCGAAAAACTAATAACCTATAATAGGATATAAATTTTAAATGTATATTATTAAACAGGGAGAATATTAATTGAAAAAGTTATTTTTATTTTTAATTACTTGTTTTGTTTTGCTCACAGCAAATTTTATTAATGCTGATCCTAATAGTATTAATCAAAAAATTATTGATCAGCAGCATCAAAAAATAGAACAATTATTACAACAAATTACTGCTTTAACTGCTAATATAGCACAACAAGGCCAGGCTTTAAATCAGCTAAATCAACAGGTTACTAATCTTAACCAACAAATTCAACAGCTTACACAGCAAAATCAATTATTACAAAATACTAACACTATTCAAGTTAAAGAATTAACTGTTCTTCAGCAAATTGAAAGTAAAAAATTAAAACAAGCGCATTTACAAGCTAGGGCTTTACCAACCTTTACCCAGCTATTGCTTATTAAAACTCAAAAAGACTTACTTTGTAGTAAAGAATCCTGTCATTGGGCACATTTAGTTACTCGTTTCCCTAGTATTTATTCTAATAGATTATTAGTTGAATTGAATGATTTCTTTTCATTTAATGAGTTAACTCCACTTGAATTCATTATTCTCGCAGTAGTTTTATTAGTTATTTTTATTGCTGCAGGATTTATGTATGGACGATACAGACAAAGAAAAAAAGCAGCACTTATTGCAAGTTCAGCTAGTGTATTGTTAGATAAAGAAATTGCTTCAATTTCAGGTGAGGATCTTTATGCCAGTAAGCTTGATTTAGCTAGAGCCTATATTGATATGGAAGACTTTATTAGTGCTAAAAAAATCTTAGAAGATGTAAAGTTAGGGGGCAATGAAGCTCAAAAAACAGAGGCGCAGCGCTTGCTGTTAGAAATTTCTATGTCTAGACCTTAACATTAATTTTATGAGAATAGTACTAGGCATCGAATATAACGGTAAAGAGTTTATTGGTTGGCAACTGCAAAGTAACTTAAGAACCGTTCAAGGTGAGTTAGAGGCAGCTATTAGTAAAGTTGCTAATGAGCCTATTACGACTATTTGTGCTGGCAGAACAGATAAAGGTGTGCATGCTTTAGGGCAGGTGGTACATTTTGACACACAAGCAAACCGCAATAAACGAGCTTGGTTATTAGGTATTAATAGTAACTTACCTAGAGATATTGCTGTGCATTGGGTTGAGTTTGTAGACACTGATTTTCATGCACGTTTTTTAGCAATAAGACGTCATTATTATTATTTAATTTACAATAACTCTGTGCGCTCAGCATTATTAGACCAGCACATGGCCTGGCATTTACCTAAACTTGATGTAGCTGCTATGCAGCTAGGACTTAATTATTTATTAGGAAAGCATGATTTTTCCTCATTTCGTGGTCCCGATTGCCAGGCTAAATCACCCGTAAAAACCATTTATGAAGTAAAATTAACCAATAGGCAAGATATGATCAGCCTTCATATCAGTGCCGATGGATTTTTGCACCATATGGTTAGAAACATTGTAGGGGTTCTTTTTGAAATAGGTGAAGGTAAAAAATCTCCTTTGTGGACCCTTGAGCTTTTAGAGCATAAAGATAGAGGCAAAGCAGCTATTACGGCGCCTGCTGAAGGCTTATATCTTATGAAAGTGGACTATCCTGAGTCAATTAAATTACCTGAAAATACTTTAGCAAATTCTTTTCTTAAGCTATGATCTTTATGATTCTCTTATAAGGGGTATGGATTAATAATGAGCTGGTTTAAAAAATTACTTCCCTCAAAAATACGTACAGACTCTTCTTTAAAAAAGAATATCCCAGAAGGTCTCTGGACAAAGTGTGAAGCTTGTAAGTCTATCCTTTATCATGCAGATCTAGAAAGCAATCTTTATGTATGTCCTAAATGCCGACATCATATGTATATTAATGCTAGACCAAGATTAATAAAGTTTTTAGATACAGATACTTTTAGAGAAATTGGTACTGAGATACAGGCAGTCGATAAATTAAAATTTAGAGATACTAAAAAGTATAAAGATAGAATTGCTGGTGCAATTAAACAAAGTGGTGAAAGAGAAGCACTTGTTGTGGCAAGAGGTAAGTTATTGGGATTAGAGATTGTTACCAGTGTTTTTGAATATAAATTTATTGGCGGTTCTATGGGAGCTGCGGTAGGAGAGCGATTTGTTCAAGGGGTTAATGCAGCTATTAATGAACAATGCTCTTTAATTTGTTTTTCTGCAACAGGCGGTGCTAGAATGCAAGAAGGACTTATTTCTTTATTTCAAATGGCAAAAACCAGTGCGGCTTTAAAAAAATTAAATGATAAAGGGTTACCATTTATTTCTGTGTTAACTAATCCTACTATGGGTGGAGTATCTGCTAGTCTTGCTATGTTAGGAGATATAGTAATTGCTGAGCCAAAAGCATTAATTGGTTTTGCTGGTCCAAGAGTAATTGTGCAAACAGTTAGAGAAACATTACCTGAAGGGTTTCAACGAAGTGAATTTTTATTAGAGCACGGGGCAATTGATATGATTGTTGAACGTAACAATATGAGGGTTCAAATTGCTATGCTTTTATCAAAATTAACAAACAAGCCTATTGTTAATAATTCAACTGAATTTTAAAAAATGTATACATTATTATCAGAATGGTTAAGTTATTTACCGACTACTATTTTTCAACAAAATCCAGAAGTAACCTTTCATAATGCTAAAATAATCCAATCCCGTTTGGGGCTGATAAAACCTAGTTGCTTTACTATAGTTATTACTGGTACTAATGGTAAGGGGTCGGTAGTCGGTTGTTTAGAAGCTTTAAGCAAAGCAGCTAATTTAAATATTGGCACTTTAACCTCTCCGCATCTAGTAAAAATAAATGAACGAATTAGAGTAAATAATATTCCTATTACGGATGAAGATTTTTGTGTAGCACTGAATCAAGTTCATCAGGCTGCAAAAGAAATAAAATTGAATTATTTTCAATATATCAATTTAGCTGGATTATTATTTTTAACTCAGCAAAAATTGGATTTACTGGTATTGGAAGTGGGGATTGGAGGACGATTAGACATTACTAATATTATTGATAATGATTTAGTAGTAATCACCAATATTGATTACGATCATTGTGAAGTATTAGGTAATACTAGAGAATTAATTGCGAAAGAAAAAGTAGCCTTAATTCGACCACAGGGATGCGTAGTGGTGGGCGATGATTTACCACCCCGAGTCATTTACATTGCAATTAACACTCAACAAGCAAAGGGCTTTTTTATTAATAAAGACTATCGTGTTTATGATAGACTGTCGTCTTGGAATTACGAATTTAAACAGTGTAAGTTAACGGCTTTACCTAAACCACATTTGTTATTAAGAAATGTAGCCATTGCTTTTACTGCTTTTAACATAGTCTTTCCTACAAAACTTACACCGCTATTAGCACAAGAAATGCTAAAAAACTTATCGGTTCCAGGGCGATGTCAATTTCTTAAAAAACATTGTCAATGGTTGCTTGATGTAGCTCACAACCCACAAGGTGTTCAAAATTTACTCGAAATTATCAGGGTTTTACAGCCAAAACCTACTAAAATATTTGCAATTTTTGGGGTAAAAGAGAATAAAGATATCAAAACTATGCTAAATATTATGGCAGCTGAGATCAACGAATGGCATTTAATTGAATTATCAGGATTGCCTAAAGGAACAAACTTTTTACAATTAGAGCAAATGTTTAGACAATCCAGTATAGATTGTTATTATAAAAGCGCTAATATTAAAACAGCTTACCAAACTATTTTAGAAAAAGCCGACGTGAATGATTTGGTAGTTGTATTTGGTTCGTTTATAGTAGTGGGCGACATCATACCTTATTTAATGGAGTAGAGTATTTGGATTCTGGGTTAAAAAGACGTTTATTTATTGCGGTTATTATTATTGCTTTGGCGGTAATATTCTTACCAGTTCCTTTTGGTCATTTACATTATACGGGTATCGGTGGCCCTAGCCAAACAATTCCTTCTGCCCCGGAGCAGCCTGTGGTTACACCTTTAACTGCTGAGCAAAATAGTGCTGTTATTGCAGGATTTACACCGCTTACTTCGACTAATAATACTAACACTAATACAACTTTAAATGCCAATCATGTTACGGTAGAGGGGAGTGTAGTGAATAATAATTCAGTCACCGTTAGTAATAGCTCAAGAAATATAAATCAGCAGCAAACTAATAATGCACCTTTACCTGTGAATGCAGAAATGAGTTCACAAGCAGCTTCTTTACCTGAAGATAACAATTTTCAAGAATCCAATTTGATTAAAGTACCTAAGCATTCACTTCATCATCTATTATCAAAAAGTAGATTATTAAAATTAAAACATTTGGCTTTGCTAAATTCAAATGAGACCAATCAAAGCGCTTCGATAAATGCCAGTGCTGTAACCGTAGATAATGATAGTTCCCCTGACTATTCGCCGGTAGTCAATCAATTAAATCAAGGTGAGCAGAAGCCTGTTTATATTACTCAGTCAGCACTTAGTTCTGTGTTGCCTAAACTCCATATTCGCAAAATAAATTTTGATAGCTCCAATATTGAGACTGAAAAAAATGTTGAAAACAATCTTTCTGTGGCGACAGCTATGAATAAAGCTTGGGTTATTCAATTAGGTAGTTTTCCTGATCCGGCTAAAACTAACCAGGTGATTAAGATGCTTAGGAGCAAAGGATACGCTGCTTTTTCTTATGAGAAAGTAGTAAACGGGCAGCTTATGTATCGAGTTTATGTAGGACCATTTTTGCAACAAGCACAAGCTAAGACCATGCTTGACACGATTGAAAAAACTTTTAATCTTTCAGGTTATGTACACTCATTTCAAGCTACAAAGTTGGACTAATATGTTAAAAAACATCGTGAATAATTTAAATTTTCTTGATTATGTATTCTTAATAGTCATAGTTTGGTTCCTTTTAGTAGGAATTAAAAGAGGATTTATTAGGCAGCTGATCGCCTTATTACTACTACTGTTGATTATTATTGGTTCTGTTTTTTATTCGCAAATCTTAGCTAATTACTTACACATTTATGTTCATAATCCTGATTATGCTTTATTGATAGCTTTTTTATCTATATTAATTGCTGGTATTTTATTAAGCATGATTATTAATTTAATTTGTAAAATAATTATGGCAGATACAGAAAAAACTTTTGGTGGAAGGTTAATAGGTGGTTTATTGGGAGTTATAGAAAGTATTGCTTTGCTAATGATAGTAACTTTATTGTTGACAAATAGTTCATGGCAACAAGCGAGCTGGTTGCAAAAGTCTCAATTTTATTTACATACGGATTCATTTATCAGTTGGTTACAAAATAAGGCATTTAACGGTCCTTTATTTCCAACTAAAACAAACAAGAAATAATATGAATTTATCTTTAATTTTATTGTTATTAATTATACTCTTTGCAATAAGTTGGTATCGATTCGCACATATTAAAGAGCTGGCAGTGAGATTGGCAAAAGATTATTGTAAAATAAACCAAGTTGATTTGTTGGATGATACAGTCACGCTAATAAAAGTTGTGCCTATAAAAAATAATGCAGGCAGGTTTTGTTTAAAACGAATTTATAAGTTTAATTATTATCAGGCCCAACTACAAAAGCAATTTAGTAAAAAAATTGTTATCGTAGGAGATGAGGCGCTCCCTGTTGATGAAAAAGAAAAGCCTGATATTATTACTAAGCAGGCTAATATAATTAATTTTCATGATTTTTCAAAAAAAGAATAGTATTTTTTAAAAAGCTTTGCTTTTATGAAAGATGCTTGTAATATCAACCAATTTTGATGGGGAAAGGCCATGGCAAGTACAGTTGATGAACTAACTATTGATTTTACTGAAGATGGTATATTAAAAGTTAAGCAGCTTGATAAAGTTGTATTAACTAAAGGGGCTTGGGCCACTTTAATGTATCGTTATCAGGAATGGGACCCTAAAAAACAGGCCTACGGTCCTGACAAATATTCTATTCGCCGCTATCAGAAACGAAATGATCAGTTCATGCAAAAATCAAAGTTTAATATTTCAAGCAAAGACCAGGCTGAAAAAATCATAGAAACTTTACAGCATTGGATTGCAGAATAGTTAATATTGTTGCATTTTGTATTCCTTTTTAAGTAAGCCTTTCTTATAATAGAAGCTTCTTAAGGCTTATAAGGAAGTGGCTAATGAAAGGATGCATTCGATTATTTATATTAATACTCTGTTTTTTTACCAGTATTCTCTATGCTGACATTCCTAGTCAAACACAAAGTTGGACTTCCTGGGTTGCTGACTTACGTGAGCAAGCACTGTCAGAAGGAGTTCGACCGGAGCTTTTTGATCAATTATTTGCAAATATGGAACCGGGTAAGGTTCAACTAAATCTAAAAAAGACTCAACCAGAAAGACGATTAACCTTTTTAGAGTATCGAAAAACCAGAATTGATCCCTATAGAATAAAAATTGGTCAAAATAAGTTCCAAGCTAATAACCAGTTATTTACTGATTTAGGCGATAGTTATCAGGTGGATCCTTGTTTTGTTGCCGCAATTTGGGGAATTGAAACAAGTTATGGTAATTATTTAGGAAGTTTTTCAGTGATTCACTCTTTAGCTACTTTAGCTTATGGGAGTGATCGTTATGAGTTTTATAGGCAAGAATTATTAGATGCTTTACAAATTTTAAATGAAGGGCATGTTTCTATAGCAGATTTTAAAGGAGAATGGGCAGGAGCCTCTGGCCATGGTCAGTTTTTACCTTCTAGTTGGTTTAAATATGCGGTAGATTATGATAATGATGGCAAAAAAGATATTTGGAAAAGTTTGCCCGATGCCTTAGCTTCTATTGCTAATTACTTACAACAGAATGGTTGGCAGGCAGGTCAGCCTTGGGGTATTGCTGTTAATCTGCCCGATAATTTTGATCAAGGTCTAATTGGACTTTCAATACAAAAGCCAATCTCTTATTGGACACAATTGGGTGTGGAGCCTCAACCAGGTTATCAATTACCTACTCAGGATTTAGAAGCTTCAGTTATTTATCCCGATGGCGGGCCAGCATTTTTAGTTTTTAATAATTTTAGAGTACTACTGCGTTATAATAATTCTACTTATTATGCCGCTTCAGTTGCTTATTTAGCAGATCAAATCTGTAGACGATAACCAATACAATTTATTAAATTTATTTGTTATAAAAAAACGATTAAAATAATGGCTAGCATTGCAAATGTCCTTAGCAATCTTAGATAAATTATAAATTTAGATTATCTAAAAAATAAGGCCACATCCTTGTGATAACTTGTCTATTATACATTAATTGGCTTTAAATATTTAGAATTATCTAACCAGTTTTTTTCAGGATAGTAGGCAAATATTACAGTTCCATTTTTGATTGTATTGACTACTTGTGGCTCAATAGTCTTATCAATAGCCGGGCAACCCCAGCTACGACCTAATCTGCCATACTGATCAATAAAAGATTGGCTTACATACCAGGCACCATGCATAACAATAGATCTTGAGTAGGCATTACTATTAAAGCCGCTATCAAGCCCTATAAGATGTAAAGAATAGCCATCATTACCATAATAGGTATTGCCTGTTACATAAACTCCAATACTGCTTTCTTGACTTTTAGGAGAGTTAGAAAACTCATCAGCATAGTTATCGCCACTATTTTTACCGTGGGCGACATAAGTATTATAAAGTACCTTGTCGTCATTTAAATTAATTACCCAAAGCCGCTTATCAATGGAAGGCTGCTGGTAATTAATAATGGTCAAAATTTGTTGCTTGTCTAAACCTTGTAATCTTGCGTGTTCATAGGCTAATAAAGCCAGTTGTAAGACCTTAGGGTCTAAAGAAGAGGTTTGAGAGGTGATATCCCTTATGGTATCTATTGAGACATTAGGAGCTGCTTGCGATGTAGCTTGGCCAGTAGCTGAAGCAGCTAGCAATCCGCTAACCAACACGATAAACCAAGCTATTGGGAATAGTGTATGGAAGAGTTTTTTCATGTTACCTCACAAGTGATTGATTTTTATCCATAGTCAAAATTTTGTCATATTATACAGGTTTCAACAGGAAATAGAACAAGAAATTTGCAAAATGGCTAAAAAATACAATAAGTTGTATAAAAAATATCAAATATCTTACAGGAATGTGCAGTAAATATACTACAAATAATGACCAAAAATGGGGTAAAACACACCTAAGAAGTGTTTACTTACAATTAGTTAACAGGGCTAATTTGTACAAATTTTTATCAATTTTAGCAGATAGTTACAAATTAATAAGAATAACCTTCTTGTTCATGAACTGGTTCTTCTTCTGGCGTAGTGGAATTTGAAGGTTGAGCTGCTTCAATATAGGACTGAGTTGAACCGCTAACTTGGGAACTGATAGGAATAGGAATACCACTAGGCCTCTCAATTTCTTTATTAACAACTGACCAATCTATATGAGCATTGCTACCCGCAGTAACCTGATCAATTGTATTAGTGATCAGGCTAGTTTGTTCTATCTTTGATTGTGCTAGTTCTTGTAGGGGTTCATGAATTTCAAGATAGAGTACTCCATTGTTCCAACCAACTTTATAGAATTCATTAACAATTTTAACAGTCGTGCCTATCGGTACGAGATTGAATAGGGCTTCAATGCTTTCAGGATACATGCGCATACAACCGGAACTGGCCCTTTTACCAATAGAAGTAGGATTATTAGTACCATGAATTAAATATTCTCTTTTACCTAATCGTAGAGCATAAGATCCTAAAGGATTTTTAGGACCAGGGGGTACTACGTCAGGCCAATAAATACCTTTTTTAGCAGCCGCAGCTTTAATTGTTTTTGGTACATGCCAGTAAGGGTTTTTAATTTTTTCAATAATAGCAGTTTCTAAAGTAGGGGTTAACCAATCGTAGCGACCAATAGCAATAGGCTCTGTTACCACTATATTTTGACCAGTGGGGTAATAATAGAGTCTAAGCTCAGGCAGATTAATGACAATACCAGTTCTCTGCACGTTGGGCAAAATATATTCAGTCGGAATGGTAATAGTTTCTTCGGGAGCTATCGGGCTATGTCTATTAATTCCTGGGTTAGCTTCAATCATTTCATAAAAACCAATATCATATTTACGTGCAACATCGTAAATATTTTCACCTTTTTCAGAATGAACGTACTGAATTTGACCAATTATGTCATTACCTGATGAGGGTAAAGTAAAAGTAAGTGCATTAAGTAACACGGGAAATAAAAAACTACCAAAAAATGATCCAATTAGTAATAAGCGTTTCAACATAATTCGTTTCCTAACCTAAGTAAGCCTATTATAGCCATTATTATCAAAATAATTTAAAAAAAATTGCTGAGAATCTTGATATTCTAGATATCCCCCTTGCGTATGCCACATAGGTAAAACAACCCTAATTTTTTCATGCCAACGGTGAATAGCCGGTCGATGAGTATGACCGTGAATGATTAAATTGACCCCTGTTGATTGAAATGCTTGCTCCACTGCTTGGCTTGTTACGTCCATAATAATAGGTTCAGTCTGACTTGTATATTTTTGGCTCTTGGCCCTGAGTCCATTAGCAATCTTCTTTCGTAATTTAATGGGTAAAGTTAAAAATAGCCATTGGTTAAATCTATTACGGGCTTTCTTTCGGAAAGCTTGATATTTTACATCTTCAATACAAAGTGTATCGCCATGCATAAGCAAAGCTTGTTTGCCATATAAATTTATTAGCGTAGGATCAGGTAAAAGCGTCATGCCGGCTAATTGAGCATAGGTTTTACCGAGTAAAAAATCACGATTTCCATGGATAAAATAAATGGGAATACCTCGATTTGAAAGTTGCTTTAAGGCTTGACTAACTTGTAGTTGCAGTGGGGTTAATTCATCATCTCCAATCCAAACCTCAAATAAATCTCCTAAAATGTATAAGGCTTTTGCCCCAGGAGCTGTTTGTTGTAAAAAATCGAGAAAAAGCTCGATGATAATCGGTTTTGATTCTTCTAAATGTAAGTCAGATATAAAAAAGGTCTTGCTCATTAGCAGTAGATAATAGCGAGACTTAAAACTAATGACAATATTTTCATTGAGTTATTGTAAATGAAGATGAAAAAAGGCTTAATTTTAGTTATGATAAGTGTTTTATATTTGAGTTAATTTAAACAATGAAAACAAGATTTGCGCCAAGCCCCACAGGATTTATTCACTTAGGTAATGCTAGGACAGCTTTATTCAATGTGTTACTTGCTGGTAATAAGCAGGGTTGCTTTTTACTACGAATGGAGGATACGGACGAAGAACGTTCAAAATTAGAGTTTGCTGAAGCATTACAAACGGATTTAAATTGGTTAGGCATTTATTGGCAAGAAGGACCAGAAGTTGGTGGTGAACAGGCACCTTATTGGCAATCACAACGTAGTGCTATTTATAATCATTATTATGAAGAATTGATTAAAAATAAACAGGCTTACCCTTGTTTTTGTAGTGAAGAACAATTGGCTTTGAGTCGAAAATTGCAACGGGCTAGAGGACTTGCGCCCAGATATGCAGGTACCTGCCGCTCTTTAACGCAAGCAGAGATAGAAAAGAAATTAGCAGCAGGCCTAATACCTAGTTTACGATTTCGTATTCCTGATAATACGATTATTGAATTTGATGATTTGGTTAAAGGTAAGCAAAAATACCATTCTAGTGATATAGGTGATTTTATCATTAAGCGATCGAATGATGGAGCTTCGTTCATGTTTTGTAATGCTATTGATGATGCATTAATGGGTATTACGCATGTTTTACGTGGTGAAGATCATTTAACCAATACTCCTAGACAGGTAATGATTTTTCAAGCCTTGAGTTTATCACATCCTCAATATGCACATATTTCTTTAATTTTAGGTGCTGATGGGGCACCGCTTTCTAAACGTAATGGTAGTCGCAGTATTAAAGAACTTCGTGAAATGGGTTTTTTACCACTTGCTGTTGTTAATTATTTAGCAAGGTTAGGGCATTACTATGAAGATAATAGCTTTATGGACTTAAAGCGCTTAGCGCAGCTTTTTCAAGAATCGTCTTTAAGCAAATCTCCAGCTAGATATGACGAATCTCAATTAATCTATTGGCAAAAACTTGCTGTACAAATGTTAACTGAAGCTGATTTTTGGCATTGGGTAGGACCTACAATTCAGCAGATAGTACCAAAAAATTTACAGCGTGAATTTTTTATGGGTATGCGAGCCAACTTTACTTTCCCAAGTGAAGCTGAACATTGGGCCAGAATATTTTTTGAAAAAGTTTCTTTTGAAAAAGAACTGCAAGTGCTCAAGGAAGCAGGCAAAGAATTTTTTGAAATTGCTGAAAATGCTTTTAAAAATGGTATTAATCCTCAAGAAGTTTATTCTCTCTTAAGCAATCAATTAAATGTAAAAGGCAAACAGCTATTTATGCCCTTGCGTGTTGCTTTAACAGGTGAGAAGCATGGTCCAGAGATGGCAGTGATCTATTCGCTATTAAATAAAGAGGAAATCTGTAGTCGCTTAAGAAAAGCAGGAGAAATCGAGCTGTGCCATTAAAAATTTATAATAGTTTAACGAAAGAAAAAGAAATTTTTAAGCCTATCAGAGCTAATGAAGTTAGTATGTATGTTTGTGGAATGACGGTCTATGACTATTGCCATATAGGCCATGCTCGTCTCATGATAGTATTTGATGTGGTAGCGAGATATTTGAGATATGCTGGATATAACCTGTATTATGTGCAAAATATAACAGATATTGACGATAAGATTATCAAACGCGCACAAGAAAATAATGAAGATTACCAAGCTCTCACGGATCGATTCATTAAAGCATTGCACCATGATTTAAATGAGCTTAACGTTTTACTACCTGATATCCAACCTAAGGCTACTGACTATGTTCAAACAATGCAACAGATTATTGCTGTATTGTTAGATAAAGGGTTCGCTTATATTGCTACTAATGGTGATGTGATGTATGCCGTCAATAAATTTGCTGAGTATGGTAAGCTTTCACATCGGAATTTAGCAGATTTACAAGCTGGTGCTAGAATTGAAGTTGATAAATCAAAGCGGGATCCCTTAGATTTTGTACTGTGGAAAACGGCAAAACCAGGTGAGCCTAGTTGGAATTCTCCTTGGGGAGAAGGTCGTCCAGGTTGGCATATTGAATGTTCAGCCATGTCAATGGATTGTTTGCATAAACACATCGATATTCATGGTGGTGGAATGGATTTAAAATTTCCTCATCATGAAAACGAAATAGCTCAAACTGAAGCATACAACAATGAAAAATTTGTTAACTACTGGATGCATGTGGGTTACTTACAAGTCGATAATGAAAAAATGTCAAAATCTCTTAATAATTTTTTCTTAGTAAAAGATGTATTGCAACATTACTCAGCAGAACAATTACGCTTTTTTATGCTGGTTACTCATTATCGCAAACCGATTAATTATAGCAATGAAAATCTAAATCAAGCAGCAGAGTCTTTAATAAAGCTTTACACAGCATTACGCAATATCAAATGTGCTACGCCTTTGAAAGATTCTGCTTATGAACAAGCTTTTAAGACAGCTATGGATGATGATTTTAATACTTCGGAGGCAATTACTGTTTTATTTACATTGGCAAAAGATATTAATAAGTTAAAAGAGGTTGATTTAAATCAAGCACAAGCTTTGGCAGGATTATTAAAATATTTAGGTGGTGTGTTAGGTTTATTACAAGCAGAGCCAGAATATTTTTTTCAAGATATTACCAAAACTGAGATTGATGTGGTAGAAATTGAAAAACTAATTCAGTTAAGAAATGAGGCTCGTCAAAACAAAGATTGGAAAGAAGCAGATCATTTACGAGATAAGCTGCAAAAAATAGGAATAGTACTTGAAGATAAAAATAATACTACTTCTTGGAGACGCGAAAAGTAGCTTACTAAATACTTAAGGGATTATTGAATGATGAAAAAAACTACTCGACCTGCTCATTTAATTAATAGTAAAGAACCGCATATTGTAAGTTTGATGTTATTGAGTGCATTTGCTGCTATGGGTGCAATTTTAATGACACCTGCTTTACCAGAAATTTCAGCATATTTTCATATTAGCATAGGAACTACGCAGTTAACCGTAACCAGCTTTTTACTAGGCTATGCAATAGGCCAGTTAGTTTATGGCCCCATTGCTAATCGATTAGGAAGAAAGCCCGCGCTTTTTATCGGAATTGGTATAGCAACCATGGGCTCCATTTTTAGTATTTTATCATCGCCAGTAGAGTCCTTTCATTTATTAATTATAGGTCGCTTATTAGAAGCAATAGGGGCCAGTGCTGGTTTGGCAATATGCTTTACTATAATTAATGATTTTTATTTTCCTGAAGACGCTAGACGGATTACTAGTTTTTTGATGTTTGCTTTTGCCATTGTGCCTGGCGTGGCAATTGCAATAGGGGGGGTGTTAACACAGTATATTCATTGGCAAGCTTGTTTTTATTTTCTATTATGCTATGGCTTATTTTTGTTATATCCGACTATAAGGTTACCTGAGACTATTGGCAATAAGGATCTTTTTGCATTTCGATATCGATATATTATTAAAAATTATGGTAAAAGTTTTTTAAATAGAAAACTCGTAGGTTGTGCAATTTGTGCTGGTTTTTCAAGCGCCTGTATTTATACGTTTGGTGCAGAGGGCCCTTTTATAGGCATTCATTTTTTACATATTGCCCCAGCGACCTATGGAATATTAGGATTAATTCCATTTATTGGTACATTTTTCGGATCTTTTGTTACTATTTGGTTAATAAGGTTTAACTCTTTTTTTGTTTTAAAAATTGCTTTTTTATTAGAATTGATAGCCTCCGTTGTGATGTTAATATTTTTTGTTTGTCATTATGTTACATTATTTACTTTGTTAGGACCCATGTTTTTATTATGTTTAGCTCATCCCATGTTATCTAGTACTGGTTTGTCTCTTGCTATTACACAAACTGAAGATAAAGCCAATGGTTCAGCAGTGATGAGCTTTATAGCAATGGCAATGCCTGTATTAATGACTTTACTGTTGGGGCTTTTACATATTAAAGCGGTTTGGATTATGCCAGCTATTTTTTTGATTTCATTATTTTTTATGCTGAATGCCTACATTTTTTTAGTTAGACCAAAGTAATATTTAAATGTTGGTTTGTTTTTAAGATTTAAATTTCACTACTTTTATCTTTTGGTTTGATAATAAGTAAAGCGCTTAATGTATAAGCACCATTATTAATACCAATGATATAAACAGTCTTAGTGGGAATGTGGTTACCAGTATTATAACTAATGCTACCTGTAGCGCCCTCGTAATTATTAATAGATAAAAGAGCTTGCTTAACTTTATTTGGATCTATGCTATTTGCTATAGTAATAGCTTTAGCTGCTAAAAATACAGCATCATAGCCTAAAGCAGAAAAGGGCGAATAAGGATAGTCACCATAAGCTTGTTTATACTGCTGCATAAAAGCAAGGGTTTGTTTATTAGGTGTGGTAGGATCAAGATAAGCGTGTGAGGTAAAATAAACGTTATTTGAAGAACGGCCAGCTTCTTTGATTAACATAGGGTTAGCAAAACTATCTGGTCCAATAATTGGACCTTTATATCCTGCGGAGCGAAGTGTATTAATTTGAAAAGGAGCTTCCACGGGACCACTTGCTAAATAAATTACATTGGCTTGATTAAAAAGAGGCTTAATACTAGCCATTATTTCTGTCAAAAGATAATCACCTGTAGTATAGCCAATTTCACCTAGAATTTTCCCATCGTGATGAGTAAAGCTACTAGAAAAAGTACTTTCTAAATCATTGGTATATTCGCTATTTTTATCATAAATAACTAAGGCTGTTTTTGCATCTAATTGTAACCCAGCAAATTCTGCTGCCGCACGAGCTTGAGAGGAATCACTAAAAGGTACAAAAAATAGGGATTGTGGATAATAGTTTAATAAGGTTTCAGAAGTAGAGCCTGAGGTTAGAAAAATTTTACCTGCCTTATCTATAGGAGGCATGATAGCCATCACCATGTCAGTGCTGTTTAAACCAATTGAAATGGGGATTTGGTTATTACTAGCCAAAAGTTGAGCTTTATTTTTTGCAATAGTGACATCTGAGCTCGCATCTTCTAAGACTAACTCAACGGGTTTACCTAAAATACCGCCTTGCTGATTAATAAGGTTAACTGCTAATTCTGCGCCTTTTGCAGAAGGAATTCCAAAACCAGCCAGATTTCCTGACATGTTATATAATGCGCCAATTTTAATAGTATTAGACAAAGCAGGATTACTCTGGGCAAATAATTGGCAACTCAAGAGGGTTAGAGATAAAAACAAAAAGACTTTTACTAAACGCATACAAATCTCTCAAGTGATTAAATAATTAATAAGCATAACACTTACTTAATGAACTGCAACTTTTATAGTAAACGTTAGGTCAGGTGTAAATCCATATGTTTACAGTATATCAGTACTTAAGATAGGATTCTCTTTATAACCAAGCACCTGTCGAATAAATTAAGGTCAAACTATGAGTCTTCCACTTGAATATAGCAAATTATCTGAATACTTTGATGTACTGAGTAGTAATCAAAATTCAAGCAATTATTCTGTAGAAAAAATACTTAAAAAGTATAAGGCTAAGACAGTTCTAGATCTTACCTGTGGAACAGGTTCACAGGTTTTCTGGCTAGCAAAACACGGCTACAAAGTAACTGGGTCTTTAGTCTTAATTTATTAAAAATCGCCAAGAGTAGGGCACGAAAAGAAAAAATAAAGGTGAAATTATTAGAAGGTGATATGCGTACCCTACAGATAGGCTATTTTGATGCTGTTATAACTATAAACACTCAAAGGAAAGTTTGCTTTACAAATTTATACTGCAAAAGAACTTCGAGAGCCAATGCAGTGGGTCATCTTACCAAAACTGGTTTTGAGAAAGCCATGCGAAAAAAAGAATGGGCGTATCATATCTTATGATTATTTTTCTTTGCAAAAGAATACAAATAAACCAAAAATGTTAACTAGAAATGGATTTATAGTTTTGGGTCAATATGGACTAGACGGCTCAAAGTTTTCAGAAAAAACAACAAAGGAAATTCTGACAGTTGCTAAAAAACTATAGAGATCTAAAAGGTAGTTACGCCAAGAAAGCTTTTATTATGAGATTATTCTTCGTATAATCAAAATAGTTAAGTAATTTAGGAATTTACTAACCAATGAATTTTAAAGTCTCTACACTACCCTTAGGGATTGTTTTTTTATTGGCCATGATTAAAGTAGGTGCTTTAACAGAGTCTTTCCCACACTCGGCAAATTCTGGTTCTAAACCACAGGTGCATTTTCGTTATATACCTAATGACGGCTTAATTTACCAAAATGATGCTGGAACGTTTGAGGCTGCTATGAATTTTTTATTAAAAGCTGATATTGCTTCAATCAATGGCAGCAACAGCTTACCAGGTGGAACCAACATTCCTATGGCAAAATTTTATTTATCAGGGTATTATTATCAAGGGATTTATGGTTTTTCCTATGATGCTGCAGCACTTTACCTTAAGAAAATAAAGAACTTATACGTAGGTTATACCTGGTCGCACGCAAACCTACAAATAGGTCAATCATCGCCTTATTTTGGTTTAGAAAATAGTGCTTCTGATAATGCCTTAACTTTTTTACAATTTGCACTGCCTGTATTAGCTTTTTCTACTTCTTATAATATGGGTGTAGGGCTTAATGCGAATACGAAGGTGTTTTCTGTTTCGCTTGCTGTTTTTGGACCTAGGATTGGTAGTCATACAAAAGGAACAACGCCAATTGGTGAGACTTTACGGGCTGTTTATTCTCCTTGGCATTCAAATGGTCATGTCTTAGATATTGGTGGCTCTTTATGGCAGCAAGGTACAGATAACGATCAGCAAGTAAGTTTTTCAGCTATGCCAGAGGTTCAACCATTAAATAAAGGAACTTTAGTTGATACTGGTACCATTACTCAGGCTCGCAATTATTATTTAGGCAATTTAGAATTTGCTTCTGTTTATCATTCTTTTGAAGCTCAAGGTGAGTATTTTAAAAGTTGGGTTGAACGAACGCAAAATCTTTCAACACTTAGTTTTTCAGGATTTTATGCTACAGCTAATTATTTCTTAACAGGTGAATCGATGCTTTATAATTATCCTACAGGATATTTTATAGGTATCACCCCTATTAAGCATAGTTATGGGGCATGGCAAATAGCAGTACGCTATAGTACTTTAGATTTAAATGATAATGATATTCAGGGTGGTAAAGAAACAGATTATACGGCTGGTTTAAATTGGTATTTAAATCAGCATGTAGAGCTAATGTTTAACTATATTTTTGGTCTTGCGAGGCCAGATGATAATGGAAAAAATAAAACTTTAAATATTTATGCAGCTCAATTACAACTATATTTTTAATAACAGTTCAACATGTCATTAATTAATTTACAACAAGTATCTATAAGTTATGGCCAAAAACCATTGCTCGATAAAGTTAATCTTAAAATTGATAAAGGCGAAAGAATTTGTATTATTGGTCGAAACGGTATGGGTAAATCGACCCTACTTAAAATAATTAAAGGTAGTGTTTCTCCAGATAGTGGGGTTGTTGAGCGCCAGCAGAGCATTAACCTTGCTTATTTACCTCAAGAAATTCCTCAACATTTTGAGGGCACAGTTTATGAAATTGTTGCGAGTGGATTAGGGAATTTGGGAGCTCTATTAGCTGAATATGAGCAGCTTAACCAGCAGTTGGCAATTGATTTTGATGCAAAATTACTAACTAAATCAAATCAGCTTTATCAGGAAATTGACAGACTTTCGGGTTGGAATATTGCACAAAAAATTACTAAAATTTTAACTCAAACAAATCTTCATGCAAAACATCGGATAGAAACTTTATCAGGTGGATTAAAACGAAGAGTTTTATTAGCTAAAGTTTTAATTAATGACCCTGATATTTTATTACTTGATGAACCGACAAATCATCTTGATATTGAATCGATAGAATGGGTAGAAAAATTTCTTCTTAATTCTAAAAAAACTCTTTTATTTATTAGTCATGACAGAACTTTCATGCAAACACTAGCTTCCAGAATTGTTGAATTAGATAACGGTGAGTTAAGCAGCTGGTCAGCTGATTATCAAGATTTCTTAAAACATAAAAGTAGTAGTCTTGTAGCTGAACAAAAGCAGGAGACCTTATTTGATAAGAAGTTAGCTCAAGAGGAAGCTTGGATAAGACAAGGAATAAAAGCAAGACGAACCAGAAATGAAGGTAGAGTCAAAGCATTAGAAAAAATGCGTGAGGAAAGAAAACAACGTAGACAGCGTATGGGATTGATAAAATTTACTCATCAGTCAATCAATGAATCTGGTAGGATTGTATTTGAATTAATTAATACCTCTTATCAATATAATAATATTTTTATTTTAAAAAAATTTTCTACCACTATTATGCGAGGCGATAAAATAGGGATTATTGGCCCTAATGGATCAGGAAAAACTACTTTATTAAAAATAATTTTGGGTGAACTTAAACCAACTGGGGGCTTGAGTAAACAGGGTACTCATTTGAATATCGCTTATTATGACCAAATTAGAAGCCAGCTAGATGAAAATTCTACTGTCATTGAGGTAGTAGGCGAGGGTAATGATATGATTATAATCAACAATCAGCCTAAACATATTGTAAGTTATCTTCAAGATTTTCTCTTTGCGCCAGAAAGAGCTCGTACACCAATTCGAGCTTTATCAGGAGGAGAAAGAAATAGATTGTTACTTGCTAAGCTTTTTACTAAATCATTTAATGTATTAGTGATGGATGAACCGACTAATGACTTAGATGTAGAAACTTTAGAGTTATTGGAAGAACAGTTATTAAATTATTCTGGTACTTTACTGCTGGTCAGTCACGATCGTGCTTTTTTAAATCATATTGTTACTAGTACCTTAGTATTAGAGGGTGATGGTCAAGTAGGAGAGTATATTGGAGGTTATAACGATTGGTTAAAGCAAAGGCCGTCCCCTAAAAAACTGATTGAAATGAAGTCAACAACTATTAGTTCTGAAAAAGTCTCTCCAAAAAGTAAGACTAAAAAATTATCCTATAAAGAGCAGAAAGAATTAGAATTGCTTCCTCAAAAAATTAATGAACTCGAAAAACAATTAAAAATATTGCAGGATATTATTCTTTCTCCACAGTTCTATCAATGTTCTCAAGAAGAAATTAAACAAAAAACTTCTGAGTTAGCAGAGTTTGAAATAGATCTTAAAAAACTATATCAGCGTTGGGAGGAACTAGAAAATTAATTTGATCTTTAAGCCGGGAAAATATCTTCAAATTTTAATCGATCATTCGATTCTTGTGCAACTTGATGAGATTTACGGACAATAAGAATTTTATAAACTACAATAGGGACTATCAAGCTAATACAGCCAATAGCAAATGAAATTTTATAAGCAGGATTTTTATCAAAAGCTAACATGGCTAATGAAAAAACCATTAAAATAATTGCAAGGACACCTGTATAAGGTGATCCAGGAGTTCGGTATTTCAAATCTTTAGTAGAGTAGCCACTTTTATGCAATCGTTTACGAAAATTAATTTGTGCCCAGCAAAGTGCTATCCATGAAATAGTTCCGGTAAATCCAGAAATCAGAAGTAGCGCAATGTAAAGGGAGGTTTCTCCAAAAAAATAGCCGGCTAATATTACTAACCAAATCGACAATAAAGTAAAAAATACGGCATTTTGTGGTATCCCATGTTTATTCAATTTAACAAAAAAACGAGGAGCCATACCTTCACGAGCCAGCGCTCGTAAAGCTCGTACAGTACTATAGTAGCCAGAATTTGCACAAGATAAGGCTGCAGTTAGGGTTACGAAACTAATGATACCACCCGCCCACTTTATTCCATAATAGCTTAGTGCCTCAGCAAATACAGAATTCGATAGTCCCGCTTTTTGCCAAGGGAATATAGTAACTAAAAACAAAGTAGGAATGATATACAAACAAAGAATACGAAAGGTTACATTTCTTATAGCTTTAGGGATAACTACGGCAGGATCTTGTGATTCACCTGCAGCTAGTCCTATAATCTCTGAGCCTTGATAATTGACTAGTAATAGAACCATAGCTGTTAAGAGGCTTAACCATCCATTTGGAAGCAACCCTCCTTGATGTAATAAAAATTTGTCACCGATTATTTTTGCTGGTTCATTGCCATGTATAATGCCAAAGAAAATAAAAATAGAAAGAAAAGTGAAGCCAATCAATGCTGAAACTTTAATTAGAGCCAACCAAAATTCTATTTCCCCAAAAATACTAACCCTTAAAATATTAACAAAAGTTACTAATAGTCCAAAGCAAACTGCCCAGAGATAACCACTGACCCCAGTAAACATCGCCATAATGATGCCACCAGCAACACATTCTGCTGGTATATAAATTACCCAGTTTATCCAATAAGACCAACCTACTCCGCAGGCAAAAGCAGGAGAAATAAAATCTGCTGCATAAGTGACAAATGATCCTGAGATGGGAATTGCTACAGCAAGTTCTCCCATACAGAGCATAGTTAAATAAATAATTAAACCACCAAGAATATAAGCAAAAAACGCAGCAGGACCTACTTGTGCCACTACTTCACCCGTCCCAAGGAAGTAGCAAGAGCCAATAATACCGCCCAGAGCAATTAACTGAATGTGACGACCCTTTAAGCCACGATGAAAGCCCTCTGATGGGAGGGATTTTGTATTATTTTCAACAGGTTGTGTGGCCAATAACGTATCACTTCTCAAAGGTCATATTTTTTACATGCGCTAATATTACCTCAAAAATTTTATTTGTCTTTATTTTTTTTCCTCTATAAAAAAATAATTAACAAGAGACAACAAATAGGAGCTGCTGGATAGGTAGCAATAAAAAACCCTCCTGTTGAATGTACTTCTCTAATAGGGTTTTGCAGTACTTATAAAATGCTTTTGATTTTTGATCCATAGTCGATAGGGTTTTAATATAATTAACAATTGCTTCAGTACTATCAATTTGCAGCATATTTTCATTACTATAAGTTTGAATAGTTGAAAAATAATTAGGTAAAACACTCAAAGCAATTTCAGAGGAGAAGTTTTGTGCCTGTATGGGATTTTCTATTGTCAGTAGATCAAATAATTTCTGCATATTATTCTTACTGGGTAACATTATGCCTACATGACCATTTTCTTTTAAAACCTTTTTGATTTCTAACAAGGCTTTTTCTGGAGAATCTGCATGATACAACATAAAATGTGCAATAATTAAATCAAAATGAGCTGCTGGATAAGATAAGTTTTCAATATCAGTAACTTCAAAATTTAAAATAGGTTTGGACAATAGATATTCTTTTAATGTTTCTTGAGAGGCCGTTATCATGCCTGGTGAGATATCCGATAAAGTAATTTCACAAGTTTTTGGGATAGTCTGATAAACCTCTTTCCAAAAAGTACCTAACCCACAACCAACTTCTAAAATTTTATTACCAGGGAATATAGGATACTTGTCTCTGACCCATGGCCAGAATGGTGTTTTATTGATACCATAGCGATGTAAATTTGAGCGGATTTTAAAGTTGTCGGCAGTTCTATATTGTTTATCAACTAAATATTTTTTGTTAACTCGTATCATATTTGTTCAGGGGCTAGTAAAAATATAATTCTATTTTAATATAAACCTAATTATATTTAAAATATTATCAACAGTTTTTTTGAGAGATTATCATGAAATTAACTGGCAGATGTCTTTGTGAAAAAATTTCTTATGGAATTAATGGTGAATTAGGATCAATCTATAAATTGTCATTGTAGTAAATGTAGGCGATGGCATGGCGCTGCTTTTAGAACCAGAGCTTCATTGAATGCTAAAGATTTCTGTTGGTTAAGTGGTGAAGAGTTTGTTGCAAGTTATAACTCATCAGAAAATGTCATCAAAACTTTTTGTTCTGTTTGTGGGTCAAACTTAATTAGTCTGTATAGAGATAGACCTGATATCTTAGGTATTCCTTTGGGTGGTTTAGATCAAGATCCTGGTATTAGACCCATAGCCAATATTTTTGTTAGCTCTAAATCACCTTGGTATGATATTAATGATGGGCTACCTCAATATCTAACTTGGCCAGAAGCTATGGAGGCAGTGATTGATCCAAATTACAATCAAGATATTAAAACGTAATCTGTTTTACATTTAGCTCGTTAGGATTATTAGTTTATCACTTTGTTCCTGTGTAGGAAGTATAAGTGGCTAGTATGGTAACAGGAATACTTATTAGATCGCTTAAACCTTTTATTGACACTCCTCTTGAGCTCTCACGAAAAAAGACATCTATGGTTTTATCATTAATAATTTTAGCGATATTACAACGAGAATTTATTAAAATAGAAAGCTTTAAAGCTCATCAATTCAGTATAAGCTATAAGTTATCTAAAAGTTTATTATTTACAGATTGTCTAATTTTTAAAAACTCCTCCCAAGGATCATTCGGATAGTCTTTCAAATATTTATTAATAGTTTTGACAGTGTAGAGAATAGTTTTTTTTGATTTTTTTAACTTTTCCCAACTGATAGGAACTGCAATAGTGGCATTGATATTAGACCGAGGAGAAAAAGGTGCAATAGCTGTTGCTCCATATCCATTTCTTAAATAATCAATAAAAATTCTACCTTTGCGCTTTTCCTTTTTTAAATTAAAAGTAAAGAGATCAGGAAATTGCACTGAAAGTTTCCCAGCAATTTTTTTTGTGTAATGTTTAATTAATTTAAAATCATTTTTACGTGTAATAGGGATAACAATATGCAACCCCTTTTTACCAGTTGATTTAATAAAACTTTTTAAGTGTAAAGAGGTAAAAAAATTTTTAATTAAAAAAGCAGCTGAAACTAATTTAGTCCAGGGGATTTCTGGGCTGGGATCCAAATCAAATATTAACATATCAGGGTAATTTAATTTGTCTTTTTTAGAAAGCCAAGGGTGTATCTCTAAAATATCTAATTGAGCAGCAGCAATTAAACTAGATTTATTATTTATCATAATATACTGACTCGAACCCTTGCTGGTTTTTACTGTAGTAGTAATATCTTTTGACATGCCTTGCAACCAGTTTTTTTGATAGAAACATTTTGTTGTACCTGGAGCAGGGCAACGAACTAAAGTAACAGGTCTATTTTTGATGAAAGGTAGTAATTTTTCTGCAACCGTATAATAATAACTGGCTAAATCTAATTTAGTTATTTTTTTATGTATATACAATAACTTGTCTGGATGAGTTAAAAATTTACTTAAAGAGTTTTTATTGTTAGAAAAAGTAGCTAATTTAGCGCTGAATTTTTTTGAAAGATTTATTGTTGAATTTTCTATTTCTTGCAAGCTTTTTCCAGTCAAAACACTGCTAGGTTTTTTAAGAGTAATATCATAATTTGATAGATCTTTACTGAATTTATCTTTACCTTTAAATAATAACCATTGAGGCTTATCGCTTTGTCGATTAGTTCTAATTAAATGCCAAGCTCCTTGCAATTTTTTTCCTTGTAAAGTAAAAAGCATGATTCCTTTTTTATAAGCTCTAGCTAAATTTTCTTCAGACTCCCAAGTCCCTCGATCCCAAACCATAACAGTTCCACCACCGTATTTTTCCTGAGGTATAACACCCTCAAAGTTAGCATAATCAAGTGGATGATCTTCAACTTCAACAGCTAAACGTTTAACGCTTGGATCAAGGCATGGACCCTTTGGAACAGCCCAGCTTTTTAATACACCATTTATTGCAAGGCGAAAGTCATAGTGTAGGTGAGAGGCATCATGTTTTTGTATTATAAAAAGATGTGTATTATTACGAATAATTTTTCCTTTAGGTTCAGGAGTTACTTTAAAGCTACGCTTTTTTTTATAGACAGATAAACCCACATCTATTCCTTAAATTAAAACCATGCTCTTTTTAATTTTTATATGAAAAAAACAATAAAATAAACTAGTAAGAGCTGTAAGGCTCCTATTTTATAGAATGTATCGCCTAATACTAATTAAGCTGCATGAGGATGTTGAGTAAATTCAGCAATAATTTCAGCTAGCTGTTTTTGATTGGCTGGTTTATTTAGATAATCATCAGCGCCTGCTTCAATCATTTTTAATATTAACTCTTTGTCTTCATTTGCTGTAAGAGCGATAATTGGAATTTTTGCGAAATGGCCACCTTTAGCACGAATTTTTTTAGTAGCTTTAACTCCACCTTCATTGCCCCAATCAGGTAAGCCAATATCCATTAGAATAAAGTCTACATCTTTAGTTGCTTTTTCTAAGGCTTCCATCCCGCTACTTGCAACTTTTACTTGATGTCCTAATTTAGACGTTAGTAGAATTTTCATTACGCTCTGAGCTATAGGCTCATCTTCAACAATAAGAATCTTAGCCATCCCTTGCTACCTCCCTTTATTGTTCAAGTTAATTATAGCATAGCCTGAGAATATTTTTTTATATGTAAAATCATATAGTTATATTTTTTTGATTATAAAAACTCTAAATTAATTAAATTAGGATGTTCATTCTTATTTTTATCTTAAGTTTAGCTAAAAATGAGAATTTGAAAAAAAGTAACTAGGGTTAATCGCTTGTAAGACATTTTTGCCTGTAAAATCTATTTTTAATAATTAAGTTTAAGAAAAATAGTTAACTATAAGAAAATACAGGGATTTTACAGTAAAAATATTTTATAAGTAAATTTTTATGGTTTAAATAGATTTAATAATTAAAATAAGATAATACGCTCCTTTTTCTTGATTTAGTGATAGAGCAATTTCCTTTTCCTGTGCAACGAATTCAGCCTGATAGAGGGTTGGAGTTTTTTGCTGAAGGTGTTCAACAGAAATTAATGAGTTTAGGAATAAAATTCAGGCCAAATAAGCCTGGATCTCTTCATTTGAATGGTAAGGTAGAGTGATCCCAAAAAAAACAGACCTTGAGGAATTTTATGCTATTGCTGATTTATCTAACTTTGAAAAGTTGAGGGAAGAATTAGCATAATGGCAATTTTTTTATAATTGGCAACGTCCTCATGGTTCATTGAAAGGATGTCTATGAATCACACATCTAATTTTTATATTTTCAAAATCAATTAATGTATTGCAAATTATGCTCTTAAACTAGCTCTTGGCTCAGTTCTTGCTGCTACTCCAAATTCTTCACCAACTTTATAAGTAATGGTATCTTGTTGATCAGCGAAATAAGTAGTTATAAATGCTAATAAACGATCTGGATCGGTTACCAACATTATTCTAGCTTCAATACTATCCATTTGATTGGTATATGTAGGTCTATCAACTTGATACTCTTGAATTAAAAGTGCATAAGCATTATATACACCTTGAACATCAGGGTTAATATCAATATCGCGTTTTAGCGCAGCTATCTGGAGGTTGATTTCTGTTAAGGTGGCATTGATTGTTTTTGCAATGCTATGATATTTATAGTAATCATCATAGTGTGCTTTTATTTCATCACGCCATTGTCCATGTCCAACAACATCAATAGGTTCTTCTTGATCTCTTAAGTATTTGTTTTTACGCGCATGATATTGCATTCCATCACCTGCATATAAGAGTTTTTCTTCAAATTTAGCTTTTTCTCGTAATGCCTCAGTATATTGGCCAATTAAAGAGTACTTCTCACAAACTGTCTTATATAAGCTTCTTGCAACTGTGACGTTTACTTTTTTATCATACTCTATTCTATGCTGTATTCTTGCCTTAAGTAGTTCAAGGATTTGCCTCATAGGATTTGATGAAGTAAATAGACCATAGCAAGGATTAGGATAATCACTAACTAACATGCTATTTAATTTACGTAATAATCCAGTATAGTCTTCGGGTTTTGCTAAAGCAAAATCAATTAGTGTTTTATAGAACTCTTCTATTTCTTTACGTGTGGCAAAATAAAGTGTTATTTCATCAATAGGAAAACTGCTTAATATATCATTAATTAATCTATTTTGCCGCTCATCACCTCTCTCAGTTAATATGCGTGTATATTCTCTTTCCTCAGAGAATAGTTCCCTTAAGCTGCTAGTAAAAACAACACGAACTTTAGGATTTCGTTTTTGCAAAAGTGTTTCTATTGGTTTTTTTAAAGTACGAATTTGAAGGCTAGCGTATTCGATTTTTGAGGTTGAAAATAAAGCAGCTATAGTTACAGGCATATGTTTATCCTTTTTATATTATTATAAGCAGGCCAATTTTTACACAAAATTCTTAATAAGTAAAGTGTATTAGAAAGAGATAGTCTACGGCAAGCGCATATAAATTGCAAAGGAGAGGAAGAAATGGAGTAGGATATAATTTAAGGGATTACTTCAAAGAATTAACCGATCCTAGGATAGAATGAAACAAATTCATTTAAGCAAAGAATTTAAAAATTATTAATTAATTTTTATGGTACTGATAACTCTTATTGTCAGCAAAAAACTTTATAAACTTCTAATTTAAAATTTAGTGTCCACTAAAATCAGGTCAGATTATTCAAATTTTTATTCTAAATTATGGTGTTTTGTGTCCACCAAAACCAGGTCATGTCATTTAAAAGTTGAATTTATTTTTAGTTTTATTTATATTTTTCTTACTTTCTTATAAATAAAAAGAATTTATTAATGTTAATTAAAAATATAAAAAGAATTTTGTTGCCACCTTCTTTCCCTAAACTTTCAATTAAATTTTTTAGATATTCAATTTATCTAAAGTCTAAATATTTAAATATTTTTGTCTTAATTTTTAAAAATATGACTTTAATACCAACTGACTAATGCGTAAGGAATAATAATGCTAGAAAAAATTTTACAAGCAAGTGAGTATTCAAAAATATTCTGGATAGAAGCTCAAAAATTAAGTCCAGAATTACAGTCACGTTATCATGTTTATGGAGTGACTTGTCATGATCAAACTCTAGATTTAGATAAGTTAAGAATTACTCTGCAAATGTTGATAAATAGTAATTATAATTTAAGAAGTACGTTTAAAGAAAATAATGGTAATTTAGAGCAAATTATACACTCCAAGATAAAAGAAAATAGTCGATTGTTTTCTGTAAGTAATACTACAGAACATGATCATATTTTAAAAAAATATATTACTGAGCCTTTTGATATAGAAAATGGGCCATTATTTCGTTTTACTATTATTTACAATCAAGAGACTTCTTTCTATACATTATTACTTAATTTTCATCATTTGATTGTTGATGGGGTGCAGTATGCAAAACATGCAGAACAAATTGAAAAATACTATCATAATCCAAAGCTACTATCTGAAATTGATACTGAAAGTATTATAGATCTAGAGGCCTATTTAAAATGGGAGCGCAGCCAAATTGAGAAAACAGATATTGAATCTGCAATAGAAGAATTAAAAAATTATTCTCTATCAATAGATTTTTCTATTAATACTAGGCATGGAGATGATAACGGAGTAATTTTAATACCTTATCAACTTAATAACCTACTTTATCAAAAAATAAAAAAGTTTAGTCAGCAGTATAATTACTCAACATTTAATATTTTAAAAGTAGCCTATGGAATTTTAATTAATAAATATTCAAACCAAGAGCGTTTTGTAATAGCTTATCCTTTTAGCACCAGACGAGGTGGATATCAAAATATCAAAGGGACTTTTTTAAACATGCTTCTTTTTGCTTATGATGGCAATAATACTTTTTCTAATTTGCTAGAAAAAGAAAAGGTTGATCACAAAAGTGAGCAAAAAAGGGAAAACTATTTCTTAAGCATTCTTGACTTAGCTGTAAGATTAAAAGATGAGTTAACTTTGTCTGCTTCAATTGCACAGGCCGGTTTTTTGAAGGGATTATCATTAACTCAAAAATCTTATTCATTAACTCATGAGGTCTGTGAACAAAGTGGATCTTCAGACTTAATATTACGCTATGATGAAAAAGATGGAATTTTTATTCAGCTTATTGGTCGAAAAGATAAATTTTCATCTGAAATTCTCAAGCAAATGGCTAGACACTTTGAAAACATTTTAAATGAATTAATTATTAATATCTATACGCCATTAAATAAAATAAGTTGTTTTAATGAGCAAGAATGCTCATTAATTTTAGATCTGAGTAAACAATCAAGGCAGCGGGTTAAGGCTCAAAAGACTATAGTTCAACTTTTTGAAGAAAGAGTCGCTAAAAATCCAACCGATATAGCTTTGTTTTTTAATGGTAATACATTAACGTATCAAGAATTAAATGAAAGATCTAATCAATTAGCAAGAAAAATAAGACAAACTTATAAAATAAAAACAGAAAATGAGCTTAAACATGACACACTAATTGGTTTATGTGTTGAAAAAAGCTTGGAAATGGTAATAGGAATATTAGGAATATTAAAGGCTGGAGGTGCTTATGTACCAATGGATCCTGAATATCCAAATGAGCGAATAAGATTTATATTAGAGGATACCGCAATCTCCTTTATTATAACCCAAGATTATATTGAGCCAAAACTTAAAGAAATAGCGCCGAATATAAATTTAATTGCAGTTGATGAAATAAGTTGTTTGCAAGAAGAAAATACTAACCTCAATATAGAAATAAAACAGAAAGACCTAGCTTATGTCATTTATACTTCAGGAACTACTGGTAAGCCTAAAGGGGTAATGATTGAACATAAGGGCGTACTAAATTCAACTTACACACGATTACATTATTATAAGCATATAAAATTAAAGAGATTTTTATTTCTATCACCAATTGTTTTTGATAGCTCAGTTGCAGGACTTTTTTGGACAATATTATCTGGCGGTACACTTTATATTCCTGAAAAAAATTTAATTCATGATACTAAAAATATAGGAATTTATATTCAGAAGAATAAGATCAGTCATTTTATATGTACACCAATATTTTATGGGGTGCTAATTAAAGAACAATCTATAAAGGAATCCAGAAAACTACGTTGTGTCATTGTTGCCGGAGAAAGTTGCTCATCTAACCTGGTTGAAGAGCATTTAAGAGTCTTGCCTAAAGTAACATTATATAATGAATATGGTCCTACAGAGTGTAGTGTATGGAGTACAGTTACTGAGCTTAAAACTTCTTTTATAATGATTGGTAAACCTATTAGGAATATGCAAGTTTATGTTTTAGATACTTATTTAAATCCTGTTCCAGTAGGGGTAGTTGGAGAATTGTATATAGGTGGAATAGGGTTAGCACGAGGATATTTAAATCGACCAGAGCTAACGGCTGAAAGATTTATTAATAACCATTTAGCTACAAAAGAAGATAAGAAGAGGGACTACACAAGGCTATATAAAACTGGAGATTTAGTAAGATGGCTCGCAGATGGTAATTTAGAATACATAGGCCGTAATGATTTTCAGGTGAAATTAAGAGGATACAGGATAGAACTAGGAGAGATAGAAAACAAACTATTAAATTATCCTGGAGTAAAGCAAAGTGCGGTTATAGTTCATGAAAGAGAAGAAACTAAATACCTCATTGGATACTATGTATCGGAAGTGAAATTAAATGAAGAAGAAATACGACAATATTTGGAAAGCCAATTAGCTGAATATATGGTGCCAAGTAGACTAATTCATTTAGAGGCATTGCCATTAACAATTAATGGCAAACTAGATAGAAAAGCCTTATTAAATATTAAGCTGACTCATTTTGAAAATTATATAGGACCAAGAAATGAAATTGAATCTGAGTTATGTAAAATCTGGCAAGAGGTATTAGGACTAGAAAAAGTTGGAATAAGAGATGATTTTTTTAGAATTGGAGGAAATTCCATTTTAGCTATGCAGCTTGCTCATAGAATGAGCAGCTTAACAGGGAAATCAATTATCATATCAGACTTATTTAAATATAGAATAATAGAAAATTTTGAAAATTTTTTTACAACTAAGATGGAAGTCTATATTAATAGGCAAGATGATAATCAAGGAGTTTTATCTTTTGCGCAGGAACGATTGTGGTTTATTGATCGCTTCGAGGAAGGGACAAATGCGTATAATGTTCCAACAGCCTTAGAGTTAAATAATAATGTTAATATTACCGCATTTAAAAATAGTCTCACAAATATAGTTAACCGCCATGAAATTTTAAGAACAATTATAAAACAAGATAAATATGGAAAAGGTTATCAACAAGTACTAAATAAACCTTTAGAAATAGAAGAAGTAATTTTAGAAGAAGCCGAATTTAAAGCTAGATTAAAACAAGATGTCAACCACATATTTTATTTGGAAAATGCTTACCCAATTAAAGTTACTATTTACTATATAGATAGTAAAATTTATGTACTAATCAATATTCACCATATTGTATTTGATGGTTGGTCATTAGATGTTTTCTTAAGAGAATTACAATCTTTTTATGATTATTATAATAACGAAATTGAGTTAAATTTAAATAATCTTACCATTCAATATAAAGATTTTTCTACTTGGCAAAGAAATTATTTAAATGGAAATGAACTAAAGCGACAAGTAAGTTACTGGCAAAATGAATTAGTTGGATATGAAACTTTAAATTTACTAACAGACAAAATTAGACCTAATAAAATTAACTATCATGGCGATGATGTTTTTTTCAAATTAGACAAAAAGTTATCTAATGATTTAAGAGTAATGGCTCAAAAAAATGGTACAACTTTGTATACAATATTATTAGCAGGCTTTTATATTTTACTTAGTAAATATACTGGTCAGGATGATATTGTAATTGGTACACCAGCTGCAAATAGAAATTTTCAGCAAATAGAAAATCTGATTGGATTTTTCGTTAACGATTTAGTGCTAAGAGGAAAAATTAACAGTAATATTAGTATTCAAGATTTTACTGTAGTTACTCATAATAAAATGGTAGAGGCTCATGACCATCAGGATATGCCATTTGAAAAGCTAATTGAAATTTTAAAAGTAGAGCAAAATTCCAGTCGCCATCCAATATTCCAAGTAATGTTTAGTGTTCAAGGATTTGGTGAGGCTAAATCTAATCAAATGGATTTATTTAAACTAATTCCGTTGGAAGAGTTCTACAAAGTTGCAAAATTTGATTTAAGTATTTTTATAAATGATAATGAAAATGAATTAAAAGGCTCAGTTAATTATGCAGTAAGTCTTTTTGAAAAAAGTACTATAGAACGTTTGACTAAACATTACATAAATATTCTTGAAGCGTTTGTAGGAAATGAAGAAACTAAAATAAAAGATATTCAAATTCTAAAAAAAGATGAATATAAACAATTAATTGTTGATTGGAATAAAACAGATATAGCTTATCCAAGAGAGAAGACGATCAATGATTTATTTGAAGAACAAGTAGCAAGGACGCCTGATGCG
>MGXT01000013.1 GCA_001801465.1 Gammaproteobacteria bacterium RIFCSPHIGHO2_12_FULL_35_23 | reverse complement strand
ACGTTGCTCTCCTGGAGATAATTTGATGTTACATGCCGCGATTTATAGAGCTCCAGCAGGATCTATTATCGTAGTAGAAACTGGTGGTGATATTGATTATGCTGTAGCCGGAGGCAATGTTTGCAAAATTGCTGCAAAACGAGGTATTGTAGGCTTTATCGTTGATGGCGTTATTCGTGATATTTCTGAAATTCGTGAAATTAAATTTCCTATCTTTGCGCGAGGATTAATGCCCAAACCAGGCAGAAAAGAAATTATTAAAGAATTAAACCAACCAGCTCATTGTGGTGGAGTTAAAGTTTTTCCAGGTGATATGGTTGTTGCAGATGAAGAAGGCATTGTAGTCATACCTAAGAATCAGATAAATCAAATACTGGAATCTGCGCAAAAACGTGCGGCTAAAGAAGCAAATCAATCTCTTCAAGAATGGGAAGCTGCGCATCACGCACGTATTGAAGAAATTTTAAAAGCTAAAGGTTTTCAAGATTAATAGATAAAATTAATATAAATTAATTTACTACTATTTTTTAAATGTTGCAGACTAATTAATACTAATGTCTTTTTCCAGCTTAGTAGGATAACAAAAATCACCGGCTAACAGGTGGTACGTCTCCTAACACAGCAGTCAGAACCGTGGCGCTTATCTAAAACCATCGTTTGTAATAACGTACTAAATTTACTAGTAAAAATCTGTTCTTTTGGAGTCAGACAACTGAGGTAAAACTCAGCTTTATTCAGCCTGGTAAGCCAACACAGAATGCTTTCATAGAAAGCCTAAACGATAAGTTTAGGAATGAGTGTCTCAATCAACATTAGTTTAGAACATTAGATGAGGCACGTTATCACATTGAACAATGGCGATACTATTATAACCACGAACGACCTCATAGTTCGCTAAATTATGTACCACTTGTTACTTTTGTAAAGCGGGCGGCAATGGTCAAATCTCATTAATGTCGTGGTACTAATGATGGGGATAGGCCAACAGAAATTTATGCCAGAGCAAAACTTGAAATGAAACGCGCAGCTATTGAAAAAGTTAGCCCAGCGCCAACGCCTAAAATTCCTTTGTGGAAAGAAAATAAATCATTATTGCAGTGGTTACAATCATTATAGAGGACATGCTTATGCGTTAATCTAATTTAACATTAAAAGCTCAGAAAACAGAAATTGTCACGCTCATTTTGTTACTCCTTTAGAATTACGAAGACCATGGAGTGACAACTGCCCATACGCGATCAATTTTATTTTCATGATTGAAGCGCCATATTCCACACACATAACGGTAGCATGGCTCACCCGTTTTTTTATGAATGGAGCAGGAATAAAAATTGATGGCAATGTGATTGTCATCATTTACGATTGTCTTTTTAATATCCAAGGTGGTGTCGCGGTAGTTTTCTTTTTGGAGCACAGCTTGTTCGACCATGTAGTCATAATGCATTTTGACTTCAACAACCTCTCCATTTTTATTGACCATACCAAGTGTTTGTTCAAAGTTTTTAGCATAGTAGTGATCAAGTTTTTCTATATCATGCCTTTGCCAAATGGTGTGAAACATTTCTCTAAAAAGTTGTTCTGCATTCATCTTCTTACGCGCCTTGTTCATGTGTTAATAACCATTCTTTGCATGGAAGTTCACCTCAAAATCCAGTTAGCTTGCCATTTGCGCCAATACGCCTTGCTTGCTCTCCAAATGTTGCATCTTGAGGTAAGTCTTTTACTCTAAATGTATAGCCCGTATAAAATAAAGTCAAGAAATTGATAATGAGTCCAAGCAATGTGTCATAGTCTCATACACTGATTTGTCTTTAAAGAAAATGAAAGGTAGAGTATCGCAATGCAACAATATCGTCTCGATCAAAAAGAACCTGCGCTCATTACACTCATTGTGATGAGTTCATTTGCTTCGATGGGAGCGGTGATTTTTACCCCAGCCCTTCCAGCCATTGCAGATTACTTTAAAGTTTCCGATGGTCACAGCCAGTTAACAGTGACTCTCTTTCTTGTTGGATATGCATTAGGACAACTCATTTATGGGCCTCTTTCCAACCGTTTTGGTAGAAAAAAAGCCTTTTACATTGGCATCATGGTTGCAACCCTGGGTTCCTTGATTAGTATTTTTTCTGAACCTTTAAATTCATTTGGTTTTTTAATTTTGGGACGAATGCTAGAAGCGCTCGGCTCAAGTGCGGGTTTGGTCATTTCCTTTACCATCATTAATGATCACTATTTTCCAGAACAGGCAAGGCGAATTATTTCGTATATGACCTTGGCTTTTGCTGTGGTGCCAGGGGTTGCCCTCTTTATTGGAGGCCTCTTGATTTCCCACTTTCACTGGATTAGCTGCTTTTACTTTTTGCTTATCTATGGACTTCTTTTAGCAATACCTGTCAGTCGGTTGATGGAGACAGCCAAAAAGATTGATCTGCGAGCACTCTACTTTAAAGATATTCTTATTAACTATAGTATTGCATTTAAAAACAAAACACTGCGTTATATATCACTCTTCTTTGGCTTAAGTGCCATGTGTATTTATGGATATGCAGCAAGTGCTCCTTTTATCGCCATTCATGATCTTGGTATTTCGCCAGAAAAATTTGGCATCATTGGCCTTATTCCTTTTATAGGTACGGGTTTAGGTTCTTTGGTTTCTGCACATCTTTCAAAAACACTATCTGCAAAAACGGTCATTAAAATGGGTTGGGCTATTGAGGCCATTGCCAGCCTATTCTTCGCAATATTATTTTATCTTGGAATCATTTCCTTTTTGATTTTAATTATCGCAGGATTTGTATTTATGTTTGGAGGTTGCCTTGTAATGAGCAATTGTACGAGTATTGCAACTTCAAAGCTCGATGACAAAGCCAATGCCTCTGCGGTCATGAACTTTATTAATGTGGGCATGTCCGTTTTCGGTACTTTCCTTCTTGCGATTACTCCAGGCGATGCAGTGTTTAAATTACCAGGTATTTTTATTCTGGCTTTAGTGTGTATGTTTGGGGTGTGGCAATTTATAAAAAGAATTCCTTAGGCCTATGCATCCTGAATACATGCAAAAACACTTCACAGAAGCGCATGGTTGGTATGCTCGCATTTTGCAACATGCAATTGGCCATAAAACGCTCTCTACGCGAGAGAATTATTTGCAATTTTGGCATCAGTCTGCCAACAAAGCACACTCATAATTGCGATCAGGGTAATACCTATCACAAGATAAAAGGCGCTATTAAAATTACCAGTTAAATCAACCAGTTTTCCCGTTAAAATGGGTGCTAAAATGCCTGCTAAAGCAAAAAAAGTATTCATGAGTCCTAAGCTTGCAGCCGCATTTTTAGGTGCAAGATCAATATTGAGAGAGTATGCAATTGCATTCGGAAACAAGCAAAAAGACAATGCAAGACATAAGCACACCATTGTCACATCCAAGCGGTGATAATAAATAATCGGTAATAAGCTACAGACTGACAAGAGTTGTGCAACCCAAATAAGATGCGAGCGAGCGATACGCAAGCTTTTTGTTTTATTGTAGAGGTAATCAGATAAAAAGCCGCCCATGATTAAAGCAATGGTTGCAAAGAGCCAAGGCAAACTCAAAAGCCAGCCTACACTTTTTAAATCCAGGTGATACATTTTAAGTAAAAACGCAGGCAGCCAACTTAAGGAAAAGAAAAGCAAATAGCCATAAGCAAAAAAAGCAATGTTATTTGCCATAATGGGTTTGTTTTTTAAGAGATTGAAAAAGGCACGCCATCTAATAGGCTGATGTTGAAGTGAACTTGAAGTGCGCTTAATGCGATAACAAAATCCCCATAAAACAGCAACGACCATCCCGGCACTTCCAAGAAAAATATAGGTTAATTGCCAATTGTAATGACGCAATAAAGTGGTAATAACGGGTGCTCCAAGTGCAGAAGCAAAAGGCACGACGGCTAAGGTGATGGATAGGGTTTTAGCACGAGATTGAGTAGAAATATGATCTGCAATAAAACGTGTGAGTGAAGGAAAACTTGGACTTTCAGCTACACCGAGTAATAAACGCCAAATCACCAGTAACCAAAATACGGAGGTTAATCCCATTAAAATACATATCACTGACCACGCAAATGCCGCACAGGATAGTGTTTTCCTCGCACCCAGGGAATCAGCAACCAACCCTCCCATGGATGAAAATAAAATATAGCCAACAGCAAACATACTGCTTAATAGGCCAAAAGCAGTATTACTTAAGTGGAACTCAGTACTGATGGATTGAATGGCATAACTAATTGCTGAACGATCCATATAGTTCAAACAAAAGAGGATCATAAGCAGCACCACTAATACAATAAAATGTAGTAGCTCAAACCTGATCTGATAGTTTCCGGTTTTTTGGAAGTGACTGTAATGAATAAACTTTTCCTTCTAGATTTGTTTACCATCAGTTAATGTCTCCATCGGTGTCCTACCACAGCACATTTTACCCTGATGTGTTCGATTATTATTATAGTAATGCATCCATTCGTCCAGATCTTTTTGCAAGCTTTCAATATCTATGTATATTTTCTTACGGAAAGTAACCTGGTAGAACTCTTGCAAAATAGTTTTATGAAAGCGCTCACATATACCATTAATCTGCGGTAATTGCGCTTTTTTTTTGTATGCTCTATTTCATTTATCGCCAAATAAAGCTGATAATGAGGACATGCTTATGCGTTAATCTAATTGAAGTCCAACGTTACAATAAAAATATTATGTGAAGTGTTTAATAAAATGAGCTTTGATTTTACTAGGAAATTTCTGCTGACTTTACATAATCACTTACTTTCCACAATAAGTGGCTACCAATTCCAAACGCTCATGCCCAAGCTCAATACTTATAACTTGTAGTGCCATCTTATCTAATCTTAATTGATCTTCAGTCATTTCATGTTTTAATAACCCTCCTCTCGCTGCACATGATCTGCCTGTTAAATCTTGGTAACGTTGTTGAGCATAGGCATAACGAAGTCCATGCGCCTTATTAAGGCCAGCATTGATTAATTCATTCTCATATTTTTTTAGCTGCTGATAGTAAGTTTTTTCAATCGGAATTAATGAATGGTATGTTACCATACATAAGCTTTACAAAGCTTAATAGCCTCCCATTGCTCAGTATATTGGATTTTTACTATTCTGGGACGACCATCCTTGCACCATGAACCCTGGAGATGAAGCTCATCATTTACTACTGCTTGATTGATACGGACCTTGATACTTTCTTCACGTCTTAATCCAAAAGCCTGCTGCAAAATTAGGCTACGCTTTACATTCGGATCTTGAATTTTTGACAACTTCTCTTCTGTTAAAGTAATAGACTTATCTTTATTAATAATATATTTCCGCCTTGGGATATCTAGTACACCATTATTAGCAGGAATTAAGTCATGCTTTCCTAATTTTTGTGTTATCCAACGTAAATCTGTCATTCTGTTTTTAATGGTATCAGAGCTTAATCCCTGATTAAGCCAATACTCCACTAAATATTGTACATGTTTATACTTAAGTTTATTAATATGCTCTAATTGGTATCCTTCATCTACCAACTGATCTGCCGCCAACATTAACCTTTTCTTTCTTGTTGCTTGAGTATTCCTTGAACCATCGCGATTATGCTTAAGTATATTAATAATTGAGTGCTTTAAATTATGTCTTAC
>MGXT01000012.1 GCA_001801465.1 Gammaproteobacteria bacterium RIFCSPHIGHO2_12_FULL_35_23 | reverse complement strand
CTAATCAAGCAAAATCTGATTTTCTTGCAATGATGACGCATGAATTACGCACCCCATTAAATATAATTTTGGGGATGACGCAACTTATGAAAACTGAAAACTGTACTCATGAACAGACTATCGAGTACCTACAAACAATTACTAATTCAGGTCGATCACTACTTGGGTTAATTAATGATATTTTAGATTTTAGCAAGGCACAGGCTGGTAAATTACAGCTTCGTGAAGAGCCATTTGAATTAGAGCCCTTACTACAGCAATTGCAAAAAGAATTTACAGTCAAAGCTGAAGAAAGAAATATCACCTATTTTGTTAAACGATTAAATGATTTGCCTCATTATTTAATAGTAGATGGACAGCGATTACGACAAATTATTTATAATTTAAGTGATAATGCTTTGAAATTTACTGGACATGGTTCTGTACAGGTTTCAGTAGAGAGCTTTCAGGTGAGTGATCCAGGTAAAATAGGGCTGAGATTTAAGATAATTGATACAGGTGTCGGTATTCCTAAAGATAAAATTAATACTATATTTGAAGAATTTACACAAATTAGTACTAAGACACATAATCAGTATTCTAGAAAATATGGTGGGGTGGGCTTAGGATTAGCTATCGTTAGACAATTAATTGATTTAATGCAGGGCAAAATATCTGTAGACAGTGAATATGGTGTGGGCACCACTTTTACCTGTGAATTTGTGTTTAACTTGCCCAATGAAGAGCAAATGGAAGAACTACAAAGTGGGTCGGAAGCTAGTTTTAACAAAGAAAAACTTAAGGCAAGTAAAGTTTTATTAGTGGAAGATAATTTATTAAATCAAAAAGTTGTCACTAAAATGTTAGAGCGGCTTAATTGCCAAGTAGATATTGCAGTAGATGGCTCTGAAGCCTTGGTAAAAATGAAAAGGCCCTATGACTTAGTGTTTATGGATATGAGCTTGCCTGATATGAGTGGAATTGAAGTAGTAAAAGACCATCGTGCTCAAGAAAAACCTTCTCGTCATCAAACAATTATTGCTTTAACGGCTAATATTCATGAAGATGATAAAAAAGCATGTCTAGAAGCTGGTATGGATGGTTTTTTAACAAAACCACTCATGATGGATGATTTGTATAAATTATTGAAAGAAAAAACTAGCTCAAGAAAATAATCTGATGAAGAAAAAAATTTTAATTCTCTACACAGGCGGCACTATTGGAATGTTGGTTTCTAAACAGGGCTATCGACCAGCAGTAGGCTACTTACAACAAGCTATGCAGCAAATTACTATGTTGCAAAATGAAGATATGCCTAACTATGAGATTCATGAATACAATCCTTTAATAGATTCAGCAGATGCAGAGCCAGAGCTTTGGAATTATATCGCTAATGATATCTTAGAAAACTATTATCAATATGATGGATTTCTTATATTACATGGCACAGATACCATGGCGTATACAGCTTCTGCGCTATCTTTTATGCTAAAGAATATTGCTAAACCTATTATGCTGACTGGTTCACAAGTTCCTTTGGGGTTAACTAAAACGGATGCTAGAGAAAATCTAATTAATTCTCTTTACTTGTTGCAACACTATCCCATTCTAGAGGTAACAGTTTATTTTAACAATTTATTATTTAGAGGAAATCGAGTTACAAAAGTAAATGCTACTTCTTATGATGCTTTTAGTTCTCCTAATTTTCCTCCTCTCATCAAAATGGCTACCCAGGTTGAAAAAGAGTTTGATAGTTATTTACAACCAGAAGGGGATTTAATTTTTACTAAAATGAAGCCAGGCCAATTTACATACTTATTGTTATTTCCTGGTATTGACCCCTGCTATGTAGAAAATTTAATGACACTGCCATTACAAGCTTTAATTATCAAGAGCTATGGAACGGGTAATGCACCAAGTAAGAATAAGCAATTGTTGCGATCATTAAAATCACTTAATGATAAAGAAGTTGTATTAGTTAATTCTAGTCAATGCTTACAAGGTTCAGTGCATATGAGGGACTATGCAACAGGCCAAGCACTTTATGATTGTGGGGCGATCAGTGGTCATGATATGACGAACGAAGCTTTACTTTGTAAGCTTTTTTATTTATTTAGCTTAGACTTGCCGACAGCTAGTATTAAGAATAAACTCAATCAAAATATAGCAGGCGAATTATCTCTTAATTAATAGCTTTTAAATAGCTATTAGATAATTAATATATTGATACTTATTGTAGATAATGGCTCAATAAAAGGTTTAATTAGTTTCCTCACCTCTGGCTTTGCTTTTAAAGCGCTTCCAGAAACTAAAATTATTTAAACTAAGTAATAATATAGTTAATAAAGTAGCTAAAATTGCAACTAGGTACATATTAAAGGCAACAGCCATGCCAACAGCAGCAACTGACCAAATGGTTGCAGCTGTTGTAAGGCCACTTGTTTTAGAGCCATCTCTAAAAATCATCCCTGCACCCAAAAATCCAATACCTGAAACTATTTGCGCAGCAATACGGGTAGGATCTACGATTCCGTGATAATAAGAAATATCGAGAGCATGGATAGAGACTAATGCAAAAAGACAGGAGCCCATACAAACGGCCGCGTAAGTCCGTACACCGGCAGGACAGCGATGATATTCACGTTCAATACCAACCAAGAATCCTAGAAAAAAAGCTAAAATAACTTTAGCGAATAATAATAAGCTGATTTCCCAACTAACATACATTTGTTTATCTCCTTATAATATTCTTATAATAATCAAATCTTTTTTGAGTTACTAGCTCTAGCCTTATAAATAGCTTATTATAGATGGATAAGTAATGACCAATATTAAGTTATTCAGATCTTTGTTTTAAATTTAAGGTTTATAAAATAGAGAAAAATACTCAGAACATAAAGAGAGGTTAAAATGTTACCTAAACAGTCTTCGATGATGGATAAATTATATGGTTCAGACATAGCTAAAATTGTCTACAATCGATGTCAGGAATTAGGGCAAGATTTTAATGAACGTGTTCAAAGTTATGTTTATGACACTATTTGGGCTAAACCAGGACTTTTATTAAAAGAAAAAAGCCTTATCACAGTTGTGACACTTATTGCTTTAAATAAAGCCGAGCAATTAAAAATACATCTGTGGGGATTGTTTTATCAAGGAGGCTCTGCACAAGATATTTTAAACCTTCTAGCCTATATGAAGCAGCAGGGATATTTAGCAAGAATCGATAAAGCTATTGCTATTTTGGAGATGGCTCAAAAAGAATTTAATCATTTAACAAAAAGATCTTTAAGTAATGTTAATCAGACTTTGATTTTTGATGATCAAGTTAAAGAAAAAAGAATGATTGATTTGGTAGCTCAAATAATTTTAGGCAATCATGACAAAATAGAGACTTGTTTGAAACAAGTAATACTAGATCATGCACTTACCATAGAAGAAATTAAATTAATTTTACAGCATGTAGCTGTATATGGTGGTTTCCCGATTGAAATGAATGGGTTGTCAATACTTAATAAAATAATATAGTTCTAGATTGAGATTTGTATTGATCCATTAATTAAGTAAATTTTGTTAAGTTTTCGGTTAATAGGTAATTTTTAATATGTATAACAGTAGATTTAAAATAAGTTTATAATTTACTTACTTGTGAGATCTTATTTAAAGTGGGTTGAAAAAATTAATAAAAAGATTATAGTTAAATAAGAAAATGAATATTATTAGTTTTAACAATTTTCTATAAAATAAGATAAATAGGGAATCTTTAAAAGGAGAATGCCATGATTAAAACTATAACTTTAATATTATCACTAGGGATAACAAGCTTAGCCTTTGCTGCCACTTCTTCAATGGTACAAGCACCAACTAATTCGGTTGCAGTGACAATAAATAAATCTATAGTCAATAATTTAATAGTTCTTTATTCACAGCCTACTGCTTCTTCTTCAGTAGTAGGTCAATTCCAATCACAAGATAATTTGATTGCCTTTTATCAACAAGGCGATTGGTATAAAGCTGGTGATCCCAAGACAGGGCAAGTAGGATGGTTTAATATCAATCAGTATAATACAGTGGTGGGTAAAGCCATATCTCCTCAAATTAATAGCTATTTTTTTACAGTACAGCAATTGAATGGTTCTCCACAAATAATTGCTTATAAAGATGGTAAGCAATTAAGTGATCAGCAAGCACTTGCGCTTTATAATCAAACTCAGCAACAAATACAACAAGCTCAAGCTCAATGGCAAAAACAGATGATTGCTTTCCAACAGCAAATGTTAGCGTTGCAACAACAAATTTCAGATTTAGTGAAAGCTAATCAATCTTTATTTAATTTTCCACCACCTGCTTTAGTTGCACCAGAAAAACCTTTGCCTGTTGCTACTAAATTAAATCCAAATAATAAAGTTAAATTATTAAAACAATAGGGAAAGACATGTCTTTTGAATGCATTTCATTCAAGAGACATTGTTCTGTCATAACTTTCATTGATAAAAAACAATAGAATGAGTGCGGTAATAAGACAAATTGGCAATAGGGATAAAGCAATTCGATAATTACTAGTGGTAAAGTGAGTAACAAAATGGCCATTATATAAAGTGCGCCCTAGAATATCTAAGATATGACCTATTAAAGGTTGAAAGATGGTACCGCCCGTCATTACTAACATATTAGTAAAGCCGATGGCCGCACCAGTTGCCCACTTAGGATTAATTTCAGCTGCAATAGTAAAGCAAAGTAGCATACTGCTCGTGAAAAAACCAAATAGAAATAATAAGGAAACTAAAATAATAATATTGCTAATCGCTAAATAAATCACTGCACTGAAACATAATAATGCCCCAATAGCACCTACAATTAAAATGGGTTTTCGTTTACCGATTATATTAGAAAAAGTACTATGAGTTGGCCCACCTACGGCGATTCCTATGAACATAATAGAAGAAAGCATGCCAGCGAAAGGTCTGCTAATATGATGGGCTTTCATTAAAAAAGGAATACTCCATAATTCTGTAAATCCAGAAACAGGAGCAACCAACAAGCAGCCAAAAACAGCAATGAGCCAAGATTGATGACATCTTAATACAGTTAATAAACCCATTCCTAAGCGCTTAATATTACTAGTACGTTTAGGCAAATAAGAAATAGGTGGATTATCGCGGATAATTAATAGAATTAAGAAAGCAATTACTATGCCAGCAATTCCTACAAAAAACATGGTATGACGCCAACCATAATAGATTACAGCTGTTGCAAGAGGCGCTTGAGCAGAAATAGCTCCTAAAATACCAACTGTATTAGTTAAGCCAACAACAGTTGAAAATTGTTTAATAGAAAACCAATTTGCGGCGAGTTTTAAACAGCCTACAAAGGAAAAGGCGGAGCCTATTCCCATTAATACTCTTGCTAGATTTGCTATAATTAAATTATCAGTATTAGCAAATAAAAAACTTCCTCCAGCGACAAATAGTGAAGCCAATACTAGAAGTTTATGAATGCCAAACCGATCTAAAATAACACCAACGGGAACTTGCATGATGGCGTAAGCATAATAATAACTTGCTGAAAGAATACCAAGTGTTTCAGCATCAACATTAAAAGAGCGCATTAAATTTGGAACCATGACCGAGGGTGAAACGCGAATAAAAAACTCATAAGCATAAAAGGTAGCGGCAATAATCCAAACTACCCAAGCATAAGAGGATAAGTAATTGTTTTTCTGCATTTTATTCAATCATTCATAAATAGGTAACAGATAAGTTTACCAAGCTAATAGTGTATGTAAACCAAGAATTGTATTAATAGCTAGCAACGATCATAAAATGATCAAATTTGGAGGTAAATCAGAATAATTCTTTAATTTGAATAGTAAGTTAGGTAGTATACGCCGCGTATTTAAGGACATGATTGATTTGACCCAAATAGTTTATTTGATAATAATTTAGACAGTTTGCAAAAAATATAATTTATCATGACAGTAAGCTTTGAGAACAGAATGTTAGAATAATTTTTAAATAGTTTAATTAAAAGGTAATTGCTCTGTGGATTTAGTAAAAATAATTCGTGATTTTCCCGATTTTCCCAAACCAGGAATTTTATTTCGTGATATTAGTCCAGTCATAAAAAATCCCAAAGCATTACATTATATTACCAAAACTTTTTCTGATCGATTTCCACTAGATAGTGTTGATATAGTAGCTGGTATCGAGGCAAGAGGATTGGCTTTTGCAGCTTTGCTCGCAGCGCATTATGACAAGGGCTTTTTTATGGTAAGAAAAAAGGGCAAGCTACCAGGGCCTACAGTTAATATTTCTTACGGGCTTGAATATGGATCAGCAGAAATGGAAATTCAGCAAGATGCCTTAGAAGCTGGGCAAAGGGTTTTAATTATTGATGACCTATTAGCAACTGGTGGCACAGCACGGGCTGCTGCAAATTTAATTGAAAAAGTTGGGGCCAAAGTAGCGGGATTAGCGTTTGTTATTGAGCTAACAGAGCTACAAGGAAGAAAACAGTTAGAAGGTTATAAAATAGAAACATTAGTAAGTTATTAAAATGATAAAAGCTCAAGCAGACATTGCAATTATTGGAGGAACAGGCGTTAATGATATAAGCCTGTTAACTGATATTCAACGAATTGAGTTAGAAACACCTTATGGCAAACCTTCTGATGCTATTGTTATAGGCGAGTTCAATCACAGAAAAATAGCATTTTTACCTAGGCATGGTAAAAATCATAGTTATGCTCCTCATAAAATTAATTATCGTGCCAACATCTACGCCCTCAAGCAATTAGGGGTAAAACGTATTCTGGCGGCTTGCGCTGTAGGTAGTTTACAGCCAGAATATAAACCTGGAGAGTTGGTTTTCGTTGATCAATTTATTGATTGGACTAAACTTCGAATTAATACGTTTTATGAAGAAGAGAATGTCTATCATGTTTCTTTAGCTGAACCTGTTTGTAAAGAGTTAAGACAGCTTGGAATAAAAGAGGCTGAACAAATGGGGTTAGCTCACCATCAAGTAGGAACCTATATTTGTATTCCAGGTCCACGCTATTCTACTCGCGCAGAATCAATTTTTTTTAAAGATGTTTTAAAGGTACAAGTAGTGGGTATGACTATGGCTACAGAATGTACTTTGGCAAGAGAGCTTGAAATGTGTTATATGCCCATTGCTTGTGTGACAGATTATGATGCCTGGACCAATAATTTAGTTAGTGCCAAAGAAGTAAGAGAAGTTATGCAGGCTAATGTTTTAAATGTTAAAGAATTAATTTTTAAAATGTTAGCAAAAATTCCTAATGAGCAAACAGATCAATGTATTTGTTGGCATGCCTTGCAAGATGCAAAACAATAACCAGATATTTTTTTTAAATTCCGATTTAATTTTTTAGCAGAGTGTTTTATTTCCCATTTTAAGTATATAAAATATACAGATTTGTCAATTTATAAAGTAATAGCTTATTAAGATTAATTTAAGAGTACTATGGCATTTTGAGCACCTATTAAAGCATTTGAAGCCCTTTTTTCTGAGCTAGAGATTGAAATAAGTGCCGATGAGGGTAAGAATGTTGGTATTGAAGAAAATGATGATGCCAATGCAGGAATAAGTGCAAGTGAGAGTGCCGACGCTGGAGCAAATTTAGGTGTCGGTATGGCCGCAGTACTTTCAAAAGAGTCTAATTTATTAGAGAAGAGATGGCGGAAGATGAGATAGGTGAAGCCCGCCTAGCTGTGGTAGTGGCAAGTATGTTAGAAGCAATAGGTGATGTAGAGCAAGGAATAGTCGGGAAGCATCGTCGTGATGAAGAGGAAGGAGAGAGCAGGGGGGCAGAGAGCAGTAGAGGTCGTAGCCGCTGCTGCCAGCTCAAGAGCAGTAGTTGCAATAGAAGGCGCTGCTGAAGCAGCAAGCGGAATTACTGGTAAGCATGGGCATCTTGATGAGGGGCAGAGTGGGATGGATTCAAAACGCTCACGAATTTCTGATGGAGCAGCTTGTGCTGAAAGTTCTGCTGCAGCTACTATGGGTGCAGAGGTACAAAGAAGTGTTTTCTTTCCAGCGCCACTGCCTGAAGATACAGCTGCTGAAAAAGCATCGCCAAGAAGTCATGATACTTCTTCAGGAAGTTCTAGTAAATCAAGGCGACAGGGAGGTCTATAAAACTATATTAATTTGCTGAAAAAATTCTAGTTTATTAGAATTTAATAAGTGCTGCATGATTAATAATCACTATTAATTATAAGTAGTTTGATTGAGGTTATTATAGAAGCTAATTTAAAATATTTTTCTGAGTGCAGGATTACTATAATATTTTACGAGTGATCACTTACACTGAAATTATAGAACTACTTGCGCCAGTTACCTCAATACTTTGAGCTATTAAGCTTTAGCATCAACCTTGGGTTTCTACATTGAATAAACTAATTAATGTATTTATTAGGATGTCCTACAAACTATAAAAAATTCTCTTATTATCAATGCACATTGGGTCTGGGGTTAAATAATAGCCCTGCTTTTAAATTAAGTATTTTTTCATAGATTTCTAGATCTAAACGATGAGTCTGAAAAAGCATTTGTTTAACTTCATTGTATAACGCACTACTTTTTATTTGAGTAGTGTTTTTGAATTTGCGATCATATAGCTTTAAGTCTCGGCTTAATTTTTTAGCGAGTAAAATAGCATCATGGATTAAGCTCGGATCGTGTTCTACTTCACTTTCTAAAAAATGTTTAATTTTTTCTAAACGGCTTAACATAAGTTCAATGTTACGTAATAGGAGTTTTAACTGCTGATCACTAGTTAAAAAACCTTCTTCTGGTTTTAATGTCATACCTTGTAAGTTAGAGCCCCCACCGCTTTTTTCATCAGATGAAGTTGTAGAGCTTAACTTAATAACTATTTGCTGAACTAACTGCAAAAATTGTAATAAAACGTTATAGTTAAAATTACCTGGTTTTTTTAAAGCATTAGCAGTAGGGTGCGGGCTAGAAACTTTAGCTGCTCGCAGTTTTTTTAATATAAGATATTGATTTGTCATGAAGTTAAATACTATTTATTATATTTACATATGGTCCTATTTTATCAAAAAATGTAAAGGAAACCTATTAATTAGTTTAATTATTAATCAGCAACTTAATAGCTTATGCGCTTCTATATTCAATTTCAAAAGGTACTCTTGCTGTGGCTGCGCTCAAAGAAATTTTATCAGGTATTCCATAATAAGCTCTCTGAGCTTCAAGAGTCAGTGACAAAGATCCATAACTATAACACATTCTTTTTATGAACTGGGCAGTTTCAGTTTTTCCAAAAAAGCCTATTCGATGTGTATTAATTATTTCACGGTTAGTTCTATTATTGGTTGTAAGGTTTAGCCAACATTTAATTAAGTCATAGACAGAAATTCTGCTCTCTTGTCTATCAATCATAGCATCACCTGATAACATAGCTCGTAATGATTGTAATGCTAGCGATTTTTCTTTACCACAGTTTTGCATTTGGTAGTCAATTGCTATAATTAAAGGTGTAATAGCCTTACGATTTGTTACAGCATGACTAGTAGGAAGTATACCAAAGTCTTGACTTTCAGGATGAGTACCCGCTGAAATTCGTATGACATCACTAATTTTATATCCCAAGACCTTTTGGTCTTCTTTTATCATGACTCCAGAACATCTTCCTAATTTTAATATATTTTTAATAGTATCTGGTTTAAAAAAATTCCTAATAAATTGTTGGTTATTTTGCCATAGGTTAGCATGCTTTAATGTTTGTAGAATCCGAAATAAGAGGGTAATGTTGCGGATATCGTTACAAGAAAAACTGTCTGGATTTTCAGGGCTTAAAGGAGGATCTTTTATAAAAGTTTTATAAAAAAAAGTAATCAGTTTGGGAAAAGGATCGGCAATGGTATCTTCCTTATTCTTAGCTTTAAAGGAAGTTGTTTTTACTAACCAATTGAAGTCTTGCCATGTTTTAATTTCTTTGGGTTTAAATAAATTTTCACCCTCCTCTTCTTTTGTTCGAGCATTGCTTTCGTAAGCGTTTAATAATAAATCAGTTAGTTCAAATAATAGTTCAGGGGTAATTTGATCATTAATAGTAGCAAGAGCAATTAATTTTTTATTGAGAATTTTTAATTTTGAAATTTCTCGTGATTCACCAAATAATTTACTAAATATTCCTTTTTTTCTATGATAATGATTTAATGACTGTTGAATTAAAGGAATTAAATGAGTTTGTAAAGAAGTCTTGTCAGGCATATTTTTATTTTCATTTTAATTTTTATTTATTATTTATAATAAGCCATAAGAAATAAAGTGCAATTCTGATTACTAGGATCTTGATTTTATAAATATCAGGACAATATTTTAAAAAGTAATAAAAAATGATAAAAATAAGTCAGTTACGTTTACTCTAAGTGATTTTTTTCTAAAAGATTTGCTGTGTTTATAGTGTGTGACAACTTAGCTTTTGAACAATAGTAATATTATTATGAACTAAAAAATATTAATAAACATATAGCATCATCTCCTAGCAATAACGCTTCTATTACTTCGCTTATGCTCTAGCCTTTTCCTAGCAAGTAAACCGCTTTGATACGATCAGCTTCAGAACGCTTTTTACAAAGTTTATGCTGTTTCTTTAGCTGCTCCAATTCTTCCGGCGACAATAAATAATTAAACAAACTTTTTTTCCTTATATTTATTTGTTTTGATATCATACTTTAAAAGGTAGAAATTTCAAGTTCTAGTACTATATACTATTATTTAACTGCATTAATTAATAGCCAATAGTCGACAGATGATATTAAGTCTTTTCATCACCTTTTTGGTTGTTAGCAGTGATTATACCTTTTTTAACTTCTATATCAGATGATCTAGCCATGACGTGTACTGAAACTTTTTCATTAAATGAATCTATACTAAAAGCTAACTTCAAAATTTCTTGTTCATTCCAAAACACACTGATTCCATCACCAAAATCAATTTGTAATATTTTCAAAAATTATTTTCTCCCTATTGTAGTTGCTAAATTATCATTAAATTAATAATTCTTACCTTTTAATATCAGGCACATGAGCGAAGCGCCTTGCGTCCCACAATAGTCAAAGCGCGCTCATGGCCACTGCGTTTCTGGGAACCGGGGCAGTTGCCGGTATAGGATTTTTATTATTACTCTAGGTGGCATTTGTATTTTTAATTTCTAAGTATACGATAATTATCACTAAAAAATTTTTGACAAAAAATTATTGATTAGATATTTTTAAAAGAACGAATCATCTCTTGCGAGGGCCATTAATGTTAAGCCCCAAGTTATTCGATTCTTATGTAACAGTGATACGAAAGCATCACGTTTCACCTTTGAAATCGCTACGGTGCTAGGATTAAATACTCGCTGGTTAGCTACCGGTGAAGGGGCTATGTTTCTTGCTGATGATCCTAAAAATCAGCTTTTAAAATCATATAAGCAGATTCCCTTTTTTACAATAAGCCAAGTTTTAAACTTATTAGAAAAAGACATAGATAGAAAAATAGAACCTGATGAATGGCTAGCATTAAAAACAAGCAAAGAAAACATGTTTGCTATACATATGCCTGACGAATCTATGGAGCCCATAATCCCAGTAAAATCCACTATTTTTATTCTGCATCAAGAAAATTTGCAGCCATGTAATAATGATATCATTCTTATTTATTTAAAACAGTACAATGCATTAATTGTTAGAAAATTTATCATTAAAGTAAATGTTATGTACTTATCACCTGAAAATAGTAAGTTATATAAAGAAAGCGAACTTACTGAAGACATGAAAATAGTCGGCTTGGTAACTGATTGTCATTATTCACTAAGGAAACAATACGAATGAAAGATTTATTTAATAAACTTAAAGATAGGCTATATTACTCTGCTGAGAGTATTAAGAATCGTTATCCATGTCGAATTATAAGAATAAAAAACGAACTCGTTATGAATAAGACAACACACATAATCTATCAAGCCGTTACTAAATTGAATCTCAGAGAATTGGCATTAAAAGAATTAGTTAACGACCCATTATTAATAGAAAAATTTCATCCAACTGATTGTATTAAGCTTGGTTTTTTATCTGCGGGTGAACTTTTAATAAAAAATGCTACAAACCTAGAAGAAGCGAGGGAAAACTATAGGAGAATTATTAAAGATATGTTTACTGATTTAAAGGATGATAAATATGATTCCTAATAATAAGCCGCTAAAGCTTAATTCTAAATTTATACTGCTATTAGCTATGGCTTATATGACATTCAGTATTTCTGCTGATGTTGTTGCATTCAAATTTGCCTATTTTTTTGGACTTATTGAGTCTGGGGCCACTATCCTTTTTCCACTTACCTATGTAATTGGCGATGTTACTTGTGAAGTATACGGTTGGAACATTGCCATTAAAATGGTTTGGTTTGGCTTAGCATGTGAAGCACTATTTGCAATATTAATTACAGCTGTTATTCATTTAAGCTCTTCTGGTATTGGACAGTACCAAAATGAGTACACGGATGTTCTGGGACACTTATGGTTATTTGTTTTTGGTGGAATAATTTCAAATGCCATCGCAGGTTTACTAAACGTATTTTTTATCTCGAAATGGAAAATTTTTACTAAAGGTAGGGTCTTTTGGATAAGAAGTGTTTTATCAACTTGTATTTCTGAATTTGTTTTGATCTTACTTATAGTATTGATTGCTTTCACTCCTTTTATTCATATAAAAGCTACGATGCATGTTTTCATGAACGCTTATTTATTAGAAATTGTTTATGCGCTGATTTTTGTCTATCCGGCACAGCTACTAGTTAAATTTTTAAAGCGTAGTGAAGGAATTGATGCCTATGACTATGGTGTTTCATATAATCCGTTCAAATTTCTTTAACTTTAGGAGGTATAAACAATGAAAATTGGAATTATGGGGGCTATGCCTGAAAAAATCGATAGCATACATGCGCTAATGTCTGATGTTGAGACGATAGAACGAGGAGGAAGAATTTACCATATAGGAAAAATTAGTGGAAAAGAGGTTGTCCTCGTATTCTCTCGATGGGGTAAAGTTGCTTCTGCAACGACTGCAACCTCTTTAATTACAGAATTCAAAATTGATCACCTAATTTTCACTGGGGTGGCTGGTGCCTCAAATCCTGATTTGAATATCGGAGATATTGTAATATCAAAATGTCTTTACCAACACGATATGGATGCTAGGCCACTAATGCCTCGCCATGAAATTCCCTTGACTGGAATTACTTTTTTCAAAGCAGATTCAATATTAATTGGAAAAGCAAGCGCCGCTGCTGATAAATTATTGGCTACTTTATCAGAGAAGATACCAGTTTCTATGTTAGAAAAATTCAGTATTCGTTCTCCTAAATTTATTCTTGGCACAATAGCAACAGGTGATCAGTTCATTAGTGACCGCGAACATACAGCAGCTATTATGGCAGAAAAACCTGAAACAGATGCTGTAGAAATGGAGGGAGCGGCTGTAGCACAAGTTTGCAGTGATTATGGTATTTCTTTCGTTGTGGTAAGAACGATTTCTGATCAGGCTGGCCATACATCTGAGCTTGATTTCCCTCTTTTTATTAAAGAAATTGCTAGACTTTATTCTGAGCATATGGTTAAAAATATGCTTGATGAAGAAGAATCAATCACTGAAAGCGGTGCTTGTGAAGCAGCAGCTGCTTTAGGGGTTTAATACTAGAAGCCTGAGGAAGCCCGCTTGCTGTTGTCTAGCTACTCTTATTTATGCCATAGTGTATGGATTAACTTTATTTTTTGTAGTGAAAAAGCAGAAAAATGAAATTGATCAATAAATTTTCTAAATATAGAGATCACATTTTTAATGAAAAATTTATTATACTTATAATTACTTCTTTTATATGATAAGAAATTATTTAGGTTATATTCGAGGTCTTGTAGCTATTGCTAAAGGAAAAGTTGAGTATGAAACAAGAAAGTATCGCCCTTTTATTATAGGCTATAAAACAAAGCTTAATCTAGAACCAAAGGCAAAAATTATTTTAACCTCTGATAGTGTTGTAGAAAAATACACATCAGCAAATAATAAATTTTTCCCTAATTCAAATACTATAGGAACTTATGCATATTTTTATTTTCTTGATCCTCCTTGTAATGATAAAACTAAAATTGAACTCGCCAGTCAGGCAAAATTAATATTATCAAACAACGGCTGCATTCTTTCAGGGGCTTATATTACTGCTGGTAAAAATGCAGAAATATTTATCGGGGACAACACTTACATTGCCCATGACGTAAACATTAATTGCAAAGACAAGCGTATCATTGGGAAAAACTGTTTAATAGAGTACCAAAGTTTTATCATGGATTATGATGGACACACTATCTATGAAAACGACAATGAAGACATAAAAAATTATTTAACTGATGGGAAAATTAATAGAATTACTATCAGTAATAATGTTTGGATAGGGTTCAGATCCGTTATTTTAAAAGGAGTTACCATTGGTGATGGCGCCATGGTTGCTGCTCATTCGGTGGTAACACATGATGTGCCTAAGAATGTGCTCGTCGCGGGAAATTCAGCAAGAGTAATTAGAAAAAATATTTTTTGGGAGAGATAATATGTATATAAACAGTAGTGTTTAAATAACCGTGTCAACTTTTTTAAATTGTTATAATTACTCTAATTTTAGAGGGCTGAAAATGAGCAGTAAGAAAATTTATTTAACTAATTTTTATTTTGGCCAGTTTCAAAAAGAAGCCATTAATCATTTATTGGTTAGGAACAGTTTGACTGACATTAATAATAGTAGCCGTTCCAAAAACTGTTTTATTAAGCGCTGGGCTGCCATAATATTTTATAGTGCTAATGCCCGCAATATTAATTATTAGATTTTTAAGCGCACTAACTGTAATAACAGAACTACCCGCACCAGTTATCTTAACATTTTGAGCAATTAAGTTTTTAGCATCAACTCCTGTTTGCCCTGCAGTTTCAAGTTTAAAATTAACGGTTTTACCGGTTAATGTAATATTACCAGAACCAGCAGTAGTAAGGTGAATGGAGTTAGCGGTATTAACTTTAACTTGTAGCGTTGAGTTACCTCCTAAATTAAGAGAGAGATTTTTAATATCACCCTGCAAATCACCTGTGCTGTTACCACCCGCGTTAACACTAAGATTGTTGGTTTGAAGACCAGCAACATGCAAATTAGTATTACCACCAATGTCAATTCTATTTAATTTTGTAGCCATGGCGACAACAGTAATAGGTGTTGCAGTAGATAGTGAAGCTCCGGGTTTAGGACTAATTGTCAAAGTATTATTGGTTACTTGCATTTTTATATAAGGAAGAATGTTTTCTGATGTAGTGACAGATAATCTATTTTGTTTGCCTTGATTGATTACTACATTAAAATTACCATCTACATTAACTGCCTGGTAGCTGGATAAAATTTCGGTTTGAGTGATTATATTATTATCGCCAATAATTTTCTTAGTAGAGGAAAATAAAGAAAAATTTCCGTTACACTGATTGGAAGTGTAACAGAAGCCTTGGGTACAAATGCCTAATAATGTGCCCGCAATAGCTGCTGCACCTAGACTAGCATATAAAATTTTATTACTCTTTTTCATAGTGTTTTGTCCTCTTGTCGTAAAGTTTTTTAAATTGTTCTAAATCTATATTTAATAAGTCCATGGTTTTAAAAACCTGAGGTAATTCAATTGATAAAAACTCCTCTTTCTTTAAAGCGATAATATGTTCAATGCTTTGCTCTGAAACAAAATAACCAATGCCTCGTTGCATAGTAATAATGGTTTTTTCTTCTAAGAAAAGATAAGTGCGTGCTACAGTGTTGGGGTTAACTTCCAGAGTAATAGCAAGCTCACGTACAGAAGGAATTTTTTCTGAAACCGGCCATTTTTTTAATAGTATCTGCTCACAGACATAGTCAGCAATTTGTAAATAGATAGCCTTTTTAGATTGAAATTCCATGTTATCGTAACTCGTATTCAGTTAGTTTTAAATAAGTTACAATCCAGCAGATTGGTGCAATAACAATCCAAAGAGTAAAATAAATGCTATGTAAAGTTTGAGTGATAAGTTGCCAGGCTTGTGGGCAATTAGGACAAAAAATCCAAGTAAAAATTGTGATAGTAGAAAATAATAAAAAAAATAATACACCTAATGATAAAGTAGTTTTAATTAAAGCATGATTTTTAAAAGTAATGCCCCCTAATAAAATGATGGCCTGTAAAATAATATACTTACCAATATTTAACCAGAGGCTTGCTTGCAAGATATTAAAAGGCGTAAAGATTTCTTTATAAATTAAAATATTAATTCCTAAGCTTAGTAAAGAAAATAAGTAGTAAATGATTAATAAACCAATAGCATAGCCAGCTGAAGTTAAAAACCATTTACTTAAGAGGCGCTCTAAGTTGGAGCAAGGAAGCATTAACTGTTGATAGGCTTTCATTTTATCATGCAAATCATTAAATGCAGAGCTTGTAATCAGAAATCCGCCCACATATAAAATAAAAAAATAAGTTGTTGTGTCAGCTGTAACATGAAATGGTAATAAAGCACAAATAAGAACTATTGTTGCTGATGAAATTAGAATTAATTTTGAATTAAATTTCAAATCATTTATGGTTAAGCGATAAAGTCTATTAAGATTTAAGGTATTATTAGTTATCATGATTGAACCTCGTTAAATAATTGTTGTAACTTGTTACGATTAGCCAGCACTGCATTGAATAAAATTTCTAGGTCGATCTCAGTTTCTTGATGGTCTTGATTTATCATGACAGAGGTATAACCGTTTAAATGTTTTTCATAATAAAAGCAGTTGGCAGGATCTGGTGGCATAGGTGAAATTTTGAAAGCTAAATATTTAGCTATAGTTAATAGACTTTGTTGAAAGATAATTTTTCCTTCTTCTAGAATAATAGTGTAGTCGATAATGTTTTCTACATCATGAACTTGATGCGTAGAAATAATAAACAACCTTTCTTCATTAATAGCACCAGCTAACAATTTTCTAAATTGAGCTTTACTGGGAATATCTAAACCATTAGTTGGTTCATCTAAAATTAATAATTTACATTGAGTTGCTAAACCAAAAGCAATTAAAAATTTTTTCTTTTGTCCATGCGATAAAGTAGGGAGTAATTTATCTTCGGGTAAAGCAAACTCGTTTAAATAAGTGTTGAATAAAGACAGATCAAATTTTGGATAAAAGGGCGTATAAAATTTAATATACTCTTTTGCTGTTAAGGCTGGGACATATAAATCTTCAGCAAGATAATAAATATCAACTAAAAAGCTGGGTAATCTTTTTTTAGGGATCTGTTCCATAATTTGACAAGATCCGGCTTGAGGAAATACGAGTCCAGCAATAATTTTAAGTAATGTAGTTTTACCCGAACCGTTTTTTCCTAATAATCCAGCAATGCAACCTTTTTCTAGATTTAAAGAAAGGTCAGAAAACAACTTGGTATGCGGATAACTAAATTCTAACTTATTGATTTTTATCATTTTATACTCCAAATGAGTGACTTAGCAATACTGTATTAGTTACATAGTACACTAATATTGAAGGAAATCAGTGTATAAGTCAATGGCTTTAGTAACTTATTAACAGTTACAAGAAAAAGAGTTCAAGTTTTTACTAAAAAAGTAATACAATGCAGAAATTACTTCTTGATAAGGAAGGTCCATGAAGCCATTGGTAATTTTACATGGCTGGAGTGATAACTCTGAGTCTTTTAAATCATTAGCAACCATTTTGCAACAACAGTTGCAACGTCCGGCTATGATTATTAACTTAGCTGATTATCTAACCTTAGATGATGCAGTTACCTATGATGATGTAGTGGCAGCAATGATGAATGCTTGGCAATTTAATAAATTACCATTAAGTCCTAGATCGGTCGATGCAGTTGTACATAGTACAGGTGGATTAGTGATACGAGATTGGCTATCTAGAAATTTCATACCTGAATTAGCACCTATTGAAAATTTAGTCATGTTAGCGCCTGCTAATTTTGGCTCACCTTTAGCACATAAGGGTAACGCTTTTTTCGGGAGAGTTTTAAATGGTTTTACAGGTGATAAGATTTTTCAAGTGGGTGAAAATTTATTAAAAGGTTTGGAATTGGCGAGTCCTTATACTTGGCAACTAGCTATGAAAGATAGTTTTAGTAGTTACCTTTTTTATAATAAACAAAATATTTTATGCACAATTTTGGTTGGTAATACGGGTTACACAGGGATTTCTGCTGCAGCCAATGAAAATGGTTCTGATGGGACTGTACGGCTAGCTACCGCAAATCTTAATTGTGCTTGGTTGTCAGCAGATTTTAGTATTGATCCTCACAAGCCCACCTATAAGTTAACTACTAGTAATAATACAATTGCTTTTGGTATTATGGATAAAGAAAATCATCGCACCATTGCAGGTAAAGAAGAGGGGTTTCAAAATCCCAATACTCTAAAAAATATTCTGAAAGGATTAACACTAAATCGAGATCAATTTGATGAATGGTGTCAAACTTTGGCAGTAGATAATGTTGCTTTACAAGCAAAGCAGCAAAATTATGACTATAAACACGGATTTCAAAATACAGTTTTTTCTGTTTATGATCAATTCAATCAACGAGTAGAAGATTATTTTATTGAGTTTTATGCTAACGAAGAACCTGTGGCAGGTTGGTTTGCAGGTTTGTTTCACCAAGACATTATTGAAACAACACATGCTTATACTGATGACAATAGTTATCGTAGTATTTATGTAGATTGTACTAAGCTTTATCAAAATCTAATTAGTAATTTACCAGCCATGAATATAAGTTTGACAGCTTATCCAGTATTACAGCAAGAACAATATGTGGGATATAGAACTTTTACTGATAATGATATTGGTGATATTAGACTTACTCAGGAACAAATTAAAGAAGTTTTTGTGGCTAATCGGACTTTGTTAGTAAGTATTAAGCTAAGACGAGAGCAAGCTTCTCAACTCTTCACTTTTACTTCTTTGCCTAATGAAAAATAAACTTTAAGCTACTTATTGTTTATTCAGTAAGTTTTGCTGGTTAATATCAATTTTATTTAACAGGATGGTAGTTTTGAAACTTGCTTAGCAAGCAGCTAATCTTTATAAGAGCCGTTTTTTAGCTTAGGCAAGTGAATTTATAATTTCAATTAAAATAAAGGCTTTATTAAATAATAGGTTAATAAGTTAACTGTAAAATTAAGCGACTTAATTTAAATTTAATATTTATTGTAAGTTTTTGTATTTTTTAAATAAAGATTAACTATTTATAAAAAAATAATAATTTCTAGTAGTTGAAATTATTTTTAATGAAAAATTGTAATAAATTTTGTATCATAGAGAACACATCAATATTTAATTTCATTAATTACTAGTCGTTAACTAAATGAGGGGACTTTAATATGCCCGGTGGTTGTTTAGAGCTAGGCAAACTATTATCTTCAAAAACGCGAAGTAAGACCCCAGATCGTCTTACATCTAATTTCTTGTGGGAAGATTTTAAAGCTATTACAGTATCTGCTTGGTTTATGTGGTTATCTTTTTCTTTTAGTATAGCTATTGCTGCATTGGGACCTTTACTTACCCATTTACCAAAAGAACCACAGGAAGACGCTTTGTCTGAGGGGCAAGATGAGGTAGGTATTACACATACCGATACTGCTAGCTCAGCGGCTTTAACTCAAACTACTGTTAATACTATTTTGGTTGCTTGCTTTTCAGTTTTATATGCTTTAGTTATTTCCGCGAGTGATACTAAGGGAGAGTATGATAAATTAATGGAGGCTTTTGCAAGAGGAGAAGATTTAGGAGATAGTGTAGAAGAACCAGTGATTATTACTGAAACGGAAGCCGCAAGATTAACTGATTTGGCTCATGAAATTCAAGAACCAGCAACAGGAGCTTTAGATGCAGAGGCAGCCATAAGACTTAGAAGAAAAAGGGCCACTGCTAAAAAAATTGCTGCAAAAAGACAAGAGCTAACAGATATTAATGCAGTAGGAATGGTGACGGCAACTGCTGCTAGTATTCCGGCAACTTTGGCAATCTATTCTGCTCCTTTTTTATTAAAAAGAGTTAACCCAAGCTTTGTCATCGTATATTGTGCCATTGGACTACCATTAAATTTAAGAATGGCTTGGGAACAAATAATTTTTAGTTTTAGAGATCAGCGACCTGCAATGTTGATGAGTCTGCCTAATCTTGGTATTGGTTTGGGATTGGCTTATTGGTTAGGATATGGTGGTGGAATTAAACGCCTGGGTCCTAAAGGTGTTGCAGCTGGACTAGTAATTGAGGAATTGCTTACCGCAATGTGTTATGGGTTATACTTGGCTCGAAATAATAAATATGCTCCATTTAAAGTATTTAATTTTAAAGGAACTACTTGGGCTTCATTAAAGCATCTATTTTGGGATACTTTTTATAATGGTAGTAGTATTGCCTGGACCATGATTAATGAAATGGCAATCAGTTTTGTTAATTGTTTAATAGTTGGTGCAATTAGCAAAAGTGATTTAGCCAAATTTAATAATGCAGTACAGTTAATATTATTTATGCTGCTTGGTATTTATGCTTTTGGCTTTTCGGCACAAATTCAATTAGGTAATCGGTTAGGATATTTAATTCAAGCTTGTGCAAATAATAGTATAAATATTGAAGATTATTCGAAATCAAGCCAGTTAGTTAAACATAGCCTTTTAGCTACAACTCTTAATATAGCCCCTATTAGTCTTATTACTATGATAGTTTTTTTAATTACTTCGAAAGAATGGTTTATGCTTTTTATTGCTATTGGGATAATTGCTGATGCCTTACGTGTTACAGCATTAACTTTATTAAGGCAACTAGGAGATGTGCATAGTGCTAATGCGATTTCAACAATTTGTTTGTGGGCTGGCGTTGCTATGTCTGCTCTATTTGGATTAGCGACCAATCTGGGTATAGAGGGTCCGGCATTAGGATTTATGTTAGGTTATGTACTGGCGGCAGCAATTTTAGTACCACGTGTGCTTGCTAGATCAACTCCAGTACAGCTTGAGAGAATAGTTTTAAATCCTCCCAGACCAATCTCTTGGTCAAAATGGGTCTGTAGTTTTTGGAATCGTGAGACAGAAGATTCTGAGGGGCTTGGAAGAGGTTTATTAGAAGCTAGTGGCGATGAGGAAGGTTTGGCTGAACATTCTGCTGGAGGCACGATGGGTGGTGATATAAGAGGCAGTGCAGGTTATAAAGGTGCAGCAGCAGGAGCAGCAGCAGGAACAAGAGCAGCAGCAGCAGCAGCAGCAGCTATTAGATTTGGTAGACCACTTCCAGGCATGGTGAGGGCTAGTGAAGTTTATCATGATGACGGCAAGGGCGGGCCATTACAGGTTGTAGTTGATGGGGCTCCTGCTGTGGATGGTGGCGGCGTTAGCTCTATAACAGCAGCGCCAACGTCATAATTCTATTAAAAAAAGAGTGTTATAAAAAGACAGGTTGACTGAGCAAATCATAATCAACATAAAAAATTACACAATTGGATAAAATAAAAAGATTATTTAAATTTAATACAATAAATCATAAAAAAATGATTGCCTCAGCTGTGAAGGACTATATAATACGCCTCTATTGCCGGCGTAGCTCAGTTGGTAGAGCTACTGATTTGTAATCAGTGGGTCCGCGGTTCGAGTCCGTGCGCCGGCAGATTTTTAAACTGTATTTACTAATCGATGTATTTGGCCAATTAAATAAAACGGTATCGAGATTAATTCATAATTGACTGAGTTACCTGTTGGGGTTTTTGTATTTATTTGGTTCTTAGTCAGTGGGCCGGCATAAATTCTTACGGCTGTTTTCCACGGTTTTTCACTCATAAATTGATGCAAGGAACGTAGCTTTCCTTCGTTGCCTGCTTTTACTTCAATGGGAATGAGTCGTTGGTTATCTTGAATAATATAATCGACTTCTGCGCTGGCGCTGCTTAGTTCTCGGCTCCAATAATACAGTGAAGGATCAATATAGTTGGGGAGTAGCAAACGTAATAACTGACCAGCTGCTTGTTCTGTTAATGCACCATGATTAATTTGAGCTATTTCATCGATTGACTTAAACTGATATAACCTTAATCCTAATAAGGTAGAGACAAGACCTACATCAATTAAAATCATTTTAAAATGTTTTGAATTTATTTCTGCATCAAGAGGAATACCATTAGCGGCAGATTGTTTAACATAATAACATAAACGTGATTTTGTGAGTAAATCAGTTGCTTGTTTAATACTGCCATGTCGTGCATTTGGATTAACCCGGCTGTAGATAAATTTTTTTGTTAACATTTTAGGGACGGCGGTGAGTGCTTGATCAAGTAAATTAATGGATAAGTGACCAGTGTATTTTGAAAAATCATCTTTATAGGTGTTAATTAAATCGTTATGTACTCTAGCTAAGGTATCGAATGATTGGGTTTTGATCCAGGTATTTACTGCTTCGGGCATACCACCAACAGTGAGATATTCTTTAAATAAATGTAGTGCTTTTTCATGCAAAGCAGTATTCAGAGGATTTGTTATGGTGAGTTGTTCAAGTCTTGTTAGTAAATGTTTTTCATTTTTCGCCATTAAAAATTCATCAAACCCTAATGGTTCAATAAAAAAATAATTGACTCGTCCAACGGGCATACTAAATTCATGACGTTCTAGCACAAATTCAAGTAATGATCCTGCAGCAATAACAGGTAAATTGGGCATTGCTTCATAAAACCAGCGGAGCTTAGCAAATAGTTGAGGTGCGGCTTGAATTTCATCAAAAAACAAGAGGCTGTTTTCTGGGTGAATAGATAAACCCAAGGCACTTTCTAAGTTTAATAAAATAGTTGTAGGATTATTTGATTCAAAGTGAACACTTAATTCGCGTTGTTTTTCAAAATTTAATTCAACTAAGTGCTTGTTCATTTCTTTAGCGAGCTCACGTACTAGCCATGTTTTTCCAACTTGCCTTGCACCACGAAGAACTAAAGGTTTTCTGAATTCAGAAATAAGCCATGCTTTGAGGTCTTTTAAGGAATTTCGATACATAACCATTCAACTGTTAAAAAATACAGGTATATTTTAACAGATACCGTTAAAAAATGCAGGTATATATTATCTACCTGGTTTAAGCAATTGATTTAAAAGAAAAACTTACTTATCTTTCAGCAAAAAAAGTGGTAATCCAGGGCAAGCCCACTTTACATGGCTTTTCTTATTGTTATCCGACATACATTAGTTAAACAAGATTTGTAATTAGCAGGGGCTCAATTTGAGTTTCTGCGTGACATTTAAGAGAAGAGGCATGGGTTTCATACCAGATACGTAGATTACAGATTATACCGAAAACATCGGTAACATATTTGGTCTAAAGGGATTGTCCAAAGGTTAATTTTTCATTTCTCTTTATCGAAATATTTTAATAGGGTCGAAAAAATAATTTTATAGTAATTTACCATTCAATTTTTTCAATATTATTGAATGTTAGCTCGCTACCATCAGCTAAGGTGATTGTACCTGAACCCTCGCCTTTGAATTGTAAAATTTGATTTTCATGATCAATAGAATAGGAGCTTTTGTCGGATACTTTTAAAGTCCAATTATCTGGGTTTTTTAAATTATCAGCAGGAGGACCTTGTACATCTTCAAGGCGAATAGTATCTATCCAGCTGCCACCTTTGCCGCCATCAACTGTATCTTTCCCTGAGTTTTTGCCAAAAATGAATAAATCGGATCCTGATTCGCCTAACAAGCTATCGTTATTAGCTTCTCCAGATAAAATATCATTTCCAGCGCCACCTTTTAGAGAATCGTTTCCTGAGCCACCATAAAGGACATCATCACCTGCGCCACCTTTTAAGGTATCATCACCAGCTTCACCGTAGAGATTATCATCATCATCTTCGCCTTGAAGATTATCTTTACCTTCCCCACCAAACAGTGTATCAGCACCAGTGCCACCTTTTAAGGTATCATCACCAGCTTCTCCATAAAGTAAGTCATCTCCTTCTTTACCTTGAAGATTATCTTTTCCTTCTCCACCATACATTGCATCATCTTTATTGGTTCCTGTTAAATTATCATTGTTTTTAGAGCCTTTAATTATATTCAATGATTCTTGAACCTCTACATGGATAACTTTGCTGGTAGAGGCAGTATCTTGATTGCTATTTTCAGTTGCTATAGCCGTGACAGTTAAATCAAATGACTTTGCTCCTGAATCAGGAATAAGTGTTAAGTTGTTTAATTGATCGCTGGTTAGAATCCAGCTACCATCAGCTAAATTTTCTCCACCAGATAAAGTAATGCCTTGAGGTATTCCAGATATAAGTACATTTAAGCTTTCAGAGTTATCAGTTAAGCTTGCATCAATTGATAAAGAGATAGGCGTATTATCAAATCCACTGGCATTAGCAACCATTAAGCTAGGACTATCAGCAATTGCATTAATAGTAATTGAAAATATATTAGTAATGGAGGTTTGGGTATCATTTTCCGTAGCTACGGCGGTAACAGTTAAATCAAAATTACCTGAATAATTATTTGGTGGAGTAAGTTTTAAATTGTTTAATTGCTCAGGGCTTAAAGTCCAACTATCATTGCCATTGTTATGTCCAGCTGATAAAAAAGCCTCTTCTGGTAAACCGCTTATAGTAATGCTAGTTAATGATTCAGAACCATCCATATCACTGATAGCAGCTTTAATATTGAGTGAGACTGCAGAATCTTCAGTACCAGAAACATTTTCAATAGTCACAACAGGTTTATCCGCAGTGCCTGACACAGAAACTTCTAACGTTTTAACGGTAGTGGCTTCA
>MGXT01000011.1:3147-26590 GCA_001801465.1 Gammaproteobacteria bacterium RIFCSPHIGHO2_12_FULL_35_23 | reverse complement strand
GTTGCGTCATCCCCAAAATTATATTTAATGGGGTGCGTAATTCATGCGTCATCATTGCAAGAAAATCAGATTTTGCTTGATTAGCTGCGTCAGCCTCAGCTTTTGCTTTTTCAAGGGATTGTTCTATTAATTTTTGTTTGGTTATATCAACTGAGTTACCAACCAAGCCTATGACATTACCTACCGCATCTCTAATTGGTGCTTTATTAGTAATTTGATAAACTATATCTCCATTAGCATCATAAAAAGGGACTTGATCTATATTTTTAGGCTCCCCTAAAGCCATAACTTCCTTATCATCCTTAGCAAGAGCCTCGGCTACCCCTTCCGTCCAACCCAAATCTTTGCCTATATCATAGATAGTTTTTCCTAAAAGTTCATCTCGTGAATGTAAACCAATCATTTTTGCCGCTTCATTATTACAACCAAGATAAGTACCTTTTCTATCCATCCAGTAAACACTACCTGGAATAAAGGTTATAATATTTTCTAATAGATTAGCCTTATCAATCGCATCTTTTTCATTAGAAGCAATCATAACTCCTAACAAAGATTTATCACCAGACTCTAAATTAACAACTGGGACTCTATGACAATAAAAATATTTTAAACTACCAACCTGATCTCTTATTTGAATTTTTTTTACGCTTAAATTTTTAAGATTAATTTTTATAAACTCATCATCATCCTCAAGTAAAACAAATAACTCTTTTAAAAAAGGTGTAATGCGTGATTTTAAAAAATCCTCATTTTGATTAATAACATCCTTGGCCATATGTAGACCAAATAAACGAGAAAATTCATTATTGCAATACTGATAAACCCCCTCTGTATTACGTAAGTAAACACAACCCTGCATTAACTCAAATACTTCAATATTAATTTTATAATAACTACTCAATCTTCTTTTCCTATAGATATTTATTCATCTTCTTTGCTAATATCATAGCATTATTTTTGTCCAACATGCTATCATGATCTCCTGGAATTAAGTGTAGTTCAATAGGAAATAAAGAAAAGCTTTCCCAATGATTATATTGCTCTTCAACAGGATGAAGCACCTCATTTACCAACTCTGCTTTAAATAAAATTAATTTAACGTTTAATTTTTCGTATTTATAGCGTAACAACATTTTATTTCGCTGAATATGTAGTTTTAGCCACGGTTCAGGAATAATACCTCCCCCAGTTTCCTTTAAATTATCCATAAGCCTTTTATGGTAATTGTTTAAATAATTATCTAAAAATATCTTGGTTGCAATCTTTTTAGGATATTTTGCCCACCCATCTAGTAAAAAAATGGCCTTAACCTGTTCACCAGAATCAATAAGCTGCTTGGCCATTTCAAATGCTACTGTTGCTCCATAAGATGAACCACAAAGATAGTAAGGCCCTTGCTTTTGTACAGATTTCAGTAATTTAGCATAATAATTAGCTTGGGCAGTAATGGAATGAAAAATTATTTGATGTTTTTCTAGTCCAGGATCTTGTAAGCCTATTATTGTTCTTTTCGTCTTTAAGTACTGAGCAAGATACATATAAGGAAAAATTGTTCCTCCAATAGGATGAATAAAAAATAAAAATTTATCTGCTAAACCTTTCCGCATATAAACAATGGAGGAATTAGATAACTGACTATAATTTATAGAAGGCATAAGTGTTTCAACCATAGTCTGAGGAGTAGCTGATTCTATAAAACTTTTAACTGGCAAATTACATGAAAAAATCTTGTTGACTCTTGAAAGAGCTGCAATAGCCAAGATAGAATTACCTCCTAATTCAAAAAAATTACTATTCATGCTAATCTTTTCTGGCGGAATAGACAAAATTTCAGAAAAAATTTGCACAACTTGTCTTTCCATCTTACTTTTCGGCTTTACGAAATCTTTGTTGTTAATGTTTAAAGCTAATTTGTAAGTAATTAGACGTTTTTTATCAATTTTACCACTATTATTTAACGGTAATTGGTCTAATATTATAATTACATCAGGAACCATATGTTTGGGGAGTCGCTCTAAAAGAAATTTCTTTAACTCTTGTATATCAAACTTAGACTTTATTCCCTCTACCACTAAATAGGCGACTAAGTATGCAGATTCAACTTTAGATTTTAGAATCACCGCACATTGTAATACATTTTGATATTGCAAAATTATTGTTTCAATTTCACTTAATTCAACTCTAAAACCACGCAACTTTACTTGGTCATCAAGCCTACTAATAAAATCTATTTCACTGTTAAATAAAGTACGAACCAAGTCACCAGTTTTATAAAGTCGACCAAAAACTGGATGATAAATAAAGTTAGTCTTATTTAAGTTATCTTGCTTCAAATAACCTGTAGCAAGATTAAATCCGCCTATATAAAGCTCACCCAGCAATCCATGAGGAACCAACTGAAAATCTTTATCAAAAACCAAAAAAAATAAATGACTTAATGGTCTGCCGATCAAGCAATTCACTTGTGGTAAAGTAGCTTCGTCATTTAATTTTTTATAGGCTGAATAGATTGTTGTTTCTGTTGGTCCATACATATTCAATAACATAGGCAGATCAGGATTATGCTTTTTATACCATTTTTTTACATCTTCTTTTTTATACGCTTCTCCTACAAGCATTAAATAGCGAAGGAATATTGGCTCAGTTGATGTTTCACTTTCTCTAATTAACCTATTAAAACTAGATGGAGTTTGACATAATACTGTAATTTTCTCATAAATAATAAAATGATAAAGTTCATCAGAAAAATTAATAATTTCTTCGCTAACAAGTACTAGTTTACCTCCAAATAACAAAGCTCCCCACATTTCCCATATTGAAATATCAAATGAAAATGAATGTGTTAATGCCCATATATCACAAGCAGTAAATTTAAATTTTTCTCTTGTTGAAAAAAAAAGTTCCATAATATTTTTATGATTTATCATCACACCCTTTGGTTTTCCCATAGAACCAGAAGTATAAATTATATAAGCACTATCATCAGGGTTTATACTTATATTGATATTCTCACCAGATTCTTGAGAAATAAATTTACAAGATTCTTCATAACAAATTATTCTATTAAATTTATCTTTTAATAAATCATATTTACTTCTGTTTTTTACCATTAATAAATTTAATTCTGCATCATTGATCATGTATTCAATCCGCATGATAGGCAAATGGACATCTATTGGGATATAAGCACTTCCAGTTTTTAAAACCGCAATTATACTAATGATCGTGAAAATGCTCTGATCACTTAATATACCAACTATACCCCTTTTATTATCATTTGTTTTTAAAATATAATTAGATAATTGGTTAACTTTAAAGTTTAGTTGTGCATAGGTTAATGATTCATCTAAGTACTTAACTGCAATATCACCTGGTCTGTTTTCAACTTGATATTCAAATCCGCTAACAACTGATAACTGACCTCTAAATAAGCAATTTGAAAAATTTGCATTTCCATAAGAAAGATACGTTTTTAGATTGAATGGTACAGTTTGCAAACTATTGATTAAACCATTAGTATTTGCAATAACTTGCTTTAATAGATATCTAAATGAATTAACAATGCCTTTCATAATATTATTTGAATAAATTTTCTTATTAAAAACAATTTCTAATTCAATTGGATTAGAAGGAAACACTTTAAAAAATATAGGGTAATGATTACTATCGTAAACATTAATCTTACCCACATTATTTCTTTCTTTTAAATATAAAGGGTAGCTTTCCATTGAAAACAATGTTTCAAATAATTCTTCTCCATAACCACAATTAGGAATTTTTTTAATTTCAATTAAAGGTATAAGAGAGTTTTTAATAATTTTATGAGATTTAATTTGAATTCTGTTTATAAAATCTATTATTCTTTCATTATTATCAATTTTTATTCTAAATGGCACTATATTGATAACAGGACCAATCATATTATTAGCCAGCTTAAGCTCTTTTCCTAACAATGAAACAACAAGACCAAATGTTATATCATTACAGTTACAATATTTTTTTAAAACGATTAACCAAACCGCTTCGAATAATGCCGCCATAGTAATATTATATTGCTTACAAAAAATATGTATTTTTTTAGTTGTGTTAACAGATAGTTTGTCAGAAACTCTTCCACATCTATATTGTAATATGTTATTATTTTTTTTAATTACACAAATTTCATTTCTTTCATTAAACTCTTTTAATTCACTCTTCCAAAATCTCAACATTGAGCGAATTGGAATACTATAAATCCATCGAATAAAGTTTTCATAGCTAATACTCTTTTCAAGATTAGCAGATTTATTTTCTAATAAAGAATAGTAAATGTTAAAAAAATCCTTAAGAAGAACGTTTAATGACCAGCCGTCCAGTACCATTTGGTGATGGCTAAAAGCAACTACAAACTTTTCCTCCGAAAACTTAATTAACATTATTCTTAGATCATTCTTTTTACTTAAGCTCACTCCTTTTTTTCTATCTGCAGCTAAAACTTTATTTAAAGCTTTTTCTACATGCTTGTGTTCACAATAATCAATATAATTAATATTCAACTCTTTTTCTGAATAGACTTTCCTTTTAGGTAAATCCAGATTCCAACTAAAAAATGATCTTAATAAATCATGCCTTTCTATTAAAGAAAGCCATGTTTTTTCAAATACCTCCTTGTTAACTTTTTCATACCAATAAAAATGTACCTGGATCAAATACTGACTTGATTTGGAATAAAGAATAATATGATACATGGTCCCTATTTGGGTTGGAGAAAGCCTTCCTGAAATTTTTCCTTCTTTATCATTAAATTCTTCATTTTTACACATAAAAATACTTTTCCCATTTTTATGTTTTGCAAAATTAATAAAATCTAATAATACTGGGTATTTCAAAATATCAATAGCCTCTATTTTTAAACCATAGCCATAAGCTTTCGATACGATTGAATATGCCAATAAAGAGTCTCCACCCATCTCAAAAAAATTAGATCGTATATTTATTTCCCTATTATTAAATGCCTGCCTCCATAAAAATAATAATAATTCGCTTAAATCATAAAAACGCTCATTGGGTTGAAAAGAAATAATAGAATTAAGCTTATACTTCTTCTCTAAAGAACGCTTATCTATTTTTCCATTACAGTTTAACTTAAATTTTTTTTCAAAAAATAAACTGCTTGGTAACATATACTCGGGAAGTTTTCTTTTTAGATCTTCTATTATTTCTGATTTTAAAATCCTGGGGTTTTTATCATTTAATACCACAATGGCTGTCATTTTTTTTATACTGTTATGAGTAGTTGCTAACACTACCACATCTTTTATATAAGGTAATTTTTTTAATGTTAACTCTAATTCCTCTGGTTCAACTCTAAATCCTCTAACCTTAATTTGAGAATCAATTCGGCCTACAAAATCTAAGACGCCATCTGGAAATATTCTAACCAAATCCCCAGTCCTATATAGTTTAAAATTTGTTTCTTTATCTAAAAAATTATTAATAAATTTTTCTTTAGTTAGTTCAGGCTGATTAGTATATCCCTCTGCCAAGCCGTCTCCAGCAAGATATAACTCTCCTATTTCACCAGTTTTTGCCAAACTTCCTTGGCTTGTTACTATATAGCAAAAAGTATTTGCAATAGGAAAACCAATTGGAACTGAAGTTGCAATATCATTTTTATTATTTATTGGATAATAAGTTGAAAAAGTCGTATTTTCTGTCGGGCCATAAACACTTAAAAAATGCTTAGGGCAACCCACTCTTTCTAATTGCTGCATCATGATAAAAGGTGAATTAACCTCTCCTCCTACCATCAGGTAATCTAAATTATCAAATAATTCTGGTTTGGTAATAAACAATTGGTTGTAAAGAGCCGTAGTAATAAACATAACATTAATATTATGTCTATTTTTTAATTTAAGAAATTTGCTGGCACTAAACAAAATATTTTTTGGTATAATAACCGTCATGGCTCCATTTAATAAAGCACCCCATATTTCAAATGTTGCTGCATCAAATGTAATACTTGATAGTTGAGAAAAAATATGGTCGGGATTAATGTCAATATAATTAGTATTCTTAACTAGTCTCACAATACCTTTATTAAGAATTTTAACTCCTTTAGGTTGACCTGTTGAACCTGACGTATAAATTACATAAGCAAGCGTTTCTGAACTTGTTTTTAAATGTAAATTTTCTGGGGAATAATAAATAATTTTATTATCTTCTAGACTAACTTTTTTAACGGTTGTATTTAAACATACACGCTCATTTTTAGTTAAAAAATATTTAACATTACTATCCTTTAATATAAATTGTATTCTTTCAACTGGAAACATTGGATCAATAGGAAGATAAGCACACCCTAATTTTAAAATAGCAATAAAACTAACTATAGCTAAAATACCGTTCTCTAAAGTTACTCCAATTATTTGTTGAGAATCAACTCCTAATTTTTGTAAATGTCTAGCGAGTTGGTTTGCCTGAATATTTAATTCTTTATAGCTAACACTTATTTTATTTTGAACAACTGCAACCCTATCACCATATATGATTACTTGCTCTTCGAAGATAGCTGCAACAGATTTATTAGGATAGTCCGTTTTTATGCCGCGCCATTGCAAAATTTTTTGCGTTTCTTCATTTAAATCTGTTGCAGATTTTTTATTTTTTTCCTGCTCAACAGCTTCATTTGAATTTTCAGTATTCAGAATCATTTCCATTTCTGCTACCTATAGCCAAATAAATTAAAATAAATTCTGTGTAATAAGAAATATCATACTGTCAGTATAGATCTGACTTTTTCTTACTTTGCTTTTGCAAAAAAACAATTTCAATTTTTATTATTAAATAATTCAATAAACTATACGGTTAATATTTCTTTTACAAAACGCACTGTTAATTTTCGCTTTGCAATCAATGAAGCTTCATCTAGCTTTTCTAAAGCTTCAAATAATGAGCTCATATCCCTTGGCCAATGTTTTATCAGGTATTGTACTACTGAATCTGGAACTTCTAAGCCCCTGGCTTTTGCTCTCAATAAAATAGCTTGTATTTTTTCCTCATCCGATAGCGGCTGAATTTGAAACACGATTCCCCACGCCAGTCTTGAAGCTAAATCATGAAGGGCGATGCCTAGTTCATTTGGTGGTACTCGACCTGCTATTATTAAACGTTTTCCCGAATCACGCATTCGATTAAAAAAATAAAAGAAAGCTTCTTCCCATGAGGGCTTCCCTGCTATTTTATCGATATCATCAATACAGGCTAGAGGCAAAGTTTCTAAACCTTCTAGCATTTCTGGTTTCAATATATCAATATTACTAAACGGTAAATAGATCGGCGACAATCTAAGTTTATCTGCAACATGACAACAAGCCTGAAGTAAATGTGTCTTACCTACCCCCGTTGGTCCCCATAGATAAATAAATTGCTCACCTCTTCCTCTAGCAACTTCTTGTAAAATTATTGCAAGCTGCTTATTTTTAGCATTACAGTAGTAATTAGCGAAGGTGGTGCTTTCTTTAAGTGCTAATTCCAAAGCCAACTGTTGGCTCATGCTTTTTCTCCTTTTTTGCCGCTACCAAAATAATAATTATGCACATGCCTAAACATTGTCATGACAACTGCAGCAACGGGTAAAGCTAATAATACTCCTAAAAAACCAAACAACTTGCCTCCTGCTAATACCGCAAAAATTACTGCTACAGGATGCAGCCCTATACGATCACCAATAAATAAAGGTGAAAACACAAAGTTTTCACATAAAACTCCAATAATAAATACTATTAAGACCCCTAAAATAGACAGCCAAGAATGAAACTGCAGCGTAACTGCAATGATTGCCGCTAAAAGACCCGTAATAAATCCTAGGTAAGGTACAATTGTGAGAGTCCCTGCAATCACCCCAATTAATAAAGCTAAATTCAATCCTAAAATACTTAACCCTACAGAGTACACAACCCCAGAGCCAATCATTACCAATAATTGTCCACGTAAAAATGCGGCTAAAACATCTCCACATTCTTTGATTAAATTTGCAGCTAGGTCCCTTTTTTTAGCAGAAAAAGGTAATAATCTTTTGCCATCAGAAGTTACTTTGACCCAGTCAATAAGCAAATATAAAGTTATAACAGGAATCATAATAACCATTATGATGATATCAATTATCATGTACCCTGAGTTAAATATTGTTTTAAAAATTTGTTTCGCTACATCACCATTATTAGCTTGTAAGTGTTGAATAACTGCTGTCTGAATTATATCAGCATTTATATTTAAATCTAAATGAAAGCGTTGATTTAACCAGGGCAACAGCACCTGTTTTAACCAATTAATCATCGCTGGTAAACTATGTGCAAAGGCAACAAGCTGTTTTTGTAAGGCTGGAATTAATAGAAATAATGCCGCTAAAATAATTAGCAGTGCGATAATAAACACTAAAAATGCTGAAACCACCCTGGGAATTTTCCAGCGATTTAAATAAAGTACTAATGGATTTAAAAAGTATGCAAGTAAAAAAGAAATTACAAATGGAACTAAAACAGGCCCAAGAAAATAAACAATAGCTAAAAAAATTGCTATCATTATTAACATAAACCAACGCATTGAATCAGACATAGTCTTCCTTACTTATGATGCGTTATATTGATAACTTAATATCTGCTGATTATTAGTTGACTGCACTACAGGCAATAAGCGATTTCCTAATTTAATTTGCCCAACAAATGCGGGTAAAGAACTACTTAAATTTATGTTGAAAGTTGCCATATCATTATTAACACTACTAACACTAACACTAGTAACGCCTGTTAAACCCATGAGATATTGTTGAACTTTTGCATAATCTGTGGCTACCTCTAAATTACTAACTTGCATTTGAATTTGCTGACTAGTTTGAGGAGTTACTGCAACTGCATACTGAACCGCTAAAGCATCACTAATATCATCGATTCCTAATTTTATGGCTGGTAATAAAGTCCCCCCTGCCACCTGCCAAGCCTGCTGTTTAGAAGAAGTTACAAGTTCCCACGTGCTAGTAATTGCTCCAGTAGCATTAATGTTTGCTACAAAAAACCCATCGGCTTGATAACGCTGAGAAGCACTTTGAATCACTTGTAGATTATTTTGTTGAATGACTTGCGGATTAATATATTGAGCATCTACCGCATCCATAGTAGGCAAAATAACTGGTAAGCCGCGATCTTGGGCGTCTTGTAATAACTGGGTCGCTACTGGATCTAAATTATTGTTGGTCAATACTCTTGTACCTTGATTATCGGTTACGACTACCCAAGCAATTAATAAAGGACGATTATAACCCCAAATAGGCTGATTACTTTGGCGTAATAAATTATTAATGGCTGCTGGTGTAAAGGTTACATTTAACATTAATTGTTGTTGGCCATTTTGTGCTTGCTCAATATAACCATATTGCTGCACATAATTGACTGCATTGGATAAAGCTTGATTAATCCCTGACACCGAAACAATTTGGCTATTACCGCTAATTTTTATTAATACTTGTTCTAAAGCACTAGCAAAAGCTGCGGTTTGGACTGTTGCACTTTCTGAAGCAACCGGTACAGTTGTTTTATATAAACCACTTACCGTCACAGCTTGCAAAGTTTGCAAACAACAACCTAATAACAAAGTAGTAACCAAAGCTTTATTGAATCGCCACCAAAAATTAGCCATTCTTATCCCTAAAAGTTTCGTAAACTAGAGTACTATTGAATCATATTTTACTCTTTAAGTCACATTGTAGGTTAAAGTAGACTCTCTTATATTTGATCAAAAATTAATCAAATATTAATTTCTTTGAGACAATGGAATTACTTTAAATATTGATTATACTAAATTTAAACTCAATAAGGACTCACCATGAAAGGACCGAATGCAATCATAGATGATTTGCAAGACAAAAACATCATCAAAATCAGACCCGCTCACTTAAAAGCAAGGTTGGTCATTAGTTTAATTCTACTTATTTTTTCGACCCTAGGGGTTTTTATTGCTGTTTTTGCACCTTCTTTTGCTTGGCACTATTGGTTACTTATCGTTCCTATTTTTGCGATACTTTGCATTTGGCTAAGCTGGCATGTGGCACGTAAACATAATTTATCAAGTAATGTTATCTGGCATGAGGTCATTCATTGGCTTGCTTTATTAGTGGCGGTCTATCTAGTTTCAGTTATTGTCAATGCTGGGATTATTAATTATTTAGCTGGCGCTTTATTTATTTTAATATTACTTGCCCTGGTTATTTTTTTAGCAGGGGTACATTTTGACCCAATGTTTATGTTAATTGGTATTTTACTGGGCTTACTTGCGGTTTGCTCAGCCTTATTTGTAAAATATTTGATCGTTATTATGATTCCAGCCGTATTAATTATTGCTATATTATTAGTTTGGCGGTTTACTTATAAGAAAAAAGCAGAAGAATGACTGAAAAATCAAGAATATATATAAAAAAAACGTGCAAGCTATAAATTGGGGTGCTAATATTTTCAAGAGGATATAGATTTTGGGTAAGGGGTAAGCTAATGATTAAATCAGAATTAGTTGAAGTAGTAGGACGTAAACAAGATCAATTATCTGAACAAGATGTAACAGTCAGTATTAATACTGTTTTAGATAAAATGGCTATTCATCTTAGTCAAGGTGGACGGATCGAAATTCGCGGCTTTGGTAGTTTTTCTTTACACTACCGCCCACCACGTCAAGCCCACAATCCAAAGACTGGCGAAAAACTAGTAACGCCTCCTAAGTATGCGGTACACTTTAAACCAGGCAAAGAACTTAGAGAAAGTATTAATGCTTCTAAAGATATTCCAATTCAACAAGACTTAGAGTCTGATGAAGAGAACGAATAATTATTAAGCAATTATTACTATTCCTTCAATCTCAACTTTAGCTCCTCTGGGTAAAGCAGAAACTTGAATAGTAGTTCGAGCAGGATAAGGTTGTTTAAAATAATTAGCCATCACTTCGTTTAATTTTGAAAATTCACTAAGATCCGTCACATAAATAGTTAACTTAGCAATTTCTGCTAAAGTGGCTCCACAAGCAGTTACGACCGCATTAATATTCTTAAAAGTTTGTTCAGCTTGAGCAGCAAAATCTTCTGATACTAAACTCATAGTAGCTGGATTAAAACCAACTTGGCCCGATAAATAAATAGTATTACCCACTCTCACTGCCTGTGAATAAGGACCGATTGCTTGGGGTGCTAATGAAGTACTGATCACTTGTTTCATTTTTAGTCTCTCTTTGAGTTATTACGAATTCTAGCAATTTTCACTACTGAGTTAACCTGTCTGACTCGTCGTAGTACTCTAGCAAGATGCGCCCGACCCATAACAGTAACTGTTAATTTTACTTTGGCATATCCTCCTTCCTGAGAGTGGACAGTCACGTCTTCAATATTACTTTCAGCATCAGCAATCGCTGAAGCTAATAAAGCTAGTGAACGTCGTCGATTAAATAATTCAGTCTCCAATTTAACATGAAATTCCTTTTGTAGATTATCCTGCCAAAGAATTGGCACACACTGTTCTGGAGTTTTACGACGAATATTATTTAAAACTTTACATTGATCATTATGAATGACAATTCCACGTCCAGAAGTTAACACACCTTCAATAGAATCACCAGGAATAGGATAACAACACTCTGCAAAGCTAACAGCCATGCCTTCCGTACCTTTAATCATTAAAACTTCTGCTGTCTTTTTCTCTCGTTTAATAATTTCTTTTTCAGCTGTTTCTTCTATTAAGCGCTGCGCAACGATAGGAGCCATTTGATTACCTAAACCAATAGCTTCAAATAAATCATTGACTGACTTACAATTAGCAATACTACTGATGATAACTGCAAACTGCTCTTCAGTAACATCTTCCAAATTAACTGTATATTCACTTAAAGCATTTTGTAACAAACGCTTACCAAAATTAATTGATTCTCGTCGTCGTTGTTTTTTTAATACATGGCGAATACTACCTTTAGCTTTCCCGGTAACAACGAAATTTAACCAAGCAGGATTCGGTCTAGCCCCTGGCGCTGTAATCACTTCAATAGTTTGCCCGCTCTTTAAACGCGTGCTTAATGGTACTAACCGCTTATCAATTTTAACTGCCACACAACTATTACCAATGTCTGAATGAACAGCGTAAGCAAAATCTACTGCTGTAGCGCCACTAGGTAATTCAAAAATATCTCCCTGTGGAGTAAAGACATATACTTCATCTGGAAACAAGTCAATTTTTACTGTTTCAATAAACTCTAATGAGTCTCCTGAGCTTTGTTGGATTTCCATTAACCCTTTAATCCATTCTCGTGCTCTTAATTGTGCCTGATTAACTACTTCTTCTTCTGATTTATAAAGCCAATGAGCAGCAATTCCATTCTCCGCCATTTTATGCATTTCACGGGTGCGTATTTGTATTTCGATTGGTAACCCATAAGGGCCAAACAAAGTAGTATGTAAAGACTGATAGCCATTTGCTTTAGGAATGGCTATATAGTCTTTAAAGCGTTCAGGTACCGGCTTATAAAGATTATGTACCGCACCTAATGCTCGATAACATAAATCTATTCGACTTACTATGATTCGAAAACCATACACATCCATAACTTCGGTAAAATGCAAACGTTTATCCCGCATTTTCTTATAAATGCTATAAAGATTTTTTTCACGGCCACGTAATTCAAATTCACTAATTCCCGCATTTAAAAGGCTTTTTCTAATCCCCTCTTCAATTGTCACAATAATTTCTTTTCTATTACCACGTGCATTGCGTACTGAATTACGCAGCACTTCATAACGTAATGGATATAAACAATAAAAGCTTCGGTCCTGAAATTCATCACGAAAAGCTCGAATTCCCAAGCGATTGGCAATGGGAGCATAAATTTCTAATGTTTCCCGAGCAATGCGGTGCCTTTTTTCGGGAGGTAAATGGTCTAAGGTCCGCATGTTATGAAGCCGATCAGCCAACTTAATTAAAATCACGCGCAAATCTTTTGACATCGCCATCATCATTTTACGGAAATTTGCAGCCTGCGCTTCTGCTTTAGATTCGAACTCGATTTGGGTTAATTTACTAACACCATCGACTAATTCTGCTACCTCTTTACCAAACTGCTCAGCAATCACTTCTTTACTAAGCTTGGTATCTTCTATCACATCATGGAGTAAAGCAGCAATAATGCCTTCTTTATCTAACCTTTTTTTGGCTAATATTTTAGCAACTGCCACAGGATGGGTAATATATGGTTCGCCCGAACTACGCTTTTGAGTCTCGTGAGCTTTTTTAGCCAATAAATAAGCTTGCTCAATTTCGGCAATCTGCTTGTCATCTAAATAACTTTTAAGATCTTTACAAAGATCAGCAAATTCAGACACCATTACCCCTGTTTTTTTAAATAATTAATAAAATCAAATAGTTGTGCTATTTAATCTAAATTCCTAGCTGAATTGACTAGTAGGATATTGATATTTTAAGTGTAGCAGATTGGCTGATATTTGTAAGAAGATTTGAGCTTTTTAATACCCAAGCAGTGCCCGGATATTAAAAATTTAATTATTCATCAGAGTCATCCATTTCATGATGATCAATTTCGACTAGCGGTTTATGCTCAGGGACTGCTGCAGCTGCCTCAGCAGCTGCTTGCTCTTCTTTGTCAGCTAAACCAACAAAACCTGCCGCAATTTCACGTAAAGCTACCACAGTAGGTTTATCGTTATCCCACTCAACTGCTGGCTGAGCTCCCATAGCAAGCTGTCTTGCCCGCTTACTAGCTTCTAAAATAAGAGTAAACCGATTTTTAATATTTTCTAGACAATCTTCAACGGTTAAGCGCGCCATATTCTCTCCAGAATCATTATAAAAAGCAGTTGATATTATACCAATTAGTACCCAAAGGCGACTATTTTGTAAATAATTTATCGTTTTTTAAGCCACTACTTTTTACTAGGAACCAGTGCTGTAGCTGGAACAGCGGCTTTAGTTGCAGGCATCATAGTGGTGGACATAAGTTGTTTCTGTTGTTGTTCCAATTGTAAAGCTTTTTGCTCTAAATTAACTTCAGTTTGTAATGCTTGATTAACTTTAGCAAGCTCAACAGCATATTGCTGTTCATAAGCTTCTTTTTCTTTTTGAGCAGCAAGCACTTTAGTAATAATATCGCTTTCTTTAGAGGCTCGATAGGCCTTATATGCTTTAAGTCTAGCGGTATTAGCCGCTAGTTTTTCAGTTAGCAATTCTCGTGAAAAATAAAACGCATAAAAATGCGCTTCATGTGAAACTTCTACTAAACGCCAACCGTGTTGGCCCGCTGTATCTAAAATTTCTTCAAAACGCTCAGGATCTATATATTGTATATCTTTTGGATATTCTACTAAATATTCCCACTGAGCACCCTTCCAAGTAATAGGATGCATTTGGGTAGAATCAGCAAAGCTTTGTATACTAATCAAGCCCAGTCCTACTGTTAATAAACTTGCCCCAACGAGTTGACTTAATTTTTTCATGCAGAGCTCCTTTCTTAATTCCTTGCTGAGATTCTTAAATTAACTCAACTAGATAGAAATAGCAACTAACACAAAGGAAGATGATAAACCTTAAAGACTGATAAAATTATGAGCAAAGTTAATTGATTAGCTCATTCAATAATACTTGTTGACACTTGAGCTGCTTATCACGACGACAATGTTCGGCTCGAATAATTGACCTTAAATCTGATAAAGCTGTTTCAAACTTATCATTAATGACTAAATAATCATATTCAAGACAATATTTGACCTCTTGTTTTGCTTCACTCAATCGATGCAAAATAACTTGTTCCTCATCTTGTCCACGAGTTCGCAATCTTTCTTCCAAAGCTGCTAAAGTGGGTGGCAAAATGAAAACCCTAATCACCTCAGAAAATTGTTTTTTGACTTGATAAGCACCTTGCCAGTCGATCTCTAAAATTACATCAATTCCGTTTTGTAATTGCTCTTCAACCCAAGATCGAGAGGTTCCATAATAGTTACCATAAACCAACGCATGTTCAATAAAATCATTGGCAACAATCATTTTTTTAAATTCATCTTCAGTAACAAAGTGATAGTGAATATCTTTAAACTCACCTGGCCGAATAGACCGCGTGGTATGAGAAATCGATACCTTAATCCCAGATAATGAGTCTAATAAGCCTTTAACCAAGCTAGTTTTACCCGTTCCAGAAGGTGCTGAAATAATATATAAAGATCCTCGTACATTCATGAGCAAACCTTAACTTAATTGATAACTACTTAAGAAATTTTTTCTTTATCACTATTTATTTTATCGATTACTGAGCTAGTCGAAAGCCCTTCTACTAATCCTAAAACTTTTACCAAACCACCGTATGCAAGCACCTGATCAGCACCCACTACTTCCTCAGGTTTATAATCACCGCCTTTTACTAAAACATCTGGTTTTATTTTTTCAATTAACCTTTCTGGGGTATCATCAGCAAAAGGTACTACCCAATCGACTGATCCTAAACCAGCAATCACTGCCATACGCTTTTCAATAGTATTAATAGGACGATTAGGACCTTTTAATCTAGCTACTGAAGCATCATCATTAATAGCAACAATTAAGCGATGCCCCTGGGTTTTGGCTTGATTTAAATAATGAACATGACCTGCATGTAAAATATCAAAACAACCATTAGTCATCACAACTGTTTCATGATGAGCGCGAGCCTCTGCCACAGCCAACATTAATTGTTCCTCATTGACAACACCACTATTGTTCTGTTCTTTAAGTAAAGCACGGCGAAGTTCAGGTATACTCACTGTTGCTGCCCCAAGCTTACTAACAGCAATGCCTGCAGCAGTGTTGGCAATTTTAACAGCTTCAGCAGGCGCCAATCCACTTGCAAATGCTGTAGCAACAGCGGCAATGACCGTATCACCCGCACCCGTTACATCAAATACTTCTTTAGCTAAGGAAGGCACATGCATTTCTGTTTTATCCGGACGAATTAAAGTCATGCCTTTTTCACCGCGGGTAATTAATAAATATTTAATTGCATGCTTATCCATTAATTTAATAGCTTTATGAACCAATTCTGCCTCATCCTTGCAAGGCCCAACTACCGCTTCAAATTCATGTAGATTTGGCGTAACCATCGTAGCACCATGGTAATGACTAAAATCTGAATTTTTGGGATCTACAAAAGTAGGAACCCCAGCTTCATTAGCTAAACGAATAAATTCTGTAAGCTCAGTGAGAGTACCTTTACCATAATCTGATAAAATGACTACATCAGCCTCAGCCAATTCAGCACAATACTCTGCTAATAATTGTTTGCGATTAATCGCCGTTAAGTTTTCTTCAAAATCTAAACGAATGAGCTGTTGATGCCGACTCAGTACACGTAGCTTAGTGACAGTAGGAATATCTTCTAAAACTTGTAGCTGACAATTTACCCCGGCAGCAGTTAAACGTCCTTTAAGAGTTTTACCATTCGCATCACTGCCAACTGCTCCTAACAGTACGGCTTTAGCGCCCAAAGCAGCAATATTTAAAGCCACATTCCCTGCACCACCTGGCCGCTCCTCAATTTGTTCAACACGCACTACGGGGACAGGGGCTTCGGGCGAGATACGTGAAGTAGGACCAGACCAATAACGATCCAGCATAATATCGCCAACGATCAATACTTTCACTTCAGAAAAATTAACTAAATTTCGCTTCATAAACCTTAAATTTATCAAAAAAATAAAAATTGCTCCATTATAGCAATCAATAAGATAAATTACGAGTAAGATATCTTATTGATTTTGCTATCTTTTTTTTCAGGAAAAAAATATTAAAGTCATATTTAACTAATTGATTTCATGTGAATTTTTTAAAAAGAATTCTATTTATTTATTGAGCAAATTTTGCTATATTTTATCTTGATCTATATTTTAATTATAAGAAAAAAGGAGAAAATTATGCCTATTACATTAAACCAAACCGGCAGTATAAATATTACGCTATTCCTTGAGGTAGCAGAGGCTTTTAAAGCAAAAATAAAGGCTGATTTAGGCCCAGAAGCTGAAGCAGCATTTAATCAGGCGTTAGAAAATTTACAAGCCTATGCATTTCCTAGTGGAAGTCGTCGTTTCGATAGCGAGCAACAAGCTGTGCTTGATCCTCTTATAAGTCAGCTAAATAGCCGTTCATTTATAAAACGGCAAAATGGCCGTACATTTTTAGACCCTGATATTTTAAAAGCCTTTATAGGAAGTTTACTGGATAGTGCAGCCGTTCTAGCTGCAAGTGAAGCAAGAGCAGGACTAGTAGATGCCTTGTTAACTGCCATGACAAGAGCAGCCGGCGGAGCTTCTGCTGGCCGTAGTGGAAGAGAAAGAAGCGGTGCTGAACTCTGGGGAGGAGCAAGAGACCCAAGAGCAGAAACAGCAAGAAGGAGAATTATTGCTGTTAGTAGTGGCGGTGGTGCTGGCGGCGGCGGTGGTGCTGGCGGCGGCGGCGGTGGTGCTGGCGGTGGTGGTGGTGCTGGCAGCAGCGATGACGATATTGATTTTGCTGGAATGGCAAGGGCTGCAGAGGCTGCAGCAGCTCCTCCTAGTAGTAGAGACAGAGCTAGCAGTGGAGGTGCAGCGGCTGGTGGTGGCAGCGCTGGTAGAAGGGAAGCAGCAGCTGGAGCTGGCAGTATTTTTAGTAGAGACGGTCGCAGGGATTTTACTATTTCTCTAGTAGCTTTTGAAAGTATAGTTACCAACTTAGAAGATATGTATAGAGATGCCGGCCTTCCTGCAGGCATTAACTGTCGCCAAGCAACAGTAACGGCTTATAACGAATTAAAAGGCGGTAGAGTACGTGAAAGAGCAGAAAAAACCCTTTCTCTGATTGCAACTATTCAAGACGACTTAAGAAAAAAAATAGACGATGATCCTAGTAAACGAGAAGAGTTTATTTGTGACTCAGTGCAGCAATTAGCTAATAATATCATTCTAGCAGCAGCGGAAGCAGCTGCTACCAGACGTCGTTCGCCTTGAGATAGATAACAAAAATGCTTTAAAATTTTAAAGAAAAATAGACCCATTTTAATATGGGTCTAATTATAATAAATTTCATATAAAAATAGAGATAATTAATTATGCCTCACACCCAATCTTTATTTACACCAGAAGGTCAAGCAAACTTTAATGGCCACATTGCTAGTTTCCCTTTCTCAATAACATATGAAAAAGTTATTGTTTTTTTAGGTGCTTTGCTCAAGGCGAATGTACCTTGCCGCTTCTAGATATAGACAGAGAAATTCTTGAGGACTACATTCTCGCTTTTAATCATAGAACAATTTATGAAGAGCCTGAGCTACGCATCATATTTTACACCATACAAACTATTTTAAATAGAGTTCAAATAGTTAAGCAGCAAACTGCTGACCAAGAAGAATCTGTCGCTCATTTACTATCAACCACACCTTGCCATTCCAAAAAAGCCGTTATTCCAGTAAGCATTGAAAAAAATCCGCCTAATATGGAATCTAGCTCTTTACTTTGTGATGGCACTGGTGGAACAACACTTCAACTAATAGTCGATTCCACTACAACCTTGTGTTTTTCAATTGGCCTACCCTCACCAGAACAAAGAGAAGAAATGATTAGAACTAAAGAGACTTTACAATCCTCTACTGTCAGTACCGGTGCTGGAGAATCTTTTCCGAAGACTACTTTTCGAACCGGCTTATTTGTTACTTCTTTATCTACAAGCAATCGTCATTTATTTTTACTATCTAAACAGGAAATTAAAGTTCTGGTTATCGCATTACAGCAAGAAACCGAGGGAACCGATTTACGATCAGAGTACTGTTGTGAAGCAGTCCATATTGCTTATAAAAACCTTACTTCATTTAGCAGAAAAGCTGAAGAAAATCGTGAAAAAATATTAAGCCTCTTAAATCCCAGGACAGATATAAAGATCGCTGTAGAGAAAATGGTTAAACAAATGGCCAGGCAAAATTTAGAGTTATTAAGTCAAAGCAGTCCCTGTCCTAGCTGTTAAATTTTTATTAGCCTTTTGTAGTAGTGACTTTATAAAGTTTAGCTATTTAAAAGCTTTTCTTTTTTAATTATTTTCTTAACAGGAATCCTATTATTAACAAAAAGAACATTATTACTGCTACAAATTCTGCCATACCATGAAAACCGTAAAGAAAGCTTTTTTCAAAAAAGCTATAAACTTGTCCTGCTTGAACATCTAACTGATAAAGCAAGCTCTGCGCCTGCTCCGGATTGTTTAAAACTGTTAACACAGTTTGATGTTGCGACATAGTTAAATTAATGTTGTGCGCAGCTAATAAGTCAGACATAGACGTTACTTCTTTAAAATGAAAAATAACTGTCGACAAGGCTAAAAATACTGCGCCACTGACATTCCAAAAAGTAAAAATAGTACCAATTGCACCACCAACTTTATCCGATTCAACTAACTGTATAATCGCACTGATTGAACCTGCATTAGCAATTCCCCAAGTATAGCCCATTAAAATTAAAGCGAATAAAATAAAAATATACATGGAATCAATTGCAAATAACGATTGACATATTGCTGTTACAAATCCGGTAAATAAACCAAAAATTATTAAATTAAACACCCCAAAACGCTTGATCAATTTATCTAAAAATATAGAAATAACAACTTGTACTAAGGGAACAATTAATAAAATAATACCTACAGCTAACGCAGATTGTCCTCGAATAATATGTAAATATAAAGGATTAAAAAATAATAAAACTGAAGTTATTAAACCAGCTGCAATACATATGAGCATGGCTAAAGCTGCATGCCTATTGCTAAAAATTTTTAAATCTAATAAAGGGTTTAGCATTCTTTTTTCAACAAAAAATAAAATGATTAATGCTACTATACCAATAAGCAAGTTAAGCCAAGTTCCTGTAGCAAGCCAGGCTACTTGTTCGCCATGAATAATTCCATAGACCAAACAACCTAAGCCGATTGCCAATAAGGCAAAACCAAGCCAATCAATACTAATTTTTTCTTTAGGTTTAGGAGAGGGTTGTAAGCTAAACCCTGCGCAAAGAATACCAACTATAATAATTGGGATATTAATCCAAAAGACCCAACGCCAATCCAAATAAGTAATTAAAAGCCCCCCTAAAAATGGGCCCGCAGCTAATCCCACACCATTAAAAGCACTAAAAATACCAATAGCTTTTGTTTGCTCAGCAGCTGGAAATGCTTGGGGTAATAAAGCCACTCCTACTGTAAAAATAATAGCTGCAGCACCACCCTGCACGGCTCTAAAGAAAATTAACCATTGAATAGTGGGTGATAACCCAGCGCCAATTGCAGCTATTCCAAAAAATATAAATCCAATATAAAAAACTTTACGCCTACCAAAGATATCAGCAAATCGGCCTACGGCTATCATAAACATACTTAAAATCATACCAAAAATGGTTAAGATCCATTGCAATTGGATAATGCTCGCTGATAAAGCTTTTTGAATAAAAGGGAGTGCTGTAGTAACAATAGTAAGATCTAAGAAAGCTGTAAAAGACAATAAACCTAAACCTATTAATGCCCACCATTTATAGCGATATGGATTATTTGAATTCATAATACACTCCTTGTCTACTCTAGCAATTCAGTATAGGCACACCCAATTATAATAGCAAACTACCTTGTTTTATTAATTTTTAAAAATGATTTTTGAAATAAGCTGGATAACTTACTGTACCCATCGGTTATTTTTTATGCATCTCATCCTGCTTTCTTTTTGTCAATCACCAACAAAAAAATCTTTTTTACTGACAGAGCAAACAATCTTTTGGTTAAAATGATTGTTGAAATGGCTACTTTTGTTCATAATGTTTTAGAGTTGGTTTAACAATGGCACTTTATCCGCCTAGCTGATAAATTTGAAGCTGCGGCTTAATTTTTTTTAGACTTTCTTATGATCCTATTGTAATAAACCAACTCCATTTTCAATGGATTGAAAAATGCAAATCTTTTTAGAACAATTAAGCTGTCCTACAAAGATTGCTGAAGTATTAATTGAGTTTTGTCAAACTCATCCCTATTATTTAGCGAATATTGCAACACAAGGACAAACTTTACGTCAAGAATTATTACATCGTAAACGCTATGCTAAAATTCTATCTAAAGAAATCAAACAACAAACTTTTCATTTTGATAAAGCTTCGATTATTGAAATAAAACCCCAACCCGAAAAAATTCGTTTAATTCATAAATTTTCTCTTCAAGATCAAATTGTCATGAAGCTCATGGCAAAAATTTGCTTACCTCAACTAATGCAAATTCTCCCACCTACTGTCTTTAGTTACCTACCGGGTAAAAGCCATTTTCAAGCTATTTCACACCTTTGCTGTTATTTGCGTACTCATCGCGATATTTACTTACTCAAAACTGATATTACTCATTATACAGACAGTATTTTGGTTAATCCTAGTGCTCCGCTCTGGCAAATTTTAGAAAATTTCTTACAACCATTTTCATTTGCCCCTGTATCGCCAAGAGCAGATGTTACAGGAGATAGGTGCCGATATACCCAAAGCGACGTTAAGTTTATGGGTAATCCGCTGCGCCGAAGCGGCTAGCATAATTTACAGCTTAATCGAAACCTGCAAAGCACATGAAGTTAATTGCTATGATTGGCTGCGTGATACATTAACAAAAATCCCTTTCTGTGAGACGGTGCAACAATTTGAAGCGCTGCTGCCTTTTAATTTTAAAAAGAACAAGTCGAGCTAGAATAACTGGGGCTTAATTTACCGCTTACAAATCAATGAAGCGACGACTAAAAGAACTTGAATCTAAAAATAGCCAACTTAAAAAACTGCTCACTGAGAAGCTACTTGAAAACGAAGTGAACTGAATTATGTACCACCTGTTACTTTTGCAAAGCAGGCGGCATAATGCTTCGATCTCATCAGTGCTGTGGTACTAATGCTGGGGATAGGTCAATGGAAATAAATTGCGCAAATGGTTTTGGTAGTATTTTTATATTAAATTTATTACAAATTTCTCTAATATTTTTATCATCATAACGATTAGTCACAAGAATTGTCTTTGAAGTAATATTTAATTTTTCTGCTAAAGATAATCCATCTTCTTGGGATCCAATAAGCTCATAATCTAGAAGAAAAGTTATTTTCTCTTTAATATTGTTATTTAAAAATTCAATAAGGTCAAAAGATTTATAAAAGTGGATTAGATTGATATTACTATGTTTAGTAATATTAGAAAAACAATTATCCCATATTTTATGAATATAAATATCATCATCTAAAATAACTACAGTATTATTTTTTTCTATGACAATTTCTTCAGCAAACCAATTTGCTACTTTTTTCTTAGGTAAAATAATTTCAAATTGGGTTCCAGTTCCAAGCTCTGAGGTAAGAGAATAATCACCATGCCATGAAGAAATTTTATTTGCAGCATAATGAAGCCCTAATCCAAAACCATCTTTTTTACCAAAGCTAGCGCCTTCTTCAAAAATTAGAGGTAGTTTATCCTTAGGGATACCACACCCATTATCCTTTATAACAATAAATGCTTTTTCTAAATTCTCGTATAATAGAATAGTTATTGATCCATTTTCTCCTATGGACTCTATGGAGTTATTAATAATATTAGAAAGAACTCGTCTGAACTCAGTAGTATCCGTATTTATAAAAATATTGTAATTTTCATTTGTTATTTCAAATTTAATTTCAATTTTTCTTGAAGATATCTGAGCTCTTTTTTCAGATATAACATTTTCAAGTAAAATAGCAGCTGGTTCTGAAGAAATAATTATATGGGGATCATGTATACTTTTCTCTTGTTTGTATTTAGCCAATAAGTTATTAGCAATATCATTTGCATGTTGAATAGCATTCCTAATATTTATTCTATTCTTTTCTGGTACCGCAGGTAAATTTTCAGTTTCTATACTTAAAGCGGCCAGGGGAGAGCGAATATCATGAGCAATTTGTGTTGCTATTTGGCCAAATGCTACTAAACGAGACTGCTCTTCAACTTCTTTTAATAAGGAAAATATTTTTTCTCTTATTTCATAAATTTCTTCTGGAACAATAAGAGAATTATCTATTTCTAGAATATTTTTGCTTGTTCCATTTCTTAATAACGCTAATATATTATTAATTGGTAGTATAAAAAGCTTTTGAGGAATTTTTTTCCCTAAAGGATATAATACAATAAAAATAATAATAAATAGTAGCAATAGCAATCCTATATTTGTTAAAAGATCTGAAAATAATCCTTGCTCATATAATAAAGAGCCCGTAACTATGAAGGTGCCTAATCTTTTTCCATCAAGATCATTGACAGAATAATAATATGTCCAAGAAAATGGAAAGTGCCATTCTAATAATTCTTGTGAAAAACCAAATTCTCCTGATTTCCAAATAAATTTAGCCGATGATGAT
>MGXT01000011.1:2591-3140 GCA_001801465.1 Gammaproteobacteria bacterium RIFCSPHIGHO2_12_FULL_35_23 | reverse complement strand
TTAAAAAATCTAATTTAGGCTGAATGCCAGCTTCATTTTGACTTAAGATTTGCCCGACAGCAAAATCAGCCAATAGCTTACATTGGGTACTAATTTTGTTTTCTAATTGATTTGCGCTATTAACTATATCATTAATACTGATAATAAATACTATTAAAATAGCTAGTAAAAAACAAACTAAAATGCGAGAGCCTATAGCCCTTTTAATTAAAGTTGATAAATTAATTGGCGCATTTTGAAAAACATCATTATTCATTTATTTCAGTCTTTGGTTGTTTAGGTATTGATAAACGTGCTACTAAAGTTTCGCCCTGAGAGGTTGAACGATAAATGCCATAATTATTAATTTGAAACCAATTAGGGTCGTGTTCTAATGCTCTAGTATAACTATAGAGTATTTTTTCACGCATATTATTTTCTTTATTTGGAGATGGATATTTAATTAATGCTTCTATCGCAGAAATTACTGTTATATAAGACATGTATGAAACTGAATAGAGCGGCTGAATGTGATATAAATTGTAATAAGCTTTTTTAAAAGTCTTAAAT
>MGXT01000011.1:1581-2485 GCA_001801465.1 Gammaproteobacteria bacterium RIFCSPHIGHO2_12_FULL_35_23 | reverse complement strand
AGAAAAAAATAAGTTTCTTATTTGGAAAAGATAAAATTATATGTTTTACTAGCTCATTGTAACTATATAATGTATAAGAAAATATTAAAATAACATCATTTTCATGGCCAGCTATTAACTCTTTACTATTAATAGAATTAATATCATCCAAAATGATTTTATTTTCAGAAATTTTTGTTAAGGATGAAATTTTTTTATAGCTGGATATAAATTGATTACTGGCATCAATACACTGTTTTGAATCTACTTGAGTTATTATATAAACATTTTTATTAGGAAATTTTTTATGTATATATTCAGCTAATAACATCATAATTTTATTATCTGGAAGAAAAATACTATGAAAATTTGAAGGAAGGCTTTGCAATTCTTGGCCAGATGCATATGAAGATAACACCATCACATTTTGTAAATAATTTTTTAACATTATAAAATGATCAGAGGAGCCTGGCCCAAGAATTAAGTCTGCATGCCATTTTTTAATTTTAGGTATTTCACTTAAAATATCTATAGGGCCACTGCCATAGATAAATGGCTTATAAATAATATTTATATTGTATTTTTTTACCACATAAGCAGCTGTATTTATACCAGCAAAATAAGCTTTTTCATTTTCTTGTAATTTTGATACATTTGAAGGTATTTCATTATACGGGGTGTCTAATAAAGCTAATCTAATTATATTAGAATGTATTGCATAAATTGGCTGAAAATATAGTAAAAGAGGTAAAGTATAGAAAAATATATATCTTATATTTATACACTTTTTAAACATGTGATTCCTTAAATTGGCCCAACTAACAAAATTAACTATATCATCTGATACAGCTTGTGTAATTTGGTCATTCAATTTACAATAATTGCGCATTATAATACCATAGGTTTCCGGCAGCACAAATAGGCA
>MGXT01000011.1:0-1538 GCA_001801465.1 Gammaproteobacteria bacterium RIFCSPHIGHO2_12_FULL_35_23 | reverse complement strand
CCAATATATTAAAAAAGCCACCAAAAAATTAGGCTTTCAACCTATTTTTTTATTAAAAATAGCAGATTATTCGGGCGACCCAAAGCAAGCAATAGAGCTGTGTGAACACTATGAAGCAGATATAAATTCATTAAAAGACATTGAGCGAGTTATTCAACAACATAATTTAGCTAGTCGCTGTATAGCAATTACTTCGTTACTAGATGAAACTTTGCAATACGCTTGTGTGATTGCACAAAAATACAAATTAATTGGACCAGACCCAACATTATCTAAATTAACTGACAAAACATATGTTCAACAAATAATCTCTGAATTTAGTCCTCCTAGCATCACCTTTGACTTGTCAAACCTTTCAGACAAAAAAATAACTTCTTTTATAGAGGAAAATAATAATTTTAATGAATTTTTATTAAAGCCCGCAATATCTTCCGGAGCTGTTGATATTTTTATATTAGATAAAGAAATAAATGCTGATTTAATTAAAAATATTATTATAAAGCAGACTCAAATTAATGCTTCCAAATTTCATAGATGGATGTTGCAATCTAGAATTAATGGCCGCTTGTATAGTCTGGAAGGATTTGTAAAGGATGGTCATATAAATTTCCTGGGATTTTCTAGACGAGTAAGAAAAGAGCTTACAGAGTGTATAAATGAATTTCCTGTTGATGAAGATTTAACTGATAATTTAAAGCAACAATGTATGCAAGCTGTAGCTGCATTAATACAGCGCTCTAATTATAGAAATGGCTATTTTCATAGTGAATTTATTATTAAAAATTTAAATGCTTATTTTATTGATGCAAATATGGGAAGAATTGCTGGTGGAGCATTTATACATCGACTTTCTAAATATTATGAAATAGATGCTACTGATATTATTACACATGTAATAGATTTAGGTCTTTTTAAAGGGGAGCATACTAAAAGTTTCCAATATAAAGAAAAACATCAAGGAAGAACTTTAACTATCAATTACTGTCTTTCAGAATCTGCTCTTGTCTGGAATGTAACTCTACCATCACAAACTACCTCTTTTCACACAGTAGTTGCAAATAATGGCAAAGTAATTCCTGCTATTGGCTTTAACGATTGTGCGTGGGTAGGTTTTCTTGCCGGGTTTAAAGAAGATGTTTTAACAGAGATTGACCATATAATAATAAATACTAACAAGGGGCCGATGCGTCCTTTTTATGTACTATTCGAAGAAGAACGAGAAGTCATTGAGCCAGTTAAAAAGATCAATCATGACTGATTTACAATATTTATTGCCAAAACGTTCATATGGAATAGGTTTTTGTCATGGGAAGTTTGGGGAATTACTGCAAGGTATACTACCATATAAAAATACAAACTTCCTTATAACATTACCTATTTCCCGCTTTTCATTTGCTGTATTTAGTTATTTATCCTCCGATAAAAATACTTTTATTTATCCGCCTCATAAAATTAAGGCAGCTAAATTAACTAATAAAATAATGAGATACTTTAACTTAAATGGTGGATGGCAACTGATAATTTATAGTCAACTTGAA
>MGXT01000010.1 GCA_001801465.1 Gammaproteobacteria bacterium RIFCSPHIGHO2_12_FULL_35_23 | reverse complement strand
ATTGGAAAATATAAATAGAAAAATAAATTCGCGGGATATAAAAAATCTATCCTATCTCCTTATATTTGAAAAGCATTACTTAAAAAAATTATGCTATCAAATCGTTCATATGCAATCATGTCATTTAGTCTACTTTTCTTGCAGTGAAGAATAAGCTGTATAATAAAGGGGGCGCAACAAATACTGCATAACTGTTTTTCTACCAGTGATTATTTCTGTTTGCACAGCCATTCCTGTTTTTAAAGTCATAGCTTTATTATCACCTACATAATTTTTATCAGGCACAATAACTATTTTATAAAATGAAGTGCCATTTTGCGCCGTAAAAGTACTTGCTGAAATTTTTTCTAACACTCCACCGATACTACCAAATCTGGCAAAATCATAAGTAAGTACTTTAATTTTTGCAGGATCACCTATATTTAAATAACCAATATCTTTGGTATTAATTTGTGCAGCAATAATTAATTTTTCATTGTCAGGCACGATTTCAAGCACTTGCTCGCCTGGCTTAATGGTACTACCAGATTTAGCAACTAAATTGCTAACCTGTCCTGTAACAGGCGCTTTAATCACTAAAGAATCGAGCCGATGTTTCATAGCATTAATTTTGAAATTAACTTCAGGTAATTCAGTTAATAAAGTATCCATTTTTTCAGAAGTTTCTTCTGCCAACTTGGCATCAAGCTGCTGCAATCTTTGTTTTGATTCATTTAGCTCACTCGCAGCATAATTAATTTTACCATTTAAAGCATCAAGCTCTGATTCTGCATCAGTTACTCTTCTTTGAGTAATAAGAAACTCACGCTGTGACACATAACCTTTGGCCACTACTTTTTGTAGCATAATCAATTCTTTTTTATATAAATCTAGATTTTTTTCGAGAAATTTTTTGTTACTTTGATTTTTTTCAAGTTCAGCAGTAAATTTATCAACTTGAGATTGTAATACTTCTTTTTGGTCTTGTCGATTTTGATTTTGTTGATGTAATAACTCAACTTCTTTAGCATAAAGCTCATCTAGTTTAGTTACGCTGATTTGCGGATGCTTTGTAATCGCAGCCAACCAAATTGTTTTATCAGGCGAATTAGAATCAATAAATGCACGAAGCCTTAAAAGATCAAACTCAATAGAGGTACGATGACTGACAAGCTCATCATATTGTGACTTAACCCCCGCTGCATCTAACATAACTAATGGCTCTCCTTTTTTTACTTCTTGTCCATTATCGACCAATACCTTAACAACGGTCCCACCTTCAAAGTGCTCTACCATACTAATTCTACTACTAGGCTCTACCTGACCAAAAGCTATTGTCGTTTCATTTATTGGAGTAAAACAAGCCCAAACAATTAAAAGAAAAAGCATTACGACTATAAAACCTATAGTAATAAACAATAATTGTACATGCCTAGACTCTTCTAATAATGCTGAAGGTGAAACAAATTTTAGTTGCTTAAGTCGCTTAAGACTCATAATAAACTCCCTGTAAACTTAGAAATAATGATATCTGGCTTACCTGAAACAACCAGCTTACCTTTATTTAATATAATAACTTTGTCTGCGATCTTTGCTGCACTTGGGCTGTGAGTAGAAAATAAAATGGTCGCATTACCTCGCATTGCTTTGATAAAATTAAAAAACTTTCCTGCTTGGTTGTTGTCTAATAATGATAACGGTTCATCTAATAGCATTATTCTAGAATGCTTTAAATAAGTCCGTGCTAAATTTAATCCTTGAGAAAAACTTGTTCCGTATTTATCCAACTGCTGACTGTTAATGTAAGTTTTAAACTTATCAGGAAGTTGATTGATAGCTTGATCAATACCAACCATTGCTGCTATATTATGAAGCTCTTGCTCACAAGCTAAAGGAGAAGCAAGCAAAAGATTTTCTGTTATTGTTCCATAAAAAAATTGGGGCTTTTGGGGCATATAAGCAATTTTGCGTCTAAGTAAATAAGGATTTATCTGTTTAATATTTATTTGGTCTAACAATACATCACCAAATTGTGGCTGATACAAGTTTAAAATTAATTTAAATAAGGTGGATTTTCCAGAGCCTGTTGAACCCATAATAGCTACCACTTCACCTTGTTTAATAGAGAAATTAATTCCTGAAAGAGCAGGCACTTCTTCTTGAGGATAACGAAAACTCACATTTTCAAAAGTTACATCGCCCTGGAACTTACTGATATCACTTTGTATACTTAGCTGTTTTTCAGAAGGCAGTTGCATTAATCGTTTAATTTGACTAACACTAGCTACAAATTGCTTAAGGGTCGGTATTAAAGTATAGCAAACTTTATAAGGCGCCAATATTCGCCAATTCAAAATCATAATTGCAATCAGTCCACCTAAGCTTAATTCATTGTTAATTACATAAATAGCACCTAAGCAAACAATAACTAACCCGGACATAAGCGTTAGCAGATCAGATAAACCATCAGCTATGACTGATTTGATGTTAATTGTAAAACCCTCTATGCTTGCTATAGCCGATAAGTTTCTAAACTTATTAAAAAAATAATTAATTAAACTATCATCTTTAATTTGTTTTAATTTATAAAGAATTTCCACTAGACTTTCATTTTTCTGATGAGCTGCCTGACGCATTAACTTCAATTGTGTATCATTTTTAAACCAACTAAAGAGACAAAGAACTATATAAATACTGACTACAATCAAAGGAACTAATACTAATAATTTACCAATCAGTCCTAAAGCGATTAAAAAAATAATGGTGTATGGTAATTCAAATAAAATAACAAAGTTAGGATTAGAAATAAAATCTCTTACTTGCTCAAACTCTTTAATCCTAGCCACTTGACTACCGATTGTGGCATTTTCTGTAAACGAGCTTGGTAATTGCAAGATTTTTTTTATTAAGTCATGACTTACTTTTAAGTTTATTTTGTTACCTATCCAAGTTAACAAATGACTTCGTATCCACAATAAAATTAACATAGCTATAAAAACAATACCAACACCTATCAAATAATTAGCAAGTAACCCTATGCTATAAGTACCAATTACCTGATTATAGACGGCCATAATAAAGAGCGGGATTCCCAGGCCCAAGATACTTAATATCAAACTTATTAACCAAGCCTGCCAATAAATTATTCGGAATGGATTCAATATATTATCAGTCCATAACTCATCATTCTGACTTTCTTTATTTTCTTTAAAGCAGTAAATAGTGCCAGGCATTTGACTTTGCGCATCAAAAACAACCTCTTCTTGAGTAGCACAGTCTATGGCATAAATATTTTTTTTATCTACCGCTTTAAGTACTAATATCTGCTTGTTGCTAACAAAAAGACAAGGGAAAAATCGTTTATCAATTTCATACATTTGAACCGAAAACTTACTGGAAAGATAACCTAGATTATCTAATACTTCAGAAAATTTCTTTGCAGTGCTTATTTTCTGCAAATAAGGCTTACTGCTATATAAAATAACAGGATCACCCTGCCAATCTATTAACTTTAATAACAAGGGCAAAGCATTTTCATAAGCTTTAATACGAACTCTTAATTTCATTTAATGTTCTACCCTTAATAACTGATAGTGAGTAATTGTATAAGTTTCATCTGCCATCTGTAATACAGAAGGCTTGTCTGAAACAAACAAAATAGTCTTTTGACCTTTTATTTTTTTAAAAAAATTTATCAACTTTTCTTCAAACTCTCCATCAAGCCCATTATTTACTGCATCTAAAAGTAACACTTTGCAGTTAGAATCAGCAAAAGCACTAGCCAATTTTACTAACTGCTTAATTCCTTGTGGAAGCAAATGAGCAGATTGAGTATCAATATAGGTATCATAGCCATTGCTTAAGGTTTGAATATATTCGCTTAGCCCCAACTCTTCAGCTATTTTTTTTGCAACTTTAATTTTGCTAAGATCAAATAATGTAAGATTTTCGATGATAGTTCCTTGGTAAATTTCACTCTGTGGTGACAAGTAACGAACATGGTTTCTAATTGAATCTGGCACCAAGTCTTCTAAAGAATAATTATCTAAAGTAACGGTTCCTTGGGTAGGCTTAGTATTATCAATAATTAAATTTAAGAAAGCTGTTCTACCTGCTCCGCTCAGAGCATTAATTGCTATAAACTGTCCAGACTTAATTGTTAAATTAAGATCTCTAAAAAGCAATTGTTGCGTAGTTTCACTATAAAGCTCAATATTTTTTAACTCAATAGCGCCTTGAAAATTCTCCAATATATGCTGAACTTTTTGAGTTTCAGAAGGAAGCTTAAAAGCTGTATTTAATTGTTTATGTGCAACTTTAATAACCTGTAGTCGTATCCAAACGTTAAATACCTCATTTAAAGGTTGAATACAGCGACTTGAAAGAATAATACAAGCAGCTAGCACACCAACCGTAATATTCCCAGCAATAACAAAAGGTGCACCTGCAGCAACTGTTGCGATCATCATAAATTGCGAGCTCATTAATTTACTAATTTGTAAATAATGTTGATAAAGGAAAATCGGCTGTTTTTTTAATTGATATCTGTAAAGTCTTTCGAATCTGCGATTAATTTGCATTTCTAAGGCCAATGCTTTTAGCGTATGTATATTTGCAAAAATATCTATTAGAAAATTATTCACATGCTCATCTAACAATATTTCTTTATCATAATATTTTTTTAAATGGCCGGCCAAATACATGGTAATAAATAAAAAAATAACTATTATTAATAAAGGGGCCAATACTAACCAGCCAGCAAGAAAAATAATTAAACCCAAAAAAATTAAAATAAAAGGAACGTTTAGAAAAGCAGTTAACGCTTGTCCCGTATAGAAATTTCGGATTCTTGTTAACTGTCTAGCATGTTCTAGGTAGGTACCAATAGTTTGTTTATGATAGATTTCTAAAGGCAAGTTTAAAATAGCATTAATAATTTTAAAGCCAAAATAATGTTCAAATTTTGCATCTGACCATAATGTTAAGGTAGAACGAAGAATTTTTAGCACTAACTCAAGTAGCATTGCTACAATAACAAAAAGAAACAAAACTATTAGGGTACTAATTGCATAGCCAGGAATAACCCGATTATAGATTTGTAACAAAGTGATTGGAAAAGCTAGAGAAAGTAAATTGATTGCCAAAGAAGCTAATAAAATAAAAATTACAATTTGTCGGATTTGACCAGGATTGGAATCTGCAATAATTCGAAAAGGCTCACTCAACTGACTTAATTTTATAATTTTTTTGAATAGATGCATCCAACATTCCTGTTAGTTTATTGATTAATAAGCAATCTTTGCTTTTAATACTATAACGAAAATTCTACTAGATAGCGAAATTATCTCTATTTATAGACTAATTTTAAAAAATTTTATATGAAATTATTATTTATCAATAAGTTAAACTTAATATTAGTGTTATGCTATCTTACTCACTTGTTCAATATTTAATTGACTTTCTATTGTACACCTGTATAAAATTTGCCTAGAATAAATGTATAGGATGTACAGTATTATAAAATGGATGAAAATATGGCGCTCGATAATAATAACGACCTTTCACAGAATCAAAATAAAGAAGATGGAGCTGAGAAAGTAAAATCTCCTGTTTCCACTCCTATTGATCCTGAACCTCAGCAACAACAAGACGATAAAAACTTAAGCAATATTCATCAAGGTGAAAACATTAATATTGATAAATCTCAACATGATACTGTTGATCATATTGCTGCAAATTTAGAAGAAAAAAACGAAGAAAAAGCGCTTGAAACAAAAAATAATGAAGAAACCGATATTGAGCAAAAAACTATACAATTAGAAACAAATAGTAAGTTTTCTAACGAAGAACTTTCATTAACAACTAATTCAATTAATACTTCTCTTCTTACTGATAATCAAGAAATTAATTTTAACAGTAAAACACCTTCTGCAAAAGAACAACAAGTTATTGCTAAACAAGACCTTTCTACTGAATCTAACTTAACAATAAATTCTGATCCCATTGTTAATATTCAAACTACTAATATAGAAGCTGGCTCTAATACTCCTCAATCATTAGAAGAACCTGTTACCACAGAAACACAACCAGCAATCAGTAATAATGAAATCAGCCATACTTCTACAGCAACTTCATCGGCTGCAGTAAAAAGTGAAAAATTAAACAATAATATAGAGGCCATCATTGCAAATAATCAAAAGGTTCTTTTATCTACACCCGAACTTAGTACCAATAATACTTTACAAGGAATTGAAGACCAAACAATTGATTTAAATTTATCAGCATCAATTGGTAATGCAAAATCCTCGTTTGTTGTTATCAAGGATATTCCTAATGATGCCTATCTCTCTGCGGGCACTAAACAGCCTGATGGATCTTGGCTGGTCAAAACAAATGAACTTAATAACTTAAAATTAACTTCTTCTACTAACTTCAGTGGAGAAATGCTATTAAAAATTGAACTAACGACTCAATATGATAATCAAACAGCTACGATCAGCAAAAATGTTTCTATTAGCGTTGGCGGTGAAGCTGATACACCAACAGTTAAAATTACTGATGTTTCTGGTACTGAAGATTCTGTGATCAGCTTAAATATCGAAGCAGCACTTGCTGATACTTCTGGTGAAAATCTTGCTATTATTATTAGTAATCTT
>MGXT01000009.1 GCA_001801465.1 Gammaproteobacteria bacterium RIFCSPHIGHO2_12_FULL_35_23 | reverse complement strand
ATAGTTTGAATAGTGCCACTGCCGGCAAAGGTGTGGTCAGCAATATCTGATAAAGGATTGGTTGAGGTATAAGATTGGTTATAGACAACCAAAGCACTGGCCGGTAAATCAAATTGTGGTGCATTGGCTTCGTTCAAATTAAAAGTAATGGTGGCACGTTGAGTCGCATAACCTAAATCATTTTTACCAATCACATCTAGTATATAAGTGCCAGTTGTAACAGAAGCAGGGATTTGTCCAGTTAATTCAGTCCCATTTAAGACTAAACCATTGGGTCCGCCTAAAGCAGATTGACTTAAAGTTGAAGAGCCATTAGGGCCATTAACTTGAATAGAATTGATATCATTATCATTAAAAGTTAAGGTACCACTATAATCTGGATTATTAAAGAATTGTGTGAGATCAATTGGCGTGATCGTTTGACCACCCTCATAATTTTGGGTACCAATAGAGGCATTATTGCGTAGTGGTAATCCTCTAAAGGTAATGGTTAAATCAACGGCGGACTGTTTATTGATAGTGTTAGTAGCAATAATATGCAACGTTTTTTGTGTGCCAGCATAAGCATTATTCACAGTGCCGGTAATTTGATGGCTGGTGGCTGAGTAAGTTAAACCAGCCGTTGCTAAAGTGCTATCGGTTAATTCTGCTTGAATACTACTAATAGTGCCGCTGCCTGGTACTACTAAATTGGTAAGATCAATAAGCGGATTTGCAGCATCATAGCTTGTCGCTTCATCAGCAGTTAAAGTACTTGGTAAATTAATAAAAGAAGGTGAGCCGGCTTCATTAATATTTAAAGTAATGTAGAATGCACCAGTTGCAAAACCGACATCATTTTGAGCATGTACAGTTAGTACATAAGTGCCTGAAGCTAAATCATTGGGTAGCGGACCAGACAGTACATCATTATCAAAAGTTAGTTTATTGCCGACTGTATCGGCTTGAGCGAGTGGAGAAGTAGCAAATGTTGTTGTCGACTGATCAGGTGAGGTGACTTGTATGGAGTTTTGATCAGTAGTATTAAAGGTGAGTGTACCGCTGGTTGCTGGGTTATTAAAAAAATTGTCAAAATCAATACTACTGATAGTTTGGCCTTGTTCATAACTTTCAGTAATACTTTGTGTACCATTCCTGATAGGCAAACCACGGAAATTTAAAGTGATATAAGCATCGTTAGTGTTGCCATGAGAGTTTGTTACTACAATATGAAGTTGTTTAGATTGACCTGCATAAGCACCATTTGCTTGACCACTGATAGCCATTTGTGAAAAGTCACTATTGTGTTGATAGCTTAAACCACTATCAGCTAAGGTGCCATCCGTTAACTCAGCAGTGACGTTACTTAACACACTATCACTACCTGCATTAATATAAGGCACTAAATCAATGAGGGGGTTATAGTTTTGACCCTCATTGATAGTTAGAGAAGCTGGCAGATTATTAAAGTTAGGCATGCTAGAAGTAATGGTTAAGGTGGTTGGGTTAGTGGTTGTACCAGCATTGTTTGTAGCAGCAAAAGTTAAGATAAAAGGACTGCTGTTAGCCATAGTGCTGGGTAATCCAGTACTACTAGATAAGGTATTATTGTTCCAAGCTAAATTTAAAGCGGCTAGGCTGACTGCAGAGCCATTTCTATCTGTAATAGTCGGTATAGTATAGGTGATCGAGCCTGAATCTTTGGGGTTAGTAAAGGCAGCTGTAGCATCAATTGGCGTAATAGTTTGAGTTGCTGCGACAGTTTGATTTGATATGGGTAGTGCATTAGGTTTAGCTAGCACATATAAAGTCATGGAGTTTGTAGTGGAACCGAAAGGATTGGTAGCGCTAAACGTAATTGTATACGGTTCATTGGCATTGCTGCCAGCTGGTAAGTTGCCTGAACTTGATAAAATGTTATTATTCCATTGTAAATTAAGACTGCTGAGAGAAACTGATTGCCCGCTCGCATTAGTGATAGTTGGTGTGCCAAAAGCCGTTTTTTCAATAATGTAAAAATAATTAGTTGCATTAATAGTTGTAATTTGATTTCCTTCCGCAACATTTTGATTAGGAATGGGAGAAGGTGTAGGGGGAGCGCCTGTTACTATATTAAGGGTAAAATTATTGGTACTGGTACCTATGCTATTAGAGGCACTCATGATTACGGTATAAGGACTATTAGCTTGAGCGCTAGCTGGCATTCTGGCACCACTATAGAGTTGGTTGCTTGCCCAAGTTAAGTTAAGGGCTGAAAGGGCAGTAGCAGCGCCGTTTTTATCAGTAAGAGTAGGTGTTTGGTAAGTAATAGGGCCTGAATCACTAGGGTTTGTAAAGGCGCTAGTACCTGATACCGGAGTCATAGCCCAGGTAACAGCCACATTTTGATTTCGTAATGGATTGGGTACAGGTGGGGCAGCACTAACAGTTAAGAGAGAATTTTTAATAATTAGATTAACATTAGACGTTGGTGGTGAATTATTGTTGGGCGGTAAACCATTGTTAGGTGTGAGCGCGGTAAAGCCACTGGCATTAGTTAAAGGTATAGACTGAGTTGGCTTGGTTTCAGGGATAACTTCTACGGTAAACGGGGTGAAATTTTTAGGCAAGATACCAGAAATTTCTTTAGTACTAGGGTTATAAGCTAAGTTATTTGGTAAATCCTCAACTTTATAATTATCATTTGTAGCGCTAGCTGTTAATAAGGGAGCTGCTAGTAAATTATTACTCAATAGTAAGTTTGTATTAGTAGGAGTACTAGGAGTAAGGGCGGTCATAGGAACATATTGTGCTAAATTAATGGTAACTGGTTTAGAGGGATCTATATACAAAGTGATTGTTTTAGTATTGGTAGGGGCTGCGGTACTAACTCCTGCTTTAGAAGTTTCATCACTGGAAACTAAAACGGTTTTTTGATCGGCAATTGCTAACACTTGATCCATATCGACCGCAGGAGTTGAAGCCCAATCTGCTAAATCTTCATCAGCAGTGTTTCTAGATAAGCTAAAGCTGTCATTATTATTACCTTGACCCCATCGGAAATCAAAGTTCATACCGTAGGTGGTGTCATCAGGTAAACCTTTACCGCCAATACTACGCTCTGTATTTAAATCGACTTCTAAAGAACTTTGATGAGCAGTTGGAATTAAAAAATCTATGCCAGCGGTATATTGTCTGGCGGCTTCTCGATCGCTGGCTACTAAATTAAGCTTAATTTTTTTGGTGATGAGCTGATCTAAACTAACCGTAAAACCTAAACCTTTTTGATTTTGATTCGAAGTTGGATACAGCATATCATAATGAATATCATCATAACTTAGTTGCATGCCAAGACCAGTTGATTTTGTTGGGAGTAAATCTAGTCCTGCACTTAAACTTTTTTCGTTACCCCCAGCAATATGTCTGAAATTTTCATAAAGATCATCACCTTGATTATAGTAAACTGGCGATAATGATTTACTATCTGCCTGACTATAAAAAGAGTTCAAATTAAAATCATTAAACCAGCCCTTATTTAATAAATATTGATAAGTGAGCCCATAAGCATTTTGTCCTACCCATTGATTGACATTGCCGGAATCAAAATTAAATTGCATACGTTGAGAAAGATGGTCAATACTAAGTTTGATTCTTTGATTAGTCGTTAAAATATGAGCCCAGGTTGCATTAATTCGCCGTTGGCCCGCGCCACCGTTTAATAATAGTGAGAAAGCATTGTTTTGACCTAGTTGTTGAGTATATTGAGCTTTTAAAATCACACCATAATTTTGACTATATTCGGTACCAATTTGTAAGGGACCTTTCATGCCAAATAATTGGCTATCAAGACTGAGTGAGCTGCTTTCTTGGGAAGGAGGTTGGTAGCCGAAAGGAGCATTAGGATTATAGTTATAGTTTTCGCTGGAATAATCAGCATTGGTTTGAATACCCAAAGCAGATAAAGCGGGACATAGTGCTAAAAAAATTAATATATTTATTAACCGCTTCATGCGAGTTTGATACCCAAAAATTTAACCAAAAAAAAAGCTGTCATATAACTCCACGTAAATTAAGATCTTGGACATTCCTTGACCTAAGTTTTTATTGGGCTTATAGACAGCTTTTCCCTAGCCTGCATATTTTATGATCAAAATCTTAAGAAAGTATTAAGAAAAACGCAAAATAGCCTTTTTACATCTCTTAAAAGCCTATTTATAGTTAACATTAATCAAGTTGATTTATTTTTATTCAATTATTATTGATTAGCTTTCGATATGTAATTATAGAAATATTCTCTTACAGCGGGTTTGATTAAGAAATATGAGTAAGTAGTAATCAAATAAGCTGTTAAGATGAAATCTCTTTGCTCGCTGGCTATTTTACTGGCAGCTCGGTAGGCAATATACTACAAAGAGTCTCTGCTTTGCAATCTAATTAACTGAAGTGATTTTTATATTGAATAAATTAATAAGCTAGAAAAATACATTAAGACTCAAATCCAATTGGGCCATCATCAATAGGAGTTCCGACGCTATCATTTGTATCTTTCTTAAGAAAAAGGTGTTCAACATTGGGAGTTTCCCAAGTTAGTTTTTCTTGATCCATGGTAAACCTCTATAACAAATAAATCTCAATACAAGTTAAAAGTAAGTAAAAAAATTCTTAAGCAATTGACTGCGGGAAAGCGTAATTAGTCTACGGAATTACATTGCTTAGAAACTGTACGGGATTTTGAAAATGTCACTGCACGATAATGAAGCAATGTATTAAAATACTACTGTTAGTGCTTACAATTGTCAAAGTATTTAAATGAAATTGTTATGGGTTGTTCTCTGTCAGCGACTGCTATAACATGGAAGCCTTGATTTACAGTAGTAAAAACTTATGAAATTCGTTCATCTTCATACACATACAGAATATTCGCTGATTGATGGTATGGTGCGAATTGATCCTTTAATTGAGCAAGCCTATCAAGACAGAATGCCAGCTGTGGCAATAACTGATCAAGTTAATCTATTTGCTATGGTAAAGTTTTATAAAGCAGCCCGAGCTAAGGGAATTAAACCCATTATCGGCGCTGAGGTTTGGATACATAATGAACAAGATTTGGATAAGCCCTATTCATTAGTTCTATTATGTCAAAACAAAGAGGGTTATAAAAATCTTTCGATACTGATTTCCAAAGCCTATCAACTAGGCCAATATCATGATAAAGCCATAATAAAACGTGAATGGTTTAATGGCTTGTCCTCAGGTTTGATCGCTTTATCAGGGGCTACAAAAGGCAATATTGGTTATGCTTTACTGGCTAATGATAAGCAGCAAGCTTTGGTTTACTTAAAAGATTGGTTACAGTTATTTCCTGGCAATTTTTATTTAGAATTGCAACGTACCGGTAAGCCAAATGAAGAAGAATATATCCAAGCTGCTTTAGATTTAGCTGAGCAAGAAAATATTTCTGTGGTAGCAACCAATGATGTACGTTTTTTAGCTACCAAAGATTTTGAAGCTCACGAAGCAAGAGTTTGTATTCATAAAGGGTCTATTTTAAGTGATCCTAAAAGATTACGTGAGTATACCGAAGAGCAATATTTTAAATCAGCAGATGGAATGTTAGCACTTTTTGCTGACGTGCCGTCAGCCCTTAGCAATACAGTAGAAATTGCTAAACGCTGTAATGTCGTCTTAACTTTAGATAAAAACTTTTTACCAAATTTTCCGGTACCCGCTGGCCAAAAGGTTGAGGATTATTTAGCAATATCAGCTGTAGAAGGTTTGAAAGTACGCTTACAGCAAAAACGAGAACCTTTAACCTCAGCACAACAAAAAATCTATGCAGAACGATTACAAGCTGAATTACAAGTTATTAACAAAATGGGATTTGCGGGCTATTTTTTAATTGTTGCCGATTTTATCCAATGGGCTAAAGATAATGGCGTACCAGTTGGACCGGGTCGTGGTTCTGGAGCGGGATCATTAGTGGCTTTTGCAATTAAAATAACGGATTTAGATCCGTTGCAATTTGATTTACTCTTTGAGCGTTTCTTAAATCCAGAGCGGGTTTCTATGCCGGATTTTGACATCGACTTTTGTATGGAAGGGCGTGATCGAGTCATTGATTATGTTACCGAAAAATATGGTAGGGAAAGTGTTTCACAAATTATTACTTTCGGTACCATGGCGGCCAAAGCAGTAGTAAGAGATGTCGGTAGAGTGTTGGATTATCCTTATGGTTTTGTCGATAAAATAGCAAAACTCATTCCTTTCGAATTAGGGATAACTTTGGAAAAGGCTTTAACAGATCCTTTGTTAAAAGAACGCTATGAAAATGAAGAAGAAGTCAGAACACTTATTGATTTAGCGATGGACTTAGAGGGTATAGCTAGGAATGCTGGCAAACATGCAGGAGGTGTTGTCATAGCACCAGGTAAACTAACTGATTTTGCGCCGCTTTATTGTGAACAAGGGACCGAACATTACGTTACCCAGTTTGATAAGGATGATATCGAAGCGATTGGTTTAGTGAAGTTTGACTTTTTGGGATTACGTACTTTAACTATTATTGATTGGGCAGTACAAACCATTAATCAAAAGTTATCTAATCAAAAAATTAATATTAACCATATTTCATTGGATGACGAAGCTTGTTTTAGATTATTAAAAACTTGCCAAACCACAGCTGTTTTTCAACTTGAATCTCGTGGAATGAAAGACTTAGTTAAGCGGTTACAGCCTGATTGTTTTGAAGATATTATTGCCTTAGTGGCGTTATTTCGGCCAGGTCCTTTGCAGTCTGGTATGGTAGATGATTTTATTAATCGTAAACATGGTGAAGCTGCGATTATCTATCCGCATCCTTTATTAGAACCTATTTTAAAACCCACCTATGGTATTATTGTTTATCAAGAGCAGGTTATGCAAATTGCGCAAGTTCTTGCTGGGTATTCCTTAGGGGCTGCTGATATTTTAAGAAGAGCAATGGGTAAGAAAAAGCCTGAAGAAATGGCTAAACAAAGACAAATTTTTATTGAAGGGGCGGTTAAAAATAAAGTAGAGGGTAAAACAGCAGCAGCCATTTTTGATTTAATGGAAAAATTTGCTGGTTATGGATTTAATAAATCCCATTCGGCGACTTATGCATTAATTGCCTATCAAACAGCTTGGCTTAAAGTTCAGTATCCTGCTGAATTCATGGCAGCAGTTTTATCTTCGGATATGGATAATACTGATAAAGTTGTTATCTTTATTGAAGAGTGTAGGGTTATGAAGCTAGAAATTCTTCCTCCTCGCATTAACCAAGGACAATTTAAATTTACTGTGAATGAAGAGGGTAAAATCATTTATGGTTTGGGGGCTATCAAAGGAGTGGGAGAAGCGGCTTTAAGTATTATTATTGAAGAAAGAAACAAAAATGGTTTATTTAGAAACTTATTATATTTTTGTAGTCGAATAGATTCTCGTAAGGTTACTAAGCGTGTTTTAGAGGCTTTAATTAAATCAGGAGCGATGGATGAATTAGGTCCAGATCGCTCCATTTTATATGAATCACTAGCGAGTATTCAACAAGTAGCAGAACAGTTGCAACACAATCAAGCAAGAAATCAAACTGATTTATTTTCGATGACGGCAAGCGATCAAGAGGTGACGACTTTAGCGCCAGTCTATGTAACGACGGCGCAGTGGTCAGCAAAAAAACGCTTACAGTTTGAGAAAGAAACCTTAGGATTTTACTTAACAGGCCACCCTTTTGAAGAATATATTGAAGAAATTACACAGTTTGTTTCAGTCAAATTAAATGATCTTTATCATCACTTAAATAATACAGTTATTATTGCTGGTTTAGTGACGCAAATTCGTAAACTTAAAACTAAACGTGGCAAAATCATTGTTATTGTAACCATTGATGATTGTACAGCAAAAACAGAGATCACTTTTTTTTCTGAAATTTATGAGCAAGTGCAACGTAAGTTGGTGATTGACAACCTGGTGGTTTTAGAAGGTGAGGCCGCTTATGATGATTATAGTGGTGGCGTCAGAATTAATGCGAAACGTCTTTGGACTCTTGAAGAAGCAAGATACCAATTTGCAAAAAGATTAGTAATTGAAGTAAACCCTATTCACGCTGAAAAAGGGTTAATTAAAGAGTTAGCGGCTGTATTAAGTGCTTATCGTGGTGGAAACTGTCCCGTACAGGTTTACTATAAACATGATCAAGGGATAGCTTTATTACCACTGGGTCAGGCTTGGCGAGTTGCTCCCAAAGAGGATTTATTGTTATCATTAAGAAAGTTATTGTCTGAGACAGCAGTACGTGTAGATTATGGACTTACTCAGATAGAAAGTTTAGAAAGCAGGTAAAGAGGCTATTTATGAATTTAAATTATTTAGAGTTTGAACAGCCGATTGCAGAATTGAAAGAGAAAATTAATGAGCTTAGACAATTGGATATTGATGGTGAAATTAATTTAAAAGAAGAAACTGAAAAATTAGAAAAAAAAGCTGAAGAATTAACTAAAGCCATTTTTGCTAATCTGACCACTATGCAGATAGTGCAGCTTGCACGTCATCCTTTACGCCCGTATACCGAAGATTATATCGAGCATATTTTCACAGATTTTGATGAATTGCATGGGGACCGTTTTTTTGCAAGAGGATCGTCCATTGTTGCTGGCTTAGCAAGATTTAACGATCAGCCAGTGATGATCATGGGACACCAAAAGGGACGAAAAACTGCAGAAAAATTAACACGAAATTTTGGTATGCCAAGACCCGAAGATTATCGGAAAACGCAACGTTTATTTGCGATGGCTGAAAAATTTAAGTTGCCATTGATAACTTTTATTGATACCGCGGGTGCTTATCCTGGCATTGGTGCTGAAGAGCGAAATCAAAGTGAGGCTATTGCCCGTAATCTTTATATGTTGTCTGATTTAAAAGTGCCGGTTATTACTATTGTGACAGGAGAAGGTGGCTCAGGTGGTGCATTGGCTTTAGGTGTTTCTGATCGAATTGCTATGTTGCAATATAGTGTTTATTCAGTAATTTCCCCTGAGGGATGTGCCTCAATCTTATGGAAAAGTACAGATAAAGCCGCCGAGGCAGCTGAAGCACTTGGGATGACAGCTAAAAAAATTTACGAGCTTGGTTTAATTGATGAAATTATTGAGGAGCCTTTAGGAGGCGCTCATACTAATGTTGAGCTTACTGCTGCAAGAGTTAAAGTATTTATTGCTAAACGATTAGCAGAATTGCAAAGCTTATCTCAAGAAGATTTACTTGCTCAACGTTATAAACGGTTGATGAATTACGGTCGTGATTAATTTAACGCTCAGCCAGTTTTTAGCAAAACATTTGCCTAAAGCCACAGTATGGATAGCCTATAGTGGTGGAATAGACTCTCATGTGTTGTTGCATGCGATGGTTCACCTGCAAAAAGATAACCCACTACCATTTCAATTAAAAGCTGTACATATCAATCATGGTATTAGTCCGTATGCTCAGGATTGGACAAGACATTGTGAGGCCGTTTGTCAACAATTGACAATCTCGCTGGAAACTTATTCCATTAAATTAGATAAGCTTAAAAAAAATTTAGAAGCAGAAGCTAGAAAGGCTCGGTATAGTACTTTTAAAACTCTGCTTAAAGAAGGGGATTATTTATTAACGGCTCATCATCTTGATGATCAAGCAGAGACTTTATTACTACATTTATTCAGGGGTGCTGGGGTAAAAGGATTGGCTGCCATGCCAGAGGTTAAACCGTTTGCGCATGGTTTTTTAGCAAGACCCATTTTATCAATAACTCGTACTGAAATTTTTGATTATGCAACGACTCATCAGTTGCAATGGATTAATGATGAAAGTAATAGTGATACAACTTTTTCGCGTAATCTGTTGCGTGAAAAAGTTATCCCACTTTTACAAACTCGTTGGCCTCAAGTAAATCAAGGCATTGTAAAAACAGCAGGATTGATGCGTACCGAGCAACAATTATTAGATGAAGTAGCTGAAGAGGATTTACATAAGGTATTAAGTACTAACTTGTCTAGTCTATCTGTATCATTATTACAAATGCTCTCAAGAGTTCGGTTACAAAATCTTCTTCGTTATTGGGTAGCCAAACAGGGTTTTTTAATGCCAAGCAAACAGAAGCTTGATATTTTAATCAATGAAGTTATTTTAGCCGCTAAAGATGCTAAGGCTTGTATTCATTGGGATAATGTAGAAATTAGAAAGTGGCGCGATACACTCTCGCTTAGTGTAAAGACAGAGGAACCAAAAACGGATGTTGTTATACTTTGGGAAGATCTAAATAAAAAAATTAAATTACCTGGTGATTTGGGTTATTTGTTTGCCAAGAAAAGCGCTGAAACAGGTGTTTTAATTCAATCAGGGGATAAAGTAGAAGTACGTTTTCGCCAAGCAGGAGAGCGCTGTAAACTGCCAGGTTATGCAGGCCATAAGACATTAAAAAAGCTCATGCAAGAATGGAGTATTCCTTATTGGCAACGCAATCAAATTCCTCTTGTTTATATTAATGATCAATTAGCCGTTATAGTAGGCTATGCGATTTGCGAGGGGTTTTGTATTGAAAAAACCGGCTATTTTATTCAGCTTAGCCAATAATTTAGGTACGAAAATATTCTATTAAAATTAACAGTGAAACAAAAAAGCCCAGACGAGCTGGGCTTTTTACTTTAGCGACTGTTATTCGCAGCTTTTGCTTTTACTGCAGCAAGAAAGATACTTAATTAACGCGCCTACAGCCAAAATAGGAATCATTACATCAAAGAATGTAGTGATTACAAAAATTGGTTTTAGTGCTGTTTGTGGTAATAGAATTGCCAATACTGCAATAACGATTGCAACGATGACAACAATAAACGCCCAAAGTTTACTCATACTTTTACTCCCTCAATGCTCCTTAAAATTACCCATTACAATCGAGTTTTAGACTTTTTAATATATTCGTGGTTTGTTCAAAAAATATAAAACTCGACTGTAATGAATAAAAACCATGAAAAACTTCAACACCTTAAGACTAAAGACTGAAATCGCGATAGTCAAATTGAATTTTAAATAAATTGCAGCTTTAGTAGCTTTTTGTTAATGTTTCGGTCGAATTGGTCCAAAAAGTTAATCAGTTGCTAGGTAAAGTTGATTAAAGGTTGAACAATATGACTAGATATGTGTTTATTACGGGGGGAGTGGTTTCATCATTAGGGAAGGGTATAGCCGGTGCTTCGTTGGCGGCTATCTTAGAAGCCAGAGGGCTTAATGTCAGTATTATGAAGTTGGATCCTTATATTAATGTGGATCCAGGAACCATGAATCCTTTTCAGCATGGGGAAGTTTTTGTAACCGAAGATGGTGCAGAAACTGATTTAGATTTAGGTCATTATGAACGGTTTATTCGTCGTAAAATGACTAAACTTAATAACTTTACTAGTGGTAGTATTTACGCTGATGTGATTCGCAAAGAGCGCAAAGGGGAGTATTTAGGTGGTACCGTTCAAGTTATTCCTCATATTACCGATGAAATAAAGAAACGAATTTTAGCGGCAGGCAAAGAGCTTGATGTCATTTTAGTGGAAATTGGAGGAACAGTCGGGGATATTGAGTCTTTACCTTTTCTAGAAGCGATAAGACAACTACGCATTGAATTAGGAGCGGGTACGACTTTATTTATTCATTTAACTTTAGTACCTTTTATAGAAGCAGCGGGTGAAATCAAAACTAAACCTACCCAGCATTCGGTAAAAGAATTACGTTCAATTGGTATACAGCCTGATATTCTCTTATGTCGTTCAGAACAAACGATTGGTGAACATGAGCGAAGTAAAATCGCATTATTTACTAACGTAGAAAAGAGAGCGGTCATTTCGGTTAAAGACGCGGCGACAATCTATCAAATACCGCTCGAGCTTCATAATCAAGGATTGGATCAGATTGTTTGTGAAAAACTGGGGTTGGCTACTAGAAAAGCTGATTTACATGAATGGCAAGAAGTTTTGAATGCAATTGCTAGTATTGACGGTGAAGTAACTATTGCAATGGTGGGTAAATATTTAGAGCATAAGGATGCCTATAAATCTTTATCTGAAGCTTTAACTCATGCTGGCATTCATACTAAAACCAAAGTAAATGTCAGAAAAATTGATGCAGAGTTGTTAGAGAAACAGGGTTTAAGTTTATTAGCAGGAATTGATGCTATTTTAGTTCCTGGTGGATTTGGCAAACGTGGTATTGAAGGCAAAATTTTAGCAGTTAACTATGCAAGAGAAAACAATATCCCTTATTTAGGAATTTGTTTGGGTTTACAAGTTGCTGTCATTGAATATGCACGCCACAAAGCTAATATGAGTGATGCTAATAGTACAGAATTTGATGCTAGTACGACTTATCCGGTTGTTGCATTAGTTACTGAATGGACTAAAGTAGATGGCAGCGTGGAAATGCGTAATCGCAGTTCTGATTTGGGTGGAACGATGCGTTTAGGAGGACAGATTTGTCATTTGTTACCCAATACTTTAGCAAGACAACTTTATAATAAGGAAGAAATTGTTGAAAGACATCGGCATCGTTATGAAGTGAATGAAAATTTAATCGGTAGTTTAGAAAAAACAGGCTTAGTTGTTTCAGCGCGTTCACAAGATGATGCTTTAGTAGAGATGGTAGAATTACCTAATCATCCTTGGTTTGTAGCTTGTCAATTTCACCCAGAATTTACTTCAACTCCTCGTGATGGCCATCCGATTTTTTCTGGCTTTATTAAGGCTGCTCGTTTTTATAAGAACCAAGCAGAAAAATTTGTTACCAAACAACAGCATCTTAAAACAAGAGGTTAATACATGAAATTATGTCATTTTGAAGTAGGGTTAAATCAACCCTTTTTTTTAATTGCTGGACCTTGTGTCATTGAAAGTAAAGAGCTGGCTATTGAATCAGCAGGCTATTTAAAAGAAATCACAACACAATTAGGGATAAATTTTATTTATAAGTCCTCCTTTGATAAAGCTAATCGTTCTTCTCACCAAAGTTTTAGGGGGCTTGGAGTAGAAGAAGGGTTAAAAATTTTATCACAAGTAAAAAAAGAAATTGGCGTGCCGGTATTAACAGATGTCCATGAAGATACTCCTTTAGCTGAAGTAGCAAGTGTTGTGGATGTTTTGCAAACCCCTGCTTTTTTATGTAGACAGACTAATTTTATTCAAAATGTCGCCAAACAAGGTCGTCCTGTAAATATTAAAAAAGGGCAGTTTTTAGCGCCTTGGGATATGAAACATGTGGTTGCTAAAGCTAAGGCAGTAGGCAACCCTCAAATTATGGCTTGTGAACGAGGTGTATCATTTGGTTATAATAATTTAGTTTCTGATATGCGTTCTTTAGCTATTATGCGTGAAACTGATTGTCCAGTTGTCTATGATGCTACCCATAGTGTGCAGTTACCGGGTGGACAAGGGATTGCTTCAGGTGGGCAACGTGAATTTGTTCCCGTGTTAGCGCGTGCGGCGATTGCAGCAGGCATAGCAGGTCTTTTTATGGAAACTCATCCTAATCCTGATAAAGCCTTAAGTGATGGTCCCAATAGCTGGCCGTTACATAAAATGCTACCGCTATTAGAAACATTAGTAGCTTTAGATAAGAGTGTTAAAAAAGCAGGTTTTATTGAAAGCCAGCTTTAAATCACTTAAACTTAAAAGTTATTGCTATTAATATGTAAGTGAAAACCAACTGGCAGAGAGTGACAAATGCAAAAAGGATATAGCTTAAGCCTACTTGGAAGTTTAAGTGTTTTATTGGTTGCTTGTTCTTCATCCATTAATCCAGGCGAGAATAGTATTTTAATAAGCTTTAGCCCCCCCCCGAAGCAATGTCAATATCTGCATTTATTAACCGATCAACAAGGGAGTGTAATTGAATTACCCTCTCCAGCCAGTTTGCAGGCTAGTAGTTTAGACCAATTAAAGCTAGCTGCTTATGCGGTAGGTGCTAATTACATAGAATTGGTTACTATCAATCAGGTTACGCAATTAGCTAATCGTACTACGCATGTTGCAGTGGGCGGTAAAGCTTATCATTGTCCAAATTAACTATTTAAATAAGGAGCCATATCAATGAATGCAAAGATAGTAGTAGGAAGTTTAATAATAGGATGTAGTTTGTTAGTAGGTTGTTCTACTGTCGCTAAATTACAGTCTGGAGCAGATCAAGTAGTCGTTAGCCAAAAATTACCCTCTGCTAACTGTAAAAAATTAGTTTATGTTACTGCGACTCAAAATGGCCAATACATTCCTGCGCAATCTTTAGAACAAGGTGCCATGAATCAATTACGCAACGTAGCCTATCAGCAAGGTGCTAATTATGTTTATTTAGAACAAAATTATGCGAATTTCTTTAGACCAGGCTATGGTAATACCTCTGTTTCTTCTGTGGTAGTAGGCGGTGATGCGTACTCTTGTCCTTAAATCAGAACATTAGGGTAATAAAAAACTGTCTGAAATTTTATAATGGTTCTACTTTAAGTAGAACCATTAAGTCTTATGTTGCAACGATTTCAAATTTTTTTTAAAAATAAAAGTTAACAAGAAAGGCCTGTAATTGATGCCGCCGCCGCAGTGTGTTGATCTGCGCTGGTTGTAGTAAACAAACCTGCTGCGCCAGAGCCGGTAAGTGCAGAAGCCTGTGCTGCTGTAGGTGGAGCAGCCATAGCAGCGACAGAAGGAGAAGGGCTTGTGAGTCCTTTTTCTAAGCCTCTTATAGTATTACTTTCTAGCAAAGGTAAAATTTGTATTAAGAGTTCTTTAGTGAATCCTATTTCAGCTAACAATTTGCCTAGGATTTCCAAATATTCAGGTGTTTCTTTTTCAAAGATAAGGCTAAGATTTAAACGAAGATCTGCTGCAAAGAAAGGAAATCTTGTTGGTGAAAGAAAATTTAACTCATCAATTATCAGGGTAGCTAACACTATTAAAGGCAGGGCAATTTTTCTGCTTTCAACGGGTTCAGCCGGGATAAGTGCCAAAACCCCCTATAAGAAGAAACTCAGTCAATTTTTTCAACAGCATTTAACTTTTTGCGCCGCTTAAGATAATTGTAAAAAGATGGCCTACTGATATCGTAAATTTTACAAATCTCCGCAACAGTGTTTTTTTGCTCATCATACATCTCAATCATTCGAGTAATTTGCCTGTTATCAAGCACTGGCGGTCTGCCGCCCATGCGGCCTCGCACTCTTGCAGCTTTTAATCCAGCATCCGTCCGCTCACGAATCAAATCACGCTCAAATTCTGCTAATGCGCCAAAAATATGGAAAATAAGCTTACCGCTGCTGGTTCCTGTGTCGATATTTTCTTGCAAACTTTTAAAAAGAATCTTTTTTTCTTGGAGCAATGTGACAGTTTGAATTAAATGTTGGATGGAGCGACCCAGCCTATCAAGCTTCCACACAACAAGCGTGTCACCCTCCCGAATATAAGCCAATGCTTTATCCAGTCCAGGGCGTTGAGATTTGGAGCCACTGGCGACATCAGTATAAATTTCCTCACATCCTGCACTTTTTAAAGCATCCTCTTGCATATGCAGATTTTGGTCTTCTGTAGAGACACGTGCATAGCCTACTTTCATAACACTGCTCCTCTATTTTTTATTGCAAACAATTTATTATGCACGTTGTGTCGTTGCCGAAATAACAATACAAAAATTGGCAGGAATGCTAAAAATCGCATAAAAATAACGGTACCACTTTCACCTTGTCCTAACGAAGAAATAATCGTTGGAGAAAAAGCGCCATAGGTATCATCAATAGCATGGGATAAACTCACTAATAACAAACTGCCACCCGTATTTAAATATAGCCAGCTTAGAAAAAGACTACTAATGATAGTATAAAAGAGATATAAAACAAAAAATAAAGGATGTGCTAATAGTACAGAGAAATTCATTAAAGGAATATGAAATAAACTCCATGCAATACCAATGATGATCGATGCGGTAAACACATCATAACGTTGCATAAGCTTAGGTAAAGCATAGCCACGCCATCCTATCTCTTCACAAAAAAAGTATAAAACAGTTAATATCGGAATCATCCAAGGACCGTAAAATTTTAAGCCCAAAAATGAGAAGTAAACATCAGAATAAAGACTCGCGAGTGACGGGATGGATTTACCTTGTAGCGCAGTTGCACCAATAGCTGATAGATAAAAGAAAGCCATTAAAATAATAACGAGATAATAATAAAATGGATTTACCCGCCAATATGTAATTGGCTTTATTAATTGAAAAACTCCATTACCTGTAAGCCAAGTCAAAAATATAGCCGCTAATCCTGGCGCACATTCGCCTAACCAAAACCAATCTGTGCCACTAGGAATATTAAATAGTGGTAAAACAAATTTCCAAATAAGCGATGACCAAAGTAAGACGAGAACAAAAAAACTTATCACGGGGTATCGTAGTAACAATTTTTTCATCAATTACTCCTAAATTCAGCTCAAGATTGTATATTATCTCGTTTAATTAAAAAAGATACTTAACATTGAATTTTTAATAGTTTATTTGTCATCAAATTAGACAGATAATACACCGCCCATGTAACAGTCGCTCGTGTAAAGAATACGATCGTTTGTTAGATGGTCAAATAATGATTAAATTGGTAACAAAAAAACAGAATAAACGAGGGGCAATTTTATGACATCCATACATCGCACTGTCTATCCACACTTTAATTCAGATCAAAAAATAAAAGCGCGAGAAATGGAATCTTATTATTCTCTAACTGAAAATGAACTGAACTATATTAAGGAACATGTTCGCGGCGATGATTTACGTTTAAGTTTTGCTGTTCTGCTAAAAGTTTTTCAGCGATTTTTTTATTTTCCACCACTTGATGCTATACCGAAAAATATCATAGACCATATTAGGCATCAACTTCCATTCGCTAGCGCAAAGACTGCTTTTCATTATGAACATGAAAGCGCACTTCATCGACATCGCCAGCGGATTTATGAGTATTTGAATGTAAAGCAATGGGGTAATAATAAGGCAAGCAAACATTTTGCAACTCAATCAGCCTATCAGGCCGCACAAACCATGAATCAACCTGCTGATATTATCAATAGCGTGATTGAATCTCTGCGAAAAGATAATTATGAATTGCCTGCTTTTTATCAGTTATCTCGCCTGGCTAAAAAAATAAAATTACTAGTGAACCGAAATATATTTAATGACATACACAAACAACTAAAGTCTGAACAGATGGAAGTTATGGATGATTTATTAAAATTAAAAACAGACCATAAAAAGACGGGGTACAACGGATTAAAGCAATTCCCCAAAAAACCTACGATTTCAAATTTTAAAGAGCTCATCAAACATCATGACTGGCTGATATCGCTAGGTAATTTTGAAGGATATCTATCGGGTATTTCAAAAATAAAATTACAGCAATTTTCAGAACAAGCAAGATCATTGGATGCAAGTGATCTGAAAGATCTTGTTCCTGCAAAACGGTATTGTTTGATTATTTTTTTGATTGCTCAATCACAATGCCGAGCCAAAGATGCTCTCGCTACTACGTTTTGTAAAACGATGGCTAAAATGCACAAAAAATCCATTGAAAAACTGAATGAAATGCAAGAGAAATCTAGCGAAAAAACGCTAGGCTTGCTCAATGTATTTTCTGACATCTTAGTTGATTGTAAAGAGCAAAAGCCTGACCTTTCATTATTAAATTCGATACTCAATAAAATTGATAGCAATGGCGGAGCCGCATCTCTGCACGAAGACTGCGAATTAGCAAAAGCATACAACAGTAAAAATCATATTCCATTATTATGTGAGTTTTACGATAAAAAAAGAAAAACGCTTTTTCGGCTACTTGAAACACTCCATATCAAGTCAACAACACAAAATGACTGCTTGATTAATGCCATGGAGATTATTTTAGAAAATGAAAAAACAGATTCTGAGTTTATTGAAATAAAAATTGATTTGTCTTTTACTACTAGGCTATGGCGAAAAATGATCGTAAGAAAAGATAAAGAGAAAATATTTATAGCTAGAAAATATTTAGAAATGTGTGTTTTCTCCCATTTATCAGATGATTTAGACTCCGTTGATTTATTTATTGAAGGTGCAGAAGAATTTGCTGATACTCGTAAAGAATTATTGGATTGGAGTGCATGTTTAACGATGCTAGATGAGCATTGCAAACATGTTAACATTCCAAATAATGCAAAGGAATTCGTATCGCTCATAAAAGGCAATCTGATTAGCGCCGCAAATAATGTTGACGAAAAATACCATGATATAGAAGAGTTCATAATTGATAACAAGGGGAATCCTGTTTTAAAAAAACGTGGTCCTAAAATAAGACCGCCAAGCGCAACATGGCTACTCAAAGAAATTAGGCAGCGAATGCCGGAAAGAAATATTATTGATATTTTATGTAGTACACATCACTACACAGGTTGGGCTAATGTGTTTGGTCCAATTTCAGGAAGTGATCCAAAGATTGATAATCCCATAGAGAGATATATTTTTACAAATTTTGCTTATGGCTCATGTATGGGTCCAGAACAAGCTGCTCAACATATCAGATCTGATATTACTGGGCATATGTTATCTTGGACTAACCAGAGACATGTTAGATAAAGCGCGCGAAAGCTTAATAAGCTGCATCAATACGTTTCCACTGATATCAGCATGGGGTGATGGAAAATCTTGTGCAGCGGATGGAAATTTACGTGAATTACGCGAGCAAAATCTTATTGCTGAATTCCACATGCGTTACTCCAGAAAAGGCGGGATTGCATATCATCACGTTGCTAATAATTATATTGCGTTATTTTCAACTTTTATTCCTTGTGGTGTCTGGGAGGCGATTGCAATAATAGAAGGATTAATAAAGAACAAATCTGATGTGCAACCGAATATTATTCATGCAGACACGCAAGGACAGTCAACGGTAGTTTTTGCTTTAGCCTATTTACTTGGTTTTAAATTAATGCCAAGAATTCGGAACTGGAAAGATTTAAAATTTTTTCGGCCAAATAAAAATGCAAAATATGAGAACATCGATACTTTATTTGAGGATACAATAAAATGGAGCCTCATCGAAATACATTGGCAGGATATGATGCAGGTTGTATTGTCCATCAGTGCTGGCAAAATTAGCTCATCGTTATTACTTAGAAAACTTGGAAGCTACAGCCGCAGAAATAAGCTTTGTCTGGCGTTTCAGGAATTGGGGCGCGTCATTAGAACTCAATTTTTGTTGGAATATATTTCGGATGTTGAGTTACGTGAGATAATCACAGAAGAAACAAATAAAGCAGAAGCTTATAATAGTTTGAGTGAATGGGCTTCGTTCGGATCAAAATTTTTAGTTGCAAGCAATGATGATATTCAAATGGAGAAGGCCATAAAATACAATTCTATTTTGACAAATTCAATCATTCTGCAAAATGTAGTAGATGAAACGAATATACTTGGTCAGCTAGTAAATGAGGGACACCTTGTAAGAAAAGAGGATGCTGGCTTTTCAAGCCCGTATCGCACAGGTCACATCAAACGTTATGGTGATTATGTGGTAGATATGGATAAAGTGCCGAAAAGTATCGGGGTTACTCGTAGTCTTGTGCTTTGGTGACCAACTATTGTTTTTGATATAAGTTATTTAACAACTACAGGAAGGAAAACTTAAATACTGCGGGGAAAAATCGATTGATTTATTTCTTATAGGGGGTTTTAGCACTTATCCCGGCTGAACCCGTATTAGGTTTATAACCCACAGCTTTAGCCAGTGGCTGTTTGACACCAAATTCTTTAATTCGTTTTAAAAATGCAGAGGAAAGAAAATCAATCTTGAATGGTTTTAATCCCAACACAGTTGGCGGAGAGAGTTGCAAAGCAGTATCAACAAATTCTAATTGCCATTGTGTATGATCTATTTCTGTAGTCGTGGGTAAATTAAATTGCTTAGCAAGCGCAAGAGATTGTGCATGGTTTGTTGAAACAAGAATAGGTATGGTAGCTATATTCATAGTCATACAAGATATAGGATTAAAAGGAATATTCAAAATATTTAAGAGATTTAATGGCTGATTTACTTATAGTAATCAGCCATTAATGTAATAGATTTTAAATTAATGAGCAGGACGTGGGCGAGGACTGTCGTCAGCCGGCTTGTCGGGGCAAGCAGGAGGGCTTGCAGGTTGCTGATGTTCTTTTCCAGTAAATCTGTCATGCAAACGCTTAAAAAAGAAAGACTCTGGTAAATGACCTGTTCTTAAAGAAAACTCAGCATCTTTTTCAGCTTCAGGGAGTACATTAGAAAATATAATAAACAAAAGCATTCTAAATGGCAGTCCCCTGAGGAGACCCATTTTTCCAAATTCAGTTATGAGATTTCGACATACAGCACCGTATGTTAGTCTTGCATGTGTTTTTTGTAGGCGAGTTGCCATCGTATCAAATGGATGTGAAAGCGTAGCGCCTAGTACACCAATTGCAATACTAGCAGGGAGAATGTAGGAAGAGCCGTACGTTGCATCCACATGTGTTCTTACAGTTGGTGCAACCATAAACATCCAGGCTGTAAAAATAGCATCTCTTCCTGCGATTAATGGGAAACTTTTCCATGGTCGCAAATAACTTTGAGCGGCCATATCTTGGATAGCAGCTATGGGTCCGCATCTCATAACCTGTTGCCGAATAATTGTATTTTCTACAAAAGTTGCCGTAACAGCGCCACCAATACCGGAAGCCATAGCGACTGCAAATTGTTGATATTTAGGAGCGTCGTTCCCCGCCCATGGAGACAAAAGGTTATTTATACCAAATTGAAGTGCCGTAGTTGGTATGATGTTTCCAGCAAAAACTGCAGAACCACGGTAAAATGGGACGCCATACTCAGCTCGCTTAATCCCTACTTGACGTAATTTTTTCATAGCCTCTAGAGGGAATGTTGTATAAGCAATAAAAAGGCCAGCCATAGAGCCTGCAAAAAAATTTCGAAAACCGTCATGTTGAATAATAGGTAGCCAAGGAGCTGTTTTGATTGTGGATTTTATTTGTGATCCCGCTGCTGATCTTGATGAACCATCTTTTTGCTCAGGCATAAAGAATTTCCTTAGTTTGTAATTATTGTAAAAATGGGGGAAAAGTCTATCATGGAAGTAAGAGGCCCGCAACTCTAAGTTTTCCAACAAATTGGCTCATAATAATTAAGGTGATCGAGGAACAGCTAGAATAAGAAAGATAAGATTTTTTCAGTCAATAAAATGGTTTAAAATTTACCATGTTTCAAATTGTAGCGCGCTTTATTGCATGAAAATACATAGACTGTTAAGGAGAAGGGCTCAAAGATCTTCCTAAATAAGGATTTGCAGGTGCTGAAGCCGTTCGAGCTGGCTCCTCAATTTCTGGAATACTTTGTTGTGGAGCAATTATTTCATCAGCGGCTACAGCTGCCGCTACTCTTATTTCAGTTTCTACTTCCGCATCTCTTGTAGTTAAAAGAGTTAACATACTGCCAGAGCTCACAGAAATATCTGCACTTCCACCCTCTCCAGAAGATTCTATATGATGCTGGGCCGCAGCAGGTATTTCTTCCTGCGCCGCTAATCTTGCTACTAATACGGCCGCAGCATGTATTTTTTCCTGCGCTGCTAATCTTGCTGCTAATCTTGCTGCTAATGCTGCATTTTCTTCTCGTAATCCTCGACTCTCAATTTCGTGGGCTGTAACTGCCTTTTCCCGCGCTGCTAATCTTGCTGTTAATCTTGCTATTAATGCCGCATTTTCTTCTTCTTGCAATCTTCGACTTTCAGCCCGGTGTGCAACTGTTCGTTGTGCTTCAGCGACCCGTCTTTTTAAACCAGCTATCTCAGTTAACAATGTGGAATGTTCTCGTCTAGCATTGGCTCTAACTGCCTCAAGTTCTCTTACTAGCACTGTTGCTCTTTCCTTCAATGCTTCAACTGCCGCTGCAACTGCTTCCTTTGTTCTTAAATTGCATTCTTCTTGCATATGCTCACGCTCAGCCTCTGCATCTTTTAATTCACGCTGCAAAGCAGTTACTTGCCCTCTCAAATTTTTTATTTCTCGGAGGTTAGTCGCTTGAATTTCTAACAGTCGGCTTCGCAAATCAGTAATTTCACGCTCACGTCTAGAACCACGACTGGAATTCTTTCTGCTTTCTTGAGTTAATGTTCGTTGACTCTGCTCCAGTTCATGCCTTAATTTAGCTATTTGCTCTCTATAGCTCGTTTCTCTTGCTCTAAACTCAGCTCTTAGTAGACTTGCCCCACTAGCTGCTGCACTAGTATCTCTAACATCTATTGCTGTTTGGCCTGAATCAGGTATAGGAGGTTGTTCTACTTCAATTCTAGGATCAATTCGAGATTCTACAGCTGGAGCTTGAGTTGCAGCTCCAGCCACTACTATTGCTGGAGTACTCTCAATACCAGCAGCTTCAGGTTCTCCACCAGCTGCTACAGAGGTTGCAGCTGCAACACCTCTCTCGCTTGCTCCAATTTCTACACGGGCCGGAATAGCTGCCGTAGTACTTAAAGCAGACATTTCTGCTGCAGGAGGCATCAGTCGCGATGCTACAGTTAAATTTCGTAAACGTTGTGCTAATAAGATTTTCAATTCTTCTGATAGGTTACTGTATTTCAAGAAATAGCTAGAATCTGCTTCTGTCATAAAATTTGAAATAATTGCTGCGTATTTAGCGGTCTGTGTTGAAGACTTAAAAAACGTTATCGGTAATACGAGCGCTAAGAACAATTTAACATTTAAATTCTCATCAGCCTGTAGTTTTGCATATGCTGTTGCCCTGGCATGATTCCAGGCTTCTGGGAACCAAGTTATCGCCTTTAAAATAAATTGATCATGTAAGTCCTGAGTGATTTTTCCTGTACTTAATAAAGCAGCAAACTTTTTTACTAGCTGAACAATGTGTTCAGCCGAAAATTGTAATGATTTATTTCGCAGATTATCATAAACATTAGCTAACATAAGCATATGCCAAATGAAAGCACAAATTCTACTTAGCGCAGCTTGTTGAGAAGAGGGGTCTTCAATATTATTTAATGCAACGAAAAGTTGAAATAGTAATGTATTAGATAAGTTACCTTTAAAATGCCGGTTATAGTTTTGCATTATAAAAACTATAAATGTATTTTCGACTTCAGGGGTAAGCTCTTCATTACTGAGAAATGCTCCCAATTCTGTTAAAATGCTATTTTCAGTAGGGGTATCAGCAAGACTAAAGCCATCGTTATCCACAATAACTCTATCCGCCGTTAATAATTCTTCAATATTTACTAAATTTGATCGTAAGTTATTTTTTTTGTTTTCTGGCCAGGTTTGATATTCATCACTACTCATAATTTCATCTATATAATCTTTATATAAAAGCAATTCATTCCCAGAAAACAGAGCTAACAGTTCTTTAGAAAAACGATCTCTTGTTAAAAAAGAAAAATGCATATATTGTCTTGCAAATTTAACAAAACCTATTTTAATTTTTCCGTCAATATATCTTTGAAAGTGCTTTGAAATATAATCAGCGGTGATAGTGAACACACTACCGGAGTCGCGAGCAGCTATTACGTCTCTTACCATATTCTGAGTGGTTATGTCCTCAATTAAGATAATTTTTCTACGTGTAACTCTAATTACATCTCTTGAGATTTCACAAGTAGCTATTTTTTTTAAAATCAAAGCTTTTAATTTCCACAAATCTGTACTAGAAAAATAGCTTAATAATGTCGCTGCGATTGGTTTATCTAAGATACCCATTACAATAGATAATTTTCTTTCTTCATCCCTAGCAGCAGTAAATCTATTACGAATAATTCCTGCTAGAATAGAATGATAATCTTTCGGAGAGGTTGCTCTAGTAAAAATTGTTTCTAATTCTTCTGTATCCATTGTTTTCCTGTTATGGGAGATATTATTATATGTTAATGGAAAATACGGACGAATTTTAATCTAAAAAGCCTAAGTATTTAAGGAATTTTACGAAATTTAATTATCACAAGATAAATTGCGTCTAAATTTTAGCCAGGATTTGTAATGGTGCGATATAGTCGATGGCTTTTTGGAAGCATAATTCATAGTTTACACTTACAGTGCTAGGTTGGTTGTGGAATTGATAAATAAAGGAAAAAAATCAAATCGGCATTAATTATTTTTTAACTCTCATAATGATTGTGAGTTTTTAGCAAGGTGATTGTTACTATAAGTTCGAATTTCATGGCTCATTTATTTATAGTGAAATGAGCCATTAATGTAATATGTTTAAGTTAAAGAGAAGGGCGGCTTGGGCGATCATCGTCTTTTACCTCGGAAAATTCGCTCTTTATAACCTAAAAATCTAACACAACGGGGCATTTTAACATATCTTCAGGCTTTTCAATCACGTGCCATTTAATTAATCGTTTTCCATAACTTGCTATAGTTTGACCTTTTTGCTCTTTTCCAATATGCAATCACTTTGCGAAGTGGACCACTTGTTGTCGCTAACGTTTAGAAAGAAAAGTGGTCCACCTGCAGTAACAGATGACCCACTTCGCAAGAACAGCTGGTCCACATCAACGATAACAGCCGCTCCACTTCACAGGAATGCGTATCCGATGTCATTTGGTGAATGGCCCGCCTATTACCCGTGTTCTATAGTGGTTATTATTTGTCTATTTACTGCTAAAAGAGCAAAAAAATCTCTTAATAAAAAATATGAGAAAACAACAAACAGTATAATCTCAACTATAAAAACAGTATGTAATGTCTGTCCAATAACACCTGACTCTTTAAAAAGACAACCTGCTATTATTAACCATGCGCTAATCATAAAAAAACATAATAATTGTATTGTGCTTTTAATGAGATCAAGTTGTCTATTCACTAGATAGTCTATCAAGTGTTTTTTAAACGCTTCTTTTGGTTCCAGGGTTTTTAGATTACTCATCATTGACATCTCTCTCAAGCATTAGCAAATTTTCAATTAATTTTAATGATAGAAATACAGGTTCCTAAAATTCCAATTATCATTATGAAACCATAAAAATTTTTACTTAGTTCAAATAACGTGTCCGAAGGGCTTATTACCTTAAAGGCAATGCTTCCTATAAATAATGCTAGAAGAGGTAACAGCAGTCCTTTAGAAGCTGATTTGATTATTGTTATTGCCAGCGCAAATTGAGCAAAATAGGCAAAATAAAGTTTGTATTTTATTAACCATTTTATTCCCTCCGGGTGGTTAATAAAATATATCACTATCCCAAATAGAAAAGAGGCAATAAGATAATTGATGACAGGGGTTGGCGAGAGCATTTCAATTATTCGATTAGCTAAAACTGTAAGAAAATTGCTTTTTGTTGATTTTTGAGACAATTTTGATGCAGAAATGTTTCGTTTATTAAATAGACAGTCTTTTTGGCAAATTATTTCCTTTAGATCTTCATTTAATTTCATATGGCCGGAATAATCTAAATGAATTTTTAAAGCAGCTATTTCATTTTTTAAAAAGGAGATTTTCTGTTCAATAAAGTACTTATTATCCATTAGGGTACTCCAATAATGTTAAACAGGTAGTTTAGAAATTGTTGTTAGGGTAATTTTTTATCTATCCCAGCTAGATTAAAAAGTAGTTTATCTTGCTCTCTAGTTAAATAGTTGGATACTGCCTCAAAAAGTTCTTTTTCTCTCCCTTCTTTTCGAGCATCCTCAAGAGCATATACGCCAAGAAGAATTTTTCGCCTAGTATCTAATCGCCTTTCTCTTAGTCGTTGAATAGCTAAATTTTTTTCGATTTTTGAAATTTTTTGGGTTTGCCTTTCTATTTTTTTATGAAGATTCATTATTTAACTCTTTAGCAAGTTTGACAAACGCTTTATCTAAAATAGCGTTATCGTATTGATCAAGACCATGTTTAACTACAATTTCTCCACACTCTTTAATACGACGTTTTTT
>MGXT01000008.1:72176-151277 GCA_001801465.1 Gammaproteobacteria bacterium RIFCSPHIGHO2_12_FULL_35_23 | reverse complement strand
AAACACTCATTAAATTAACTTCTTTTCTCTTAACTTGTTAAAGAACTTCCCCTCTCGAGGAAAGGTTTGCCATTATAAGCACTTAAGTTATGGTGTCAATGATAAAACTTAATTATTAACCAAGATTTACTTAACTCTTTATTGAGAGTTTAATCACTCTTAGTACAATGTTTGGCTATTTGCTTGTTGATCAATTAAAGAACTTATTTTGATAAAGAAATTATAGCGTAATGAATAAACTTTAGACAAGATTAATGCAAATTAAATACCTTCCTTGACGCTACCTAGCGGGTAAGTTAATTTAAGAAACTTAATAAAGAGGAACGCACATGGCCAAAGAAAAAACGGCTATTAATTTAGAAAAGTCCTTACAAATGCTTGAACAATTAGTAGAAAAAATGGAACAAGGCAATTTAGATTTAGAAAGTTCAATGAAACTTTTTGAACAGGGCGTTAGCTTGGTAAAACAATGCCAAACAACTTTAGCTCAAGCAGAACAAAAAGTTCAAATATTAACCGAATCTAATGGTGAAAAATCATTGTGCGATTTTAAAGAGGAAGAATAAGTTGGATATTAATCAATACATCAGCAATCATCAAAAACGTATAGAATCTTTCCTAGATAAAATTCTGCCAAAACACAACAACGAATTACATATGGCTATGCGTTATTCTACGCTGGGTGGGGGAAAACGCATTCGACCTTTATTAACCTATGCAACCGGCGAAATATTAAATGCGGATCCCACTACCTTAGATTATGTCGCAGCGGCAGTTGAATTAGTTCATAGTTATTCTTTGATTCATGACGATTTACCCGCCATGGATGACGATGCTATTCGACGTGGCAAACCTAGTTGTCATAAAGCCTTTAATGAAGCAATTGCTATCTTAGCAGGCGATGCATTATTAAGTTTTGCTTTTGAAATACTGACTGCAGAAGAAATAAAAATCTCAGCAGAGATGAAGCTCCACTTGATTCAACACTTGGCCAAAGCAAGTGGCGCCAGTGGCATGGTTTTAGGTCAAGCATTAGACCTCTATCCTGAAGACATCATGAATATTGAATCGATAGTAAATGTTCACCTACATAAAACAGGTTTATTAATTCAAGCCAGTGTCTTAATGGGCGCACATGCAGCAAAGTGTGATAATGAAAAAATACTAAATCATCTGAGCGCTTTTGCTCAAAACCTAGGCTTAGCTTATCAAATCCAAGACGATATTCTAGATCTTGAGGCCAGCGCTGAACGTATCGAAGCAGTAGAAGTTTCCGACAAACACCATGAACAATGTAGCTATTCTTTTTTATTAGGCACTGAAGGCGCAGAAGAAGAAGTAAAGCGTTATTATAAAACAGCCTTAGAAAATCTCTCGGCTCTTAATTTACAAAATTCATTATTAGCCGATCTAACCAAACATTTAATGAATCGCGATCATTAACATGAACATTCTTATAGCAGGGGGCACTGGATTTATCGGACAAACCCTAGTCTCTCATCTGCTAACACAAAACCATACGATTACTGTAATCGGCAGATCTACAGAAAAGATAAAAAAAATATTTTCAGAAAAAGTAGTTGCCTTGTCATGGTCCACTCTTAATTTAGAAATAATTAAACAGCAAGTGCTTATTATTAATTTAGCCGGTGCCAACATTGGAGAAAAACGTTGGACGCCATCACAAAAACAAGAAATTATTGCTAGTCGAATTCACCCCACTTCACGCCTAGCTGAATATTGTGCGAAACTTGGCAAACAAGCCCCTGATCTTTTTAATGCAAGCGCCATTGGAATCTATGGTTTACAAAAAACTGAAGCTCAGCTACCCAACGCGAAGGATGAATTTACACCAATCAATTTTAATGAAGCACCTGATTTTTTAGCAAAAGTTGCTCGCTTATGGGAAAGCGCCTGTCAACCTGCTATCAAAGCCGGTGTACGCGTGATTAATTTAAGATTTGCCGTTGTTATAGCACAAAACGGCGGCGTTTTTAAAAAGTTAGCGTTACCTTTTTATTTTGGTTTAGGGGGACCTATTGGTTCTGGTCAGCAAGCATTTTGTTGGGTTAGTCTTATTGATTTAGTCCGGGCAATTGATTATTTAATTTACCATAAAGAAGTAAACGGGCCTGTTAATATTGTCTCACCTAATTGCCTACAACAAAAAACTGTAGCAAAAATTATAGGGAAGACATTAAAACGCCCGAGCTTCATACCTACACCCGGATTTATTTTAAAGTTAATTTACGGACAAATGGCTGAAGAATTATTATTAAAAGGACAGCACATCAAACCTACTGTATTAGTAAATTCAGGTTTTACTTTCGCTTACCCTGACTTATTACCAGCGCTACTCGTTAATACAGCAACTACCTTTCGTTAACTATATATAATGTATTGTTTTTTTAAAAATCAAAATGAATTTTGGCAATTTGATTAAACTCTTCTTTTATTTTATTAATTATTTCAGCCGCTGTAAATAACTGATGACTCGCTTTTAGTCCTTGCCCAGCCCAAGGCGTAATAAAGTCTATTTGGTTTTGAGCGCTAGCAGCTTTGCGAATATCAGAGGTCAAATAATGTTGAATTGGATAATCAGGTATTGATAACTCTTCTAATTCTTTTATTAACTTGGTAACAATTCCTCTTGCTAACTTACCTGATAAGCATTTGGTTAAACAAGTTTGGCTACCATCACTTTGTGCTAATAATTTTCTATAGGTATTAGAAGCACCACTTTCCTGACAAGTTAAAAAAGCTGTTCCTAGCTGCACACCTACAGCCCCTAATAATAAACAGGCTGCCACACCTTGCCCATCCATTATCCCACCTGCAGCTATAACAGGAATTTTAACTGCACGATATAAGGCGGGAATTAAGGCCATAAGACCCATTAAAGCGGAAGAAGCCTCTCCTAAAAAAGTTCCACGGTGCCCGCCTGCTTCATAACCTTGAGCAACTATTGCATCACAACCAGCAGCCTCTAATGCCAACCCTTCTGCAACGCGAGTTGCAGTTCCTATTAGATAAACTCCATTAGACTTAAGACTGTGTATCGCGGCCTTATCTAATAAGCCAAACGTAAAACTAACTATTTTAATTTTGTGGCTTAAAATAACATCTAGTTGACTTGCCAGCTCATCATTTGGAATTTTACAATCGTTAACTTCGCAAAGCCCCGTTTTAATTCGATAAATATTTAGCTTCTTTAGCATAGTAGCAACTTTGTTTTGATCAATGTCATAAGGAGCGGGAATAAACAAATTAACCGCAAAAGGTTTAGTCGTGAGCTTTTCGGTTTCTAGAATAAGTTGCTCAAGTTGTGCTGCATTAAGATAACCACTCGCCAAAGAGCCTAAACAACCCGCATTGGCTACACTACTTACTAAAGCAGGCGTGATAATCCCCCCTGCCATCGGAGCCTGCAACAAAGGAAATTCAATTTCTAACCTTGATAAAAACTGTTTAATTTTATCTTGGTTATTCATCTCTACTCTCCTCAGACTATCGTTTTTTATCTAATACAGCCAATGTTAATCTGTTAACTGAGATTAAATGCTCTGCCTTATCTTTAATTTCTATTCCCCACACTTGAGTACTACGGCCTAAATGAAAAGGCTTAGCGGTTGCCAACACATAACCAGAACGAACAGAACGGATATGATTGGTGTTAATTTCTAAACCAACACAATATTGTTTAGTAGTGTCCACCACGTAATTTGCAGCAAAACTAGCCACAGTTTCAGCCAACATACAAGAAACACCGCCATGCATGATACCCATCGGCTGATGAGCTCGCTGATTTATGAGCATTTTAGCTGTTAAATAATCATCGCCAATTTCTATAAATTCAATATTTAGAAATTCAACCAGTGTATTTTTTGAACGTGCTTTTATTAATTCCAAACTGATAGGTGATTTCCATAGCCTCATAAATAAATTCCCTGAAATTATGGTGATTAAATTTAATTAACAATATGGTAAAGAAATTTTAGCTCTTATACTAGAATTTCTTCAAGTCACCTTTAAAGAGCTTGGTAAGCTGCGAAACCACCTTGTAAAGATTTTACATTTTTAAAACCGTGTTGTAACAATATCTCACAAGCAGTTTGGCTTCTTATACCGTGCGCGCAATAGGTTACAATTAATTTTTCTTTTTCAAGATTGGGTAAACTTGTTTCCAACTCTCCTAAGGGGATATGGACACTATTTTGAATATAATTATTTTCTCGCTCCCAACTTTCACGTACATCGATAACAACTATCTCAGTCGGATTGGTTAATAATTCTTTTAATTCATCGGGACTAATATTTGTCATAGATTAATAATTTAATTTTTTATTTTCTCAACCTTAAAAACCATCAAACAGACTAGTAATTTACCATTGTTTAGCTAAAATAGTCTGTCGATTTTCGTTCACGTTTCAATTCAAATAGATTCTACTCCAAGAATGATATCTCAACAAATCTTTACATAAGGTGGTTTTCCCAACCTCATGACGACCATCGCAAATCATTTTTTTATAAAATAAAAGCATCACAATATCGAAGTATAACTATTTTTTTCCTATATTCTAAAGTGGTCGAGTCTATTTCGGAGTATACTCCGAAATATTAATACTTAATAGCCATTAAAAAACTAAGCGCCATGATAATGATGATAGAAATGATAAACATTTTTCTTGCCCAAGGCTTATCCTGAGTAGTAGTTAAACCTCGTATCCCAACTCCAATCCAAAGCAGCCCTAGTAATAAGGTAATAACAAAATAAATATAGCCTGTATAACCCAATAGACTAGGCAAGAGAGCCACTATTGCAAAAAGAATTATAAAAATCAGCATCGTAACTTTTGTATAATGCATGCTTTTTTTAAGTGGCAAGATTGGAATAGCCGCAGCCGAATAATCACTAAGTCTATAAATTGAAATGGCGTAAAAATGCGGCATTTGCCACAAAAAAAGCATAACAAATAAAGTCCAAGCACCTATATCAAAATGATTAGTCACCGCACAATAGCCTACTACTGGTGGCACAGCACCTGAAATGCCGCCAATAGCTGTTCCTAATAATGATTTACGTTTCCAATAAAGACTATAAGCAATAACATAAATAAATAAACCGCTCAACGCTACGCTGACTGTTAACAAATTAGTTGTTAAACAAAGCGCCAGTAAGCCTAAAAGACCCAGCACAACTGCATAAAGAATAGCTACTTTGATAGAAATCAGTCCTTTTACTAAAACTCTATCTTTCGTTCTTTCCATCAAGCGATCAATATCACGATCAATATAATTATTAAAAACGCAGCCTGAAGCAATGATCAGTGACATACCGACCAAAGTTCCAACTAAAAGCTTAAGATTAAAATGTCCTTGTGAACCTAAAAAATAACCACCCAACGCCGTTATAATATTACCAAAAATAATACCCGGCTTGGTAACAGAAACGAATCTCACTTAGTGATCCATGTTATAATTCAAATTATACATGATCCATAAAGAACCTGAGACCACCACTAAGACAATAAGAATAGTAAAAACAAAGGTTAATAAATTCCACCCTCTTTCACTACCCTTGTGAAGACCAAAAAAGCAAATGACTTGCACAACCAATTGGACCAAAGCTAAGACTGCAACAGAAATATAAAGGTTAACTGTAGTCAACTGTTGTTTTTGCACCAAAAAAAAAGCTGCGACAGTTAAAATAATAGATAATACAAAACCTATAACATAAGCAGTAAATGTTTTATTGTGCTGGGTATCAGCTACTGGATGATGATTAGACATTTAAATTACCCCCATGAGATACACAATAGTAAAGATAAAAATCCAAATAATATTTACAAAATGCCAAAAAAGACCCAAGCAAGTTAAACGCGTAGCCATTTTAGAACTAGTGCCTTGACTTGCAAACTGAATAATTAAAATGATTGTCCAAAGCAGTCCTGCGATCACATGAAACCAGTGCACCCCAAGCAAAGTAAAAAAGGCTGATAAAAAAGCGCTTCTTTGCCAATCATTTCCTACCGCAACTAATTGACTAAATCCTTGGTACTCTATGCCAACAAAGGCTAATCCTATTAAAAAAGTAACCAGCAACCACAATATTACGCCTTGTTTACTTGCCCGTTGCTGGCTTAAAAACGCAAAGCCAATAGTTAAGTTACTTATTAGTAAAACTAATGTTTCTGTTAAGACGCGTGGCAAATCAGTAATTTGCGCTATCCCCACACCACCATAAGTATTATTGCGAAGTACAGCATAAGCTGCAAATAAGGTCGCAAATAAAATTAAATCACTCATCAAGTAAATCCAAAACCCAAATACTACTCTAGATCCTGAGTCATCGTGATGTTCATGATGGTCTTGATTAGCTAATACTTCTGTCATCATTCTCATGCCCTATTTAAAAGTTCACGTTCTGTTTGTTCGACTTCAGCAGCCGATACATAATAATCAATATGAAAATTGAAAGTTCGTGCTATGACACAGGCAAGGATAGCTATGCCTGATACGATTGATAACCAAACTATGCTCCAAACCATAGCAAAACCAAAAATACCGCTTAATATTCCTATCACAAAGCCTAATGAAGTCTTTTTAGGCATATGAATATCTTGATAAGGTTCGTGTGCATTCACCAAGCCTTTTTGTTTCATTTCCCAAAAAGCATCGCGATTGTCAACAACTGGAGTAAAAGCAAAATTATAAAAAGGTGGTGGTGAAGGAATAGACCACTCTAAAGTTCTACCACCCCAAGGATCGCCGGTGACGCGGTTTTTATCGCGGTTTTTAATACTAACAACAAGTTGCGCAAGTTGAAACATAATACCACAGAAAATAATTGCCGCACCAATTGCTGCAACCACCAAATAAGGATGCCAACCCGTTGAGGCAGGATAATGATTTAAACGTCTGGTCATACCCATGAGCCCTAATACATAAAGCGGCATAAAAGCTAAATAAAAGCCTGTTACCCAACACCAAAAAGCACATTTGCCTAAGGTTTCATTTAATTTAAAGCCAAAGGCTTTGGGGAACCAATAAGTAAAGCCCGCAAACAAACCAAAGGCCACCCCACCAATAATAGTATTATGAAAGTGGGCAACCAAAAACAAGCTATTATGCAATTGGAAATCAACAGGTGGTACTGACATTAACACTCCCGTCATTCCTCCAATAGTAAAGGTAATAATAAAGGCAATAGTCCACATCATTGGCGTAGTAAAAGTGATACGTCCTCGATACATGGTAAACAACCAGTTAAATATTTTAACTCCTGTTGGAATAGAAATAATCATAGTGGTGATACCAAAAAAAGAGTTTACATCAGCGCCAGCACCCATAGTAAAAAAGTGATGTAACCAAACAATAAATGATAAAAACGTAATGACAACAGTTGCCCAAACCATTGCTGCATAACCAAATAATTTCTTTTTACAAAAGGTAGGAATAATTTCTGAGTAAATACCAAAAGCGGGCAATACTAAAATATAAACTTCAGGATGGCCCCAGGCCCAAATCAAATTCACATAAAGCATCGCATTACCGCCAAAATCTGCAGTAAAAAAGTGCATGCCCATAAAACGATCTAAAAATAACATACCTAAGGTCATATTTAAAATTGGGAAAGCAATGATCACAAGCACCATGCTGCAAAGAACTGACCACGTGAATAAAGGCATCTTCATTAAGGTCATACCTGGACAACGCATTTTGATAATAGTGACAAAAATATTAATTCCAGCAAGCAAAGTACCTATCCCCGAGATGGATAATGCCCATAGATAGTAATCCACTCCTACCCCTGGGCTATAGGCTAATTCAGAAAGTGGTGGATAAGCTAGCCAGCCTGTTGCAGCAAATTTACCGATAACTAAGGACACATTAACTAACATAGCCCCTACAACAGTTAGCCAGAAACTTAATGAATTTAAAAATGGATAAGCAACATCACGTGCGCCTATTTGCAAAGGCACAATAATATTAATAAGGCCAAACACAAATGCCATGGCCATAAAGAAAATCATGATAACACCATGGGCTGTAAAGACTTGGTCATAGTGTTCTGGCGGCAAATAACCTAAATGAGGACTGACCGCCACTGCTTGCTGTAAACGCATCATGATAGCATCTGAAAATCCTCTAAGTAGCATGACAAAAGCAAGAATAATATACATGATACCAATTTTCTTATGATCCACAGAAGTTAACCATTCTTTCCACAACCAGGTCCATTTTTTAAAATAGAACAAACAGCCTATTACTACTAAGGCAACCAGCCCCATAAAGACACCTGCCCCCATAATAATTGGGGTATGAAAGGGAATTGCATCAAGCGTTAAATTTCCGAACAGTAGTTTTTCAAGCATGTCTCTTTCCTATCTCTTATTTGCTACAGGTAGCGCCAGTTGAACTAGCCGGCATATTCTTCATTGGCGGCATCATGAATTTCATGATAACATCATTAAATAAATCTTTCTGAGCCGATGAGAAATATTCAACTTTATTATTTTCACTGGGTAGTGCTAGTTTATTGTAACTATCCATAGTTAATTGCTTAGAAGATTTCTTAACCGTGCTCACCCAGTTATTAAATTTGGCTTGAGTCGTAACATGAGCTATAAATTTCATGCCTGAAAAGCCATCGCCACTAAAATTAGTAGACCGACCTCTATAGCAACCGGTTTGATCAGCAATCAGATGCAGTTTAGTTTGCATACCACTCATCGCATAAATCTGACCGCCAAGTTGTGGAATTTGGAATGAGTTCATGGGAGCATCAGCAGTAATTAAAAAATTAATTGGGGTATTTACTGGAAACTGTACATAATTCACTGTAGCAATATTCTGATCAGGATAAATAAATAACCACTTCCATTCTAATGCAATCACTTCAATTGTAATGGGTTTGTTTTTACCTACAATAGGTTTGTAAGGATCTAAACGATGAGTATAAATCCAAGTCAAAGTAGCTAAAACAATAATAATAACCAGAGGAATAGCCCACCAAACTATTTCAAGCAGTGTGCTATGGCCCCAATCTGGTGTATATTTAGCTTTAGTATTAGAAGCTCGATAACGAATAGTGATGACTGCTGTCAAAATAATAACTGGAATAACCACAATTAACATTAAGAGGACTGCTGTAATAAGCAGCTCTCTTTCATCTGTAGCAATATAACCTCTAGGTTGTAAAACAGCTATTTTGCAGCCCGTTAATAACAAGAGTAACCCAAATGATAGCAAAACGGTAAAAATATGGCGTACTTTAATCACTGTCTTAGCATCCCTTCTTAGTAAATAATGTATTATTCATAATCTACTCCCAAAGTCATAGGTATTTAGTTCAAATATCCTATTTAAGCAAGTCAAAATTAAACAATTTTGACTAAATCCTTTTCTCTGTTAAAAATAGCTGTTAAAACTTGACCGCATGTTAACACAATGGTTTTTAATGGCAATGTCTTTAATAATTAAATCTTTATACCAACAATTTTTTCTAATTATTTTGATTTATATCATTCAAAGCTGCCACTGAGAGATAATTAAACGAACAGAAATAGCGCCATTTTGCATAAAAATTTTACTAGGTAAATCATTCTTGCCTACAGAAGTATAACTTAAATAATTAATCTGCCAACCCTGTTGCTGCAAACTACTTAGATGATTGAATTTATCAAAGGTTGTCGTAGCAGAGATACCTGGAGCAGGCAAACCACGGACCCAATAGTACAAATTAGTCAGCGGTAATTGCCAGCCTAACTGGGTTTGCAAAAGTTGCTCAGGATTGCTAGCCGTATAAATCTTGCCATTTGATTCTTTTAAAATGATTTCATAACTAGATCCTATTAAGCTTATCGCTCCTATATCTAAAGGACCAAAAAGATGCAGTTGATAACAACAAGCACCCTGTTGCAGCCAATTTATACTAGCACTCAGCGCTTTTTGAGGTGTTCTAATCGCCACAGCACCATTTATTTGCCAGTTATTAATCCTCATCAAGGCTTGTTGACGTAATGGCCAAGTGGTCACTTGATTATTGGGAAGCATGATTGCCGGCTGTCTAGGCGCGCAACCAACTAAAATCAAACTTATGCAAATTAATAGCAGCCCAGATAATTGTTTCATCATATTTATTAATCTAAATAAAAGTAATGTAACGACACCTTGAAAAAATTACAAGGGCCTTGTTGAGAAAATGGTCTTTTTAGGAAAACACCCATTGGCAAAGAGTGATTAAAGTGTGTTAAAATGCGCCCAGAGGAAAAATGAATGACTTTATTAATCGTTGGTATTAATCACAAAACTGCTGCGATCGACATTCGCGAAAAAATCGCTTTTACCCGAGAACATAAGCTCGTGCTTTTGAACGAATTACTTTCACAAACAGAAATTACAGAAGCTGTTGTCCTCTCTACCTGTAACCGTACCGAACTTTATACTAATAGCATTGAGATTGATCCTGTCATTACCAGTATTTTAAATCATTCAACTATCAGCCTAGAAGAACTACAAGCCAGCTTATATGTTTATAAAGACTTAGCTGCAGTTGAACATATTATGTCAGTTGCCTGTGGCTTGGATTCAATGGTAATCGGCGAACAACAGATCTTGGGACAAATGAAGGCAGCTATCAATCTTGCTGCTGAATGCAACGCTATTCACCGCCATTTTCAATCCTTATTCCAAAGAGTATTTAGTTTGGCAAAATATGTGCGCACCACTACACAAATTGGTGCCTGCCCAGTTTCTATTGCTTCTATTGCCGTTAATCTTGCTCAGCAAACTTTTCCTGATATCAATCAACAAAAGATATTATTGATAGGTTCAGGCGATACTATTCGTTTAGTTGCTAAGTATTTACATGGTCGCAATATTTATAATATTGTTATCGCTAGTCGTAATATTGATAATGCCCAAAAACTCGCTGAAAATTATGATTGTCAGGCGATCGCTTTAACTGAACTTTCAGAACATCTTTGTAAAGCTGATATTATTATGAGTGCTACTGCTAGTGCGGTTCCCATTTTAGGGAAAGGTAGAATTGAAAGCGCCTTAAAGCAACGTAATAATAAACCTTTATTTTTGATTGACCTTGCCCTACCTCGTGATATTGAACCAGAGGTAAAAGAACTAAAGAATGTTTATCTTTATACTATTGATGATTTAAAAAGTTTAGCGCAAACCAATGTAAGGTCTCGTGAACACGCAGCCAAACAAGCTCATAATATTATTAAAGAACACGCTGCCGATTATATGCAATGGCTTAATGGCTTAGAATCCACTGATATTATCAAAGCTTTCAGAAATCATATTGAAACCATTCGTCATACTGAGCAAATGAAAGCTTATAGGCTGCTTGAACAAGGTAATGACCCTAAGGCTGTTATTGATTTTCTGGCCAACAGCTTTGCGCAAAAGCTTATGCACAAACCCAGTATCCAAATTCGACAAGCTTGTGAGCACGGCCGCAAAGAAATATTGCACACCGTTCAAGAAATTTTTGCCATTAACACTTTATCAGAAAAAATTTCTACTGATACACCTAATTAGCTACATTTTTAATTCAATTAATCAAAAGGAACCCTCCATTGAAAGCCTCATTACTACAAAAATTAGAATACTTAGTTGATCGCTATCAAGAGCTAAGTGCTTTATTAAGCGATGCTGAAACTATTAGCAATCAACAGCATTTTCGCGAATTATCAAAAGAATATGCACAATTAGAACCGATTACTCAATGCTTTGCAAAATATCAAGCCGCCTTAATCTCAGAAAAAAATGCTACTGAACTACTAGCTGAAAATGATGAGGAAATAAAAGAACTTGCTAAAGAAGAACTTAAACAAGCCAAAGAAATCCAAGAATCCTTAAGTCAAGAGTTACAAATCTTAATGCTGCCTCAAGATCCTAATGATAATAAAAATATTTATTTAGAAATTCGGGCTGGGACGGGCGGAGATGAAGCAGCTATCTTTGCAGGCGATTTATTTCGTATGTACGCTCGCTATGCTGAAACTCAACATTGGACGCTAGAGGTTATCAGCATGAGCGAAGGTGAACACGGCGGATATAAAGAAATAATTAGTCGAATTATTGGCCAAGGTGTCTATTCGCAATTAAAATTTGAATCGGGCGCTCATCGCGTACAACGTGTTCCGGTGACTGAATCTCAAGGTCGTATTCACACTTCTGCTTGTACCATTGCTATTCTACCGGAGGCTGAAGCTATCGAATCAGTTAATATTAATCCCGCTGACTTAAAAATTGATACTTATCGTGCTTCAGGCGCAGGTGGTCAGCATGTCAATAAAACTGATTCCGCTATTCGTATTACCCATTTACCTACTGGACTTGTTGTTGAATGTCAGGATGAGCGTTCGCAGCATAAAAATCGTGCTAAAGCACTTGGCTTATTACAAGCAAGATTATTAGCAGCCGAGCAAGAAAAACAACAGAAAGAGCAGGCCAGCACTAGACGAAGCTTAGTAGGCAGTGGCGATCGCTCGGAAAGAATCAGAACCTATAATTTCCCTCAAAACCGTTTAACTGATCACAGAATTAATTTAACTCTCTATAAATTAGATGAAATAATGGAGGGCCATCTAGAGCAAGTGATTAGTCCTCTTGTGCAAGAACATCAAGCTGATTTACTAGCCATGGTAAGCGGCGAATGATTAATTGTTCAGTAGGCCAGTTATTACAATTTGCAGCCAAGCGATTAACCCAATCTTCCTCCCCTTTGTTAGATGCACAGTTGCTACTTGCTTACGTATTACAAACTAAACGTGAAATCTTGTTTGCTTGGCCAGAGAGGCAACTCAATTACGAACAACTAGAGTTATTTACAAATTTACTTTCCAAACGAGAACAAGGGGAACCGGTAGCTTACTTAACAGGTAAACAATCATTTTGGAAATTAGAACTTAAAGTTTCTCCCGCTGTATTAATTCCAAGACCTGAAACCGAACTTATCGTTGAATGGGTATTAAATTATTTTAATCAAAAAACCTGCTTACAGCTTGCTGATTTAGGTACTGGAAGTGGTGCCATTGCACTGGCTATTGCCCAAGAAAGACCTCAGTGGCAACTCACTGCTACCGATTTTTCTTATGAGGCTCTATCGATCGCTATTCAAAATGCTAGTCATCATCAAATCCAGAACATAATTTTTAAACACGGCGATTGGTGTCAACCATTAGAATCTGCTCAATATGATTGTATCGTAAGCAATCCTCCTTATGTAGCTGATACTGAGAAACATTTATTAAGCCATGAAACCTGTTATGAGCCCGCTCAAGCACTGTTTGCAAAAGAAAATGGTTTTGCCGAACTCCTAACGATAACCAAACAAGCAAAAAAGTATCTAAAATCTGGCGCGCCTTTAATTTTAGAACATGGTTTTCAACAAGCAAAAACCTTACGTAACCAACTAACGCTATTAGGCTATCAACAAATTGTCACCCTACCAGATCTTGCCGGCTTAGATCGTATTACGATTGCTTTTTGTTAACACCAACTTGTTGTTAGCTTTTAAAGTGGGTTATGATAGAAAAGATTATTTTAAAAAGGATCTAACCTTTGTCTAAAAAAACTTTGCAAACTACTTACTATTTCATGCTACTCTTGATATTACTAAACATTGTCATTATCTGTACAGCAAATTTTATCACCCCTGTTTGGGCTAAGTTTGTGGCTCATATTCACGGTAATTTACGCACTGCTGGCAACGCTATCGGACTTTTTGCTATTATTTTAGGTTTGTTTACTTTTGTCGCTGGTGCAATAGAAAACCGATTACAAAAAAACGAGCTATTTTTAGTAATTTCACAAGGCATGTTTGTCACTGGTTATATTTGTTTTCTTTTAATTCATTATCCCTGGCAACTTTATATTTTACAAGCCTGGCTTGGATTAGCAGGCGCTATACAAGCGCCTGCTTTATATAGCTTATATCAAAAATATATGCCCAAGCACCAGACCACCATGGCCTGGGGTTTATGGAATGGTTGCTTTAATTTAGCCGTTGGAATAGGTGCTTTTGCTGGTTCTTATCTAGTAAGCCTCGCTGGATTTAAATGGATGTTTATTATATTAAGCACTTTTTCTTTTTTAGGATTCATTTTAGCCATTGTCATTGGTGGACAAATGTTAAAATATCACCTTCACAAAAAATATTGATTTTTTATTAAGGTCCAATAATAATGGCTATCCTTTTAAAGTTTGATAGGATAATAACAACTATTAAAACTTTAGTTTATAGGACATCATGCAGTTTAAGCCATTAATTCTAATGGTACAGGAGTTTTAAATGAGCAATTTTCAAGCAGATTTAAATATAATGGGTATCGCGCCTTATAAAGCAAAGAAAGGCGAAGAATATATGTGTGAGCGCCAAAAAGAACACTTTCGCAACATTTTAAATTCTTGGAAAAAAGTGTTAATGGAAGAGGTGGATCGTACTGTTCATCACATGCAAGATGAAGCCGCTAACTTTCCAGATCCTAGTGATCGAGCTACCCAAGAAGAAGAATTTAGCTTAGAACTGCGCACTAGAGATCGCGAACGTAAATTGATTAAAAAAATTGAGCGCACACTAGAACGTATTGATGAAGATGAATACGGCTATTGTGATGCGTGTGGCGTTGAAATTGGTATTCGTCGTCTTGAAGCCAGACCTACTGCTACGCTTTGCATTGATTGTAAAACACTTGAAGAAATTCGTGAAAAACAAGGTAATTCATAATTTAACTAAGAATATCTGTCTATATTAGATAGATATTCTTAAGTCTTTCAATGCTTACAATTAATTAATTACTAAGATCATATTTTGAAAAGATAATTCACTCAAAATAAATTTTTGATTAGCTAAAGGCGTGACAATATAGCTCATTTCATTCGCTTGAATGCTATACATCGGCGAACTTAATTTAACAACATAGAATTCATTGGAACTATTAATGCTACCATTAATTTGACCCGCATAAATCACCGCATTGGGAGAATTGGTAGCAAAACTATTAGCGCCTACTTGCCACGAATTAACAAAATTAGGCACTAAAGCCAATCCTGATACTGACCCAGGACGTTCTGTAAAATAAGTAATATAAGGTGAAACATTGGCCAAAATTAATCTGTATTGATTGGGCTGACCAGGAATTGCTGATAATTGTGCTAAACTGGCTGTTTGCACAAAAGATAAGCTTACTGACTGATTACTAGCCACAGTCATAGTAGTAGAAGTTGAATTCGTACTTTGAGCTATTGACAGGCTTGCTGCCCCCATGAGTAACAATAGAGCCATCAGAAATTTAACCATAACTTTACCTCTCTTTATTAAAAGTTTATCAGGAGATTTAAGATTTGCGAATTCTTACTGATTAACAATGAGTTAATTCTTAAAAACCGTTAAGTTTTAGACAATTTAATTGACAGAAAGCGCGACAACTTGCAAAATACCGCCTTCTCGGTGATGGGATGTCGCCAAGCGGTAAGGCACGGGGTTTTGATCCCCGCATACGTAGGTTCGAATCCTACCATCCCAGCCATTAAGATTATTGCATGTATTAGAAAGACTAATATAATACTTGCATGTCTGATAGCCTATGTTATCAAATGCAAGGAAATAGATAAGTGTCTAAATTGATTTTATTTAGTGGCAATTCAAACCGTACCTTAGCTGAAAAAATTGCTCAGCAACTCGAAATTCCTCTTGGCAAAGCTAAAATTGGCCGCTTCAGTGATGGAGAAGTAACAGTTGAAATTTTAGAAAATGTACGTAGCCATGACGTGTTAATCTTTCAATCTACTTGTCGCCCAGCCAGCGATAATTTAATGGAGTTACTCCTCCTAGCCGATGCATTAAGACGTGCTTCTGCTACTAGGATTTCAGCCGTTGTACCTTATTTTGGTTTTGCAAGACAAGATCGTCGAGTTCGTTCAGCTCGAGTAGCTATTACCGCCAAAGTGGTTGCCGATATGATGTCAGCCGTAGGTATTTCTCGAGTACTTACCGTAGATTTGCATGCTGATCAAATTCAGGGCTTTTTTTATATGCCGGTTGATAACGTCTATAGCACCCCTATTGTCCTAGATGACATTAAAGCTATTTACAAAGATTTTTCAAGCATTATGGTAGTTTCACCCGATGTAGGGGGAGTAGTCAGAGCAAGAGCCTTAGCTAAACACCTGCCTGGGGCTGATTTATCTATTATTGATAAGCGTCGACCCAAAGCAAATGAAAGCCAAGTGATGCATATTATTGGAGAAGTAAAAAACAAAAACTGCATTATTGTCGATGATATTATTGATACTGCCGGCACTATTTGTAAAGCTGTGGACGCCTTAAAAGAAGCGGGAGCCGCTACAGTGCGCGCGTATGCTACGCACGCCGTCTTGTCTGGCAATGCAATTGAAAATATAAACAATAGCCTGATGGATGAATTGGTGGTCACTGACACCATTCCTTTGACGCCAGAAGCCAAAAATTGTAAAAAAATTAGGCAAATTAGTCTGAAAAAAATGTTAGCTGAATCTATTAAACGTGCCTGTGGCTCCGAATCTTTAAGTTCTTTATTCGAATAAGTTAAATTTTCCTTAACCATTGATCATTTCCTATGTATAATGCTCCACCTTTGTACCCCCTCTAGCTAAGTATTGAGGCAGAATTTGGAGAACACACATGAGCGAAATTTATGAATTAACTGCTGAAGTACGTGAAGTACGTGGCACTAGTGCTAACCGTCGTTTACGACGCGAAGAAAACCTTATTCCAGCTGTGATCTATGGCGCAAAAGAAGCAGAAACTGTTATTACTTTAAGTCATAATACAGTCAAACACGCCTTAGAAAATGAAGCATTTTTTTCTCGCATTTTGACTCTAAACGTTGGCAAGAAAAAAGAACAAGTAATTTTAAAGGCTGTTCAACGTCATCCTTACAAGCCAAACATTTTACATCTTGACTTCTTACGTATTAAAGCTGATGAAAAATTACAAATGAATGTCCCTATCCACTTTATCAACGAAGATAAAGCACCAGGCATACGTAATGCTGGAGTAGTCACTCATCACTTCACCGAAATAAAGATTTCTTGTTTACCTGCCAATCTTCCAGAATATATTGAAGTAGATCTAGCTAATTTAGAGTTAAATCAAAGCATTCATTTATCGCAACTTTCTTTACCTAACGGGGTAGAATTAATGGATTTATCAGGTGATGAATCACAAGACCATACTGTTGTTCATATTCACCCGCCACGCGCTGTAGAAGAAGAAATACCTGTCACGCCTCCTCCTGAAACAATTATCGGCACTAAAGATAAAGAAGCCAGTGTGGATGATGAAGCTGAAAGTGATAACAATAAAAAATAATCATTCATTTTTTTTGCCCCTCTTCTATCATTGGAAGAGGGTAAATTATTACCCTCCTTTCTAAAGGACCACTGTCATGACACAAGCAATTCGATTAATTGTAGGTCTTGGCAATCCCGGCTCAAATTATGCAACAACCAGACATAACGCCGGGGTTTGGTTCATAGAACAATTAATTAATCGCTATAAAGGTGAACTTAGAGGAGAAAAAAAATTAAAAGGGCAGTTGGCTAAAATTATCTTGCAAGATAATGAATATCTCATATTAGTCCCCTCCACTTTTATGAATCTCAGTGGTGAGTCAGTCATAGCTACCATGAATTTCTATAAAATTTTACCTGAACAACTATTAGTAGCGCATGATGAGTTAGATTTACCAGTAGGCGCCATTCGAATAAAACAAGCGGGTGGCCATGGTGGACATAATGGTTTACGCAGCATTATCAGCAGTATAGGAAATAATTTTTTTCGTTTAAGAATTGGTATTGGTCGCCCCTTAGACAATCAACAAGTTGCTGATTATGTCTTACAACCCCCTAAAAACTCTGAACAAAATGAAATTCATACAGCGATTACTCAAGCCTTAATTGCTTTACCAGATTTATTGACCGGCAACACACAGCGCGCTATGCATGCATTGCATACTGATACCAAACAAGAGGAATGATAAATGGGATTTAAATGTGGAATTGTAGGCCTACCCAATGTAGGTAAATCTACTTTGTTTAATGCCTTAACAAAAGCTAATATAGAAAGTGCTAACTATCCTTTTTGCACTATTGAGCCCAACGTGGGTATGGTCCCCATGCCTGATTCAAGACTTGATGAATTAGCCAAAATTGTAAAACCCCAAAAAGTTGTCCCAACAATTATGCAGTTTGTTGATATTGCTGGACTCGTTGCTGGAGCGTCGAAAGGAGAAGGTTTAGGTAATAAATTTCTTGCTAACATACGGGAAACCGACGCAATTGCTCATGTTGTACGTTGCTTTATTGATGAAGATATTACTCATGTAACGGGAAAAATTTCCCCTTTAGATGATATAGAAACTATCAACACCGAACTGATGCTAGCAGATTTAGAAACAGCAGAAAAAGCCGTAAAAAAAGTTGAAAAAAAAGCCTGTGCTGGCGATAAGCAAGCTAAGCTTGAATATGTAGTTTATGAAAAAGCTCGTGCTCATCTAGCAAAGGGTAACCCTATTCGTAGCTTTCATTTTACTAAAGAAGAATTACCTTTATTAAAGTCTTTACATCTTATTACCGCCAAACCTGTTTTGTATATCGCTAATGTTGCTGAGTCAGGCTTTGAAAATAATCCTTTATTAGAACAAGTTAAAACCTATGCACAAACTGATAAAGCTTCTGTGGTTGCTGTCTGCGCAAAAATTGAAAGCGAAATTGCTGATTTAGAAGAAACTGATAAACAAGAGTTTTTAAAGGATTTAGGACTTACTGAGCCTGGATTAAACCGAGTCATCCGTGCTGGCTATGAGTTACTTGGTTTACAAACTTATTTTACCGCCGGAGTCAAAGAAGTAAGAGCCTGGACCGTAGAAAAAGGAGCCACAGCTCCTCAGGCAGCAGGGGTTATTCATACCGATTTTGAAAAAGGCTTTATTCGTGCCGAAGTCATTAGCTATGATGATTTTATCACTTATCATGGAGAAACAGGAGCCAAAACAGCGGGTCGTTGGTGTCTAGAAGGCAAAGAGTATATTGTCCAGGATGGTGATGTGATGCACTTTCGTTTTAATAATTAAAACTTAACTTTATTTAAAAAAATTTTAATTATTTAAGGCCTTACCCAACCACTTCGTCTAGGAAAACTATGTTTTTCTCGCTCTAAATAGCTTTCATAATTCGTAACTGCTCTTTCACCCAGCAAAGTTAAATTAATTCGTGGATCTCTGCTAACTGCTTCTTCCCCTCCTTCTCGACATAATATTTCAGTTATTATTCCAAATTCAGTGAATCTTTCGATTGCCCCATCCCTATCGCTTTGCAGTATTGTTATCAAAAGATTGATAGCCACAAGAAAATGTGTTTTTTTGAAAATAGATTGGGCTCCAGTCTCACTTAATAAATTAACTGCTCTGCGTGCTAGACTTTCCGTAAAAAAAGTCAAGATTGACTCATATGCAGATTTATCAGCACACAGTACCGTTAAAACACCTCGTTCATCATAGACTTTCAAAGAAACCGTATCAACTCCTATCCCTGCTAAATCTTCTTTTTTGCATTCGGCTCCAGCAAGTAATATATAATCTTTATAGCTCGTAGTAAACAATTCAAAAATGACTTTAGGTGTAATACTGACTGTAAGCCCTAACATTTTAGCAACAACAATTTTACCCATCATTTGAAATTGCTCAGCTGTAAAATTAGATAGGTCTGAATATTTTGCGGTTGCAGTAAGAAAAAAAGCTTTCCCTACAAGGGTCAACTGCATAGCACATTGGGTATTATAAATATTTTTAATAATTTTAAGCAACGGCTCATCAGTTTCTAAAACGATAAACCACTTGCTTTCTCCATCACGAAAAAATAGGGGCTTTCTTTTTCTTCTTAACGGCATAATGAATTACCTTATTTATTTTTTATATTAGCCATGAACCAGCTCTACCTCATGTAAATTTTCTTCTTCATCTTCATCTTTTTTTTCACTGGCCTCACCAGAAGCAGTCTCAACACTACCTGCTGGGGTTGAACTCGCTGCAGCACTCACTTGAGACTCTCGTCTACATTCACCTCTATTTTGACCTGAAAAAAATCCACCCTCAGTTATTGCACTACTCGCTGAAGCTGAAGAAGCTAGCATCCCTCCTGCTTCACCAGCTCCTTCTAAAGAAGGTCTACGATCAGCTTCTCCTTCTATAAACAAGGCATATAAACATTTAAGCTGTTGTATGAGTGGAGTTCTTTTAAATTCTTGCCAAGTAGTAACACAAGAAAGAGTTGGCATTTGATAAGTACAGATAGGCAATTGTAGTGTAGAAAGTTGCCGTGCTATAATTATTTCAATTGACTGATCATCGACCAATAATCCTCTCGCTACTATTCCAGGATAATGATATTGAATTCTCTGTAACAATTCTTTTAACACCACTCCTTTTGCTGTCGCACAGCTTAAAAAGACGCTTGCTGTCATATAGCGCTCAAAAGCCTCTTGCCAAAATAGCACTTCTTTGCACCTTTCTCCAACCCCTCTTGCTCTAGAAGTCATTAATAAAACAATCACCCCTTTCTGTGTTAAAGCTTCAAAAAGCTCCATCCATAAAGGCAAAGTTGCTGCATTGGGTCGAAACCCCTCAGGACAAGATTGATCAGCTGCCATCAATGTATTATCAAAATCGAATACAGCAATCTCTATACCTAAAGCAAGTTGTTCTGGAGAATAAGAAACAATTTTAGCAAGCACATTGACTGTTGCCAAATCTACTTGCACTCTAAGATCATAATGATAAAAATTTATTATTTGTTCTGTTGATAAAAAAGACTCTACCTGACTCCTTAGTAAATCTTGAAGAGCCAATACGTTTTTATAACTAAATGAAAAAATTCCTAATGTATGGTTTAATTGTTTTAACGCTTCGCTTAAGGCATAGACTTGCCATTCAGAATTAAGATCAGAAAAAGCGGTGTAAAAAAATTCTATTGCTAATCTGATGTTTTCTATACCACGATCAGTAATCGAAAAAAGTTTCAATCTTGAATCTTCTAAATCTTCTCTTTCAATTCGACATTCTTTTAAAAAATAATCACGAAACTGATAGCTATAATAATTACCCAAGTTAATTCTAGCATTGAGATCTAAATGGATAGCAAGCTGACGTGCTAATACTTTAAGATATAAAATTACTCTTTCTTTGCAATAAGAATAAAAAATAATATCGTCAACACAGGTTTTACCAAGCTTTAAAAAATAGACTTGCGCTCCTTGACTACCTTTTTGCTGTAAATATTGCCTAACAACAAAGCCTAACAATTCAGAGAAAACCTCTGGTGGATGCCTTCTTAAAAAACCACCCACTATGCAATTATCAATAATACTCTCTAATCTTGTAAAGCCTACTATATTAATGGCCGCTGTAAAAAGCCCTATTGGGATTTTGATGTTCCTATAATCATAATCAGGCAAACAATACTCAATCGCCTCGTCAGGATCACCAATCCAATGGATTTCTTTAGCAATAAATGTCTGCTGCACATCCGAAGAAATTAAAGCTACTTTCTCAATTCTCTTATTACGCTTTTTCAATAATTGAATAACTATATCTAGTACATCAGAAAAAAAGACCAGCTCCTGTGTGCACAGCATAACAATACCTGGGTATTTTTCTTTAATCTCACTCATACATTCAAGCGTAAGCTGTTCACTAGCTATCAATAACAAACGATAACCCTGTTTGCTATACCTTTCATAATCTTGGCTCAAATCAGCTGCTTTTGCTTCAGTAAGATCAGCATTATCAATGACCAGCAATTTCACGACATCATGTTCAGAAAGAATTTTAACAACAGCCTTTATTTGCACTAAAACAGAAAATTGCAACCAATCAATACCATCAACATGCAAACTCATTAACTGCTCATTAATAGCTTTACTATTAATAGCAAGAACTTGATGATGAGCTCTTAATTTACTAATTACATATAACCTTCGCTGAGCTAAATACTTTTGACTTAATTGAATTTGCTCGCCACAATCCTCATTTCCTTCACTCACAACCGAGGCAGCTGTTGCAGCGCTCATTACCCTCCCTATTGGAGCAGATAAATAAGGGACAACTTGATTTTCATCTTCATAAGCAAGATAGGAAGCTAGATATTTCTCCGCCTCTTCTTGACAAAGCCAAGGCTGAAATTCTTTATTAAAAAAAGTACTATTAACAGCAACAAGTAAATCATATAACAATTCCACCATAATCTTCCTTACTATACTGTTGCAGCCTGATGAGCTATGGCAGGTTTGCTAGCCTCCTCTGCATGGACAGACGGCCTACGCTCAAAAAATACTGTTATCGGGGGTTTGTCGCTAGGGCTGGCTAACGTAGCAGAATTTTTAGCACTTTTAAAAAGACAAGCTGGCCCATCTACTCCTGCTCCTGCTCCAATTCCAGCTTCAGCCTCTGTACTGATATCTTCGTCACTCTCAGCTCCACTACTTAAAGAAACACTAGAATGCATACTACTGCTGGCTACGCTAATAGGGCCGATTAAAAGACTAGTAACTTCCTTTATATGACTTGCTATCTGAGGTTGAACCGCTTCTGCAGCGGTGACTTTTAGCGCTTGCCAGTTAGCAACATAAATTTCATGTAATAAGAATCTATGTTCACTTAACAAATAGCGCTCGCCTTGCGCTAGTAAAAAATTTAAAGCCGTAAGCATTTCTTCTTGATAAGTAGTATTTCTTCGCAAAATATTTTGCACAACAACATTCATTAAATCAAAAATTCTTTGGCTCAAAAACTTATCTTTTTCTCCTTCCAAAACCGTCACAGCAAAAAGTTTGTTAAGTGAAATAATGCTAATAATTTGTTTCAATAACGCTTCAACATTCAATGGGCTACACAAGGTAACCAAATATTTTACATTAGCAATATATAAACCTCGCTTAATCCAAAAAGAATCTTCAGAGTCTTTTGCTTCTTCTGCAAAAACTCTAATTGCTTGCATAGAAACACCTGTTTCTTGCTTCGTCCTGACTATATAATTTGCCTCTTCTGGTTCATCATCCAATAACACCATTTCATAATTAAGGCCTCTTACACTCCTAGCTATCAATTCTTCATAAATGCGTTGCATTGCATAAGCTTTAGGTACTAAAGGACTTAACAAAACTTTGCCAGCAAAACAAGCTTGCAATTCTGGGTGATTCAAAATATCTTGAATACCATCTACTTCCCCCCCTCCTTTAATTCTTCTTGAAATCAAAATAGGTACAATACCTTTTGCTTTTAAAGAATTAAGAAAACAAGCCCATTCATCATAACTTGCTAAATTGGGTCGACAACAATTTTCCTTAGCCCCTAGCATTAATGTACCATCACAGTCAATAAACAATAATTTAACCGTGCTCGTCTGACCTACTGGTAAACTGCTACCTCGCGTTACTAAACTAGGAATGAGATCATTAACTAACTTTCTAATTTGAAAATCAGCGCTATCTTCAGTAAAGGTTATTACTTCGTCGTCAATACTAATTGACAGCTGCTCATAGAGATACGATTGAAGACCCAAAAGACTAGCTGAAGATAAAGCAATAGGATCATTACAGAGAGGGATGATTAATTGTTGAAATAAATCAAACAGTGCATTAATCATATTGCTTCTATAATTTGCTTTATCATTTCTAAATAAATTTTTATAAAAACTAATGACATATTTTAAAATTGCTTGGCCAAATTCATTAATATTATTTCCACTAAAACCAAATTGCAGCAATACTGGCTTTAAAAATTGAAAATAATAATTCCCTAACCCTAACTTGACTTCATCCGTTAAAACTGTGTTTAGTAATAATCCTAAGCGCTGCGCAGCTTGATCAATATATTCATATCTATGATGAATAAAACAACCTTGAATTGTTTTACTGATTATTTCTCCTGCTAGATCTAATAAATATTTATTAGTAAAATCTTCATACAAAGAGGGTAATAAATACTCTTTAAGATTTATGCATTTTTTAATAAGCGGCTCAAGACACTCATTTATTGCACTTAAAAAACTTTCCTGATCAGTATAGGACGGAAAAGATTCTTTTACTGTTTTAAACGCTAACTTTAATTCACGAATTTGTTGGGGCAATATCTCTTCAATAAGTTTCAATTTAGATTTTAACTCAGTTATAACTTTTACTACTTCAAAATCAGGTATTTTTTCTTTGACTAAGATTTCTCCTGTTTCAGAAAGTTTAGTAATTTTATAAACTCGTTCAGCAATAAATAATTCTTCACTATTACTAGTCAAGAGAGCAGCTTTTACGATAGGCTGGCCAAATTGTTTTGAGACGATTTGAATAGTGTCTACTATTTCTGCCATACTAACAACTTTAGCAGTGGTAATAAGCGGTGCTCCTGGGAAAAAACTTTTAAGAACAGCCAAGCGCTCATCGTCTGCAAAATATTGTTCTGATAATAATAAAATTTTAATGCCTGCTTCTTGATAACGCGCATACAGTGCTGTCAATTCTTCACGGGATAAAGCAATTAGTTCATCAATATTTATTGCCAACAAGGTATCAGAATTTCTAGTCCGTAATTTCTCTATAGCATTATTTATTTGTTTGCGTAAAGAAAACTGCGATACACTTATTACTGAAACCTCTGTTTTAAAAAGTTCTTCATAAAGCGCTAAGTAATGATGCTGCGCTAATATTTTAGCATAAACATATTGACGGCGCTGGAGTAGATACTTAACATAATTAGGGTCTTCTGGATTGTCATATAGCTGTCTTTTAGCATTCATTGCTAAGAAAAAGCCAAATAATTTTTTTCTGGCTTTATTAATCCTATCAATCATCCATAGGTCATCAGGATTACAAAAATCTTCGTTTACAGTCTCTAGCACAGTAACGCCTTCCATACTGTACCTCCCCCTTTTTACTATTATTGTTATTTTGATTCTAGCCATTGATTCTTAAAGAAATCTTAAGGAGGTAACAATAAATCCTGTAAACAAAAGAAAACACAGAAATTAGGTCAGATCACTGTCTAGTTTATTGAAGTTATTTAAATAAAGTTTAATGCGTTGAGCTTCCTCTGGAGCTTGTAAAAGCACTTTACTGATTAAAGGCAAAACTAATTCATCTAATTTAGAATAGAGCTGTCCAGCTGAAAACCCCTCTAAACTAAAAATCTCTATTAATTCCTCAGGCAAACGGCCATTATAATTAAGCTCCATCCCTTGACGAGTACGAATTTGTAACGCAAGTTTAGACAAATAGGTTTTAATGAGCTGTTCTAAACTAGCACTCGTTAATTTTTCAAAAGGAATAAATTCAGCATATTGCACAAATTCTGCGGGTAATTTACTAAAATCTGCTGTCAATTTTGCAGTTAATGCTAATTCAGGCTCTGGCTCAGCTTCTGGCATATCGTTTACCACAAGCTGTAATAAAGAAACAGCTTCTGTCTTAGCACCAATAGTTTGAGCTATAGACATTAAAGGCTTAAGTTGTGGTTCAATATTCCAAATAAAAATTAAGAGGCGGTCGTGTAATCTATGTACCTTACCGTGCTTATCAATCAACTCGCCTTGTTGCGCCAGTTCAATTAATTTATGTAATAACGTCGGCTGCGCATTTTCTAGATTCAACAGCAAAATAACCCCTAACTGTGCAGATTCTTTAGTGAAAGCTTCTACTAAATTCGCTTCTGTTAACTGCGTTAAATCTAAGCTTAGCAATGATCTAGTATAAAGATATTGCTGTAACGCTGTTGCAGTGGTGGTTTTACCCACCCCTTTGGATCCATAAAATACTAACAAAGGTAGTTCGAGCTTTTGATTTAAATGCATTAAATAAATGGGTAAACGCTCTGCTAATAGGCTAAGTGCCGTTTCTTGACCAACAATTTCCTGACTCAGGTTTTTAGCTAGCGCAATAAGTTTTTTGGGGTCGGCCTCTACCGGCTTATCGATATTCATCCTATTCTCTTCTGGTTTTTCTTAGTAACAAATTCTGTCTAATAGTAATTTATCTTGTATACTGTTAGGATAAAACGAAGCAGTACCTGAGTAAAGAAAGTTGACTATAAAAAAGCGATTTATTGCTGGCGCAATCTGTCCAAAGTGTGGCTTACCTGACAAAACAGTAGTTTATTCTATTGCCAATAAAAATTTTGCAGAATGTGTACACTGTGGTTATAAACAAGAAGCTATTGATAATAAAGCTTCTTCTAAATCTGGTTCTAAAAAAATTATTTGGATAAAAAAATCTGATTAATGATCTACCAAATAAGTACCAATACCTCTGGCAATTAATGAATCAACATCATTATAAAGATAAGAATCGATAACAATGATTTTATTGCCACAACGAACCATTTTGGCCTTTGCTAAAAAATACTTACCTCGACCTGGTCGTAAATAATCGATCCGCAAATCGATAGTCGCTGCCTTGGCAATTTTAGCTAACTGCTCTTCAATACTGGCATGCTTTTGTTTAGCGAAGGTACCGGCAATGGCCAACATACCTCCTGCTGTATCTAATACAGTCGCTGTTGCGCCACCATGCAAAATCCCTTGCAGCATATTGCCATGCAGCTTTTCTTGCATAAGGAATTTAAGTACCACCTCTTCTTCGTTAAACTCTACAACTTCAAATTTAAAATCTTTAATAAAATGCATGTCTTGAGTGAAGGTTTTGGCTAGTTTAGCCATTAATATTTTATAATTATCAAACTCTTCCATAAAAAACTCTCTATATTGGTTATTTTATAGCCATTTTTCTACTGGCTCTATCTAAATAGTACCCAATTTCCGAAAATAAAACAAAAAAAACTTCCCAAGTTATTGAAAAACTGTATAAAATAAACTTGCTTTTGGAGTTTGACCTATTTCTATTGTTCTTAATGAATAATAGAAACAGCTGATTATGGAGGACTAGCTGTGCGAAAAAAATCTAAAGCTTTTGAATCAACCTTGGCTAAAGAACTTGATATTTCCTCGCATTTAAGCTCTCGACACGATCCTTCTAGTGCTCGTTCTGATGCACGCAGAACTGTCGAAGATCTATTAGAATTCAAACGCTATAAGGCGTTACATGATGACTTTTTAGATTAATTAAAACCCGCCTAGCGCGGGTTTTTTTATTCGGTATAATCTTTCTCTTTATAACTGTTTTTTATTACAACATGAATAAAACCATTCTCAGCATTGCTTTACCTGTGCCCTTATATCGGCTATTTGATTATTACTGTGATTTACCTAAAACTAGCCTGCAAAATGGCTGTAGAGTGATAGTACCCTTTGGTAACAGAAAAATGGTGGGGATAATCTGGGAAATAAAGTCAGAAACTGCTCAACCTCTTCATAAATTAAAAGCCATTTGTGAACACCTTGAAATTGAACCTGTGCTCTCTAAGCAGTTTTTATTCTATTGTAAATGGCTGAGTGATTATTATCATTATCCTTTAGGTGAGGTCTGCTTTAACCTATTACCTAATCTTCTTAAAAAACCTAGTTTACCAGAATTAAAAGCTGAGGTTCATTATCGCTTGAATGATTTAAGTAAAATTAATCTTAAATCATTGTCACGTGCGCCCAAGCAACTAGCTGTAATCGACGTATTTCAACAGCAAACAAACCATACGCTTAGCACCTCTGCCCTACAAGTGCAGCAAGTTCCTTCAGCTCTACTTAAAATTTTACTCAGCAAGCAGATAATTACAGCTTTTACTCCCACTCCTATACTTAACAACCATCCGGTCACTCATTTAACACTTAACGTAGAACAAGCAGCCGCAGTCAATATGATCAGTGAAGCTTTAAATCAGTTTCAGACGTTTTTATTAGAAGGTGTGACAGCAAGCGGTAAAACAGAAGTTTATTTACAGATTATTGATAAAGTTATTCAACAAAATAAACAGGCGATTGTTTTAGTACCCGAAATCAGTTTAACCCCGCAGACTATAAACCGGTTTATGACTCGATTTGGCAATATTTGTTTAGCCTTACACTCTGGTTTAACTGACCGAGAACGCCTAGCAGGCTGGCTACAAGCCAAAACCAATCAAATTAAAATTATTATTGGTACCCGTTCAGCTATTTTTACCCCCCTAGCCAACCCAGGAATTATCATCATAGACGAAGAACATGATTTGTCTTTTAAACAACAAGAAGGATTTAGATACTCAGCCCGTGATTTTGCTATTTTAAGAGCCCAAACCGAAGAAATTCCCATTGTCTTGGGTTCTGCCACCCCTTCTTTAGAAAGTTTATTGAACGCCTCTAAACGTTATACTCTGTTACAACTTGCTAAACGCAGTAACGCCGCTCCCTTACCGCACTACCAGCTGATTGATTTACGTAATAAAAGTCTACAAGCAGGAATGAGCGAACCTTTATTAAAAAAGATAAAACAACACCTTCAACAACATAATCAAGTACTGTTATTCTTAAACCGCAGGGGTTTTTCACCAAGCTTGTTTTGTCATCAATGTGGCTGGATTGGCAAATGCCAACGCTGCAATATCAATTACACGCTTCATCAAAGTCAAAAAAAATTAATTTGTCATCATTGTAATAGTCACCGCGCTTTGCCCAAACTCTGCTTACAGTGTCACAGCAACGAATTGATTGCTCTAGGAACTGGCACAGAGCGAATTGAAGAAACTTTGCAACAATATTTCCCTACTCATAGAGTCTTACGGGTTGACAGAGATAGCACACGTAAAAAACATGCTTTAAAACAATTACTGGATGAAATCAATCAAGGTTTACCTGCTATTTTAGTGGGCACTCAGATGCTGGCTAAAGGACATCACTTTCCTAATGTAACCTTGGTTGGGATTATTGATGCTGATAGTGGCTTTTATAGTAGTGATTTTCGTGCTATTGAAAGAATGGGGCAATTAGTTGTACAAGTTGCGGGGCGAGCCGGTAGAGCAAAGCAATCTGGTGAAGTACTCATCCAAACTCATCAGCCTGAAAATCCTTTACTACTCGAGCTCATCCAACAAGGATATCATACTTTTGCTGAGAATTTATTAAAAGAGCGAGCACTTTGTCATTTACCACCTTATAGCTATTTTGCTTTACTACGCGCTGAATCTACGCAATCTCACTTACCTGAACAATTTTTATCGCAAATAAAAACTCTTTTAGAAAAGCTTCCAGAAATTAGCCAAGTTGAAGCTTTAGGTCCCACCCCAGCTATCATGGCAAAACGTGCAGGCAAATTTCGTTATCAACTATTATTAAAAGCCGAGCAACGAAAACCGCTACAACAGTTATTAACCCGCTTAATGCTAGAAATTGAAAGTTTAAAAACAACGAGACAAGTTCGCTGGTCACTTGACGTTGATCCTTTAGAAATGTTTTAACTGTTATGCTTGTTTATTGCGACGCCAACAGAAAGGAATAACTAAAGAAAGCAGCATTAATTTTATTAATTCAATTCCAATAAAAGGTATTAACCCTACTTGTACTGCCATGGTTAAGCCCACCCATTTTGCAAGCACTATAACCCCGAGCAATAGAATGCAAAGATCGCCCAATAAAGCTGCACAAAAAGCTAAGCTACTTTTCTTTGCCCAACCTTTTTCTAATAAATAACCACTCACCCACACCGCTGGTAGAAAGCCTATAAGATACCCCCCCGCAGGCCCTAACAATACTGCTATACCTGCATGCCATTCTGCAAAAACTGGCAAACCCATTAGACCCTCAGCTAAATAAAGCGCTACACTCATTAATCCTAGTCGAGCACCATATAAACAACCAATTAACATCACCGCAAAAGTTTGTAAGGTAATAGGAACTGGATTTAAGGGAATGGCAATCTGTGATCCCGCAGCAATAACTAAACTTCCGAATAAAACTAATATTCCTTGTTTAAGCAAAGATCGTTTTGCTGGCCACATCACACTTATCATGTTTTCTCTTACTGCTAGTCTAGTCATATATTTTCCTCACCAAACTTTTTGTTTAACGGTGTTCTTAGCAAATTAGTCTCTCTCTAATTTTATTAGCACACTGTTAAATATTCAAAATAATGCTTATTATAAACTAGGCAGAAAATAAATTCATTGCTTAATTTGTCCGCTGGAGACGGTTAACTTAAAATCTACTGGTATATTATTAGCAACTAATGCTCCTTGATTATAATCCAAGTTGGCAATCAATTGACCATTTTCTTTGATTAAATAATTTTTCTCATAGGCTGAGCTAGCTAAAGCCGACATTAAATCAATAAAATTCGGCCGTGTCATTACAGGTGTACCCACCGGTAATACAGGTCCTGGCTCTTGCATAAATAATCCTGGTTGTAAAATGGTAATAGGCATTTTGATTTGCAGTTGTCCTACTGCATTATTAAATAAATATTTTAGTTTAGCTGGAGCAGGCATTACCGGAACAGTAGCGGGTAATGTTAATATACCTTGCATTGAAATTGTACCAAACGGAAAATTGGCTTGCAAATAATTGAGTTGTACATTAACCCCTGTTAGCAATTTAGCAAACTCTATTAAAAAATTTTGATTGGCTTTTTGAGGAGAATAGCCTTTCACATTACGAACAATATTTTGTAAAGCAATCACTGGCATTATTTTTACATTATTTATTTCAAATTCAGCTTGAATATTTTTGATAACATTATTATTAATAATTAAATGGTCAATAGAAAGTAGCTGTTTCACTGTTAAAGTATTAGCCTCTCGCTCTCTAGTCGTGGCAAAATTTACATTACTAATTGAGACCAACAGTTTTCCTTGTGGGCTGATTAAACTGATCGCAGGAATAGTAAGTGTTTTCTTACCCAACCAAAGTTTGTTAACAGTATTATAATTATAAGTAAGGCTAGCAGGTAAAATGATTAATTTTCCCTGCTGAAATTGAGCTTCTAATCCATAAAAAATAGTTTTACCTTGCAGATGAGAAACGTTACTTATCCCACTCGCGTTGTCAATTAATAGCTGAATTTTTGCACCTAGAAACTTTAGCGCTAATTGATCAGTCAATAATTGATAACTGCCTGTTTTAGCAAAAATTTGTAGGGCACCATTCATATCAACAACTAATAAAACTTTAATGGGTTGATTTAATCCCTGAATACTTTTAATAATATCTGATTTAGGTGAAATGAGTTTAATAGTACCGGTTGCTATCCCTCTAGTCCAAAACAATCCTGAGACATTCAGTTGCGGACAATTGATATAAACAAAAGGGCCATGATTAATTGTTAATTGAAGCTGGTATACAATTTGTGCAGGCCATTTAATTTGCGGATTCAATTGCTTCAAAAAGATTGGAGTTTGCTGAGTAATCAGTACTGTTGCGTCAGTCGTAAACCAATGCGTTTGGTAATTGATTACTGATGCATAAATTGCATCGGGACTTTTGTTAAAATTTTGTAATTGAGCCTTAAATTCAGTCGCAATTGCCTCACCTAGATAATAAGGTAAAAGCAAAATAAAAATTATAATAGCAATAAGCAGCCCTATTAAAGTTTTACGCATACTTTCTCCATTTATTTTCCTTGATGCTTATTTTTGAGCTCCACGTAATGATTAGCACTGTATTGTAAAAATTTAATTTCTTGAGAAGTTAAGGCACGCATTTTCTTTACTGGGCTACCGCAATACAGATAACCACTTTCTAATAATTTACCAGGAGTAACTAGGCTGTGAGCGCCTATCATCACCTCATTTTCAATAATAGCGCCGTCTAATAACGTAGAATGCATACCAATCAAACAACGATCTCCCACTGTACAAGCATGAAGCACTACCCCGTGCCCAACTGTCACATCATTGCCGACTATCAAAGGAAAACCTGTTCCATTATATTCGCCAAAATGGGTAACATGAAGCACAGAACCATCTTGGATATTAGTACGAGCCCCTATTCTAATACGATGTACATCACCACGGATTACGGTCATTGACCAAACTGAACACTGCTCACCTAGCACCACATCACCTAAAACTAAGGCCATTTCATCTACAAAAGCTGAAGAAGGAACAATGGGCGTAATACCTGCAAACTGACGAATAGCCATAAACAAGCTCCCTAAATAAGCAATCAAATTATCATACGTAAAGTCAAAGCATAACACTATAAAATTTATTTACAATTGTGTTCCTCTGCAGGCAGCATTTAACTCGTCAACTTGTTGATTGTTTAAATTATGGTATTTTATTAAAATTTAACTATGTTTAGTAAACTCTTGCAATCAAAATCTAAGCTTATAAAAAAAGACCAACCTGAAGACCCATCAGAAAAGAAGTTATCTGAAAAAATACTGAAAAATTAAAAGCTAACATTAATCCTTCTTTGTTTAATCCAGCTATTGATAACGCTATAGAAACTTTTTTAACAAGATACCAATTTAAGAAACCCCAGCCTCTTTTGGTAGTGGCTATCAGTCTTCTACTTATTCATTGGGAACTGATTAATCCTAATCATGACCTGAAAAATAAGGTATTTACAAATTCTTAAAAAAGCTTTTAAATAATATCGATTATTACAATAAGAAAGGTTTTTTTATGCCACGCACCCCTATTATTTTAGGAACACCTACTCCTGAGCAGGTAACTGCAGCAGCTATAGCACTTTCTGAAGCAGCGTCTAAACTATCTAGACTTAAATTCTTTAGAGGCCGAGCCACTCCTATACCTAAATCCAGCACAAGAGCAACCGATCGTTTTACTCGTTTAAAAGAGTCAAGGGAACTCGACACGCTGATTGCTCAAACTCAAACCTATTTTCGAGCCCTCTCTAGCCCAGGCTTAACCGCTGCTATCAGTGTCCCATCAGCTGTTGATGAAATTATTTTGGAAATACAGGTACTATTGAGCAAAGACATTATAAATCAGGATACCGACCTTGATCTAATTAAAACGCAATTATTTAATTTTGATGCAGAGTTAAGTAAAGCAACAGATGCGGCCGTAGAAGTTTTTCAGCGCAGTCGATTAGCTCCATAACTATCAGTCAAAATTTTTAAAATTAAAAGCATCATGAATAAAATAATAAATTAAGTCAATTTTCCCAATCTAAAATTACTTTACCTGATTGCCCTGTTCTCATAATATCAAATCCTTCGTGGAATTTAGACATAGGCAAAACATGTGTAATGACTGAAGCGATGTTTAAACCACTTTGCAACATCGCCACCATTTTATACCAAGTCTCGTACATTTCTCGTCCATAAATACCTTTAATGATCAATCCCTTAAAAATAACCTCTGTCCAGTTAATACCCGCTTGGTCCGGTAGTATTCCTAATAAAGCAATATGCCCACCATGATTCATAGTTGCTAACATTTGACTAAATGCCTGTACATTACCAGAAACCTCTAAACCTACATCAAAACCTTCTTTGATATTGAGCTCTTTCATAATAGCTTTTAAATCAGGTTCCTGCTTAATATTGACAGTCCGTGTCGCTCCCATTTTCTTAGCAAGCGCTAAGCGATAATCGTTGATATCGGTAACAACAACTTTCCTTGCACCGACATGAGCAGCAATCGCTGCTGTCATGATACCAACTGGCCCAGCCCCGGTAATTAAAACATCTTCGCCTACTAAATCAAAAGATAAAGCGGTATGGGCTGCGTTACCCAAAGGATCTAAGATAGCTGCCACGTCATCACTAATATCATTAGGTAATCGATAAACATTATTAGCTGGAATACAAACATATTCGGCAAAGCATCCTTGTCTATTAACGCCTAAACCTACTGTATTGCGACAGAGATGCTGTCTCCCAGCACGACATTTTCGACAAAAACCACAAGTGATATGCCCTTCACCAGATACTCGATCGCCTATTGACAATCCCTTTACTTCAATTCCAAGCTCTGCAATCGTGCCAACAAATTCATGGCCAGTAATTAAAGGAACCTGTATCGTTTTCTGAGCCCACACATCCCAATTGTAAATATGAATATCAGTGCCGCAAATAGCTGTTTTTTTTACTTTAATAAGCACATCATTATGGCCTATTTGGGGAAGCGGAGCTTCATGCAACCAAATACCAGGCTCTTTTTTTAGTTTTGCTAAACACTTCATTCTCAGACCTTATTTCTTACTTAATTGATAACCCCTAGTGCTCGTCCTACTTTAGCAAAACCTTGTAAGGCTTTATCTAAATCTTGTTTAGTCAACGCTGCAGACATTTGCGTTCTAATTCTAGCCTTACCTTGTGGCACCACAGGATAAGAAAAGGCTATGACATAAATACCTTCTTTTAACAATTCATCCGCCATTTGTTTAGCAAGCTTAGCTTCTCCTAACATAACAGGAATAATAGGATGCTCTCCTGGTACTAAATTAAATCCAAGCTTTTGCATCCCAGCACGAAAATATTGGCTGTTTTCTCGTAATTTAATTCGTAGTTCATCACTTTTATTTAACAACTTAATTACTGCCAATGATGTAGCTGTAATGACTGGTGCTAAACTGTTTGAAAATAAAGAAGGTCTTGATCGCTGTCTTAACCAAGTAACAATTTCTTCTCTGGCACTCGTATAACCACCCGAAGCACCGCCTAGCGCCTTGCCTAAAGTACCGGTGATAATATCAATATGCCCCATGACTTCACAGTACTCATGCGTTCCCTTACCTTTATTACCAATAAATCCAACTGCATGTGAATCATCAACCATTACTAAAGCATTGTATTTATCCGCCAAATCACAAATACCTGATAAATTAGCAATAATGCCATCCATTGAAAACACACCGTCAGTAGCAATTAATTTAAAACGACAGTCTTGCGCTTCTTTTAATTGTTGTTCTAAATCTGCCATATCATTATTTTTATAACGAAACCGCTTGGCCTTGCATAACCTTACGCCATCGATAATACTAGCGTGATTTAGCTCATCGCTGATAATTGCATCTTCAGAACCCAACAAAGTTTCAAATAACCCGGTGTTAGCATCGAAGCAAGAAGAATAAAGAATAGTGTCTTCCATACCTAAGTATTCGCTAATCGCTATTTCTAACTCTTTGTGAATAGTTTGGGTACCACAAATAAATCTCACCGATGCCATACCATAACCATATTCATCTAAAGCCGCTTTTGCTGTATCAATGAGAAATTGATTATCCGCCAAACCTAAATAATTGTTAGCACATAAATTAATCGCCTGCTCCCCATTGATAATACCAATTTTGGCACGCTGCGGAGTGGTAATAACTCTTTCCTCTTTGAATAAACCAGTTTTCTTCAGTTCTTCAGTTTGTGCTGAAAGATAAGTATAAAATTCATTACAAGTCATGGTAGATCCTCTTATTTATTATTTAAATGGTAGCTTACTTTTTACTATTTTCATACTTTAGCGTAAACTATCAAATAGATTATTGGTTAACTATTTTTCTTTTAATAGTCATTAATAATTTACTAGTCAATAGGAAAAACAATGAGCAATAACCCCTTATTAGAACATACCACTTTACCTTTATTTAAGCAGATTGAACCTAAACATATTAAACCCGCATTAGAAGCCATTTTGGCTGATAACAGAAAACAGCTACAGCAATTACTTAAACAAAAAAAATATTCTTGGAATAACTTTCTTGCTCCTTTGCAAGAAATGGAAATGAGATTACAGAATATGTGGGCGCCTATTGAACAATTAAATGCTGTAGTAAATACTCAGCAATTACGTAAAATTTATAATCAATGTCAGCCTTTATTAATTCAATACCATATTGAGTTTTCTCATAATAAAAAATTTTATGCTGTGATTAAGCAAATTGCTGCTAGTCCTGACTTTAAAAAACTTAGTCTTGCTCAGAAAAAAGCTATCCAAAATTCCCTGCGTGATTTTAAACTTGCCGGCGCAGAATTAACGGGCAAAAACAAAAAACGTTTTGCTGAATTACAACAACAACTTACTAAACTCTCCACCAAATTTGAAGAAAACGTTTTAGATGTAACTAACGCTTGGTTTTTACATTTAAAACAGAAAAATAAATTAACCGGTTTACCGGCTTTGATACTACAAACCGCCAAAGCAAAGGCTAATCAAAAAAAGTTAACTGGCTGGCTATTTACCTTAGATATTCCCACTTATATGGCTGTGATGTCTTATGCTGAGGATAGAAATTTAAGAAAAACTTTTTATGAAGCTTACACCACCAGAGCTTCTGATCAAGGTCCTCATAATAAAAAATGGGATAACAGCAAAGTCATGCTGAAAATTTTGGATACTCGTTTAGAACTCGCTAAACTGCTAGGCTTTAAAAATTATGCTGAACTATCTTTAATCACCAAAATGGCAAGCAGCTCGCATGAAGTCATTACTTTTTTAAATGATTTAGTCAAACGTGCCAAGCCGCAAGCACTTCTGGAATTAAAAACCTTAGAACGCTTTGCAAAAAAACAGTATCAAGTTGATAAATTAGAAGCTTGGGATATTAATTTTTATGCGGAAAAATTAAAATTACATCAATTTAATATTTCTGATGAGCAATTACGGCCCTATTTTCCTGAATCTATCGTAATGCAAGGATTATTTACTATTGTTTCTCGCTTATACGGTCTTCATATTACTGAAATTAAAAACTGTGCTAGCTGGCATCCTTCAGTACGCCTTTATCAAATAACTGATGCTAATCAAAAATTAATTGCTTATTTTTATACCGATCTTTATGCAAGATCTAATAAGCGAGGCGGCGCTTGGATGGCTGAATGTCGCACCTATCTGCAACATGCAGACAGCAGCAAACAAATACCCGCTGTCTTTTTAACCTGTAACTTTAGCCAACCTGTTGGCGATAACCCCTGTCTCATGACTCACGATGAAGTGACAACATTGTTTCATGAATTCGGCCATTGTTTGCACCATCTACTCTCAACCGTACCGGTAGCTGCAGTATCTGGCATTAATGGAGTATCTTGGGATGCTGTCGAACAGCCCAGTCAATTTATGGAAAACTGGTGTTGGGAGCAAGAAGCTTTAACACTTATTTCTAAACATTATCAAACTCAAAAAAGTTTACCACACGCTTTATTAAAAAAGCTGATCTCTGCTAAAAATTTCCATTCCGCCCTGATGATGCTAAGACAACTTGAATTTTCTCTTTTTGATTTTGAACTACATTGCCATTATAAATCCAATCATCCTAATCAAATTCAAAGTTTGCTTGATAAAATACGTGAACAGATTGCTGTCATTACACCACCTGTCTTTAATCGCTTTCAGCATAGTTTTTCTCATATTTTTGCGGGTGGCTATGCCGCTGGCTATTATAGTTATAAATGGGCGGAAGTTTTATCAAGTGATGCTTATTCGCGCTTTGAAGAAGAAGGAATTTTTAATCCCGAAACAGGCAAGAGTTTCAAAGAAAATATTTTACAACGGGGCGGAGAAGCAGATGCCATGGAGTTATTTAAAAAGTTCCGTGGCCGAGCGCCTAAAATTGATAGCCTATTAAGACACAATGGGATTAAATAATTTAAGAGTTTTGATTAAAGCCTATCTTTATCAATTACATTAAACGCTTGTAGAATTTCTGGGTATAGCCACCAGTTTTTTCTAAAGCGAAGAATATCTTTTTTAAATGCTCTACGCCATAGTGAAGCTTTTCGATAATGCTTCATCGCATCCAGATCAATTAAATAAGCCCTTTCCTGGGCAATGATAAAATTATTGGCCTTCAGATCACCATGAGCAAGCTGTAATGCAGCTAATTCATTTAATATCTTTATTACTTGTTGAATAATTTCTTGATCAACAGTAATTAATAATCTATCTAATAAAATCTCATCACTTAAAAATTCCATTAGTACATAGCTAGTTGTGGTTAACCCTAAAACTTTATTTTCAATTACTGCAAGTGGCTTGGCAGTAGGAATATTCATTAATTGTAATAAATTAGCATTACACCAACTTTTAATAGCTCGACTCTTGCGCCAACAGTGCGTGAAAAAATGCCACCAGCTTTTTACATTATACCGTTTTACAATATACCATTTATCATCCATCATCACTTGCAACACTGTGCTAGTATTGCCAGCTTTCAGTATTTTAGTTGGCAATGAATGGAGCATTTTTTCCGGATCTTTAATAAAAGCTAGCAACATTTGCTGTTCTTCGCTTCGCCGATAAACTGAGAGTTGTGTCGAAGAATGACTAGCCACAAAATCTGTGCTAGTCCGTAAACATTTTTTTTGAAATGCTTGCCCTCGCTGCCAAGAAAGTGCCTGGATTCTTGTGAACAGGCTTTTTTCCAATAGCGGATCATTGCTTTGTTGACAAAGTACGCAATATTCAAAAAACAATTTTTTTATTAAATGAAACAGATTGGCTGGAAATTGTACGTAAAATAATGCAATATTTTCCAATTGCTTTTTTTTATCAGTAGCTTGTTTGATGGAAGCATAATCTAGTAGATAAATATCATCCCCTACTAAAACAAAATTATTTAAATGTAAATCGGTTTGTAAAAGCCCCACCTGATGAAGTTTGGTTATTACTTGCTGAGTTTGATACAACCAAAACTCGGCACGTTCTTCATTTTCATTCTCAATCAGTTGCGAAATTTTCTTGGCAGGATAAAATTCCAAGTAAATTACTGCGTAGACATTTTTTACACTCAATTCATTAGCAAAAAACACAGGGGCAATGGCTATACCCTTTTCTTCTAATAGATGATAACCAATAAGTTCGCGATTAAAATGCTGCCTAGCTTGTTTATCAAAAAACACTTTAATAATAACTTTTTTATTCTGCCATACACCACTTAAAACTAACCGTTTTTGAGGCAACAAGCGTATAATTTTTTCAGCTAAAAACTCTTGGTCATTAATAATCAACAAAAAAGGCTTAAAATTCTTAAAAGTTAGCCCCTCGAATTGTTGTTGATTGGTGAAATAACTTAACTCTATGGCCATTATTTAAAAAACCTAGTTAATGGGGAAGATTGATTATATTCCTTTTGATAAAGACAATGCGCTTTATTTTCAACTCTTTTTAATAGTTGACTATGCATTTGCAAAATCTTTCGCCAGGGTAAACAAAAATAAACCTCTAAAAATCGCAGCAAATCACGCTTTGTTAAGCCAATGGCCATGCTGGAAAAATATAAACCTGCCAAGTCCTTTTCAATCCAACGAACTGGGACTTGTTTCCGTAATTGCGCACGATGCAAATCAATAAGATAAATAGTTGGATAAATTTCATTAGCTGAAGGTTTATAAAACAAAAAATGACAAAGGTAACAGTCTCGATGATTAATCCCTAACCTGTGCATTTTATTAACTATTAAACCAACCTGCTGAATTATTCTTTGTTTCAATACAAAGTTTGGTTTCTTTTTAGCCCAATCACGACACAAATCTTCTAAACTTATGGCACGAATCACTTCTTCCATAATAATAAATGACTGTCTAGTAGCTGGATTAGTTCCCTGACTGCCATAAGCAATAAGTTTAGGTACCTTAATTTGATGTTTTGCTAATTTTTGTAATGCTAGTCTTTCATTGTTTGCACTAATGACTGGTAGTTTACCCAAATAAAGATTTTTGATGATCTCACGCCAACCAACACCAAAATGCTTTTTAATAAAATAACCTTTTCCTGCTAACTCAAACCGCAAAGTTTGCCGGCTATCAAGTTGACGGTAAACTTTACCTGGTAAAGCCATCAAGCTTGCAAAATTTGCTTCCGGTAGCTCGTTTAAAAATTGTTGCTCTATATGTAACACTTATAATCCTTATTAACTAGCTGCTTGATTAGGCTATTACATTAAATTAATCGATTCTAACAAAATGATCTGATTCTAGGGAAGTGAATTTGAAACTTCAATACTAGCGATTAATTAATATTAACCTCTCTTAGTCAGATTTGGTCATAAGAAAACGCTGTAAGGTTTGCCAGACTTGATCAGGTGGTATCATGGTAAAACAAGCTGGCTTTTCATCGCTTGCGCCTTGATAAGTACAAAACCGTTGCAAACAAGGCGCACAAAGAAAATTTGCTGACAAATGTACTTGGTTGTCGCCTAAAGTTCCTATTTCTTTAGGATCAGTAGGTCCATACAAAGAAACCGTTGGCTTACCTAAAGCCGCTGCTACGTGCCCTAACCCCGTATCGACTGCAACCACGGCCTTAGCACTGCAAAGAATAGTAGCCATTTCAGTAAGCGTTAACTTTGGTAAAACTTGAGCAGTAACACAAGACTTAACAATTCGTTCAGCCCGAGCCTGTTCTGCCTCATTTCCCCACGGTAGTAAAATTTGATACCCTGCTGCAGACAAGATATTGGCCAGAGCCTGCCAATAATTTTCTGGCCACAATTTAGTTTGCCAAGTAGTACCATGGAGAAATACCACATACTGCTTATAAGGTATAGATTTTGTCCTAAACCTATCTTGACTAATACCATAAGTAGCTACGTTCTGAGGTTTACCATACCCTAATGCTTTGGCAAATAATTCTCTAGCTCGAGTTACTGCGTGTTGAGCTGGATTAACCGCATATTTGCGCTGATAAAAAAGACTAGCGATAGGTTCCCAAGCAGAATGTTTATCAAGCCCAGCTTTTGGACCTCGTGCCATACTACTAATCCAAACACTTTTTAATAATCCTTGTGCATCCAAAATTAAATCGTAGCGTTCTTGCTTCAACTGCTGACGAAAATTCCGCCAAGTTTTACTAAATAAAGATTGTAAAGGTGTTTTTCTTAATTTGCGAAAAGCAATAGGAATGACTCGTCGCACTAAAGGATGCCAAGCAGGTATTTCAGCAAAAGCCTCTTCAATTACCCAATCGAACTGAATGCCAGGCAAATTAATTCCTGCATCCGTTAACGCCGGCAAAGTATGCAGTATATCGCCTAAGGAAGACATTTTGATAATTAATACTTTCATTTGCTTTATATAAACTCTTTTATAGCTGTTATGACTTGCTCTGGCGTTAAATCTTTCATGCATCGTAAGTGGCCTAATGGACATTCACGTTTAAAACAAGGACTACACGCTAAGTTTAGATTTAAGATTTTTACTCTATCTCCGAGAGGCGGTGTAAAATCAGCACTAGTAGAACCATAAATAGCAATCAATGGTTTGTGTAATGCTGCGCCAATATGCATTAACCCGGAATCGTTGGTAACAATAAGTTTAGCTAAAGACAGTAAATCAATAGCTTCAGCTAAACTAGTTCCACCACATAAATCGACGCATCGCTTATTATTTTGTGCTTGAATTATTTCTGCTAAAGGCTTGTCTGCCAAAGAACCAAATAACCAAATTTGATAACCTTCTTGTAGTTTTGATTTAGCAACCTCTGCAAAATATTCTGCCGGCCATCGTTTAGAGGGGCCAAAGGCCACACCTGGACATAAAGCTATAATAGGCTTATCAACCTGAAGCTGATATTTATTAGCAACGGCTTGCAATGAATCGTGATTGATTATTAACTGTGGTAATGGGTAAGGTTTTTTTAATAATTGCGTTGATGGTACTCCTAAAGCCATAAAACGTTCTATCATTAAAGGGTATTGGGTTTTATTTAAAATTCGTAACTCACTTAATAATCCATAACGAAATTCTCCACGCCAACCAATGCGCTTTTTAATGCCTGCAAAAAAAGGAATTAACGCCGATTTAAAAGAATTGGGTAAGACTATCGCCTGACTATAATTAGCTTGCCGTAAACTACGACCTAATTGCCAACGTTTTTTTAAATTAAGTTCACCATGAGCAAACGGTAAGCTAATAGCTTTATTAATTTCTGGCATACGGCTTAATAAAGCACGCGTCCAATCTGGCGCTAGTACATGAAGTTCGGCTAAGGGATATTGTTGTCGCAAAGTTTTAAATAGAGTCTGAGCCATGACCATATCGCCTATCCAAGCAGGCCCAACGATTAATATTTTCTCTGTCGCCACGTTTTTCCTTTCGACTGTGATGCTTAAAATCAAGCTTCAACTAATTCATAGTTTGCCCCACAATAAGGACAAACGGCTTTTTGACCAATTTCTTCTAAAGGCAAATAAACTCTAGGATGAGCATCCCAGACTCGCATCGCAGGCAGAGGACAACTGGCAGGCAAATCTTTATGATATACTTTATACGCTTTTGTTTCACAAGCTCTTAGCCCTTTATCTTGACTCATCGACTAATACCCTCATTTCTGACTAGCCTCATTATCCTAAAAACAGCCTAGAGACTCAAGATAAGGTTTTAATTTAACAAGTAATATTAATAAATACTCTACCGATTAAACCTTTTATTTGAAATAAATCACTTTCTTAGAAAAGAATTATCGTTTTACTTAAGTGTTTTTTAAGCCATTGATGTTATTATTTGCACAATTTTAATTTCCGTATGCAACATACGGCAACATTGCTGGAAAGAGGATTATTATGCCACCAAAACTTGGTTTTAGTTCGCGTGCTGGACAAGGCGGAGGAGAAAGAGGAGATGCTGGGAGAAGGGGCTCTATGGGAGGCACACGTCAACCTTTATTAACAGCAGGGATTGGAGTTGGTCCTGAAGCCGGCACTTTTGGTAGTAGGGAAGAAATACCTCTTGAGCTACCGCCTAAATCTGGTGTGGTAAAATTTTTAGGATCTATAGGCATTTTAGATAACCCAGAATATATTTTCCAAAAAGCTAAAAAAAGTCCGGAAATTCAAGTTGATAGACTATTTCCTCTTAACTTTCATTCGCTTTCTCGACTTTTCACAGCATTATTTTTTGTTGCTTTTGCAGTTTTAACATTAAATTTAGTCAATGAAGCTAATAAAAATTACAGCCGTTTTTTTAGTGAAGCGGGTTATGATGATGATTTTAATAGAGCCTGGATAGACAAATGGGGATGGCTGGAAAATTTAGTAAGAAGCTTTTTTGCGGTATTAACAGGTGGACTCACTGCTTTACAAGAGAGTTCGCCAGCTTTAACTATTGCTGTAGGTTCGTTATTTGTAAGCCAAGCAGTTTACCCAACTTCTTATATAATACGGCATTACCAATTAAATCGAATCAGTGGTAATCAAGGAATATTCTATTATCAAATACCTGATAGGTTCTTTTCAGTTCCTGCTATTATGCTTTTGGGTTTTTATCTCAATAAAGCTGTTAAAAAACTTCAACAAGCTAACAGTTTTGATACTATTATAGATGACTGTGAAGCAACTCTTGATACTATGGATTCTCTAAGCGCTCTAGAGCTAGGACCTTTCACAAATCATGATGAAGTATTTTTTTGTGCGCTAGATAAATTAGGTGATATTTATAGTGAAGCCTTTTTAAAAGCGGCAAATCCTAATTTCCTCAAAGCAGCTTTATCTTTATTTGGCATCGATTTAATTGGTTTACCAATGCTTAGATTTTTATTTTCATGCTGGCGTCAAGATCGTCATATTCTTCCAGCCACTGCTTTCTTATCAGAGGCACAGCTTTTAAGATTAGTTGAAAGCTCAAAAAAACCAACAACTAATCCTTTACTTGATCCTGCCATCTTAGCTCAACACGCAGCTGCAGCTGCAACTATAGCCACATCACGCTTTCGAAGAGGAAGCGCCAGTGCAAAAGCAGGTGGAGTTGGATTAGAAGACACAACTTCGACTACTGGAAGGCCACTAGCTACTGCTTTGAGTGGGGACCATGCTGGGACTGGCGTTGCAGCAGGAGGCGCTGAGGAAGCAGGCAGAGGTGGCGATGCAAGCGCTTTAGCGTTATCGAGTGGGGTAGCATCGAGACTTGCTGCAAAACCTACCCCTCCACCAAGAGGTACTTCTTCAAGAGTCTTAAGTGATTTACACCGAGAACCAGCTGAAGGAAAAGAAGGAACTGCAGCTGCAGCAGGAGGCGCTGGGGAAGCAGGCAGAGGTGGCAGTGCAAGCGCTTCAGCATTACCGAGTGGGTCGTCGTCAGCATCGAGACTTGCTGCAAAACCTACCTCTCCACCAAGAGGTACTTCTGGGGCTCCCTTAGTAAAAACTGGAGCTGTTACATCACCTAGTGGATCAGCTCTTCGTTTAACAGGAGGAAACCTCGGAAATTTACGTGAACAACGTGGAGGTCACGTTGCCACTTCGGGAGAAGGAGCCTCCTTAACAAGAGCTGTTTCTTCTGTAATGGTTCTATCACCTTCAATAAGCGTTCAAAATTTAGTCGTTGCAGGTAGTGGTGGTCCAACTGATGCTGCAGTTAGTGCTACAGACACAGGAGCTTTAGCAAGCACTGCAGCTCCAAGTGGTGAAGGGTTATTTACTCCAAGAAGACCATCTAGAGTTTCAACAGGTGCTCCTGCAGCAGCAGGTAGCGCCAATCAAGGAACTCCTTTGTCTACCTTTTCTCATAGTGATGAGGAAGACGATGCTGGAAGAGCTAGAAGAGAATTTACGGCAGACCAAGATGCTCAAGCAAAACCAGCTGACCATCCTAGACGGTCAGCAACAGCCAAATCAATTCCTCGTGGTAGTAGAGTCACACCTGCTCGTGCCGATGTATTAAGTCCGGATACACCTGGAAGCCAAGGTGTTCCGGGTGATGCAGCTATAGCAGAACCAGCAGCAGAGGGCACAGGGGGCGGTGTTAGATTAGTTGATCCTCCCTCTGCACGATCGGGTCTTGCTGCTCTTAGATCATCATTACAAAGTCAAAACTCAGGTGGAACTTTAGCCTTCCACTTAGGAGCAAGTATTTGCTCTGTATTAGTTCCCAGCACAGACTCTGCCGCTAGTGGAGAAGATGGAGCTCATGATGATACAGTTGCTGTAGATTTAGTTTCTACAGTAAGGACAGATGAGAAAGCACAGCCGCCTGCTGCTAGCAGTGCCGCTGCTTTACCACAACGAACTAGCGCATTAGGAGTAGGAGGGCGCCCTCCTTTAAAAGAAGTGCCTACAGGAGTTTTAACAAGAGCCAATTCCGCTGCTTCTTTACCCACCGCTAGGGCAGCGTTAGGCATATTAAGTGACACAGGAAGAAATGTGGGCCAATTTGGTTTTTCTAGGCTGCCACTTGCTAGAGCGGCGGCGGGGCCTCCAGCTGTTCCTACTGGACTTGTAGCATCTCGTACCACCTTGTACGGAGGAGGCGCGAAAGCCGCAAGAACAGCTGCTCACCTTCCTACAAGAGCAGGTAGTTTTTCTGCTACCTCAGCTAGTATGAGCTTATTACAAAGTATGCAAACTGGAAGTGCTGGTGATATAGGAGGTGGTCGTCGCAGAGTTAGTGCAGGACTGTCAGAAGCTTTAGCTGCACCACCTCCTGGACCCCCATTGCCTGGGGTTAGCGAAGCTGCTGCTAGTGTAAGGCCACAGAGCCCTGGTGCTGGTACTGGGTAATTTTTAAATAACAAATATTTATTATGAAAAAACTCATTGTGAATTGTTATCATAGTGAAATAGCCATAGTAGAGCGCACTAACACAACTATTGAAGAAACTACAATAGCCGCCTACTCTTATAGAACACTTAGTATCTCACACTAAACAATAATAAAATTTAATTTAACCTATTGAATAAATTTTACTATCCAGTTTCATACAAAATTGCTTCTAAATCTTGTTTAACCCCATAATGACTAGATAAGAAAAATACAGCTATCAGCAAAGAAATAAAAGCACAAAACATTACATAATAAGCAATAAAAAGTTTATTATTAAAATAAGCAATCAACCAAGTATTAGTTAACGCAGAAGTTCCACCAACTAGCGCCATTGTACAATTATAAGCGATTGAAACTCCAGTATAACGACCCTTTCCTGGGAACATTTCAACAATAGTCGCTGGCATCACAGCTTGTTCGGCACTATAAAAAATAACCAATGGTAATAACAGCCACCAAACCTGGGTCTGTTGCAACAAATAAAAAACTGGTAACGAAAAAATTAAATAGCCCAAGGTAGAAAATAATAAAATACTTTTCCTACCATAGCGATCGGATAACCGTGCAAAAATCGGTACACATAATAAACTCAACACAATAAAAATAGTTTGTAATTGATAAGCTTTTGCTAAAGGAATTTGTAAAAAGACATGCAAATAGGTGGATAAATAACCCATTAAAACATAACTACCACAAGCGCTAATCACTAGTAACAACCCTATTTTAACCATAACAGCAAATTGATATTTAAATACATATTTAATTGGTAAATATTTCTCTGTTATTTTTCTTTTTAAAGCTATAAAAACTTCCGATTCAGTGATATCTCGTCTTAACCATAAGCCCAACATTCCCAATATTCCACCAAGAATAAACAGTAGGCGCCAACCATATTTAACAAAATCAATATTGGACATCCCACTACTTAAGATTGCACAACTACCAATAGCTAATAAAACTCCAAAGTTACTACCATTATTAGTCATAGCACTGACTCTAGCTCGACGCTCAGCCGGCGCCGACTCTACCAAATAAATCATAGCGCCAGCAAATTCACCACCAATACATAAACCTTGTAATAAACGACATAAGATTAATAACAGTGTGGCCATCATACCTACCTGCTGGTAAGTTGGTAAAAGCCCTGTAAAAATTGAACAAAGTGAAATCAATAAAATAGTTAGTTTTAATGTCTTGGCTCTACTTAAACGATCTCCTAAGTGACCTAATAAAATTGAACCCAAAGGACGAACAATAAAACCTGCTGCAAAAATAAGAAACGTTGATAAAAGGCCTAACCATTTATTTTCATTAGGAAAGAACAAAACTGCTATTACCGGCGCAAGATAAGCAAATAAAGTAAACTCATACCATTCAATGATATTACCAATAATACAGGCAATGATATTACGTTTAGATTGCTGTTTCATAAAACTTTTATCAGATTTATTTTAAAAGTTCTTTTATTTTGGTAGCTATAGCTTCTGCAATTATCTTACTTTGTTCCTCATCTAAATGGACACCATCGATTGGACTGGAGGTGACAAACTTCCCAGCATCCAAAAAAGCACACGCCTCTTCATTTGCTATTTGCTGATAAAGTTTTCCGAAACATTTAGATTTTTCTATAGAAAACTCATCTAGCTGTGGATGAAGATTAAGAATATTAATAATAGGTTGCGGCGCTATAATCAATAGATTTGGCGGCAAACCTTGGGAGCCTTTATCACTACTTTTTATTACCTTTACCAACTGACGTAAATTTTCTGCAATCATTGTTGCTGATTGTTTAAACTGAATTTTTGTATCATTGGTTCCTAACCAAAGGAGGATTAAATCAATAGGATAATGACTATCAAGACATGCCGGCAATAAGGCTAAACCATTCTTATAAGGTCGTCCTGGAAAAATTTCATCAAAAATAGTAGTCCTACCGTTAATTCCTTCTTCAATAATATAATACTCTTTTAACTCTTGTTGTAGGAGCCCGGTCCATCGCTGATAACGAGCAAAACGACCTGACAAGCCTGTAGTCGGATTAAAAGATCCAGGCTTATTCCCCCAGAGATTTGAATCGCCAAAACACAATACTGTTTTCATACTAACTCCAATTTCTAGTGGTAAATTTTTAATTGCACAGTTTATATTATTTAAAATCAAGTTAAACTTGTTAAAACACTACAGCAAACACCTTACGGTAAAATAGAACTTTCTATTAAGAATAAAGAGAGTTACTTAATTATTTTTGCTCAAAATAATTAATATACCCAGCTATTATTTAGCTGAATAGTTTAACCAAATAGGCAACACTTTATCAATATAAACACTAAACTTATAAAGCCCTACATTGTATTCTGTTCTACCTAATGGATCTTCCACTAACTCTGGAAAGGCAATCCCTATTCCAAACAAACCAGGCGCTATAATACCGGTTTTATTATCATAACCATAATGGGGATAACCTTCGATTGGAATTTTTCTAGTTTCAAATCCTACAGCATAAATTACTTTATTATCTATATAACAAGCTTTCAGTGCTTCAGGCTCAGCACTATGAAAGCGCTTTAAATTTTCAGGTATCGTTTTTAATAAATATTGCTTAGCCCATTTAGCAGCCAAACCTTTTAATCCTGTATTATCAAACATAATCCAGCTTTGCATGTCGACTGCAAAACATAGTGGGCTACGATAAAGATTTATAATTTCAAGCTCAGCTTGTAGATCTAACAAATTCTTTAACACCAATACTGCAGAATGAGAGGAACCTAATACTGTTATTTTATCGTGTTTTTCTACGGCATTTTTTAATAAATCAGGATTCAATGCCACCGCAAGAGGAATTATTTTACTTTCTGAATTAAGCTCTTTTAATTTGGTTATAGGTTCTGCACCTGTTGCCATAATAATATTCTGCGCTGAAATAGACTGTGCATCGGCCCCTTCAAGCAGCCAATGGCCCTGCTGCCATTTGATAAAATTGACACGGGTTTTAAAACTAGCAACTTGTTCACCTAGTGATTGAGTAATCCACAATAATGGTGCAACAACTTCACTCAATAGGCAAGTTTCTTCTGCTGGCGCCTGAAGTACAAATTGTTGCGGACAGTTCTGATAATTGAATGCTTGCGCAGTATTTAAAAATTTATTAAATAATTTCACTCGCGTATTGCTGGGTACCTGATACCAGTACTTTCCCATATCACCAACAGAAAATTCAGGATCTATCCAGGCTATTTCCTGCGCTGCAATCCCAGCATCCAATAGTTTCCCAACTGCTAAAATACCCGCAGGGCCTGCCCCAATAACTACCCAATTATAGATTTTCATTTAGCTCTCTACTTTTAGAGTTTTTCTGTTTCAATTTGACTTTTGGCAGCACAATCATCAAGCGCTTGCTCAAAATCCTTTTGCCTTGCAGTTTGTGATAATTGAACCGATATTTCTGCGACTGTTTTACTGGCTATGGTTTTAAAAACAAAAGGGAAAATCGCGTGTATAGCGCAAGCTATACCTGCTACAATCAGCTTTCTAGAAAAAACTACCGCAAAGTACAAGTGCTGAAAATAAGTTTCACCAACACTATGTGGATGATCAGTAAACAAATTTCTCATGGTCTATCCAAATTTTTGCCAAATTATAGCTTAATCATGAATATATTCAATACATTATTGACTGCCTAGCGGCTTTAGCAACTTTAATAAGATAAAACAACAAGCCGGCAATAAACCGGCTTGTTGGAAAATAAGCTAATTATTTAAAAATTAAGCTAGTTCCATTACTGGTCCCTTTAGCAGTAATCTGGTCTTTCCCTGCTGTCAGCACGCAATTCCCATTATTGATACTGGTAGGAATATAAGTAATGGTAAAAGGCCCATAATTTTGACTGTTTTTACCATTATTGTTATAGCTGGCGCCGCCTGTTCCTAAATACACGATTTGATTATAAACTTGTTCGATAGTTTGCCCACCATTTAAGGTTAAACTACCTGAATCAGCCGCTGAAACTAAAGGAAAGCTCGTTGGATAAGCGTTATTAGAAGCAAATTGATTCCAACACTGTATGGCTATTCCTAAAGAAAGCGCAGCCGTTTGCTCTGCAGTAATGGGGATATTTAAAGCCATTAAACTATTCATCCCTAATACACCAGTAGTCAAAATTATTGGTATTAATTTTTTCATTCTTCACCTCGCCCTTGTCAATAACAAGAAAAAGCAACTTATACTATAATTATACACTTATTTAAGAACAAGATTTTATTTATTTTTTCCTTAAAATCAATTACTTGTATTAACACCCGTGTTTTGTTCAGCTAACTGCTTTTGTTCTTCAGCCAACATCAATCTACCCTCAATGACCTGCCCTTGTTCTACCCAGTTATAAATTCCCCCTGCTAAAGAAAAAATTTGCTTATAGCCCATTTTTTGCAAAGCATCAGCTGCCAATAATGAGCGCAAACCTCCTCGACAATACAACACTATTTCAGCTTCCAAATCAGGAATCTTAGCCTCTATATCACTTTCAATAACCCCTTTGCTTAAGTGTAAAGCATTTTTAATATGGCCTGCTTGCCATTCACAATCTTCCCGTACATCGATTAAATAAAATTGATCAGCCAGCTGGAGTTTGGCTAATAACTCTTCTACTGCAACTTGCTTGATATTTGACCTGATGCTATCAACTAGCCCTAAAAACCCTGGATGATGTTGTTTTTTCATGGTTTACCTCGAAAAAATGTCGCTATCTGCTGCGAATATGCTAATATCTTCCATAAATAACCTTAAATTTGAAACTTAACATTAGTAGTTGATGACCAAAATTTTAATTCTAAATGGCCCAAATTTAAATTTATTAGGCAGCCGAGAGCCTGATACTTATGGCTCTTCTACCCTAGGCGAAATTAACACACAACTGCAAGCGCTAGCAACCCATCCCTTAGTTTTCTTTCAAAGCAACGCTGAACACGAGCTACTGGAAAAAATCCAGCAGGCTCCTAGTCAGGACATTAAATTTATTATTTTTAACCCAGCAGCCTTTACCCATAGCAGTATTGCTTTACGAGATGCTTTATTGGCTATTCAAATCCCTTTTATTGAGGTCCACCTAAGTAATATTTATGCTCGAGAAATCTTTCGTCATCAATCCTATTTCTCAGATATCGCCTATGGCACCCTCACTGGTTTTGGACCATTAGGCTATCAATTAGCTTTAAAAGCAGCTGAACATTATCTAGCACGGGAGTAATCATGGATATTCGTAAAGTTAAAAAGCTCATTGAGCTTATTGATGAAACCGGCGTTACCGAAATTGAAATTCATGAAGGTGAAGAATCGGTGCGAGTCAGCAGACAAATGCCGCCTACTGCTATGCCTCAGTTTATTATGCCGCCCATTACTCAACCAGCCAAATCTCCAGAATCTACTGCTGTCACTACCTCCAATTCAGATACTAAAGAGACAATAGTAAAAACCCAAAAAAACTTACATGAAGTTACTTCACCTATGGTAGGCACTCTCTACATTGCGTCTTCTCCTGGTGCGGAACCTTTTGTTACCATTGGTCAAAAAGTCCAAGTCGGTGATGTACTCTGCGTCGTAGAAGCCATGAAAATGTTTAATCAAATTGAGTCTGATAAAGCTGGAACCGTTACCGCAAGATTAGCAGAAAACGGCCAACCAGTTGAATTTGGCCAAGCTTTATTTTTGATAGAAGATTAAAAGGATTCATTAATGTTCGCTAAGATACTTATTGCCAACCGTGGCGAGATTGCTTTACGAATCTTGCGCGCCTGCAAAGAATTAGGCATTAAAACAGTGGCTGTTCACTCTACAGCTGACCGAGAATTAAAGCATGTGCTGTTAGCCGATGAATCAGTCTGCATTGGCCCACCCTCTCCAGCTGATAGCTATTTAAGCATACCCGCTGTGTTAAGTGCTGCAGAAATTACTTGCTCTAGTGCTATTCATCCAGGCTATGGTTTTTTAGCTGAAAATGCTGATTTTGCTGAACAGGTTGAAAAAAGTGGCTTTGTTTTTATTGGCCCTAACGCTGAAAATATTCGTTTAATGGGCGATAAAGTTTCTGCTATTAAAGCTATGAAGCAAGCGGGCGTACCTTGTGTTCCAGGCTCAGGTGGGCCTGTTACCGAAGAGGATGATCATTGTTTACAAATCGCTCGAGAAATTGGTTATCCACTTATTATTAAAGCAGCTGGTGGTGGTGGTGGTCGCGGCATGCGTGTTGTTAGAAATGAAGCGGACCTGCGTACTACTATTGCTACCACTCGTACCGAAGCCAGTGCGGCGTTTGGCAATAACAAAGTATATATGGAAAAATATTTAGAAACACCGCGTCATATTGAAATCCAAGTCTTGGCTGATGGTCAAGGTCATGCTATTCATTTAGGTGAGCGCGATTGTTCTATACAAAGACGGCATCAAAAAATTTTAGAAGAAGCCCCTGCTCCCGGTATTACAGCAGAAGAACGCCTATATATTGGCGAAATCTGCACGAAAGCTTGTCTTGCCATGAATTATAAAGGGGCTGGAACTTTTGAATTTTTATATGAAAAAGGCCTGTTTTATTTTATTGAAATGAACACTAGAATTCAGGTTGAGCATCCTGTGAGTGAAGCCATTACAGGTATCGATTTAGTCAAAGAACAAATTAAAATTGCAGCTGGCTTTCCTTTAGCTGTTAAACAATCTGATATTAAATTTACTGGCCATGCAATTGAATGTCGAATCAATGCAGAAGATGCCAAAACTTTTATTCCCTGCCCAGGCAAGATTACTGCTTATCATGCACCAGGAGGCCCAGGTATAAGAATTGACTCTCATGTTTATGAGGGTTATTCAGTTCCCCCTTACTATGATTCTCTAATCGGTAAACTTATAGCACATGGCGAAACACGTGACGCTGCTTTAGCACGTATGCGCAACGCTCTAGATGAAATTCATATCGAAGGTATTAAAACTAATATTTTATTACACAAAAAAATCTTAAAAGATAAAGACTTTTGCCAAGGTGGAACAAACATCCATTATTTAGAACAAATTTTTATGCAAAAGCTTAAAAATAAGCAAAATCCCTCTTAAACAATCTCATTTTTTGTAAGATCAGACTTACAATAAAAGTTTTGATTTTTTTTGGTCAAAACACTTGCCAGAAGAGTTGCTGGTGATATAATGACCATCCGAAGCTTTTCATGGACGTTCCTGTTAGCTTTACGGCGGTTTAGCTAGAAGGGATTATTATTTAAAATTAACTTAGAGAGAGATATATACAATGAGCGAAACAAACTCAATGCAACAATTAACGGATGAAGTATCTACAAAACCAGCACAATCACTACAAGAATGTGTTGATGCTAATATTGCTTGTTACTTTGCTAATTTAGGCGATACACGAGCTAGCAACGTTTATGAAATGGTACTAGCTGAAGTTGAAGTTCCATTATTACGTCGGGTTTTAAAATACACTAAAGGCAATCAATCAAAGGCGGCTATCGTTCTTGGTTTAAGCCGTGGTACTTTACGTAAGAAGCTCAAAATTTACGGTATGGAAGGACGTATCAAAGAGGTTATTCAATAAATAACACTAGGATTTTTTAAAAAGGGCGCTTTAAGCGCCCTTTTTTTTGCTGTATTATCCTTTAAATGAACAGCAAACAACCTATTTCTCAACCAGTAAATATACTGGCCAATAACCATTGGGCAACGCCTGCTTCGAGCTATAAGCCACATAATAGTTATCATCTACCTCTTCATCCTAATAGTTTAACTGGTATTGCAGGCAAGCTATTTTCTATTCTATGCGAATTAAAAAACCCAAATAAAAAATATGATCTTAATAAGCTAAGACCCTATCTTTTAAATGAATTACAACAGTTTGCAGAACAAAGTAAAGCACAAGGCCATAATGAAGAAACTATCTTATTAGGCCAATACATTCTTTCCAAATGTTTTGACACTGTTATTGCCGAAACTAGCTGGGGAGGTAATTGGCAACTTAATAATCTAGCGGCAACGCTTCCTCATGCTCAATCTCTTGATGACAACTTTGCCGGGGCACTCAAAAAAATGGCCCAAATGCCAGAAATATTTATTGATATTTTAGAGCTTATTTACTTATGCATTAATCTAAGCGAAACCAAACACCGCCCCAAAAACTCAACTCAATCCTTAACTGAAATTAATAAAGAGTTGTTTTATATTATTCAAAATCAGCGAGGGGAGTTTGAAAAAAGTTTATCAAAAAGAAGTGCTTGGAAAAAAAACCAGCCTTTCTTTAACTTTCGCAAAACTACATTTTGGGCCTTCACGGGCGGCGCCCTGTTAATGATAGTAGCACTTTATATTAGTTTTAATTATTTAACTCTACAATCAAGCAAACCACTAACCCGATTATTACAAACCCTTAACCACAAACCCAACCAATCATGATGAAATTAGCTCAGTCAACTCTTTTGAAAAGTCACAAAGCACGTTTTATTGATGCAGTAAAGTTTTTAAAAACAACTAAAATTAAAAAAGAAACGGGTAATGATAGCCTACATAAGGCCCCATGGGTTTTGGTGATTGGCAGTAAAGGCTCTGGAAAAACCTCTCTTATCGCCAACAGCGAGATCCATTTCAACTTGGCAAAAAAACAGGAACAAATTGCTCAACACGAAGAAATAAACTGGTGGGTAAGTAAAACCGTTATTTATCTAGACACGCCTGATAATTATTTATCTGAACCACAAATATTTGCTCATTATTTAAAATTAATTAAAAAATATAGTTTTCAACATCAAATTAATGCGTTGATTTTAACAACCAGCTTAACTGACCTTCTCTCCACAGATGAGCAAGAAATAGCTCAACGTTATAACCATTTTTCTTCCTTACTCCGGCAAGTTCAAAAAACACTAGATAAGCATTGTCCTATTTATGTTGTTATTAATAAAGTTGATTTACTAACCGGCTTTAATGAGTTTTTTCATAATTATTCCAAAGATGAAAGACAGCAGCCTTGGGGTATTACATTCACCAGCACCTCATCAAACCTGCCAGCTCAGTTTGAGCATGAATTTGAAGAACTAACTCAGCGGTTAAATCAACAGGTCATTTGGCGATTGCATCATGAGCCGGATTTATCCAAACGGGCCTTAATTAAAGATTTTCCCTTACAATTTAGTAAAATTAAAACTAATTTAGTAAGCTTTCTTCATCAACTCGTAACTGCTAATACTAATCTTAATATAAAAGGTCTTTATTTTAGCAGCGCACTGCAACTACCTTTGCTGCAATCTACTTATCAAAGTTCAGAAACACTGTTAGCGATAAGAAAAGAACCTCAAACTAAATCCTATTTCATTCATGATTTATTCAATCAGATTATCCCTAATACGCTTATCCAAAAGAAATCTTCTTATTTTACTAATACCTTGTTTATGATTAGCTATGGGATAATTTTAATACTTTTTGCTGGCCTAATTATTTTCTTTACCATTAATTTTGAAAAAAATGCTACTGCTTATCAACAGGTTACCTTAACCTTAACCAAATTTAAACTTTCTATAAATTCAAAAAAAACAAACTTTAAGCAAACTGCTAAACTATTAACCTCTCTTAATAGGTTGAAAAATGCTAGTAGTCAATTAAACGCTCCAACTTGGCAAAAGGTGTTACCTGGTGGCATAAAAAGCACACAACTACAACAGCAGATTAATCAGCTTTATCAAAATGAAATTACTGAGACTCTAACACCAAACATTAAACAGTCTTTAGAAACCATTTTACAACAACCAAACACTACGCCGACTATGCTTTATTTGGCGCTAGAAGCTTATGTTATGCTCGCCGACCCTACTAATTTTAACTCTCAACAATTTATTAGCTTAATGCAAACTATTTGGCGAACCACTTTAACCACTCAACCAACCTTGCAAAATGTCTTGAATAAGCAATTGACAAATTTTTTAGCTGAACATCATAGTCTAGCAACACCTGTTAATTATTCTTTAATTACTAATGCTCGTACTACCTTATCACAATTAAGCCCTACCCAAATGGCTTTTATTATTCTCAAGGCTAGTTTGCCTGGCACTAAGTTGTTAACTTTGAATTTCAAAACAGACGCCAATGCCGCCGTTATATTTACTTTTAAAAACTCAGAATTAGGGCTCTCAACCTTTTATACACCAGAAACTTTAGCTATTTTAAATAATGGACTATTTAGTAAAGCAGCTCAAACTGTAATTGCTGGCAATAATGTTATTAACGGCAACCCTTCGATTCCATTACCTATTTTAACCAGCGAACTGCAGCAGCTTTACTATAAAAATTATGCCAAACACTGGCAAAAATTTATGACCAATCTGGTTTTTAATCAACCAACAAATTTATCTTCCTTAGAGCAAATGCTTGCATTACTTGGTTCTGATCACTCACCTTTACTACAGTTAAGTTCATTAATCAGTAGTCAAGTACCAGCAAATGTCTTAAGTCTATCGCCCTTACTGACTAATCTTGCCAGTCTGAACTCTTTGAATAGTGCGCTGACACAAAGTTTTTCTAATTTATACAATTATATCTTACCAGCCAATAGCCCTGAACAAGCTTTTAAACTGGCCTCAGCCCGTTTTTTAAATAACGGCATTAATGACCCCATTACTGCAACCTTATCATTAGCTACAGAATTACCTGATCCAGCTAGGTTTTGGGTTTACCAACTTGCTTCCAACAGTTGGCAGTTTATTATTACTGCCACTCAAAACTACCTTCAAAGTCAATGGCAAACACTTGTCTGGCCAACTTATAACAATCAAATAGCTAATCGCTATCCTTTTAATAATACTGCTAGCAACAATGTAGCTTTAGAAAGCTTTATTAATTTCTTTGCTCCTAACAGTCTACTAGATAGCTTTTTTAATAATTATTTGCGCGTCTTTATTGATACCACCAAGAAACCTTGGCATCCAAAAGCTTTACAGGGACAAAGTATGGCTGTAAAAAATAATATCTTAGCTGCTATTATTCAAGAACAATCCTTACAAAACATTTTCTTCCCAGATCACGATCAGCATCTCTATATTTCTTTTACCTTACAAGCAGAAAAATTCAGTAATAATCTTCGCAACATACAATTTCAGCTTGGCGCACAAAGCGTTAATTTCTCACCTTATCAAACTAGTACTCCACAAGCGTTTACCTGGCCAGATGCAACTGATAGCACTAGCTTCAAAATTAATTTTATTGATAGTAGTAATCAAACTGAAAGCTTGATCTATACAAATCCATGGGCCTTATGGCAGTTTTTCTCAGCAACCAATTTAACTCCCTCTACCCCCTCGCCTAATGCTTCTTCTTCTACAACTCAGGTAACTCCTACGAACACTAATAATTATTGGAACGGCATGATTGTAAAAGACAGTAGCGCTTTACAATTTCAGTTAACTACTCAACAAAAGCTTAATCCTTTTGATAGCAACCTTTTTGCTAATTTTAACTTAACTGAATCTATTTTTGATTAATCACTTAGAACATGGTCCAAACGGTACGGTTCTTATTCTTAATGATGGAAAATAATTTTAGCTGGGCTTCATAAACTGGTAATTATGTTATAGGCATATGCTTGATATCAACACCTGTTTTATAAGCTGCAACCACTTCTTCAACCAGTTCATCGACAATACTAAGAGAAGAGTTTTCTTCTATAAAGCCTTGTACTTCTTTTAAAGCAATTAGACGCTCTTCAATAACACTACGCACAGAACCTGCTGGATAGAGTTTTGCTAAAATCTGTCTTGCTTCTTTAGGACCAAGACGTTGATAAAGCTTATTACGCATGCTTGCATCTTCAGCTGTAGTACTAAATGCCCAAAGCTCAATAGGACCAATGGTATTGGTTAATAATTGAATGTTCATACCGTTTTTAGTAGCAAATTGTGCTAAAAAGGTAGCGCCGCCTTCACGTGGTCCATGGACTCGAGTTTTTAATGCTAATTGCGCTGTATCAGATAAGCCAAAAACTTCTGCTGATTTCTTAACTGTCTGCGCAGGTCCTGCATCCATAATAAAAATAGAGGTCGAAAACTCTACCATGACATTATCAAAATCTGTTAAAGATTGAGAGATCAATGCAATCTGTACATTCCATTTACGACCTTCACGCATGTCCATAATAACTTGTTCACGTACCGCTTGAGCTTTAGACGTACGGTGAAATTCATCATAAACTATACGTTTAGGAACTTCTTTAATTTCTGAAACTCTACCAGCATGATAACTTTGATACTGACTTGGCATTTGCCCAACACTTTCTTCCGTTAAAAAGAAATGTCTTGCAAGTACATAACGAGCCAACATATACATCACCGCGGTTTGTCTATCAGCAGCATCACCACCACTTTTAGCAACCTCATCCAAATCCAAAGAAACAATACTAGCATCACCTATATCAAAAGCTGTAACCCTGGAAAGAATTGGATACTCTCGTACTGAGCTAGAGATCATTCTACCAAAAGCAGCAATTAATGACTCGCCAGTCGGAATCGTTATTTGTCCATACAGATCTTGGATAGCCTGTGTTCTGCAAATTGAAGCTGCATCAGCTAATAAAGGCACTGCATACCGCTGAGCTAACATGGCTTCATGAATAAAGCCTGCAACAAATAGCGCATCAGTTACTTCCCACCAAGTTGTATGTTCATCTCTAACAAAGCCAATTTCTTCAAGAATGCCATCAACAACTTCTTCTACCCCAGCAGTATAAATTCTAGGACTATTGTTATCTGCAAAATAATTATAAAGCTCATTAACCACCAAACCTGACATATCAGACATACCATCATATGGTTTATCAGTCCCTAAAGGGGTAGCCAATAACATTAAAAAATTAACCAAAAAGCTACGTTCTTGCGGGGTAGGTCTACGACAACCCAATTGAGTATCAAAAGGATTTACAGAATACTCTGGCAACATTAATAAACGATGGTAAGCTACCAAATGCTGCCTATCTCGAGGTAACGCTTCTTTAATAAGTGATATCAAACCACTACTGGAAGGGCCAATATCAATAATGGCAATTCTGGGTAAAGCTTTAATACCTGGCGCTAAACATAAGGCCAAATTAATAGAATTTGATAAAACTGATTTACCCGAGCCTGGTCTTGCATAAAAAAGATCTATCCAAGTAGTTTGTTGCGATGAGCCTGGTTGGAAAGGCCAAGGTTTACCATCAGGTGATCGTAACAAAACCGCTCCTTGCTTCCAAGGAGAAGAAGGTCTTGTAAAAGGTAGCATATAGATCACATCACTGAGTGGCGCAATAGAGGTTACGGCCACGCTATTTGCAGTCACCCCTAATGCACTCGATACCACGCCCGCAAAAGGATCACCACAAATTTCTGATACCTCACAATTACCCCAACCCTGTAGGGCTTTCGCTAATTCTGCCGTTCGAGTTCTAAGCACAGAAATCTGTCCTTCTGGAGCCCAAGTAGCTAAGCTTACTTTTAATTTAACAATCGCTTCGTCTGTATTAACGTTAACATAGCGCAACATTTTAGCTGCATCACTAAGTAATCTATTTTGAGGCGAAGCAAAACTAAGTATAGTGGCTAATACTGATTTCACCTTAATAGCCTTAAGCCCATCACTTTCTACCCAAAATGACATTCGCCAAGGAATATGAGTTGGCAAAGTTCGATTAAACAAATGGATAAAAGAACGAACTTCTTGAGGAAATAAATCGATAAAAACAGAAGAATAAATTTTATCACCTACTCGACAAGTTCTTAAGTCCAAATTTTCACAATCTCTCGGGAAAATCTGTTTTCCTAGAGGAGGCCACATTACATCTGCAATATCACCCGCTGTACTTTTTAAATCACGAACAGGAATTTGATCTCCTGGCAATACCGCGCGCCAATCAGGAGAAGTAAAATCAGGATCCACTGTCAGTCTAATAGCTTTCACAGCGTCATGAACTTCTAATAAATTTCTATCTAGCCCTAGCGCTTGTAAGTCATGCATGATTGCTCTTACAAAAGAATCGTGTTCATTTCTAATTTCAGTCAATGCCGCTAAAAAATTTTGGCTATTGACTAGCGGCGGAATTTTATTAGTTCTTAATACACGCAATTTTTCTTTATGAGCTTGCTTAAACTGTTCTGGTGTTAATAATGCGGGACGCGTCCAAAGAGCCATGTACATTTTTTCTTGAGCACAATAATTTGACACATAAGCCGTTCGCTCATTAAATAAATCATCTAAATCAAGGCCCAATCTCTTTGCAGTATTAGAAGCCGGCATTAAAATTCGTTCAATTTCTTGCTTGATAGTGTTTCTATCATAAGAAAAAAAGAATTGGAATGCATGACCTGAATGTTTCATGTTGCCTTGCAGAGCTAAATTTAATCCTTCATGTATACGTTCGAATTCTTCATTGCCCACTAAATGGGTAATACCTTGTAATTCAATAATGGAAACCAACGACCCATCGTAAGCAACTAAAGTATAGGTATCATCAGCGGTTTCAAGATCACAATACGATTCTGTTGTTTGTTTTAAGCTAGTACTAAACCAAGCTAATATTGAATCGATTCCATTAAAAAAGGCATTAACTATATTACTCATGTTTTCCCTGTGATAATTCTGCTACCGCTGCAGCAGCCCAATCTTCTAATTCATCTTTAAAACGAGCATAGGAAGGTAGTAAACGTATGTCTTTAAACAAATTAAGTTTTTCTGGCCGACAATCATTATTTAAAATTAGTTGGCAAAAAACATTGGGTTCGCTGGCGTTTTCTCCAAATTTCTCGTCTACCGCATTCCCTCGTAAACGAAAATTTCGATAAGCAGTTTGTGCCGTATTCATATAACTAGTTTTATTAGTCATTGCACAAAACAAAACATGACAAAAACTGTTAAGCTCTGTTTGTGTCATTTCTGGTAAATAAATTAATTTGCCACCGCCATAAACACTGCCTACTACTTCAAGAAAACCACACTGTGCGCAAAAAATACAAGCCGTCACTAGATTATCAAAGCGATTATTACGATAATTACCATCTAGATTAATAACTTCTTGATGTTCTTGCGCCTGAAAACCGCAAAATTGGCAGGTGTAGTGGTCCCTAATAAGAACTTTTTCTTTGACAGGTAAAAAAGCTTGATCCTGTTTTCTACCATTAAAAATGGTCCAGTTACCAAGCTTTACTGTTAACTCAAGTGGGTACATATAACTCCCGCTTAAACAAGTTACATCCTGTATACCAATCAAAGAAAGCTACTTTTCTATTGTCCCGGCAATGAAGTAATACCTGATATACCACCAGCTTTTGCTTCAGTACCAAATAAAGTTGCTCCAGAAATATTAAATATTGATGGTAAAAAGATTAGCGCTGCTGCAATAAATAATAAAGCAATAGGCGTACCAACAGGTATTTGGGTTGGATTGTCTTTGTGTGCTTTAAATTTTAAGATTGCTGCAAAAGCAAATCCGAAACCGGCAATATAAGCAGCTGCCGTAATTAATTTTGCTAACGCTGAAAAGTTCGTTCTAATTTGATTAGCCACACTAGCTAAATCCTGCGAGCTGGTTGCGTAAGCAATACCAAAACTTAAACAAACTAGTAAGGATAAAGCTACTATCACTCTTTTTGAGTTTTTTCTTTGTTTAATAAAGTCTTGATCTTGTTTCATAAATTCCCCCCATTAAAAAACCAATCCCTGATTGTTCCAAAATTAAATTTTTTAGAACAATCTCCTTTTTTACTTTAAAGCAGCCTGTTCATTCCTTATGAATTACCGCCTAAACCCAAAGTAGTATCGATTATATCCCATGTTGCTATGATATTCACCAGCAAAATGCCCCCTATAATATGCATTAAAGCCTTACCAAATGTACCAGGCGGTGAGCCTTGTTGGCCTAAATGTGTCATTAATAACCAACCTCTAAAAAATGAAATATAGCCTATTAATCGCAACAAAAGGGTCACATCTTCTATTGCCTGGTTAGATTGTTGCGACCAATTAGGATTATCAGTGTAGCTCAAAATTGTAGTATTTCCATAAACTGTAGATAAGGAGGTATTAATAAGAGTAGGATAAAAAATTAATACTGTACCAATACAAATTAAAATTATAGGCGTTTTAAGATCGGCGTTAACAGACATCATGGTACGCATTTCACCGTACTGCTTTAATGCATAAAGCCCTCTAAAGATCAAGACAAATCCTGCCAAATACATAGCCGCAGCTACCAACTTTCCAACAGCCGGTAAGGCAACAGCAAGATTATGTAACAGCTCTGGAAAGGTTGGATCCACTCTAATACCTCTTAATCTGCTGAAGTAGCATAAGGAATTATACTACTTGTGGTTCTAACTTCACCACTATAAGGGTTAATTGCAATAACTTTTCCATATCCGGGTAATTCATCGCCTACGGCTACTGTCAATGCGGAGCCATCAGCCCCCTTAAGCCAGGCTCGACCAGGAATTACTGCGTCAACAAAATAATTTTTTTGATTTCGTAAGGCCGCTGCTTTTCTTGCAGCAACTTGAGCTTTTTCATAAGCAGCCCTCTGTTGCATTTCTTGCTGTTTATAAAAAGCTGCTGATAAACTACTGACACTATCGGAAATTTTTTGCATTTGTGTAGAAACATTATCAATACTTTGCTGCATGGTAGTCATATTGGTTTGATCTTGAAATTGTTGCTGTTGAATTTTATTAGCAAGATCTTGGTTAGAGGCCTGCAAACTGGCCACGCTAGTAGCTAAATCTGGCAACTGCGCTAATAAAGCCTGGTTGTTATTTTGCACAGCAGATTGCTGAGTTGGCACTGGTGAAGTAGATTGTATGGAAACTGTAGGAATAGCAGTTAAGCTACTATTAGCGCGTTTTTCAATAATTGAATGAATAACTTTATAAACGATAAACAGCACAATAATAATCAAGATCACCGTTATGATAGGTTTTACTTTTATTTTAGGTCTGGCAGAAGTTGTAGAAACCTGTGGTTCTTCTACATAGTTGTATTCTGCCTCAGTGTTTTGATCATCCTTAAACTGATACTCACTGTTTTGATCTTCATTATCATGCGGTTGTTGAGCCATTGCTATGCTCCTGTCGATTGAGTAGTGTTATTGGCTGTTGATAAAAAGCTTGGTGCAGGAACGTCATTTTGAAATAAAATTCCCATACCAGTTCCCGAATTTACTGTAATAGTAGGGCTAGTACTAAATTCCGCTTGTGCTGCTGAACCCATTGCTTGCCCGACTTGACCTAAACCAACTAATATTTTGCTGCCTGTATTTAAATTACTAAATGTTTGAGTGGTAGTCCCTGAATTATTGGTTTGTGTATTGCCTGAATTTTGAACAGCTGAACCAATACCTTGCAAGAAAGAAGCAGCAAATAAAGAGCTAAAACGCAATAAATAATGATGATCGACATTACTAGCCAGAGCTGTTCTTGCAGTATCAGGATTGACTGCAACCGCCGAAATGGAGATTGATTGTGGCCAGTTAGGATTAGTTAAGGTATTAAAGCTCAAAACAACAGCTTCATGGTCAGGTGTAATTTGTAAATTGCCTAATAGTTTTGAACCCTTAAACTTACCCGTAACAAGGGTTGCTAAAATAGGTCCGGGCTGATCGCTGTTTACAGCTGTATTAAGTACCGCAAACATAATATCGCCAGCACGAATGATGTTACCAACAGACTGAGTAGAGCTACTATTACCACCTCCTGCATTAGATCCATTCGCACTACTACCTGCGGCTTGATCACTGATTGCACCCACTAATTGCTGACGAGGAGCTGCCCAAGCAGTAATCAGTTGCTGAGCTTGGCTGGCAATTTCTGAAGCTAGAGTCTGAGTTTGAGCTGTTGCAGTCTGCTGCAAAGTTGAAACCTGTTGATTGGCTTGCTCTTGGGCTTGTGCCGCTTGTTGTTCCGCTTGCTGCTGTGCTTCAGCCTGAGCCTTTTCTAAATCAGCCAAACTCCCTGAAGCGCCTGGCCCAAGACCAGCACTTTGTTGTCGATAAGCATTTAATAATGCCTGGGCTTCATCAGGTGTCAGTTTACCTTCTTTGACTAATTTTTGTAATGCCGCTGCGTAGCTATCTGGAGATAATCCTTCATCGTTTAGTGCCTGTAATTGAGCCGCTGTCTCCGGACTAATAGCCCCAGATTGAGCCAGCTGTTGGGTTAAACCATCAGGTGAAGCTTGTGCACTATAGGACTTCTTATAAGCAGCCAATAATTGTTGAGCTTGCGCTGGCGTTAAATTACCGGCTTGAACTAATTGAGCCAACTGTTTTGCATAATCACCTGGTTTTAAGCCTTGATTATTTAAACCTTGTAAAGTTTGGGCTGTAGCTGCTGAAATAGCGCCCTCATCGGCCAACTGATTAGCCAAATCATTTGGTGCAGTACTTCCTCCTGTGCCTTGTGCAGAGGATTGCGCTTGATTATAACTGTCTGCCAATTCTTTCGCTACTGCCGGTGTAATTTGTCCTGCTTGAACTAATTGGGAAAGCTGCGCCGCATATTGATCAGGTGTTACGCCTTCTACCTGCAGTTGTTTTAATTGTCCAGCTAATAATGGCGAAAGTTTACCAGCTGCCTCTAAAGCAGCAATTTTACCACCCGGATCATTTGGATTAACGCATTGCTGACAACAACAAGGACTAGTAGTAGTACTGCCTACTGGAGCACTTTGAGCCGCTAGATTAGTGCCTGTTGAGGCATTAGGTGAAGATATTAAAGTTGGAATTTCACTTTGTCCTGACTTTAATGCGCTTTGAGCCGCTTGTTGATTTGAAGCTAACAAGGCTTGCAAATATTGCTGATTTTGTTGATTATCAGCGCCTGGTACTGACTGGATATTACTAGGCACACTGGCTAATTGGGCTTGCCCTTGCGTATTACGATTATTATCGACTAAATGCAATATTCCTATAATCAATGCAACAAGAACAATGATCGCCATCAAAATAATAACAACTCGTTTTTTTCCATCTTTTAATAGTTCACCGATACTATTAAGCCACTTAGCCATTAGAATCCCTCAATTTTTAATTGTGCCGTATTACCATAATCGGAAACTAATAGAGAAGGCGTTTTTTCCATCTCATAAGCTCGCATTCCATCAGAACTTTGCATCTTCGAAATCCAACTAGGCGAAAGAATGTCCATAGGAATTCTAACATAAAGATTATTGCCATTAGCCCAAGCTTGACAATTGTTTAGGCTTGCATTACAACTCCCGCCTACCACTTGCAAAGTCGTAGAGCCAGTAGGAGGAATACCATTTAAAACATCTAATAATTGATTGCTCACTGGTGCTGGCAACCCGGAAAGTGTCGGGGCTGGCGCATCAGGAGATTGGCCTTGCACATGAATATCTACGCGGTAATCAACTGTTTGTTGACCAGGCACTAAAGTTAACATTACCGGCGTTGTTAATCCTTTCAGTTTCACTGCAAGGTTACCATAAGTAAAAAGGGTACTTGCTTGAATTAATAACATATTGCTATCTTGCTGCCATTGAATATTAAAAGCATTAGGATCCCCTAAATCATAAGCTTCTATTGGCCATTTTTGACCTGTGGCATCCACAAAAACTAAAGAACTGATAAAGCCTTCCTGTAATAAAATAACAGGAGGCGTGGCCCCGGGTGCTAAACTTACCATGATTGAAGAAGTAACCGGTTGGGGAGGCGTCCCGGCAGGCGAAGAAGCAGCTTCTTTTGTCACAGCAAGCATGCGTTTGAGTTTATTTATTTGATAAGGTGTCATGGGCATAGCCTGACGGGCTACTGCTTCATAAGTCTGTTGATCCAAACGGCTAGGTTTAGGAAAAAGTTTATTAGGATCTAAAGACAGATCTTTTGGTACTGCAACCTGATTATCATCATCATTAGGAGTCATGGTAGGCTGCTGTAAAGTGGTTAAACCAAGACTGTTATTATCATCAGCTGATTGAGCATAAACTGAAGTAATAATAAAGCTTGTGATCATTAAGCTGTGGACTAAATTTTTACTTAATGATTTTAAAATTACAGCTAGCTTCATTAAAGCCTTTACTCCAATATAAAATTTATGATTGCTGTTGTACCACTAGTTGCGCTATACCAATTCCATATTCTGAATCAAGGGTTGACAACCTTTGAATAACGATAGTAACCAGTAAATTTTGATTAAACTCCTCACTTAGGCTTTGATAAGTGACTAAAATTGGTAGCTGCACTTGCCAAGTATAAATACCATTAATATTATTTTCGCTTAAAATAATAGGTGCACCAGCTGGAACTGCTTGCACTGTTAGTTTTTTATCTTGTACCGCCTCAAGGTTTCTAGATTGCTCTAAACTACTTAAAAAAGCACGCCAACCATCTGTCGTAAAATATTGTGAATTCGCTTGAAAGGTACTTCTAAAATTTAAAAAATCATAGGTATATAATGAAGTAACCGCTGTTGAAACCCATTGTAAAACAGCTGAATCAGAAAGATTAGGTTGATCCAGAGGAACCATAGGAATCAGCTGTCCAGCACTAGTTGTTGCAAAATATTTAGGCGCAGGTTTATGCGTTTGCTGATAAACAATAATCCACGCCATGACTGCAATGATAATAATTGCAATAAACAATATCATCACAACTGATCGGTAACTATCACGGTAAAAGTTTCGCTTTAATTTTACAACTTCTAATGCATCATGGCTCATTTATGTACTCTCATCTAGTTCCTTGTTAGTAAAAAAAATTTACGAACTCTTTCCCAATCTATGATCCTAATTCAGGTTAGTTGCTTTGTCACGATTTCTATACGATTTAACCTACAATTTATACAATTATTACCACTTAAAACATTATCTTGATAAATCAAACGACTAACCCCGTAATTTAAAAGAACATTGGTAACTACTTTAGCACGTTGAGCAGCCAATGCTTTATTTTCTACTGTAGTTGGTAAGGTACTCGTATAAACCTTAACTTGCACATTTTGAGTTGTATAACAAGTCAATCTTTGTCCAATTTTTTCTAATAGATAACGACCTTGATGATTGGTATTGGCAGAGTTTAGATCAAAAACATAATTGGTAGGAATTGAGACGTAGATTTGATTGCCCAATTCTACAAACTGGCCACCAGCAAGCACCACCTGATTGGTAATATATTGCAAACCAGCTGGTGTGCAGCTAGGTGGCACTTTTTTTGCGCAACCAGCCGCTATAATTAAGGCTATTACTAAAAGTAATATTTTTGTTTGCTTCATATTGGTTCCTAACAACTATTCCACATCTTCCCTAATGCCATGATAAGATGCTTATCATTTAAGCCTATTAAAGTTTAATATTCAACCTTTTACCATAAGAGCTTTATTATAAATCATCCAATAAACTTGAAAAATCGTCATTCCCGCTGCCACTACCACTACCTGCATTACTATCTTTCATTCCCATAAAAGATTCAGTTAGAATATTAATCATCTTTACGATATCTGGTAAGGGCAATAGATGGTCAACCACCGGTGGATATTTGGTTGCAACTTCCATATCATGTACCAACTCCTCGGCCACATGCTTAGCAAATTGTTCGTTTTTACCTAATACATGTAATAAAGCCATAATACTTTGTAAAGTTTGCGCTTTAAGTAAAAGTGGAGACATTTTATCTTGTAACTCTGGACTAGGTACAAACACTTTTGCCAATTCATGTAAGCTAATTTTGTTAAAAATGCCTAATTCATTAGATACAACCAATTCTTCAGCTTCTTCTTTAGCTGAAACAACTGGCACAGCTTCGGTTTGATTATGATAAGCAATAAGCGCTGAAACACCTTTTTCAATAAGCGGCTTAGCGGTTTCAGATTTATAAGTATGGCTAATTAAAGTAATTGCATCACTAGGTTGATTAAAAATAATCTGTGTATCGTTTGCAACTAATAAATCTGCAAAACCTTTTAATCGTTTTTCAAAAGATATCAATACTTTTATGTCAGGTGTTGCAACTTTTATAAAATGATTAAGTCGCATCCTTGCTACAGGTGCTGGATTAGCGTAAAACATTTTTGCCCTAATAATCGTTGATTTAAAGAAGATGTGCGCTTCTCCTTCTCGCTGCTCTTTAAGATCCAGTAAGTCAATTCGATGACGTTTTTCAGCCGAAGCACTACGAGTATCTAAATAATTATTAAACACGCTTGAAGCATTAGTTTGAAAAGAATCTACCTTCGTCACATAAGCTTCACCAGCGGTTTTAGAGAAAAAATCCCAAGTTTCAATAGGATCTTCTAATTTCATTGCAATTTTAATATTGGTATTAGCGCCAATAGACAAAGCTTCTTCTTTAGAAGCTTTTTGAAATGCCGGTAAATCTTGTCCAGCAAAAATCGCCGAAAAGCCTAAAGAACGTGCCTGAGCAGGCACAACAGCAAAACCAGGTACCGCATAATAACCATACTCATCCATGATACACATAAAAGGCGTCGGTGCGTTAGTGGGCTTTTTGCTAATAACTTCACTATATTCCCCCTCCACCTGCTCTCCTAAACCAGCCGCCATCATGGCTTTCAAGGTGGCGATAATAATTTTTCCTAAATTTGATAATTCATCCGGCGATTTTTCTAAAGCAGGTAACAACACTACTAATATACGACGGTTTAAAACCACATCTCTTAAATCTACCTCTGCTAAATTAGTTCTTAAAATATGCCCATAGGTATCGGCCAAAGAAGTGAATACTCGAGTTAATTGCATGGTAATAAAACCATGTTGCTCTAAAACCTGCGATACCTGTTTACCTTTTTTCTGCGGGTTATAACCAGGTAAGTTCACTACATAGTTATAAATTGGCTCTAAAATTTGAGGTGGTGCTACTGCTAAACTTACCGACTCTTGACCGTCACGGATAAAAACTTTATCCATCGTCATGGCTTCAAGCCTGTCTAAAGTAAAATAATTACGGATAGTATTGGCATCTAATAATATCTTACCATCATCGCGCATATACACTAAAACTCGCATTAAGGCTTCAACAAACCCAATTGCTCGTCCTTTCCACATATCACCATCAGGCGTTTTACTGGCAGCATCCATTAAGCTAATCACCAGCTGAGATAACATACTTGAAGATCCACTTGCAAAAGGGTTAAGTGTATTGGAAAGCCGATTTTCTTGCGGCCCAGAAATATCACGAGCCCCAGTCATAAAGTTAATTACCAAAACATCATCTTCACGCCCAACACTACGTGCCATTGAAAATATTTTAGCAAATAAAGTATTATCCCCTTTTCCATCTACATAAATAAATCCACTACCTTGAATCAAAGAATTATAGGCTAAAGAAATTAATGCTTCTGTCTTACCACTACCTGTTGAACCAAAAATTAATACGTGGGTTCTCATATCATCATTATTGAACCACAACTCCTCATTGGTAATTCTATCATTACCAAAAAAACAAATACCTCGTGCTTTATTAGGTTTAGCTCCTCCAGGTTTAGTATCATTATAGTCATACAAATTGGAACGCATTGGCATACGAAACGGCAAAATGGGTTTACGAGTAATGGTATAGAAAAATACAAACAACATAATAATTAAAAGAATATCAGCAATTGCCTTTAAAAAAATTAAACTAAACGTCATGACAACCATGACAGCAGCTATATTTCTCGGTTCCTCAAAAAAGTCGTGGATACGCTGACCCAAAGTCCGCGTATCTCTTATTAGCATTCCAGGTGCTTGCTCTTGTCTTTTATCTAAACCACGATACACATTAACATCCTCTAATCAGGTTTATAGATAACTTCTTTTAAAGCTTCATCAAAAGCTTTTACTGCTTCTTCTACCATTGGAGTAACAATCTTTCTTTGCAACCGTTTTTCAACTAGCCAATGAGCAAAAGGCCCTGCAATTTCTACAGTTGGTGTTTGTCTGCCTACTGCATTTAACATAAACCATACCCTTCTATCAATTGGCTTTAGCCACAAGAAATCAGCACTAGCTTGAACACCAACTGATCTGGCAAGCTCTAACATAGAGGCCATAACAGTTAACACAAATGCATGTTGCTCTGTAATAGCTAATACAGCTTTATTATTCCTATGTTTTTCTAATAATTCTTTAACACCTGTAAAATCTAATTTTTTTGTTTTTGAGGAAGCGGCTATTTGCATTAACAAATGTCGTGCGCCTATGACATCATTTCCTGTTCTAGCAGCAAAAGCTGCATAGAGAGCCTTGGTATGCATATTTAAAGCATCAACCCCCTGCCACATAGGCCCTACTTGGCGAGTAAAAAGTTGTAGTGCCTTAGGTTTAATTAAAATAGCTTCTAGCTTTATATCTTTAGCAAGCATTCCTTCTTGGACAGTTTGTTTTTGAACTTTAATTAATTGGTGGGCCTTGGCAAATTGCATAGGTGTCATGGCCATAGCCCATGGGCCTTTATTAATATCTTCTGTTATTAAATCTAAATCCAATATTGGAGAAGTTTGTGGCCAATTGCTATTTTCAAATTTAAGCAGTGATTTCATAGTATAAATACGACGAAACCTAACTCCGATACTTTTTCTAAACAACAAAAATGTAAAAATTAACAAAATAATTGCTACTGGAATTGCTAAGTAATTACCAACTGTATTAGCAATAAAAAACAGTTGTTGTTCAGTCAAATTAACCGGGTCATTGGTAATAATAATTTGTTTTGCTAAATGCAAACTTGAAGTAGGCAAACCTGTCATCAACAGGTTAATTTCAAGTAATTTAAAGGTAGTAAAGGCACTCAGAATTGGGCGTTTAAAAAAATACCAACCTATAAGAACAACTACAAACAACCCGGCCACAATCCATAATGGGGCCATATGGTTATCAGATGGTTGTCCTTGCTGTGGTGCTGGAGGCATAGTTTTCATCCAAGTTATTGATTACAGTATAGGATACCCCTTAAATATACTCAACCTAGATTAGGTTTTAAATCGATAATATTAACTATAAAATTGTGCAATTTTATTCCAATTAGCGCAGGATTCGTTTAAACTGTTTCTATTAATCTTTTAGATACCCAATTTCAAAAACCACAGTTACAATTGATGAGCATGATAAACTTACTAGATCAATTACAATCCAACAAAAAATGCCAAGTTTGTGGAAAAAATAAACCAATTGCTGCTTTTTTAATTGCTATGGATAAAAAAAACCAACCTATCTATAGCCAAATCTGCAACCAATGTCGTACCTTACAAGAAGCTGAAGATGATGAAGGGGGGGGCGGCAAGCAAAGTGGTCTAAATATTGATCAAAAGACTCGGCAAGCTTTATTAGATCAACAAAAAGCTGAACGTGAGCAGTTTGAAGCTGAAAAAGAAAAGTATGTTGAAAAAATAGACCAACATGAAAATAAGGATAAAGAAGGCAAAGCAGAAGAATCCAAACGAATTCATGATCAAAAAGAAGTTTTAGATTTTTTAAACAATGAAAAACTAGCAAAAGCTTTTTTGGATAAATCCAAAGATTGGAAAAGCGTTCAAGACCAATATCCTATTGAATATGGATTTATACCAGACTTGCATGATCCTTTCCGGCAAATTCCTGTTGACCAACATCAACACATCTTTCTTTCCCATCCTGATAGAATGGATGTAAAATTTTTATTAGAATATATATTAAGCGGTAATTATGCACAACATTACTCAAACCTGATTGGACCTTCTTCTTACAATCAAAATAATCCACACAGTAATGTTATCCAACAAACAACCTTTAATTTTACGGCTGCTGCTTATGGAGCAGCAGCTACAGCCTTACCAGTAACGCTATTACTGCGAGGTCTGCCTATATCAACTGCGTTTTTTAACCCTAGCGTTTTACAAGCCTTATCTGTTTCTGCTCTAGCACAAAACTTTCAAGCTGCACCAAATATTACTTCACCAACTAATAGTACTTCACTAACTAATCTTTTCAATAAAACTTTAAATCCCAACAACCAGCTTGATTCACAAACAACTTCTTTAGCAGTGACAGCCTTCCAACATTTCAAACAACAAATTGCTGCAAAAGATATGGGTAATATTCAAGAAAAAACTGAAAGAATTATAAATTTTATTAAAAAAACCTGGGGATGATTAACTAATTTCATCTTGCGATTGCTGTAGCTCATAACTATCATTATCTAAACGTACATACACTTTATCATTATGATAAAATTCTAAAATTGAATGGGGTTTTAAAGCGCCTTGTTTAATTCGAATAATAGGATGCCCTTGCTTATCTTTTAAAATACTCTCTTCTTCGCTCATTAAAATATCGGATTTTTTTATGATGGCTCTTACATAAGCATGCTGAGCAGAATTCTCTTTGCCGCGTATTAATTCATCTACATACTGCTTATTGGTATAAATAGGGCGATTAATACTATGATCAATTAATGCCTTAAAAGTTAATTGTGGCCGCCAAGTCTTAATATTCGCACCCTGGCTGTTAAATAAATAAATAAAAATCGGCATTTCATCTGCAGCAATATTATCACCATAATTTTTATTTACTTTAGAAGAATATTCACCCGTTAACAAGATTATTTCTTGTTGGCAAATTTGTTCTAATTCATTTAATTGATTAACTATAACACTAAATCTAACGCCTACATTGTTTTCTTCTCGGCATTTTTTTTCAAACTCAACAGCCTCTTTAATTAACGCGTACAATTTGTTCAATAGCTCTAAATCTTGCCCATCCATCTCAAGAACAAGTTGAGCAAATCCCTTAAATTTGCCTTCTATTGCAATTAAGTAATTCTTTTCTTTATTCATAAATTCGCTGATTATCAAATATATTCATTATCTTATTTTAGTATATAGCATGACTAGTATCAATTTAAGGGACAAACTATAAAAAATTAGCTCGCCTTTGCACAGGAATAGATCATTAGTGTGAGTAAAAATTTAAATTTCTTAGATTATAGCTTTTTATTTGGGTCGTTTTCTTGCCGACTATGATCTGGTGCATCATCTTTTATTCTGGCTGCAAAAGTCGCTGCCAAACGAGCAATATCTTCAAAATATTTTTTTACTTTTAGCTTGAAGTCTATTACTGAATTCACTGCTCATGCCTTTTTAAAAACACTGTTTAAGAAGATTAATCATACATTAATTCATCTAAAGCAACAGCTCCTTTTGCTGGTGATATTTTAATAAGCTCACTCACTACATCGGCCATACATAAATAACGTAAAATCTCCGGCGTGACTTCATCAAATTTTACTTTAATCCCTAGCAAGGTGCTTTTGTCATCTTCAAAAGTAACGCCTATCCCATATCCTAAACATAACGAACATAATTGATCAGCTCTGCGCGCAATAGCAGGCAACAATCCTGTATTGGAAAAAACTTCTACATAGGTAATAGGTTTACCGTTTAAAGTAAAATTTGCGCCCATGGTACGCATAATTGCAGACATAGTACTAAGAATCTTATCTGTAGCCATCGTTAAATCCACCAAGGAGCGGTTATTTTGCGCTTGCCCATTAATACGCCCCGCAACCATCTTAAAAATACATCTACTCTAAAGCCATATCGATCTAATGCAGCAAAGAACAAAGTAGCCATTACTGCAACGATAAAAGTCCATAAGCGAATATGGAGTAAAAATAAGAGTAAAGGAAAAGCTGCTCGCGCATCAATTGAAAAAAACCGCGGCACTCGAGCTGAATCTCGCCAATAAGCATCTGCCATAAGTCTCTAATCCCAGATCAAAAGTTCTATTTATCAATAAATTATATGTTTATTAAATTGGAAGTCAAATACTTGACAAGAGATAGCCATCTTGTTTCAATGGATCAGTCAGTCACTACTTCTGAAGGAATCGTTATAATGCGTCTTTTAGTATTGATTTTTATAACCCTCTGCTTATCAGCTTGCGCTAAAAGCCCCCCCCCAGTTCCTTCTACGACTGAAAATGCTTCACTAGCTTTGGCTGAAGCTGCAAACTCTGTTAATAGCTCATTGATTCAATTAGATGCAACCGAACAAGCTGCAAATCCGCCACTTAGTATTGCAACTCCCCCTAGCCCTGCAAGCTATGGCATGGCTATTCCTGCTTCATTAGATTGGACCGGTCCTGCTGAACAAGCCATTACTGAAATTGCTAATGCTGCAAATTATAAATTGAGCATATTAGGACCAGAGCCTTCTATGCCAATTATTGTTTCAGTTCATCAACATAACTCAACGCTTGGCGATATTTTGCGCAATATTGGCCTGCAATGTGGACATCGAGCTCAAGTAGTCATTTATCCAAAAACTAAAACCATTGAATTGCGTTATATTGAAAGTAGTTAATATAAAATATGAAACGTTTATTAATTTTGTTGTTTCTCTGTAGCGTCATTTGTGGATGTGTGACTACACAACCTGAAGCAGTCGATACAACTAATTTATATCAACTTGAAAGTTTAACTGCTAAAAATATTCCCCAAACACCTGCCAGCTCTTTAGGTAATATTCGTTTACAAGCCATTCAAGAAACAGCTACCTCTCTTGGCGCTCAAGGCGGCTTAGCAGCAAGGTCCCAGCAAATAAATGCTTTACTTAACCAACACGCACTGCAATTAGATCAAGTATTTAATTTTAACGCCCTATTACTTAATCACAATGTCTTACCGCCAGTGCTAGTACAAGGTAATCAATTATTAAATTTAGCTGATCCTGACACTATTCGTTTAGCTGATAAAACTTATAAAATTGTTAGCCAAGCTAGATTTGTTACCACTCCTCCAAACTGGCGTCAATATTTATTAATGGACTATCAAAAACCTGCTGTGCCTGATAAAACTTTATTACCGCGTACCTTACAAGAACAACAAGCTTGGATCGAATATATTAACAAAGGCTGGAAACAAGGGACTCGTCAAGCTAAAACTATCTACTTAGCTAATTTATCTCGTTTAAAAAGAGATTATAATGGCATGATCTTATATCGAGAATTATTAGCTCAAAACATGATAAGTAAACCTTATGTTGCCCAAACTAATCTTGGTGTTACTAGTACAGATGATAATTCTCAATTGTATATTAATGATCAAGTACTAAGAATTACTTCCTTACCAGAATTAAACCCTAATAGTAAAGAATGGCGCGCCGTATTAACTAATGACTAATCAATTTATTTTTAAAAATGAACCTATTCGTTTCACTCAAAATCAAATTGATGAAGTGCTAGTGAAATGCTATCAAGCAGGCGCCTCTGATATTACTTTTCAAACCAATGAACCTATTATTGCTGAAGTATATGGAGCACTTAATAAAATAACTAACCGTAAATTAACCAATAGTGAAATAAGCGAAATTATTAACTTTATGTATGGACCGAATGGTACAGCACAAATTCTAAGTGGCAAAGACATCGATACACACTATGAAATTCGTCCTACACGCTCTGAACGTTATCGTTTTCGTATTAATGGTACAGGGTGCATGGTAGAGGGCTATGATGGAATTCAAATTACCGCTCGTTCTATTCCTAATGAGCCTCCTGATTTAACACAAATGGAAATTCCCCAAACACTCATTGATGCTTTATTGCCTGAAGAGGGTGTAGTCTACGTTACGGGAGCTACAGGCTCAGGAAAAAGCACTTTATTAGCAGCTATTATTAAAAATATTATCAGTAAACCTGGCAGCAATCGAAAAGTTCTAACCTATGAATCTCCAATAGAGTTCGTATATGACTCCATTGAAAAACCCAGTGCTATTGTTAGTCAATCTGAAATCCCTCGTCATTTAGAAAGTTTTGCTGCGGGTGTGCGTAATGCACTAAGACGAAAACCCAGGTTAATTCTGGTTGGTGAAGCAAGAGACCAAGAAACTATTAGCGCGGTAATGGAAGCTGCCATGACAGGTCATCCTGTCTACACTACCTTACATAGTAATGGTGTAGCAGAAACTATTCGACGACTAGTAAACACTTTTCCTAAAGAAGAAAGACATGGTCGTACTATTGATATCTTTGAAACTATTCGTGTGGTTATCTGGCAAAAACTGGTTCCAAGCTTAGATGGTAAACGTGTGGCCATGCGTGAATATCTTGTTTTTAATGAACAGATCCGCGATATATTACTATCTTCTGAACCTGATGAAGCCACTGCTGTTACAAGAAAATTATTAAAAGAACATGGTCAAACAATGGAACAAGATGCAAATAATAAATTTAAAGAGGGTATCATTTCTGAGCGCGATCATCGAATCTTAGTCGCTTACTCTAAAAAAGCGGATAAAGACGCGGGTATTTAATTAATCTATTCCAAAAAGGATATGTGGTGAGAAGAAAACAAAAAGTTTTATTCTTTGGAGCCGTGAGTTTACCACTTATTTTTATAATTCCTCTAGTAATTTGCTTTCTTTTTCCTAACTACCTATTGGTTTTTTTAAAAATAAGTTTTTTGGCTCCCATAGCTTTATTGATTTATTTTTTTCTTCCTTCGGCAAATAAAATTATTCAAGGCGGCTCTAGCAAACCTTTATCAACTATCTCTTGGCTAGGATTAATTTTAGTTATTGAAATTACCGCCTGTTTTATCTTTATTGGTCAGCTGTATACGCTTGGTCAATATCAACTACAGACTTACCAACTTTCTTCCCTACAATTTATGATTTGGTTTAAAGAACAAATAGCAGAATTATTTTTTAATTGGGGATTTTTCCCCTGGGCATTTGTACTCTTTGCCGCAATTATTTTTTACCGAACTAAATTAAAAAATAATGCCTCTCATCATTTAACAGTTTGTTTGCCTCTCCCCTACAATACTGTTGGCAATTTAATTCGACGTGTTTTTGACTATTATATTCTACAATCTACACTCTGTACTATTACGCTAATTATTGGTTTGGCAGCAGCCCAAGTAAGCTTATTAATTTACCCGGCTTTTTCTGTGGTGCTATTACCAATAACTGGCATTACTATCGCTGCTATCATTTTAATACTAGGTAACAATAAAAAACTGGAAAAAATTTTTAAAGTAATACAAGAAAAAAAGTTAGCGCCTATTAAACCTCTATTAATCCAATGGTTTTTACTAACTTTAATCATTGTAGTAACAAGCTTTATCATCAATCGATATATTATGCCTTATAATGCAAAAGCAATTTATAATTGGCATCCTTTTCAATTTTTTGAATTTAATGAATTACCTATTATCAGCCAATTATTTTTTATTAGCTGGTGGTTTATAGCTACCCCCTTGTTAAGTAGTTTAATTGTTTATTATTCAACAGGCAGAACTATTCGCTTAACGTTAATCGTTTCTCTTATTTTTCCGTTTATCATGTTCTTAATTTTTCATTACCTCGGTATGCAAATTTTTTCCTATGCTGTTGAACCTGACTTTATTTATTTCATGCAAGTTATTGGCTTTTTCATTTTTTTAACTTTATTTAGAGAATCTCGCACTAATCAGATTTTATGGTTTGGTTATATGCCCAATTCACCAATGCATAAATTAAGAATAATTAATCCAAAATTACTCTGGATGCTTGCCCCTACTTTATTAGGATTACTCTCAATTAGTGGTTTACAGGGATTAGTCTTAACAAGTACTTTAGTAACTTTCCCCATGATTATTATGTACTTATTGTTGCTTAAATAATAAGCTGTTTAATTTATACTCTTTTATAGATTTTTCAAAAGACTTGACGTGAAGATTGCAAACCGGTTTAATAACGCGCTCAATCATATGGGGCCAGATAGCTCAGTCGGTAGAGCAAAGGACTGAAAATCCTTGTGTCCCTGGTTCGATTCCAGGTCTGGCCACCATTTAATCAAGGTCTGTACCGGAGACATAGGTTACAGATTATACCGGACACATCGGTAACACTTTAGCCCCAAAGGGGTTGTCTAGAGGCTGGAACTTACGCTCCTCCTCATCAAAATATCCTAAATCATAGTCCATGAATGATACAAGCCAAATTTGATCATTCACTTCTTTAAGTCCAATTTTTTGGCCCGCTAAAACGCCACTTAAATGAATTTTCTTACTGCGCACACAAATTCGACCACAATTTGTCACCATGATGGCCTGGTCATGAAAAGGATACTCTAATTCGGGTAATCCCAAATAAGGCCTTGTCGAAGCCTTATAAATTTCTGCGGGCACTCGCATATCTAATGCTTGATGGGGACGTTCGTAATTATATTCTTGTATAAACGCATCGAACTTTTCCTGCTGCTGTAATAAATTATGTCCAGTGGGTTTAGTGGCTTCTTTTTTTAGCGTTAAATGCATCCGCTCATGGCGACCATTTTGCTGAGGCTTTCCAGGCTCTATACGTTCAAGGTGTATTCCCAATCTTAACCACCAAACAGATAACCGACTTAAACCAAATAGCGCATGAGGCGATGAAAAGGGCACGCCATTGTCTGTTCTCATCATATGAGGCAATCCAAATTCCTTAAATACTCGCTCAAAAACACCAAAAGCATACGGTTCTTTCGTGGTATATAAACCTTCACAAGCCAATAAATAACGGCTACTAAAATCGGTTATCGTCAATGGATAGCAGTAACGACGATTACCTAACATGAACTCGCCTTTATAATCAGCGCACCCTAACACATTCGGATGTTTAGGCGTTGATAAAGGCGTCCCCTGTGCTTTGTAACCATGGCGCTTTCGTTTGTGCTTTACCAGTCCATTTTTATCTAATATTGTATGAATCGTACTTTTAGACGGTAATTGTAGCTCAGGGTATTTTCGTTTAAATAACTCTCGTATCTTCGGCGCCCCCCAATTAGGCTTATCATGCTTAATGCGCAAAATAGCTTTTTCAATTTGAATGGGCAGCTGATTCGCATAACGATGAGGCCTACGGCTACGATCCGTTAGCCCTTGCAAGCCTTCATCTTTGTAACGCTCAAACAACTTATAGCCCGTCTTACGGGAAATGCCATATTCTCGACACAGCGGCGCCATTTTCTCGCCTTCCAATATCCGAGCAACAAACTTCATCTTCTCATCCATCAATTTACACTCCTTCCACGGCATTTTATTTCCCCTTCAAATGCCTAAAAGTGTTACCTATGTCTCAAGTCGTACACAAGCACTTACGCGACTTTTTCAGAGCACTCAAAAAACCTTGCTGGACTTATTTTTACTAAAATTTGCTTGGCCTGATTTTTTGGCTTTTTTGCAAAAACCCAAGCCCTTATTTTATAAGGCATTTGCTTTTTTGAAGTTGAAATCAGCGTGCATAACAGAGGCAAGCATGGGTCGCTTTATCCCTGTGTTGGCAAAGATAAACAGACAAGCATTTTACAGAAGCACGCCAGAGCATGTGATGCAATTGTAGTTTAACAATAGACAATCTGGCGCGCTTCTATAAAACATACCCAAACCATATTACCCGCCTTTAGTTAAATGTGAAACATAATCTGGTAAATCTACATATGATGCATGCGTAGTTGCATTAAAGATAGCCTTATGTTCTGTAATCCAGCGAACATTTTTAGTTTCTGGATTTACAAAAATAATTTTCCCCTTTTTAGAGCTCGAACAAACACTTTTAATATCTTCTGCTATATCCTGATCAGAAGACAAAAAATCTTTCCCAATCAAATAGACCTCATCTGCTTGCTTCAATTTATCCAAAAACAATCGGTATTCTTCTTTAAAATGTGGTACGTCACCTAATATCTGCTTTTTCTTTTTAAGA
>MGXT01000008.1:0-72162 GCA_001801465.1 Gammaproteobacteria bacterium RIFCSPHIGHO2_12_FULL_35_23 | reverse complement strand
TGATTATTATTTAAGTTTACCCTTATATAAGCAGGATCTAACCTGCGATTTAAATCCGACAAAGCATCCGATGACATATTTTCTAAATTAAGCTTTTCTATTTCTTGCATCACTGGAAAAAATTGTTCAGAAGGGTGAAATTTTCCCTGATGATCAAAATAGTTTAAAGGCCTACGCATGCCCCATGCAAATGATCCATGAGGGGTTATCAACGTCACAGGCTGAGTAAAAACCAGTTCTTTTGGAAGAGAGGCCTCTTTAATATATGGATTCAAGAATGATCCTACCGATAATTTTTTTCATTCAGCAAAGCATATGGCATGATCAAATCATAATTAAAGCTAGCAACAACGTCTCCTACAGATAACTGCGCTGCAACTTTTCTATGTCACGAGCATATTGGCATTTCGAACGGTTGAATAGGAAACTCATCCTTGGTTCCTATACAGAGCTGGATTTCCATTAACAACTTAGCTTAACATATTTGAAAATCGTTTGCCTTCTATATCATTAATGTATTTTAAACCAATTTCTTTAAGCATTATGAGTCTTTCATCATCTTGAACAAATAATTGGTTACTCAATAAATAAATTGCTGTAAATAGTTCCTCAATATCGTAGTTAAACAGCTCAAATGCCTCAGAAAAAAAATCTGCTGTAATTAGCATCGATAGCAGGAATACAGTAAGACGGATTATTGAACATACGAAGAAAATCCTCGTTCGAAAGAGGCGGTCTTCTCTCTGGATTTGCCCATTCAGAATAAGCTGTAGCACCAGCACCTATAATTATCACTTTCATATTTTCACTAGCCGATTAAGTTAATTTTCAAAGAACTCGCTCATGGTTTTCATGGGATAATAATACGTATTACACCCGTTTTTTCTTCTCAAAAAATAAGCTACAGACCACGAGCCTTTTCCTCCGCAGCATTGAGCAACAAATCAATTAAACGCACATTGATATAATACTGATTTCTTCCTGCTTGATGCTTTTCAAGAAATCCAGCACTAGCGAGCTGATCAAGATATTTTGCTGCTGTCTGTCGTGAGACGCCCAGGTCATTTTGCACATACTCTATGCGAGTATAAGGATAACGAAAGAGGTTGTTTAGCAGATCTTGTGAATATAATTTTGAAACTTCAGCGCGCATATTTTGCTTATAGTCATGCATTAATTTACGCATACCGTCTATTATTTTTAAAGTAATTTGCGCTGTTTCTGCGACCATATTAAGCATATAAATAATCCAGCCCTCCCAATTATTATCATCCCGCACTTCTTGTAATAATCGATAGTAATCAGGTTTGCTACGATTAATTCCGCGCGATAAGTATAAAATGGGGATTTCAAGTAAATTTGAACGAACAAGATACAATACATTAAGAATACGGCCTATGCGTCCATTGCCATCTGGAAAAGGATGAATACTTTCAAACTGGTGGTGAATAATAGCCATTTTCACTAGTGGATCGATATGATCCCCTCCATCCTCGTTAACAAATTTTTCTAATTTTGTCATCTGGTCAACAATAACATTTGCATCTTGCGGAGGGATATAAACAACTTCACCTGTCGTTTGGTTTGTTAGCGTAGTACCAGGGGTAACTCGAAACCCACCTGTTGTACCTTTTAAAAGTTGAAACAATTCAATTAATGTATTGTTTGTAATAATCCCCTGATGCTTTTGCATAGCATCATAGCCTCGCTTAAGCGCATCGCGATAAAGCACCACCTCTTTAACCGGCCCAGACAATAAAGCATCATGTGAGAGCAAATCACCTTGAAATAACTCATCTTGAGTGGTAACAATATTCTCTATCTCAGAGCTCGCCTTCGCCTCTTGTAAAACCAAAGTATCAATTAAGATACCTTGATTAGGAATAATCCCTGTCCGGCCTTTTAATTCTGCCAAATGACGGTGAGCATTTGATTGCGCACGAAGAATACCAACTGTGTCTAAATTGACGTTTAAAGGCAAAGTGGGTAACCGGTAATTAGATGTCGACATAAGCTTCAAGCCTAAAATGTTAAAATATAAGTATCCTTTTAACATATTCTGAAGATATGTTAAATAAATTTAATTTTTTTAACATGTTGGCGGATTGCTTCATATTCAGACCTGCTAAAAACCTTGCGGGAGATTTGCGGGACTTAGATCGAATTTGTTATGCAAATATTGTGCAAATGGGCTCATTTGTTAAAATTTCTAAGACTTGAAACTCATTGATAACTTATTGAAAACAAGCTACAATTTTTAATCAAGGCAATGTCCCTTCTGAAAATCCTTGTGTCCCTGGTTCGATTCCAGGTCTGGCCACCATTTTTTCAAATGCCTAAAAGTGTAACCTATGTCTCAAGTCGTACATTGGCTTTTCTTCTCGGATTGGATTTGCAAGTTTCTCATTACAGGAAAACACCCAACAGATCTTGTTATTGATTCAACGGGATTAAAGATTTTTGGCGAAGGTGAGTGGAAAATGCGCACGCATGGTAAACAAAAAAGAAGAACCTGGCGGAAATATCACGTTTCTGTTAATCCAGCGACCCATGAAGCCACTGCTATTGAATTAACACAAGCTAATGTGCACGATTGTATGGTATTCATCAATGTATCCCGACCCCATCACTTCAAGCAACTTACCAATTTCTACTGCTGAATAGTCATTGCTTAGAAGTAAACTATTCTATAGATTAATTATTTGCCTATAGAGTTCGATATAGTTAAAATTCATAAATTAATAATAAGGAAGCTATTAAATGCCTATTACTTATTCTGCAAGATGTACTCCAGCGATTATTTTAGAATTTTTACAACGTTCAGAAGCATTTCATAAAAAAATACAGGTTTATAGTCACAGTCTTTTACCGATAACCATAAAAAATACTGTCAATGCACATTCAGATGCTTTATATCGAGCCAGTACGGTAGTGATCGACTCTGAAATTTTACCTGCCCATATTCGTGCTATGTCACATGCCAAACAAGCAGCGGTTGGCGATGAAATTGATAAAAGTGTTATAGAAACTTTGGCGTTTTTGCTAGGTACTATACATTTTTTAGAAGAAGAAGTTAAACAGTTTGCTTTTCTAGCAACATTTATGAGTCTGCCGGGCCATACTACATTAATAGAAAAATCAAAACAACAACTAGAGGATGCTAGAGAATTACTTACTGAGGCGAGAAACTTAGGATTAGAGGTAGATATGGCAGATACTTGGTCGAGAGTAGGACAAGTAACAGATGAACATCAAAAGAGAATGAAGGCGTTTAACTATTTTCAACAACATCGTAAACACCAACCAATGCTCCCAGTCTCTTCAGTAAAAAGTCGGCAATATTGTACCCCGTGTAATTTTTTTGCGGCAGCCGTAGTGGGATTTAGTTTACTGGCGGCAGTTTCTGCTTATCTTGTTTTAAGTGATCAAACAAATTATTCGCCCTCATTGTAATGAAATACGCCTCGAATAAAAAATAGATTAGGAATTTGTATGCACAGCTGCTATCATGACGAAGTATATAGCTGTCTAGACAGCCAATGATATTTCTCATATTATTGATGCTATTTTTCATGGGTTTCAAGAAGATGCCGGCTAAGACTTTCGGTGACATGGTTGCTCAATTGGCTGGTTTAGATAGATAGTATTGAGAGCAATGACTAGTCTTCCGGTGACATTGATTACGAGTTTGACTTCACATACTGGAACAAATCAAAGAGTAGCAGATGCTTTCTTTCGAGGAATTTCCAAAACAAAAGCCACCTCTAACCATATTATTTTAATCGGCATATTAATTGACTACAATCTATTGATCCCGGCAGATATATCGGGGTTGTTCGTCTTAGCACTTACTTCCTGGAGTTCTTATAATAGGGATGCTAGTCGCGAAAGACTTGTTGCGGCATTATTAGCAGCAGATAAACCTATTCGATACCAAAACAGTCTGGTATAAAAGAATCAATGAGTTATTATTTCAGCTAGCATCTAAGAGATAACCTTTTATTTTAAATAACACATAAATTTTATAGGTTTTTACAAGAAGGAATACTAAATTGCAAATTTGGATTGATGGCGATGCTTGCCCTAAAGTTATTAAAAGTATTTTGTTCCGAGCCGCAATGCGAACTAAAACAAATTTGATTATTGTAGCTAACCATTTTGCCAGTGTTCCCTCCTCTCCGTTTATAAGAGTGAGGGTCGTAGAGCATGGCTTTGATGTGGCCGACAATGAAATTATCAATAATATGCAAGCTAATGATCTAATAATTACCGCAGATATTGTATTAGCTGATCAGGTGATTAGTAAACAGGGGGCAGCACTTAACCCAAGAGGCGAGCTGTATTCTACTGCTAACATTAAACAACGCTTAGCAATGAGAAATTTAAGTGAATCATTGCGTAGTAGTGGTTTTTTAACAGGCGGGGTTAGCAAGCTTAGTCAGAAAGAAATTCAGACTTTTTCTAATAATCTTGATAAGCTGCTTACTCGATTAAATTTATCTAGCAAAAGGATAAGCTGATACAGAATGTTAGACTTCCTTTGGTATGACTTTACATTTTTATAATTGACTATTAGATAAACCTAAAAATTTTCTTAATACGACTTTAATAAATAGCGAAAAATTTATTATTACCATTGGCATTTGACTTACCCAACCCTGCCTTTTTATAAATTATAAATATTTTTTAATTTTTAATTGAATCATTAAAACTTGTCATCTAAGCTAATATTATTGGAGGGTAACTATGCGTCTTATTTCTCTTCTAATTATCTTGTTAATTATTCCTATGTTTTCTCAAGCAGCACAGCGAGCCCATATGCGTGGTGAGCGCTATTGTGAGATTATTTTAGCTAAATCACTAACAAAATATGCTGTTTACAGCACTGTGGGATTGAATGATTGTCCAGAAAAAATTTGGCATAACATTACTGTTACGGAAGTAAAAAAGGAAACTCACTCTTCTTTCGTTCATTTAAATGGTCCTCGATATTGGGTTATCGATGGGTTAGAAAACTCAAACTTAATCAATCCAACTATTAAAACAATTAATGGGCTTGCTATGCGTGAAGCTGGGATTTTAAATATAAGCCTTTTCGACTTATTATTCAATAAACCTTATCAGAAAAGAGAAGTTGAGCGTCACACAACATGGAGCTATCAAACTGGCAAACCGATTTATGAACTTATTGATCCTAAAAATAATGTATATGTTATGCAATCTTATAGTATTCAAAAATATTTCCAAACGGAAGACTCTCTTTCAAAATTAGGTTCCAAACTCCACTTGCCAACTGGCTGGTCATTTAAAACGGGTGTACTTAAACAATCAGAAACAATACAAGCTGTTAATAATCTAGCTATCGTAATTCAAGATGATTTTTTAAATACTTATCAAAAAGCAACTCACGATTTTCTAAAAGAGGATTACAAATTTTCAAATCTATACACTTCTACTTAAATATTAAACGTTTTCTATTTTTTTCTTTAGTGCCTCATTAAACATTTGAAATCCTTTTAATGTTTTTTTCTGCATTCCAAATAAATTAAAAATGAAAGTTAACGCCCCACTAAACCTTTCACCGTGAATTAATTTTGTACCATCTTCTGATAAATATTCTAAAATAAAATAGTGCTCACCTTGAAATAAAAAACGACAAATAAACTTTCCACGCCAGCGCAGCTCATTTCCCTGCTTTATAGTAAGTAAAGCGGGAAAAAATGTCATCGGCTTACCTCCAGGTGGTGAAATAGTAACCTTTAATCTTTCTCCCTCAATAAGATTGCCTGAAACATTACTTAAAAAATTATTCCAAGCTGAATAATTTTTAAAATCTGATAGAATTCCCCATACTTTCATGTGGTTTGCTTTAATAATAATTTCTGTTTTAATTTCAGACATCTTAATTTCCTAATTTAATTAATTTTGCTTTCAACTCTACGCTAATTTAAAGCTCTATCATACTTTTTAAAAATTAACTCTTATACTTAAATCTCAAAGTAAAAAATCAATAAAATATCATTCAGTGAATTTCTATCAATATTTTCTTGGCCAATAATAATTTCTATTAATTTCAGGGTGGATCAATCTTTCACCTTTTTAATATTAAAATAAAACCCTAGTTATTTAATTTTAATCAGCAGGAAATAACAAAGAAAACCCATTAGACCCAGTATTACATAGGCTCCGGCCAACAAACTTGTTCCAGAGTATGGAAAGCTAGCTATCATTGTTGCTGAAAAATAAATGAACTCACCATAACATAAATAAAATTTGCTGCCATATCAATACCAGTTAGTAAACCACAGCTTATAAAGACACGATGGCTAAAAAATGAAGCGTAATTTTTAATCAATTCATTTAAAATAAAGGCTTCTGGTCGTTTATGTTGATTTGTTTCTTCAAGCCATAAGAAAAAAATCAATAATACTATTAAAATGATACTACCTAATAAAATAAAGTTGGCTTGCCAATCAAACCAATGCTGCATATAGCCACTTAAAGCAGGCGCCAACAAAGGTGATGGACTTAAAAATAAAGTAAAATAAGAACCCAACGCCGCTAAACGTTCGCCCTGCATAATATCTGCAGCAATAATACGTCCCAACCCCCAACAAACCCCACTACCAACACCCTGTAAAAATCGCATAATTAAAAAAGGAATAACATGATGAGTTAAGACAGCGGTATAGCTTGTTAGACAGGCCAGTCCTAATCCAAATAACTCAACCGGCTTTCGTCCAACTTTATCTGATAAAGGACCATAAATAAAAATACTTATACCAACACCTAAAATAAATAAAGAAACAGATTGCTGAGTAGATTGCTTGTTGGCATGCATGTAAGTCATAATATGCGGCAAAAAGGCTAAGTGAATATCTATCCCTAATTATCTTCAGATGGCTAACATAATAGTAAGGCTTAACAGTTTAAATTTCGAAATGTAACCACATGCGTCTCTATTTTATTAGAAATTATAATCTATTATCTTCTTCATTTTCATATTTTAAAATATCGCCAGGCTGACAATTTAAATATTTGCAAATCATATCGATTGTTGATAAGCGAATTGCTTTAGCCTTACCCGTCTTTAATATAGAAAGATTTTGCTCAGTAATACCAATTACTTCAGCTAATTCTTTGGAACGAACTTTTCGCTTCGCAAGCATTACATCTAAATTTACAATTATTGCCATCTTTTATCCTAAATTGTTAACTGGTGGTCTTCTTGTAATTTACAAGCTTCTGCCATAATCCATGAAATTAAAATCACCAAGAGCCCGGTTAATAACATTCCCAAATTTCTTCCTTGCACGCTAATAATCATTTCTCGATAGCCATGAGGATTATGCCAAGATAATACAACACTAATTAATGCTTCATAAAGTGGTAATAAAACAATCTGCCCAATTAATAGGGCATAACCAATATTTCTAAGATATTGAACATTTACTAAAGAAAAAACTGTCCCCTGCTCATATAAACGAAACAATTTAATCAAACAATAGAGAACATAGAGCGCTAGCCCTGTTGGAATGATACAAACTAAAAAGCCCAAAATTTTTGTTTCATTGCTTAAAATAGGTTGGATCACTATACCTCGATAAATCATATCGATTTCAAAAAATCCAAAATTCAACGGTCTAGGAGCATTAATCCAAGCAATCGCTAAAAAAATTGGCACTCCTAAAAAAATAACTTGAAAAACTATTCTAAAAAACAAGCTTACTCGTTTGATTTTAGTCACGCTCTTTCTCCTGCTTATAGCAAATAGATCAATAAGATTTTCTATCTGTTTCTATAATACTAGGAAATTATCGAATTTCAATAATTATTTTATAAAATACGATCATTTTCTGGGGAGACGGTAGAAGTTTAATTGCACCCGTCCCTTGTTTTAACCAACAGCTTCACTAATTTATTGCTGTATAAAAGCAGACTCACCCATAATATAAGTTGCTGTGATATTGCACTTGTCAGCAAGTGACATAGTAATAAAGAGCGATTCAAAAATATCATCCACTTGCTTGTTACGATATTTCAAAATATCTGTTGCTTCAGAATCAATGACAATAAAATCAGCTTCTTTATTTTTTCAAAATTACCAGCCTTGTCATCAATTTGAAGTGCTCTAGCTGAATCTAAAGTACATAAATACCAGCGTAGCGTACTCGGTAGCTTATACCCTGATAACATAGCTACTTTATAAGCATCATCCATCACACGCAACATAGAAATTGTATTACCAGCGCCACAACCGCTCGCAAAATTAATTCTATTTATATGTTGTGAAACTTTTTCAAAATTAAATAATCCACTTCCTAAAAAATTATTACTAGTAGGACAAGAAGAAACAATCGTATTTCTTGCTTTCAAACCCTCAAGCTCTGTTTCTTGTAAATGAAAACAATGTTCAAATACAGCACGATCAGTCACAAACCCATAGTGATCATAAACATCCAAATAGCTTTACTCCATGGGAATTTTTTTGGGTTGCTTTTATCTCATTCACGTTTCATCTAAATGAGTCTGAACATAAACATCTGCATGCTCTTTTACGATAGCTCCACATATCTCAAGCATCTCCCTAGAACAAGACAAACCAAAACGCGGAGTCACACAAAATGCAAATCGATGCTTATTATGCCATTTCTTTGTTAATCTTTTTGCAATATCATAATTTTCTTTTGTCGGCAGCCTTAAATAATCAGGTGAATCATCATCCATAATAGTGTTCCCTACAATATAGCGCATATTTCTTTTTTGCAGCTCTTCAAAAAAATGTTATTGGCCTCATAAAATAAAGAACCATGGGTTACCGCCGTGGCATTCCCATTTCTTAATAGAAGGTCAATAAAAAAATTTAAACCTCGTCTTGCGTGCTCATCATCTTTATAATTACTTTCTGCGGGAAAAACATAATTATTTAACCACTCCAATAATTTTTCGCCATAAGCAGCAACAATAGCCCTTTGTGTAGCATGATTGTGAATATCAATAAATCCCGGAGTAATTAACCTCCCTTTATAGTCAATTACCTTTATATCTGTTAGCTCTTTACTCATTTTAGTATATTGACCAACAGCCTGAACTTTACCATTTTCTACAATTAACACCCCATCTTCAATATAACAATAAGAATGTTCATGAAACCCTTTGTCTACTTCTTTACTCCTGGGGATAGTCTCAAAGGTTGATGAGTCTCTAAAGTAAAAAATTGTTGATAAATGCTGTGCCAAAGTTTGTACCAACCCAGTTAGTATAGGAAACATTCTAGCAGAAAACCATTGTGAAATAAGCACACTCACTGAAATAAAATCAAAAGACCCGCCTACACCTTCTAAAAAATTGGCTATATTAAATAAAACACCATCATGAGCTATCGAGGCTAACCAATTTCCTAATGTCATAATTAAAATAACGCTGCTTAAGATAAACCGCGTACGATAACGATCTAACAAATAACCAGCAGAAAGTTGCATACACGCAAAGCCAACAATAAATAAACCAAATGAAAAGGTGGCTTCTTTACTAGTTAAATGCAAAGATTGCTAAATTGCATCTGAAAAAACAGAAGCTGCTGCGCCCAATATAAAAGTATACACTACAAATAAAGTAGCAATTTATTTTTATTTGTTTATAGTAAAAATTAATTAAAATCGTAGCCACTAGGGATATAAAATGGCTAATTTAAGTGTGTTCGTAAAAGAAGCAAGGAAAATCTTTTTTCTAATGTTTTTATTTTCTAACTTTTTCCCTTTAATGGCTAGTGGGCTTTCAACCAATAACAATAATCAACCTACCCCCATTCATAAATTTGAAAGCAGCAACATTAGTGCTAATATTGCCGCCGTCAACATTCCTACTGGGACAGGATTATTACAAGATTTAATTGCTAAAAAGCTGGGTATTCAAAATGATTATGGCATACAATTTGGAGGAGCCTGGTTAGGAGATATAAATAATTTGATTTCGGGAGGGATATCAAACCCTAAAAGATGGACGGCTAATAGCTTATTTTTATTTGGTGCCACCATTGATACCCAAAAATTAATGGGATTACAGGGTGGACTATTTGGAATTCAATTTTTACAATTTAATGGTCAAAATACGAATGGTCAGGCTGGTAGCATTCAAGGCTATAATAGTTTACCTGGCTCCCCTCCTTTAAATCGCTCAGAACTTTATCAGCTCTGGTATCGACAAGAATTATTTAATAACAAACTCTTTATTCGCGTGGGAAAATCAATCCCTACTGATGATTTCAATAATGTTATTAAGCCTGTTCCTCTTAAAGCTGCAGACTTATTTATACCAGCAGTCAGTAGCTTACTTTACACTCCGCTTTTTGTGAACACCTCATTATTAGGAGTAATACCTGGTTATTATAATTCAACTTATGGCATTACAGTGTCGTTTGCTCCAATCAAACAATGGTATATCTCCTACGGTGGTTATGATGGTAATGGTGCAAATGGTGTACAAACTGGATTAACCGGACCTACTTTTAATGGCTCTTACTTTAATATTATAGAAACCGGTATTTCATGGTTATTAGGCCAAGATAACAAACCAGGTGATTTTGCCATAGGGGTATGGCACCATACTGGTAAAATCGCAGGTCCACCTACTATTTCTGAAAAAAATACCTCGGGATATTATCTTTTTGGTACTCAGCGTCTCTGGTATCGAAATCCAGGTCTTGACGCCAGCGGTATTTCTATTTTTTATCAATATGGGAAAAATAATTCTGAGGCATTAGAAATGACACAGTATCTCGGTGGAGGGGTCACAGCCTTTGGTTTAGTTCCTCATCGAGAAAATGATTCTATGGGATTTGGTATCAGCTTATCTTGGTTAAACCACCATAGCTTTAATCGTAGTACTGAATTAATGTATCAAGGTTACTATCAGGCCAAGGTTGTTAATTTTCTTTATCTTGAACCCGCTATTTCCTACATACCAACCCCTGGTGCTAGTAAAGAGCTTCCTGCTTCGTGGGCCTGGACATTACGAGCAATTTTTATTTTTTAAGCATTATAATTAACTATCTTATTGTTGTAAAAATAATGATAACTGCTGATTAACAATAATAGGTTGCTCCAGTGTCATCAAATGTCCAGCTTTTAGAATAATTTCAAATTTAGAATGAGGAATTAAATCTGCTAATTTTTTAACTTCACTTACAGGTACTGCTACGTCTTTTTCACCTGCTAATACTAAAGTTTTAGTTTTTATAAATTTAAAGCTAGCAGAATGCTCTTTCCAGTTAGAGCAAGCTAAATGATGGTTTATGCAAACTTCTGCACCAAGTTTTAAAGGAAAATTTTCTACTATATTTCTTAACTCAGAATTATTAAAACCTTCTTGAGAAAGCACAGCTTCAGCATAAAGCGATGTCAACTCACTTAATTTACCTTGCTTTATTTTCTCAATACATTCATTAAAAAAAGCTTTTTGTTCATTATTATGGGCATTAGCATAAATACCCATTAAGACTGCTTTTGAAGTAAAGTTTGGATATCTTGTTAAAATATCCTGTACTATAAATCCCCCCATTGATAAACCTATTATGCAATAAGTCTCTTGGTAATTATTGACCACAAAATCAGCCATTTTTTCAATATCCTTAAACTGATGGATGTTAGGAAAAACTACTTCATAATTTTTCTCTAAAGCAGTTTTTTGTGACAAGAAAATTTCATGATTGCTCCAAGCGCTTGGGAAAAACAATACTTTAGGTTTCATAGTAATTTTTCTTTTAGTGTGGTCACTGTTATTAATTAGTAACAATTTTAATCAGTTTCTTTATCGGTTAAATGAATTCTAACAATAACGGTGCATGATCTGACACTTCATCGGTTAATACTTCAAAACGATTTACCCTTATTTCTGACGAAACCAATATATAATCCGCATATTTTTCATCTTTTGGATACAAGCTTGTTCTTGTTGATGTAATATTATTGTTTTTAATTAAATTTTTCATATCCTGTTCAAGCAGTTGCAAACTTTCGGTATCCGGTCTTAAATTAAAATCGCCACATAATATTTTTGGAATACTGATTGTTTCTAGAAAATTTCTTATCTGTTTTGATTGTACTAGCCTTTCAGGCGTATCTGTTTTACCCCGACCATTCCAAAGTCCATGCACGTTAATAATCGAATAAAACTTATCATTAAAAAAACACTCTAGCCACTGTAAATTTCTTGAATGCGCCGGACCTGTTCCAGGATAAGTTGGATTATGATGAATAATAATCTCTCCTTCTCCTAAAATATCTATTTTATTTTTTATAAATATTGCAATACCGTAAATATTACTAACCACTGGTCTAAAAAACCCTTGATGATCAATTAATATGTTTTGTATCTCTGAATAAATATCTAAGTGATAAGATTTATCTTCAGTTGAAATCTGTTGAGGAGCTTTATGATAAACTTCTTGTAAACAAAATATATCTACTTCACGATGTTGCTCTATAAAATTAATGAGTGGTTGGTAAACTCGACCACCCCAAATATTTAATGTCATTAATTGCATTTATATTTGTCTACCTATCCATTATAAAATCGATATTCTTGAGTTTTACCGCCATATCCATAAGCACCCGCTTTGACATCCTGAATATAAATATAGCTTTCTTCATGCAAATTTCCTAATATCTTTTCAAAACCTGCAAAAGCTTCTTTAATATAAAGTGCTTTCTCTTCTTTTGTATTAGTTTCATCTGTTATGGTAATATCAAAATAAAAGCTGTTTTTATTTTGTTCATTCAATAATTTACCGCCAATCATCCAACAATCCTGTTCAACATAATCAATTGTTATTGCAGTTAAATGCCATTTTTTCTTTAGTATTCGTTCAGTAATCTCTAATAAAAATTCCAAAATTTGTTTTGTTAATGCTGATGACTTTTTAGCACTTATTTTTACATGTAATATCGGCATAGACCTTCCTTTTCACTACCTATTAATATTATAATCGATATTTTTATAAATTTTAAAATATTCTTAGAGTACCCACTACCTAAGCTCTCTTCTTGCTTAATTATCCTTATACTTAAAGCAAGCATAATACAGAATTTATATAAAATTATAAAATATAGCTAGCGGATAAATAGAAAAAAGTGCTGGTTATCTATAAACAGTCATCTATTAAAGGCAACCGAAGAGGAATATCAATTCGAATAGTGGTTCCTTCGCCTACTTTACTGTAAAGCTCAATATCCCCCTCCATCCTTTTTATAAATTCTTTGACTAGAAACAAGCCCAAACCTTGTCCTTTATAAGTACCAGTATTAGAAGAATGAACTTTGGCAAACATCTCAAATAATGAAGATTGTTTTTCTTGTGGAATCCCTATTCCTGTATCTTTTACAGTAAAGCGCAATATTATTTTTTTGTTAGATATTTTTTCTGCATTACTTGCAGACAAAATGATAGAGCCTTTTTCAGTAAATTTAATAGAGTTACTTAGCAAGCTAATTAAGATACGCTCCAAAGCAAAATTATCACCAATTAATATTCTTGGAACATTTTCGTCAATATCGGCAACCAGGGATAAATTTTTTAACTTAGCGCCAAATCCTTGGGTTTCCATAACAGATTCTATTAATTTTCGTAAGTCGAATTTTTTTTCATGTAAGTTAATACCCCCTGTAATCGCTTGGCCAAAAGTAATGATTTCATTGCAATAGTCTAATAATCTTTTGGTACTTTGCAGCATTAAGCCTAGCATTTCTTTATTCTCAGAGTTCTCTTCTTTGCCATGTAAATATTCAATGCCTAAGTATAAAGAATTAAAAGGGGTCCTTATGTCATGCTGCATATTCATAATAAACTCTGTTTTGGCAAGGTTAGCAGCTTCCGCTTTCTCTTTTGCTAAAGCAAGCTCTTGTTGAGCACGTTTTTGAGCTGTAATATCATTAAAAATACCTAATAAACCAATCACATTATAATTTTGATCTCGAATAGGCAGTTTACTTACCAACATTACTTTTTCAGTACCATCGAGCTGCTTTTGTGTTTCTTCATAATTTAGTCTTGCCAAACCATTTGCCATAACCGTCTGGTCATCAGCCACATAGGCGTCACTTTCTTCTCTTGTCCAGGGTAAATCATAGTCTGTTTTACCCACCATTTCACTTGGAGACAAATTAGCTAATTTTGCAAAATTTTCATTGCAGCCTAAAAATACTGATTGTCTATCTTTCCAAAAAATATAATAAGGAATGTTATTGATGATATTCTCTAGATAGCTTCTTAAATGTTTAGAAGCATTCTTTTTAGGCGTTAATTGTTTAGAGGTAATCTTTTTTTTCTTACGATTCGCCATTGAACATCCTTTTCTTGATGGCTCTTAACGAGAAGATCTTTTTCTTAAAAGTTGTACTGCACCCGCTTCCTCTGGCTCTCTATCTGCTAAAGGTTTGAAAAAGCGCCCTAACTGTCGCATAAGATTTCTCTTGGCCTCTAGTGCATTACTAAGTTGATCTCTATCTCGAGAAGTTTCTAAATAATGTGTAACTCTAGCCGCTGACTCATCATACTCAGGATATAATGCTTGAGCTAAACAGTCCATTTTTGCATCCTGTAGTAGTCGAGTCCTTTCTCTTTCTGGTATTTGAGCAGTTTCTTCTGAAATATCCCCTGCTACCGCCGCCTCACCCTCACTTTTGTCAGCACCAATTATTGCACCAACTGCTGAGGCTGCAACTGTTGCGCCAGCGCCAGTTGCCGAAGCTGCTGCTGCTTCAGCAGAAAGCGGTCTAAAAAACCCTCCGCCAGCTTCTCGCTCACGTTCACCACCACTCCCACTTGATGCTGTAGTAGAGTCACCATCACAGTCTCCTTCTGCTGTCATAACAAGTGGTGTAGGGGTCGGCTCTACCAACCCCTCTTCTCTTAACGTAAGCTTAGGTATTGAGCTAATCATATCACCTACGATTTCAGTTAAAAACTTACACGTTGCTAAATGCGTTTTAAAAAGAGCTCCTACTACTTCTGCATTTGCTTGAAAATAAAGTAATTTCATGCAAGGATTATCTATCCAGTTCAACCAAGAAGATTTTACACATAGATGATCTCGCCTATGAATAGCACTTTCTGGAGAAGAAATTAATCCGTCTACTAGTGTTTGAGCTGGCTCACTACTAACCTGTGTTCTAACAACCCCAATTTTTGCACTGCGATAGATTGCTCCGATTAGGGCTGGCATATATTCAGCTGCGCCATTAATAATTCTTTGACCTAATGTACGTTTTAGTTCTTCACTGACAGGCGCACCACTGACCAAAGCTTCTAATTCAGCGGGTAAGATTAAAGAGCTAGTTGCTGCAATATTAGTAACCGGCTCATAACTAAGCCAACCCTTACCATTTCCTATATTAGTTAAAGAACAATGAGGACCAAAGCAGAAAAACATTGAATGTGAATCATGTAAAGCTGGTGGTAAATCCACTTCAATAATAATTTTGACTCGATGAGTACGTTTTTCGGGCTCGGCGGGTATACCCGCCGTTTTATTAAGCTTTTCAATATTATACCAAGAACAATTAACTATAAAATCCGTTTTCTCTGTTTCCTCTTCTTCCCCTGCTTCAGTAGCTACTTTTTTAGTCCTCAATTCAAATTGACTTAAGCCTGAACGACTAATGCCAAGAACTTCTGTTCCTAGCGCTACCTCAATATTAGGATGACTTTTTACCTGAGAAATCAAATACTCTTTAAACCTTGGCCAATCTAAAATATGTTCCGCCGTTTCAATGCCTACTGCAACTCTCTCATCTGTTACTTCTCCTGCGTATTCTCTTTTTTCAAGGATACGATAAAAGTCTGCAGGCGGGCCAAACACAGCATTTTCAGGGTCTTCATCGACTAAGCTTTGATACTCAGCTTTTAACAGGTCATAGACTCTTAAAATTTCAGCCGGTGGAAAAAGGCTATCTCGCGTAATAAAATAACGACCTCTTCTACGGGGGTGATCAATTCTTTCTCCTTCCGCCACTCTTAATGGAAAATCAAGGTTTTTATAAGTCCGCACAAATCGAACACTGTTTCTTAAATAGCGTAATGCTGTAGCAGAGTCAATATAATGAAATCCTAATCCAATACGACAAGGCGTATCATCACTAGAACCAGCTAACAGCTCTGATCGACTGTCTACTAATCTAATTTTATAATCATCGCTTAATTCTGCTAGCTTGAGAGCCGCACTGCATCCAGCAATCCCTCCGCCAACTATAGTTATGATCATATGCACCTACCTATTTTATCAAAGCTATTTTAGCTTAAGCATCATCCTAGACTTCCTGTCTTAGTATTTCATTCCTTATATATTACTCATGAAAACTGTACTATTTTAACATCAGCTAAATATAAATTAAGTATTTGTCTTAATTCTTGTTCATTAGTGGGTTTAATTAAATAACTATTTGCCCCAGCTTCTATCATTTTTTTTCTTAGTTCATCTGTAGCATTAGCAGTTAAAGCAATTATCGGTATTAATGCTAATTTGCCACCCTTTTTTCGAATCTCACGCGTTGCAACGATACCTGCATCACTTCCTTCAGGTAGTCCAATATCCATTAATATTAAATCTATATTTTCTTGGCCTTTCTCAATTGCCTCAGTTCCATTTTCAGCTGTTACAATTTCATAACCACTGTTTTCAACAATTTTTCTAACGACAAATTGAGGTATTTTTTCATCTTCAACTAATAATACTGTTGCCATGATTATTCCTTTTTTAAATATCCTATTTAGAATGATTATCTTTATATACAGTTATTTTTATTATACCTAGACTTAAACAAATTTGCTCAAATTTCGTGTAGCTTTTAGTTCGAAACTTTATCTTATTTTTAAGGTTTGTCTATTTTTTATTGCATTTTTATATGAATTTTAATATTTGCCTGCCCATTCTGTAGGACAAAGCTTACAATACGGGATCGACTTTATAAGCAAAATGTCTAAATGCATTGCGGGAAAACTTTTCAATTTTAAGTATAGATAATTATTTCTATATTTTCAAGATGATTTGTAAAAAATTCCATATATTATTATAAATAATAATATTTTTATTAAATACTTATAAAAAGATTAATTATGGCAATATTTGGTAATTTAAAAGGTTAAAATCAATAGGTTAAGTAAGCTCTTTTCCACAAAAGCTTTTATCTACTGCTTTTAACATAATAAGCAGCTGCAGCAACAGCTACTGCAAGCCCGGTGCTCACCACAACTACACGACCAAAAAAACTACAGCCCCGAGAAAAAATGCTTGTGTCTGAAGTTGTCCCTCTTAAAACAACAGCTCGCTCTTCCGAAGATAAGTCTCGAATTAGGCTGGCTGCAGTAATACCACTCGCATCTTTAATATCAACTCTTGCCCCACCTTCAGCCAGTAAAACGCTGGCTACCTCAAACTTTCCATTTCGCAGCGCTAAGTGCAGGGCTGTATAGCACTTTGCTGGATTAGTATCTTGGGCGTCTATAAGAGAATAATCAAAGGGACAATCAAGTTTACAAATCTCTGCAACTCCTTCTTCATCTTCAAAAACCACTGCTCTTCGCAGTGCTTGTCCACCGTCAAAAGTATTATATCTTATCGCCCACTCCTCTCTTCGTATTAATCGATGTTCTGCAAAAGTAATAGCAAATTTTGATCTAATTTCGCTTCGCAAATAATTTTCTTCTGGTGAAAAAACATACTCTGCTTTACGCATTTTTGGATCATAATTTTTTGGATTCAAGAATATTCCAACGACCACACTGATAGGTAAATCAGGTACGGTTAAGTAAATTCGCTTCGCAGCATGCTGATAAGGTCGATGCTCTCTATCTCCGGGTCCCTCTGTCCCTAAGGGATTGCGTGTTTTTACTTGTAAAAAACTTACTGTTTTCCAATTAATAACTTCTACAGGATACCCTGTTTCTGATAAAACAGGATCGCCGATAGGCACTCCACCTGCACGAAATTCAATAACTTCCTTTTCCGTATAATAGGCAGGTATTTGTCGTATACCGCCAAATAAGTGGGTATCATAGTAATTTCTTAATTGTACTTCCATGGGCAAATCATAGCAAATATAGCCTTGCAAGATACCTGCCCCATCACCCGGTAATACTGTAACAATATCCAGCGCAGTATTCCAAAAAGCTATGCTAGGCTCCTGAAACATCTTAATACCGTAAGGGCCTAGATAAAAAGGCTCTAAGTGAATTTTAGCAATTCCACCAGGCTTTAATGCCCTTGCAATATTTCTAAAAGCTGCTTTAACATCGATTACATAAGGCATTACTGCATAGGAAATAATAATGTCATACTGACCCACAACAGGCACTTCAACACTTTGCTCGAAAAATTCAAAGCCTCTTGTATCAGCAGGTCTTTGAGGATCTAAGCCATAAAATGACCCGCCTGGATGGTTCTCTTTCAGCTCTCGCAGTAAAGTGCCCCTGCCACATCCAACCTCTAACAAAGCAGCAGCAGGATTGCTTGCAAAGACTCTTGCTATGGCTGCTTGAATCGCTGGATGTATCTCTGCTAAGCGTCGATCAGCTATCGTTGCATCACCGTGTAACATTTTTATTATTCTCAGCAAAAAATTAATAAGCTACTTTAGCAAAAAATGAAGGAAAATTAAACAAAAGGTTTGTTTTTAAGCCAACCGCTTGTTTTTTCACAGGAACTTTCTTATTCCCTTTTTCATCCCTTTTCTCAAAGACCTAATTAAAAAAGCTATGCTTGCGTTTGATAAGCCTTAGAACGTTCTGCTAACTCCTCGGGAGTAAGATTCTCAACTCGAGTTGCGATCCACCATTGATTACCACAGGGATCTTGGATGCCAGCATTACGATCACCGTAAAATTGGTCAGCAGGCTCCATTAAGGAAATTGCACCAGCAGCCATCGCTTGCTGATAAAGCTTATCCGTATCATTAACATATAAATACAGCATGCTAGTACTGGCTTGGGAACTTTCTTTTACCCGTCCAATCATTACCATAGAACTACCTATCTTCATTTCTGCATGTAAAGTTTGGCCTGCCGCATTTTGGCCACAAGCCGTACCTGATGCGTTAAACGCAGCTTTTAAAAAAGTCATTAACTTGTCAGCATCGCTCACTACTAAATAAGGGGTTATTGTATGATATCCTTCAGGGATAGGATTTACTTTCATAGTTTTCTCCAATAATCATTTAAGTAACGTTATTATACGAGTTCTACTAGCTTCTTCAATCTCTCTATAGCAAGCAAAAAAATCTTTTTCATAAAACTTTACTCTATTTTTCACCCTCTCCCGTCAATTATCAGAATAAATATCTAATTTTTATTAATTTAATTAGGCAAAATTGCTATTTCTGTGCTATTTATATGCTTGACTAGTAAAAATAACCTAATTATGATCAGTTTAGGTTTTAACTAAGAGATGATTGGATGTCTTATTGCGACCGCTTTTTAGCAGCCAACACAAAATGTGACAAGATCGCAGTGAAAAATAGCCTTCGAAATTTATTAAAAATAAACAACCTGTTTTCTTATCTTTCTCGTTTGACACATTTTAAAAGACTTTCTTCAACTACTATTAAGATTTACTACTGTCCTTTATTTAATGATAAGCTCAAAATCAACCGTTTTATTGATTTGCTACCATACAATATTTGTGTTTCTATCACTTCTGCTGTAACTGACTCAAATTATAAGAGAAGTTTGGTTTACAGTTCAGAGCTAAGGAAGAAAGATATCAACACCAGGACGGGGAAATATTATGAGCAAAAGCATTACTGCACCTTCAATCACTGGCTCTAGTTTATCATTAATAGCTCTCTCGACCTTTTATGATGCAATTTCTGATGATGCAAGCAAATCCGAAATTAAATTAACAAGCTTATTTTCAAGTGTTATCGACAATCTACCAGGATTTATAGCAATTTTGCAGACAGGTTCCTTTGCAAATAAAACCAAAATTATCACTCTACTCAATGTATTTATCTCTGGCGAAGAAGATGGCCCAGAAATCCGCAGACAGATGCTCATTAACAATACCTATCTGCTATCTGCTATAATTCCTCTATTAGCTGATAAAAACCAAGCACTTAAAGTAGCCGTACTGACTCTCATTGAAAATCTTTTAAATGGACCTATTGCTAAACATGAAGAACGCTGTCAAATAATAGGGGAAGCTATACCCTATTTAAAAAATTTAGTGCTTGATCCAGAAAATACTGGCAAAGCACTTTCCTTATTAATTCAGTTTACTTGGGGTGATAGCCATGATGCATCCACTAGATTACAAAGCATAGCTGAGACAGAAATTACCAATCATTTAGTAACTTTACTGAGCCACGATACTTATAAAAGACCCGCTATGTCCTTACTTCATAAATTAAGCACAGGACATGATGATAAAGCAGCTTATAGACGTTTAAGTTTAATTGACGCTGGATTATTTCTGCATTTAGTCTCTTGGTTAGAAGATGCCGCTACCCATTCACTTGCTTTATTAATTTTAAAAAATTTATTAAATGAAGAAGAGAGCTATTTATCTATCCGCTGCCAAGCTTTTTTAGAAACAGAAGGCGCTACTTTAAAAGTATTTTCTTTATTGGCTAATAAAGATGATGAAAAACAGGCTGCTAAGCTATTAATGTGTTTAACACGTAACTCAGCTTTTACTGAATCTATGCAATTATATTTTTTTACCGCGGAAAGAATCTTTCAGCTAATAAACTGCCTTACCACGGCTGATTTAGAAATGCAAGAATACATCGTACATATTTTAATTAACATTATTAATAAAATTGGTACGACAAGAAGTAATATAGCAAGCTTCTATTTTTGCAAAGATTCATCGTTAAAATTATATATGCAACAGTTTTTTAATAAATCAGCTCCTTGTGGTGAGGAACATATACTCGCTACTGTTGGGAGACGATTACACACCTTATTTACTCAAAATTATATTCGAGAATCTGTGGGTTTCTGGTCTGCCATTCCTAGGCCAAGATGCCTGGAGGTTGTATCTGAACGACCTAGTATAGAACTAGCTATAAAATAACTTCTTAGCAACCTTTATGACCTTTTTCTTAGCTTATTTTCAACGACTAACTTAATCTAAAAACTTAATGTAATATGTGTTTTTTTCAGCTATCTTTAATAATAACTAACTTGAAATAAAATATGCTATTTACTCATTCTATTACAACACTTGAAATCCTGTATTTAGGTTTAGCCGGCCTGATTGCTGGAACCATTGATACCCTAGCAGGAGGAGGAGGATTGATTGCTTTACCTGCTATCTTATTAACTGGTATTCCGCCTGCCGTAGCATTAGGCACTAACAAATTACAAAGTATTGTTGGCGAGCTTAACGCTTCAATCCATTTTTTACATCATGGAAAAATAAAAATTCAATCTATTCTCTTAGGCATTATTTTTTCCGGCACAGGTGCTATTTTAGGTGCTATAATAGTTCGTCATATACACCCTACTTTATTAAATAAATTTATTCCTTTTTTAACACTCAGCATATTAATCTATGTGAGTTTTGCTAATAAATTTATTCAACCTGCTCAATCACCTCGTTTATCAAAAAATCTATTTTTTCTAATTTTTGGATTATTAATAGGCTTCTACAATGGTTTTTTTGGCCCTGGCACAGGTTCTTTTTGGGTTGTTGCCTTAATGTATTTTTTAAGTTTTGATCTAAAACAAGCCACACTCCATGGCAAACCATTAAACCTCTCTGGCAATATTGCCTCTGTCATTTATTTTATTGCAGTCGGACTTATTAACTATCAATGTGTCGCGGTTATGGCGGTTGGTCAAATTATTGGCTCATTGATTGGCGCTAGATTAGTTATGAAACAGGGAGCTAAAATTATTAAACCTATTTTTATTGTTTCAGTTTCTATTATGACTATTATGCTATTTATAAAAAACTATTAGTCTTAAAACAAAATAACGGTACTAAATTAAGGTGATAAAGCTCGTTGCCCTGAAGGTAAAAGATTTTGCTCTGGACTTGGTGAAAGTACGCTTCCCTGAGCAGTAAAAAAAATTCCAGGCGTCGTCGTAACATGCGTGCCTGTTCGGTTAATAAGATCTTGTGTTCCCACTCTTCTTGCCTCTGGATTTTGAATAAAATCTTCCCCAAAAGTGCCTCGCGTATATCCAGCTCTTTGAGCTTCTTGCATAGATTCTATTAAGTTATTTCTCTTTGATAAAGATTCCATCATCCCTATAATTAAAGCAATGACGGCTTGAACTATGACCGCCCCATCATCTGCTATTTTCTTTTCTTCTTCATTACCAAAATAAAATACCATTAGCCCTTTTTTTTGACTGCCGCCTGCTCGGAAAAAATAATTTTGAAAATTGCTATTAGTAACCCCTAAAATATTTAATATATTGATAAAACAAATTACCCAAATAAAGGTGTTTAATTTAAATTTAAAACGAACAACCAAATCATCTAAAACAAATCCATGTAAAAAACGACCTATTAAACGTAATAGAGGTTGTCTAGTTCTAGCCAAATAAGGAACTGCTTCAATTTGCATTCTTTGCGCTGACGATACAGTAACAAGGTTGTTACTCATTTGACGTATATCAAAACCATTAGTAATTCTTGCGCTCACTAAATAACATACAATGGCTAGAATTGACAATAAAACTCCGTATTTTTTCATCACTTCCATATCAAAATTTTCTTTATCCATCAGCCAAAAGATTAATCTTAATACATTAAAAGCTCCTAAAGTAGCCATGACTGGCGCCAAAGTTTCTCTTAAAATCATTGCTACAGGTCTCGACTTTCGATAAAACCATCCTATTCCTCTTTGCGCAGGTAGCGGAACTGCACCAGAATCTCTAGCATACAAAGCAAAAGCTGCTACTGCTTGTGATAACATAAAAATTTGCCAAAATAAAATTGCAATCACTATACCAACTAGACTGCCAGTAGGTTTTTTAAAAGACGGGCTGACAGCAAACCCTGTAATAAAACCTTCTGCTAATTTACTAAAACTTGCTAATAATATTGCAGTTAATGCTAAAGGCTTTTGTAAACTTCCTGCATCTTTAGCAGGATTATAATTATCTGCTTCACCAACTCGTTTTCCCACTAAGTTATAGCCTATCCAAACATCAATCACTGCAAAAAACTGCCAGGCTAATAACGTCATGAGGAGCTTTTCTTTTAATTTTAAACTTTCTTCTCTTTGAAGATTAAATAGCAACGTGGCCATTAAAATGGGAAGGGAAGCTGCACCTAATTCAGCTTCAACAGAAATTGAAAACCAAATAAGTAGTAATTTAAACAGCTTTTTATACCAAGGTGTTTGATCAATCTCTTCTTCATTTCTTCTCGATGTTAACATACCGTTAACCAAACTAATTGGCGAAGGTTCTGGTAATTCACGATAACTTAAATTATTTCTATCATAAATCTCCAGCCTATTTCCCTGACTAAAATCAATAGCTGAGAGATCATCAATTTGTTCAATTAAAAATATATCCTCTAAAGAATCCTCACGAATATTAGCTGCTGGATGGTAAACTACCACAACTGCATGCTGCCTTTCTAATTCACCCATTGTTAAAGTTTGGCAATGGTAGGCGCTTAGAATTTCTGTTTTGTTTTCATGAATTGCAGCCATAGTGATAATAATTCTTCTCATGTACTATAACCCTTATAGTGTCTATCTCTCCTAGCTTTTAAATTATTGACTACTGTCCTAATAGTAACTTAATTAGAAACTTTGCTGAATGTTTAATATAAAAAAGGGGATAAATTTATCTTTATAACAAAGATTATTGTTTTTTTGAGGTAACATAAAACTAGACACGAGCTTTTCCTTACTTCCAGTTTTATTTAAATAATTGCTTTAGTAGTATAAAGAGTAATAAAATTTAACGCAAGCTATCAGCAACATTAAAGAAAAGCTATTACCACTACCTATTAACGCTTCATTGCATCAAAGAACTCATCATTTGTCTTAGTCGCTTTTAAGCGATCAAGTAAAAATTCTACTGCTGCAATCTCATCCATTGGATGAAGAATTTTTCTTAAAATCCAAAGCTTTTGTAATTCATCTTGTTTGGTTAATAGCTCTTCACGACGTGTACCAGATTTATTGATATGAATAGCAGGATAAATACGTTTCTCAGCAATACGACGATCTAAATGCAATTCCATATTACCGGTACCTTTAAATTCCTCATAAATTACTTCATCCATTTTCGAACCCGTATCAACTAAAGCAGTCGCTAGAATAGTTAAACTACCGCCTTCTTCTATATTACGAGCAGCCCCAAAAAAACGCTTTGGACGTTGTAAAGCATTCGCATCCACACCCCCAGTTAATACTTTTCCTGAAGCCGGGATAACTGTATTATAGGCTCTGGCTAAACGAGTAATCGAATCAAGTAGAATTATTACATCCCGTTTATGCTCTACAAGACGTTTGGCTTTTTCGATAACCATCTCCGCAACTTGGACATGACGACTGGCTGGCTCATCAAAAGTACTGGCTACAACCTCACCTCGAACAGAACGCGCCATCTCAGTCACTTCTTCTGGTCGTTCATCAATTAGTAAAACGATTAAATAACACTCAGAATGGTTACGAACAATAGAATGAGCAATATTTTGTAACATCATGGTTTTACCAGCTTTAGGTGGCGATACAATAAGTCCACGTTGACCCTTACCAATTGGTGCTACTAAATCAATAACCCTTGCAGTGAGGTCTTCCGTACTGCCATTGCCAAGTTCCATTACTAAACGTTCAGTTGGAAATAAGGGTGTTAAATTTTCAAATAAGATTTTATTTTTTGCATTTTCAGGTGCTTCAAAATTAATGGTGCTAACCTTTAATAAAGCAAAATATCGTTCACCTTCTTTGGGAGGTCTAATATTGCCAGAAACTGTATCCCCTGTTCTTAATCCAAATCGTCTTATTTGGCTTGGTGAGACATAAATATCATCAGGGCCTGCTAAATAAGACCCATCAGCCGAGCGTAAAAAGCCAAATCCATCCTGTAGAATTTCTAAAACTCCGTCTCCTGATATGCCCTCACCTGCTTCGGCATGAGCTTTTAAAATTGCAAAAATAATATCTTGCTTTCGAGCTCGATTTATATTCTCTATACCTTTTTTGTTAGCTAATTCTACTAAATCACTTGGAGATAACGCTTTTAATTCTGTTAAGTTCATATTAATTTTGTCTCATTGGAATAATTAAGTTGATAAAACTATTTTTTTTCTTTCACATACGTGAGTTAAAACCTTGGAAATTAAAAATGGCCGCACTAAAGTGCCATGAAGAGCCTTAAAGTTAGCACTTATTCTTAATGAGGTCTAGCTTTTTTTAAAAAATTATTCGCTAAATTGTTCAATTAATACCAACCGCTTACTAGCCCCAATACAGACTAAGACCTTTTTAATTATAAAGCATTATCAATAAATGCTGTTAATTGCGATTTAGTTAATGCACCAACCTTCGTAGCCTGAACTTCTCCATCTTTTAAAATAAGTAATGTAGGTATTCCTCGTACACCATATTTAACGGGGGTTTGCGGATTATTATCGATATTTAATTTTGCAACTTTTAATTTCCCTTTATATTCATTCGCAATTTCATCCAAAATAGGTGCGATCATTTTACAAGGGCCACACCATTCTGCCCAAAAATCTAATAATACTGGCTGGTCGGACTTTAACACTTCTGAATCAAAACTATCATCTGTAACGTGTAGAATATGCTCACTCATTTTTTATCCTCTTTATAGCTTACATAAATCTTAATACTAGTATTTCAATTATTAAAGAAATTTATTAATTGCTTCTAATTATTATTTACTGGGCTGTATAATTACTCACCATGAATCAGCTTGGAAATTTTACCGCGCATCCCCATAGCCTGTTTAGCAAACAAGGTTTTTAAAAAAGGAACATATTCAAGCCCCAAAAGACCCCATTGTCTACTATGTTGTAAAAACCATGATTCACTGTTAAAAATATCAACTATGTTATTCGTCATACAGATAGTGCTAGCCTGATCTTTAACACGTAATTCGTTATATTTTTGCAATAAAGCCTCTTTTGCAAAATCTTTATGCTCTCCTTTTGCCTCAGCAATTAATTCGGTTAAGGTAGCTATATCTCTTAAACTTAAATTAAATCCTTGCGCTGCAATAGGGTGAAGTAAATGTGCTGCATTACCTAAAATAATAACGCCTGCTTTAACTTGCTCTTCAATAACCATCATGGTTAATGGAAAAACAAGCCGTTTGGTTAATCCTGAAAAACGGCCTAATCGATACCCCATCAACTGCTGTAAGTTTGCTAAAAATGCCTCTTCATTAAACGCTTGCCAAGTTTGTATTTTATTATAATCTCCAGTAATAATTAACGCACATCTTCTTGGTGCGATAGGTAATAAGGCTAACGTCCCGCGCGGTGAAAATCTCTCATAAGCAGTATGCTGATGATCTTGGCTCACGTTAAGACGAGTAACTAAAGCTGCTTGCTTATAATCTTTTTTACAAATTTTAATATGAAGACTATTTCTAATTTGTGAATCCATACCATCAGCTGCTATAAGCAAACGATAAGTGAATGATAATACCTTAACTGATCCTTCAATTTGCACTTGCAGCTTACGTTGATTAAAATCAACCCTTCCAACTTTTGCTGGCCTGATAAAGGCTATATTTTTAGTTTTTCCTACTAATTCTGTTAAAGTGTTTAATAAAATAGCCTCTGGTACTAACTGACCAAGATTAGGTAACTTTAGGTCAGCCGCTTTAATATGGCATCGACCAAACTTTCCATATTCTGAAATGTATAAAGCTTTAATCGGATTGGCATAACTAATCAGCGCTGGCCAAATACTTAATTTTTTAAAAATTAACTCTGAAGTATAAGTTAAAGCAATTGCCTTACTTTCATCAGGATTTTTATTTTTTTCAGCCGGCGGCTTAGCCTCTATGATTATTATTTGTAAATCCAATGGGGCCAACGCTAACGCTAAAGAAAGCCCAACTAAGCCTCCGCCGATGATACAAATATCATACTGTGAATCTTGCATAGTAATTTATTTTTCCGAAACGAGCATTTCAATTTCAGAAGCTTTTTTGGGCATATCTATAGTAAGAATATCAACACCCGAATCAGTAATCACGACATTATCTTCAATTCTTATACCAATTCCCCACCAGCGCCTATCAACAGGTAACCCTGGTTTAATATAAATACCAGGTTCAATAGTAGTCACCATGCCTGATTGTAAGGTACGCCATTGACCATTTTCTTTATATCGACCGACATCATGCACATCCATACCTAACCAATGTCCTATGCGATGCATGTAAAAAGGAGCATAGGCATTTTGTGCTAATAATTCTTCAATATCACCTTTTAAAACTCCAAGCTCAATTAATCCAGACGTAATCACTCGGCGTGCAGTAAGTTCCATTTCTAACCAACAAATACCTGGCTTAGCTGCTTTAATTGCTGCTAATTGGGCTTCATACACTATCTCATAAATTGCTTTTTGTTCACCAGTAAATTTGCTGCTAATCGGATAGGTTCTGGTAACATCCGCACAATAAAAGTTGTACTTAGCAGCTGCATCAATTAATAAAAGTTCATTAGCCTTGAGTGGTTGATTATTGACTGTATAATGCAAGATACAAGCATTCTCTCCCCCAGCTACAATTGAATCATAAGCCTCACCCATACCACCCTGTTTTAAAAATCCGTAAATTAATTCCGCCTTAACTTGATACTCATTACTACCAGGATAACAAGCTCGCATAGCTTGTTTATGAGCCAGGGTAGTAATTTCTGCTGCTTTACGTAACCAAGCAATTTCCTGACTGTCTTTAATCAGTCGCATTTCAGAAACAATGCTCTCTAGGTTAATACAATGATCTGGGATTTTAAAACCAGCGCGTATTTTATCTCTTATCTTATTTAAACAATTTTTTATTGTTTCATCAAAACTAGTATATCTGCCCCAAGTAAAATAAAGCGCTTCTTTATTACTCGTTAATTCAGGCAATTTATTCATTAATTCATCAATAGGATAAGCTTCATCGACTAAATATTCTTTTAGCGCTGCCTCTTGTCCAATACGTATACCTGACCATTGCTCTTGTGCTGGATCTTTGCGACGATTAAATAAAATATAACGCTCACCTTTTTGCTCACTTTTGATTAGAACAGCCACAGCCTCTGGTTCTGGATAACCAGTAAAATAATAAAAATCATTATCAGGATAAAATCGATAATTTTGATCTGCGCTGCGACGTATAATGGGCGCTGTAGGCAGCAGAGCTATACTATTAGGAAGCATTGCTTTAAATAATTTTTCTCTATGCTTTTTATAATCGTTTTGTTGTTGCATTATTTATTTTCCCATACTAAACCAAAATTGAATAAAAAATGGTCGCCTCTGAGTCACATCCCAAGCCCTACATGGCTAATTTTTGATTACATCATACTGCCTTTTAAAAATTTTATTAACAAAATTTTTTATCTCTAAAAAAAGAGGTTATCCTTTTTAAAGATTAGATTGACGACTTAAGTTTAACTATAACATAATCAGTTATATTTTATAAATAATTGTTTATTTATACTATTTTCTAAGGAGTGGAAAAATGTCAAGACCCCCTAAAGAACATCCTCAAATTGTTGTCCGTTATTGGTTTTATGTTTGTGCTGTCTTAAGTCTATTGATTATTGGTTTTGTTGCTCATTTTTGGCCGCCGATTATTTGGTTCTTAATTATTGTTTTACCTTTAATTGCCTTAGGCCTATATGATATCTTTCAGACACATCATAATATTTTACGAAATTACCCTGTTTGGGGACACTGGCGTTTCCTTTCTTTATCTATTCGCCCCATGATTCAACGATACTTCATCGAAGATAATTTAAATGGCAAACCGTTTAATCATGAACAATTTCAATTAGTTATAGAGCGGGCGACTAAAACATTAGACACCTTACCGTTTGGGACACAATATGATGTGCGCGCAGTAGGCTATGAATGGTTAACTCACTCTTTAAATCCAAAAGTTGTAGATAAAGATTCTATGCGCATACTCATTGGCAACGAACAATGTAAAAAACCTTATTTGGCTTCAAGATTAAATATTTCTGCTATGAGTTATGGAGCCATCAGTAAAAATGCGGTTCGCGCTTTAAACCGTGGTGCCAAAATAGGTGGCTTTTATCAAAATACTGGGGAAGGTGGTTTATCACAATACCATTTAAGTGAAGGCGGTGACCTAGTATGGCAACTAGGAACAGCTTGCTTTGGTTGTCGAACCGAAGACGGTCAATTCGATCCTAATCTCTTTAGAGAAAAAGCGCAGTTAGAGCAAATTAAAATGATCGAAGTGAAGCTTTCACAAGGGGCAAAACCTTCTCATGGTGGGATACTACCTGCTGCTAAAATTACTCCTGAAATCGCCAAAATTCGTAATGTTAAATTAGGGGTCGATTGCGTACAACCTGCCACCAATCCAGAATGTACAACGCCAATAAAATTATTAGAGTTTTTAGCAAGGTTACGTGAACTGTCAGGAGGTAAACCGGTTGGTTTTAAGCTTTGTATCGGCCGTATGCATGAATTTATGGCTATTTGTAAAGCGATGTTAAAAACTGGCATTATTCCTGATTTTATTACCGTGGACGGAGCTGAAGGAGGGACGGGTGCTGCACCGCTAGAATTTAGTGACAGAATCGGCACGCCTTTAAATGAAGGTATTATTTTTGTAAACAGCTGCTTAACCGGAGTCAATTTAAAAGACAAAATCCGAGTTATTGCCAGCGGTAAAGTAATTACGGGCTTTGATATGTTGGTTAAAATTGCCTTAGGAGCTGATCTTTGCAACTCAGCAAGGGGGATGCTATTTGCCATTGGTTGTGTACAATCATTACGCTGCAATACTAATACTTGCCCAACTGGAGTCACCACCCAAGATCCAGCACGCATGTATGCCTTAAAAATTAATGAGAAAGCACCTCGCGTACATAACTTTCACGAAGCAACCATTCATAGCTTTATGGAAGTATTAGGCGCTGCTGGTATTGATCATCCTGCGAAACTAGGCCCACAATACATATTTCGACGTATTAGTGAAAATCAAGCCTTACATTATGATGAAATCTATAAATTTTTAACCCCAGGGCAACTTCTCTCAGGTATTGACCTGCCCCCACGCTATGCTAAAAGCTGGGAAAAAGCTGTGATCGAGCACTTTTAATGAACTGGCAATCAACTTTATCCTCTACTCATATTAGTGAGCCACTTAGAGAGTGGCTCACTAACAAGGGCTCTTTGACTAAACGTTTACAAGAAGTCGATGCTGAGCATTTTTCAATAAATTTATTAAGTGAAGCTTGGAAACCTATTGAACAAGAAGAACAATCCTTACTTAAAGTTACTCAGGATGAGCTAGTAAAAATTCGGCAAGTTTATCTATGTTGTTTTAACCAACCATGGGTTTTTGGTAAAACTTTAATTTCAGAAAAGCTAGCTAATAATCCTGAATTAAATTTAAATAAGCTTGGTAATAATTCGATTGGCTCTTTGCTTTTTGCAAAAAAGGCAGTCCGCTCTGAATTTGAATTTTGTTTACTTTCCGCAAAAGATATACTTTACCAACAAGCTATTATGAATTTGACCGTCAAATGTGAGAATCTCTGGACTCGGCGTTCTGTTTTTACGCTTTATAATCAGTCTATTTTAATTTATGAAGTTTTTTTACCGGACTTAGTTCTTACTATTAATAAATAGTATAAAATACCTCTTTGTTTTTAAAAACTCTATTCTTTATGTGTATAGTAATTACAGGGGCAAGTGGTTTACTAGGTCGCGCTTTAATGCTGACTTTCAGTGCCTACCAACCTTTAGGCCTTGCTTATTCGAGAGCCAATACTAATCTTCACAAAATTGACTTAACTGATCAGCAAGCTATTGAACAGTTTTTATTTGAACATCGTCCCAAAATTATTATTCATGCAGCTGCAGAACGCAGACCTGATGCAACAAAGCAACATCCCGAACAAGCTATCGCCCTAAATGTTGCAGCAACCCAATATTTAGTAAAAGCTGCTAAAGCAATCAATGCTTGGTTACTCTATATTTCAACTGATTATGTTTTTGATGGTAAGTATCCTCCTTATCAAACGACCAGCCAACCCAATCCTTTAAATTTATATGGTCAATCAAAATGGCAAGGCGAAAAAATAATTTTAACCCAATATGATAATGCGTGTATCTTGCGTATTCCCATTCTTTATGGGCAAGTAGAATTTCTAACCGAATCTTCTATCACTGCTTTATTTTTACTTTTAAACAACCCCCAAGCTAAAGTCGATCATCATGCTATTCGCTATCCTACTTTAGTAGATAATGTCGCTAAGATTTGTTTACAGCTTGCTGAAAAGTCTTTAGCCAATGCTTTTCCTCAAGGCATTTTACATTATTCTGACCCAGAACCTTATACAAAATATGAAATGTTACAAACCATGGCTAAAGTGATGAAAAAGCCTTTTCATCACATTATCCCAATTGCTCAACCAATTGATAAAGTACCAAGGCCCTATCATTGTCAACTTGCCATTCACGATTTAAATCAATTCAATATAAAAATTCCTACGGCCTGCTTTAAACAAACTATTTTCAGCATATTATCAACCTGCTGTTAACTGTTCTTTTTATAAAATCCTTGTAACTCCCCAGGTACCCTAAGCTACCATAGGCACTTGCCCACCGACCACTTGTTGAATTGATTCAAACACATTGAGCCTGTGATTAACAAGTTAAAGTGAAACGGTCCAGTTCGCCGAAAATCGGAATTAGTGTTCGCGCTGGATTGAAATCAGTGCTCGGGTGATACCAGAATATACAAACGGTGCAGTAAAATAAATTATGTTATAGGAACCCCAATGGATTTTATAGGAAGAGAGAAAGAATTATCAATATTAAGACGATTTTTGAGAAAAAATACTGCTTCATTGCTTGTAGTAAGAGGTAGAAGGCGAATTGGCAAAAGCCGCTTGATAGAGGAATTTGCTAGACCATTCAAATTTTATACGTTTTCTGGCATTGCACCAACCAGTAAGACTACCGCTCAATCCCAGCGGGATGAATTTTCAAGCCAGCTGGCCAAGCAAGGCTTTCCCCATATACAAGTGAGAGACTGGAATGATTTGTTCTGGCTTTTGGCAGAGAAGGTTAAAAAGGGTAAGACTATTATTCTTTTTGATGAAATCTCATGGCTGGGTTCTGAAGACCCTGATTTTTTAGGAAAACTCAAAAATACATGGGATCTGCATTTTAAAAAAATACAAAGCTCATTCTCATTTTATGCGGATCGGCCTCTTCATGGATAGAAAAGAACATTCTCAGCAGCACAGGTTTTGTTGGACGTATTTCATTTACTTTATCATTAGACGAACTTCCTTTAAAAGACTGCCAGCAATTCTGGGGAGGGAAATCAAACAATGTTTCTGCCATGGAGAAATTAAAACTACTGTCAGTGACAGGCGGTGCCAAGATATCTTGAAGAAATTGATCCGGCTATAAGTGCTGAAGATAATATTAAAAATATGTGCTTTACAAAAGGCGCAATGTTAGTTGATGAGTTTAATCGAATATTTTTTGATATTTTTTTGCGCAAAAGTGAAACCTATAAAAAAATCGTCTCTCTATTATCAACTGGTGATAAAGAATTTAATGAGATTTGTGATTTATTAAACATGAAATATTCTGGAAGAATACTTAAATATTTGGAAGAGCTTCAGCTCGCAGGATTTGTGAGACGTGATTACACCTGGCAGCTAAAAACATGTAAAGATGCAAAATTAAGTAAGTTTAGATTAAGTGATAATTACTTGCGGTTTTTCCTAAAATATATCGATAAAAATAAAACTAAAATTGAGCGTAATAGCTTTGATTTTAAATCATTAGCTGCGTTACCAGGCTGGAATACTATTATCGCATTACAGTTTGAAAATTTGATATTAAATAATAGAAGTTATTTATGGAATATTTTGGATATAAAACCTAGCGATATTCTATCAGAAAATCCATTTTTTCAGCATAAAACAGTAAGGCAATTAGGATGCCAAATTGATTATCTTATTCAAACACGGTTTGATTCTTTATATGTATGCGAAATTAAATTTTCCAAACATAAAATACCATACTCAGTTATTGAAGAAGTACAACAGAAAATTGATAGATTAAAACGTCCTAAAGGCATGTCTTGTAAACCCGTATTGGTACATGTAAATGGAGTAAATGAAGAAGTAGAAGAAAGTAATTACTTTACAGCTCTAATTGATTTTAGTAAGGCGCTTGATGGCGATTATAGCACTTAACTAATTTATAGTTACTCTGTATAATATGACTTTTTAAACAAGGAGTCGTTTTGATGCCAGCCTCTTATTCACTCGATCTGCGGAAAAAAGCGATTGAAGCCTACAAAGCAGGTGAAGGTAGCCAAACCAGCTATCGCAGCCCACTTTAAAATGTGCACATTAACGTTTAAACGTTATTTATGTTGAATGCGCCATGAATATTCTTAATCGTCATAAACTGTTACCCCAAGAAAATTTTGGCTTTATTTTACAATCTATTGCGGCTGATTATAGTGAATAATTCTGTGTTTTATATCATAACCTATTTTTAGCAGGCCTTCTTACTCAAACAAACCTAGTGGCTATTAATCACTCTTCTTTGTCTGTGTCTCTTGTTTTAACAGAGATTAACCGCTTACGAGCTATAGGAAATTTAACTCAAGAAAATTTGAATGCTTTCTTATTAAACGGTAGAGAAGTTTCATCTAATAGTGAACTTACTTTTAGACTAAATAAGGGTTCCAGTGTTACCTGGTTTAATCAATCCCCTACTTATCCTCATGGATCATTTCAACGGCCAGCTAAAAGAATGACTAGACAGACTCAAACATTTAGCTTTTTAATCATTAGCAATTTTAATCACGGCCTGTACGCTATTGATTACCGCAGCAATACGAATAACGTGTTGTATTGCTTGTTTTGAAATTCCCGCCTTCTCTAAAGCTTTGACGTGTGAATCGATACATAATCCACAGCCGTTAATTGCTGAAACAGCCAATGCATACATTTCAAAATCAACTTTTTCGACCCCAGAATTAGCAATAATATTCATCCTTAATTTTGCCGGCATGGTTTGAAACTCTTTATCACTAGTCAAGTGCACAAAACGATAGTAAACATTATTCATAGCCATTATGCTAGCTGCTGCTTTAGCAGCCCTTATCATATTTTCATCAATTTTTTGGCTATAATCAGCAAGCAGAGCTTGTATCAAAAGTTTAGCATTAATTGTATAACTCGAAGCCAACGCTATACCTATTATCTGTTTTTCATTGAGTCCAGATTGATCACTAAGCACCGATGATAAATTTAATTTTATATCGACTGCATAATCTGGTAATTGTTCACATAATTGTTGTAATGTCATCATTTCATCCCTTATTTGTAGTTTATTATTAGTTTAAAATATTAACTATTTAAACCTTAATAGTTTCTTCACCTTTGTGCCAATTACAGGGGCAAAGCTCATCTGTTTGTAGTGCATCCAACACCCGCAATACTTCACTCGGATTTCTACCTACATTCAAATCAGTCACCATGGTAAATCGAATTACCCCTTCAGGATCTACAATAAAAGTAGCACGCTGAGCTACCCCCTCTTCTTGATCAACAATTCCTAATGCTTCGCTCAAACTACGTTTAATGTCTGCAAGCATTGGAAAAGACAAGTTATTCAAATCAGATTTATTTTGTCGCCAAGCTAAATGCACAAATTCAGAATCTGTACTAAAACCTAGTATTTGAGCATCACGATCTTTAAAATCATTATTTAAGCGTCCAAACTCTACAATTTCAGTTGGACAAACAAAGGTAAAATCTTTAGGCCATGAAAAAATAACTAGCCATTTACCTGGATAACTTTGGTAAGTAATTTCTTGAAAAGCGGTCTTAATATCACTACTCACTACCCCTTTTAATTTAAATTGTGGAAATTTACTGCCTACTGATTTCATAATTTTCTCCTATTTCTTTAATGAATTACTAATTCTCTCTCTATTATAGACACTTTATGCTATTTATTAAATCAATTGTTTTTATTATAATAATAGATTATATTTATAATTAGCTGCCAGCTTAGGATAATCTATGAATATAAGAGATTTACAATATTTAATCACTCTTTATGAAACCAAACATTTTGGTAAAGCAGCTGAAAAATGCTTTGTCAGTCAACCTACTTTAAGCATGCAAATAAAAAAAATTGAAGAAGAATTAGAAATTCAACTCATTGAAAGAAATAATAAACCTGTTTTATTCACCCCTGTTGGTGAAAAAATTGTGGATAAAGCTAGAATAATTATTCAACAAGTTAGTGACATTAAACAGGTTGCCAAAGCAGCTAAAGATCCTTTTTGTGCGACCATACAGCTTAGCCTTATTCCAACAATTGGCCCTTATTTATTACCAAAGATTTTGCCAAAAATTAACAAAGCCTTGCCGCAGTTACGTTTGTTTCTCCATGAAGAAAAAACAGACTTAACTTTAAAAAAATTAAAATCTGGTAGTTTAGATGCAGCAATTTTAGCTCTGCCTATTGATACCACAAATTTAGCCATTACTCCTCTTTATCAAGAAAAGTTTTTAATTGCCTTACCTAAGCAGCATCCATTAAATAATAAATCTACATTAACACTAAAAGATATCCAACAAGAAAACTTATTACTACTTAGTGAAGGGCACTGCTTGCGAGAGCAAGCATTAGAAGCCTGTCATTTAGCCAATCGGTCAGATTTCTTTGAAGCAACTAGCTTAGAAACGCTACGTTATATGGTAGCAAGTGGGGTAGGGATAACTTTATTGCCTGAACTTGCTGCTAAAACTAATTCTCAACTACTTTCCCTAAGACCTTTTAAGTCCCCAGAACCTTACCGAGAAATTGTTTTAATCAGACGTAAAAGCTCACCGCTAGAAAGCTGTTTAATTAAACTCTCCGCCATTATTTCTGCCGAATTAAATGACCGGTAACAATTCTTGTAGATATTCTGCAAAAGCTGTTGCAAGCTCTGGATGTTTCAACCCCATTTCTACTGTTGCTTTTAGATAACCTAATTTATCGCCACAATCATAGCGTTTACCAGCAAAACAATAGGCATAAATTTTTTCTGTGGTAAGCATAGCCGCAATAGCATCGGTTAACTGAATTTCACCTGTTTTATCATGCTTAGTTTTTTCTAAATAAGTAAAAATTTGTGGAGGTAAAATATACCGACCTGCTACTCCCAAATTAGAGGGTGCTATACTAGGCAAGGGTTTTTCGACAATATTTTTAATTTGGATAATAGAGCCTGTTCGCTGTTCAACTTCTATAATGCCATATTTAGTGGTATCAGCTACCTCTTCAACTGCAATCACACCACCTTGATGCTGATCATAAATCTCAGCCATTTGTTTTAAAGTAGGTTTACCCTCATCAACAAATAAATCATCCGCTAGAATAACAGCAAAAGGTTCATTGCCTACTACTGTTTTGGCACACAATATGGCATGGCCAAGTCCTAAAGTCTCATATTGTCTTACATAAACACAGGAAATCCCTTCAGGTAAAATATTTTTTACCAGTTTAAGTGAATCAAGTTTACCTCGTTCTGCTAATTTATGCTCTAATTCATAGTTACTATCAAAGTGATCTTCGATGGGTCTTTTACTACTATTGGTAATAAAAATTAACTCTGTAACCCCTGCTTTAACTGCTTCTTCGACTGCATATTGAATTAATGGCTTATCAACAATAGGTAGCATTTCTTTAGGGCTGGCTTTCGTTGCAGGTAAAAATCTAGTCCCCATCCCCGCTACTGGAAATACTGCTTTTCTAATCATAACCCGTTATCCTTTTAGATCCCTACACCAATATAATCCATCGCTAAAGAAGTTATTTTTTCTTTCGGCAAACAATTCCTACCGTCAAGTATTAATTTACCTTTCATTTTCTGTTGCAGCTCTTTAAAATTAGCCGTTTTAAATTCTGGCCATTCAGTAATAACCACCAAGCCATCTGCATTCTCTACCGCCGTTTCTTTATCACTAACTAGCATTAACCCATTCTTAAAGTATTCAGCAGGAAACATTTTCTGAGCTACAAGCATAGCCTGTGGGTCATAGGCTTTTATTTTCGCCCCTCGTTTAATCGCTTCAGTAATAAAAATCACTGCGCTGGCTTCACGCATATCATCAGTGTCTGGTTTAAAGGCTAAGCCCCACACTGCAAAAGTCTTATCTTTAATATTACTGGCAAAGTAATTTAATAATTTTTGTACTAAGATATATTTTTGTAATTCATTACGTAGTTCAACGGCTTTTAATAATTTTGCATCAACTCCTACCTGCTCTGCATTAAAAATTAATGCACGCACATCTTTGGGAAAACAAGATCCGCCATAACCACACCCTGCATTTAAAAAAGCAAAACCTATTCTAGAATCTGAACCTATCCCACGTTTAATATTCTCGACATTAGCTCCTATTTTTTCGCAAATATTTGCCATTTCATTAATAAATGAAATTTTGGTAGCAAGCATGGCATTAGCGGCATATTTTGTCATTTCAGCATCTTTAATGCCCATCTCTAAATATTGTTCTGAGGTTAATTTCATTGGTACATAAAGTTGCTTCATAATTTCACTGGCACGTTGATCGTCTACCCCTACAATAACTCGGTTGGGATATAAACAGTCCTTTACTGCATCGCCTTGTTTTAAAAATTCAGGATTACTTACCACACTATATTGAATTTTTTTATTTTTTCTTAATAATTCTGCTTTAATAATATTATGAATCTTCTCAGCAGTCCCCACTGGCACCGTAGATTTAGTAATAATCACTGCGTAATCATTAAGATGTTTGGCAATATTTCTTGCTGCTGCTTCTACATAGCTGGTATTTGCAGAACCATCCTCCTGCATAGGCGTACCGACTGCGATGATATAAATTTTTTGTCCTACTGGCACATTTTCCAAGCCAAAAACAAACTGTAATCGCTTAACCTGAACATTTTTGATCACCAATTCCTGTAACCCAGGTTCATAAATTGGCAATTTACCTTGTTTTAATTCCGCTATCCGGATTTCATTAATATCGATACAGTGAACTTCATGGCCTAGCTGTGCAAAACAAGCTGCTGTAGTTAAACCCACATAACCTGCACCGATTACAGTTACTTTTAATGTCATGATTATTTTTTGCCTTAAGAAAATAAGCCTGTTATTTTGGCATAAAGCTTTTTAAAATACAAACCATTAGCAGGAATAACCTGATTATAATATGGACAGCAACCCTTATGTTTCTAATACTGACCGCTTATTTACCGCTCACAACTTGGTTAATCATTAGTGTATTTTTTGCGCCAGCCGTTGCTATTTTTCCAAGGCTACTTAGCACACCTCTCTTAGCTAGCACTATTCCTATTATCAGTATTTTAATCTGTAACCTTTTTGCTGCCTTACTACTCACTTTCAACCTTTATGACCATACTCCAATATTGATCATTAATTTATTGTTTATTGCTTTGGCTTTTTTTCAGCTTACTAAATCCAAAAATACTTTGTTTATAACTTGGCAATCTGCAGATTTTTCATTAATCATTATGAATATTGGTTTGCTGTTACCCCTAGTTATTTTTTCTGGACTCAGTGCTTTTTCGATTGATGACGCTTTGGCAAGCTGGAATTTTTGGGCATTAAATTTTTATAATCAACAATTGGCCCCCGAACTCTACCCCCCTTTCTTTTCTCTAATTATTTCTTATTGCTATAAGTTACTTAATTCTTTTTTACCACAAGGGGCTGTTAAAGCTGCACTGTGTCCAATTTTGGCTTTTTCTTTACTCAATGCTACAGCCTTTAGCTGTAAAACTATTAAAAATCACTTATTAAGCTATTTAATAATAATTGCAATCAGCGTCTTTCCAGGCCTTATGTTTTTTAGTGGTTACAAATTTTATAGTATAGGTTACGCAGATCCTTTAATGGCTGCTGCATTAGGTTGCGCTGTGGCTTTATATATTAACTACTACCAAAATAAAAAACTCTTTGTGCTTTTTATAATGACATTATGTACTATCACTGCCTGTTGGTCTAAACAACCTGCTCTATTATTTGCGGGACTAAGTTTACCTATTATTGGCTTGATACAGTTATTTCAACGTCAGTTACAGAAAAAAGAATTACTTTTATTTATCATCATAGCAATAGGGGCTTACAGCTGGGCTTTTGGACCAGGAGCAGGTTTTTATCACAATTCAGGGGTAATTTACAGTTCACTCAATGCGAGCTTAAGTTTTAAAGCCATAATACTTACTTTCTTTAATAGTGTTTATCGTTATTTCTTATGCAAACCCTTGGTATTAGTTTTGTTTATTTTAGCAGCTTTAAGCGCTTGGCAATTTAAACCAGCTAAGTATTTATTTATTGGGTTTGTAATACCCAGTACTTTACTCTGGTTTATTTTTGGTCGGTATGATATACGCGAAGGTTTACATATTACTGCAATTTGCGGAATATTCGTTGCCAGCACTAACTTTTTATTTAATTTTCATCGCTATCTACCTTCCTGGTATCAACAAGCAGAAAAATATCTTGCTGTCTGGCATCGAAGACTTGCTGTTATTTTATTAATTTTAGGTCTACTCATTGCCTGTCTATTTTCAGTGTTAACTGTCACACGTAGTCACAATACAATTTTTCCATTGAATAGTAACAAAACCAATGCTTATAAATATTTTCCTAGTATTGGCGGGTTTGTCTATTCAATTATGCAAAATTCAAAGCTGGTCATTCTGGGCCCCACTCATTACGAAGCTGGTTTGTTTTATGGACATACTATATTTATTCAAACTTTCCCTAATGACTCCACTGCTCTTAAAAATATTATTCTTCAAAATAAAATTAATTATATTGTGGTCTCTAGTAAAATTGATCCTGATGCCACTATAGCTATGCAACGCCTGCAAAAACAGGCTCCTAACTTATTGCAAGAAATTCTAATTTCTAAGCCCCATATTCATTATCAAATTTTTTGTGTAAAAAAATTTACTGTCTGTTCTTATCAAGGAGCTTAATTTATATTTTGTGACACTACCTCTAAAAATAATTTAGCTTGAGCTTCTCTACTAAATTTTTTTACTGATTCTAAAGAATTTTTCTTCATTAACTCCAGCTTACTAGTTGATGAAAATAATTCAAGCAACTTTTTTTCAAAAGCAATTAAATCACCAGCTTCTACAAACATGCCACACTGCATTCGTTCTACTAAATTACTTACCTCTCCTTTGGGAGCAACTAAAAAGATAGGTAATCCCATAGCCATGGCCTCAAACAATTTAGAAGGAATAACTGTTGAAAAAGTTTTTTCATCTTTTAAATGAATTAATGCAATATCACATAAACTCCAATAGGCTGGCATTTTTTCTTTAGGCTGAGCAGAAATAAACCGTGCGTTTTTTATTTTATTCTTGTCAGCAAATTTAATCAAATTATCTCTATCTGCTCCATCCCCTACAAACATAAATTGAATAGTTTTGTTAAGAGATTCTATTTTTTTTGCAACTTTTAAAACATTAAGTAAATTATGTGCCATACCATGAGTACCAATATATCCAACAATAAATTCATTGGTTAAATTTAATGAGGTAAGCGTATTGCTATCTTTTGGCCTAGGAAAATAATTTTCCAATTCTACACCATTAATTATTACTTCTACTTTTTCGGCAACTATACCTCTTGTTACCAGATCTACTTTAAAGGCTTGTGTTAATACTATGATTTTTCGAGAATGGCGGTAGAGAAACAATTCTATTTTCTCTATTATCTTATAGATTTTAGAATTTTTTGATATTGCACCTACTGCTGCGATGGATGCTGGCCAAAGATCACTAACTTCCAAAATAAAAGACTTGCGTTTTAATACTGATAAGAAATAACCACCAACCCCTGCAAAAAATTGTGGTGTAGTAGCGACAATTATATCAACCTCTTTTTGAAATACACCAACAACAATCGCCATAATCATATAAGAGTTGAAGTCAATAATACGCCAAAAAAATCCTTCATTTTTAGCCATAAAAGTTTTGACTCGCACAACCTTTATGCCGTTTAATTCTTCAACTTGGTACCATTTGTTTTTATAACCTGGATAAACTTTACCTTGAGGAAAATTAGGCGTACAAGTAATTACGGTAACTTTATGTCCCCATTTTACCCAATAGCAAGCACGCTCATAAACACGACTGGCTGCTGCATTAACTTCTGGCGGAAAGTTGTCAGTTAAAAAGAGAATATGCATAATTTATTTTTAACCTTAAAAGGAAGTCTAACATTTTTTACACTTAATTTTAACCGCTGACATCTTTCTACTTTTCCAAATTCAGGGTAAAACTCAGCTGCTTCTAAACTCATTATTAACTGTGGGTCCACTTGCCAGCTTAAATTTACCTTATAATCTAAAACTTGGATAATTAGTAAATGCGAATCTTTTTGAATTAGGTTTATCGAAGGATGAAAATAAAAAAATAACTCTAGGTTATGTTGCCCTTTTCCTGTCACTTGATCACTAATTATAAAAGTCTCATTGGTTAACTGCCAGGCTCTTTCATGAATTAAGTTAGCGCCAAGTATTTTTTTATAACCGTTGTGCGCTGCTACTATAAGTCCTTGTTCTAAATCGATCTTTCGCTTAATGATACTAGCTCTTCTCGCCACACGAAAACTAGCCCAGACTTCCGAAGAATTAATTCCATTAATAACTAAACAATTATGTGCTGCGGTACTGCGTTGCCAAGCTCTTTGGCTATTATTTTCATAAGTTGAAATGCCTGAGTTGCTGAAAATCTTGCTCTCCTTATAAAATAATTCAAAGCTCAAGCTATCGGCGTGTGCATGTCCAGGAATATAGCTTGCCCCGACTTCTGCTGTATCTAAGATTACTGTCAAGTCGCCTCGAGTTAAACGAATATAACCGCTTTCGTGCTTACAGAATATTTTTGTATTATTAATTGGATGGATATTAATTTCAAGACGTGATGCATAAGCAATCAAACTATTCAAATTTGCCGCAACATTTCTTGCTGAGTCATTAAAAAATAAAGGATTCCCTACTGGATCTGACATTGATATTAACCAAGTTAACATTTTTTCAGCCGTTATAAGATAATAGCCTGGTATTATTTTTTTATAGCTTTTTAATAAATTGATAACATCTAATAAATCTTCTAGAACTATTGCATGATACATTGGGCTTAATTCAAAATGAGCCCCATCCCCTAATATCTGCTCGGCTAACTGTTTAGAAAAAATATTTAAACCTTTCTGCAACCAATGCTCGGCACTTTTTGACTGTAAACAGCACCCTGCAAAAATTAGCGCCTTAGCATTTGCTAATAAATGATTCCCCAATAGATGCCATTCAATATGACCAGATAAATATTTTGCTTGTAACGCTACACTTTTTAAGATGCTTTCTGACAAAAAATTATCCTTCAATGCCCATTTTAACCAATTAACAATTCGTAAGGAAATAGGATAGGATTCCCAACCATTCCCTAGTGGGATTGGATTATCTTCAATCCATCGATTCATTAAGCTATTTGCTAAAGTAACTTCATTAATTGAGTTTAAGTAATCAAAATAGTGCAAACAATATAACCATAACTTTGGTAGTTTTTTTGAATTCCAATCGATTGAATTTTTAAAGTTTATTTCTTGGTTGAGAAAATTAAATTGTACTGGTGGTACAAAGCTATTAGGCTTTTTAATTGGCGTTTGCCAAGGATTAGTGGGTAATAAAAAACTCGCTACTTCGCTTCTCGGTATCAATTTGGGAGATACTCGGTACCAAACTTGATAGATTAACTGGCGACAAGTTAAATAGCGCAACGTATGATAATAGAGCTTAATCTTTTTTAACTGCACGATTTATTATTCCACAAATGTCAATAACCTTTTGGCTATTCTTTAGAAAAGGCTCAAGACCTATAAAATCACGGTGCGCAACCAATATGACAATAACATCAGCTTCCTTTAAAACTTCTTGTATAGCATTGTTAAATACTATGTTTTTATGATTTTTAAGTTCACTAGGCAAGCTATCAACATTGGGTTCTATAACTACAATGGTATTTGCCAATTTTGTAGCTAACTCATGAACAATTTCAACTGCTGGACTTTCTCGTAAATCGTCAATATTAGGTTTATAAGCTAACCCTAAGCAGGCTATTTTATTAGTAGGGTTTTTTATTGCCTCAAAAACCTTTTGGACAATATATTTTGGCTTGTAATTATTAACTTCTCTAGCTGTTTTAATTAATTTTGCATGCTTAGAAGCTGAAACAATAAACCAAGGATCCACTGCTATGCAGTGTCCTCCTACCCCCGCACCAGGCTTTAAAACGTTTACCCTGGGATGGTGATTCACTAAATTAATAAGCTCCCAAACATTAATATGATGCTCATCACAAATTAATGATAATTCATTTGCAAAAGCAACGTTCACATCTCGAAAAGCATTTTCAGTAAGTTTAGCTAATTCTGCAGTCCTGGCATCAGTTAAAACACAGTTACCTCGTACAAACTGTTGATAAAAGTGCTTAGCTTTTTCAGCACAGCGACTATTTATTCCGCCAATGATTCGATCGTTTTCTACTAATTCTGTTAAGACTCGTCCTGGCAAAATCCGTTCTGGGCAATAACAAATAGCAATATCTGCTTCTAACTTTGTTTTACTAGGAAATGATAAATCAGGGCGAGCTTTTATTAACCATTCGGTTAATTGTTCAGTGGCTCCAACTGGTGAAGTAGATTCTAGTATGATTAAGTTGTCTTTTTTTAAAACTGGTGCAATCGATTCTGCAGCTGCTTTGACATAACTTAAATCAGGTTGATAATCTTCTTTAAAGGGGGTGGGCACCGTAATAATAAATACATCTGCTGATTGAACTTGAGTACTTGCAGAAAGGTATTTATCAGCTACCGCCACTCTAACGACAGCTTCTAAATCAGGTTCAATAATATGAATTTTACCTGAGTTAATGGTATTAATGATCTTTTCATTAATATCTATCCCCTTTACTATCAAGCCCTTGCTAGCAATGATTGCAGCTGTTGGTAAACCAACATACCCTAGTCCTATTACTGAAACTTCTTTAACGCCTTGTAGCATTTTAATCACTCCTTGGGCTCTTACTTTTTATCAATTCTTGCTTATTTTTAAAGTAAGCGTCAATACAATTAACAATACGTTTAGCAGCATACCCATCTCCATAAGGGTTATGAATTAAAGTCATTTCTTGATACCGACTTTCATTACTCATTAAACTTTCTGTTTCTGAAATTATTTTTTCTTTATTTGTACCAACTAATATGACGGTTCCGACTTTAACTGCTTCGGGTCTTTCAGTAAGCTCTCGCATGACCAACACTGGTTTACCTAAGGAGGGCGCTTCCTCTTGGACACCGCCAGAATCCGTTAAAATTAATTTAGCTTTATCCATCAAATAAACAAAAGGTGCATAATCTAAAGGATCAATTAGATGTATATTAGGATAATGGCCAAGCGATTGATTAACTGGTTTTTGAACATTTGGGTTTAAATGCACTGGATAAATAATTTGCCAGGCAGGATGATTTTCTGCAATCACGGCTAAGGCTTGGCATATTTGTTCAAATCCATAACCAAAGCTTTCTCGACGATGGCCAGTCACTAAAATAATAGGCTGCTTACTTTCTACGATTTGTTTGGCCTTGCCAAAGCTCGCAGTAATATTTGGCTGCTGCTTCACTTGATCTCTCACCAAAAATAAAGCATCAATCACAGTATTACCAGTAACAAAGACTGTTTCAGAATTAATTTTTTCTGCAATAAGGTTAGCTTTTGAGGTTTCTGTCGGTGCAAAATGTAAAGCTGCTAAACGACTAGTTAAAGTGCGATTTGCCTCTTCAGGAAAAGGCTGTTGCAAATCATAGGTACGAAGACCAGCCTCGACATGGGCTACAGGGACTTTTTGATAAAATCCAGCTAAAGCTCCTACAAAACAAGTTGTGGTATCGCCTTGTACTAAAATTATATCTGGTTTTTCTTGTTGAATTATTTGCCGCAATGCTAATAACGCTTTAGCGGTAATATCATACAAATCTTGGTTAGCTTGCATGATTTGCAAATCATAATCAGGTTTAATCGCAAAAAGATTTAATACTTGATCTAGCATCTCGCGATGCTGAGCAGTTACACATATTTTTACTTCAAATTGAGTATCAGCCTTCATCAATAAAATAATAGGCGCCATTTTGATGGCTTCTGGACGCGTACCAAATATAAATAAAACTTTTTTCATGAATTTTTAAATAAATTTTCATTCAGTAAATTACTAGATAGGCAAGTATACTGCTTAGCATAAGCTTTTGCATTATTAATTAATTGTTGATACTGGGCTTGATCATAGGCCACAAGCTCTTTTAATTTTGCAGTTATAGCCGCAAAGTCTTCCTCATGATAACACCAGCCCGCCCCGTTTTGCTCAAGATTTTTCCAGGGCGTTGCTTGGCTTAATAATACAGGACATCCTGCTGCTAAGGCTTCTAAAATGACATGACCAAAGTTTTCTCCATGTGTTAAAAATAAAAATACATCATATTGACTAAATTTTTCGCCAACAAATTGCGGGTCAACACTACCTAGATAATTAATTTTGATTGAATCTGACAAATTTTGTATTAATTTTTGACAATTTTTCCAATAAGCTTCATCTTCCAAAGGCCCATAAATATCTAACGACACCGGTAATGGATACTGAGTTAATAAACGTAAAACGCCTATTAAATTCTTTTTCTTAGTGATACGTGATAAATAAATAATTTTGAGATTTCCTGGTTGTTTTATAGAGGTTTTTATTTTCTCTAAATATGCAGAATAAAATTGGTTAGTAGCGATCCTAAGCGATGCTTTGTTAAAATATTGACGGATATAGTGAGCTTCATCTTCTCCTGTTGCATGAAAAGTCATCTGTCTATAAAACCATTTTAATATAGATAGATAAATTTTCTTTTTAATAGATTTAATTGCTAAAGCACCTGGAGAAAATTCCCCTCTTGGTGCCAAAAGTATTAAAATATTTTTTCTATTCAAAAATTTTGTACTTAGCAAAGGCAATAAACTAAAGCGAAAAGAAAAAAAACTATTTAAATAAACAACATCAGGCGCTAATTTTTTCAATAACTGATAATAAAAAAAGAAATTTCGTTTTGTTTTATCTAAATAATAAATAGTTGCTTCTGAAGATCGATGACCTGTATTAGGAATAATTTGATAAGGAGTTAGTTCTCCAAAATCATGATTACGAGTAATAATTGTAAACTGATATTGATCTTGTAAAGAGGTTACTAAAGCTGATAACGAACGAATTGGCCCGCCAGCTTTATAACCAGGTAAATAATAATCTGCAAAAATTACAACATGTTTTTTTCTATCCGACATCATGTACCAGCAATTTTTTTAATCAATAAAATTAAATCTTTTCGTTCATACCAATAAAATAGAATCATAGCTATGATTGCTAGCGGTATAAAAATCATTAATGACAATAAATGAAAGACCCCCCAGATAATAATAAAGACGATTAAAGGCTTTCCTAATAATTTAAATACAGCAATTTTTATCCCTTCATACCACAAACAAATTAACAAGTAGCTATAAGCGATGATCATACCAATAGAAAAAGCTAAAGCTGAATATTGGCCTTTAGCAAAGGTTATTACACCTATAGCAAAAAAAAGAATAGCTAATAAATAAGATTGGGAAACAAATCGTTGCTTTCCTAAACTATAACAAGCTGATTGTAAACAACTAAACATCGCTGCAAACAAGATAAATAAAGAAAAATATCGAAAATATTCTCCAGCTATTATCCATTTGGGTCCGTAAATAAAATCAAACAATTGCTCACCAAAAAAATAAACTATCAATACCAAAGGAAATAACAGTCTTAAAATAACATAATTTATCCAATAAACATGCCATGTTAATTGCTCTCTGTTTTCTCTTATCTTAGTTAAATAAGCAAATAATACTTGTTCAGAAAACGGAGTAGTAAGCTTTATCGGTAAATAAGCTAAATAACGTGCTTGAAAGAAATATCCCAAAGCAATTTTGCCTAAAAATAACTGGATAATAATATCGGGAAACCGATAATACAATACTTCTAATCCGCGTGAAACAGCAGTTGCCATACCAAAGATTACTTGCTTTTTAATTCCTCTTGCTTTGACATGAAAATCAAAATAAAGCTCACTATAATATAAAGCTAACAATAACAGCACTAAACCTTGAAAAACCTCCCTCAAAGCTAAGCTCCACAACCCCATCCCTAAAAAAGCCACAAGAATAGCTGCTCCTAAACTAAGGGTACTAGCCCCACCTTGAATTAATGCTGCACTTTTATAATTTAATTTTCTTTCAAGAGGTGCCAGATAAACCGTTCCTAAAAGCATCAATACTTGCCCCAAGCAAACAAGAATAAACATGTTAGCATACTGCCAGTTATAAACAGCTAGCAATAATCCACTTCCTATTAACGCCACAATAAAAAACAAAACACAGGCCAAACCTACTATCATTACACTAGCATTAAAATCTGCAGACTCTCCCTCACTTTGAATAAAGGTTTGATTGGTTGCAAATCCTAAAAAAATTAATGTAATCTCTCTAATGGCTAGCACAAAGGCATAAATACCAAAATCAGCTGGGATCAATAATCTAGCTAATATAATCTGTCCTAAAAAATTCATGGCAAAAAATGCATAAGAGGTTGATGAGGCCCAAAAACTTGCATGAATAAAGTGTTTTAACCAGTTTTCTTTAGTCATAAGCTTCCAATTTTTTTAAAACGTCTCGCAACCTATGTTCATGGGTATAGTCATCTCGATAGCAACGTTTATAACCAGCTCTCGCAATAACTAACCGTTCATTTCCACGCGCTAAATAATATTGTACTTTTGCTAATAGCTCAGCGTCATTATTACTATCAAAAAATACTGCTTCTTTATCCTCTACAAACAAACGCTGATGCTCCTCAGTACGTTCTGCCAACATAAAAGCACCACAAGCTGGAATCTCCATCGTTCTATCTGTTTGTAAATCACGATTTAATTTCCGCAGAAAACACAAATTAATTTCAGTGGCACAAATCGCTTTTTGATAGTTATCATCATAAATAGGTTTGTTTTCTACATGTAACTTTGGATGGGGATGTGTTCTAGCAAATTCCTTCCAACCATTACCCCAAATTCTGACGGGGATACCATGCTTGGCAAGATATAGCACTGATCTAGCTCGAGCAGCTTCATAAGTTCCTATAAAGCCCACTTTCGCACCTAGCTTTTCTTTATCGTCTTCGCTCACTACAACAGGAGCGTGCATAATCTTATCAAATCCCTTATCTACAAAACACACCCGCTTAGCGCCCAAAGTTGGTAATTCATTAGTATTACAATTATAACTTTTAGTTGTAACAACTAAATCGTATCTAGGTAAGCTCTTTCGAAAATAAGCCGATTGATTATGTCTGGCAAACATATCATCGCCAGAATACCATATTAACACTAAATTTGGCTGCAGTTTTTTAAGTGCTTTAAGCGTACTTGGCTTTAAACACAAACATTTCTCGACCCATAATAAATCGAAATGCTCCTTGCTTATTTTATTTAATAATTGCTTGTTTATTTGAAATTTGTCTGCAGGAAAACCCAGTTTATTTCTGGCTCGATCCAATAGAGTTGGTTGATAGTTAATACCTGGAGCATGATTTAATGCGGTATCGCTTACTGTATCTACTTGATAACCAAGTTCTTGAAAAGCTCTGACGCGTTGCTTGGTCTGACCAGCAATACTTCCTAAAACCAAAATATTTTTTATCATAACTATTTATTCATTACAGTTTGCACTGCCATTTTAATTCCAGCCGCTGTTTCTTTTACACTCCAAGTACTAATAATTTCTTTAGAGTGACTACCCATTAATTTTACTAGCTCATTATTAGCTAATAACTTTTGCAAAATGTGAACCAATTCTTCAATATTTCTAGCAGGAAATACTTCGCCATTATAGCCCGATTTTACTAAATCAGATCCTGAACCAACCTGGTCAGAAACAATAACTGCACAACCAGCATTCATGGCTTCATTTACAACCAATCCCCATGTTTCATTTTCAGAAGGTAGCACAAAAATATCTGCCAAGGCATAATATTTTGGTAGCTCTGTCTGATTTTTAAATCCCACTATTTTAATATTATCCCAGCCTAATTTTTTAACTCGAGCCTCAAGCACTGCACGTTGCTCACCATCGCCGACAAATAACAAATTAGCTTGTGGAGGAGTTTTACCATCCTTGGTCAATCTAATAAACGCTTCTAATAAATCTTCTGGATGCTTACGTACCATCATACTGCTTGCATAAAGAATTACTGGAACATTCTCTGTGATATTCAATTCAGTTTTCAACTGTGATAATAACTTTTTAGCCACGATACTTTGCTTCTTAAAACGTTCATTATCAACCGTATAAGGTGTCCAAAATAATTTTTTTTCTGGAATATCGTAATATTGATAAAAACGCTTATTTAAAGTTCCTATTGCTAAAAAACCAGCAACTAGTTTATTTAATATTGTAAAAAATGGTCGCCGGAATTTTTCTTTCCATGGACTTTGTTTGGTGTATTGTAAAGTTGACTCACCCCGAACTAATACTTTAACGCCCAGACATTTTGCAATAATTACTGCATAGAGCAAATAACTATCTTTATAACCATGAATCCATAGCACATCAAACCGATGCTTTCTCAAATATGACCATAACCCATAATTAAACGGTCGCCAAAAAGTAAATTTTTTATCCTCTCCTAAACAGTTTAAAAAGTAATATTGATACCCATCAAGTAAAGGAATATCCCATTGAGTTGCCATATTAAATCCACTAAAACTATGTGTACTTAATGAACGTCGACTACGATAAATTACTGTTAATTCAATTATCGGATCTTGTGCTAAATATCTAAGTAATGGCTCTTGATATTGAATAGGGTTGCTAAGCAAATAAGCAACTTTAACTTTCATAACAATATTCCTGCAAAGTTTGTTTAGCAATTTGTTCCCAAATAAATTGTTTTTCAATTTTGATTCTGCCAGCCTGTCCTTTACGCTTACATAGTAGCTCATTTTGTAAAAATTCAATAATTGCTGCCGCTAAAGCTACTGGATCTGCGGGGGGCACTAACTTACCTACTTCATCATCTACGACATAAGGTAGTCCGCCAATATTGCTAGCAATAACGGGCTTTGCTAATGCCAAGGCTTCCAAAGCTGCCAAACTCACTGCTTCCATTAGTGAAGGAATTACTATTACATCAGCTAATGCCATAATATTAGGCATTATTTCATAAGGTAAATTGCCTGTAATTGTATAATGCATTTGAACATTTAAAGATTCAGCCAAAGTCTCAAGTTTTTTTTGTTCTGCAGTAGAACCGCCGCCAGCTATGAGCAGATATACATTTGGTATTATCTTTATAATTTGTGGCATAGCTTTAATTAAATGCTCTAAGCCATTTTTAGGATCTAATCGTCTTGGCGCAATAATAATTTTTATATTTGCTGGTAATTTTTCTCGCCACTCTTTGCTTTCAATAATAGCCGGATTAAATCGTATAGCATCTACACCATTAGGAATAAAATGGCATGGTTTGTTTAAAATTAAAGATTTTTCCAATAACTCTTCACTAGGCGCGATAACTATATCCGCTGGCTTTGCATATAATTTGAGTTTTAATTGTGACAAAATTCCTTTTCCATAATCTTCCAAATAACCAGAAGCATGATTAGTTAAAACTTTTTTACCCTTAAATTTTATCAACCACATGGCTAAAGAGGTATGATAAAAATCATGCCAATGTATGACATCAGGCTGCCAAAACTTAATGGTTTTTCTTATATGATAACTACCCAAAATAATTGTAGTAAGATAACGCGTTATTTTTGCATAATTAGATTGCTGATCGGCGAGATTCTTAGCTAATTGCTTACGAATTATTTTAACACCAGCTAACGCTTCACTAAAGTGTTCAGGCTTTTCATAGCAAAAATGTAATACTGTTACCTCATGACCTTGCTTAACCATTGCTTTTGATAATTCAGCAATATGATTGGCAACCCCACCAGGGTTAGGTAAAAAATCATTGCTAACCATTAAGATTTTCATGGCTATACTGCTCAAATACATGGCAAGCCCAATTTTGGACTTTGGTTAAACTTTTATTAATCTTAGAAGAAGTAATCCATTCTGCTACAGGAATATTAAATCCTGTTTTATGTCGTGTTAATACCGATGTTGGTAAGGGTTTTTTTACCGCCAGACACATAGCATTTTTATTAGGTGTCCAACTTGCAGACAAGCTCGCAATCACTTTAAATAACTCTATGTCGACAAATGGTACGCGTACTTCTAAAGAATTCGCCATACTAGCCCAGTCAGTATCGCGTAATAATTGATTTTTCATATACCATTGAATTTGTAAGGCACACATTCTGGCATAATCATCAGGAAGCTGTGCTAAACTTTTGTTTAATTCATTGTTGGTATTTAATTCTTGCAATCCCGTCTTTATTATTTCAATGGGTAGCACTTTGCTTAATTCCCATGGTAAGAAAACACTTCTTAATAACAAATAAACATCTGCATAATTGCTAGAAAATTCTAATAAGCTTGCTTGTTTAGCTGGTAAAAAATTTTTTAAAGCGTAGCGTATACTCTTACCTAATGTGGGCAATGTTTTTAACCAAGAAAAATATTGAATTAGTTTTTTACTCATAGCAAAATCACGGTAGCCAGCTAACAATTCATCAGCGCCCAGACCAGACAAAACTACTTTCAATTTATGCTGATGCGCAACACGACTAATAAAAAAAGTATTTGCGCCATCAATGCTTGGCTGGTCCATAGCTTGCCAAAAACTTGGTAGGGCTGTTAAAAACTCATTTTTATTTAAATAAGATGAAATCCAATTAGTTGAATAATACTCAGCTACTTGCTTAGCTAAAGGCATTTCGTCTTTTATGCTATCTTGATATTCTTTAAAACCCAGCGTAATAGTTTGCAACAAATTAACTCTTTCACTTGCTAAACCCACCAAAGTAGTAGAATCTTTCCCTGCAGATAAAAATACGCCCACTGGTACATCAGCAACAAGATGATGTGTCATGCTATCTTGTAGAGCTTGTTTTAATACAGTTTCTGGTTTTTCATGTATGGGCTCTTCTCTTGCCGTTAAAAAACTTTCAGTAAAATTGAAGTATTGTTTCCACTGCTGTTTACCTTGGCTATCAAGAGTCAATGAATAGCCAGCAGGAAATGCTTTAATAGCGGTAAATACTGTGTGAGGTTCGGGCACATGCCCCCATAAAAAGAAGCCTACTTGACCTGCCGCAGATAATTTCGTAGATATTTTTTTACTGGCTAATAAAGATTTAACTTGTGAAGAAAAATAAAACGTCCCTTGCTGCTCCGCATAATACAAAGGTTTAATACCGAATGGATCGCGTGCAAGAAATAAAACTTTGGTTTTAGCATTCCAAATAGCAAAAGCATACATACCACGCAATAAAGCTAACATTTTCTCGCCATAGACTTGATAAAGCTTTAATAATACTTCAGTATCAGAATGACTTTCAAAAATAATTCCTTGTTGCTCTAATTGCTTTTTGAGCACTTGGTAATTATAAATTTCACCATTAAAAATAATAATGTTACCCGTTGTTTTGCAAATTAAAGGCTGATGTGCGGCATTACTTAAATCAATAATCGACAAGCGTCGATGTGCTAATCCTATTTGCTTATCTGCACTAATCCATAAACCCTGGTCATCAGGACCACGAGTACGTAAACTCTCAGACATTGACTGTAAAGCATTGGAATCAATTTGCTGATTTGCAGGACAAAAAATTCCAGCGATTCCACACATGAATATTTATCCTACTATTTGTTCAAAGTAAGCGATGGTTTTTGTTAAGCCCTCTTCTAAAGAAACACGTGGCTCCCATTTTAGCTGTTGTTTAGCTAAAGTAATATCTGGTTTGCGGCGTTTAGGATCATCTGCTGGTAAAGGTTTAAACGCTATTTTGGCTTTTGATCCTGTTAATTGAATAATTTTTTCTGCCAACGTTAGCATATCTGTTTCTATTGGATTGCCAAGATTAACTGGACCAGTAAATTTGGGCTCTGTTGCCATTAGCAAAAGAAACGCATTAACCATATCGTCAACAAAACAAAAAGAGCGCGTCTGCTGACCATTGCCATAAATCGTAATGTCTTCATTACGTAATGCTTGTACTATGAAATTAGATACTACCCTACCATCATTCAAATGCATACGTGGACCATAGGTGTTAAAAATTCTTGCGACTTTAATTTCTATATTGTTTTGTCGGTAGTAATCAAAGAATAAGGTTTCTGCACAACGCTTGCCTTCATCGTAGCAACTACGTATACCAACAGGATTAACATTGCCCCAATAGCTTTCAGTTTGTGGGTGAACGTCTGGATCACCATAAACCTCACTTGTCGATGCTTGAAAAATTTTGGCTTTAGTTCGTTTCGCCAATCCCAAAAGGTTAATTGCACCATGTACGCTTGTTTTGGTGGTTTGCACTGGATCAAACTGATAATGTATAGGTGATGCAGGACAAGCTAAATTATAAATTTCATCTACTTCAACATATAGTGGAAAAGTTACATCATGTCTAATAAGCTCAAAATGAGAGTTTTTAATTAAATGTAATATATTATCTTTATTGCCCGTAAAAAAGTTATCTGCACAAATCACATAATGATCTTGAGCTAACAATTTTTCGCATAGATGAGAACCTAAAAAACCTGCCCCACCCGTCACTAAGATTTGCTTACTCATCTAAACTTTCTCCGTTACAACTGATTCCCATTTTGTTACATACTGGCTTAAGCTAGGATGAGAGACTAAGAGGTGCCAAACAACGCCTTGAAATGCCTCGGCATGTGGCGTGATAGTAGCCTCGTTTATGATTGGAATAATAACGCAAGCATCGGCTACTTTAGCTGTATAGCCTCCGTCTCGACTAACAACACCTAATATTTTGGCCTGCTGTTTTTTTGCATATTGAAGCGCTCTAACCAAGTTAACACTGATTGCTTTTTCTTCATTGCCCCCACCAACAGAAAAAACAAATATGGCATCTTTTGAATTTAAATGTGATCCCTCAAGCCAACGACTAAAGCAATGATCCCAGCCCTCGTCATTAATTCGTGCTGTTAATTCTGATACATTATCTGTTGGAGCATAAGCTTCGATACCAACTATTTTTCTAAAATCATTGACTGCATGACTAGCATTAGCCGCACTGCCGCCCACGCCTAAAAAGAATATTCGACCTCTTTCTGCTTTAATTTTAGCTATTAAATTAATCATTTTCTCAATAGCTTTTTGATCTAATTTATCAATAATCGACTTTGCATCACATAGAAAGGTTTTAATAAAATTCATAAAATCTCCACCTAAAGCGATAAGCACAAATTATAACCATAAAAATTTGTTTGAAATATTATACGAGGCATTTTAATAAAATGCATGTCAATTTAGTTTTTAATTTATCCATAGTTATTAAATTTTAAGAAAATAAGATAAAACAACTTTTACCTATCAATATTTATTAAAAACTAGTTTATTAATTAAGATTTCTGTATTTTAATATCTCTAAATTATTTACCCAAAACATTGGATAAATAATTGCTTCAACTCAAGGAAAAAAAGAGATGAAACTTTCTATTGTCATTCCCGTTTATAACGAATCTCAATATTTGTATAAATTATTAGCTAAAGTGGTTTCTGTCCACCTACCTAATCAATTTATCCATAAAGAAATAATATTAATTGATGATTGTTCTACTGATGGCACAATTGATTTATTAAAAAAGCTTGAACAAGACAAATCTACTTTACTTGACTTAATTATAGTCACTTTAAACAACTTACATCCTGACTATACAATAGCGAACAAAGAAGAAGCTATAAAACTTTTAAATGAAGTAAGCTTTATTTTCCTATATCAATCAAAAAATCAAGGTAAAGGCGCTGCGTTAAGAAAAGGCATTGATATGTCTACCGGCGATTATGTTATTATTCAAGATGCTGACCTTGAATATGATCCTAATGATTATGGTAATTTATTAAAACCCGTTTTGGAAAACAAAGCGGATGTTGTTTATGGTAGTCGCTTTCGAGGTGTTTATACTCGAGTACTATACTACAAGCATATGTTAGGCAACAAATTTTTAACCACTTTTTCCAATATCTTTTCTGATTTAAATCTTACTGATATGGAAACCTGTTATAAATTATTTAATGGTAATTTAATAAGAAGTATTTATCTATCTTCTAATAGATTTGGATTTGAACCTGAAATTACTGCAAAAATTGCTCGTGCTAATGTAAGCATTTATGAAGTTCCCATTTCGTATTATGGTAGAACTTATGCTGAAGGAAAAAAGATCTCCTGGAAAGATGGGATATCCGCAATCTGGTTTATTTTGAAATATAATTTAATATGCCGTAGAGTTTTTAAAGAAAATCATCATGCTGACTGCATTTCTATTAGCAATGATAACTGTAAGCTCTAATTAAAATTTAAGGTCATAGACCCTTAATGGCATATGTCATTAAGATTCACCTCTTTAAAAGACAACTCATTCACTATAATCACTTTTTGATATTGTAAGCGCAAACTACACACGCTTGTTATATTTTCATAAACAATAACGGGAACTGGTGTTTTTATCCGATAAGAAGGGTAAGACTGTATTGCAATTTTAATAGAAGAGGCGGGGGAATTATCGTAAAGTTCATGGTTATCAATTGCAATGACACCGTTTACAGCTTGTGCATAATTAATTGCCTTGCCAAAATTTTTATAAATTCTTGCATCAAACCAATTTGTTTTACCAAAAAAATTCTGGCTGATCTTCCCAACTGAATACAAACTGATACAAACAACAAATCCTAGCAAAAGATACGAAAATATTTTTTTTATAGCCTGGATATTATTAAAAAATAGTACGCCTGTTATAAAAAAATAAATAATCATTGGGACAGTAAAAAAATTAATTCTGTCGCCGCTAATAGGAAGCAGCTTTAAAAAATATAACACCCAGATTATGATAAATAATAATATGAAATATGTTTTTATATGTATTAATTCATTTTTAATAAAGATTTTTAATTCAATAGCTTGGAAATGTTTAATAATATTGATAACGATAGAAAGGATTCCTGAAAACACGATAATAAATAAAAATGATCGATATATTTTAAGAACAATTAAAAGCAACAAATGACTTTCACTGGTTGGCCCGGTAAAAGTTGTCAATAATAAAAAAAACGATCGAAAAAAGTAAATAATAAAATCTTTTACGCCATCATAATGGACTATGTCAATAGACCAATATTGATGCATGGTTGAATCAGTTAAAACAAATCTTAAATCTGTAAACCAAGAAATTATAAGACCAATTAGTATCGAAAATAAAAAAATTATATCTATGTAAAAATACTCATTCTTTTGCTGAAAATTAAAAAATCTGAGTAAAACAATTAATATTATTGGGGCAATTGCTATAGGATAGGTATAACTTATTATACAACCTAAACATAACGCAAGACTTGAAAAAATTATATTAAGAATAGTTTTATTTCTTAAATTTAAGAACTGAACTATTGCTATTAAAGCTAAAAATAGATCGCTGGTATCTGCTTTAATTTGAGTAAAATAATAGAAAATTGTAAAATTTGCACTAAACAAAACTATAAATAGAAATCTAAGAAAGGTCTTATTTTTATAAATTAACCGGGTAATATAGTACATTAAATATAAATCAAGAACGCCAAAAATTGTGCCAGGTAGCTTTAATATGATGGAAGAAAAATTGGTTAAATTTGCAATATATTTAATAAAAAAAAGGTAAACTCGAGGAAATTCTTGATCATAGAGCAAACGGCCAATTAAATTCTTATAAGAATTAACTTTTAAATTTTCTAAAATAAACCATTCATCTAACCAAAACGGTTTAGGATTAATAAATACCGTCCAAAGCTGTGAAATAATAAAAAATAGAATTAATAGCTTGGTATAAAAGAGCCATTTTTGATGGCTAGTATTAATATAATTCATAAAACTTCATTACACGCTATCATTTGATTAAGTTCAGCTGACTTATAAAGCGCTTGGAGCGTTTGCATAACTTGCAATCCTTCCTGCGCATAATTTAAGAAGGGTTCTCTTCTTAAAATACAATCAACAAAATCCTGCCATTCTAAACTCCAAGAAAGATCTTGATCTGGAAAGGCAATGGTTTGTTGATCAGGAACCCCACCGCCTAATTTATTTTGATAAAGAGTTATTGTTTCTTGACCATAGCTTTTCCCAAGCCCTTCAACAATAATTGCCCCTTTTTTTCCAAACACCTCTAATAAGAATTTATTTTTCCACTGCGTCCAGCTGGTATGAAAACAAGCAACCACATTCTTGGAATATTTTAAAAGCGCAAAGCCATTGTCTTCAAGCGGAGCAATAGGCCATACCTTATTTTGTAATAAAGCAAAAACTTGTTCAGGTAGCTTACCCATTAACCAATTTATTAAATCTATAATATGTACCCCTTGGTCAATTAACTCTCCGCCACCTGCCAAGCTTTTATCGCCACGCCATTCTTTTTCATAACCTGGTCTACCCCCATGACCATAAACCGCTCTAATATTAATAATTTCATCAATTTTATTTTCATTGAGCCAAGTTTTGAGTAACTGTATTGCTGGATGATAACGATGATTAAACCCGACTTTAAATAATCCTTTGCTTTTTTTAGCGGTATTAAATAGTAGTTTTGCTTCTTCAAAATTACAGCCCATCGGTTTTTCAATTAAAACATGTTTATTTTTTTCGAGAGCAGATACTGCTATATTAGTTAGTAAAGCATTAGGAGTTGAAACGATAACGATATCAACCTCATCTATTATCGGCTGCCATGAAGCTGAACTTTTACAATTATATTTGACCGCCAATTGTTCGGCATTCTGTAAATTTATGTCTACAACTATGTCTAATTGAGTTTTTTCATGCTTAACAGCTTGTTCAGCACGGCGTTTACCAATCAAACCACAGCCTATAACCGCTGTTTTTAGTCTTTTTGACATGAGTAATTCACTCTTCTTAACAAACCTTGTGCAGAATTATTAATTTCATTAGCCAGTTTTGCATAATTTATATAATCTTCATTGACATGAATAAGACGGCCAGAAATCCCTTGATTGCGTTGTCTATCTGACAGAAACTCAACTAGCTTAATTACTTTCTCAGGCTCAACCCCACCTTGCAGCATTGTTGTTTGAGCTTCTATAAAAGCGCTTTCTCCCACAACTTCCTTGCCAGCTTTGATTATCTCAGAGGTTAATTGACTTTTAACCGACCCTGGAGCAATCGCATTAATTTGTATTAAACCACTGTACTGGTTGAGACTTAATTCTTGATAGGTATTTTCTACAAGACGTAATACGGCTGTTTTACTTATTCCATAAGCAGAAAAACAAGGGCGAGCATAAGCTGCACCCCCTCCTGAAAACAAAATAATTGAAGTTTGTATCTTATTAGCAATAGCAAACCTGATTGCTGTTTGAATTAATGCCACATTAAATGTTAAATTAACATCCAACGTATTATACCACTCTACTAAATCATTATCCCAAATTACGCCCAGTGGATTTTGTTTAGCTAACGTGTTAATAATTGTTATCTGTTCAAGTCGAGAGAAATCTTTTTTAAATAATTCTGTCAGTTTATTTAAATTTTCTCGCTGAAAACTAATCGCTCTACACTCAACGATAGTTGTTTTATAAATAATTGCACATTCTGATTTTAATTGGTTTAATTTATCAATAGAGCGTGATACTAAAACTAATTTATCAAAATTTTTTAAAAAGTTTATTGTTATCAGACGCCCTAAAGTTCCTGTCGCTCCAAATATATATGCAATTTTCATAGTCAAGCCAAATAGTTTGTTAAAACTGTTGTTCCCACATCAGAAATTGAATAATGCAAGCGATGCATACCTTGCTTGGCCATAAACGCTTCAAGTTTACGCGCGTCCTTTTCACAATATAACATTAAAAACCCTCCACCGCCCGCACCAATAACCTTACCACCCAGTACATTATAATTTTGCTTAACTTCATCATAAATAACATCTACTTTTGAAAAACTTACTTTTGATGACATACGTTTTTTATTTTGCCAATGCTCATCTAATAAATAGCCCCATATATCAAAATTTTCTCGAGTAATGGCCTCAAGAATTCTATAACCTAGCTCTTTAATGTTATGTAAACTGTCAGCAACATGATTTAGTGGTTTATTTTGCTTCATTGCAGAATCTTGTTCGATTAGCACATCTTCAGCTGAACGACGAATACCTGTGTAATAAATGTGTGTGTTATTAACAAAATCTTGCCTTGCGCCTAAGCCTAAATTAATTGATTTAACTACTACTTTTCCACTGGGTTCAATCTCTAACAATGTTAAACCGCCAAAAGCTGCCATATATTGATCTTGCTTACCGATCGGTTTTTTTAAAATATCTAACTCAATATGACAAGCTTCTTCTGCTAGCTCTTGCAAGGAACAATATTTTCGTTGATAAGCTCGAATTGCATTGAGCAGACCTACCATATAACAACTTGAAGAACCAACTCCTGTCCCAGCTGGGATATCTGCTAAAGAAGCTATTTCAATTGAGTGTTCAATACCATGGAAACGTAAAGCTTCACGTGCCAATTCATGCTTTAATTTTGACACCTGTTCAACTTGCTCGCTTTGGGTATAATGAATACGAATCCACTGATCAACAGTGGGTTTATTAAGCATTACATACATACACTTATCGATCGCCATAGCAAAAATCATACCACCATGCTTTTGATAGTAAGAAGGTAAATCTGTTCCACCACCTCCTAAGGTAACCCTAAAGGGTGTTTTAGTGACAATCATGTTGTAATACTCCTTGCTCTTGTAGTATAGCCACTCCTTCCTTATAACTTTCAGGCGTATCTAATCCCAAACAAAATTCATTGGCTGGCAATAAATAAGCTTTTATTTTTAATTCGGACTGACTAATAACATAAGGGAAAAAATCTTTACTTAAATCAAAAAAGTTTTGTGAAATTAGTTTTTTTATTGCCTTATCATTTAGCCAACAAACCCCGGCATTAGCATAATTAGAAATATAGCTCTCATCACCCTCTTTAAATTCAATAATATTTTTTTCTGAATCACACCGTACTCTACCACCGACAATACCCGTATATTTATTTTTAGTGGTGTCAAATAATGTTAATACTATGTCAGCGCTAGTATTTTGTATATGTGAAAAAAATGTTTGTAAATTCATTTTAAAAAGGTTATCGCCATAAATAACTAGCCATGGTTTAGTATTTCTTTGTTGCTGACAAACATTAATTAAAGCACCCGCCGTACCCAATAATGTTTTTTCTTCAATTAGATGTTGAGTTATACCCAAATAATCTGACAATTCTTTTTTAATTTCTTCAGCTTGAAAATGTAAGTTAATATAAACTTCTGCTATAGCATTATCCTTAAGCCAATCTAGATTACGTTTAATAATTGAGCGTCCCGCTATAGGAAGTAGTAACTTTGCTTTACCTTGTGAAATAGTCCGTATGCGAGTACTTTTTCCAGCAGCGAGCATTAGGACATTGAAATCTTCCATGGTATTCCCGTCTCTTGATAATAATTTATTAACCCTTGCAAGCCTTGCTCTAATGAAGTGTTAGGTTGCCAACCAAGGCTTTTAGCTTTAGTAATATCTGCAAGGGTGATCTCAGCTTCACCGGGTAAAGCTGGCTTGTACTCTGGTTGAGTTTGGCTATTTAATTTTTTTGCAATGGCTTGATAAATCTCTTTTACTGAATAATTTTCGCCTGAACCTAAATTATAAACCTCACCATTTGTCTTTTCATTATCAATACATTGCAAATGAAATTCGTTAACATCATCTACATGGATAAAATCTCGCCGCCTATTTCCTGTACCATAAATGATAGGCTTTTCCTTCCTTAATAGTTTAATGATAAACGCACTCATCACCGGAGGAATCGTCCGCCTATAGTCTTGTCTTGGGCCATAGACACAAAAATAACGTAAAGCTGTAGTGCAAAGGCCATAGTGCTTTGCATAAGCCTTGGCAAACATCATTTCTGAATATTTGCTAACTGAATAAAAACTTTCTGGCTTAACCTCCGCTTCGGGGGTTGGTAGTAAAGTTGAACCTTCATATAGTGCGGAAGATTCCGCATAAATAACTTTTTTTGCTTGTTTTTTTACTGCAGCCTCAAAAAGACATACAGAACCATAAACATTATTAAACGCCGTATCAACTGGATCTTGCTGACAATCATTAATACAATTTTTAGCTGCCAAATGAAATATTACATCTCTTGGTTGTATGTAGTTAACTATTTTTATGTCAGTAATATCAATTTTATGAAATTCTACTGCTACAGGAATTTGCGATTCCATACCGTAGGCTAAATTATCAAGCCCAACTACTTGATAGCCCCGATTTATTAAAAAATCAGCAAGGTTACTACCTATAAAACCAGCAACGCCAGTGATAACAACCCTGGGCTTGATCATAACAAATAACCAGCACTTACTGCATCTTCATAAAAGGTTTGCACTGTTTCTAATGAGAATTTTTCCAGGTCATGGCCGAATAATTTTTTTGTTTTAATTAAATCTGGCGTCAAGGTAATAATGTGGCAACCTGTTTCTTCCGCTTGAATAATATTTAAAGCTTCTCGAGAACTGGCCCACAATAATTCGGCTTTTGGCCAGGCCTTTAAGACTTCAATACAAGCTTTCATGATTGGCATAGGATCAATACCAGTATTGGCAATTCTGCCAGCAAAAACTGAAATGATAGCAGGTGTATTTTTATCTAAAACTGTTACAACTTTTTTTACTTGTTCAACTGTAAAAATAGCTGTTATATTTAATTTAATACCTTCACTAGCCAAAGTTTTGATTACTGAGCCGGTAAAATCTCCTTTGGTATTGGTAATAGGAATTTTGATATAAACCTGCTCACCCCAACTCGCTATAATTCTCGCTTGCCTTATCATTTCATCAGCTTCATCGGCAAACACTTCAAAGGAAATAGGCAACGCTGGAATTTCAGTTAAAACTTTTTTTGCAAAAACCATATAATCAGTTATACCGGCTTTTTTCATTAGGCTTGGATTGGTTGTCAGACCTTTAATTTCAGGAAATTGTTTATACAATTCCACCATCTGTTTCAAATCAGCCCCATCTGCAAAAATTTTAATCGCCATTTGTAAGTCCCTCATTTTTTACCAACATCATTAAATTCAAAATTTATGGCAATGAATTATATCAGTATCTTTTCGCAAAGCGAATAAAAGTCATTAGCATAAGCTTTCCAACCACCAATAGCTTGTACAGTTTTTAGCGCATTGCTAGCCAACTGATTGTGCTTTTCTGGACAGTCCGCTAAAATTTGTAATTTTTCTAAAATTGCTTGGCTGTTTCGTATCGGGACAACATAACCATCATAGTCATTTTGTAAAAACCCATAAGCACCCGTATTTTCACTGGCAATAACTGGACATCCGCAAGCCATTGCTTCAGTAATAACCTTACCAAAACCATCATCTATACTAGGTAAGACCATGACTTGGCTACTCTGATATAACTCCTGCAATCTACTACGGGTAACTCGGCCTACCAACTCTACTGCGGTTAAATCAAATTGATGTAATATTTGCTTCATATCGTGCCAAATCTCACCCACTAATAACAACTTTTTATTGGGATGTTTAAAGCCATTAAATGCTTGTAATAAATAAGGAATACCTTTACGTAATGAAATTTGACCCGCATAAATAATTTGAAAGTCTTTAGGAACAGGTCCATTACCAGGTGAAAAATAGGTGGTATTAACACCATAAGGAATAACAGCGATTTTGTTGGGATTGATTCCCTGTTCAATAAAAGTGCGTCTTCCGTAAGGTGAGGGCAAATTAATGGCATCTGCTAATTCAAACTCGAGTAATGCTTTTTCAATTATTTTAGGATCACTTTCTCTATATTCTATCTGCCAACGTTTGGCTTCTTCAGCAAGTATTTGGCTCTGGTAAATACTATGCGCTGACCCGTGATGAATAATAAATTTACCTCCTAACTGCTTAATTTTTTGTCCAGACTTTAAACTAAAACTTGACATACCCTCCAAAATATCAATACTAGTTAATTTAGTTGCAACATATTTATCAAATGATTCAATTACTTGCCAATTTAATACGTTATCTAGTCTAGGCCCAAGCAAATGCCATCTTTGTAGCGCTAAACGAGGCACCATTAACCAAGGGAAAGTCGAAACATATTTTTTTGACAATAGTTCAGATTTTAATTTCCAGTAAGGATAAGTAGTAAAAATTTCTACTTTAACTTTCTTATCGCTAAGAAGTTCATTCGCTAAATCAAACATATGACAACGTAAGGGAGAAATGAAAGCAAGATTCATGTAAATTTTTCCTCGGACAACCAGTCAAACGCTCTCTGCTGGAGACAAAATATAAAACAAGCTAAAAAAAATTGATATATATTCTTAATTTTAATAGCTAACTAACTAATATTGAACACTAGAAATATGCATAACTACATAATAATTAAAGACTTTATTCTTTAATAAGCTATAATAAAAGGGTTTAATTGAAGGAGCAGCCTTGTTTAACATTAGAGCCATTGCTTTACCAAGCTATTTTTTTGTAGTTTTACTTTTTTCTAGTTTAAGTAGTCGAGGACTCATCTCTACCTATACCTGTTATTTGGTTATTACGACTGTGGTCATAGCCTTTTGCTTCTTACAAAGGTTTTGGCGCATAAAGACTTTAAACTGGCATTTTGATTTATTTGAATATCTATTGTTGTTATTTTTTGTCGTGGTATTCATTAGCGGACTACTTGGACTAGACCCAAAAAAATCAATCATTCATCTTGCTGGATTGATGATAATCTATTTTTTTATCAAACAACAAATTTCCTGCGCTAATCAATTAACTATTAACGCTATGAATAAATATTTATTCATAGTTTGTAGTTTATTTGTTTTAGCGACAATACTTATGATTATTTTTTTCCCCGCTTTTATTTTAAACTCCAGTGTTTATGTTAACTCACCTCATTGGTTACTTGGCTTAAGCGGCGCGCCCAACCCTAATGCAGGGATTCTATTTACTTTATTAATTCTCTGCTTAATCAATTTCTGGTCTGGATTTAACCGCCATTTCTATTTACCGCTTTTACTGACCCCAATCATTATGGCATTGCTTATTGCCTCAAATAGTCGCTCTTGCTTATTTTCTAGTCTTTTTTTATTAATTCCACTATTAAGTATTTATATTACTTATTTAGTAAATAAAAAAACGGCTAATAAATTTTTATTAGCTGGCATTTTTATAGCTTGTAGCGTTATTTTACTAACTGTTAGCTATTATGTTAGTTTTTTACCGCACTTTCATAATTTAATTATGCGCTGGGGTGGACAAATGACCAGTCTTGGTGGTCGTACTGATATTTGGCAAAAGTCAATCACTTTACTTATTCATCAATACAATCCTTTTACTGGAGTCGGTCTGGGAAATCAATACATATTATTACATCAATGTGGTTATCAGTATGATAAGGCTCATAGCTCTTATGTAAGTGCTTTTCTGGAAACAGGTATTATTGGCTTATTTTTTTATTCGTTAGTAATTCTTAGTAACTTATGGTTAATTTTAAGACGGTTTTTAAATGGTTATAGCTTTTTCCAATTATTTTTACTACTAGCTATGATTTCGCTGCTATTACAAGCTTCTGTTGAGTCTTATTTAAACGAACAGCTAAGCACACATTATTTCCTTTATATCTTTTTGTATTTTCTCTCTAAAAAATATAGTACTAAGCAATTTTAATTACATTTAACCCCTAACTTTTTGCTCCCATCATTTTTAGTGTGGTGAGCAAATTTTGACTTTAATAAATTTTACAACTAATTTTTGCTAGTTGTAAAATTTTCTGTAATCATAGATATCATTAAAAAAAATAGCTTAATTAATTGATATTAAAAAGATCCCCTTGATTAAAATTAATAGATGATTCTGTTGAGGTAAATAAATGTTTAATCGTGCTCTGCTTTTATTGAAGCATCCTATTTCAAAATTAACCGCTTCACCTCTAGAAAAAAAGGTATTTTTCATTTCAGTTAATATTCTGCTTGTTCTTTTTATCATTAACTTAGCCTTTCCTTTAGAAAAGCTAATTTTAATCAATGAAATATTTTCTTTATTTGGCTTATATTTTTATTTACGTAATATCAACTACTTTTGGGAGGTAAACAATAATATTATATTATTAGCAATCAATTTTTTAATTGTGTACGGTATAATACGTGCCGGTATCAGTTTATTTAACACGGATAGCTTTTATGGTTATTTAAGAACACTGGTGCTTTGGTATTCTATGTTCGGCTTTTTCTTAGGCGCAGAATTCATTAAACAACATAAGAATATTCTTTTAACAGACTTTTTAGATAAAATTGCCATCCCTTTATCAATCATTGCCATTATATTGGGAAATACTATCTCCTCACCTTCTTTAATACCTTTATTACTTAGAAGATATCAATTTAAGTTCATCTTAATTTTTCTAGGCATTACAGCTATAATTTTATTAAAACATGAATTTACTCTTATTCCTATGCTTTTTGCCTTTGCCTTTTGCTATATTGTATTAGCAAATAAGCGCTTAAAAACTATTCTATTTCATCCCATTTTTATTGCATTGCTTATATTATTTTTTTATATCTTCTTTTTCATATTATATTTCTATTTCAATAGTTTTTATAATTATAGTCTTGGTTTTCATGCGCTGCCTCATTTTATCAATAATAATTCCTGGTGGCGATTTATGTTCTGGGCCTATGAATTAGCCAATCAATTGCCTAACCATTTATTTTTTGGTCTTGGCTTTGGTAGTCCTTTATTCAACATCAATGATCCAAATGCCCAATTCATAGCCAGCACAAATGACTACAATGATCATTACTTTATGTATACGCTAGGCACTCATAATTTTCTTGTTTACTCAATTGTTCGTTTAGGTGTTGTTGGCGTTCTTCCTTTATTCATAATAATCCTTACTCTATTTAATAAAATACGCCTTAACAAAATAAGTAATTTATCGCAAGGTTGCTTTTTTTCATTTGTGCTAATTGTTATCGGTGCTTCTTTTAATGTCGTGATTGCCAGCCCTCTTTATGCAGGGACATTTTGGATTTTTTTAGGGATGCTCTATCAAAGCTTAAAGCAAGACAAAAAAAATGAAGCAACAGATAGAAAATAAAATAACTTATCTTATGCAAATACCCCCACCTTCTCATGGTGCTGCTGTTATTAATAAGAAAATATTTGATAGCACAATAATAAATGCGGGTTTACAAAAAAGCTTGATTCCTATTAATTTTGTAAATGATTTAAAACAAATTGGCAAAATTTCACCAACCAAGTTCACCAAATTAATTAGTTTAAGTATTAAATTAATTACTACTTTTATTAAATTTAAACCAACCTATATTTATTTTACCTGTAACTGTACAGGAGTTGCTTTCTTTCGCGATTGGTGTTTAATTTTTCTTATTAAAATTTTTAAAAAAAAATTAATTTTACATTTTCATGGCAAAGGTATTGCTGAAAAATCAAAATCTATTTTTTATCGAGTTCTTTACCAATTAGCTTTTAACAACACCAGTTTAATCTTTATCTCTAAGCAAGTAATGCAAAACGAATGCGATAATTTATCTTTAAAAAATACCAATCTTTATTATGTTGAAAACGGCATTGACAGCATTAATATGCTACCAACCCATAAAAATAATACGGTTGTTAATCTTTTGTTTTTATCAACTTTAATGCCAAGTAAAGGCTTATACATTCTTATTGATAGCATAGCTAAAATAAAGACTAAGACTCATTTTTTTCATTTAAACATTGTAGGTGGTACAATGGATAACAATGAAATTAAAAAAATTTGTTCCCGTATCGATAAATTACAGCTTAATCAGTATATAACTCTCCGTGGTGCTGCCTACGGTGAAAAAAAATATCCTTATTTTAGTGAAGCAGATATTTTTATTCATCCCACATTAAACGACAACTTCCCTTTAGTATTACTCGAAGCTATGCAATTCTCTCTACCTATTATTTCCACAATTGAGGGCGGAATTCCTGATATCGTTGTAGACAACATCACCGGCTTTCTTGTTGCTAAGAATAATGTTGCTGATTTAACTGAAAAATTGATCTTGCTTATTGAAAATCCAGCATTGAGAGAAAAATTAGGCAAGGCTGGGCAGCAAAGATTTCAACAAAAATTCAAAACTGAACATTTTGAAAAAAATTTGCGACAAGTGCTACAAACTATTATTGCCACTAACAAGGGGCTAGAAACATCTACCAGGAATAAGGAAAATGATCAAGCTCTGCCCTTATAACTTCTGCTGGGTCATGCGCAAGATCAGCAATATTTAATATTAAATTATTTTTTTCTAGTCCCTGAAATGCAACCCACAATCCTGGTGAAACTGTTAATCGTTGATAATTTTCTAATGATAAAATCACTTCATTAAATTGCTTAGTGTTTTCATCTACTATTACAAATCGTACCTTACCCTGAGGTACAACTAAATTCAAAGTCATTTTTAAATGTTTTTTCCACCCCTTAATTGCCCCTTTCTCTATAGTTGAAAAATAAGCCTCACCAAATTTTATAAAACTTTCTTCGTGTGACTTCAGAATATGGTATAGATCTCCAAGTGGATGAGAAATAATTTTTAACGGGGTTAATATTATTTTCTCCATCACCTGCTCCAATTTCTATTTAAATTACTAGCCTTGTTAACGTATGCCTCAATTTGAGTAATAGTGATCTTATTAATATCTGTATTGTGAGAATAAAATGCCGAATACCACTCACCTGTCATGGCCATAGTTTCCGAGAAGCTTAAGGTTGGCTGCCAATTCAAATAAGCTCGTGCTTTATCACAATTTAGCTTCAACAATCCTGCCTCATGAAAAGATAAATCGGTTCCTATAGCTATATCCACCAATTCGTGCCAAAAACTTTTCAATTGATTTACTAATTCAAGCACTGTATAAGTTTCATTTGAATTTGGACCAAAATTAAATGATTCACCAAAAGATTTGCCTAAAAACAAACTTAAGCCTAAATTTAAATATCCACTTAAGGGTTCTAAAACGTGCTGCCATGGCCGTGTTGCTTGAGGTTGGCGAATTTCTACTTTTTGTTTCGCTGACCACTTACGTATACAATCTGGAATTACTCTATCAACAGCCCAATCCCCACCACCAATAACATTTCCAGCTCTTGCACTTGCAATTCTAACTATATCTTGATTTTTAAAATAGCTATGATAATAAGACTTAAAAATTAATTCAGCTGCACCTTTAGAACCACTATAAATATCTTTTCCACCCAAGGTATCAGTTTCTTTATAGCCCCAACACCACTCTACATTATCATAACACTTATCACTGGTTATAATGACTCCTATGCATAAATTTTTAGATTGCCTTAAAGCTTCTAATACATGAACGGTACCCATAACATTGGTGAAAATTGTTTCAACCGGGCTCTGATAGGATAAAGAAACAATTGGTTGAGCTGCTAAATGAAAAACAAATTCAGGCCTTACTTCGGCAAACACTTGTAACAAAGTTTCTTTGTCACCTATATCAACTTGGTAGTTTTTTTCCATAAGCTTAGACAAGTTTAGAACTTCAAATAACGAGGGATTGCTTGGGATATCCTTGGAAACACCATAAACTTTAGCACCAAGCTGCAATAACCATAATGTTAACCAGGCTCCTTTAAAGCCAGTATGACCTGTAATTAATACTCTTTTACCTTTATAGCAATTTTCAAACATACTAACCTTCAGCTTTTTTAAAAAAATTTATCTTATATAAATAAACAATACTTAATGCAACCCAAACTTTATATGAAAAAAAGTTTTTTTTCATTGCTTTCAAAAAATATTGGATTGCATTATTCCAATCTCCACTTTTAAAACACGTGTATCCAGCTCCTCTTAAAGCAATACTAATTCTTGATCGCATTCTTAAATCGTTTAAGAAGGAATTTTTTATAAATTTTTTGTGATGAAGTGCCAATAAATTTAACGTAGCCAAAAGATGATTCTGATAATTTCTGGATGCTCCAGCTTCATTAACTCGATAATAAGTTAAAGGCAAGTGTATACTGTAAAAAGATTTTTTTAGATAAGCCAATCTTAACCACAAGTCATAATCCTCACAAGTTACCAGATTACTATTTTCATTAAATCCATTAGCTTCTAAAAAAACTTGCTTTTTAAGCATTACTGAAGAGGTAACGATTTTATTTGTATGGTACAAAAGATAAGAATAAGAAAATTTATTAGAAGAAGTATACCGTCTTTTTTTTTCCGTATTATTAAATAATATCACATCACTACAGATTAAATCGACTTGCTTTTTTAAAAAAATATCCATGTATTTTTCAATTTTGTATGGATCCCATAAATCATCTGAATCTAAAAACGCTATGCTTTTACCCTTAGCATGCTGTACACCATAATTTCTTGATGCTGCAATAATCCCATGATTGGAAAAATTTAAAACTTTTATACGCTCATCTGAAAATTTTTTTATTACCTCTAAAGTGTTATCTGTTGAGTTATTATTAATAATAATTGCTTCCCAACAGGAGTAAGTTTGTCTTAAAATAGAGTTAAGACACTCCTCTAAATAACCCGCCTGATTATAGGTAGGAATAATAATTGAAACTAATTCATTTTTAATAAGCATATTCTTTTTTAACTACCTTATTACAAAAAAATAACGTTTCATCAATTGCTTTTTTAAAATTATTTTCTGGTTTAATGCCTAAATTAATTAATTTTTGAATAGAATAATTCAAAGGTTTAAAATCCTCTGCTGATTGCGTTTTAGGAATAATTAATTCTGGCGTAAAATTAAAATTGTCTTTACAGCGTTCCTGTATTAACGCTGCTATTTCACAAATTTGCATACTAACTCCGCTGCCAACATTAAAAAGACCCGTGATTTTTGGCGAGGGTTCTGCCTCAATAAAATAAGCGATGACTTTATTAATATCTGCTAAAGTAACAAAATCTCTATACTGTTTACCAGAGGATTTCAATAACATTTCTTTTTTTGTTATTGCTTGGTTACATAAATCATTCACAACTAATGTCCAACGTTCATTATTTAAATTACCTGGTGCACCAATTCCATTTGAAAGTCTAAACACCGTTACTTTTGGATTAAGTGTTTTATAATTATTGCTTAGCACATAGTCTTCGGCAAACTTATGGGTTAATGCATAGTGTGAAACTGGCCTTGGGATAGCTTCTTCAGTTAAATACCCCTCCAAAGGAGAGCCATAGACATGAGCAGTTGAAAAATAAAAAAACTTTTTGACCCCTTTTAATTTGGCTGCCTCGAGTAGATTAAAAGTTCCCAGACTATTAACGTGTAAAGCATTCTCTGGATTTAATTCAGTTTGTGTTTCATCTAAAGCAGCAAGGTGTAAAATAACATCAACCTTTTCACATAAGGTTAATAAAGATTCTTGATTTGAAAAACTAAACTGTCTATAAGTAAAATTTTTTGGGTTTTCAAATAATGCCTCTTTGGAACTATGGCTACCAATAATTATTGTTCTTTCTCTATGGCCTTCTTGTAGGTTTTTTGCGATCGCACTACCTAGATAACCTTTTCCACCCGTGATTAATATCTTCATCATGAACTTACCATATCATCCAAGGAGCCTTTTTAGTTTCAACTAACTTATTTAAAAACTGAAAATCTCTATAAGTATCCATAGGCTGCCAAAAATCTTCGTGTTGATAAACCATTAATTGTTTATCTCTAACCAGTGATTTCATAGGACCTTCTTCAAAAACTAAATCCTCTTGGTCATTTAAATAATCAAATATTCTTTGATCACAAACAAAAAAACCACCTGAAATTAATCCGCTAGCAACCTGTGGCTTTTCATTAAATTCAATCACTGTATTAGTCTTATTTGAAACCAGTTCACCAAATCTTCCGGGTGGCCTCACGCCCGTGACAGTCATAATTTTTCCATGTCGCTGATGAAATTTCACAAGTTCTTTTAGGTTAATATTACCAACCCCATCTCCATAAGTAAGTAAAAAGTATTTATCTTTGCCAAGATAAGATTTTATTTTTTTAACCCTAGCGCCGGTCATGCTGTCTAATCCTGTTTCAGCAAGTGTTATTTGCCAATCATCATTGCGATCGTGGGTATGATATTTCACTGCTGAAGATGATAAAGATAAAGTAAAATCATGGATATAATAACGATAGTTCAAAAAAAAATTTTTGATAATTTCACTTTTATAGCCTAAGCATAAAATAAAATTTTTAAACTCCCAATAGGCATAATATTTCATGATATGCCAAAGAATAGGCCGGCCACCAATTTCAATCATAGGTTTAGGCAAATGTTCAGAAACGCTACGTATTCTTGTTCCTTGACCACCACACAAAATCACAACCTTCATTTTTTGCTCCAACCAATTGCAATGGATACTAAGTTTAGCGATAAAATTCTTAGCTTACAAGCAACCTAAGTCAATATGGCGGTAAGGTACGGAAGCTGCGTTTTGCCGCCACTTTCTAGGTTCACACAACATCCACAATTTCTTCAGTCATTATAGGATGTACATAATGACTATTCATTTCAAAAAGATTGGACTCG
>MGXT01000007.1 GCA_001801465.1 Gammaproteobacteria bacterium RIFCSPHIGHO2_12_FULL_35_23 | reverse complement strand
GTACTTTTCGCAAAGACAATCCTACAAAAAGTTTCCGCTTATTTCTATCTTATTCATTTTTATCAACTATTTGTGCAACAACGCCTAAATAATAGATTGTTTACACAATTATTTGTCCAGTTATTTTTTACTACTTAGCTATTGATTCCTGCCTTGATTTGAAATAATGTATTAATCAATCAATTATTTTAAGGAGTTGATATGATTAGACCTCAGCGGCCTTCTGCAGATAAAACCCGGCATAAAATTTTACAAGCCGCCCGTTTCTTATTTTTAAAACAGGGATTTGAAGGTGTTTCAATGCAAGAGATAGCTGATCTTGCCGAGGTCAATCAAAATTTGTTATTTCATCATTTTCAAAATAAGCAAACTTTGTGGTTAAAAGTGAAGGAAGCTATTATTGCTAACAGCCAGTTAACGTTTAAACCAGATGTTTCTAATTTATATAATTTTATAAAAGGAATTGTGCAATATAAATTTGCACTTTATGAAGAAAATCCAGATCTAGAACGGTTCTTAAAATGGCAACAATTAGAAGCTAATAAGTCTAATGACCAGTTGATTAATCTTAACTGGTTAAGCTCTGTTGTTTATTTACAAAAACGTAGCTTAATTGATGCAACCTTAGATCCTAAAGTAGTAGTTTTATTTCTATTAGCTACCATTAATGGTTTATTTATGTATAACAGCGCGGTGTTGTCTCCACTACAAAAGAAGGGATATCAAGAGTTGATTATAAAAAGCTGTCTCCAAGGTATTATTGCTAAGTAACAAATTATTGTTCTTTAAATGCTCGTCTGAAGCTTTGCTTAATGGGATCAATAAAGTATTCCCAAGGTGTCAATTTGCTAGTGATAATCATTACTTCGGCAGGCATACCGGGTTGCAGAGATTCGGGTAATTTTTTTAATTCTTGGGTGCTGATAGTAATTTTTGCTAAGTAATAAAATTGGCCGGTCGTTTCATCTTGAAAAGAATCTGCTGATACGGCTGTTACTTTTCCTATTAATAAAGGTGTGGTTCGTTGTTTAAAAACACTTAGTCTAACCTTTGCGATCAATCCCGGGTGAACCACATCAATATCCAGAGGGTTAATTTTAGCTTCGATAATTAATGCTTCATTAAGCGGGACTATATCCATCAAAACCTCACCAGGTTTGATAACACCACCTATGGTATTTACTTTTAAACCCACTACTTGGCCAGCAATTGGAGATCTTATAATCGTACGGTTTAAAATATCTTGTTGGGCACTTTGTTTTTCCTCTAATTCAGCTAAACGCTTATCAGTGGTTTGTAATTCAGTTAAGAGCTCTTTTTGTTGTTTATCGATGATTGAATTGATTTCTAATTTGGTTTCGCCAATTTTTTGTTGTAGACGTGCTAAAGTAGCTACACTTTCTCCTCGTTGACCTTGTAAACTAGCTGCTTCACGTTCTAAGCTTAGTAAACGAGATTGTACCACTAAACGTTTTTCAGCAAGGACTCGCACATCTTTTAGTTCTTCTTGAATCAATGCAAGTTGGGCTGTATTGGCTTTGATTTGAGCCTCTATGCCGGCAGTTTCTTGTTGTAGTTGCAAAATACGTTGTTCGTAAATTTGGATGGCCCCCTGCAAGGTTTTAAGATTGGAGTTTAAAATAGCATTTTGCATAGCAATAGTGTTTTGTACCTCAGTTTGATCTTGGACCGCTAAGAGTTGTGGTGGAAAAGTGATGGTAGGGTTTGCTTGTAATTCAGTGTGAATACGCGCTATGGTTGCTAAGCTTTGATAAATTTCATTTTGAGTAATTTGCAAACTAGCTTTAGCTTGCGTATCTTGTAAAAGAATTAAAGGTTGATTGGCATGAACCTGACTATCTTCTTTCACCATAATAGCTTGAATGATACCACCTTCTAAGTGTTGAATTATTTTACGCTTATCAGCCACGGTGACTTTGCCGGTGGCAATGGTAGCACTTTCTATTGGTGCGAAAAAAGCCCAAAGACCTAGGACAACGAAGAAAACAACAAAAATGATAACTCCCGTACGTTTTTCATAAAAGAAATTAGGGTTTTTATTATTAGCGAGATTTATGTCAGGATTCATGAGTATTTCCTTGCCATTGTTGCATAATCGTTGCAGTGTCCCCAAAATTAAAAACTTTTCCTTGTTTTAAAACCATTATTTTATCTGCTAAAGCAGCGATACTTGGTTGTTGGGTGATAATAATAACGGTTGTTTGCGTATGTTTAATTTGTTTTAAGGTTTGTTGTAAAGATAATAAACCTGCTTCGTCTAAATAAGTTTCTGGTGTATCGAGAATTACTAGTTTGGGATTTTTATAAAATGCACGCGCTAAAGCAATCCGTTGCTTTAAGCCAGCGGGCAGTGCTCTAGGTTTGATTTCTGTATTATAATGTTCAGGAAGTTGTAAAATTAATTGATGAATATTGGTTAATTTGGCAGCTTCAATTACTTCTTTGTCATCAGCCGTTTCAAGTCGAGCAATATTATTTTTAATGCTGTCGTGAAATAAAAAGCTTTCTTGTGCTAAATAGCTGATGTGATTTCCTATAGTTTTTTGATCCCAATGATAAATTTCAGCGCCATCTAAACGAATGGTTCCTTGGCTAGGTGGCCAAATACCAACGAGTAGACGAGCTAAAGTAGTTTTACCAGCTCCAGAAGGTCCTATGATTGCTAGCATTTGACCGGCAGGTAGGGTGAAGTTGATATCTTGTAAGAGTACAGCACTGTGTTGTGAAGAGGCGAAGCTGACATGATCAACTTTTAAGGCACCTATAGGTGTGGGAAGATTGATGGCTGTATGTCTAGGAGAGGGGGTACCTAAATATTCTTGAAGACGACGATAAGCATGGTAAGTGTTTAAAAAAGATTTCCAAGATCCCATGGCTTGTTCAATTGGGGCTAATGCTCTGGCCATAATGATAGAAGCTGCTATCATACCGCCACCCGTTAGACTTCCTTGGATTACTAAAAAAGCGCCAGCACCTAATATTAAGACTTGCAATCCCATGCGGATGAATTTTCCAATGGCTACGATGGCAGCTGATTGATCGCTGACTTTTGTTTGTTGTTCCAGCGCCTGATTGCTGACTTTTGACCAGTTGGCAGAAAGTGTTGGCAGTAACCCTAAGGCCTGAGTAGTTTCAGCCTGAACAAAAGCTTCTTCAATCAGTTGTTGTAGTTGATTGTTTTTTTCATTGGCTTGTTTTGAATTGGCCCTTGTATATCTTTCATTTAATAATGCTAAAATTAAGAGAATAATAGCGCCAAGCGTTGAAATAATGCCTAAAGGAACTGATAAAATATAAATTACAATGAGGTAAATAATAATCCATGGAGCATCAAAAAAAGCAAAAATATTGGTGCTGCTAACAAATTGGCGCAGACTTGCAATATCACTTAAACACTGTTTACCATAATTACCACCCAGTAAATTATTGTCCAAACTATTCTTTAAAGCCAAGGGGCCTAGTCGCTCTTCAAGCCAGTGGCCGATTCGATGCAGTATTCTACTACGAAGTATGTCAAGTAAAGTAAGAATGATTAGAGCAACTAGAGCAATGAGTGTTAAATAAAGCAGAGTTTCATAGCTTTGACTAGTAATGACTCGATCAAAAAGTTGCAACATATAAAGAGGAACAGTCAGCATGAGTAAGTTGACTAAGCAACTAAAAAAAAGTGTGTAGTACAGAGCACTTTTGGTTGTGGCTAAAATTTGTTGTAGTGGATTGGTAATAATCGTAGACATGTCTTTTCTCTTTTCATTCCTTAATTTATAGCTAATTTTTGGTTAAATAGCTAATATCAAAATATGAACAGCTTTATGAGGCATGGCAAGCTGGATGAGTATCTATAACTAATTGATTTAATAATAAATTTTATCAAGTTAGTAAAAATCCCCTCATTCTAACCATTGATTTTCTTCAGCAATGCTAGTAACACTTAAAGTTCCTGCAGCTTGTTTTAAGCGCAGGATATCTAATAAATAGGCATAAAGATCTTGTGCGTATTGTTTTTGAGAATTAAATAATTGATATTGAATTTGCAATACTTCGGTAATTGTAACTACACCAGCTCGATATCCTTCATCAGCATTATTCAGTGCATTGGTATTCATGGTAACTGCACTACGATCACTATTAATTCTATTAATACCTAGTAAAACGCCAGTATACGCTTGTCTGGTTTCAGAGGCAGCAGATAAATAAGCTTTACGCATATTTGCTTCAGTCTGCTCTTGTTCAGCAACTGCTTGATCAATTTGTGCAGTCGTCAATCCTCCTTGATAGGCCTGCCAATTTAAATTTAATCCAACGGAAGCGTTTTCATCGGCTTGAGTAATTGTTCGACTACGGGAGCTAGTTGTTTGAGTTTGACCATTATTATAATCAACATTTGCTGATAAGGTGGGGAGATAATTAGCTTGATTAACTTTAATATTTTCATTTGCAGTGACAATATCTAAGCGAGCGGCACGTAAAGTAAGATTGTCTGTATCAAATAACTTTAACCAAACACTCAGGTTTGTAGGTTGTGGTGAAATAAGTGGAAAAGTATTTTTTAAAGAAGCAAGCCCCGGATAGATTTTACTAGTAATTTCACTAAGTCGTTGATAAGCATTATAAAGATTAAGTTTAGCAGTGACTAATTCAGCGCTAATTAAATCATCAGCACCTTGAGCTTGTTGTAAATCAGTAATGGTTGCGTCACGATGTTCATAACGAGTTTTAGTGGCAGTAAGTTGTCTTCTAATAAACGCTTGTTGTTGTTCGGTATAGCTTAAAATATCTTCTGCTTGTAATACGCCATAATAAGCTGTTGCGGTTCTAATCATAAGATTTTGTTGTTCAGCACTTAAGGTGACTACAGCAGCTTGGACAGTATCTTTAGCACGGGCTAAGAGCCGAAAAAGATTAAGGTTAAAAATAGTTTGCGTAACATTAAGTCCGGAGTTAGCAGGAGTTGTATAAGTATTACCATTTCTTGCAGTATCACTTATTTCACGGTCTATGGTGCTTGATAAGTCAAGTTGTGGGAGTAGAGGGGCTCTATTTTCAGGAATCTGTTGTAAAATCGCATTAAATTTTGCCACTTGATTCTGATAAGTTGGATCATTTAAGGAAGCAGCTTTGAGAACTAATAATAAATCAGGATAGGCTTTAGCAAAACAGCAGCTTGTTAGGAATAAACCAACTAGCATAAAAAACAATTTTTGAAAATTAAATTTTAGCATGCATCCTGCAGTATAAAATTGTGAACATTTAGTATGGGTCATTTTCTTCAAATCATCAATCAGCTAGAGACTATTTTGGATTATTTTTTCTATAAATCACAGTTGCTATAGCATCGATTACTAATTGAGGTTGATCATTTTGAATATAATGACCACTACCCCAGGCAATGATTTGCCAGGCTTGAGGAGAAAGGTTTAACAGTTCCTGTTGCCAAGACCGGGTCGGTCATAAGTAACGTCCCGAGCAAACTTTGCAATAGTGGGCGTCACTTTGTCCCAAACGGCTGTGTTATCGCCTAATCCTGAAATGAAAACTATAGTGGGTGAGGATTTGCCGAATACTTGCAAGCAAAGTGTGGTCTAATTAAGAGTAAGGCATTGACCACCCTGTGCTTTTTCTTGGTTTGTTAAAGGACAGGCATAAACTTGAGTACAATTAGCAATAAACCGATAGTAAGCCGCCGCCTATTCATTATTAATCCTTATTAATTAGTTACTTATAGTAAAGTTGGGGTAAGTCATTGAGTCAAGTACTAAATATAGTCTATTTGCCACAAATTTTGTAGTCCTTTTTCTATACTATTAGGTAGAAGAAAAATAAAAGGAGCTCAATCATGGTCACCCAAACAGAGTTTACCACTTTTTTAGAAAATCTTGGTGCTTTTGAGTCTGGTATTAATCCTACAAAATCTTATGGACCCCATGACTTAGATTGGTTGATGGTGTTCGATCCAAATAAAGGTGATGTAGAGAGAAGTAGTATTGATTTGACTAATCCAGAGGATTTATCAATGCTGCAGTATCATGTGCATAACACTTTAGGGTTTTTAGGAAAATACCAATTTGGTGAGCCTTTGTTAATAGACTTAGGCTATTACTCACCAGCGCCAACCGGCTATTATGGCTCAACAGCTACGAATGAATGGCAAGGAACTTGGACTGGAAAAAATGGTGTTTACAGCAAAGAAGACTTTATGTCTTCAGTCCAAGAATTAGCGATTCGTGAGGCGTTTGCCATGAATATGCAAATTATTGAAGGTCGGTTGGCGCAAGCCGGCAAAAGTATTGATGACTTTTTAGGACAAGAGTTTAACTTTACTTTCCAAGGTGTGCCAAAGGTCGGAGAAATTAGTATTTCAGGTATTTTAGCGAGTGCTCACTTACAAGGACCAGGCGGTGTTGCCAACTTATTATTAAATGGCATAGTAAGTCATGATGAATACGGAACCAATATTCTTTCTTATATGGGAGAGTTTGGTGGTTATCAAACACCCTTTGGAACGGCTGGTGTGGATACCTTGGTAGGTAGTGATTATACCGAAACTTTTTCAGGTGAAGCGGGGGATAATGCCTACTTTACTGGCGGAGGATTAGATAAAATTATTATCACAGCCAATGCAAACGGTACTGATGTAGTGAAAGATTTTGATATCAATCATGATGTCATTTCTTTAGCAAATTTTAGCGGCTTAAAATTTTCTGACTTGGTTATTATTAATAATAGTGAGGGTAATGCACAAATTGATCTACCCAATAACCAGAAACTTATATTAGAAGGTATTGCCAGTAATCAAGTGACTGCTAATTTATTTGTGCAAGGCCCTATTGTATTGGGTTGGAATTATAATGCTGGTGATAAAGTTATTGAAAACTTTAATTTAGTTCATGATGTCATCGATTTTAATTATGCTTTCGGACTTAATAATTTAAATCTCTACGAGCAAAATGGGTCAACAATTATTGATATTGTTGATAGCAACCAACGCTTTATTTTAGAGGGCATTAAATATGCCGATCTCAATGCATTTAATTTTATTAAAGCACCGGTTGGCTTTGCTGAAGCTTTCTTTGGTGATACATTACCTCCACCACCGGTTGAAGACAATGATAATAGTGGTGAAGAGCCTTCTGTTGATAATAATGAAGGAGGTAATAATGAGGGTAGCGATGATAATGGTGGGCAAGTCGTTGAAGGTAATGCCGGGGCTTATTCATTTACTTGGAATTGGGGAGCAAGAGCAGTTATTGAAGATTTTGATGTAACCACAGACCATATTGATCTTAAATCATTCTGGACTAGTTATGAGCAAATTAACTTTTACAATAATGCTGAGGGAAATGCGGTAATTGACTTAACTAACCTCAATAATCAAACCCTTACTTTAACAGGGGTGTCTCTCGCAGAGCTTTCTGGGCAAAACTTTATAGGATTAAGCGGTGTAGTATCTTCAGTGCTAGGTAGTAATAGTGAACCAGCAGGTAATGAAGATAATGTTGGTAACGAAGATGAGGTTGAGGTACCGCCACCGGTTGATCAAGGTAATACAGGTGAAAGTCATGTTTATAGCTTCACTTGGAATTGGAATAATCACCAAACTATTCAAGATTTTGATCTTAGTCAAGATAGTATAGATTTAAAATCATTTTGGACTAATTATAGTGATTTTAGTATTCATAATAATGCTCAAGGTAATGCAGTAATAGATTTAACTAATTTAAATAACCAAACTATTATCTTAGTAGGAATTTCGGCTGCTGAGTTATCTGCAAGTAATATAAGCGGAGTAACCGGTGATTATAATCAGGCCCTTAATTTAAGCGATAATATAGGGGGTAATAACAACCAAGTGCTTAATAGTACTACAGAGGAAACAGAGGTATTTAGCTTTACTTGGGCTTGGGGTAATCGTGATGTGGTCAGTGATTTTGAAGTAGGACATGATGTCGTAGACTTACGCTCATTCTGGATAACACCGGATCGAGTAGAGGTTTACAATAATAGTCAAGGAGATGCTGTTATTGATTTGCTAGCAGTTAATAATCAAACCATTACTTTAGATGGTATATCAACTGAACAGCTAAATGATAACAGTATTCTGTTTTGATAGTTAACAGGGAAGATAAAGGCCTTGTGAAATCTCTCTTACAAGGCCTTTTTTGTGGATAATTTTTGTGAGAGTACAACAGTTAAGATTTTATTTTTCTTAAAATAGAAGCTGGTAAGTGATTTTAAAAATGAGAAAATTATTTTATACTAGCTCTAATTTTAAATTTAAAGGAAAAAATAATGTTTGTTGTTATTATTACTTATACCAAGTCATTAGAAATAGTTGATAAGTATCTTGCTGAACATAGGGCATTTTTGGATGAGGGCTATAAAAAGAATTGTTTTGTGGCTTCGGGTCCCAAAAATCCTCGAGTTGGGGGTATTATCATATCCCAATTAAAAGATAAGCAGCAACTAGAAACTATTTTAAGTGAAGATCCTTATTGTATTCATCAAGTGGCTGATTATAAAATTATGGAATTTAATCCAGTCAAATTTCATAAAGACTTTGCAAGTTTTATTTAATAAATGGTTATTTATAAAATACTAATTACTAATCCTGATACCATTTGCAAAACTGTTTAGCAAAATAAGTTAATATAAAATCAGCACCGGCTCGTTTTATACTAGTCAATACTTCAAGTGCCGCTTTTTTTTCATCTAACCAGCCTTTTTCTGCTGCGGCTTTAATCATAGCAAATTCGCCGCTCGGATGATAAGCCCCTAAGGGAACTCCTGGATAAGCTTGTTTGAGACGATAAATAACGTCCAAATAAGTATGCGCTGGTTTTACCATTAGCATATCAGCGCCTTCTTCTAGATCTAAGGCTGCTTCTCTAAAAGCAATATCACCATTAGCAGGATCAATTTGATGAGTTTTTCTGTCACCAAATTTGGGTGCTCCTTCAGTAGCTTCTCGAAAAGGTCCATACATAGAGGAAGCGTATTTAACTGAATAGCTTAAAGTTGGTAAGTGTTCAAAACCTTCTTCATCCAAAGCGTTGCGGATAGCAGCAATCATGCCATCAATCATTCCGCTTGGCGCTAACATATCAGTCCCAGCTTTAGCATGGCTGATTACTTGTTTTTGTAATAGCGCTAAAGTTTTATCATTGTCGATGTCAGGTCTGCCGGTTTTATCATTAATGAACCCACAATGACCATGAGAAGTATATTGACAAAGGCATATATCAGAAATAACTAAAAGTTCAGGCTCAGTATCTTTAATAATTTTAATCGCTTGTTGCATTATGCCATGATCAGAAAAAGAATCGCTACCTAGCGCATCTTTTTTTTCAGGCACTCCAAAAATCATAATAGCGTTTAAGCCTAATGATTTTATTTCTTTTATTTCCTTAGTAAGTCCCTGCAGTGCAAATTGAAAATGACCTGGCATAGAACTAATAGGCTCATTATTTTTTATGCCAGCTTTAATGAAAAGGGGTAATATTAAATCTGTCGGTTGAATAAAAGTTTCTTGCACCAATTCTCGTATAACTGGCAAGTGTCTTAATCGTCTTAAGCGTGTTGGTAAACAAGGCATATCTTTCATAAATTTTACCTTTAAAAAGGAGTGTTAATGTTAACTGATTTAATAGATTAAATCATCTCTGTGAGATGCTTATTCGACGATAGGGTCCCTTGCGTTTTCCTGCATTTTCACTTATTGCCGCTATTTTTGAGAGGTTGGTAATTGTTTTTACTGTTTTTATATTTTTAGCAAGAGAGAATTAAGTAAGCAGTTTTTTGAACACTTATTAAATAATTCAATAAGTTGCTATATGATAAGGATTAAGCTATCAGTGTTTGATCATTATTTGGATAATATTTATGAGTGTTTACATTGTAAGTTATCTGTAATGTGAACACTCATTTTATGGGAGTAAAAATGAAAAATTTGAATGTATAGCTTAATATTAACAGCTGAATATTTAAAATGCTTTTATGAACTATTTCGTTAATAACTATTTATTACTACGCTTTCTTTCGTGTTCTTTTAAGAATTTTTTTCTTAAGCGAATAGACTTAGGAGTAATTTCCACTAACTCATCATCATTAATAAATTCTAAAGCACTTTCTAATGTTAACTTAATAGGCGGCGTTAAAAGAATATTTTCATCACTGCCAGAGGCCCGTATATTAGTTAATTGCTTTTCTTTGGTAATATTAACCACTAAATCATTATCACGAGAATGAATGCCGATAATCATTCCTTCATAGACTTCAGTTTGGGGGCTAATAAACATTCGGCCGCGTTCTTGTAAGTTCCAAATGGCATAAGCAGTCGCTTTGCCAGCCGAGTTAGCAATTAGTACACCATTATTACGCTGTGAAACTTCACCTTCTTTAACTGGGCCGTAATGATCAAAGACATGGTGCATAATGCCTGTTCCAGAAGAGGTAGTTAAAAATTCTGTATGAAATCCTATTAACCCTCGTGCTGGAATTAAATAATCTAAACGAATTCGTCCTTTACCATCTGGCTGCATATCAAGGAGTTGACCTTTGCGAAGTCCCAATTTTTCCATGACAACACCTTGATATTGTTGGTCGACATCAATAATTAAAGATTCATAAGGTTCAGCAGGGTCACCATTGACTTCTTTGATAATAACTTCAGGTTTAGATACGGCAAGCTCATAACCTTCGCGACGCATTGTTTCCAATAGAATTGATAAGTGTAATTCGCCTCGTCCTGAAACTCGAAATTTATCTCTATCATCAGTATTTTCAACTCGCAAGGCGACATTATGAATTAATTCAGTTTGTAAGCGTTCAGCAATTTGTCTGCTTGTTAAAAACTTACCTTCTCGACCAGCGAAAGGAGAGGTATTAACTTGAAAAGTCATAGTAACTGTAGGCTCGTCGACAATTAATGGCTTTAAAGCCTCAGGGCAATTAGGATCACAAAGGGTTTCTGATATTTTAATATTATCAATGCCTGTTATGGCGATAATATCGCCTGCCGAAGCTTCAGTGACTTCATGGCGCCCTAAACCCATATGTCCTAAAACTTGTAAAATTTTGCCACGTCGTTGATTGCCCTCTATATCAATAATAACCACAGGATTATTAGTTTTAACTGTACCGCGAGTGATTCGGCCAATTCCAATTGCGCCTACATAGCTTGAATAATCAATAGAACTGATTTGCATTTGAAATGGCGCATTGAGCTCGACTTGAGGCGCAGGTACTTGCTTAATAATGGTTTCAAACAGTGGCTGCATATCACCGCTTTGAGCCTCAGCTTCCAAACTAGCATAGCCATACAGGGCAGAGGTATAGATGACTGGAAAATCTAGCTGTTTATCAGTAGCTCCTAATTTATCAAATAATTCAAAAACTTGATCTATCACCCAGTGAGGTCTAGCTCCCGGGCGATCAATTTTGTTTACAACAACAATGGGATTAAGTCCTTGTGCAAAAGCTTTTTGGGTTACAAAACGGGTTTGGGGCATTGGGCCGTCTACAGCATCCACTAATAATAAAACCGAATCAACCATTGAAAGGACGCGTTCAACTTCGCCGCCGAAATCAGCGTGGCCTGGAGTATCGACAATATTAATACGATAATTATTCCATTTGATAGCAGTGTTTTTGGCAAGAATAGTAATACCGCGTTCTTTTTCTAAGTCATTAGAATCCATCACACGCTCAATGGGTTGCGAGCGTTCAGCTAAAGTGCCAGATTGCCGTAATAATTGATCCACTAAAGTGGTTTTACCATGATCGACATGGGCAATAATGGCAATATTTCGAATATGTTCTATCATAAGCTACTATAAAGTTATTTAAAAAGCAGACAATTCTATACTTTAATCTATTAAAGAGGAATAGAATTGTTAAAGTTTAATAAATTGAGAGTAATAGTTTAAGTGATGAGTTTGATAAAATTTTTTATCCACGGCTACTAACCGATCCGACTCTAGTTAGCTCCATGCCAGTTAATTCAGGCAAATCATCTTCTGATCGATCTTCAGGAGGGGCTTACTCCATCTCTTCTGTTACTGTTGTTTCAGTACCAATAGCCTCGTAACGGGTTCTTCCTGTTGTAAATCGAGAAAATTCTTGTGGAAGCAAATGTAAATCATGCAAGTGATAAGCACTAAAGAAAGTAAGAAGTTTACAAGTAGCAATAGGATAAGGCATCGTGACTCTCATGCTTTGTGCTTTAAAAATTTGTAAACTGTTATTTAGACATGTTGGTGTTAAAGTATCTAAAATTTTTCGATCAAATTCACAGGCATAAGTATGGACACTTTCTAACTTAGCGTTAGTAAAATCTAAGCCCCGTAAATCTAAATAAAACAAATCTTCGTTTAGTCAATTAACTTCTCTAAAATATTTTAGTCCTAAAGCAAGCAGTTGCTCAACTTGGATTTGACTTAAGGTGGCTCCAATTAAAATTAAATTAGTAACTGAGGTAACGCCTTCAAAGCTAATTCTGGTAAAGTTTACTGCTGAAAAATCTAACCCAGATAAATTTAAAGAAGTAAGACTAATCATTGAGAAATCAAGCGTATCTGTCTCACTGCTTGGTGCTGTAATGTAGATACCAGTAAAATCTTTTAAGCCAGCTTCAATAAGTTGTCTAATTTGAGTTGTGGACAAGATGGTCTCTTTAAAAGAAGGAGGTAATGCAGGATCAAAACTAACACCAGTTACTATACAGCGTTCAAAATTAGCTTTAGTAATAGTGCAGTTGCTAAAATTTGATGTGACTAAGTGGCAGCTTGGAATATTTAAACCTGATAAATCTTCACTAGGGGAGGGGTATTAATATCATAGCAATATAAGTACAGAGTATTTTTAAATAATTCTAATTCTAAGTAGAGTTTTTCTGTTCGGACTGTTAGTGTTAAAGCAGGCATTAATTTATCTCATATTATTATCAAGTGACTATATTTAACACAGAAATTGCGGGCAAGCAAGCCACTTGACTAAATAATGATCTTTTTTACTTAGTATCCAAATTAGTGAAAATCTGCTATAATGTGCGGATTTTAACCACGCAGTTGTCAAAAAATGAACCAGTTTGCTCAAGTACCTATGAAAGCAATAGGCCCTATCAAAATAGTGGGTCCTGTCGTTAATGAGGAAGTGCTAGTTCCTTTGGCAACTTATGAAATACCTGTATGGCCTTCTACCAATCGTGGCGCAAAAGTTTCAAGAGAATCAGGAGGTATTTTTACTACTTTAATCGATGAGCGGATGACACGATCTTTTGCTGTTGAAGCCTCTAATGCAGCCCAAGCGTTGATAGTTGCCAGCCAACTAAAAGCTAGAAAAGCAGAACTAGAAACTGTGGTAGCAGGTTGCAGCCGATTCGCTAAATTAGTCGATTTGCACTTTCAAGTAGTAGGTAAGATTCTCTATGTACGTTTTGAATTTACCACAGGGGATGCAGCTGGCCACAATATGGTAACCAAAGCTACTGAACAGTTACTTTATTGGACAGAGCAACAATATCCAGCTTTGCGTTATGTATCAGTTTCTAGTAATTATTGTATTGATAAAAAAGTTTCTGCAGTCAACGGTATTTTAGGGCGTGGCAAATACGTTGTGACAGAAATAATAATTCCCAGAGAAGTTTGCCAAAAAACGCTAAAAACAACCCCGGAAAAGATAGTGGAATTAAACACTAAAAAAAACCTATTAGGTAGTATTATAGCGGGAAGTCTACGTTCAGCGAACGCTCATTTCGCTAATGTACTCTTAGCTTTTTATCTAGCAACAGGTCAAGATGCAGCCAATATTGTCGAGGGTTCGCAAGGATTTACTTTTGCAGAAATGCAAGGTGATGCTGTTTATTTTTCAGCAACCTTGCCTAATATTATTGTTGGTACAATTGGCAATGGTAAAGATTTGCCATTTGTTCAAGAGAATTTGCAGTTATTAGGGTGTTTGCAAGCAAGAGAAACGGGCGATAACTCAAGACGTCTCGCTGTAATCTGCGCGGCGGCTGTCATGTGCTGTGAGTTATCTTTGATTGCAGCCTTAACTAATCCTAGTGAATTAATGCGTGCTCATGTAGCGTTTGAACGGAATCAATCAGAGGTGAAATAAATGAATAAAGTAGGTATTCATCGCTTAGCTTTTTATACGTCCCATTACTATTTAGATTTAGCAATTTTGGCTAATGCACGAGGGATAGAAGTTAATAAGTTTTATATAGGGTTGGGTCAGTCCAAAATGGCTGTACCTGCTCCTGATGAAGATATTGTGACTTTAGCAGCTAATGCGGCAAAACGAGCTTTAAATGATATAAATGTTAATGAAATTGATACTATTCTGTTTGCAACAGAAAGTGGGATCGATCAGTCTAAAGCGGCAGGAGTTTATGTTAAAAGTTTATTAGGGCTACCAAATCGAGTTCGAGTTATTGAATTAAAGCAAGCTTGCTACGGCGCGACTGCTGCTTTGCAATTTGCAACAGCTATGGTAGCAAAACAGCCTCATAAAAAAATCTTAGTATTGGCTGCTGATGTAGCGCGTTATGGTTTTAATACTGGTGGCGAGTCTTCACAAGGTTGTGGTGCCATTGCGATGCTTATTACAGCTAACCCTAGTATTCTTGCAATTGAGCCTGAAACAGGCCTTTATACTGATGATGTGATGGATTTTTGGCGACCTAATTATCGCAGTGAAGCTTTAGTAGAAGGACACTATTCTACTAAAATTTATCTGCATGCTTTAGAGCAAACTTGGCAGCATTACCAAGAAGAGTCAGGTCGAAATTTCAAGGATCATGATTATTTTTGCTATCATACTCCAGTACCACGTTTGGTAGAAAAAGCACATCAAACTTTATTAAAAATTGCAGGCGAGCTACCAGTTGAGAGTAATAAAACCCATGAACAATTAAAGCCAATTTTATATTATGGCCGTGAAACAGGGAATAGTTATTCAGCAGCTTTATATATTAGCTTAATATCTTTGTTAGATAATACGGCTGAAGAATTAAGTCATAAGCGCATTGGTTTTTATAGTTATGGTTCGGGTTGTGTGGCTGAATTTTTTAGTGGAGTGGTGCAACCAGAGTATCGACAAGTCTTAGCAACAGAGTTTCATCGTCAACATTTAGCTTCACGTCAGGCGTTAACTTATCAAGAATATGAAGCATTTTATTCTTATCAACTGCCTACCAATGGCGGTGAGTGTTTTACGCCAAAACACGAAACGGGAGATTTTCGATTAGCAGGTATCAAAGAACATAAACGGATTTATAAGCTAGTTAACCAGCCTGAAATATTGAGCAAAGAAACTAAAGCCGCTATCAGTAAAGCCTTGTCGCCTGGAAAATTAATTTTATCTGGTGAGCACGCAGTTAATTTTGGCAAACCAGTATTGGCTATGGCTATAGATCGTTATGCACAAACAACTATTGCCTCTCACGATCCAGAGCAGGTCACTTTTAATTTATTAGACTTTAACTATAAAAATTCTTTTACCATTAATACACTGAGAGCCTTAAAACGCAGAGTGAAAGAAAAATACAAAGAATTTTTAGCTGGTAAAGTAGGGATACGAGAAGTTTTGCAGCAGCCTTTTGAATTGACTCAGTATGCTGTGGTTAATTGGTTGGATCATATGAATACCAAATTTAATCGTGGTTTAGACATTCATACTACATCAAGTATTCCAGTGGGTTGTGGTATGGGTTCTTCAGCTGCATCAGTCTTAAGCGTTCTTAAAGCAATTACAAGGTTTCACGATATGAGTTGGGATCGTGAACAATACTATACAATTGCTAAAGAAATTGAGCAGTTGCAACACGGTAAATCTAGTGGAATAGATGTTTATATTTCTTTGCACGGGGGCTGTGTTTATTTTAAAGAAGGCCAAGCAGAACCCAGACCTTTACCGACAGTCCCTTTATTTTTAGTGAATACTGGAACACCTGCTGCGACAACAGGCGAGTCGGTTTCGCATGTGCTGGAACACTTTGGCCAAGATTCAATTTGGCAAACTTTTGAAACCGTAACCAATATTATGGATAAAGCTTTGCAAGCTAATGATTTACCTGAAGTTCAATCAGCTATACGTGATAATCATCGGTTGTTAACTAAAATCGAGGTAGTGCCTGCTAAAGTGCAGCGTTTTATAACAGAGATAGAGGCACAAGGTGCTGCAGCAAAAATTAGCGGAGCTGGCGCGGTTACTGGTGATCAAGCAGGCGCTTTATTAGTTGTGACCGAGCAAGTAGAGCCGATTAAACAACTTTGTCATCAATATGGCTATGACCTGCTTGAGGTTAAGGCAGTAGAAAGAGGGCTACATGCCCTCTAAAGCTTTTTATAGCTATTCTGCACCAGGTAGTGTTATGTTATTAGGCGAGCATGCAGTCTTAAAAGGTTATCCGGCTGTTGTTTGTGCTATTAATAATCGAATTACTGTTGAATTAATCCCGCAAGCAGACCGTCATATTACTTTAACTTCAGCTTTAGGTGAGTTTCAGACTTCTTTAGATAAATTAGTTATTAACCCCCCTTTCCAGTTTGTCATAGCAGCAATCAAGCTCTATGAGGAAAAATTAACGCAAGGATTTCATTTAAAAATTCAAGCAGATTTTGCCAGTCACTTGGGTTTAGGATCTTCAGCTGCAGTAACGGTTGCTTGTATCGCAGTGTTACGCGAGTTTGCAAATTTAGGAGTTTTGCCGATGAAGGTTTTATCAGAGGGGTTAACAGTTCTTAAAACTGTTCAAGGAGTAGGCTCGGGTGCTGATTTGGCGGCTAGTATTTTTGGTGGTTTGATAAGATACCAGATCGATCCTTTAAAAGTTACGCCGCTTATTCCATTGCCGTATATAGGACTATTTTATTCAGGTAGTAAAATGCTAACAGCTGCAGTAATTAAGCATATTGAACAGCAGTTTCGCCACAGAAACACTGAGCTAATCAATATTTATCAAGCTATTGCTGTCTGTGCAGAAGAAGGGATTGTAGCAATTAAAGAGGCTAACTGGCAGTTGCTAGGTCAAATTTTTAATCGTCAACAAGTAGCAATGGAAAAATTAGGGGTCTGCAATCAAGCTTTACAGCAATTAATTAATAAAATAATACAGCAAAAAGCAATCTTCGGTGTTAAAATTTCCGGCTCTGGTTTAGGAGACTGTGTGGTCGCTATTGGCAACCAGGGCGCCTTCAGTCATATCGATGAACAAAATTATATTCCAGTGGATATCACTACCAAAGGATTAAAATGTGAAGAAACAAGACTTTGTTAATAAAATTCTTGCCTATCATCCTGGTCGTCCCATGCAAGAAATAGCTTTTGCTTACGCACCGAGTAATATTGCATTATGTAAATACTGGGGTAAACGTGATGAAGAATTAAATTTACCAGAAACTTCTAGTTTATCTGTTTCACTAGCAGATCGTGGTGCTACCACATTAATTAAATTAATAGATAGCAATCAAGACGAGATAGTTTTTGGTGAACACTCTCTTTCGGCTGCGTCTCAATTTGCGAAAAGAGTAAGTCATTTTTTAGATTTATTTAGGCCTAAAGGACAAGGTTTTTTTATTAAAACTGATACGAATATTCCGATTGCTGCAGGACTTGCTTCTTCAGCTGCAGGATTTGCTGCTTTAATAAGTGCCTTGAATTTATTATTTGGTTGGCAGCTAAATAATAAAGAATTATCACTATTAGCTCGCTTGGGTAGCGGGAGTGCTTGTCGTTCATTGTGGCATGGTTTTGTCGAATGGCATTGTGGTCAGGCACAAGATGGCTTAGATAGTTATGCTGAACCACTAAATGAACAATGGCCCGAATTAAGAGTAGGGTTATTAATTACTCATACTCAGCAAAAACCCATTAGCTCTAGAGAAGCTATGAAGTTATCAAAAACTACCTCACTTTATTATAAACTCTGGCCAGAGCAAGTTGCTAAAGATTTGCCAATTTTAAAACAGGCAATTATGACAAAAGATTTTAAAACCTTTGGAGAGGTGGCTGAAAGTAATGCACTAGCTATGCATGCTACAATGCTTACTGCAAAACCAGCGGTGTTATATTGGCAGCCTGAAACCCTGCAAGCCATGTATGCTATTTGGCAATTGCGAGCCGAAGGTATTCCAGTTTATTTTACTGAAGATGCAGGTCCTAATATCAAATTACTTTTTTTAGCAGAGCAAGCGGATAGGATGCAAGCTCATTTTAGATCTTTAGAAATTGTGGCGCCTTGGCATTTTACCGAGAAGTTAAATAATTAATTGATCAATTAAAGAAGATGAAAGGATGATAAAAGATATTATTTTAGTAGATGAAGATGATCAAGAAACGGGCAGTGAGAGCAAATTAATTGTTCATCAGCGGGCTTTAAGGCATCGAGCTTTTTCTGTATTTGTATTTAAAAAGAATGAGGGACAATTAGAGTTATTGCTTCAACAGCGTCATTCTGATAAATATCATTGTGGCGGTTTATGGACAAATACTTGTTGTGGTCATCCTCGACCAGGAGAAGAGGTGGCTGCTGCTGGTATGCGACGTTTATTTGAAGAAACTGGATTAAAGCTTGATTTGCAGCACAAAGGAGTGTTTCATTATATAGCAAAATTTGATAATGGCTTAACCGAAAATGAAGTAGATCATGTTTTGGTAGGTTGGTATAGCGGTGAGTTTATTCATCCTGACCCACATGAAATTGCTACCTTGAACTGGCTTTCTGTGGTAGCTATACAACAGGAATTAATAGAAAAACCTGAGCAGTATACGCCCTGGTTTGCACAAGCTTTGATAATTGCTTGTCAATAAAAAGGAATCGTAATCTATGAGAATTTTAGTTTGCAATGATGATGGTTATCAATCACAAGGAATTACAGCGCTAAGCCAGGCGCTAGCAGAAATTGCTGAGGTCACTGTTGTAGCGCCTGATCGCAATCGCAGTGGCGCTAGTAACTCTTTAACTTTAGATAGACCATTGACAGTAACACCCTTCAAGGAAAGAGGTTTTTATGTAAGTGGAACCCCTACAGATTGCGTACATTTAACTTTAAGTGGCTTATTTGAAGACGAGCCTGTGCCGGATATGGTAGTATCAGGAATTAATCATGGTTCAAATTTAGGTGATGATGTTTTGTATTCAGGGACTGTGGCAGCTGCTATTCAAGGGCGTTTTTTAGGGTTACCCGCTATTGCTATTTCTCTGCATGAACCAGCAGTACATTTTGAAACAGCCGCCCATGTTATTAAAAACTTGGTATTACGTTTAAAGAGTAAGGCCTTGCCTACTAGCACTATTTTAAATGTCAATGTGCCGGATGTGGCTTTGGATCAGCTACGAGGATATGAAATAACCCGCTTAGGGACTCGATTTTGTTCAGAAAAAGTAACAAGACATATTGATCCTCGTGGTAAAGAAGTCTACTGGATAGGTTTACCAGGCCCGGTTCAAGATTCAGGATCTGGTACAGACTTTTATGCTATTCAAGCTAATAAGGTTTCTATTACCCCGCTGAGCCTAGATTGGACAAATTATGTCTTATTTGATGAGATAGCAGGTTGGATTAAGGGCCTGACTGCCTAGTTTTAAAAGTCTCTTGACCATTGAATAAACACTGCTTTTCTTTTTCAAAAAAATTGTTTAGGATGATATTACCACGGTTATTTTTTTATCTAGGAGTACAAGGTGGTAAACTCATTAAAGGAAGATGGCCTAGACGAAAAAGAAATGGATTTTGACTCGCTTGAAGGTCCTGATGACGAAGAGCTTGCCAAAGATGAAGCTGCGTTTGCAGAGTCTGCGCAAGAAGAGGTCAAGGGTGAGGAAATTTCCTATCGATCCAAATTAGTCAAAGGCGTTGCACTCGATCCTACCCAGATATATTTACATGAAATTGGTTTTAATCCTTTGCTCACGCATGAAGAAGAGATTCATTACGGACGGCTCACATTAAAAGGTGATGCAGCTGCTAGAAAGAAGATGATCGAAAGTAATTTGCGCCTAGTCGTTAAAATTGTCAGGCGTTATATTAATCGTGGTATGTCATTTTTAGATTTGATTGAAGAGGGTAATTTAGGCTTGATGCATGCTGTAGAAAAGTTTGATCCAGAACGTGGCTTTAGGTTTTCTACCTATGCTACTTGGTGGATTAGACAAACTATTGAGCGTGCTATCATGAATCAAACTCGTACCATTCGGTTACCTGTTCATATAATTAAAGAGCTTAATACTTATCTACGAGCAGCTAAGGAACTAGAAAAACAGGCCGGACTTAATGCCTCTCCAGAGCAAATTGCTGAATTAGTGGATAAGCCTTTAGAAGATGTTAGAAAGATTTTGAATTTTAATGATACGGTTTCATCGATAGATAGTCCTTTGGCAACAGATTCAACTAAAACCTTGCTCGATGTAGTAGCCGATGAGCATCATTTAGATCCAGAAGGTATTTTGGGGGATGAAAATCTACAAGAGCATTTGACAGAATGGCTAAAAGAACTAGATGAAAGGCATCGTGAGGTCATTATGCGCCGTTTTGGGGTAGGAGATTATGATGAAAAGCAAACTTTAGAAGAAGTGGGCGCTGCTATTGGTCTTACTCGTGAGCGGGTCAGACAATTACAAGTAGATGCCTTACACGAATTACGCGGTATTTTAGAACGTAATGGCCTATCATTGGATACACTTTTTGATCATGAAGAATAAAAAATAAAGTGAAAAAATTAAACTTAATAATTTCTCTACAAATGTTTCCATTTATTATCGTTTTAATTGGTCTATATTTGTTTTTTTCTTTAACTTATCAAGTTAGTAAACATTTGTTGCCAGGTTATAGTCCTTATGATACTCAGCGTATAGTTGAATTACTTTTTTTAGAACTTAGTGCAATCGGCTTATTGTTTGCTAGTAAAAAAACTTGGCAAGTTTCATTTTATACAATGCCAAGGAATATTCGAATTGGTTTAGTAATAATTTTAATATTAGGTTTGTTATCTTCTTTACAAGCCCCTTTACCTAAAATGGCTTATTTGGAACTATCATTGTTTGTCTTACTCTTTTTTTTAATTATTACAGTAGCCAGTCAGAGAATTATTTTTGGTGAACTATTTGATTATCAACTAATTAAGTTATTAATTTTCTTTGCAGTGCTTTATAGTATTTTAGTATTCAAGCAAATGTTAATTATCCATTTAATCAATGTACCAGCTAGTCATATTACTAACAATTTTTTTCCGGGCTTTGCAAATATTCGCTTTTTTTCACAATATCAATTATGGAGTTTATTTCTTGTTACTGTACCTTTGTTTTCTCTAAATAGAAAATCAATGCCTTATTATATTGTTCTTATTGTGGCTTTACTATGGTGGACTTTAGCTTGGATAGATGGTAGTAAATCAGTCAGGGTATCGATTGGTTTAGCCTTATTATGTATAATTTTCTTATTTAGGGCTAAGGTAATTAAGTGGTTAATAGCCCATCTATTGATTATGTTTATTGGCTATCTTTTTTATAAACTGCTATTGTCGCAAGCCACTTCAATTCATACTGTGACTAGTTTGAATAGTAGTACCTCTGCTAGAGAGACTCTATGGCTGTATACGTGGCAGTTAATCAAAGCCCATCCCTTATTAGGTTTGGGCCCTATGCATTTTGCTTATTATATTAATTTAATTGCTGCACACCCGCATAATGCTTTATTGCAGTTTGCTGTAGAGTGGGGGGTACCTGTTGCTCTATTGTTAGTAGGTATAATTATTTATAGCATTTTAACATGGGTTAAATCTTTATTGTCAGCTGAATCTGTGCCTGTTTTATCATTAGCTTTGCTGGCGACTCTAATAGCTGAATTTTGTAACAGTATGATGGATGGGGTCATAGTAACTCCAATGAGTCAAGTAATGATGGCAATCATTATAGGTTGGTCATATGGAGTCTATCGCGCTGCTTATAGGCAGGAAATAAAACAGACTGCTCGTGATTATTTTTTACTACTCTTACGAGCGATTATGGTTGCTAGTAGTGCCGGAATAGTTATAGGAGTTTTACCGGTTCTTAGTCATCTTTCTCAAAATGAAATAATTTGGTATTTACAACAAAATCCTTCTAAACCTTTTTATCCGCGTTTTTGGTTACAAGGATGGATTGGTAAGCCCTAACTTTCAATAAAATTAGGGCAAAAGCAATTATGAATTGGCATTAACCAAAAGATTAAATTTGTTATCACCGGCAGGAATATAGCCGCAACTTTTGGCAAAACCCACATTAGAAGCTTGTAGAGAAACAACCCCTTCGTTATTAACACTAAAAATATAACTACAACCTTCATTAGGATCTTGAGGAAGAGTAGAAGTATAAGTAATAACTTGGCCATTGGCAACATTAACATTAGTAAAAGAATTTGCTTGCCCAGCATTTAAAGAGGCAGGAAAACCTGCTGTGTGAGTAAAAACATTTTCATGGCCTATATTTGAGACGGTACCACTAATCGTAGCTGCGCCAGCTAAAGTTATTATACTAATTAAAGCTAAACCAAGCATTGTTTTTTTCATAATAAAATTGTCCTTTTATGAAGTTATTAAAAATGAAACGAAGCATTATAGTTTTTTTGAAACGATAAAGCAATTTGTCTGCTTAGTCATTGTAAAGCCTATCTTTTTTTGATAGCGCTTTATCTTTATATTTAAGAGAGTGTTATTTTACTGAACACTTTTTCTAAAAGACCTTATTGTTTGGAAGTTTTAAAGCAAAGTAGGTTGCTATCAATTTTTGTTTTAAGCGTAATTAATGTAATAGTTATTATTAATATTAATTAAATCTAATATTTTTTTTCATTTCTATTAAGATCCCAGCTAATTTAGCTTTCTTTATAGAGTAAATCATTAGATCATTTACAAAGTATAGTAGGCGGTGCTTCATATTTAATTAAGGCACGTCTAACAGCCATCCCGATTACCACTGAGCCCCTTTTTTAAACTGTCATAATAAGGATAAACAAATATTAGCTTCATAAGACGCAAACCAAGGTCTTGCCAAGGGGGCTTCGTCCTGCTGTCTGAAACTTTGCTAAACAGATTATCCCAGAATACTGATAATTTTTACAGTTTGTTGACAAATAGTTATTAGTAGAATCAATTGGTTTATTGATTTTTTTATATCATCAGATATAGATTTAAGGATAGTCTTTTTCTCTAGGAGCTCAAGAGGTAGTTTTAATTGATTTATTAACTAGTTCGCAGTAATTTTGCTCTACCTTAAAATTTCGTCTTTGTCATTTAAAATTCTTTTTAATTCCTCTGTACTAATTCCAGATAAGGCTGCCACTTTATTAATATCACGCAAATTACTATATAGTTTCTTTATGATATTAGACTCTCCTCGGTAAATACCCTGTTCCATTCCTTGCTCTATTCCTTGCTCTACTCCTTGCTGTCTTCCTTTCTGGATTCCTTGTTGAATACCTTCCCATTTTGCTTCAGACTGTAGCTTCTCTTTTAATGTTTGCATGACCTTTTCTACCTCCGAGTTTGTTTTTGCACATTCTCTAATCCAATCTTGTAACAAGCGCCCCTTTCCTTGACTGTCTTGATCTAAGGTATAGTTTAACAAAATTATTAAAATATCTGTAGCTGTCTTTCTTTCCATTTTCTTCATAATCTTATTAATAAACTCTACCCAAGCCAATTTTATAGCTTGCGTATACTCTCTTCTTGCATATTTCAAGGCTAGTTCCATGACCCCCGACCATTGATGCGCTCTCAGTGTTTCATCTGGAATATCATTTAAATCAACTAATTGGAAAGGTTTGCTGAAAATCTCTTTCGCCATCTCCTTGAATTTACCAAATAAATCAAAAAGATAAGTTGAGTCCGCGTACCGGCCTTTGCCATTATAAAAGATTAACGGAAAAATAATAGGTAAATACTCCTGCCTCGGGTTTTGCTTCTTTTCTTGATCTGCTATCCGACACATATACTTCACTAAGCGAAACGGAAGCCACTTATCTGAGGTACTTTGATGCTCTACCAATAAATATAAATACGCTGACTCTTCTTTTTCTAAAAGGTTTACTTTATATAATATATCTGTCTCACTTTGTACTAACTCCTCATCAATATAACTACCATTTTCTAAGGTCAAGGTTTCAAGATCTATTTGCTTTAATAATGAAGCTGGATAATTATTTTTAATAAAATCTTTCGCCACTTCAATATGTGCCATCACCGCCTTAAATAACTTATCATGCGGCGAGACAATAGCAGGACTCTCTTTAGTATTATCTTTCATACTAAAAATTCCTTTCAATTAAATTGGAAATATATTTAGAAAATAACTCGTGCGGGATCAATGCAGTCTATCTGATCTCTTTATATTTGCAAAGCTTTATTTTAATAATATTTAATTTTAATTAATGAATTACAATGTTTTCTTGCCAAAAGGATTTTGTCCCGTGAGCAGAATGTTCTTGGCAAGCCCCACTGTCTTTTTTTGGTTTATGAGGTTCGATATACCAGCAATTTAATCGTTGGTCTTTAAAAGGTAAGCTGATGAAAATTTTCAAATCACAGGTTCATGATCCCGATTTCGAATGGGAGTTTATTGTTAGTAGTGTTGTGAAAGCACATCAATATAGCGGTTGATGCACCTGGACTGTCAATTGATTTTATAATCACGGATGGCGAAGTACATGATTGTAAAATCTCACCTGAATTTTTAGCACAATTGCCAGCGGTTGACTATACCATCGCAGACAAAGATTATAACAAAGAAGAATTGCATGAAATCATTAAACAAAAATCATAAACCCTGATATTCCCAGAAAGAATTATTCAATAATAGGAAATAGTGATAGGCATTGGGATTCATACAAATATCGACATCTTGTCGAAAATATTTTCATAAGAATCAAACATTTTCGTGCCATTGCAACACGATACAATAAATTTAAAAGGTATTATGCATCTATGGTGACGATGGCTTGTAGTTTTATAGGGGTATCTATGTGAATTGTAAGCAGGCCCTATTAAAGAGCTAAACATTTTTAACACAATGTAATAAATAGTTGATGGAAATGTTTTCAGATAATTTATATTGTTTAGTCAGCGGGTTATAATTAAGGCCAGTAAAATGTTTAGCAATTAATTTTGCTTGTCGACAATATTGTTCTAATTCAGCTGGAGTAATAAATTTTTTATAATCGTGAGTGCCTTGAGGCAACATTTTTAATAAATATTCAGCGGCAATGACAGCTAAGAGATAAGCTTTGGGATTGCGATTAATGGTAGAAAAAAATAATTGTCCACCAGGTTTACATAAATCACTGCAAGCTTTAATTAAACTGGCTGGATTAGGAACATGCTCTAATAGTTCCATACAAATGACTATATCAAAACTTTCAGGAAATTTTACTGCCATTTCCTCAGTGCTAATTACTTGATAGTCGACTGTTAAACCTTGTTCGTCGGCGTGTTTTTTTGCACAATGAATGGCGTTGGTGGATAAATCAATACCAGTCATAGCGGCTTCTTTTATTGCTAAGCTTGCTGTTAAAATACCGCCACCACAGCCAATATCAATGATTTTCTTATTGGCAACAGCCATTTGATCAGTGATAAATTTAATGCGCAAGGGATTGATATCATGCAAGGTTTTAAAAGCCCCTTGCTTTTGCCACCAGTCTGTTGATAAGGAATCAAATTTATTTACTTCTTTTGGATCATGATTCATTGTAAATTCCTTTGCAATTTGTTTTAAGCAAGTAAAATAACAAATCCTTGTTTTTTCTGAAGAAATTATTTCAAGCACTCAGCTAGCTTATTTTAAATAAGTTCTTCATTTATTGATATAAATAAATATTTAATGAGTTTTTACTTGCTGAAGCGTGTTTATTTAACTAAAATTTGGCCACTCATGTTAAACGAGGAGGCGTGTATGCCAGATTTGGCTATGGCCGCTATGATAGAAGCTAGTCGAGGCTCTGCCCAAGAAGCGGGTGGCGCAAGCGGTGAAAAAGATTCTAAAGCACTTATTCTTGAGCTTATAAAGCAGGAAATTGAACGTATGGAAGCTGAATCTTCTTCAGCATTATCAATTCTTCAGGCTCCAATAGATAAAATTACTCCTTTAAGAGAATTACAAAGTATTATAGAGCAGTTAGTTTTTGTTGATCCTGAAACGCTTGAGTTACAAGAACAAGATAAAAAAGTTGGCGAGGGTTTGGAAGAAGGGACGGAACCAGCTTCCTTAGTATCTAGAGAAAGCGTAGCACCTGAAGCAAGAGGAGGCGGAGGTGGTGGTAGAGATGCTGGTAGAGAAGGGCTACAAGAAATAGGGGCAGGAAGCTTATTTCATAGAGCAAGATTAGCAGCAGTTGAAAAAATAGCTGATGGTAGAGCAGAAAGGTTGACTGTTGGTGGTATTATTACAGCTGGTAGTACTAGAAGAAGTCAAGCTAGAAGAGATGATGAAGTGGTCCCTAGTCGATTAGACAGAGAAAGAGCAGAGCGAGAAGCAGAGCAGGCAAGAATAGAAGCAGAAAGAAAGTTGGCTGAAGCAAAAGTAGTAGTAAAAGTTGAGCTTGATGATCACTGTAAAGACACTTTATTTTTTGCTTTGCAAATAGTAGAAACAGGACCTGGAATCAAGACAGGTGAAGAAGAATGCTTTGTTCCTTCGGCAAGTGAAAGAGCAGCACGAAGAATGCTTGAAAGGCATCGATCCATAAGTAGTAGATCTAGTACTAGTCGAGAAATAATTAGTGGCGCTTCTCTTTCAGGTAGTAGCAGAAGAAGTGGTTCGCCTTGTTCAGGCTTAGGGGGAGGTGTAACAGCTCAACATTCTGAAGAAGCATTAAGCGCAAATATAACTACGCTAAAAACCCTGATTAGTAATTGGTATCAAAGTCATAGAGAAGTAATAAACAGTCATCGTAATAGATTGGAAATGAATAAATCTGCACCCACTGATACAAGAATATTGATTGCAGTATTAAGGAAGTTTTTTGGGCATTTGCCTGTAAGAAGAATAGGGCCAGCCGTTGTTGCTTCTGTACCCTCAGCCAGTAGTCCCCATAGATAAGTTTACTTCGCATAGTTTTAGTTGATTGAAGATTATCATAGTTGAAATTTTTTGATAAGCTGATCAAAGTTTTTATTCTATATTTCTATTCCTACTCTACCAGTAGCCAGTTATACTTAAAGATATTATATAATTAATTTTTACCAAAGGTTTTTATGAAGTTTAAAAAGAATATTACTACGGTAGGATTATTGTTTACTGCTGTAGGGGGTATTATAGGTTCAGGTTGGTTATTTGGACCTTTTTACGCAGCAAAAATAGTGGGGCCGGCAGCCATTTTTTCTTGGCTATTAGGTGGCTTTATGATGATGACTATTGCGTTGACTTTCGCAGAACTTGCCACCATGTTTCCGCTTGCAGGTGGTACAGTTAGATTTGCTCAATTAAGCCATGGTACTTTTGCGAGTTTTACTATTGCTTGGGTTGCTTGGTTGGCTGCTGTGACAGTAGCTCCTGTGGAAACTATGGCTGCTTTACAATATGCCGCCAATTATTTTCCAGGCTTAGCCGAGATGACAACACGAGGCGTTGAGCTGACTTCTTTAGGGATTATTATTGCTGTAATTTTAATGTTTTTAATGTGCTGCCTTAATATGATTGGGATCCAACTTTTTTCAAAAACCAATAATATTATTGTTATTTGGAAATTATTGATTCCTTTATTAACGATTATAATTTTATTAATCTATTTTAATCCTAAGCAATTTACTGCCTGGGGTGGGTTTATGCCTTATGGGTTGCATTCTGTGGTAGCAGCATTACCAGCAGCGGGAGTTATTTTTTCTTTTATTGGTTATAGTCCTGCTATTCAATTAGCAGGGGAATCTAAAAATCCACAACGAGCTATTCCTATCGCTATTATTGGCTCATTAACCCTTTGTATTATTATTTATAGTTTGTTGCAAGTAGCATTTATAGGCTCGGTTCCTATTAATATAGTAAGCCAAGGTTGGGCAGCAATGCGTTTTGTAGGCGACACAGGTCCTGTTGCAGGAATAATCGCCATGTTGGGAATTGCTTGGTTTTTAATTATATTATATCTTGATGCTATTATTTCTCCCTTTGGTACCGCTTATATTTATACAGCTTCTACAGCTAGAATTCCTTATGCTATGAGCAAAAATGGTTATATGCCTATTATATTTCAAAAGTTAAGTATTCGTGGGGTGCCGGTTTTTGCCATTCTATTAAATTTTATAATAGGAATATTTTTCTTTTTACCTTTTCCAGGTTGGCAAGCAATGGTAAGTTTTTTAGTTTCCTGTTTTGTGATTGCCTATGCTGTGGGGCCCATCGCCTGCTTGGCGCTACGAATTAAGATGCCTAATCAAGCACGTCCTTTTCGGCTGCCCGCAGTAAAACCAATGTGTTTGATCGCTTTTTATGTTTGTAATCTTATCATTTATTGGACCTCCTGGACAACTGTTTGGCGTATGCTATTAGTAGTAGTGATAGGTTATGGAGTGCTGTTTATTTATCGCTTTTTTGAACCAATAAAGCAGCCGTTAGAATTTAATAAATCTTATTGGGTCTTACCTTATTTCGCTGGTTTAGGCATTATTTCTTATTTGGGTAATTTTGCTGGCTTAGGTATTATTTCATTTGGTTGGGATTTTATCATTCTTGCACTTTTCAGTGTGATTATTTTTTATCTGGCTATACGAGTTATCAAATATGAAAAAGAAGCAGAAAAGAGTGTCTAAACACTATGCAAAATAAACAGTATGATATTGTTATAATTGGTGCCGGAATAGTAGGAGCAGCTTCAGCATTAGCTTTTGCTAAAACTGATTTAAAGATAGCTATTCTTAATCAACAATCCTTAATTACAGAAGTTGATGAAACAATTGATCTACGTACCAGCGCAATTAATTTAGCTTCTAGAGACTTATTACAAGAAATTGGAGTATGGCCAACCATTGAATCTTTGCGCCTCAGTGCTTATGATAAAATGACCGTTTGGGATAAAGAAGGAAGTATACATTTTGATTGTGCTGAGATAGGAGAGGCCCATTTAGGTTTTATTATTGAAAACAAAATTATGCAGGTGGCGTTAAACAAACAAATACAGAGTGCAAAAAATATTGATTATTTAACGTTAACCCCCCAAGCTTTGTATACTTATCAGGAGAATATAGTCTTATTATTATCTGACCATTCCAAGTTACAAACTAAGTTGGTGATTGGTGCCGATGGAGCAAACTCCTGGCTAAGGCAGGCGGCTGGCATTAAACTGATTGAACGCTCCTATGAGCAAGTGGCTATTATTGCTAATGTTAAAACTGAAAATCCCCATCAACAAACTGCTTGGCAGCATTTTACCCCAACAGGACCGGTTGCTTTTTTACCTTTACAGAATCAACATATCTGCTCAATAGTTTGGTCTTGTGAGACTAAATGTGCCGAGACATTATTAGCGCTGGACCCAAAAAATTTTATTTATGCTCTTAATCAGGCTTTTGAAGACAAATTAGGTCAGCTAGAATTAATTAGTAAGCGCAAAAGTTTTTCTTTAATCATGCGTCATGCTAAATCGTATGTAGCACCGAGAATTGTATTATTAGGTGATGCGTTACATACCATTCATCCTTTGGCAGGGTTAGGTTTAAATTTAGGATTAAAAGAAGTGGCGTGCTTAATTGAACTGATTAAAAAAAGTATTAAGATGCGGCAAGATTATGGCGCTTATTATCAACTTTTAAAATTTGAACGAGCTCGAAAACAGGTTAATAGCAGCGTATTATTTGCTATGCAAGGTTTTAAGCAATTGTTTGCAAATGAAAGTTTAAGTTGGCTTAGAAATGAAGGATTGAAACTGACCAATCGTTCTACTTTGCTTAAAAAATTTATTTTTCAACGAGCGGCATTTTTAAATTAATATAAACATTTGATTAATATGTGTTTTTAAAAATTTATTAGTAATCTTGCCCTATTAAGGATTGAAAACTTTCTTATTTTCTATTCTAACTAATTGATATATTTAATTTAAAAATTTATTTTTGCTAAGAGTTTCTTAATAATTTAATACTATAATTTAGAACACTTAAAATTATTAGAAGAACAAAGCTATGCCAATTACTTTTGCAGAGATCAGTGCAGCAGTGAGTCCTCATGACGCAGTGGGACAGTTGCGATTTATACAAGAACTTCCTGTCGATGAGCTAAAGGGTGGTATTACTAATGGTGAGGAACTCGTAGCATTATTTGATATATTAAAAACCACGAAAATTAAAGAATTTGTTGTTAGACAAATAGATCGGCCTTATTTTTTAACACTTTTAACAAGTGCCTCTGATGAACTCAAAGCAAAACTATTGGATCATTTAACTGACTTTATTGTTGCTCAAATTAATTATGATTATGAAAGTTTAAGTATTTTGCTAGCCGCCTTTTCAGCTGATCGTTTACAAAAAATTCTAGTTTCACGTCTACGATCAAGAGCCGCTATCGCAATAATTAATGATAGTAGCAAACTTATAGAAATATTGAGAATTTTATCAAATAGCATCGAAACCAAACTTATTCTAATCAAGTGTCTAGGTTTGGCACACTTTTCTGCGCTATTGATAAGCAGCGCGCCTGAAATAAAAAAACAATTTACAGAAGAATTAATTAAAAATAGATTACAGCTAATTCAAATAATAGAGTTATGTTGGAATCCAGCAGATGAGCCTGTAGGTAATCAGCTATTAGAGGTGTTAGGATGGCATTGGATTATTGTACTCTTAAAACGGATTGATCTAAGTTTAAGAGGCACCTTTAGAAGAAAGTTGAGCGAAAACCTAGATAGAAGTATAAGAAATGATTTGGAGGCACTTTATTATATTTTAGAGTCGTATCGACTTTCACCGGCCCCTGGCCATTATGAAATAACTTCTCAGCAAAGAGTTATTGATATTTTGGGATTTGACTCGTTTGTTACTTTATTTACTGAGTCTCAATTAGAGTTAAAGTTGGAATTTTTTAATACTTTTAAAGGAATAGAAGTTATTAAAAGCTACGATCAGTTTATTTATTTATTAAGCTTGCTGCCTGATGATTCTGCACAAAATAATTTTGTAAAAGCTTTTGGATTTAGGCGTTTTATTACACTATTACAAACATGTTCTTTAGAGAAAAAATGGGAGTTGATAGTAAGATTTATTAATTTTATCAAGGAGTACTCTAACGGCATTATGCTAGGAAATGTATTGGAAATATTAGCTAATGTCACACCAATAGAAGGGGCTTATTCTGCTGCGTATAAAGCAAGATTTATTGAGTTGTTTTCTGCTGATGATTTACAAAGAATAATAGAAAATAGTACGCAGTTAGCGCATTTATTTTCTATGTTTGCTGAAAAGAGTGAGCAAAAAATTTATTTAATTAGACAACTGGGTCCTAAATTTAGTAGTTTACTTGCTCGCGAAGAAGATTTAATGCAAATAAGTGAGGCGTTAAGGTCTCTTAACAATAGTAGGGATTTACTGCTAGTTATAAGATGTTTACCTCATCATTCTAGTAGCCAAGGATTGTTAAAAAAATTAGGTTTTGTATGGCTAGATGAGATGTTGGCGGGCGTAAAAGGAAGATATTCTGGACTTTTTGACGCGTTGTGTTGGGAATTAACAACAAGACCCTTTGAAACTTCTGCTGATAACTTAGAGATTTTAATCAATATTCTGAATTTAGTAAATACTCCTAATCAGCAATTACTTATTAGCCAGTTAACTCCTGCACAGTTAATTGAGTTACTTCAAGAGTCCTCTCATGAGCTAAGAATTAATTTTATAGAAACGTTCCGTAAAATTAAGGTTTTTAGAACAGGTGAAATGCTACAAAGATTTTTGATAACAACTTATCGAGATTCGGCTGAAGATAGAGAAAGATTTATTTTAGCTTTAGGTTATGAAAACTTTATAGAAATACTTAAAAATTCTTCGCTTGCTGAAAAAGAGCGGTTAATTGCAAATTTTAAATTTATTTGTCTTGGTCATAGTACTTATGAAAATTTATTTAAGTTATTGGAAGCTTTAAATGAAGATAAGGATGCTGAAGCTATAGCTATAGCACGATTAATTAATAGTTTTATAGAAGATTTAGACCCTGTAAGTATTAGAAGAATAATAGATGATGGCACAAAACTTGCAGCGGTATTAAATATCTTAACTGATTCATTACCAAAAATAAATTTTATAAATAAATTGAATCAATTGAATGAAAATTATGTTGCTATGATTATTTTTCAGGCAAGAGATGAAGATAAGCTTGTCAGAGCAGCGCTTATTAAAAATCATGGCGATTTAATTATAGCCAACAATTATTTACCTCCTTCCGTCAAAGCGAAATTAAATCTTGAGTGGCTTGCTATTCTACACCGATCTGTTTCAGGTGATGCTGGTACAGAATTAAGTACCCTAATACGAAACTGTTCTTTCACAAAAATTTATGGGGTAGACCTAGGTTTGCTAAGCATGTTATTAGGTTGTGTTGCTCCTCTGCAACAACAGCAATTGCTAAATGCCATGCCATTTGAATACTTTTTTAAATTATTTTCTATTTCTTCTGGTAGAGCTAGGGTTCATTTTATAAAAACATTTCAGCCTATTACTTTAATTTCACGAGGTGAAAACCTGCAGCGGTTATTAGAAGTTATGTCAGATTTGGCAATGAGAGATCAGTTAGCACAGGAATTAGCTTATCCGAATCTTATTAGTCTTTTAAAAAACTCTACTCTTGAGGGATTCTCTTTTCTACTTACTACTATTAAAGATAGAATTATGATGGGCATGTATGAGACTACTTTTATAGAGTTGCTCACCTGGCCTGCAGAGATCCCTACTGAAACCATAGCTGCTTTTCAGCAAGCTTTAGTTTCAATTATGACGGCAGTTGATTTACAATACATTATTACAGCTGCTAATTTATCTAGGATTTTAAAGCTTATTCCAAATCATCAAGTTGGCTATAATTTGCTAAAAACTTTAAATTGGAACTATGCCTTTGAGCTCATTAAAAGGGTTTCAGCTGAAGAAGCTCCCCTAATTATTGCTAGATTATTTAACACTGGCAAAGAATTTATTACAATATGGCAAGAGCTGATACAAGACAATAAGGAGTGGCTCAAAGCACAGTCTTTATTTCCAATTCAATCGATCATTGCAGATATTGATATAGCTGATGGTGAAGGGTTTTCGGATGTTCTAGATATTTTACCCGATACACAAAAAATACAATTAATAGAAAGGTTGGCTGATAAACTTAATGGGTTTATTAATAGCAGTGAGCTATTTTTTAAAATTCTGCGTATTGCAACAGGGGCAGCAAGGAAGTTGATTTTAAGTAAATTACTCTTTGTAAAAATTTCTCATTTAACTAGAGATAGAGAAGCTGAATTTATACATCTATTAGCAGATGATCTAAGGGAATTCGTAAACAATAAAATTCTATTGATTTGGCTGTTAGGACGAAAAAATATAGAAACAGTGGGCTCACGTTTGTCGCTTAGTGATAAGCGCTATGTGATTCTTACTCTGGGTCCAGAAAGATTTAAAACTCTTTGGCAGGCTATAACTGTGAAAGAAAAATTACTTAGTTATACTGAATTTTTTGATTTGATAGAAGGAGGAGAGATATCTGAGGAAACTCAAAATAGTCTCATTGATCAGCTAGGAGTTAATTATTTATTTGGTATTTTAGAAGACGAAACAATTCTTTCTGATAAAAAGTTATTTATATTGAAGAAACTACTTTTAGTTTCTGAGTATGTTAATGATGAAGATAAGTTTAAGTTATTGCTTTACATTAGCTCTGTTGATAAGCCTATTGATGTTAAGAGTCGTTTATTAACTACATTTTTTGATCGATTTGGTGCTGATATTGTTCGATTGAATTTAAGTGCAGATAAGCTAGTTACTGTACTAACGTCTCTTAAAGATGAGAAGCTTAAAAAGCAATTGATTTTTCGATTAGGTGATGCAATAGCAAGTATTGTGCAGACAAGTGATCAATTTGAAAAGGTTATTTGTGCTATCTTAGATCGGCAGCAATCAAATCGTAGCTTAGAGGGAAGGCACCTCTCTATTGAAATACAACAAACCTTGCTATTCGTATTGGCGCAACTTGGCGACAGAATTAAAACTTTATTAACAAGTGATAATATACTATTTATCTATCGTATTTTGCCACAAGGAATTGACAGCATTTTTTTATTTCAGTTTCAAGCTGAGGCTGTTTATTTGGATGTAGTAAGGCTCATGATAAGTAACTTGGGTGGTTTCGTGGCACTTGCTTTGTCACTTATGATGGGCGAAGAATGGATAATAAAGCAAAAAGCAGAACTTAAAAAGAAAGCTGAAGCAGCATTTCTTGAGCTGCTTGGTCAATTTATCGATCAGCCAGCTATTATGACTAAATTGTTAAACTTAATGATTGCTAGGGAAGATGATTTTCTTAAATTATTTTTCTATCAATTAATCAAGAAATTTAAAAAACCTTTGACTAGAACTTTAATTGAAAATACGGTTAGTTTCATTGAACTGGTTGGTAATGAGCGGGCTAAAGATCAGTATTTTTTTGTCTGTCAGGCAATTCTTGCAAAAGATGAAGCGCTATTAGAATTTTCTTTGCAAGCTGAATTAAATGATAGCAGTTATTTTATACAGTGTTTTGAATTAGCTATTAATGAAGCTGCACCAATTGGGTGTATTAATTTATTGCTAAATGATTCTCGCTTTAATCTCTATGGTCGTCTTGCTAATGGTGAGACTTTAGAAAACTTTATTAATAGCCAAGAAATTGATGAGCACCTAAAAGAAACTTATCTTGCAGCTTTAAATAGTGCTCGTGAAAATTTAAAGTTAAAAGCTCCTTTTAATTTGGTTTATCGAGAGCCTATTAAATTTGATGAATTACCTGAAGATTTATACGCTGACATAAGCCGACGACCTTGTAATCAGGAAGCTGAGACAATAGATTGGTTTAGAGTAGAAGAAACTGGTCGGAGTATTATTGGTGAAGAGCCACGGTTTCGTTTGGCAGCAATAATTGCTTATCTAAAAAATAAATTAGGGGTTGGGGCAAGAGAGGTGGCAACTAAAGCGGCATTTGATGCATTAGCTGCTAATTTTTTAGGAACGGGTGGAATGCCTATTCTTGATCGTAGAATTCTTTCTGATGTTTTAGTAATGTTGGAACGAGTGACCATTATTGCAAGTAAAATCGAGGATTCTTCAAAGCTTTGTGCCTGGCTAAATAGCGCTGCTGAGCAATTAGCAGCTTGTCAGGCTGGCGTGGTCGAGGTATTACAAAGTTTGCTGAGAGTTCATCCTTTGCAATCAGCACAGCCCATAGCAGAATTTTATGAATCATTAAGACAAATGATGAACGGTGGGTTAGCACGATTGCTCCATGAAGCTCGTTATAATACAGATGAGATTAGTGAAGAGTTACAAGAAGATAGGCAACTTGTCCATGCACATTTTCATACAGCTTATCAATTAGCTGGTCTTAGTATAAATGTTCAAAAGCGTGATCCTTTTCAAAAGTCTTTAATTTCAGTACGTAATTGTCAAAGTTTGGCAGACCATGTTTTCTTTGAGGCTGGTGGAGTTGCTTCTTTTGTTAGTGTAATGCTGGCTTTAATTAAAGAAAAGTTAGCAGCTTACCGCGAAAACTGGGTAGCTCTTTCTTCAGACGTAGCACTTGAAATATTTAACATAGCTTTTGAGCAATTAAAGCCATTAGGATTTACTGACCCTGCACAATTATTGGAAACTAACGAGGATGAGGGCTATAAAGTTAAGTTGAGATCTGATGCAGAGCTTGTTGCAGCATTAAAAACAGTTAGGTTAATTTCTTATACCCCAAATGAAGAAGAAAACTTAAAAAATAACATCAAAAAGGCTTTAACTTTAGAAGAGGGGTGCTTTACGCGAGACGGATCGGTTCTATCAACAAAAATTACTGACATTTTTACAGCAGCTTTACAGCAATCTGGCGGCTTAGCAGTTATAGTCAGAGCACTTTTAGATTTAAGTACAGAATTAACTATTCCCAGAGAAGCTGGCCAGCCCTCTTTGACAATTTATGCAGAGCGGTTATTTTATCCTATTCCAGGCCATTCTGGTCAGAATTTACTAGGCTTAATTGCTGCCGATCCTATTTGGGGACCAGAGCTGTTAGCTGGCCATCGTTTTTTAACACCGCGGGAGTGGATTGCATCAGGAAAAAGACGAAAAACCGAGCCTGTCACTACTAATTTAGTTTCTTTAATAGGTCAATTATCTCAGGATCTGCAAAGTAAATTAACTCACCAAGCTTTATTTACTCCTGGCGGATTAAGAACAGCTTTAATGATATTGCAAACAGATCGTGATAGACAGCCATTGCTCGGTATATTTGATAAGCTTGCTTTGGCTTATGGAGAGCAGAAGGAAAAAGACAGGTTGCAGTTTGTAGGAATGGAGTATTCAGGTTCATTTATTAGTTACTTACTTAGCTGCTTGGCAGTGGAAGAAAAAAGAGCTGATAAAAAATTAACTCAGCTTGAAATGATTACCCTGAAAAGTTTTTTAGAGACTTTTACAAGTCCTGAACACTTAGTAACAGATAAATTATTTGTTTCTTATCTACAGTCCTTAATTTTTAGTAATCAAAATAATAAAGCAAAAGAGCTTTTATTAGCAGAGAGTGCTATTTATCGTGATGCTTTATATGCCCATTCTTCTGATGGACTAAGAAATAAAGTATTAATCAGTTTAGGGCCAGAATTTATTGCAACATTAGTAACTAAAGAATCTAGTGTCAGTAAAATGTCTATGTATCCTGTCTATTTCTGGTCTTTGTTAATAACTAATCAACTAGCTACTGTTAAAAGTAAGTTATTAAATGAAAGTGAGTATCGGCAAGGGTTGGCTAATTGTTCTGATAAAAAAATGGTTCAACGAATTTTAAGCGCTTTAATATCAGATCAGGCCTTTATAGAGGAGTTGAAAATTAAAATTTTAAGTGATGAGAGGCTAAACTCTGATCAGCAATGGCATTTATTACAATATTTTTATACTCAAGCACTTATTGCACTGATTGATAATAACAGAGTTGATGAAGCTAGAGCTTTGCTATTAGGGGATGGCAGTTATTGTAAAGGGCTTGCAGTTTGTACTGATGAGGCAAAAAAGAATCATATTTTAGGCGCATTACTCCAAACCGCCGATCCTGAGTTTATAACTAGAATAACAGTTCTAATAAGAGCAGCTGAACTAACATTAACTCAAAAACATGATTTATTAGCAAACTGTTATCTTTTAAATTTATTAACATTAATTAATAAAGGACAAACTGAACAAGCCAAAACTCTGCTGTTAGGGGATGATAAATTCTATAATAAATATTTAGTAATTTATTCAAATAAACAAATCTCTGGTGAGATAATTGCGAAATTAATGGAGCTTAATGATTTCATATTTATGAGTCAGTTGATTATTAGTATTACTAGCGATAGAGAGCTAGTGAAGGGGTATAAATGGCGGTTGTTGCAAACTTGCTATGTGCCAATTCTTTTAGGGCTTATTGATAAGAGTGAAGAGGAACGAGCCAGGAGCCTATTATTAGCCGATGGTAATTACCTCAAAGCATTAAATTTATATGCTAATCAAGGAACTGCAAATACAATCATAGCAAAGCTCGATGCTTACGCGCCAATGATTTTAAATTTAATTACTAGTAATCAGTATGAGCTAGCTAAAACATTATTACTAAGAGACAGCAATTATCGACAGGGATTAGTGTTATTTTCAGGTGATAAAAGAGAGGTTATTAGAAGATTGGCTTTAGATGAAGCTTTTATGGTTGAGTTAAGGGCAATGACTGGGGCCGGTGAAGGGTTGTTATCACTTTTGTTATTCTCAGCCTCAGCCATCACAGCTGGACGATTTTTTAGTACAGCCGGCGCTGCTGCTCCTGCTGTTAGTCAAGGAGCAGCTATTACTGCAGTACCCGCTGCAATAGCTGGATTGCCAGCTGAGGCTGCTTCAGCAGCCAGTACTGAAGAATCAAGGCGCTCTGCTTTCGCTGCTGCTGCAGTAAGACGTGCTGCTTTAGCAAGTCAAGGTGCTGCCGTGCCTGCTGGTAGTCAAGGCACAGCGGCAGTTACTGAACGCCCAATTGGGGGTTTTTCGGCTGCTGCCGCAAGAGCTGTTGGATTGAGTGCAGCAGGCGCAGCAGCAGCCAAACGTGCTGCCGCAGCGGTAACTCATACGAGTGTTCCTTCACCTGGGGAAGCGTCTTCAAGGAAATAATTGCTATGAGTAGTTTAAGCAATTAGCAAGTAATTCGCGTACCAGCTTGATGATTAATAATTTGTTTAAGTTGTGTTAAATTACCAATCATAGCAGTTTTTTTAGAATGTTTTGTAAATTGACAGGCAGCAGTGATTTTAGGTTGCATAGAGCCGGCCGCAAAAGATTTAGACTCTAATTCTTTAACACTAATGTCATTTATTTTTCGCTCTTCTGGTGTACCCCACTGTTCACAAACAGCTTCTACATCAGTTAAGATAATAAAGTGATCAGCATTTAGCCTTTGTGCTAAAAGGCTTGCTGTCATATCTTTATCAATAACTGCTTCAACTCCAGCTAGTTTTCCTGAAGAGTCTTGGATACAAGGTATGCCACCGCCTCCTCCTGCTATAACAATGGTATTTTGAGTTAATAAAGATTGAATGGCTTCAAGTTCATAAATTTGTTGAGGCTTTGGAGAAGGAACCACGCGGCGGTAATATTTGCCATCTGGTTTTATTAGCCAATGCGGATTTTGTTTTTTGATTTCTTCTAATTGAGCTTCCTGATAAACGGGGCCAATAAATTTAGATGGATTTTGAAAAGCTGGGTCTTCTTTATCTACAATAACCTGAGTTAAGAGAGTCACTACGGTTCGTTCAGATAAATAATTACTAATGTTCTGTTGTAATACATAGCCTATCATGCCTTGGCTTTCTGCGCCTAAAATATCGAAAGGATAGGGTTTTACTTCTTTATAAGCAGTATTTTGTAAAGCTAATAAACCAACTTGCGGACCATTGCCATGGACAATAAGCACTTGATGTTCTTTAGCTAGTTCAGCAATTACTTTTGCAGCTGCTAAGCTATTTTTTTTTAGTAAATCAGCTTCTAAAGGTTCGCCACGCTGTTGTAAAGCATTTCCACCTAAAGCAATCGTAAATAACATAGTTAGCTCCTAAAATTCGCGCAAAATAGGACATGACATACAACGTGAGCCACCTCGACCGCGTCCTAATTCTGAACCTGGAATAGTAATCACATCAATTCCTTCTTTGCAGAGCTTTTTATTAGTTTCAGTATTACATTCATAACCAATGACTTTACCTGGTGCAATAGCCAGTAAATTGCTAGCATCGGTCCATTGTTCACGCTCTTTTGCAAAATGATCACCACCAGGATGAATAAGCTTTAGCTTATCTAAATCCAGTACTTTTGCTACTGCAGCAAAGAAGTCTGGTTCGGATTCAATCACCAAGTTTTCTTGGTCACCTGGCGTGATAGACCAAGAGTGTAAATTTTTTGAGGGAAGAGCAGTACAAAAGGTATCATAATCAAGCATCGTTAATACGGTATCAAGATGCATGGAAGCTCTTTTTTTAGGAATATCGATAGCAATAATTTTGCTAATGGCATTTTCCTTAAAAAGTCTTTGTGCCAAGATTTCTATTGCTTGTGGTTTGGTGCGTTGACTTAAACCAATTAGAATACATTCTCCAGAAAGTACTAATATATCTCCGCCTTCAATACTGGGAAGTTTTTGGATGACATCACTGCCATCATACCAAATAGGAAAGGATTTATTGGTAAACATAGGATGATATTTATAGATGGTAGCAACGTTAGCAGTTTCACCTCTGCGAGCAGAAAAAGACATGGCGTTAATTGTAACGCCATGCTTAATCCAGCAAGAAGTATCTCTTGGGAACAAATGATTAGGTAAAGGAGGTAAAACAAATTCATTAGCTGTAGTAAGCTGAGAGACTAAACCTAAGCTGTGTTTACCCAAATCAGAAAAAGTTAAGCCTCCTACTAAATCCTTTGTTAGTTCTTTAGCAGAAAGGTGATGCAAATAATCTGAAAGTAGACTTTCAACATGAGCGCCATGATAACTTGAATAGAGTGCTTGTTTAATTAAATAGTGTTTAGCTTCTTCATTTTGCAAAGTCTCTTCTAACAGATCTGCTAAAATAAATACTTCTACACCATATTGGCGCAATACTTTAGCAAATTGATCATGTTCCTCAGCAGCTCTTTCAGGCCAAAGCACATCATCAAACAATAAGTCTTTGCAGTTACTTGGGGTTAAACGCTGCAAGGAAATATCAGGCCGATGTAGAATTACTTTTTTTAAAGGAGCAATTTCTGATTCAATTCTCATAAATTCACCTTTTGTTATAAATTACCAATGGTTGCCACCATAATGGCTTTAATTGTGTGCAACCTATTTTCTGCTTGATCAAAAACTTTGGAGTTTCTGCTGCGAAATACTTCATCCGTAACTTCCATTTCAGTTAAGCCAAATTCTTTATGAACTTGGTTACCAACTTCGGTATTTAAATCATGAAACGCGGGTAAACAATGTAAAAAGATAACATCAGAGTTTTTGGTTTTATTAAGCATGTCTCGGTTTACTTGATAAGCTTTTAACTGCTTAATTCTAGTAGCAAACTGGTCTTCTTCGCCCATTGAAACCCAAACATCTGTATAAATAACATCCGCACCTTGTACGGCTTTTCCTATGTCTTCTTCATATTCAATGATAGCGGAAGTTTGTTTGGCTAAAGTACGCATTTCATTGACAAGTTTTTCATCGGCCCAGAGTGCTTTGGGAGCTAAGCCAACAAAATGCATGCCCATTTTCGCAGCGCCTATCATTAAAGAGTTGCCCATATTATTTCTGGCATCTCCAACATAGACTAATTTTACTTTGTTTAGTGGTTTATGAACGTGTTCTTGAATAGTTAAAAAATCTGCTAAAATTTGTGTTGGATGATATTGATCTGTTAAACCATTCCAAACAGGCACGCCAGCATATTTTGCTAGCGTTTCAGCTTCACTGTGGCTAAAACCACGAAATTCAATGCCATCATACATGCGTCCTAAAACAATGGCTGTGTCCTCGATAGATTCTTTTTTACCCATATGACTATTTGATAAAAAAGTTACATTGCCACCTTCATCATAAGCAGCACACTCAAATGCACAACGAGTACGAGTCGAGGGTTTATCAAAAATTAAGACAATGTTTTTATTTTGCAGTAAATTGCCTTTATGTCCAATACGTTTTTTTGTTTTAAGATCCCGAGATAAATTTAATAAATATTCAATTTCCAGTGGTGAAAAATCTTTCAAAGTGAGAAAATGACGACCTTGTAAATTAATTGACATTTAAATTCTTCTCCTCAACAGATTTAAATTTTGTGCACCAGGCATAAATCGGTACACTGCTTAGTAATAATAGACATCCGTAGTAAAGGATTTGTTCACCGGTGCCTATGATTGCCCAACAAGAATAGATAGCCGCTAGGATAGCAATAATCAGCTTAATCAGAAAGCTGATTTTGCGATTTTTTTCACGAGTTAAGATCACTATTTCTGCAATAGCTGTGTAAAAATAAGGAATTAAAGCAGAGAGCACAGCTAATAAAATAATCACTTGAAATTGGCTTACTAAATTGGGGGAGATAGTTAAGAATAATAGCAAGGTGACTAGTGCAGAGGTAATAATTAGGCCAGCGGCTGGGATTTGATGTCGGTTTTTTTGAGCAAAGATTTTTGGAAATAAATTATCTTCAGCAGCCCCCAGCACTACTTGGCCCTGTAATAAAATCCAGCCATTTAAGCAGCCAAAACAAGAGATAATAGCCCCCAAAGTTATAATATCTTTACCAATTGGGCCAAAAATAATTTGCCCAGCTTCTGCAAAAGGCGCTACGCTGTGTTGTAACACCGGTGCTGGCATCATATTCATAATAGCACTTGAGCTCAAAATATAACCAGCTGCTGCAATCAGCGTACCAATAATAGTGGCTAAAGGAATAGTGCGAGTAGGATTATTCACTGCTTCAGCAGGTACAGTCGCTGACTCAAGCCCAATAAATGACCAGAATGTTAAAGCGGCGCCATTAGAAATAGCTAGGAAATTAGATTGGGGAGGTGAAGTAATATTAAAATACTGATGAAAATATCCTGGGTGAGCATAATGCCAGCCAAAAAGACCAATTAATAAAATAGGAATTAACTTTAAAATGGTCGTCACTAATTGTAGCATACCAGCGAATTGAACACCCAGTAAATTGACCAAGGTTAAAAACCAAATCACTGCGATAGCAGCTATGCAGGCAATTTTAGGCTCACTTAAAATAGGAATAAAGACACTAGTATAACCAATTAATGCAATCACAATCGCTGCATTGCCGACCCAGATAGTAATCCAATAATTATAAGCGGTTTGAAAGCCTAAAAATTTTCCTAACCCTACTTTAGTATAAGCATAAGGGCCTCCAGTTTTAGGAATTTGCATACTTAATCTAGCAAACATCAGTGCTAAAACTAAGGCACCAGCAGTAGTAAAAATCCATGAAAATAAACTGATACTGCCAATTTGTGCTAAGCTTGAGGGCAGTAAAAAAATTCCTGAGCCTATCATATTGCCTGCAACTAAAGCGGTTAGCATCCAAAGGCCTAGTTTTTTATGAGAGGGATTGTTCAATGAATTCATCTCCTGCAGCGAGATTTAATGATTTTCCTTTAAGCTTAACAAAATAACAGTCTTAGAAAAATATAGATAGAGGCAATATATTAATTTTTGAGCTTTTAAATAAATTGTCAATTGCTCTAATTATTTACAAAGTGGTTTTTGTTTTTAGCAAACTGAATTAATTTTTCAGGAAAAGTACACGTAAAAGTGCTCCCTTGTTGTAACTTACTCTTAATCACTAATTTTGCTTGGTGATGGATTAAAACATGTTTAACGATAGCAAGCCCAAGTCCTGTACCGCCTGAAGCACTAGAACGTGCTTTATCCACCCGATAAAAGCGTTCTGTAATACGATCAATGTGTTTTTTTTCTATGCCAATACCGTTATCTACTATCTCAAATACAGCTTGATTCTCTTTAAGAAACCAACGGATTATAATTTTACCTGGAGCGGGTGTATAGTTAACCGCATTAAAAATTAAATTGGAAAATAAACTATATAATTCGTTTCTAACTCCTAATAAGATTAATGAAGTATCTATTTCTAGCATAAATTGATGCCGTCCTTGGCTTAATTTTTCAGCATCTTGTTTGATTAATTCGAGTAAATGAGGTACTTCAATAGATTCATAATTTGTTTCACGATGTTCAATATTTTCTAAGCTAGCTAAGAACAATAATTCTTCAATAATATTTTGCATGCGTTTACTTTGCTGTTCTATTTGCAGCAAAATTTCTTGAGTTTGTTTGTTTTTGAGTTTAGTCAGCAGTATTTCAACAAATCCTCGAATTACGGTTAAAGGAGTTCTAAGCTCATGTGAAACATTAGCGACAAAGTCTTGTCGCATTCGTTCTAGGTGATGAGTGCGAGAAATATCTTGAATAATAAATAAATAATGATTTTGCTCATATTTTTTTAAACAATAAGTAATATATTTGTGGTTGCTTAGCTTGCCTTCAAAAAAATCTTCAGCTTTATTTGACCAGCTTTTTGCAAAAGCTTCTTTGCCAATTAGTGCTGCAGGTGTTTGGGCTTTGGTTAGTTTTTTTACTGGCAATAAGGTTTGTGCTTGCTGGTTGGCCCAAATAATTTCTCCATTATTATTAAGTAATAAAATGGCATCAGGTAAAGCATTAGCTAGCTGTTGGATGTTCACCAAAGGTTCCTTGTAAATTGAATTGATAGCCACTATTACGAACTGTTTGAATAAGCTTACTGGCAGAACCTAAGGCTTTGCGTAAGCGTTTTATTTCTGCATCAACACTACGCTCATTATTTTCTTTGTGATAGCCCCAGACTTGATTTAAAAGTTCTTCACGCGAATAAACTCGATGTGGATGAGTAACAAGGAATTTTAATAATTTAAATGAATTCGGAGTTAAAGTAATAACTTGTTGTTTTACTGTTACCCGCTGCTTATTTAAATCAATATTGAGTTCGCCTAAGATAATTAAATTATCAGGTGAAATTAAAATACCGCGACGTAAAACAGTTTTAATACGCGTAATTAATTCGCGTGGTGAGAAAGGTTTGGTAATGTAATCATCAGCACCTGTTTCAAGCCCTTTAATTTTATTTATTTCTTCTGCTTTGGCAGTGAGCATAATAATAGGGATGTGTTTGGTTTTAGCTTGCTGCTTTAGTTTTTGAATAAATTCAATACCGCTCATGCTTGGTAACATCCAATCTAATAAAATTAACTGGGGTGAGTTAGTTTTTAAATACTCAAAAGCAGGCTTAACATCTTCGTAAAGGATAGGTTCAAAGTGTTCAGCTAACAAAGAAAACTTTAACAGCGTACGAATAGCCGCTTCGTCTTCAATCACTAAAATAACCGGTTTCATAATAACCATGAAAGTACATTAAAATATCTATTTTAGCATAGATTGCTGAAAAGAAGGGGCGGTTAAATAGTTTAAAAGGTATATTTTAGGCGGGCATATTAGCCCATTTTATGAGCAATTAATGGGATTTAATTTGATTAGCAAAACGCTTTGCCAAAAATTATCGATTGGAATAGTTTAACTTAGAGTAAATATCTTAAATTTCTGCTTTCTCTAGCATTTTTCCACGGAGTTTCTTTGCCAACTTAAGACGGGACTAGTATACTGCTGGCCTAAAACAAGATGGTAGGATTATGACAAATAAAACAGCCCTTTATGATCAACATGTGGCAGCTGGTGCCAAAATAGTAGACTTTCATGGTTGGTTATTGCCTATTCATTATGGCTCACAAATCGAAGAACATTTGCAAGTGCGAACCCAAGCTGGGATTTTTGATGTTTCGCATATGACAATTGTTGATTTAGCGGGCAAAGACAGTGAGAATTTTTTAAGCTACTTATTAGCTAATGATGTGGCTAAACTTAAAACACCAGGTAAAGCGCTTTATACTGCCATGTTAAATGAAACAGCTGGCATTATTGATGATTTAATTGTCTATAAAATTAATGCTACGAATTTTCGTTTAGTGCTTAATGCTGCGACTCGGGAAAAAGATCTTATTTGGATCAGACAACAGTTAAAGGGACGTGAGGTAAAGCTGACAGAACATCAAGATCTCGTTAATCTAGCCATTCAAGGTCCTAAGGCACGCGAAAAAACAGCACAAGCATTACCAGAAAATCTACGTGAATCTGCTTTGAATTTAAAGCCGTTTACAAGTGTTATACAGGGTGACTGGCAAGTCTCACGGACAGGTTATACGGGTGAAGATGGTTTTGAAGTTTTATTACCTAAAGCAGAGGCCGCACAGTTTTGGCAAGCTTTGTTAGCAGTAGGAATTAAACCTTGCGGTTTAGGTGCTAGGGATACGTTAAGACTAGAGGCGGGTTTAAATCTTTATGGTTCTGACATGGATGAAACCGTGACACCTTTAGAATCTAACATTACTTGGACAGTAGCGCTTGAGCCTAAGGCTAGAAATTTTATTGGTCGTGCTGCTTTAGAGGCTCAGCAGCAGCAAGGCCATTATCCACATTTGTTAGGATTGTTACTACAAGACAAAGGCGTGTTACGCGCTGGCCAAAAAGTTTTTCAACGTGGCCAAGAAATCGGTGTGATTATCAGTGGTACTTTTTCTCCCACTTTAAAACAAAGTATCGCTTTTGCGCGCGTATTAGCTCAAGGAGATGAGGACTGTCAAGTCCAAGTGAGAGATAAAATGTTGACGGCTAGTTTGGTTAAATTGCCGTTTGTTAGAAATGGTCAAGCTGTTTTTAAATTAATAAAAGAGGTCGAAGGTAATGAGTAATATTCCTGAAGAATTAGTTTATACAGAATCGCATGAATGGGTGCGCAAAGAGTCAGATGGCTCAATCACAGTTGGCGTAACTGATCATGCACAAAGTATGCTGGGCGATTTAGTATTTGTTGATTTACCAGAAGAAGAGCTTGAAGTAAGTCGAGATGAAGAATGTTGTGTACTTGAATCTGTTAAGGCAGCTGCAGATGTTTATGCACCGGTTTCTGGTGTGATAGTTGAAGTCAATCATGAGTTAGATAGTACCCCGGAAGTAATTAATAAAGAGCCGTATGATGCAGGGTGGTTATTTAGAATGATCCCTAGTGATGAAAAAGAATTCGAAGACTTATTAGATGCCGAAGCTTACCAAGAATGTGTTAAGGCTGAAGCTCATTAAGAAAGGAGAGTAGTCATGAGCTTTGTTCCTCATACGAAGACAGATATTAAAGCAATGCTGCAAGCAATTGGAGTGGAAGACCTCCAAGCACTTTTTGCAGAAATTCCTGATAATTTAAAAATTACTAATGAGTTACAAGTACCAGCTGCCTTAAATGAACTAGAAGTTTCTCAGTTAATGTCTGAGCGAGCAAAGCTAGATGCAGGTTATCAATCTTATCTTGGAGCCGGTGCTTACGAGCATCATATTCCTGCTGCAGTTTGGGAGTTAGTAAGTCGCGGTGAATTTTATACTGCTTATACACCCTATCAGGCTGAGGCAAGTCAAGGTGGTTTACAGCTCATTTATGAGTATCAAACTATGATGGCAAGCTTAACGGGATTAGAAGTTTCTAATGCTTCATTATATGATGGGGCTAATGCTTTAGCAGAAGCTATTTTGATGGCAGTGCGCGCCAATAAAAAATCAAAAAGTAACAAGGTGTTAGTATTAGGTAGCTTGCATCCTTTCTATAAGACTACCGCGCAAACAGTAACGAGCTTACAGAATATCGAATTAGTGGAAGTGCCCATTGATTTCGAGAGTGGTCGAGTAGAGCTTGCTAAATTGGCACAATACACTAATGAAGCTGCCGCCTTAGTTATCCAGCAACCGAACTTTTTTGGGTGTTTGGAAACAGTTGATGAGTTAACGGATTGGGCACATCAACAAGGATTGCTAGTGATTGCTGTGGTGAATCCTACTTCTTTAGCTTTACTAAAAGAGCCAGGTCGTTGGGGACAGTTAGGTGCTGATATTGCGTGTGGAGAGGGTCAGCCATTAGGCGTGCCATTAAGTTCTGGTGGACCTTATTTTGGATTTTTAACTTGTAAAAAAGTTTTAATTCGTGAAATGCCAGGACGGATAGTAGGTCGTACGGTGGATCAAGAAGGTAAACAAGGCTTTACTTTAACACTCCAGGCACGTGAACAACATATCAGGCGTGCTAAAGCTAAATCAAACGTATGTACCAACCAAGGATTATTGGTGGTAGCGGCCACTATTTATATGAGTTTGTTAGGCCCCGAGGGTTTAAAACGGGTAGCCTTGGCAAGTCATCATCAAACTAAGCAGCTGGTTGAGGGATTGCTTAAGCTGCCAGGCGTTAAACAAGCTTTTCAAGCACCTTTTTTTCATGAAGTAGTGATGAAATTTGAAAAGCCAGTGGCTGAAATTTTAAGTTATTGTCAAACAGAAGGAATTTTAGCTGGTGTTAATTTAAATGTGCTTAAACCAGAGTGTGGTAATGCTTTACTAATTTGCGTTACTGAAACTAAAACAATGGCAGATATTGAACATTATATACAAGTAATGAAACATGCGCTAAGTGATCATTCTCAGAGATCAAAAATTGTTGAGAATGGCTTAGGCGCTAAAGTTTAATAAATTGGGAGTTAGTCATGTTAATTTTTGAAAAATCGCAACCCGGTAGACAGGCTAAAGCGATTTATTTAAAAGCACAGTCAGCGGCTACTGATATTCCAGCTAATTTATTAAGAACTACTAAACCAAAACTACCTGAAACTTCAGAGTTACAAGTTGTTAGACACTATACTAATTTATCAAAAAAGAATTTTTCTATCGATGGAAATTTTTATCCGTTAGGTTCTTGTACGATGAAATATAACCCAAGAGCCGCTCATCGCTTAGCAATGTTAGAAGGGTTTTTACATCATCATCCTCTAAGTCCTGAGAGTGCAAGCCAAGGATTTTTAAGTTGTTTATATGAATTACAACAAATGTTAGCAGAAGTAACAGGCATGAAGGCCACTTCGTTAACGCCTATGGCGGGTGCGCAAGGCGAGTTTGCGGGTATGGCTATGATTCGTGCTTATCATCAAGCAAGAGGGGATGCAGCTAGAACGGAAGTTTTAATTCCAGATGCGGCACATGGAACTAATCCTGCCTCAGCCGTAATGTGTGGTTATGAGGTAAAAGAAATTCCAACTAAGGCTGATGGAGATATTGATCTAGAAGCTTTAAAAATAGCTTTAGGGCCACAAACCGCAGGAATTATGTTAACCAATCCTTCTACGCTAGGAGTGTTTGAGCGTTCTATTAAAGAGATGGCAAGATTAGTACATGAGGCCGGTGGTTTGCTCTATTATGATGGCGCTAATTTAAATGCTATTTTAGGTAAAGTAAGACCAGGTGATATGGGTTTTGATGTGTTGCATTTTAATTTACATAAAACCTTTGCTACACCTCATGGAGGTGGTGGACCTGGTGCAGGTCCAGTAGCAGTAGGTAAGCGATTAGTGCCATTTCTACCAACTCCTTTTGTTGCTTATGAAAATGGCCGTTACTATTGGAGTGAGCAGTCAACAAATCTTCAATCGGTAGGTCGTTTTGGAGCTTTTATGGGTAATGCTGGTGTTTTATTACGCGCTTATATCTATATGCGGATGATTGGCAAAGAAGGTATGGCTGAAGTTGCTAACATGGCGACTTTAAACGCTAATTATTTACAAGCCAAACTTGCTAAAGCCGGATTTAAATTAGCTTATCCCGAAAGACAAGCTACCCATGAATTTATTATCACTCTTAGCGATCAAGCAAAAGCTTTTGGAGTTACTGCCAAAGATTATGCTAAACGATTATTAGATTATGGGATTCATGCACCAACCATTTATTTTCCATTATTGGTACCAGAATGCTTGTTAATTGAACCGACTGAAACAGAATCTAAAGAAGAATTGGATCGCTTTGTAGAGGTTATGTGTCAAATTAAACAAGAAGCACAAACTAATCCTGAGCTAGTTAAAACAGCACCGCATACGATGCCGGTTAGACGGTTAGATGATGTCAAAGCTGCTAAGGATTTAGATGTAGTATTTTTAGGATAACAATTTAATTTTTATACTAAATGTAATAGAAAGTTGTCAGCACTTATGATAATAAGCTTGTAACCATTTTTTTCAATAATTTTAAATACATTACTTTTTTAATTAATTGAATGCCGTAAGGACAATTTAAAAAATTCATAAAAGGTTTCCAATTTATTGAAGGCTCCTCATCATTGAGTTTTACTTCTATTGGAATCCAGGGCTTAGAATTTTTAGTTAATAAAAAATCTATTTCTTTTTTCTTTATTTTTAATATAGTGTAACCCAAAATTGCCATAACCAGTATCATGGCAATAATGACAATATTTTAATAGATGTAAGCCGATGAGATTTTCAAATTGAGCGCCATCATTCTCAACTTCACTCCAATCCCATAGATAAAGCTTTCCTTCTTTGTAGTGATTGTAAAGAAGCTGGTTCGTTGCTTGATTCATTAGAAGGATTAGCTTTTGGTGATAAGGGCTACATTAGCAAAAAATTATTCGACGAACTGTTTCAAAAAGGCTTGAAACTTATTACGCGGCAACGGAAAAATATGAAAGTAGTACAGAAAACGGATTACGAGAAACAGTTGCTTGGCCAGCGTGGCATGGTTGAAACCGTTATCGGCCATTTAAAGCATCATTATCATGTTTGGCATACACATCATCGATCTGTTTTTAATGCCATGACGCACTTGGTGGCTGCTTTAGCGGCGTATACCATTGAGCCTCTAAAATTATCGGCTATCCAATTGTTGATGCAATCATGATGATCAGTTAAAACCCATAACTGGGGTTTTAATTAATTTATTTGCGCAACAACTCCGAACTTTAATTTGATGATAGCTTCTCGTAAATTAAAAACATTGGAATTAAAAGTGATCCTAATAAAACGGAAAGAGAAGTAATAAAATAAAATATTTATTTCCTTTTATTAAAACAAGTATATTTATAATGTCTGTTTATAAATTTTTTTAGGAATTTTCACTAACCATTCATCAATTCTATCTTCAAAAGATTTCATTCGATAATATAATTTTGTAATTTTTTTAATAGCTTCATAATTTAAATTATAGTTTGATTCTTCTATTTCTAAAATTTTATTCAACGACCGTAATGAAATTTTAACCATTTTACAGATTTCCTTTTTATAGCAAGCCTGATTTAATAATAAATCCTGCAACATTATTCTAATGTTTATTTCCAACATGTAATATCCTTTTATATAATTAAAACGTATTAAAAATATTTTTAATATGTTGAAAATTTAATATGAGGAATAATATGATTATTTGAAACGATAAGATTTTCTTTGCTTGAAATGAAGCCAAGCTTTACTTTATCATTTTTAATTTCCAGGATACTTATAATTATAGGATCGTTACCAACAATAAATACATCATCTAATTCCCTTGAAATTGTTAACATTTCTTTTTCCTCCTTTTTGCTGATAAAAATCACATGTCTTAGTTTTTAACACTAAATCATGTCCTAAAGTTTTCATTTTAAAAATTTTCAGCCATGATTTATTTTTCAATGACTTCTCAATACTCCTTAGCACATGAGCGAAACGTCCTGCCCGCTATACAACGCGCCCATGACTACTGCGTTTCTGGGAACCGGGGCAGTTGCCGGCATAGTGTTTCTTTTTG
>MGXT01000006.1 GCA_001801465.1 Gammaproteobacteria bacterium RIFCSPHIGHO2_12_FULL_35_23 | reverse complement strand
TTGGAAAATATAAATAGAAAAATAAATTCGCGGGATATAAAAAATCTATCCTATCTCCTTATATTTGAAAAGCATTACTTAAAAAAATTATTGTCTCTATCTGAATTAAAAATTTCTTTTTAAAAAAATATCTAAGGAACTAGATCATGACACTTTTCTATTTTATTTTTAACCACTATTTTTTGAGTACAAAAAATAATAATTGTAGTAAACAACGGGTTGAGCTTAATTAGCATGAATCCCAAATAAATTTCGCATTATTAGCACAGACAACGGAAAAATACTTTTGCAGAATAATTTCTCAACTTGAAATCCATCCCTGTTTCTAATGCCAGTCTTGATCATTATATAGCAATCGATTAAACTAAGCGGCTTAATAAATCGTAAATTAAGCTAATTGAAAAATGAGGAAATCATGCAAATTACAACAATAATCAGTGACTTTACCCAACTAAAAACTGACTGCCTAATAATTGGGCTAAGTGAAAGCTTAATTTTAGATAAAATAGGCCAATCTTTAGACAAGGCTTGTGGGGACAAAATTAAAGCTGCACTTGAATTAGGTGATTTCAATGGTAAATTAGGTGAAAGCTTGACCCTCACTTCATTAAAAGAGTTAGCCATAAAACGCTTATTGATCATTGGCACCGGTAATGATAAAAATCGTGGTGCCCTACAATATCGTAAAGTTTTAACCACTGCTTATAATTTATTATTAAAAACTAAAACAACGCAAGCTGTTAGTACTTTACATTTAATTTCTGTTAACCATCATGATGTCAGCTGGTGCATTAAAGAATCTATTTTAAGTTTATTTGATAGTACTTATCAGTTTGATCAATTTAAATCTAAACCAGCTAACAAATATAGTTTAAATAAATTTCAACTTGCTTTTGCCAATAAAAAAGAAGCGAATGAAGCAGGAACAACCATAAACTATGCTAAACCCATTGCAGAAGGAATTAAACTCACCAAAGACTTAGCCAATACACCTCCTAATATTTGTAATCCCTCTTATTTAGCCGAGCAAGCGCAAGCACTTGCTAAACAATATAGTACACTTACTGTAGAAATCATCGATGAAAAAGAAGCAAAAAAAATGGGAATGGGTGCTTTTACCGCTGTTACCCAAGGAAGTGATAACGCTGGTAAAATTATTATTCTTCAATACAAAGGAACCAATTCAAAATCTGAGCCGATAGCTTTGGTGGGCAAAGGTATTACTTATGATACTGGTGGCTATAGTCTTAAAGATCCAGTTCCCATGACAGATATGAAATATGATATGTGTGGGGCAGCAACTGTGTTGGGTGTACTACAAGCTTGTGCAGAAATAAAATTACCATTAAATATTATTGGTATTATTGCTGCAGCAGAAAATATGATTAATGGCCAAGCTTCTCGTAATTCTGATATTGTCACCAGCCTGTCTGGACAAACAATAGAAATCACTAATACTGATGCTGAAGGTCGTTTAGTCTTATGCGACGCGCTAACTTATGTTAAAAAATACAACCCTAAAAAAGTAATTACTGTTGCTACTTTAACAGGCGCAGCTATTATTGCTTTAGGTTTTGAAACCACCGCTTTATTAGCTAATAATCAAGTACTTGCTGAAGAACTTTTAGCTGCTGGTAATGAGGCAGAAGATAAAGCTTGGCAATTACCTTTATTTGAAGAATACCATGAATATTTAAAAAGCGAGTTCGCAGATTTTATTAATGCCTCTTTAAGTCGTGCAGCAGGCACTATTACTGCAGCCTATTTTTTATCGAATTTTACTAAGGATTATCATTGGGCTCACTTAGATATAGCCGGTAGCTCACTGGTTACTGGTAGACAAGCCAAAGCCTCTGGCCGACCGATTCCTTTATTAATGACTTATTTATTAAACCAAGTAAAGAGTCAGTCTTAATGGTAGAAAGAATAGATTTCTATATCTTATCAACCCCTGAAACTATTAGTTTTACTTGTCGACTATTAGAAAAAGCCTATAAAGAAAAACATCGTATTTATGTGCAAACAAACTCAAAAGCTGAGGCTCTTAAGCTAAATGACTCCCTGTGGACTTTTAAAGATATCAGCTTTGTTCCTCATCGCTTACAAGATATGACTGCCGCGCCTATTGCACCCATTACTATTGGAGTTGAAGAAGGTGACCCTAATTTGGCGAACGTCTTAGTTAGCGCCTTACCGAAACTGCCTAAAAATTATCAAGCCTATCAACGGATAGCGCTAGTGATTGCTAATGATGAAGCTCAAAAAGCTGAAGCTAGAGATTTATATAAGAAATTAAAAGCCTCTGAGATTACTCTGCAAGTTCACAATCTCTAAGGTTTCCTAATAACAAGGTATAGATAACGTATTATGGAAAAAACTTATAGTCCACAAACAATTGAAGCCAGTCTTTATGCAAAATGGGAACAACAAGGTTATTTTACTCCGCAAGGACAAGGTTCTGCTTATTCTATCGTCATCCCCCCTCCTAATGTAACAGGCACCTTACACATGGGCCATGGTTTTCAGCATACCTTAATGGATGCTCTCATCCGCTATCATCGTATGCAAGGCTATAATACTTTATGGCAACCTGGCATGGACCATGCTGGAATAGCAACCCAAATGGTAGTAGAAAGACAATTAGCAGCGGAAGAATTAACTCGAGAAACAGTAGGCCGTGAACCTTTTGTAAAAAAAGTTTGGCAATGGAAAGAACAATCTGGTGGGCAAATCTGTCAACAAATTCGCCGCTTAGGCGCTTCACCTGACTGGTCACGTGAACGCTTTACCATGGATGATGATTTCTCTCAAACAGTTAGCGATGTTTTTATCAAGCTTTATCAAGAAGGTCTTATTTATCGTGGTAAACGGTTAGTCAACTGGGATCCTAAGTTTCATTCAGCCATTTCTGATTTAGAAGTAATTACCAGTGAAGAAAAAGGCTCATTGTGGTATTTTCGCTATCCTCTTACACAAGGTAATACTTATTTAATTATTGCCACTACACGTCCTGAAACGATGCTAGGAGATACGGCTGTCGCCGTTAACCCTAATGATGCTCGCTACCAACATTTAATTGGTAAAATGATTAAATTACCACTATCAAACAGAGAAATTCCTATTATTGCTGACGATTATGTAGACCCAGAATTTGGCTCTGGATGCGTCAAGATTACCCCGGGACACGATTTTAATGACTATGAAATTGGAAAACGTCACCATTTATCTTTAATAAATATCTTTACTAAAGACGTTAAAATTAATCAAACCGCTCCAGCTAAATATCAAGGCTTAGATCGTTTTGAGGCCCGCAAAAAAATTATTGCTGATTTAGAACAACTGGGCTTTTTGGAAAAAATAGAAGACTATACAATTAAAATTCCGCGTGGCGATCGCTCAGGGGAAATAGTAGAACCTTTTTTAACTGATCAATGGTATGTTAAAACTGCTCCCTTAGCAAAACCAGCTATAGAAGCTGTTGCCAAAGGCGAAATTGAATTTATTCCTAATCAATGGGATAAAACTTATTTTCAATGGCTGGAAAATATTCAAGATTGGTGTATTAGCAGACAACTATGGTGGGGTCATCGTATTCCAGCCTGGTATGATGAAGCAGGCAATGTTTATGTGGGGCCTGATATCGAAACAATTAGAGACCATTATCGCTTACCCTCTACGGTACAATTAACGCAAGATGAAGATGTCTTAGATACTTGGTTTTCTGCTGCGCTTTGGCCATTAATTACTCTTGGCTGGCCGAATGATTTAAAAACTTTTGATACTTTCTTTCCCACCAATGTTTTGGTTACTGGTTTTGATATTATTTTCTTCTGGGTAGCCCGAATGATTATGTTTAGTTTAAAATTCACTAAACAAGTGCCTTTTAAACAGGTTTATATCACTGGCTTAATACGTGATCCTGAAGGCCAGAAAATGTCTAAAACCAAAGGCAATATTTTAGATCCTATTGATTTAATCGATGGTATTGATTTAGACAACTTAATTAAAAAACGCTGTTTTGGTCTCATGCAACCGGCAATGGCCAAACGTATTGAACAAGATACCAGACAGCAATTTCCAATGGGTATTGAAGCCCACGGAACTGATGCACTACGTTTTACTTTTTGTGCTCTGGCAAATAACAATCGCAATATTCGCTTTGATTTAAATCGCTTAGCTGGTTATCGGAATTTTTGTAACAAACTTTGGAATGCTGCCCGTTTCGTATTAATGCACGTTAACACTGATAATTTTCCTAGCACTAATGAACCCTTAGAATTTAGCGTCGCTGATCGCTTTATTCAATCTCGATTACAAACTGTCATTAATGAAGTCCACCGTTATTTCAAAGAATATCGATTTGATTACTTAAGTCAGGTCTTGTATGAGTTCATTTGGCATGAATATTGTGACTGGTATGTTGAGCTTAGTAAAGTTTATTTAACAGAAGATCACGCCTCTAAAGCTCTTAAAAATGGGACTCGCTATACCTTAATCACTATACTAGAAACTTTATTAAGATTAGCTCACCCCTTAATTCCTTTTATTACCGAAGTTGTTTGGCAAGAACTCAAACCAATTCTAGATTTAACTGGGGATACGCTGATGTTACAACCTTATCCTCAAGCCAACCTTGCATTAATTGATCAGTCTGCAGAAAAAACTATACAATGGTTACAAGAAGTAGTCCTTGCTATTCGAAATATTCGAGGTGAAATGAATGTGTCACCCGCTAAAAAGTTAACTGTTCTCTTACATAAAGGTGAAGCTACTGATAAAATTTATTTAAACACTTGCCATGAATTATTATTAGCCACAGCCCGCTTAGATAAAATTGATTGGTTAGCAGCCAATGGGTCAGCTCCTCCCGCAGCCACAGCAATAGTTAATACTTTGGAAATATTAATTCCTCTTGCAGGACTTATTGATGTAACTGCAGAAAAGGCCCGTTTAGAAAAAGAATTTGAAAAGTTAAATAAAGAAATTAGCCGACTTAAAGATAAATTAAATAATGACCATTTTGTAGCAAAAGCACCAGTTGAGGTAATAACCAAAGAAAAAGAAAAATTAGAGCAACTGGAACTGACTCATGCTAAATTATTAGCACAGAAAGAAAAGCTTGTTAAACTACAATAAGTATTACCCGATTTTAAAAGCGGTATTAGGCAAGAAGCTAGGAGTTTGTCATGGATAACCAGTTTGCTTTATTAAAAAAACGCCGCTTTTTGCCGTTATTTATCACCCAATTTTTAGGGGCTTTTAACGATAATACTTATAAAAACGCGGTAATTATTTTAATTGCCTTTCAAACCATTAGCTCAATAGCTTCAGCCAATACTTTAATCAATCTTGCTGGTGGTTTATTTATTTTGCCATTTTTTTTATTTTCAGCTACTTTTGGCCAGTTAGCAGATAAATATGATAAAGCTAAAATCATTCGTATCGCCAAATTATTAGAAATCCTCGTGGCCATTGTTGCTAGTCTAGCTTTCTTTCTAAATAGTTTATTTTTATTGCTAACTGCCTTATTTCTACTAGGAACACAAGCTACTTTATTTGGCCCTACTAAATATAGTATTTTACCTCAGCATTTAAAATCATTTGAATTAGTCGGAGGCAATGGCTTAATTGAATCAGCCACTTTTATTGCCATTTTGACTGGCACTATTTTTGGTGGTTTATTAATCACTATTCCCGTTTATGGTAAAGAAATTGTTTCAGCTACCATTATTATCATCGCTATTATTGGTTGGTTAGCCAGCCGAAAAATTCCCAAAGCACCTAGTCGTGCAGCAGATATAGAAGTTGATTGGAATATATTTACGAGCACTTGGCGTAATTTAAAATATGCCAAGCAAAACAAAGAGGTGTTTTTAGCGATTTTAGGAATTTCTTGGTTTTGGTTTTATGGTGCTTTCATGTTTTATCAAACCCCCAACTACACGAAAATTTATTTGGGCGGTAATGCACATGTTACAACACTTTTAATTGCCATGTTTGCAATTGGTATCGGGGTTGGTGCACTACTTTGTGAAAAATTTTCAAGAAAAGTAATTGAAATCAGCTTGGTTCCTTTAGCAGCAATTGGCATTTCAGCTCTCACTGTTTTTCTTTACCACCTACAACCTCATACTGCGACAGTGACTGAACAAGGGATTATTGCGTTTATCAAAACAGGTCATCACTTAGCCATCACCTGTTGTTTGTTTTTCTTGGGAGTTTTATCTGGCCTGTTCACCGTTCCTTTATACGCTTTAATCCAAGACCGTAGTGTCAAAGTTCAACGTTCACGTATTATTGCTACCAATAATATTTTAAACGCTGTCTTTATGGTCTTAGCTGCATTGTATGCTATTGTACTGTTAGACCTTGGGCTTAGTATTCCAGAGCTTTTTTTAATGCTTGCTGGACTAAATCTTCTTATCACTATTTACATTTTTAGTGTTTCAGCCGAATTTATTATTCGTTTAATAGTTTTTTTAATTGTGAACCTTATGTATCGCTTAAAAATAACTGGCCTTGAAAATTTAAATATTGAGGGGCCTGCTATTTACACTTGTAACCATGTTAGTTTTATGGACGTTTTAATTATTAGCGCAGCCAGTAAACGTCCTATTCGTTTTATTATGGATTATAAATTATTTCAAGCCCCTTTATTGCATAACATTGCAAAATTAGCGAAAACAATTCCTGTGGCAACAGTAAAAGAAGATCCTGTTATGAAAGCCAACGCTTTTATTGAAGCTGCTAAAGCTCTTAAGCGAGGAGAAATTCTGGGTATTTTTCCAGAAGGTAGTATTACTCGTGATGGTAAAATTGCTATTTTTAGACGCGGTATTGAAGAAATTCTTAACTCTGCACCAGCGCCGGTTATTCCTATGGCTATTTACGGTTTGTGGGGAAGTTTTTTTAGTCGTAAGTACGGCAAAGCCATGGCTAATTTACCCAGACGATTTTGGTCAAAAGTTAGTCTTCATGTTGGCAAACCTATTCCAGCAGAAGAATTTAGTCTAGAAAGATTACAATTAGAAATCGAAAAGCTCTACCAAGCTGGTCAAAAAGATATTGAAAAGTAAAATTATTTTTTATTAATATTTTCACTCTAAAGGTAGCTTCAGGTACTCCTAACTCAGCTCTTAATACTCTATAAGATTTACCTTGTTCAAAATATAGCCTAACCGCCTGCCTCTTAAACTCTTCATCATAATTTCTTTTATTACGTTCACTCATTTTCATGACTCCTCTAAGTTAATAAATTTTAACCTCTATTAACTCAAAGATCTCTGTCTACTAAAGTGAAACGGTCCATTTGGGTTATACGCACAGACCGAGCAAAATTCATTGAGAATCTGGGCTTTCTCGAATTTATTGGCTTTACGGTAGCGTTTCAGAATCGCTTGGAGATAGGCTTTTCGTTCATGATGACCCATGGCATGTAACCTCTTATGCTTATTTTTCTTCGGTTACATTTTTTATGAGTCAATTCGGTAGGTATTTATACTTTTGTATTATTTATTTTTCATGATAATATGCATGCAAAATGACCATAATGAAGAGCCTTTTAGGTGGTATGCGCATACTTTTAATAAATAGTCCAAATGAAGTAGATGTAACGCATCAGAATTCGAATTTTTCTTTGTTCCCACATATTGGGATTGTTCAATTAGCCACTCGAATTAAAGAAACATTTAAGAGCGAAGTGGTAATAAAAATTGTTGATGGCGGTATTGTACCATTAGCCACAATTAAATCGATTATTTCTGATTTTAAACCAGAACTTACTGGTATTAGTATATTAACTCCATCATATATATTCGGCCTAGAAATTGCATCTTTTGCGAAAAAAAATAAAAGTTTGGTCATATTTGGTGATGATCATGCTATATTTTTTCCGAAAATTATTTTAGAAAAACGATTATACGTCGATTTTATTGTTGCAAATGATGTAGGCGAACAACCTTTCTTTGAATTGATTGATGCACTTATCAATAAAAAACCACTATCTAATGTATGTTCACTTGCTTATAGGGACGAGGAAGGCTTTATAAAATTAAACCCGCCTAAAAAATATTTATTATCACAAATAAACACCATACCTGATTTATCTTTGATAGAAGATGTTTTACCAATCTATGGCAATAAATATTATCAAACATATGGTCATTTACACAATCAAAAATACGTGCGTGCTATAACCGTAAACAATATTCGAGGTTGTGAAAACGGAAGATACAGATGCTCTTATTGTAGTATTGCTGATTTAGCTATTAATTCTGGTAACCCAGTTAAATTCTGGGAGATGGTTCATTCTTACCATGAAATGTACGGTATTAATTTATTTTTTGAAGTATGCGACAGCTTTACAGCTAGTTCTCGTTATGTAATTTCACTTCTTGAAAGCATGCCTATAAATATTAGTAAAAAAATCGAAAATGGTGAAATAGAATTTATGGTTTATGCTAGAGCATTGGGTCTGCTTAAAAAGAATAATGTTGATAAATTTAAAAGGCTGGGTATAAAGCGTATTAATATTGGATTAGATTCTGGTGATAGTAAAATGCTAGAAGCTCAAAGAAAAAATAAAACATCAAACGAAACAAATCTTGATGCGTTGCATTTACTAAATCAAGCGGATATTACAGTACATGGTTCTTTTATATTTGGCGCTTTGGGTGAAACAGAAGAATCAATCCAATATACAATTGATCACATTAAACATTCAATAAATGAAGTAAAATTTTCTTCTATCGAAGTTTCAAGATTATACCCATTACCGAATTGTCCTATCTGGGATATGATGGTAGAGTTTCGCAAACCACAATTTTATAAAAATACCGACGAAATTATCAGTGCGATTCAGGCAATGAATATCACTATAAAACAGGATATTTGGGATGAGTTAGAATACAAATACTCCAACCAAGATCTTTTTGTTGCTGAAGAAATGATGCTTGATTGGTATAAAAATTTTACGCACGTTGACAAGACCTATGTAGAAAATTGTATCAAACAGATTGATGAATTCATAAGTTCCAATAATATTAATACTGGTAATAATGTTGGATAGGATATGGAAAAAGCTTGAATAAAGAACTTATTATCCAATGGGGTTGCAAGTATCTTTTATCTCACGGATATACACTACAAAGCACTCTGCCAGAAAACGTGCAAAACACTCCTTGGTCTTATGTGATCCGTTTTGCAACATCTGATGGCTACATTTATTTGAAGCATACGCCAAGCCTGCTTGCACTGGAGACTATCATCACTCAAATCTTGCATGAGCAATTTCATGCTTTTGTTCCAAAAATTATCGCACATAATACTGAATTAAATTGTTTTTTAATGAAAGACGCAGGCAGACCATTGCGAGAAATTCTGAAACAGCAATTCAATGCAGCATTGCTTTCCAAAGCTATTGGTCAATTTACATTAATGCAGTTAGCCGTTGCAGATCATGTCAATATTTTTCTTGATATTGGCGTTCCTGATTGGCGATTAGATAAATTACCTGATTTATATAAACAGTTGCTTTCACAAAAAGATATATTACTAGCAGATGGACTATCAGAAATAGAAATTGCTAAATTAGAGACACTCACTCCAAAACTTTCCAATTTATGTAAAAAATTATCCGACTATGCTATCAAACAAACCATTGTCCAGTGTGATTTTCATGACAATAACATACTCATAGCTGAACCATCGCAAAATGTTACCTTTATTGATTTAGGTGAAATAGTGATTTCACATCCGTTTTTTTCATTGATAGGCTGTTTGCGACAAGTAAAAAAACACCACGGATTAACAGATAAAGATGATGCGTATCTACATCTTGTGAATGCCTGTCTTAAAAATTATATGATTTTTGAGTCTGAAAAACGCTTATTTGATGCTTTTGAGATAACACACATATTGTGGTTCATTTATGAGTCATTGGCTCAATATCGGTTAATGATCGCATGTGGTAAAGAAAAACTGATGTCAAAGCAACATGGGAAACTCAGTGCTTCATTGAAAGAATTTATGGATGAATTTATCAATCAACAAGATAAGCTATCATGTAAGAACAAAGAGGAATAACCAATGATAGATCAAAGCAAGAGTTATGATTTAATTGCAGAAGGATTTGCCAAAATGCGCGACTCCTTTTATATGGAAAAAAAATATATTGATCGTTTTCTGGAAATGCTACCTCAACATGCCTCAATTCTAGATCTGGGTTGTGGATCCGGATATCCGATTGCCTCCTATATAAAGTGAAATAGCCTATTTATATAACTTGGAAAGAGCGGTGCAATAAAAAAGCAAAAGCTGTATGTAATTAAGGTCTTAAATCAATTAACCTCTGCTTAACCCATTTACATGTTGGCCATAATGCAATAATAATACCGGGAATAGCTAAAACAGATGTTGCTGAAATAAAATGTGATATTTCTCCATGATTAACAAATCCAGCTAGACCACAATAACCAAACAAGATTAAAACACACAAGATCATTAAACTAGCTCTACCTATTGTATTTGAGATATCAACATTGATATAAATTGAAATCAATGTTTTTGAAAAAAATTGCCACATCATAAAAACAACTAAATAACCAATAAAAAAATATATCCACCAGGGGGAAATATTAAGCGCTTGTTCAATGTCCAATACATCGACCATAACACCATGAGGAGTAAAGGTTCTAACTGGAACATATGCATAAGTACCGCCAAGACACCATAAATTGAAAAATAATAGAAAATAGAGTAGATATGGATGTTTTTTCGTTTTGCTATTTTGTATTAACCAAGATGATAGGAAAAAAAGGAATATTATTATTCCAGGCCCCGCAAAAGCAATTAATGCTACGTAGCCTGGGTGCCCTGATGCATAGATCAAATTATTGTTAACATTTTGGTCAATATTGGATAATAGTAATAAATTGCTTAAACTGGTTCCTCCATAATTTAAATCAAATGGATTATTTTTATAGCCTAAAATCCATGCAGTAAAAGCATGCGCGTATTCATGAATAAAAACTGCCAAATAATGAGATAACAAAATAAATATTGGTGTTAGTAAAATTAATTTAAACGACGTGGCTTTGACTGTATTTTTCATAAAGAATATCATCGTTATTTGAGATAGTAACTATATCATATTATAAGGGTTAGATAAAAGATATGCCTTATCAATTAAACACCGAAACAGAAGAGCAAATCGCTCAGTGTCTTAATTTACTCAAAGATGTTTTAGGAAAAGATCTTCTGGGTGTATATCTGTATGGATCAGCCATAGTTGGTGGTTTACAAAAACATAGTGATATTGATTTATTTGTTGTTTCAGATCGATCGACAACGTATGAAGAAAAAATAAAATTGGTAAGGAACCTGCTTCAAATTTCTGGTATTTATATGAAAAGTTCAAAACTGCCAATTGAATTAACAATTGCAGTGAAATCGGAAATTAATCCTTGGCATTATTTACCAAATTTTGATTTCCAATATGGCGATTGGTTACGAAAGGAGTTTGAAAAAGGAAATATCGAACCCTGGGAAACTAAAAAAGTTGCAGATCTCGCTCTTCTCATTACTCAAATTTTACTGGCTAGCAAAACATTACTGGGAGCTAATCCTGAACAATTGCTCTGCAGCGTGCCTTACCGAGACTTTATGATTGCTACAATAGAAGCAATGAATAGTTTAATGATTGATCTTTATCAAGATACTCGAAATGTATTATTAACACTTGCACGAATTTGGAGCACCGTAAAAACGGATGCGATTCGTTCTAAACCGGATGCAGCAGCTTGGGCTCTTGAGCGATTGCCTGAAAAGTATCAACCAGTGATGAAACGAGCCAGGGCAATCTGCAGAGGGGAAGAAAATGAGTATTGGGATGATATAAAAGATCTTATTGAACCATGCGCTAATTTTATAGTTAGTCGGATTAATGAGCAAATCCCTTTAATTGAGTCATCTGATAATGCAAATAAATCTATCAAATTAAGGCTAGGGTATGCAACTCCTAGATGAACTATAGGTTCAAAGGCTTGAACTTCTAACCCATGGATTAAAAGAACTGTTAAAAGTAAAATGATTCTTCAATAATTAAGAGGATATGATTATGACTAATGAAGAAGCCAGACAATTTGCAATTAATTCCTTTGTAACCGCTTTCGAAGCTGGCAATGAATTAATGATTGAACAATATTTTGCTACCGATCTTGAATTCCGCAACCATTCAGTTG
>MGXT01000005.1 GCA_001801465.1 Gammaproteobacteria bacterium RIFCSPHIGHO2_12_FULL_35_23 | reverse complement strand
CTCATTAAATTAACTTCTTTTCTCTTAACTTGTTAAAGAACTTCCCCTCTCGAGGAAAGGTTTGCCATTATAAGCACTTAAGGAGGACTGTCAACGATTTATTTTATTTAATTTCAAAAACTAACACCAACCTTTTATTCTGTTAACTTAATTTATTAAAACCACCGTAAACAATCTTTTTTGATTATTTTTTAAAAACTGTAGCCAGATTTAATAGAGAAAAAAGCTTATTAGGGACACAGTTTTTCTTTAAACAGCTTGTAATTTTTACATATATTATATATCATATATTATGAGTTATTGATGTGATATATAAAATAGGGTAAACAGAATGGAAGATTTCTTTCCTTCAAAACTAGCGATAGGCAAACAGTTTTGTAATCGTCATAAAGAAAAAGAGCTATTAAATAAAAATATCATGAAAACTAGACATACTGTTTTGGTTTCACCTAGACGATACGGAAAATCAAGCTTAGTTCACCATGTGGTCTCTGAATCTAAACTACCTTTTGCTTCTATTGATTTATTCTTAGCTCATGACGATAAAGCTATTATTAAACGCATTCTCACTGGTATAGCTGAAATTGTTTCGCAAATTTTACCATTAGATCAAAAAATATTACAAAAACTGCAGGCTCTTTTTAGTAAATTTAGAGTGTCTCTATCAGTCTCACATTTTTTAATTGAAACCACTTATAACATAAGTGAGGTTGATGCAGCAGATCAAATTTTTAGTGGGCTCTTAGCCTTACAAGAACTTGCTAAAGCTGAGCACAAAAAAGTTATTTTCTTTATTGATGAATTTCAAGATATCGCTAGTGCAGAAAGTGCTAAATCCATTCAAGGAGCTATCAGACATATTGCCCAAGCAACTTCAGAAATTATTTTTATTTTTTCAGGTAGTAATCGCCATTTGTTATTAGAGCTTTTTGATGATAAATCTATGCCACTTTATATGTTATGTGACAAAATTTATTTGGACAGAATGAGCTCAGAAAGTTATAAATCCCACTTACAAAAACTTGCAGAATATAAATGGGGGTCGACCTTATCAGAAGCAAATTTTTATAAAATCATGGCGTTAACAGAACTCCATCCTTTCTATGTTAATCTACTTTGTAATCGTATTTGGGAAAATAAAAACCCTCCTACAGAGCAACAAATTATCGAAGCTTGGAATCAATGCTATGAAGATGAAAAAAGACGCCTAGTAGTAGAGCTAGAAAAATTAACTCGTAATCAACAAGAAGTCATAAAATCATTAGCTTTTGAACCTACTAATGAATTAAGCAGCCAAACTTTTATTGCTAAAACAGGCATGGCTTCTTCTAGTATTCTACAAAGTACAAAGGCACTATTTGAAAGAGATATGATTTTCAAAGTAACATTTGAAGAGAGAGCCTTACCTTTTTTTAAAATTAATCAGGTTAGAGTGTTAGATCCTTTACTTGCTTATGCCTTACGGCAATATGGCTAAGTTTTATATAAAAATCAATGGCTTATAGTTTAAATTCCATTTTTTGTCGATTTGTAGTAGTAATAACTTATATCAAGGACTACCCTATGGCTTTTATTGGTAGACAGCAAGAACTCGAAGCTTTAAATAAGCTATTAAAAAAAACTTCCGCAAGTCTAGTGGTGGTTCAAGGCAGACGCCGGGTCGGAAAAAGTAGACTTATTGAAAAATTTGCAAAACAGTTAAGCATTCAAACTGGATTACCTGAAATACAAGCTGACGACTGGAATAAATTATTTCTACTACTTGCTGAAAAAGCCCTACAAGGTAGAGTCATTATCTTATTTGATGAAATTACTTGGATGGGATCAAAAGACCCAGATTTCTTAGGAAAATTAAAAAATGCTTGGGATATTTATTTTAAAAAAAATCCACAGCTCATTCTTATCCTTTGTGGTTCAGTTTCAGTTTGGATTGATAAAAATATACTTTCTAGCACAGGGTTTGTTGGTCGTATCTCTTATCGATTAACCTTAGAAGAACTTCCTTTGTCAGACTGTAATCAATTTGGGGGAAGAAATAGTAAAAATATTTCTGCTTATGAAAAATTTAAAATACTAGCGGTCACCGGCAGAATACCACGCTACTTAGAAGAAATGAAACTCTCTCTTAGCACTGAGGAAAACATAAAAGATATGTGCTTTATTAAAGGAAGCGCTCTTGTTAATGAGTTTAATGAAATTTTTTCTGATCTTTTTTCTAAACAAAGCACTATTTACAAAAAGATTGTACAAACTCTTAGTCAAGGATCTTTGAATATCCAAGAAACTTACCATAAGTTAAATACTAAACCCAGTGGTTTTATCAGTGAATATTTAGAAAATTTAATTAAATCCGGTTTTATTACTAGAGATTATACCTGGCACTTAAAATCTAGCAAAATATCAAAATTAAGTCATTTTAGATTAAGCGATAATTATTTAAGATTTTATTTAAAATATATTGATAAAAATAAATATAAAATTGAAAACAATGCATTTGATTTCAAATCTCTGCATTTACTATCTAACTGGGAAATAATTTTAGCCTTACAATTTGAAAACCTAGTATTAAAAAATAGAGCTTATATTAAGCAATGTCTTAATTTAAAATCAGATGATATTGAAACTGACAATCCATTTTTTCAAAGAAAAACTCTGCGCACACCGGGCTGTCAAATCGATTATTTAATTCAAACTAGATTTAGAACTCTTTATGTTTGTGAAATTAAATTTAAAAAAACAAAAAATAGATAGTGAGCTTATTAATGAAATAGAAAATAAAATGAGCAGGCTTGTCATTCCTTGTGGTTATTCAATAAGGTTAGTTCTAATTCATATTAATGGTGTCAATCAAGAAGTGCTAGATAGTAGCTTTTTTTCTGAAATCATAGATTTTAGTAAAATACTTAAGTAATCAATTATTTTATTGCTCCTACTAAGCAACAATTTTAATTTTTGCAAAACGCCTTTTGCCCACTTGAAAAACACCTTCAAAATCATTATGAAAGGCTAATTTTAAGTTTTCTAGCTTTTCTCCATCAATTTTAACAGCCCCCTGCTTAATCATACGATTAGCTTCCGAAGTACTCGGCACTAACCCTGCTTCTTTCAACAAATGACTAATAAGCAAATTTTCTCCGGGTTTAAGTTGAAAAGTCAGCTCTGGCATTTCTTCTGGCAATTCACCATGCTTAAATCGATTAATGAACTCTTGATGAGCCTCTTGTGCAATCGTTTTATTATAAAAACGCGTAACAATCTCTTCTGCTAATTCAAGTTTTACATCACGGGGATTTCTACCCTCCTTTACAGCTTGCTTTAAAGCTATAATCTCTGCCGGCAATCGAAAGCTGAGTAAATTAAAATATCGCCACATCAACTCATCAGAAATTGACATAATTTTACCAAAAATTTCTCTAGCAGGTTCAGAAATACCAATATAATTATTTAAAGACTTAGACATTTTCTTTACGCCATCTAAACCTTCAATTAAAGGCATGGTTAATACTGCCTGTGGCTTTTGACCATACTGTTTTTGCAATTCACGGCCTACTAATAAATTGAATTTTTGGTCTGTACCACCTAGCTCTATATCTGCTTGTAAAGCTACTGAATCATAGCCCTGCACTAAAGGATAAATAAATTCATGGATTGCAATTGGTTGATTAGCCTTATAACGTTTATGAAAATCATCGCGCTCTAACATTCGTGCCACCGTATAGCTAGAGGCTAAACGTATCATATCAACTGCGGTTTTTTTTGCCATCCATTCAGAATTAAATCTTATTTCTGTTTTATTTGGATCTAAGATTTTAAAAATTTGCTCTTTATAAGTTTTTGCATTTTCAGCAACTTCTTCAACAGTCAATGGTGGTCTTGTGACACTTTTCCCAGAAGGGTCACCTATCATGCCAGTAAAATCACCAATTAAAAAAACTATTTTATGGCCTAAATCTTGAAATTGGCGCATTTTATTAATGATAACGGTATGTCCTAAATGAAGATCAGGTGCAGTGGGATCAAAGCCTGCTTTAACTGTTAACACTTTATTAGCTTTGAGATGCTCAATAAGATCCTCTTCTCCTATTAATTCATCAACACCTTTCTTTATAATTTCTAAAGCTTGTTTAACAAACACCTTTTTCCCCTTACCTAATCAAGCGTACAATGCTGCAGTTTACTCGATATTAATAGACTCTTTATTTAATCATAATTAATTTAAGCCTACCTACACTGAAAAAGAAGAACCACAACCACAGGTAGTTTTGGCATTAGGATTACGAATTACAAATTGAGCACCACTCAAATCTTCTTTATAATCAATTTCAGCGCCTACCAAATATTGAAAACTCATGGGGTCCACCAACACCTTTACTTGTATTGTCATATCCGTTTCAACGCCTTCCTCTCCTGCAGGTAAAGTAACTGTACGCTCTATTACAGTATCGTCATCGTTTACTATTTCATCAAAAGTAAATCCATATTGAAAACCACCGCACCCTCCTCCTGTCAGAAATACTCTTAACATTAAAGCTAAGTTTTTTTCTTGAGCAACAAGTTTAGCGACCTGATAGGCTGCGGCTTGAGTAAAAACCAAAGGTGCAGGTTTGTAAGTTTGAACTGTATTATCAGCGGTTTCTGTTGTCATATTATTTCCATTTATTGAAGTTTTACATTATTATCCAATGTCTAATCAAGAGAGTCAAACTCTATACTGATGAGAAGTTAGCATGAATTGGTTGATAGCATTTCATATTATTGCCGTAGTTTGTTGGTTTGCAGGGCTTTTTTACCTACCAAGGCTCTTTGTTTATCATGTCCAAACAGATAATCAACTGTTAAACGATCAATTTAAGATCATGGAACACCGTCTTTACTATTATATCATGATGCCAGCAGCCATCATGACCTTACTTTTTGGATTAAGTCTTTGGCTTCCACACTATACTTTCTATAGCCACCAAATGTGGTTACATCTTAAATTAATTCTGGTTTTGTTCTTATATACTTATCATTTCTATCTAGGCTATTTATTACAGCAATTTAAATCTAATCATAACCAGCATAGTGAAAATTTTTATCGTTGGCTTAATGAAATTCCCACCCTTTTATTGATTATTATTGTTATTTTAGTTGTAGTTAAACCTTTTTGAGGAAGTTATTTATGTCAAAATCTGAGGCCCTTTTTCAAGAAGCACGGCGATATATACCAGCCGGCGTCAACTCTCCTGTTAGAGCATTTGGAAGCGTCGGTGGACATCCTATTTTTATTGAAAAAGGTCAAGGTGCCTATCTCTATGATGTCGATAATAAACCTTATATTGATTATGTTGGTTCTTGGGGACCTTTAATTCTAGGCCACACCCACCCTGAAATAGTAAAAACTGTCCAAACAGCTGTAGCCAAAGGATTAAGCTTTGGTGCCCCAACAGAAATTGAAATCAAATTAGCTGCTAAAATCTGTCAATTAATGCCTGCTATTGAAAAAATACGCATGGTAAACTCTGGCACCGAAGCCACAATGTCTGCTATTCGTTTAGCTCGGGGATTTACTAAGCGCAATAAAATTATTAAGTTTGAAGGCTGTTATCATGGCCATGCTGATTGCTTATTAGTCAAAGCCGGTTCCGGGGCTTTAACTTTTGGCCAACCTAGCTCAGCTGGCGTCACCAGCGGCGCTGCTAATGACACTTTAATTGCTACTTATAATGATCTGACCAGTGTAGCTATCTTATTTGCAGAAAACGCACAAGAAATCGCGGCTGTTATCTTAGAGCCAATTGCTGGGAATATGAATTGTATTCTACCTGAGCCCGGTTTTTTAGCAGGTATTAGAGAACTCTGCAATCAATATGGTAGTTTACTTATTTTTGATGAGGTAATTACTGGATTTCGAGTTGGATTAGGTGGTATGCAAGCGCTTACACAAATTAAACCTGATTTAACCACTTTAGGAAAAATTATTGGCGGTGGTATGCCTGTAGGAGCTTTTGGAGGCCGAGCGGATATACTTGAGTATCTATCCCCAACAGGTCCAGTATATCAAGCGGGCACCTTATCAGGTAACCCAGTTGCTATGGCTGCTGGCTTAAAGACTTTAGAATTAATTGCGGCACCTGGTTTTTATCAAACTCTACAACAATTAACCACACGATTACTAGCAGGCTTACAGGAAGCTGCTAATGAACATAGTGTTCCTTTTACAACCAATCAAATTGGCAGCATGTTTGGCTTATTTTTTACAGATCTTAATAAAGTTACTAATTTCAAGCAAGTCATGCAAACTAACGTTAAGCAATTTAATATTTTCTTCCATAACATGTTACAAGAAGGTATTTATTTTGCTCCTTCTGCTTATGAAAGCGGCTTTATCTCTGCTGCCCATACTGAAACAGAGGTTTTGCAAACTATCAATGTTGCTAAAAAAGTATTTGTGGCTATAAAAGAATCTTCTCTAAGTTAACAATCTTTTATTTAGACAACTCTTTTTTTAATAGCGCAAGAGAAATATAAAACTCTGATTCCTTAGTCAAAGCTTTAGCACTCTTCCAAGCATGGCCATACGCAATTTCAAAAGTAAGCAGTAATTTTTTTTCTGGGGTATAAAAACTTCTTAAAGCTCGCTCAAATCTTTTAAATCTATCTTTGGCAACCACTTTCCTATCGTTAAGTATATTAGTAATACCAAGCGCCTTAAGTTCTTGTAAACCTTGCTCAATCGATTGGTATTGCAATTGAAACCTATCCGTGTCCATCACAGGATCAGATAAACCAGCTGCTAACAATCGATCTCCTACATCGTGCATATCCAAAAAAGTATGTACATGAGCATGATGATCAACCTCGGACCAAGCTTGTCTTATTTCTTTTAACGTATCTGGACCAAATGTTGAAAATAAAACAAGTCCTTCTTGTTTTAATACTCGCTGAACTTCTAATAAAGCTACCAATAAATTATTACACCAAGACAATGCAGAGTTAGAAATAATTAAATCAAACTGCTCCGCCTGAAAAGGTAAAGTTTCCATCCAGCTAGCAATAAATTTAATATTTTCTTTCGCACTTGTTTTTTGTTTAGCAAGTTTCAGCATTTCTATTGCACAATCAATACCAATAATTTCTGCAGATTTAAATTGCTCAGCAAGCAATAAACAAGCTTGTCCTGTTGCACAGCCTAATACCAAAATTTTTTGAGGTTGAGTTTTGATATAGTCTAATCTTGCTAGCAACTGTTGATTGATCGTTTGAAATAAAATTGCATGCTGATCATAGCTCTTTGCATGTCGATTAAACTTATCTTTAATCTGGTTTATATTAAATGAATTATTTTTCATGAATTAAAGTTTTATGATTGCTAAGATAATAACTCTTAATTAAACCAAGGGGCATACTGAAATAACTTCTAAATTTTTATCGATATAAATATCTTTGCTTTTATTTTCCTCTAACCACTCTTGCATCACTTGATCTCGATGCAATAATAATTGTCGTAAGGGTTCTTTAAAAAGTTTTACCATAGCATTTATCCATCGATTGGTTAATATCGGACCTTTAGGAGAGTCGACGTGAAACAGTTCCAGCATTTTACAACAATCTTCAGCAGCATACCAAATCCCTTGGGTGACCCAATGATTTGTAGTAAATAAAGATGTTGGCAGCCCTTTATCATTCATAGCTATCGCAAATAAATGACATAAATTATCTTTGTTAGAATCTTTTTTATATTTTTCAGAAAAATATAAAGGCTTACACTCCTGCGGCACACCAGCCAACCGAAAAAAAACATGAAAATGGCCATGCTCTATTACTCGATCTTTATCTTTTGAAGGATGACTATGATAATAATATTGACCGTGATAAGGCTTACCAAACACTTCATCCTTAGGATAATGATCCCATTGATAAACCATTGCATAATTTTGCAGGATCTCCCATACCACATTAGAGCTTTTGGTTTGCAACTCACGGTAACATTGGATCAACTCTTCTTGAGCTTGCTGTATTGCAGAGGATAAAACCAATTCAGTCACCTACTTTCTCCATTGTGCTTAGTTCATACTAAAATGAAAGTATTATACAATGTTTTAAGATGACTCACTAATGAAAAAAGGCCATTACTACATGGCCTTTTCATTGGGAAAAGTTGAGCAATTTTAGCTGCTGCTACCACAGCTGCCACAATTACTACCACAGCTACTACCACAAGCGCTGCCGCAACTTCCACAGCAAGAACCACAGCTACCACAACAACTTCCACAGCTTGAACAACAACCGCTACTGCTAGTCGATGTTGTACTAGTTGTAGAACTAGAACAGGCGCCTAAAGTAGTAGCACTTTTTGCCACCGCTGCTGGATTAGAAGTTGTAGAATTTACCCCTGCCATTGCCATGCTAGAAGCTAATAGCGCTGCAGCACCTACAACAACGATCGTTTTTTTGCTCATGTTTTCAATCCTCTCAAAGTGGAACACAGTAAATTTGACGAACTTGTAACAAATTAATCAATAGCTTGTTATGTACGTGCTACTATTAATAGGCTCAAATTAGCTGATAGTCAAATAAAATCGTTTCAATCTTATCAGAAAAAACACTTTTATTGATTTATCGCCATCATTATGCCAAAAATCCCTACAATGACCTAATTTTTATTTTAAATTTTTAAATGCAGGTTATGATTTTTAACCCTAGTTTTAAAGCGTAATTAAACTGAGCGCGGTGGCTACTTTATGAACATAATAAAGTCAATGGTCAATAGTTATGCGCCTCTGTTGCTAGCCAGTACGCCTCTTTCTTTTTAGCTAATTTCTCACTGATGGCCGCTTATCGAGGTAATTTTAACTAGCAAATAATTAATAAATTATGTTTCAACTCATATAAACAACGATGCTTGATTAGGCCTTTTTAAAACATAGAATTCATCATTGTCTCTCACTAAGCGAGACTTGTAAAGTTAGCAACGTTAATGGTATCCTGCAAGTCAGCTTGCTTAGTTAGGTTAAATTATGAAAGCTTTTTTTAAAATTATTGTTTGGTTAATCGTGGTTGCTTTTATTGCCTTAGGTATTTTGATCTACTGGCATCATGAAACCCTTTATCCATCAACTGATGATAGCTATCTTAATGCTAATGTTATTCATATTTCACCGCAAGTTTCTGGGCCCGTCACACAAATTTTTGTTGAAAACTACCAAACTGTTAAGCAAGGCCAACCTCTATTACAAATCGATCCCAGGCCTTTTCAAATTGCAGTGAATGCTGCAGAAGCACAATTAGCATTGTCCTTACAAAAAGAACAATCAGCTGTGGCCGCAGTTAATATTGCTAAAACAGAGATTCCACAAAAGCAGGCAGATTTAACTCTGGCTAGAGATAATGCCCGTCGAATTCTTGCCTTAGTCAAAGATGGTCAAGCTTCTAAACAGCAAGGTGATGAAGTCATTAATCAACTTCAAGTAACTCAAGCTGGCTTACAAGCCGCTTATAAAAATCTTGATGAAACCCTGGCAGAATTAGGTGCACAAGGCAATCTGAATGCTACTGTGAGAGCAGCCAAAGCCAAACTTGATCAAGCTAATCTTAATTTAAGCTATGCCATGATTATTGCCCCTAATAACGGTATTATTGTCAATTTTGATGTTCGCCCTGGTACCTTAGTACAAGCAGGTAATGAACTTTTTGATATTGTTGAAAACAATCTTTGGTGGGTAGATGCTAATTTTAAAGAAACTCAATTAGATCGAATTAGATCAGGACAATCAGCTATCATTGTTACTGACATGTATCCTGACCATCCTTTTAAGGGTCAGGTTTACAAAGTGAGCCCTGGCAGTGGTGCAGCCTTTTCTTTATTACCCCCTGAAAATGCCACAGGTAACTGGGTAAAAGTCACTCAACGCTTTCCAGTAAAAATAATCATTACCAATACATCTTCTCAACTCCCTTTACGAATCGGAGCGAGCGCTAAGGTTATTATTGATACAACACATCCATGATACGCACTATACAAACAATTAAACCTGATCGATTACATGTTATTTTAATTACTCTTTGTGTCATGCTAGTAACCATCATTGAAATACTAGACATGACCATTGTTAACGTTGCCTTGCCAACTATGATGGGGGAATTAGGTGCCAACACCGATCAAATTACCTGGGTATTAACTTCTTATATTGTTTCCTCTGCAATTGTTATGCCACTAACAGGTATGTTGGTTAATTTACTAGGACGACGAAAATTACTAATATTTGCAATCAGCGGCTTTTTAATTGCTTCTGTAATGTGTGGCTTCTCTTCCTCTTTGACGGAAATTGTATTATTTAGAACTTTGCAAGGAACATTTGGTGCTGTATTAGTACCCTTATCACAATATATTTTACGTGACACTTATTCGCAAAAAGACCAAGGCAAAGCCATGGCAATTTGGGGAATGGGGGTTATGGTAGCACCAGTTTTAGGTCCCACCTTAGGTGGCTATATCACAGAGGTTTTAAATTGGCGCTGGGTTTTTTATATCAATGTTCCTGTTTGCCTCATTGCCTTACTTTTAACGTTTGAATCCATCACTGAAACACTTCCTAAAAAACCCAAAATTGATTTAATTGGACTATTTTTAATGGCCACCGGAATTGGCTGCTTACAAGTTTTTCTAGATCGAGGTAATTCTAGTGGTTGGTTTAGTTCTGATTTTATCCAAGCTATCTGTATTGCTGCCATCGTATTGTTAAGCACTTTTATAGTCCGTGGGATTTTAAAAAAAGATAATATCATTAATCTACGACTTTTTAGTAATCGCAACTTTTGTTTATCCACTTTTATGTTTACTTTTTTTAGCATTGGTATTATTGGTGCTATTTCTATTCAACCTTTAATGCTCGAACACTTAATGGGATATACTGCAGAAAATGCTGGTTTAGTCATGGCGCCTAGAGGAATTGCTGCGGCAGTCAGTATGATGATTACTGCTATTTTATCTAAACGAGTAGATCAGCGCTGGCTACTATTAAGCGGTATTATCATTGCTGATTTTGGCACCTATTTAATGAGCGAGACAAACCTACAAGCCAGCTTTAGTGTAATGGCTTGGCAGGGTGCTATTCAAGGTTTTGGAATGGGCTTATTTTTTGTGCCTATTTCGGTTTTAGCGCTTAGTACTTTACCGCAGAAAGACTATGCTGAAGCTTCTGGCTTATTTAGTTTTGGCAGAAACTTAGGTTGTTCAATTGGAATTTCTATTTTGAGTACGATTCTTACTTTTGAAACCCAAATTAATTGGAATATCTTAGGAGGCTATATTCAAGTTACAGCTTATAATTTACAACGTTGGCTACAACTTGTGCATTTAGCAGTTAACCAACCACAAGCTGTTCAGCGCTTAGCCCAAGAACTTAGCTCACAAGCCACTATGATTGCTTTTGTGGATGCTTACTGGGTAATTACCATTACGTTTATAATTTTAATCCCCCTAATATTTATGTTAGAAAAAGTTAAATTAAGTAACCATACCCCCAAAGCCCATTAAATTATTATCTTGTTTCTAACTCTAACTACTAATCAGTAGCTCCAACCCTCGATAGCTAGTCAGCATCTTAGATGCTGATCGCAACTTGTGAATAGTTGTAACCTTTTGTGATTCAAAACAATCTCTCAAATAATATATTCCTTGCTAAATCACACAAATATCCATTTTATCAAGCAGTTAAAAAGCCGTCTCTTGAATATTGCCATTATTTTTCTAGCGTTATAAAAAAACGCTACGCCGATAATCTTAAATATTTTAATAGTATTCTTCCCCTGCCATATTCAAGATTAAAAATCTTTTACTCGAAATACGTAACTTAAATTCTTCAAACAACTTTAATTTATTGGTTTAGCCAATTAACTTTTGTCATGAGTTATTTAGTACTATCAGTAATTATTAAGGAAATATTAAGAAAAACCCCTATAAAAACCTTAATATTTTTTTACTTGAGCAATTTTTTTTGGTATACTGATATTACAAAAATAATAAGAAAAAGGGTTCCTAAATGTCAAAATTTGTTTTTGGTTTTGCTTTCGATCATGATGGCTCTATAGGCCAATTTGCACACTCATTTACGAAAGGCTATCACATTAATCCTGAAAAAGCTGACAGTAAACTCGCCTTACTTAGAGAATTCTTTAATGAACTTATTCGAGAAACTTTGACTAACATTGCAAGCCCTAGTGAAGCTGCGGCTGATTTACCCACTGTACAAATTTATTCATATATCGCCTCTTTACGCCAAGACTTAAATTCTGACCGACACAATATACTAAACAAATATGATTTTCTAGCGCCTGAGCGACGTGCTGTTGTCTATAGTGGGTCAATTTTTTTATTTAAAGAAGTAGTCGATTTACTAAATAAATTAATAGAAGTACCTGGTTGGCAAGTAAAAATAGATCCTGATAATTTAGTCACCGCTGATTTATTTCCAGAATACTGGCGCCTACAAGGTAAGAGATTCCGTCCTGGCTTATATTTAACTCATCCACGTATTTGTGCAAAGGCTACACGATATCTAGATATCTTTAATAGTCTTCCTGGTGCTGAATATTTTAATGATTATGATGGCGTAAAACCTGGTTCTTTTGCAGCTTTAGATGAATCCATTGAACATCATACGCTTTGTGATCATGGTAAATTTTTAAACACCTGGATTCAAATTCAAGAGTTAGCTAACAAACATCCTGATAAACCTATTAAATTTATTTACTTTGATGATTTTGAAACTTATGGTAATGAGTTACTTGCTTTTTTCAATGATCATCCAGAGCTTATCCCTGAGAATGTAGAATTTATTGCTTACAAATTAGTAGTAGAAAACATTTATATAGATTCTTATGATCCCACGCAAACCAAAAAAATCGGTGCAGTAAAAGGAGTTGGCCCCATTCACCCTGCTTATTATGAGGAAGCAAGACAATTAAGTCTAACCATTCTCAATAATATAGCTACTTTAGCTGAAGCTATCCCTACTTTTAATGAACTTCCTAATTTTTTACAGGCGATGCAAGTATTTCCTGAATTATTAGAAAAATTAGGTATTAGCTCTAGCGCTAAAACTGAAAAAGTAACGCCTAGTGTTCCTCCAGGTGCACTTGATGAAGATGAGGATAGAGTTTGCGTAGGTAAGAAGAGTGCAATGATGACTGCTGAAATCGATGCCGCTTTTTTAGCAAAAATTTTAGCTGATCTGCAAACATCTAAGGCAGTAGGAGAAGGAGCAGCAGCTTCTTTTGCAACTGAAAGTCCTGCCAGTGTTACTTCAGCTGCCATAGCAAGAACCCCTACGCCTACTTTTTTTCCAACTGATCCTATAAAAGCTGCTCTCTATAGGCAGTTAGCTGCCAGCTTAACGGCAACAAAAATAACTACTGATTTTTCTGGATTACACGCTGCAAGAACTGCCTCCAGCGCAAAAAGATCTGCTTTATTTTTACCTATAATAATAGATGAAGAGCCAGAAATTATTAACAAAGAAGAAGCCGATGGCTACACACCTTGATGATAACTTAAAATAATTAAAGTGGCAGACCCATTAAAATTGCAATTAATTGCATTATAACAAAAGCGAAAATTGCAGCTAAAACATCATCTAGCATAATACCTAAACCACCTTTAACTTTTCGATCTATAGTTCTAATGGGCCAAGGCTTCCAAATATCAAACAAACGAAATAGTATAAATCCTAATAAAATCCATTTAAAAGTTGGTGGCACACCAATCATCGTAATTAAAAAACCAACGATTTCGTCCCAGACAATTCCTGGGTGATCATGTACACCCGTATCACGTGCTGCTATTTCACATAACCAAATGCCCGCTACAAACAAAATTAACACCATTAATAAATAAAGAGGCAAAGACAGTTGAGCAATCAATAAATAAATTGGGATAGCAACTAGCGTACCCATTGTTCCTGGGGCAAAGGGAATAGCACCACTGCCAAAACCAAAAGCTAAAAAATGAATAAGATTAGTCCATACCGTTGTAGGCGCTCGATGCTGCATGCAATCCTCTTAAAAATGTCTAAAGCCCATTTGCTGAAGTGGCAAAATGTTACCGTTTACTTGCTGTAAACGCAAGCCTGGTTCAGATTCTATAACACCAATTGCTCGACAATGATAGTTTTTTTCCAGCAAGCTTTGATATTGAGCTGGCGCGGTAAAACAAAGCTCATAATCCTCACCTCCAGTTAAAGCTAATTGTAAAGCCTCCGGGTAAGAAAAAATTTCTTTCACTATCTGCGCAATAGGAAGTTTACTTTCTTCTAATCTAGCCCCTACTTGGCTAGCTTGTAGCAAATGAGTCAAATCAGCCGCCAACCCATCTGAAATATCTATAGCTGCATGCGCAATATCACTTAGTATAAGCCCCAAATTGATTTTTGGATAAGGCCTTTGCCAAGCACGCATAAGCACTGCTTTTTGAGCTTCATTAATATTTAAATCTTGCTTGATGGTTTGTAAGGCCGTCCCAGCCGTTCCTAGTTCTCCACTTACAAAAATTAAATCTCCAACTTGAGCGGCACTACGTTTTAGCTGCTTACCTTCCTTTACATAACCTTGAACTTGAACCGTGATTGACAAAGGACCTTTAGCAATATTACCACCCACTAAATCTATATTAAATTCCGTAGCTAATTCAAAAAAGCCTTCAGCAAATTTTAAAAGCCAATCTGCTTTGGCTTCTTGAAGTGTTAAAGAAAGCAATATAAAAGCAGGCTCAGCTCCCATTGCAGCTAAATCACTCAAATTAACTGCCAAAGCCTTATATCCTAAATCAGCAGCCGCAATAGTTGAATAAAAGTGGGTTCCTTCTATTAAAGTATCAGTAGAAATGGCCAACAAAGCATTAACCGGTGGTTTAATGAGAGCACAATCATCCCCGACACTTTGAATCACTTCAACACGCTTTGGCTGACGATTAAAATAGGTCTCGATGATAGCAAATTCATTTAAATTACTAGATGGTTTATTTACCTTAAGCATGGTTACTACTTATTGGTTACTTGCCCTGATCTATTAACTCCGAAGCACGTAGCTGTTTAGCTACTTTATCTAAAACACCATTCACAAATTTAAACCCTTCTTGAGCACCAAAGGCTTTATTTAATTCTAAAGCCTCATTAATCACTACTTTATAAGGCACTTCTGAACAATAAAGCAATTCATAGGTAGCTAGTCTTAACACACAGTGTTCAATAGGCGTTAACTCTGATAAGGCTCGAGTTAAAAATGGTTTAAACTTTTCATCTAGTTGCGCAGGGTCATTTAATATCCCTACCGTTAATTTTCGAAAATACTCAACATCTACCTTATCTGGATTAATTTCATCAACATGCTGCACAATAACCGTTTCGGCAATATCCTGCGTAAACAATACCTGATAGAGTGCCTGTAAGGCATGAAAACGAGCTTTATGACGCATAATCGGCTTCATCTTTATTTTACCTTTTCTTCTTTTTTAAGTTTTTTAATTTCTTCATGAAAAGCATCCATGTCTTCAAAATTTCGATACACAGAGGCAAATCGTACATAAGCTACTTTATCTAACACTCTAAGCTCTTCCATCACCAGCTCACCTAACAATGCAGAAGAGATTTCTCGCTCACCAGATGCTCTTAAACGTTGCTTAATATGATTAATCGCAGCTTCCACCACTTCACTTGATACTGGACGTTTTTCTAGGGCCCGCAGCATACCAGCACGGAGTTTTTCTTCTACAAAGCCATCACGCTTACCATCACTCTTGATAATTCTAGGCATAACTAATTCTGCTATTTCATAAGTAGTAAATCGCTCTCCACATTTACTACATTCACGTCTTCTGCGAACTTGACTGCCATCACTGACTAAACGTGAGTCTATGACTTTAGTATCTTCTTCACTACAAAATGGACAAAACATAACATCCTCGGTTGTTACTGGTTATCTTCTGCATAGACGGGAAACTTTTTACAAAGCATTAACACATGCTGCTTAACTTGCATCATTAATTTTTCATTAGCCAAATCATCTAAAATATCACAAATCCAATTAGCAACTTGCTGACATTGATCTTCTTTAAAACCACGAGTAGTAATGGCTGGCGTACCTATTCTTAAACCACTGGTGACAAAAGGTGATCTCGGCTCATTGGGAACTGTGTTCTTATTAACGGTAATATTAGCTAGTCCTAACGCTCTTTCTGCATCCTTACCGGTAATATCTTTATCAATTAAGCTAACTAAGAACAAATGATTATCAGTTCCGCCAGAAACGATTTCATAGCCTCGTCCCTGTAAGGTTTTTGCCATGACTTTAGCATTGTTAATCACTTGCTTTTGATATATCACAAATTCAGGCATTGCAGCTTCTTTAAAAGCAACGGCCTTCGCTGCAATTACATGCATCAAAGGACCACCTTGAATACCTGGAAACACAATTGAATTGAGTTTTTTTTCAATTTCAGGATTGGCTTTTGCTAAAATGAAACCACCACGTGGACCGCGCAAGGTTTTATGAGTAGTAGAGGTCGTAATATCAGCGATAGCTACCGGAGAAGGATAAAGTCCTGCTGCGATTAACCCTGCTACATGTGCCATGTCGACTACTAAATAAGCACCAACCATATCAGCAATATCACGAAATCGCTGCCAATCAGCTACTCGTGAATAAGCAGAAAAACCAGCCATTATTAATTTTGGTTTATGCTCGTAAGCCAGTTTTTCAACTCGCTGGTAATCTATTTCACCTGTTTTAGGATCTAATCCATATTGCACAGCATGATAAAGTTTCCCTGAAAAGTTAACTGGTGCCCCATGGGTTAAATGTCCACCTTCAGACAAGCTCATGCCCAAAATAGTATCCCCTGGTTGAATCAAGGCCATGTAAGCTGCCGTATTAGCCTGAGAACCTGAATGAGGCTGCACATTTGCATAATCAGCTGTAAATAATGCTTTTAATCGATCAATAGCTAATTGTTCAACAATATCAACATACTCACAACCGCCATAGTATCGTTTATGCGGATAACCTTCTGCATATTTATTGGTTAACACAGAACCCTGGACTTGCATGACATTGGGACTGGCATAGTTTTCCGAAGCAATAAGCTCTAAATGCTCTTCTTGACGCTTTTCTTCAGCTTTAATAGCTGCCCATAATTCTGGATCAAAGCTATTGAGCGGGTTATTTTTAAAAGTCATAGAAATCTCCAGTAGAAGTTTTGGCTATTTTAACGAATCTACTAGATTCATGCATCTTCTATCTTACTTTATTATGCCCAAACAAAGTTTAAGCAAAGTATTAAAAATACATTGGCTATAGACTAGTTCGTTTTTATTAGACTACCTTTACTGAAAATAGCTAAGCTATTGAATTAAAATATAAATATATTGACTTTACCGATACCTCAACTAGCTATTAGGATAAACATAAGTAATCTCATTTCCATAAAGCTCTTTCAATTGAGCAAACATTAGTTTGGCTGGCGATTGTTTAGCAAAGTTAGAGGTTAAATCTTCTGTCCATTCTCCTGTCTCACGATTGACTAAAACAGGGATAATTAATTGATTAGGTCTAGGATATAAAGCCAACACCCAATTTTGATAAATAACTGCTCGTTCTTTGCTAGCCAAAATTTCTGCTTTCATAGCCGGTTTCACAATTAATTTATCATTGGGTAATATTTTAAAAATCTTAATACCTTGGACCAAAGTATTTTGAATATTAATATTAGCCCCTTTAATACTATCTGGTGTAAATCCTGTTTCTAAAAAAATAGGCGGTGTAATAATTTTATTTTGTGAATGGTAGATAAAAGGAGTTAAAGAAATACCATCTGAGCCGGGCGCTGGTAGGTGTAATAGAGTTAAAATGGTAGGCTTAATATCTATCATAGAAACTGTTGCTTTAACGTGACCTGCCACATTTTCAGGATTCATACCAAATGTTCTAAACGCTAACACCGTATGGTATTGTGATAGACTTAAAACATCAGTGCCATGGCCATAAGAAGTATCAAAAGCAAATCCTCTGATACTGTTAGCGTCTAACAAAGTAAACACATTTTTCATACTATGAGGGCCTTCAACATATCCACCTTTATCAATAATCCTATCATGCGGCTTTAGAAGACTTTCACCATGATCAGAAATGACAATAACAATAGCATGATCAAGAAAATGATTAACTTGTAAAAAAGCAATAAAACTCGCTACTTGTTGATCGGCTCGCTCCACACTTTTTGTATAAAGACCAACTGGCAACATTGATGTTGTATACACTTGATCGGCCCAAGTATATGGCCAATGTGGTAAACAAAAATGAATCGCTAAAAATACAGGCTTATTCTTGGGTAAACGCAATAATTTTCTTTCTACCATAGCATTAAATGCTTCAGGTTTATAATTAGCAAACGCCGCTCGATTACCATAACTATATGGAAATAAATATTGTCCTAAACGCGTATTTAAAATTAAATTTGACAAGGGTAAATCGTTAACAGCCCCTAACACAAAATCATTAGCACCTTCTTTAGGACCAATTAATTTATTAAATCCATAGCGATGACTGATGTTACTAAATCGTCTATCATCGGTTGCATAAATTGTCGTATAGCCAGCTTGTTGCAATAAATTACCTAGCGTATCTTGTAACTGCAAAGGAACTTGGTAAGCAAGATTACTTCTTGCACCATTATGAATAGGATAAGCCCCTGTTAAAATTGCCGTCCACGAAGGAAATGTTCTGGCTAAAGCCGTATAGGCCTGATTAAAAATAGTTGCTGATTGTAAAAATTTATCTAGATTTGGGGTAATAAGCTGATCACCTTGATAGCCACCAAAATCAGTATAGTCAACGCGTAATGAATCCACCCCAATAATTATGACATTAGGTAATGCGGAGGAAGTAGCAAGAGTGTCTGCCATTGCGGTTTTAGTTAGATCTAAAAATAATAAATAGCCTGCACAACCTATGAGTAAAACAACAATATTCAAGGCTGGACTTTTTTGCCAGAGTATTTTTAATAACGTAGCCAATGCTAATGTGGCAAAAATTATGACCAGTATAACCCCCATAATCATCAAGATCATGGCTAACAAAGGAGGCAGGATACTAGCGGTTAATAATGCAAAACCAGAAGCTGGATAAAAAACCTGATTCGCAAAAAGTACCGTCAAGGTACTCCCAAACCAGATGATAAAACCTAGTCGACAAGTTTTAGACCAACTATAGTTAAACAAATGACCAATCAATCGTGCCTCTAACCAAATGATTAAAGTATAAACAATATGTAGCGCGAGTTGAGCTAACAAAAACCATAACTGGCCTTCAAAAACATTAAAAGGGATTTGAATGGATCTTTTTTTGATCAAAGTAAAGACGTAAATAGCACCCTGACTTGTCATACTATAGGCCGCTATTTCCATAATCAAAAATAATAAGGTCAATAAAAATAAAAACGGTAGTAATTTTCCAGTTTTAGAATGTGACATTTTCGTTACTTAGCCTATTAGGTCTTGAAAGCGGTTCATCATACCTATATTTACATTTAAAGTTAACTTTTTTAGCTATTATGCCGTATAATGCAACTTTTAAATTGTTTGAAGATTTGATGCATGAAAGCAAAAATATTAGTAAGTTTAACCATCTTGTTAACCTTAGCTGCCTGCGCTACGCCCAGTGGACAGCAGGTCAATTACTCTTACAATATCCCCTCACTACCTCAATCAGCAAGTAGTTATTTAAATCAAGCTGCAGCAAGTAGTAATAGTGTACAAATAAATTATCAACTCTTAGCCACAACGCGCATGTTACAAGATGGCAATTTAAATGCAGCGAGTCAAGAATTACAATTGCTGGCTAACAACAATTTACAAGGTTCACAAGCAATTTATTTTAATATCTTACAAGCTTATTTAAAATTAACCTTAGATCAACCTAAAGCTGCAGTAGCTATTTTAAATAAATTAGAGTCCGTTAATAATTTAACTTCTGACCAACAAGTAGTTTATTATAATATTGCAACCCAAGCTTATTTACGCAGCAATCAACTTGCTACTAGTTTAGTGTTTCAAATGCAGCTTTATCAATTATTAAATGATACTAATTTAAATGATTTAAATAATCTATGGTTAAGTTTACAAAGTGTTTCTTTAACTGATATGAATACTGTTTTAAATACTAGTAACAACTCTTATGTGAATGCTTGGTTTAAACTCGCTCTCATTACTAAACAGCAATCTAATAATCCAGCCGGTCTAGTCAGTGCTATTCAGCAATGGCAACAAACTTATTCCAATCATCCGGCCAACCTGCTTATTCCCGCAGCCACGCAACTAACCGCTGCTGCGCAAGCACCAATCCCTACCCAAATCGCCTTGCTATTGCCTTTATCTGGTCAATTTGGCCCCATGGGTAATTCAGTTCTCAACGGTTTTATGAGTGCTTATTATGCTACGCCTGTCTCCGCTAAGCCGACCATTAAAGTATATGACACCAACAACCAAAATATTGCTAGCTTATATCAACAGGCTGTTAATAATGGTGCTCAATTAATTATTGGTCCTTTAACTAAACCAGAAGTAGCCACCCTAGCAGATAGTAGTTCGATAACTGTGCCAACGATTGCACTGAATTACACTACTGATTCTATTGATTCGCCCAATTTAATTGAATTTGGTTTATCCCCGACGCAAGCTGCTACTGAAGCTGCCAATACAGCCTGGCAACATGGTGTAAGTCAAATCTTAACGATTACACCTAATGGTGATTGGGGACAAGCGGTGTTGCAAAGCTTTACAACACGTTGGCAACAACTAGGTGGTGTAGTAGTAGATTCTTTACAATTCCAAAATGCTGATCTGAATGATCAAATTGCCAATATACTCCATGTAAACCAAAGTGCTTTACGTAAAGAAGCGTTAGAAAAGCTGACCGCTCAACAATTAAAAGCCCTCCCCAGACGACGAGAAGATGTTAATGGTATTTTCTTGGTAGCAGCACCTAATCAAGCTACTGAAATTCTTCCCTTATTAAAATATTATTTTGCTGGTAATTTACCTGTTTTCTCAACTGATTTTATTTATAGCGGTTATCCTAATCCTACTGTTAATAAAGACCTGGACAGTGCTTATTTTTGCGATATGCCATTTTTATTAAGTAACGCTGGTGACAGCAGTGCTTTAAGAACTCAGATCAGTCAAACCTGGCCTAATAATTTTAGAAATTATAATCGCCTTTTTGCAGTAGGTATTGATGCCTATAAACTAGGCCTACAATTTAATCGCTTAACGCTACTACCAACTTTTGCTATATCAGGAGTAACCGGCAATCTTTATTTAAGTAATCAACAAGTTTATCGCCAACTTGCAGTCGCTTATTTTAATAATGGTATAGCTGAGTTAAGCGCTTCGCCTTAAGTCGCCACTAGGATACAAAAAAAACAGATTAAACAAATAACTTAATTAATGACTGGGAGAAAAATAAAAATTATGGATGCTATTAACCGTATAAAACATCACTTTGATGAAAGCATTGCAACCAAACAAAAAGCACGTGATAAATTAGCTTCTTCTATCAGCCTTGCAGCGCAGGCTTTGGTCCAAGCCTTATTAAATGGTAATAAAATTCTAAGTTGTGGCAATGGCGGCTCAGCAAGTGATTCGCAACATTTTTCTTCTGAGTTAATTAACCGATTTGAACGCGAACGACCAAGTTTGCCTGCTATTGCCTTAACCACTGATACTTCAACCTTAACCTCCATTGCTAATGACTATCATTATAATGACGTTTTTGCCAAACAAATTCGAGCTTTAGGTAGTGAAGGCGATGTTTTGCTGGCCATTTCTACCAGCGGCAATTCAGCCAGCGTGTTAAGTGCTATTGAAGCTGCACATGATCGTAATTTACTGATTATCGCTTTAACAGGTCAAGAGGGAGGTAAAGTACCGAGCTTGCTTTATCCTGCTGATATCGAAATTCGAGTGCCCGCAGAAAAAACTTCTCGCATTCAAGAAACACATCTGCTAATTATTCATTGTCTATGTGATTTAATTGATCAATCTTTATTTGGCGAAATGTAATATGTTAAAAAAATTAGCTCTTGTTATAGTTATGGCAACTTTATTATCTGGTTGCATCCCTTTGGTTTTAGGTGGTGCTGCAACAGTAGTTATGGCCGCTGTTTATATTCATGATAAAAGAACTGCACCAGAAATTAACTCTGATCAACAAATTCAACAATCTATTCGCAAAAAACTTAGTACCCCTATTTTTAGTAATGAATGCAATATTCAGGTGACTGTATTTAATGGTTATGTCTTATTAACAGGTCAAGCACCAACAAAAGAATTAAAAATTCAAGCTCAAAGAATTGCTTTAACAACTCACGGCATTATGAAACTTTATAATGAAATTATTATAGCCTCGCCAAGCTCTGAACTAACTCGAGCCAAAGATTATTGGATTACTACCCGAATTAAAGTAGATATTATGAAAAATAAGTCTCTGCAAACCGCACAGCTCACCATTATTACTCAACAAGGTACTGTTTATTTAATGGGATCTGTTACCAACGAACAAGCCAATAAAATAGTTACCCTTGCCAGTCAAATTTCCGGGGTAACGCAAGTCATCAAAATCTTTCCAAATGAACAGGCTGCAACCTGGTAGTTAATATTAATTGACTTGAATCAATTAACATCCAAACTTTAAATATTCCATAGGTTGCTTTATCAATTGGCTAATTTATAATAGCCATCACTAGAAATCTTATTGAGGAATACTACTATGTTAACAGAAAAAACTGAATTAAATGCCATTTTTATGAGCCCTAGCCAAGAGACAGTTGTGGGTACTTTTACTGATATAGAAGTCGCAGCTTCACGACAAGAAGCACGTTGCAGTGGTCATTGTCAAAGCGGTAATTGCATTGCTAATCAATAAGCTATGAACACTGCCCCCTCATTAACCAAGGCAAAGACTTATCTTGAGCAGCTCGATCTAGGTTATATTAGCCGCAAAATGTGTTCAGTTCACTATCCTTTGCCGCGTTGGCAACCTGAGCTGATAACTCAATGTGAAACTTTATATAAACGTTTTTTATGGCTATTAATCAGATATCCTGAGCATCCTTTGATACCAACTCGGGATATTGATGAATTTTGGCATAATCACATTTTGTATACTAAGCAATACTTAATCGACTGCTTAGCTTTGCGTGGTCGTTATATTCATCACCATCCGAGTGATCCTGAAAATGCTGAAGAAACAACCAAGTTATCTTCACAGTTTACAATCACTAAGCAATTATATCGACAAGAGTTTGGTGAAAACTTACAAGTTTTAGTGAGAAGTTAATAGCATCTTTTTAAAACTTAAAAAGATGCTATTAACATAGAATAGACTAAAAATATACGCCTATTTGCGCATTCATAGTATTAGAGCTCTTACCTAAGTCAGCAGCTGTATAAGCCGTTGTCGAGTCCCCAGTCGCTGTATCATTTTTACCATAATTAATATTATGCAAATATTCTATGGTAAATAAAGTATCGGCTACAATTGCAACTTGGAAGGCTGTGCCATAACGTGTTCTTGGAATATTTAAGGCAAGCGCTTGACGTGAGGCGCCATAATCTAAGGTAAAGGTACAAGGTTTAGTCCAAAGATTAAAGGAGTAAGTGGCTTCCGCATCTAAAGCAGAGGGTTTAGCACCATGGCCATTATAAGTTAAGTCTGCTGGCGAATAACGTTGAATTGCAGTGACATACTCAGTAATGAAAATTAAGGGCCCCCAACCAAATACTGCATGAATATCAGTACCCGCTACATTATGCACTAAATTTTCTGTAGTTGAGCTTTGATTGAAACCCTGGTAATACGCACTACCTAAACCATTATCTTGGAAACCTGCTGCATCGGCCAAATTATTAATATAACCAATACCAATATCTCCTGTAGTTTGAGCCAATTGAAAAGCATAACCCCCATCAGCACCAAAACCATTAATACGATTAGGATTGCTGTTCGCAGCACTACGAAAGACAAATCCTTCTGCATAAGGCTTACCCGCCCCTTCATAAGGATGAAAGCCCACTACAATGGCTCGAGCTTTGGTTTGACCTACATATTGAGTGAGCGGCGAGCTAATCATACTAGAACTATAGCGACCGAAAGGTAAATACATCTGGCCCATGCTACCATAGACTGGAGATGACAATAAATTACCAATAGTAATAAATCCCTTATCTAAGAATAAACGGGAGTTATCAATTCTGTTTGCACTGGTATTGGGCGGTGAATCATCATAGGCAAAGCTCATGTAACCATTTACCCAATTAGTAATTTCCGCAAAAATATCTAATTTCGAAGTTGCAAGATTGATATCACTGGTGGATTTACCTTGATAAGAACTACTATACTGGACAATGCCTTCTAAGGCTCCACTTAATACTAAGCGAGGATTGGGAGCTGATGGTAAACCTACTTTCCTTCTAGCAATAATACTGTCTGCTCGTCGACGTAACAAAGTCACATCTTCATTAATGCTAGGTGAGTTAACAATCAAGTCACTACCATTATAATAAGTCGGCCCACTGGTAAAAGGTCCTGTCACTACATCAGTACCAAAAGATAAAAGTCGCTGCCTAATTTTAAGCTCTTGAGGCGTTAAGGGTTGAGTGGATTTTGATGTCTCATTATTAGAACCATTATTAGTTGTTACCACTCGTTTACTTTCAGGAGAAATCTGATTGGTCGGTACACTCGTAGTTCGCTGCTGTTTTAGTTTTGATCTTAAAACAGTTACCTGGTCTTGCAAAGCCACAACTTGGGTTTGCAGTTGTTGCATTTCTTGGCTCACTGACTGTAACTCATTGGCCAACTGTGCTTGGGAACTATCGGTGGCATAAGCCACGCTTAAACAACTTAAGGCGCCCAAGGCTATGACTAATGTCTTCATTTTAAATTTCATAGTATGCTCCTTAATAAATTCTTAACCTAAATCATCAAAATGATTGCTAATTACTACAGACAATCCATGTGAATTAAGCATTGCTTTCTTAGCCATGCTGTTGTCAACTTCATCCTGATAGATGAACTTTGCGGGAATCTAGTGAAACGTTTAATTAAATCTAATTTATAGCTTTAGCTTTAATTAAGCGTTTTACAATAGGTCCTATTAACAAAATCAAAATTCCAGTTACTGCTAATATTTTTGCGGTATCTGCAAATAAATGTTGATAAATGGCTGCTGCTTGTTGTAAAGAGGCGGTGGTATTTAAAGGAAAATTAACTTGTCCGATTTTAGAAATTTCTCCCGTAAAATAAGAAGACGCGGCGTTAGAGAGCATCCAAATACCTACCATTAAAGCATTCAAACCAACCGGGGACATTTTGGTAACCAATGATAAGCTAATAGGAATAATACATAACTCTGCCATAGGAAATAAAAAATAGGCAACGACTATATAAATCAAAGAAGCTGAGCCCGTTAAGGTTGCTTGATGAGCGGCTAAAACGAAAACTAAAAACCCTAATGCCAATAAAAATAACGCTAAAGCAAATTTGGTGGTTACCGCTGGTTCTTTGCCTCGATCAGCAAGACGCATCCAAAAGCCGGCCAAAAAAGGTCCCATCAATAGCATAAAAACAGGATCTAATGCATAAAAGAAACCCGGTGGGAAAATAACTCCCAAGAACTGGCGATTAATATTACGTTCAATAAATAAATTAAGTGTGGTACCACCCTGACCTAAAAAAGCTTCAAAGATAATCATACAAGCAATAGCAATTAATAAAGCAATAGTGTGTTTTCTTTCAACCATTGAACGCTTAGTTAAAATAGCTGTTAAGATCACCGCACAAATAACCCCTGTCACCGCCAACAGATAGCCATCAATATTGGTCGCCAACACTAACATCACCACAGGAACCATAATCACTGCAATTAAATAAATGAGAGTATTAGTCGAAAGACCATAAAATTTTTTCTTAGCTGACTTAGCCTGTTGATGATAAAAAGACAGGTGCTTTTGACCCAATAAAAAGATGATAACACCCGAAATCATTCCTACTGTACTTAAAATAAAAGCATAATTAATTCCAAACCACTGACCGACAAAACCACACAGGATGGGAGCAATCAAAGCCCCTAAATTTTTACCTAAATAGTACAGAGTAAAGCCCGCGTCACGTTTTCTTTCATCTCGTTCATAAAGAGCACTGACCAAAGGCGGAATACTGGGCAAGAAAAATCCAGACCCAACTGCCACAATGGCTAATCCTAAAAATACGATCCACTCTACCGGGATAACCATGAGTGCATCCCCGAGAATCATAATGAAAGCCCCTAATAAAATAGCTCGCTTTGTTCCTAAATACTTATCAGAAAAATACCCCCCAAGAATAGGTGTGGCAAAAGTTAAGGCAATAAAAGCACTATAAATGCTAAAAGCTTTGGCATCATCTACATGGAAAACATTGGTCAAATACAAAACTAATAACGCCGTAATACCAAAACGACCAAATAACTCCCACATCTCTGTATAAAATAGAACATATAACCCTGAGGGATTAGCTCTTATTTTCTCTTTTAATGTTTTGAATAATATATTCATGCAATAATTCTGCTCAAGTTATGTAACCCAATTAACAAAATACTGAGTTCTATTGGTGGGATTTACACGTCTTCATTTCAATACTGAGTATTTTGGCTGAATATTAGCCATCAGCTAAGATTCGATGAGCTTTTTTTATCTATTTATGGCCCGCTCGAACTAGGAGATAATAGCGAAAGGCTTTTTCTCTCTCAAGAACTTTATTTCATGTTCTTAATAAAATAATGCTTATGTTGACCATCCCTCCAAAGTCTCTTTAAATTTAAAAATTTAACAAGTCACTTCTATTGTAATTAACTACATTTTTTTAAAGTTATTCATAAAAGCCTCATGACTCTCAATAAAAAAAATGCGACACTAAGCGACCAATTGGAGAACACTTATGATTACTTTAATTCAATTTTTTCCGGTCTGGAATATTCCCAATGCCAGCCCTTTTTGCTTGAAGCTAGAAACCTATTTGCGAATGGTAAAACTGCCCTATCAAAATAAATATACAGCCAACCCAAGAGTTAGCCCGACAGGAAAATTTCCAGTCATTGAAGACCAAGGCAAGCTCATTGCTGATAGCAGCTTAATTATTGACTATTTAAAAACTGCTTATGGCGATAAGCTCGATCAAACACTTACTGCACATCAAAAAGCATTAGCTTTAACTACACAACGATTAATCGAAGAACACCTTTATTGGGTACTTGTCTATTTTCGCTGGTTAGATCCGCAAAATTGGCCCTTCCTGAAACAAGCTTATTTTGGTAAGTTGCCATTATTCTTAAAATTTTGGCTACCCAATGTCATTCGTAAGAAAATTATCAGACAAATTCAAGGTCATGGTTTAGGCTTACACCGTGCTAAAACTATCTATGAATTTGGCAAAAAAGATCTCCAAGCCTTAGCTGATTTATTAGGAGAGCAAGCCTTTTTCTTAGGTGACAAACCAACAAGTTTGGATGCTTGTGCGTATGCCACATTGGCCAATATTTATTATGTGCCCATTGAAGGTCTTTTAAAAGACTATGCCAATCAATTTAAAAATTTAAAAGAATACTGCGATCGCATGCAGCAACTGTACTATTCTTCCTCAACGTAATGAAGCGACTATTTTTACTAAATTTTATGGATTTAATTGCTTTATTAGCAGGCATTGCTACTGTGTTTGCTTTTGCACCGTTTGCTTATTATTGGCTAGCACTTCTCACGCCAGCCTTACTTTTAATGACCTGGCTAAATGTTTCAGCCAAACGTGCATTATGGCGTGGCTTTTTATTTGGACTGGGTTTGTTTGGTGTCGGCACTTCTTGGCTCTATGTCAGTGTACATTACTTTGGCAATCTTAATATTCTAGTTGCCGGCCTGATAACAGTCCTATTTATTTTTACCTTGGCTTTATTTCCGGCTCTACAAGGCTACTTTGTAAATAAACTATGGCCCACTACTAATCCTTATAAATTATTATTAGTGTTTCCAGCTAGCTGGGTACTTTTCGAATGGCTGCGGGAACTATTTTTAACAGGATTTCCTTGGCTTTTTTTAGGCGTTAGCCAAATTAATGGCCCTTTAGCAGGTTTTGCTCCTCTCGTAGGAACTTTTGGCACCTCATTTCTAGTCGTTTTCTGTGCCGGTTTGTTAACTTGTTTTATTACTTATCCAAACTGGAGGCGTTATTTTGCAATCCTTGGCATATTAATTTTATTAGGGGCCGGTTTGCTGCTCTATCGAATTGATTGGACGCATCCCAAAGGAGCCCCCATTACTGTAAGTTTAGTTCAGGGAAATATTGCCCAAGAACTTAAATGGAACTCCGACTGGGTCATTGCCAATATTGAACGTTATCAACAATTAACTAAACATCATTGGCATAGTCAGCTTATTCTCTGGCCTGAAAATGCAATTCCCATTCCCCTGCCTGACGCTAGTGATATTACGACAGAATTAAATGCACAAGCCTTAGCGCATCACAGTACGTTGATGACCGGCATTCCGATTTTAGTGGATCCCGATCGCAGCACTTATTATAACAGTCTCATTGCCTTAGGAACTAGCCAAGGAGAGTATGATAAAAGACATTTAGTGCCTTTTGGTGAATACATTCCACTCATCAACACTTTCCAAAACTTATTAAATTTCCTAAGACTGCCAATGTCTAGTTTTATCTCTGGTCCTCAGCATCAATCTTTACTATTAATTAATCATAAAATTCCAGTCGCTACTTTTATTTGTTATGAAATTGCTTATTCACGGTTGATTGATCAAGACCTTCCACAAGCTCAATTACTGATTACCATCAGCGATGACGCTTGGTTTGGCCATTCTTTTGCAGCTTGGCAACATTTACAAATTGGGCAAATGCAGGCCCTCAGCACAGGAAGAGAATTATTATTTAGCACAAACAATGGAATGACGGCTATCGTTAATAGTCATGGGAAAATTATTAAAATAGCGCCAGCTTTTAAACCTTTTGTACTCACAGGTCAAATTCAACCTACAATAGGGACTACGCCATGGGTTTTCTTTGACAACTGGCCCATTATTTGTTTAATGTTTATTTTACTAGTGATTGCTTTTCTGCGCCGTAAACAATAATAATTATTCTCTTACCATAAAACGTATAATCGATATTAGCTTGCTGCCACAATGCTTGGACCTTCAACAGGAGGGGTAATAAATTCTTTAATTCTATCAGCAAGTAAATCTAGTATTTCTGATGAAGCACCATCATGATAAGCTTCTATTTCCTCTCCAACATCTCCCTGCAAACATCTTTTTAATCCTGTTATTTGTTCACGCCTTTTTTGCAAGAGTGGTAAACGCCTTCGTCTCTCAAAAAACATCGTAACTTGTGACCATCCTGTTGCCGATAAACTTGCCAACTCGGTTTCACAAAATAAACGATACTTTACTAACAGGGCTCCTAAAATTAATGGATAATGCTCTTTTTTAAAGAACTGTATTCGTAAAAACTCCTTTCGATACTCTAACATATTTTCAAAGGTATCAAGCGAGCTCTCATTTAAAATTTTGCTAATCACACCTTTTGCTCGAGTGTCAGTGGAATATTGCTCTAATCGATGAGCTAGATCTAATAAATACTGGGCAACTATTATTAAATCCTGAGAAGCAAAAGTCTGCAATATTCTTTGCACAACTGTTTTATCAGAAAAATTTAATTTTTCTAATATCGCTCTTAATACATAATTATCCCTTTGTTGAGCAGCTAGCATTATTACGGTTTGCTGATAATTATTTTTTATATAAAGATAGTTAATATTAGTACTTTGATTTATCAATTTTCTAATCAAACTATCATCTTTTCTTTTTATAGCCAACATTAAAGCTGTATGACCTTCATTATCCTTTAAATTAAAATACTCTGTATCTTTTAATTTAGTAAGCAATAAATCTATTATTGGTTCATTTTCAATTTTAAAATTTTGTACCGCCACCATTAAAACATTTCTTCCTTGCTTATTTTTGATTAATAAATCTCTAGCTGATAATTCAGATAATAAAGCGCTAACAACATTAGTCTCTCCCCATTTCACGGCATTCATCAAAGCTGTATAACCATTTTCATCTGGCAGATTAATTAGCTTTACTCTTTCAGAAAGAGATAAATTAGCTAATAAATTCTTAATATTGTCAACTTTTCCTGTGGCAATCATTATTTTTAAAGCAACAATACCTACTTTATTTTGTAGCTTAACTCTTGATTGGATTAATAAGGATTTAATTACTTCAATCTGGTTACTACTTGCTGCACTTCTTAAAGCTGTAATAAACGTTTCCTCTCTCTCAGCTGTCTCCGCCTGCAGTTTATTTAATAATAATGCTATTATCTCAATAGAATTGTTTTGTGCCGCCAAGAAAATTAATGCTATTAAACCCTGCTCATTTTGTTCGTTAATTTCACTTAAAGTTAATTTTGCTAACAGCTCTGTTACTATTGGGGCTTGATTATATTGAACAGCTGTGATTAAAGCTTCAAATACTTCTCTGGGATTCTTTGCAACTGCTGCAGTAGGCTTTAATTTAGTGAGCAAAAGCGCTACTATTCCAAGGTGTCCATTTGCTGCTGCATGCATTAATGCTGTTTTACCAAACTTATCAGCTAAATTAATATCCTCATCAGCATTTAGAACAATGAGTAACTCTGCAATGATGGCTGTATGACCATAAATTGCAGCGTGCATTAATGCGGTACGTTTTAAATCATCCACTTCGTTCAAAAGTATTGGAGTATTTAATATCGCCAAAAACTTTTTGACAACCTCAGTATACCCCCCTGCAGCAGCAAACATTAAGGCCGTTATGTCATTTGGATTTCGATAATTAATTGCTCTGATACATTTAGGTAGATCATTAGTAGATACTAAAATATTTAATAACTTTTCAACTATAGCAGCCTGGCCGTTTTCTGCTGCATGCATTAATAGTGTCCTTCCTTTATAACAATAACCTGCTGGATTTATAAACCGTATCACATTAATATATGGATGTAGTTTTTCTAAAAACATTTCAACAATAGCCATATAGCCATTGATAACAGCAAACTCTAAGACTGATAACCCACCAATACTTCGTTCTGTAATTGTAAAGAATTCTAACTTTGTTAATAGTATTTTTACAATGCTAGAATGACCAAACTTTAATGCATACATTAAAAGATCTGATAGATACATTAGCTCAGGCCTACCTCTATGAATAGAGTTAAAGTCCGATGCTTCTAATTTATTTAATATTTTTTTTACAACTTCTTCATGGCCATTTATTACTGCAAGCGTTAAAGCAGCCTTTCCTTGATTATTTTTTGCATGAATAATTCCTACTGGACTCAATCGATTTAATAACTCTATCACTACATCGTCATAACCATATTTTGCAGCATACATTAAAGCGGTCATTCCTTGAATATTTTGACTATTGATAGCAGCGGCATTCAAATAGGGTAATAATTCTTTTATTATCATTGTATGGCCATTTGCTGCGGCAAACATTAAAGCTGTATGGTTAAATCTGTTTCTTGTATTAGCCATTGCCCCTAAGCCTAACAAAGCTGTAAC
>MGXT01000004.1 GCA_001801465.1 Gammaproteobacteria bacterium RIFCSPHIGHO2_12_FULL_35_23 | reverse complement strand
TCATTCTCTCATGGAAGATTTAAATGAGGATGATTGAGCGTTCATCTGCATTCAAACGAGATTACAAACATATAAAACTGATTTATAGTAAGCCAGACCGTTCTACATTGCGCCTTGCTCGACTTGGATCACACAGTGAATTGTTTGATTAGCTATTCCGATTTTAAAACTAAACGCTTACGTATTTATTATCGCGCCCGGAGAGATTATTAGCGCTATGCGCATTCAAGTTCGCTAATGCGAACTCCCGACCCCCTGGTTCGCAGCCCGTAAAGATAAACTAATTTTAATTATAAATCAACATCTTGCGATGCTTTAGCTTTTTGATAACCGATATAAAACGACTTAACTATCAATGAGTTAAGTTTTGGCTTGTTACAAATTTGCTACAGTAGGAGAAATAAAATGACATTAGTGCGTCTAAATTTTGATACACCATGGAAAGATATTTTAGATACTTATTTTCAAGCCTTCATGACCATGTGCCATCCGGAAGCGGCTCAAGCAATTAATTGGTCTAAAGGATATGAGGCATTAGATAAGGAATTAACATCCATTACCAAAGAATCAGAACAAGGTACACGCATTGTAGATAAACTCATGAAAGTTTGGCGAGCAAATGGTGAGGAAACATGGGTTTTGCTGCATATAGAAGTGCAAGGCAAGCCAGAGCCTAACTTTGCTGAGCGTATGTACATTTATCACTATCGATTATTTGATCGGTATCGTAAGCCTATAGTGAGCTTAGCAGTTTTAGCAGATGACCAACCTAGTTGGCGTCCGCCAGACTATGAACATGAGCTGTGGGGTTGTCAGTTACTTTTTCGCTTTGTTAAGGTAAAGCTTTTGGATTATGCAGCACAGCAAACAGAGTTGATGACAAGCAACAATCCATTTGCAGTGGTTATTTTGGCACATTTATCTGCCTTAAAAACAAAGCGCAATGAACAAGGCCGATTTGTATCAAAATTAGCCTTAACTCGCAGCTTATATGATAAAGGTTGGGATAAAGCCGCTATCCTAAATTTGTACACTTTCATCGATTGGGTCATGGCATTATCTGAACCATTTGAGCTACAATACATACAAGAAGTTGAACGTTTTGAAGAGGAAAAACAGATGAGATATATCACATCAGCAGAACGAATTGGTATTCAAAAAGGTATACAACAAGGTGAACAAGCTATACTTTTACGCCAGCTACAGCGTAAGTTTGGTTCTATACCAGCAAATTACCAACAGCGTATTGAGCAAGCTGATACAGAAAAACTATTAGAATGGGCTGATGCTGTTATTATCGCAAAAACTTTAGATGAAATGTTTAGCGAATAGTAAGTATCTTTCATTAAATCCAAAAAATATTATATTTGAAAAAGACTGGAGTGGTTTCTGGTCTTTTTTTATTTACACGTTGTCTTGGTTGATTGTGTGAATTGCTCAGAAGCGAAATTTATAATCTAAAATATTTGGATAACAAATGTGAGTAAAATGCTAACAGATATAAAAAATGTTGTAGTGACTTCCATCGAGATTAAACCAATAGCAATTCCTCTATCAAAACCATTTTCTAATCATCTCCGTATTATCAACAAAATTGATGGTATCGTTTGCTTGGTGCATACCAATGTGGGTGTTAGTGGCCAAGGATTAGTATATGGGTTAGGTGAGATTAATCACAATAAAGCGATTGATGGCGTAAATTGCCTAGTGCCTAAAATTATTAACAAACCCATCGTGACACCAAAACAAATTAGTGACATCATGTTTGATGATAAATCATCTTTTTCATTTGAGTTACATAATGTTATTTCAGCGATAGATATAGCTATTTGGGATATCTATCTTAAAGAAAAAAATATCCCGCTACACAAAATTTTTTGTTTTTCACGCTCAAGTATCTCAGTTTATGATACTGCTGGCTGGCTTTCTCTCTCAGAGCAGGAATTGATTGATGCTTGCCAGAGAAATGCTGCGCAGGGTATAGGCGCATTTAAAGTTCGTCTTGGAGATAAAAGTGATCGTGATCGTATTGCTAATTTACGTAAAGCAATGGGAAATGAATTTACTCTCATGGCTGATGCAAACCAACGTTTTAATGTCAATGAAGCACTGAAACTTATTCGTGATTTAGCGGAATTTAATCTAATCTGGATTGAAGAACCAGTTGGTCAACCTCTCAGCGATTTAAAACAAGTTGCTGAACAAAGTTTAATTCCTATTGCTGTCGGTGAAAACATTAAGTCTAAAAATATTTTTAAAGAAATTTGTGATAATAAATTAGCAAGTTATTTACAGCCAGATATTCGTAGTTGCATGGGTTTGACGGGGTTTATTGAAGTTTGTCAGTTGGCTCATGTATATAATGTTCCTATATGTAATCATTTAATGCCAGAGTTATCTTCAAGCTTGATTGCAGGGTCTCCGAATGGGTTTTTGGTTGAATATTTAGATATCATCCCGCCAAATTGTTTTACACACGATTTTTCAATAAAAGATGGGAAGATTTATGTACCTAATATGTCTGGTACTGGGGTTGAATTGACTCGTGAAGCGATACAAAAATTTTCTGTATAAATTCTATTTGTCATTATATTGTTAGTTCGTCAAAATTCGGGGCATAAGAAGGCCATTGATATTTTTCTGCAATGAAAGCAATAAAGTAATTGATGACGGAGAGAAGCTAGTTAGGGTTTATTATATGTCTAGTAAGTATATTGAGCACTCTGACCCGTTTTGAGGTACAATCAGTGTGTGAAATTTTTGTTTGACTGGCCAGTAACTACTGAGGAAAAAGATGTTCCTAATTATTTTAAATTATAAAGCACCTATTGAAATAATAGATAATTATCTTGGCATCACCGATGCTTCTTGGAGAAAGGATATAATAATAATTTTTTTCTGTTGTCGGGGCCTAAAAATCCACGAACTGGTGGTGTAATCATTTCTTTGATAGACGATAGAGAACAATTAAATATTATTTTAAGTGAAGACCCATTTTATACTCAAAACATTGCAGATTATGAAATCATAGAATTTATTCCAACTAAACATCATATTATTCTCAAAAGTTGTTTTGATATTAGTGAGTAAGAATTTAATCTAATGAAAACGAATCTTATGTGTAAAGATTTAATTGTTTTAAACAGGAAAAATTATGAGATAGTAAGCTTAGCAGTTTGAGCAGTATGATTTTAAAAATAAGAGAATTAAGATGACTATAGCTCTCGTATTAGTAGATATACAAAACGATTATTTTCCAGGCGGCAAAATGGAGTTATCAGGTATAGAGCAAGCAGCAGAAAATGCCAGCAAACTTTTAGCGTCATTCAGAATGCAACAACTACCTGTTTATCATATCCAACATATTTCAGTTCGACCTGGAGCAACATTTTTTTTACCGGATACCGCTGGAGTTAAGATTAATGAGCAAGTGTTACCTTTAAAATCAGAAATTGTTATTGAAAAACATTACCCAAATAGTTTTCGTGATACATCACTGCTCAATCATTTAAATGAGAAGGGCATAAAGCACCTTGTTATTGCTGGTGCAATGAGTCATATGTGTATTGATGCAACAACGCGAGCTGCCTTTGATTACCATTTTGAATGCACAGTGATTGAAGATGCTTGTGCTACAAAAGATTTAAAATTTGGTGATCTTCTTGTGCCGGCTAAATATATTCATGCTGGATTTATGAGTGCACTCGACGGAACATATGCAGAAATAAAATCTTACAAAGATTTTTTATTGATATAGATAATACTATATTCAATTTTTTAAAAGGCAAAATATATGACGCAAAAAACTATACTCTGTTATGGCGATTCGAATACTTGGGGGTTTGTACCGAGTGCTGAGGGGTTTGTACCAAATATGGATAAAAAAATATTGCCAGTTAAGCGGTACTGTCGAACAGAGCGATGGACAGGTATATTACAAGATTTATTAGGTGAAAATTATTATGTGATTGAAGAGGGATTAAATGGAAGGACTACTAATCTTAATTATCACATTCCTCCAGATCGTAACGGGAAAACTTATTTACCATCTTGTTTATATACACACGCCCCTATCGATCTTGTGATTTTGGCGCTTGGTACAAATGATCTTAAAGTCTATTTCAATCGAAGCGCTGAGGATATTTGTAATGGGTTGGCTGAGCTTATTGATATCATTCAAACCTCCCCATATGGTTTAGAAATGTTAGCAGCGCCGAAAATTTTAATCATGGCACCTTCTATACTTTTACCCATAGCAGAAACATTTAAAGACGGGAGCGGCGCCAATGTATTCGCCGGGGCAGTCAAAAAATCAAAACAGCTTGTTGTTCTTTATTCAGAGCTTGTCAAAGAAAAAAATTGTTATTTTCTCGATGTATCCAAAGACATTACTCCATCTGAAATCGATGGCGGTCATTTGGATAATGAAGCACATAAAAAGTGTGCAGAAATGGTATGTAGAAAAACCAAAGAAATATTTCGGTAAAAAGTTATAAGGGTGACTAAAAAAAATAATCTCACGCATTAAATGTAGACTTTCTATGTGATATGCTGTGAATTTCTAAAATATAAGCTTTGAAAGCCAATAAAAATAATGATACCAAGAATACCAATTCCAAACCAAAGCATAGTAGGGCCAAAAGTATTGTAAATATAAGAGCAAATATTTGGAGCTAGAAATAATGGCGCAGACATTAAAGCAATGATGAGTAACCCTAGGTATTGCCCTCTTTGATGAGCTGGCGCGATTTTAGTTACAGTTGTAAATAGGAGCGGGATTGCAATCATTTCACCAAGGGTAATAATTATCATTGATAAAACCGCATAATAAAATCCCGCATAAAATGGAAGAATAAAATACCCTAAACTAACAACTAATCCACCGATTGCTATTACTCGTAGTGCGCTAAATTTATTTAGAAAAGAGGTGAGCGGCATTTGGAAAAAAATAATCATTAACCCATTTATAGCTAAAATGGTTCCAACATCAGACTCAGTAAGATGATAATATGTTTTAAGGTAAATCGGAAAAACACTAAATATTTGAAAGAAACATATGCCGATGAAAAGCGTTAATAATAACAATATTAAAAAATAATTATTTTTCCAAGCCGATTGAAAAACTAATGGATCTAGTTTTTCATGTTGAGGAGATAGGGATACTGAGTGCTTACGGAAAAACAACCACACGGCAATCGATGCAATAATATTTGCAGTGCCATCGATAACAAAAACCCATGTATAATTTGCGCTAGCCAATATTCCACCCAGTGCAGGGCCTATGGTTGCACCTAAATTTACTGCTTGATAGTTAAGCGCATAGGCTTTTGCTCTGATATCAGATGTGGTGAGCCTAGCGATAGCTGCTCCTGTTGCGGGACGTGCTGCTGCAGTAAAAAGCCCAGCAAAAAACATTGCTACCATGATAGTGATTTTAAAATGCAGAATTCCTAAAGATGAATATGCAAGACCTACTAAAAAAAAGCTGACTGTTTGTACATGTAATAAGCTAAATCTGTCTGAAAGCATACCGCCGACATAGGATCCTATGATTTCTCCTAGACCATAAAAACTAACAATTTCTCCCGCAATTAGAATACTCAACCCTAATTTTTGGATCAGGTACAAAGGTAAGAATATGAGTACCATACTACCACTACGGCTAATGAGTGTTATGGAAGCAAGCAACCAAACAAGAGGTGGAATTTGAGAGTAGGGGTTTTTCATGTACTTTCCAATTTAAAATGATGATTTATTCTTTTCATTTATGCATGGGGGATTTTAGCAACAAAGATATAAAGAGCAATGCCATGGATTTATGGAAGATAGTATTTAAATCAGATCTGTTCTTTCTTTAAAGTTTCATATAAAATTACCAAAGTAATAAGTGATGGCAATGCGATGGCAAAAAATATACTCAATTTTAAAGAAAAGATAAATATTAACAATGAGTTGTCTGTTAATTTATACAAACAAATGCAAAAACATAGTATAAATGAAGCAGAATTAGCTAGACGTACCCATATTCCACAGCCAACTTTGCATAAAATTTTATCAGGCAAAACTGAGGATCCAAGGTTTTCAACTTTACAACAATTAGCTGTATTTTTTGGTCTTACTGTAGATGAGTTAGTTTCGGGTATTCAATATAGCGGTAAGCAAAAAGTAAGTAGCAGGATTAACTCGATCCCTATTATTTCATATAGAGATTGCTTAAAAGGGCTGGATTATATTGGCAAACTTTCCATAAAAGAATGGAAAGAGTGGCTTTCAATTGAAAATGCACCTAGTGGAGCTTTTGGAATTGGTAGCACAGCATGTGCTGAACCAAGATTTCCTCGCGGGACTATTTTGATTGTAGATCCAAATCTAATACCAAAAGATGGTGATTTAGTGATAGTGCAATATCAAGATGCTGAAGAAGCTACTTTAAGAGAGTTATCAATTGATGGGCCGAATAAGCTTTTATTACCTCTAAATCCTAATTTTTGTAAAGATGTTTTTGATAAATCAATAATGATATTGGGTGTGGTTTTTGAATACAGATTTTCTTATGTTTCGTAGTAATTAAAATATTAAAATCATGTTTTTGATTTGCTATCAGTGGGCGGGAATGGTGTGATTGCGAAGATATTAAAATTTACAAATAATTTTATTGTGTCTTTAAATAACGTAATTAAATATTTATATTTTTATTTCGTTAATCATCAATACGCCTGTGAAATTAAAGAATTTGATCTTCAAAAAAAAGAGGTTGTCATTTATTGTTATGGTGTAAGAATTATTACAATTAAATCAACAATCGCTGAAATAGTAGGTGATCCTAACATTATTGTAAATTTGCCTCCGTTTCAGTCCTGTTGGTTAGGGTATTATTATGGCAAGTTATGTGCTCAATCGAGTGATGGGGCTGCTTCATTTCAAGCGAGAGGTGGTGGTTTTCTATTAAGATTTACGCGAGGACGATTTAAAATATTTTCATTCGATAGAGAGAACATGTTGATTTACATTGATGTTAAAACAAAAAAATCATACAAAGAATCGCCACTAGTGATCGCACAAAATAAATTTATTATTAGGCAATTTGATTCAAGCCAAGCATGCTATATAGGAATTTTAGCTGGATTGATGGTGGCAAAGCAGGGTGAACAGATTATTAAAGTTCACAAGAGACCAGTTTTTACAGTTGTTAAGTAATATTATGCAGACATTAAAAATAATAGAACAAAATGAAAATTCTATCAATTTGCCATTAAGGCAAACAGAATATAAATTTTATTCTTTAGCTTGTATGGTTTATCTTACATTGGATTTAATGTCGTATTTGTATGTTTATTACATAGTCGATATTCATCACTTCATACTGTCTTTTTCTGTATTTTTCTTTACAACTACTTACATGATCACCGATGTCATTGTTGAGGTTTACGGATATCGATATGCACGAAGATTGATATGGTTTGGGTTGATTTGCGAAGCAATTTTTTCATTATTTATATATGTTTTAGGTCACATTCATCTTCCAATTGTCAATAATAATCATGTAAATACTATTTTATCACAAGATATCTTGAGGATATTTTTTGTTAGTTTATTAACAACGCCGGTTGGTGATTTTGTTAATTCGTTTGCAATATCTCGCTGGAAGATCCAGTTAAAAGGCAAATATTTTGGATTGCGTTCTATATGCGCAACCACGTTAGGGATTATTATTTATTGTATTTTAAGTCATACCATGCTCTTTTATGGTGTATTAAGCCTCAAACAATTATGTACATTGATTGGTTCTTCAATTTTATTCAAATTTCTATATATCACTATCTGTGCAGCACCTGCGAGCATCATTATGCGGATTTTAAAGCGAGCTGATCGACTTGATCAATATGATTATGATGTTAACTACAATCCATTCTGTTTAAATTAATAATGAGACATATTAAATGAAAGTATATGCAGCAAGCATTCAAACAGAAACTAATACATTTAGTCCTGTTCCCACGAGTTACGAGATGTTCGAAGAAACATATAAAACTTTTCGTGGCCAAGATCTTATTAACCCCAATTTTTGGGGAGCACCGATGGTTGCTTTTCAAAAGCTCGCTAATTTTTATGAAGATACATATGTTGAAGGATTATGTGTAGCAGCAGAACCAGCAGGAACCGTACCAAAAAAAGTGTATGAGAATTATCGCGATGAAATATTGCAGGATTTGAAAGCACAATTACCTGTTGATATGGTATTGCTGAATTTACATGGAGCAATGGTTGCTGAACAGTATGATGATTGTGAAGGTGACTTTATCGCTCATGTAAGACAATTAGTTGGAAATGATATACCTATAGGCGTAGAACTTGATTTGCATACACATTTAACAGATAAGATGATGCAACAGGCAGATTTAATTATTGCTTTTAAATTATATCCTCATACTGACGTAGCAGATCGTGCAGAAGAGTTGTATCATTTCACTCGTAAAATTGCTTTAGAGCGACTTGATTTACAGCACGCTTGTTATGACTGCCAAATGATAAATCTTTTTCCTACCGGCATATCACCTGTCAAAGAATTTATCGATCAACTCATAATGCTTGAAAAAGACGATCCTAAAATCATATCGATATCGTTCATACACGGATTTATTTGGGGCGATGTTTCTGATCTTGGAGCAAAAATATTAGTGTATACAGAGAAAAAGCTAGATCCCGATGGACTATATGCTGCAAAAATCGCTGCTAAATTAGGAGATCAAATTTATTCTGTACGTGAGCAAACGCGTGTCAATTTACTTTCCGTCGAAGCATTAATCGCAAAATTATCTCAAACTAAAGGCGGCCCGATTGTAGTGGCTGATTTTTCAGATAATCCAGGACTCGGTGGCATGGGTGATGCTACTTTTATTTTGCACGCCATATTAGATGCTAAGATAGGCAATGTTGTGTTTGCGACTATTTATGATCCTAGTGTCGTCGAAGAAGCTTATTTAGCAGGCTTGGGAAAAACAATTGCTATTAGCCTAGGAGGAAAATTTGGCCCGTTATCAGGCAAGCCTATACAAGCAAATGCAACAATTAAATTTCTAAATCCACAATTAACACAAACATTTTCTGAACTATCTTTACCGCTTGGTAAAGCTGTTGCATTTGAAATTAATGGCAACATGATTATTGTCAATGCGCTTCGCTCGCAAATTTATGCACCTGATACTATTACAAATATGCAAATCTCATTGAGTGATAAGCACGCGATAATAGTTAAATCATCAGAACATTTCAGAGCTGCATTTGCATCCATCGCAAGTGAAATTGTCCGTGTTTCAACGCCTGGAGTTGGTAATATGGATATTAAGAATATCCCATACAAAAATCTTAAACGAGAACTTTGGCCAATTAATAAAATTTAAAGCCTGGGTTACGTGTTTTGACAAATAGGACATTGTGGGTTTTTCTCCCATGATTCAATGACAGACATGTTCGCAGTATCAAAATCAAATGCCCAAAGTTTACCAAATGATATTGGTTTAGAGATGCCAGTAACAAATTTTAGAAAATCGGTTAATATAAGACCCGTTAAAATTGCAATAAATGGTACAATAGCTACATTTGGAGCGGTTGCTGTAACAAACCCTTCTTTTTGAGCGAAATCGTGAAAAAGTAAATTTGCTTTTCTTGCATTAGTTTTCCAACATTCTATGCAGCCTGTTTCACCTGGCATGACAGAATAACAAAGGGCCCATTTCCAATCAAAAGCACCGCAAATAAATGGTATTTTATGTTTGATACATGCGGTATTTACCCAGTCAATAATAGTCTCGCGAGGTTGGTCAACAACACTTATAACAATATCTTGATTTTGAATGAATTGCTCAATATCTTCGCTACATGAAATTCTTTTATTGATAAATTGAATGGTTGCATTAGGTGCAAATTGTTCCATTCGATTTTTTGCTATTGTAGTCTTAAGGCTACTAATATCAGTCTCATTATACAGAATTTGTCTATTTAGATTGGATAGCTCTACCATATCAAAATCTATGGCTTGAATATGATGAACACCGAGCGCTGCTAGATCATATAATAAGTGTGATCCAGCTCCACCTAGGCCTAAAAGAGTTACTTTGATTGATTGTAATTTTTTTTGTAATGCATATTTGTTTTCATTAGCTTTGGTATAGGCACCAAAGAATTCGATATTACGCTCCCAGCGCGTAATATCATATTCAGTTAAACACTCTGAGTTGTGAGCAGAAGTGTCCTCCAATAAATATGTCTCATTAAGGACATCAAGTAGGCCATTTAAGTATTGCGATTCATAAGGATAGGCAGTTGATAGTTTTTGCGACAACTCAGATAAGCTGAGCTGTCCATCCATCAGCTTACAAACAGATGATATAAAGCCTGAAGGATCATCCATTTCAATTGCTGTGCCAGGATTTTTAAAAAAGTAAATCTTATTACCGTCAAAATAATACTCCAAGAAAGGTTTAAGTCTTGGAGTAGAGAGATTATGCATAAATATTTAACAATTAGTTTGGGATAGCACAGCCAGCTAAGCTGACTTTGATTATTTTCACTGTGAATATCATAGAGAAACTCCTTTCGGTATTTATCATCTTACTAATTCATATAGTTATTTTAAAAATTGTTCTTAAGTTACCACGCAATTGTAAATAAAATCAATTATTACTTTTAATTCCCATAAGAATATACCTTGTATATAAATTGCTCGCCATTAATCAATTATTACAACCTGAAAATTTACTATAATAATTTAATATGTAAATTGAATTAAATAAAGTTCTTAATATAAAACAATATAATACAATATGTTATATTTTAATGACCGGCCAAGTAAATTACTATTTGAATTATTTAAATATAATAATTGACAAAGTAATTTTATCGTAATAATCTTTTTGGAAATATAACGTAAGGTTGATTGCAATGTTTGAACAAGAAAACAAGCAAATACAATTTAGCAATGAAAATAGCCCGTTTACTGAACTATTTTCATTGCTTAAACGATATGAAAATTTATCAAGTGGATTGCCTACCCTCGCTTACAACTCAGATGAACTCAAGGTGATGTATCAGCATATTGATAATGCAATGGATGCTTTGTTACAGGGGTTGCAAGATATCGGACATCTCATGAACATGATTGCACGAGATAAAAAAGAAGTAACTGATGATATCAATAATATTGGGTTTTTTATTACCAGCATTAGCAATTTGACCGAAGCATTAAATTCGTTGCGTTCAGATGCAGATTGCGTGTTAAGAGATCGTGGAGTAAGTAATTATTAAATTTTAACAACAGTATTAAGACGATACTTTTAGGAAATAAATAGAAAAAGAGAACTGGATAGGAGAGGAAGCGTATGACGCGCTATTTGCATCTAGAACATGATAATTTATATCAGCATTATTCTAAAATTGGAAAACAACTTGCAGAGTTATCAAGGCTGCCCGATAAAAAAAATGTATTAGACAAAAATAAATGGGCATTAATTACTAATGAGGGAGTTTGGAAGCTGCCAATTCCCAAGCAATACGGTGGCATAGGGTTAAGTTGGAAGGAATCAATCATTGCTATTGCGGGACTAGCAAGCTCATATCAAGACAATAAATTTTTATCATCAATTATCACTCAATTTAGCATCCTTTATCTAATAGCGCACCATGGTAAGGAAATATATAAAAAATTATATTTATCTTGCTTAATGCAAGGAAAAATAAGTTTCATTCTTAAGGCAGGATCGGAAAATAATTTAATTAAGTTAAACAAGATACCTAGCATTTCAAACAATGATGGAATCGCTAATTTCATTATTTATATCGCCTCACACAGTAAAAGCAAAATAGAATTTTATACGATTCATGATAATAAAAAGAAAACTTTTATTTCCACATCAAAAGGCGCCATAGCTTTTTGTGATTTTATAAATTTCGAAAGATTACTTTATGGATATTTAGCAATATCATTGCTGCGTCCGCTCATCGATCAATTCAATGAAACACCAAAAAATTTGTCAAGAATCACAGAAGAATTTTTTGAAATAGTGAAAGGTAGGATGATAGATAGCCTAAGAATTAGTAGAAAGATAATAAATAAATCGATTGCACAATTAAACAATGTAGTTGTTTAAATAACTAGAAGGTATTTATGCCGAGCATAACAATTATAGGTGAAGACGAAAAAAAATTTGATCTTCCTAAAGGGTCTTCGTTGACAGAACTAGATCATGTACTGATATTCGGCTGCAGAATGGCTGCATGTGGTGCCTGTGCAGTTGAAATTATATCAGGCGCTAATCATTTATCCGCTATGCAAATTGAAGAGAGAAAATTCCTTGAAGATATTGGTATTGCCAATGGGCCATATCGTTTGGCGTGTCAATGCAAGGTATTTGGTGATGTATCGTTGAAGCAATGTTAATTTTTATGGGAGTAACAGATTATGTTAAATCGTTGTCATTATACTGGATTGGGTATCAATAAGCCCTATTTAGATATTAACTCAGCGGATGAGTTACGCAAAAAAATTGATG
>MGXT01000003.1 GCA_001801465.1 Gammaproteobacteria bacterium RIFCSPHIGHO2_12_FULL_35_23 | reverse complement strand
TATTAGATCAAATTATATACAGCTTTAGCAGTTTGTCTAGAGTTAACTCTTTATTATAAAATAACAAGTTATTTAGGATTCCCGGTAAATACTATTGTCCAAATTGCCATAAAAGAGTATCCTAGCCAACCTTGTAGTAGCTAAATTAATAACTTTATGATTGAAGAACAATATAATTTTCAAGCACTTGAGTCAGAGTTACAACAATCATGGGAAGAAAAGCGAGTCTTTGCCGTCAGCGAAGATTTAAGTAAAGAAAAATTTTATTGCCTTTCTATGTTTCCTTATCCCAGTGGCTATTTACATATGGGTCACGTTCGCAATTATGTTTTAAGTGATGTTATTGCCCGTTATCAACGCTTACTTGGCAAAAATGTATTACAACCCATGGGTTGGGATGCTTTTGGTTTACCGGCCGAAAATGCTGCGATCAAACATAAAGTAGCACCCGCCACTTGGACTTATAAAAATATCGATCATATGCGCAAGCAATTTAAAATTTTAGGTATTGCTTATGATTGGAGTCGAGAAATCGCAACCTGCAATCCAAAATATTATCATTGGGAACAATGGTTATTTATCAAGATGTATGAAAAAGGTTTAATTTACCGTAAAAATTCTATTGTTAACTGGGATCCTGTTGATCAAACTGTATTAGCGAATGAGCAAGTGATTGATGGTCGTGGTTGGCGCTCAGGGGCTTTAGTCGAACAAAAAGAAATTCCCCAGTGGTTTATCAAAATTACAAACTATGCAGAAGAATTGTTAACTGATTTAGATAAACTTGGAGGCTGGCCATTACAAGTTAAAACCATGCAGCGGAACTGGATTGGTCGTTCTGAAGGCACCAATATTGTGTTTGCTGTCAATCATGATGATAAACCTTTAAAAATTTTTACTACTCGATCTGATACCTTAATGGGTATAAGTTACTTAGCGATCTCACCCAATCACACTTTAGCTAAAAAAGCTGCTCACAATAATCTTGAACTACAAAACTTTATTAAAACCTGTAAACAAGTCAAAGCTTCTGAAGCCGATTTAGCAACTATAGAAAAAAAGGGCATGGATTCTGGCTTGACTGCTATTCATCCTATTAGCCAAGAAAATATTCCTATTTGGATCGCTAATTATGTACTCCAAGAATATGGTGCTGGTGCAGTCATGGCTGTACCTGCTCATGATGAGCGTGATCATGAATTTGCGAGCAAATATCAACTGCCTATTAAACCAGTGGTTGAGCCTAAAGATTCTTGGGATTTTCAACAGCACGCTTATACAGGTAATGGCAAGCTAATTAATTCTGGGCAATTTAATAGCTTAGACAATGAAACTGCTAAAACTGCTATCACTGAATTTTTAATTAGCCATCAATGTGGAAAACAAAAAATACACTATCGATTAAGAGACTGGGGCATCTCTAGACAGCGTTATTGGGGAACGCCTATTCCAATTATTTACTGCTCTGATTGCGGCCCACAAACTGTGCCAGAATCTGAGCTCCCCGTTATCTTACCTGAAAATGTAGCAATCCCGGAAACCGGTTCGGCCTTAAAAACTTTACCTAGTTTTTATCAAACCACGTGCCCAAAGTGTCATGGTCCTGCTACTCGAGAAACAGACACTTTTGATACTTTTATTGAATCATCCTGGTACTACGCACGCTTTGCTTGTAAGAATCAAGACAAAGCTATGTTAGATGATAGAGCAAAATACTGGACACCAGTCGATCAATATATAGGTGGTATTGAACATGCGATCTTGCATTTACTCTATGCTCGCTTCTTTCACAAAATATTGCGTGATTTTGGTTTAGTAAATTCAGATGAACCTTTTATTCGTTTATTAACGCAGGGCATGGTGCTTAAAGACAGCACTAAAATGTCAAAATCAAAAGGCAATACGGTAGATCCTAATGACTTAATTCAAAAATATGGTGCCGATACGATACGTTTCTTTAGTATTTTTGCAGCGCCACCTGAACAATCGCTTGAATGGTCTGACCATGGTGTAGAAGGTGCCCATCGTTTTTTAAGGCGCTTATGGCTCTTTGCTTTTAAATACCAACAAACGCTTAATGAAGAAGGAATTATGCAAAAAAATGATTCCACTATCTCTATTGATTGGGATAAAGTATCGCCCGAACAGCGTGAAATTCGGAAAGAAATTTATCAGTTATTTAAACAAGCTGATTTTGATATGCAACGTCTGCAGCTAAATACTGTTGCTGCAGCTTGTATGAAACTACTTAATGTCATTGCAAAAATTCCTGAATTAAAAATAGAAAACGATCAAGAGGCTGAAGTTGTTAATAAACGCTTACTGTTTATTGGTTTTAGTATTTTATTAAGAACATTAAATCCTATAGCGCCTCATATTACTCATTATTTATGGAAAAATTTAAACTTTGGACCTACTATTTTAAAAGCTAGTTGGCCGAAAATTGCCAACAATGCTTTGCGTAGCGATACTATCCAAGTAGTAGTACAAGTGAATGGTAAAATGCGCCAGCAAATCTCTGTTCCTTTTGAGGCTAGCAAAGAAGTAATCGAACAAACTGCTTTGGCAGATACCAAAATAAAAACTTACTTACAAAATAAATCTATAAAAAAAGTAATAGTAGTTCCCAATAAATTAATTAATATAGTAGTAGGAGATTGAAATGACTGTTAAGAATTATTTAACTATTACTTTTTGTACACTCTTAGCCTTGATAGGCTTAGCTAGTTGTGGATTTAAATTACAAACTGGCACTGCACTCGCTTCTTTAAATATCCCTCCACAACTAAAATCCCTTTATTTAACTGGGGATCAACCATACAGCTCTTTTATGAATACCTTAAGACAAGACCTAAAAGAACGTGATATTACAGTATTACAAAATCCGACCGCTAAAACTTTTACGCTTAATGTTACTAATGCAGGCTTAAATACAACCTTAGCCAGTATAAGTACTACTCAACAAGCCAGCCAATACAACTTAACTTATAATGCTACTTTTGTACTCGTAGCACCAGATGGCAAAACAGTAACTGGGCCTTTTACTTTATCGGCTACTTCAGTTCAAACCTTACCGCCTAACCAAATGACACAGACCTCAAGTCAGATTGTAACGACTTCTGAAGTTTTACAAGAACAAATCATTAATCAATTGTTCTTCAGATTAGGAGCTAGTGACACAACATCGGCTGTGGGTGCTTACGATTCAAGCACTTCTTCTAGCCATTAGTATGGAAATTCGAGCTGAACAACTTTCTCAATCTTTAAAAAAACTCGCGCCACTTTATCTAGTTAGTGGCGATGAAGTTTTATTAGTGCAGGAAGCTTGTGATCAAATTAGAAAAGCTGCCAAGGAAATAGGTTATCAAGAACGAGAAATATTTACTATTACTAATCAGTTTAAATGGCAAGACTTTTTTGAAAGCATTGCTAACTTTTCACTATTTGGTGATAAAAAAATAATAGAACTACGGTTTGACCAAAAACCCAACCGTACTGCAACAGAGGCTTTAACTCGCTATTGTGAACAAACCTCTGAACAAACTTTTGTATTAATCATAACTCCTAAACTTGAAGCAGCCACTAAAAAAAGCGGTTGGTATAAAACTCTTGTGCAAACCGGACACTGCTTAGCCATATGGCCGATTAATAAAGAGCACTTACCTACTTGGCTTGCTACTCGCTTTAAAGCTTCATCTTTACAAGTGGAACCAGCCGTCATTCAACTCATCTGTGAGCGAGTGGAGGGTAATTTACTAGCCGCCCAACAAGAAATTGAAAAACTGACTTTACAATATGGCTCAGGACCAATTAGTGCTGAGCAAATCTTACAAAATACCAGTGATAATTATCGTTATGATGTATTTGCTTTAGTTGACTCCTGTTTACAAGGCAGTATCGACTCTATAAATAAAATTTTAATAAGCCTGAAAGAGGAAGGCATAGAAGCCATTTTAGTGCTGTGGGCATTAGTACGAGAACTTAGGAATGCTATAAAAATTATTGAAGCACTTAATTCCGGTCAAAATTTAGACGTGAGCCTACAAAAAGCTGGTATATGGGATAAACAAAAGCCGCTATGGCGAAAATTTTTAAATCGCTGTAAATCTTTAAAAGACCTCTATTCAGCTATACAATTAGCCGCTACTATAGATCAACAGATTAAAGGTATACAAAAAGGTAACCCTTGGGAAACCTTATTAGTATTGTGTTTAAACTTTGCCGGAAAAAGAGTCGATTAATGTCAATCATTAAACTCAAATACTGGGATAAAACCACTAGCTTTTTACACTTTGGTCTGGCAACTTTTGTGACTTTGCAATTACTAACTTCAAAACTTATGCAGCATGATATTAGTCACGCTTTCTTATTCCATAAAATTTTTGGTCTGAGTGCAGTTTGTGTTGTAGTACTACATTGGTTTTGGAGTTTGTCAGGTGATAAACGTAACTTTCATCATTTATTTCCTTGGAACAAACAAGGATTATTAGCCATTATCAACGATTTACGTTTTGCACTACATGGCCAGCTTCCCCAAGGTGGCGAACGAGAAGGCTTACCAGGTTTTATACATGGCTTAGGATTTTTAGCGGTTACCGGGATGGCAGCGAGTGGCTTTACCATTTTTTTATTTATTGTCTTTAGCCAACCTCCTTTATGGGTAAAGAGTATTCATTCTTTTATCGCCACCTTTGTTTGGATTTATTGGTTTGGGCATGTAGCCATGGTCTTGCTTCATCATCTAGTAGATCGTCTTAAATAATGAACAAATTAATTGGCATACTAGGCGGCACTTTTGATCCGGTGCATAACGGCCATCTTACTATTGCCAAACAATTATTAACTCAACTGCCTTTTGATCATATTAGGTTTATCCCTTGTTATTTACCTGTTCACCGTGATTTACCCGGTGCTTCAGCTACACAACGTTTACAGATGTTGCAACTTGCTACTCAAGATGAATCTCTTTTAATTGTCGATGAAATAGAAATAGTAAGACAAAACCCCTCTTTCATGGTGGAAACACTTCACAGCTTGAAAAAAATTTTTAAACAAAATTCACTCGCTTTAATTATGGGGTACGATGCCTGGCAGCATTTTACTAGTTGGCATCAATGGCAAACAATCTTAACCTTGGCCCATCTTATTTTAATTCATCGCCCTCAATACCTACTACCTGAACAAGGTCTTTTATATGATTTATTACAAGATAACCAAGCAACTAGCAACTCACAGCTTTTAAATCAGCAGGCGGGCAAAATTCTCTTACAACCTAATTTTGATTTATCCTTGTCTGCTACACAAATCCGTCAGGCAGCTAAAAAATTAGAAGTTTTAAACACTTTAGTACCTCCAACTGTTGCTGATTACATTTTTGTTCATAAATTGTATCAATAGCAGTTGTCAGTGGCTAGTCTTATAAGGTATGATCCACGCTTATTATTATTTAATGTGGATAAATATTATCTTAATGCAAATCGAATCTTTAAAACAATCTATTATAAGCGCTCTCGAAGATATCAAAGCTGAAAATATCGTTAGTTTAGATGTAAGAAAAATAACAAGTATTGCCGATTATATGATTATTTGTTCTGCACGCTCTACCCGGCATCTTAAAGCCGTTGCTGATACTGTTACTGAAAAGATAAAAGCCAAAGGGGTTCCGCCATTAGGCAGCGAAGGAGATCCCAATTCAGGCTGGATAATAATTGATTTTGTTGACATTATTGTGCATGTAATGCTACCTGAAATCAGAACTTTTTATAATCTGGAAAAACTGTGGTCTACTGCATAATGCTTGGTTAGCTCATGGAAATTAACTTAATAAGTATTGGCGATAAAATGCCTAGCTGGGTAAAGCAAGGTTTTGCTGAGTACGCTAAACGTTTACCTAACGATTTTCGGCTAAAACTTGTTGAAATCCCTGCTGAAAAACGCACTAAGAATGCTGATCTTGTTCGAATCAAAGAATTAGAAGGCCAAAAGCTGCTAGCGGCCTTACCCAAACAGTCCAAGATCATTGCTTTAACCATTCAAGGCAAAGCTTGGAGCACTGAACAATTAGCTCAAAATTTAATCAAATTGCAGTTACAAACCCCTATCCTCAGCTTATTAATAGGCGGGCCTGAAGGATTAGCTAACTGCTGCTATCAACAAGCCAATTATGAGTGGTCTTTATCCCCACTTACCTTTCCTCATCCTTTAGTTCGAATTCTAGTCGCTGAGCAACTTTATCGGGCCTGGAGTATAATTAAACATCATCCTTATCATCGTTAAACTCCTTTCAATTTTAAAAAGGCAGTATAAAATAACTGTCATGAAAAAGAATATTGCAATCTACCCAGGAACCTTTGATCCGATTACTAACGGACATGTTAGTATTATCAATCGTGCAAGCAAGCTGTTTGATAAGGTCATCATAGCCATTGCTAAAAATGAAAAAAAAGTACCTTTATTTTCATTGCAAGAACGTATTAATCTGATTAATGAAATTTTTGCTGGTAGAAAAGAAATAGAAGTAAAAGGTTTTGATACCTTGCTGGTTCATTTTACCAAAGCAACCCATGCCAACATTATTCTTCGCGGTTTAAGAGCTGTTTCTGATTTTGACTTTGAGTTTCAACTTGCTGGCATGAATCGTTCCTTAGATTCTAACATTGAAACTCTTTTTTTAACACCTGATAATCATTATACTTATCTTTCTTCGAGCTTAATTCGAGAAATCGCTTCATTAAAAGGAGATGTCAACGAACTAGTCCCAGCTAATGTTGCTCAAGCCTTACATAAAAAATTTAACTCTCAATAGCCTTATCAATGTTTAAGTACAAAACTTCCATTATCCTTAAAAATCAGATCAAGGAATTACTTTTATTTAAGCATAGACTACTAGCAGTAATCATTATTATTATAATTTTAAGTAGTTGGCTTATTGCAAGAATGTTTTATTTACAAGTTATACAACACTCCTATTACACTACTCTATCTAAGCAAAATGCAATCGGTTTGTTACCTTTGCCACCCGCTCGCGGTTTAATTTATGATAGAAATGGGGTTTTATTAGCACGAAATATTCCCGTTTACAGTCTGATGGTTATTCCAGATAAAGTCTCAAATCTTACGAAAGAATTAATACAAATCCAAAAAATAATTCCACTTTCCGCTGCCGAGCTGCAAGTTTTTCATCGACAAATAAAACAACATCTCGACTTCCAAGAAGTTCCATTAAAGTTAAAGCTCTCTGCCAAGCAAGTTGCTGAGTTTGCTGTAGAAAACTATCGCTTTCCAGGATTTGAAGTCAAAGCTGAATTAATTAGGCAATATCCTTTTAAAAAAATGTTCTCCCATGTTATAGGTTATGTGGGGCGAATTAATGCTGCAGAATTAAATCAAGTTAATCTTTCCAATTATGCTGAAACTAACTATTATGGCAAAACCGGTATTGAAAATTATTATGAAACCACGCTCCATGGCAATGTGGGTTATCAACGGGTTGAAACTGATGCGAGTGGTCAAATCGTAAGAATTTTAAAAACTATTCCTTCAGTTGCTGGCAGTAATATTTATCTAACCATTGATAGTAAATTACAAGCAGCAACCCAAGCAGCGATGCAAGGTTATAATGGTGCAGCAATCGTCATTCAGCCTAAAACCGGGCAGGTTTTAGCAATGGTAAGTTTACCTGTTTTTAATCCTAATCAGTTTGTTAAAGGTATCAGCTCTAAAGCCTATGCTAAATTACTAAATGATCCAAACCGCCCTTTATATAATCGCGCTACTCACGGTCTATATGCTATCGGTTCAACTATTAAACCTTTTATTGGTCTTGAAGCTTTAGCAACCGGCACGGTCACCCCTGCTTATCAAATATATGATCCCGGCTGGTATAAAATTCCTGGCTCTACTCATGTCTTTCATGACTGGCAAAAAGGCGGTCATGGCATTGTTAATTTACATAAAGCCATTATGGTTTCCTGTGATACTTTTTTTTATACTGTAGCTTATAATTTAGGAATCACTCCAATCGATCATGTATTAACAGAATTTGGTTTTGGCCAATTAACTGGTATTAATTTTCCTAATGAATTAGCAGGTACTGTACCTTCTCCTGCCTATAAACGACAAGTTACAGGCCAATCTTGGTATACCGGTGATACCGTTAACACCGTTATTGGACAAGGCTACTATCAAGCAACTGTTATCCAATTAGCAAATGCTGCAGCCGCTTTAGCCAATCGCGGTGTTCGTTATCGTCCAACCTTACTCTATGCGATCCAACCAGTTGGCAAGTCTTTAATTCTGCAGCCTAAACAGTCTTTGCCAAGAGCTGATATTACTGATAAACAGATCTGGTACGAAATTATTAGCGCGATGCAAGATGTGATAAAGCAAGGCACAGCTTATAATTTTGGCCCAACCCCTTATACAGTAGCAGCCAAAACTGGGACTGCACAAGTTCGCAATAATCCTAATCAAGTCACCACAGGTCTTACAAAAAATGAACTAAGTAATTCTATTTTTATAGCTTTTGCTCCAGTTAAAAAACCTCAAATTGCTGTAGCCGTTATTATAGAGCACTCTCCTCATACAGCAGTTAAAGTCGCTAGGCAAATTATGGATTATTACTTAATAACTGAAAATCATTGGCATCCCAAAGCCAACTCTTCACCTTCTAATACAACAACAAAAACTAGTTAAAGGAGATCCTTATGAATAATCAAACTGAAATTTTACAAATTAATCATGTGCAAATAACCGTTTCACGCGACCAAGAGCAAGCAGCTTTACAATTTTATTGTGAATTTCTAGGGATGAAGCAAATAGCTAAACCACCTGTATTAGCTGGCCGAGGTGGCTTTTGGTTACAATTAGCAGGCTTACAAATCCATATCGGACTAGAGGACCACGTCAATCGTTATCAAACTAAAGCTCATATTGCCTATGAAGTTAAAAATTTGGAAGCTTGGCGTACTAAATTAATAAATCACGGCATTGAAATTACAGCAAGTATTCCTATTCCTGGCCGAAATCGATTTGAATTTCGTGACCCGTTTGGTAATCGTGTTGAATTTATAGAAATGAAAGATGCTCACCCATAATTTTGTTAAGAATGAGGTTTCCTAGGAGATCGGTCTCGTGCTTCATCTGGTGCTGGCTCATCACCAGCGCCTGGTGAACCTGCAGGAGAAGCTGGTTGCCAAAATCTACTTTTTTCTCCCAAAGTTAATGTGCTTTCTGTTTTGGCAATTAACAGCGCTCGACCTACCTTCATTTGACTTAAAACAGCTGCCACTTGACGTACAGCTGACTGTTGAATTTGGCTCGTTTCATCAAAATGTAAAGATAAAAATGGTAATATCACCTTTCTCAAAACATGTTGCACTGTTGACGGCTGGCTATCGTACTGGGTAACTTTATCATTGACCTCTTGCCAAAGGGTTAGTACCTGACTTGCTGTGGGTAAAAGCAAAGCTGCTTCAAAAACGGTTAGCGTTCTTTTAGCAGCCGTTAACTCTTCTTCTTTGGTTTTAAGGGTATCGCTTAGCTCACAAAATTTTTCCAATGAAGCAATAAAAAAACTTAACTCTGCCGTCACACACAAATCAGCATGCCTCGCCTTATAAATATTTAGCAACTGTATTAAAACTGTAGAACAATCGGTTATTTTCATTCCCGTCACCTTGTTATTTTTATTATTATAAGTATAGGTTAGATAAAAAATTAAACAATTCGGCCGCCATTAAAAATATGACTATAAAACAATAAGTTAAAAATAATCTAGGTAGCTATATTTTTAAAAAAGCACACGATATACTAAAGATCAAAATTTAATAGCTAGACTATAATCTTAAGGAACATTCTTGTCTGTTCTTGATTTATTAAGAAGACGATTTCGTAAACGAGAGGTTGGTACTCGGTACCGAACTTTTTTGCAGTTATTACATGTTGATTTATTTTTACTGATCACTTTGTTATTAGTAATTTTGTTTGGCTTTTTTATTCTTTATAGCGCAGGCAACGAACACATCAAAATTATTATCCATCAGATCATGCATATACTTGGAGCACTGTTGGTCATGTTGTTATTAGCCCAAATTCCGCCCTGGATTTATGAACGTTGGTCCCCTGGTTTCTATGCTTTTAGCTTAATTACTTTATTAGCTGTATTAATTATGGGAAAAATGTCTTTAGGTGCTCAACGATGGTTAAGCTTAGGTATTATTCGTTTTCAACCCTCAGAATTAATGAAGCTCGCTATTCCTATGTTACTCGCTTGGTTTTTTGCTAACCGTGAGCTGCCACCTAAAATGAAAGATATCGGCACTGCTTTATTGATTATCTTTATTCCAGCAGCTATTACCATGAAAGAACCTGATTTAGGGTCAGCTATTATTTTAATTGCCAGCGGCGGCTGTATTTTATTATTAGCTGGACTGAGCTGGCGCCTGATCTTAAGTATTATTGGATTGGTGATTATTGCCACGCCTTTCTTGTGGCATTTCATGCATGGTTATCAAAAACAACGAATTTTAACCTTTTTAAATCCAGAACGAGATCCTCTCGGTGCTGGTTATCATATTATTCAATCAAAAATTGCTATTGGTTCAGGTGGATTTTTGGGGAAAGGCTGGTTACAAGGAACTCAATCCCATTTACATTTTTTACCTGAACATACCACTGATTTTATTTTTGCAGTCTCCGGGGAAGAATTTGGTTTTATAGGCTGTACTGCCTTATTAATTCTTTACTTAATTATTGTCGGTCGTTGTTTGTCTATTGCATTAAAAGCGCAAAACACTTACACCCGTTTATTAGCAGGAAGCTTAGGATTTTTATTTTTTATTTCAGTATTTATTAATATGGGCATGGTCATTGGGCTTTTACCTGTGGTAGGATTACCGTTGCCGCTAGTCAGTTATGGTGGAACTTCCATGATAACTATTTTAGCTAGCTTTGGTATATTGATGTCTATTCATGGGCATAAAAATTTATTATGATAAACTTTCAGCGAATTAGATTTTTTTTTAATGCCTGTTTCATTAGCTTCCTGACTTTGTCTATCAGCCCAGCTTTTGCCAAAGAAACTTTAGTTGAAGCACGCCCAGATGTGCAAAGTTTTATTAACTTTATGGTTAATAATTATGGCTTTGATAAACCGCAATTAACCACTATGTTTAATACGATTCCTATCGCACCGTCTACTAGCAACTATAAAAATAGACCGGTTATTAAACAAATGGTGGGTAGGCACGATTTTATTCCCTGGTATCAATATCAAGCATTTTTTATTGATCAAAACCGGATTAATATGGGAGTCAGTTATTGGCAAGCCAATTATAAATGGTTAAATCGAGCCTACCAACTCTACGGGGTTCCCAAAAGTATTGTCGTAGCTACCATCGGAATAGAAAGTAAATATGGTACAGAAATGGGAGTTTATTCGGTTTTTCAATCTTTAGCTGTACTAGCGTTTGATTATTCTTCTCGAAAAGATTATTTTAAACAACAACTCATTGCTTTTTTAGTTTATTGTAAAGCCAATAATATTGACCCACTTTCTGTAAAAGGCTCTTATGCTGGTGCTATTGGACAACCTCAATTCATGCCTAATAATCTCGCTCTCTATACCACAGATTTGGACCATCAAAACCAAATCGATATTATTAACGATTCGGCTGATGCGATAGGCAGTGTAGCGCATTTTTATCATCTTAATAAATGGCGAACTGGCGAACCTGTTGCCATTCCTGCTGTTATAACCGGTGATAAAATTAATGTCTTATTACGTAATAACCCAGAACCAAGATTAACCTTAGCTGAATTTGCTCAATATGGTATTACCCCTCAACAAGCAGTTGCTGATTCTAGCTTGCCAGCCAATTTAATAAGTTTAACTGGTGCTAATGGCCCAGAATATTGGTTAGCATTTCATAATTTTTTTGTGATCAAAGATTACAATGCAAGTACTGATTATGCCATGGCACTCTATCAACTGAGTGTCCTAATTCATCATGACTATAAGTTACAACTCAAAGCAAAAATTGCTGCACTCAAAGCCAAAGAAGCAGCGCTGAAAGCAGCTCAAGAAGCCGCTGAATTAAAAGCTCAACAAGCTGCTCTTTTACAAGCAAAAGAAAAGGCTAAAGCAAATCAAAATCATAAAACTAATTTTAATAAAAAAACTTATCCAACAAACAGCTTCCATACTGCTGCTAAATAATAAAAGCCTTAACCAAAGTAAGTCTTACTCACTTTGGTTAATAAGTTATTTTATTTTTAATAAATTACGTAACATATACTGTAAAATACCACCATTACAGTAATATTCGTATTCTGTCTGAGTATCAATACGAATTAAAACTTTAATTACTTCTTGGCTGCCATTAGCTCGAGTAATCGTTAAAGTTGCTTGATCAGCTGGTTTAAAGCCTTGGACAATACCAGTAATTGTAATTTTTTCTGTTCCATTAAGCTTAAGTGTTTTACGAGTCACGCCCGCTGGAAATACTAAAGGCAGTATTCCCATACCCACAAGATTAGAACGGTGAATGCGTTCAAAACTTTCAGCAATAACCGCTTTAATTCCTAATAGCAAAGGGCCTTTTGCAGCCCAATCTCGCGAAGAACCTGCACCATATTCTTTCCCGGCAATAATAACCAAAGGTATCCCTGCTGCCTGATATTTCATGGCTGCATCATAGATAAACATTTGTTCATCATTAAGTAAGTATTTAGTATAGCCGCCTTCAACATTATTGAGCATTTCATTACGAATACGAATATTAGCAAAAGTGCCGCGCATCATGACTTCATGATTACCTCGACGAGCTCCATAAGAGTTAAAATCTTCTACTTTAACACCATGTGATAACAGATATTGGCCTGCTGGGCTTTTCTCTTTGATAGAACCAGCAGGAGATATATGGTCTGTCGTGATACTATCACCCAGCAAAGCTAAAATTCTTGCTTCTTTAATATCTTGTAATTTACCTGGTTCTATCTTCATATTGACAAAATAAGGCGGACTTTGTACATAAGTAGAATGATTATCCCAATTATAAGTTTCGGTACGATTAATAGAAATTTCCTGCCATTTTTCATCGCCATCAAATACTTCTGCATACTCTTTTTTGAACATTTGATTATTGATAGCTTGCATAGCAGCAGCAAGTTCATGTTCGGAAGGCCATAAGTCTTTCAAATAAACCTCATTGCCTGCCGCATCTTTCCCAATTGGTTGTTTTGTTAAATTAATATTGGTGGTACCTGCTAAAGCAAACGCTACTACTAACGGAGGCGAGGCTAACCAGTTTGCCCGCACTTGCGGATGGACACGGCCCTCAAAATTTCGATTGCCTGATAAAACAGCACAAACCACCATATCATTTTCATCAACTGCTTTACTGACTGGGTCTGGCAAAGGTCCGGAATTTCCGATACAGGTGGTACAGCCATAACCTACTAAATAAAAGCCAATTTTTTCTAAAGGTTCAATAAGTCCTGCTGCTTTCAAATAATCAGTCACTACTTTAGAACCAGGTGCTAAAGAAGATTTAACCCAAGGCTTGGCTTGCAAACCTTTGGCAACTGCTTTTTGTGCAACCAAGCCTGCTGCTAGCATTACACTTGGATTAGAAGTATTGGTGCAACTAGTAATAGCCGCAATCACTACATTACCATGCTTCATATCAAACTTGGCTGAGGTAGCAAACGCTTTATCAATTTCGGCAGCTTTACCAGAATCTTCTATAGTATGACGAGTAACTTCCGCTAACCTTGATAAAGCGACCCGGTCTTGTGGACGTTTAGGACCCGCTAAACTAGGTTCAACTTGACTTAAGTCTAGCTCCAAAATATCTGTATAGATTGCTTCTGGGCTTTTAGAGTCATGCCATATACCCTGGCTTTTAGAATAAGCTTTAACTAACTCAATCACTTCAGTAGGGCGACCTGATAATTCTAAATACTTAATGGTTTGCTCATCAATTGGGAACAACCCACACGTAGCACCATATTCAGGTGCCATGTTCGCTAAGGTAGCTCTATCTGCTAAAGGCAACTCACCTAAACCTGAACCAAAATATTCAACGAATTTACCGACAACCCCTTTTTCGCGTAGTTTTTGGGTAACCGTCAAAACTAAATCAGTCGCGGTAATACCTTCTCGTAATCGACCGGTAAATTTAAAGCCAATGACCTCTGGAATTAACATAGAAATAGGTTGTCCTAACATCGCCGCCTCAGCTTCAATTCCACCAACACCCCAACCTAAAACTCCAAGGCCATTGATCATAGTGGTGTGAGAATCAGTGCCAACTAAAGTATCGGGCAAAGCCCAAAGTTTACCATCTACTTCTGCAGACCAAATCCCTTTTGCTAAATATTCTAAATTGACTTGATGGCAAATACCGGTACCGGGAGGAACTACGCTGAAATTTTTAAAAGTTTGCTGGCCCCATTTTAAAAAAGTATAGCGTTCTAAATTCCTATCCATTTCAATATCGACATTCTCACCAAAGGCTTTTTTAGAACCAAATTTATCCACCTGCACGGAATGGTCAATCACTAAATCAACAGAGCATAAAGGATTAATTTTTTCTGGATTGCCACCCATTTTTACCATAGCATCGCGCATCGCAGCTAAATCCACTACCGCCGGCACACCGGTAAAGTCTTGCATTAAAACACGCGCTGGATAGTAGGCAATTTCATGTCTCGAAGTTTTGTTATCAAGCCAAGTAATAAAAGCTTTGATGTCATCTTTCGTAACAACTTTACCATCTTCATGCCTTAATAAATTTTCTATTAAAATTTTTAATGAAAACGGTAGTTTGCTGAGTCCTTTCAATCCCGCTTGTTCGGCAATTTTAAGATCAAAATAATGATAGGTTTTATTATTAACTGCGAGGGTTCGACGACATTGAAATGAATCTAGCATGATAAATCTCCGGATTAAATGTCTTAATTTTGAAGTCGTTAGAGTACCATTTTTGATAAAGTAAAGAAAGCTTACAGAAACCTGGTCTTTGTAATTTTTTAATCTTATCAATGCAATTCAAAGTTAATAAAGAAACAAGAGAGATAATAATTTGTGCAATTATTATACTAAGTGTAATAATTGATCAACGTTAGCTCTATTGTAGTGCGTTATTTTTTTACTGCAGGCAAGTTGATTTCCTTGTTACTTTGCTTTAATTTGTCAGCTCTTTAAGAAGGAAGTCCTGATGAACCACCTTGCTGAGTTAATTGAAGAAGCTTTTGAAAAGCGTGCTCAACTTTCTCCCCATACAGTAGACAGTAAATTAAAAGCTGCTATTACCGAAACTTTGCACTTATTAGATAGCGGTAAAGCAAGAATTGCCGAAAAAATTCATGGCAAATGGCATACTCATCAATGGTTAAAAAAAGCTGTTATGTTATCTTTTCGAATCACTGATAATTACTTATTTGAAGAAGGTTATACCCGCTTTTTCGATAAAGTTGCTTTAAAATATAAGCATGCAGATTTTCAGACTTTTCATAACAGTGGGGTAAGAGTTGTACCCCCTGCTTGTGTGCGCTATGGGGCCTTTATTGCCCCCAATACTGTGATTATGCCTAGCTTTGTAAATATTGGTGCTTACGTAGATAGTGGCACGATGGTTGACACCTGGGCTACAGTAGGTTGTTGTGCGCAAATAGGAAAAAATGTTCACTTATCAGGTGGAGTAGGTATTGGTGGAGTTTTAGAACCCCCTCAAGCTAATCCTACTATTATTGAAGATAATTGTTTTATTGGTGCACGCTCAGAAATCGTTGAAGGAGTAATTGTTGAAGAAGGTGCTGTGATTTCGATGGGAGTATTTATTGGTCAAAGCACTAAAATATATGACCGAGAAAATGATGAAATAATTTATGGGCGAGTTCCTGCTGGTTCTGTTGTAGTACCAGGTACTCTACCTAGTCCAAATGGTAAGTATAGCCTACAGTGTGCTGTCATTGTAAAACGTGTTGATGAAAAAACACGTAGTAAAACTAATTTAAATGAATTACTAAGATTAACTGAAGAAGATTTAAAGACCGAATAATATGAGCAAAGTCATTGAACTTACCCAACAACTAATTAATAAAGAATCTATTTCTCCTAATGATGCAGGCTGCCAAGTCCTTTTAAGCAAACGCTTAAAAAAGCTGGGCTTTACCATTGAAAACCTGCCCTTTGCTGATGTCAGCAATTTTTGGGCTCGTTATGGCAAACAAGGGCCCTTGTTTGTTTTTTTAGGACATACGGATGTGGTTCCTTCTGGCCCTCTAGAAGAATGGACAAGCAATCCTTATCAAGCTGAAATTAGAGAGGGCATACTTTATGGTCGAGGTGCAGCTGACATGAAAAGCGGTCTTGCTGCCATGATTTGTGCTTGTGAAAATTTTTTAGCAAAAAATCCTAATCCGCCCTTTTCAATCGCTTTTTTAATTACTAGCGATGAAGAAGCTAAAGCCTTACACGGTACCAGAAAAGTAGTTGACTATCTCTATCATCGTGGCGAAAAAATTGATTATTGCCTGGTAGGTGAACCTAGCAGTAGAAAACAAATAGGAGATGTTATTAAAATCGGTCGTCGTGGCTCACTGCACGGCTTTTTAAAGATTTTTGGGAAACAAGGCCATATTGCTTACCCTGATAAAGCTGAAAATCCCATTCATAAATGTTTCAAAGTATTACAAACACTGACTGAGCAGGACTGGGATATTACCCCTAATAATCACTTTCCACCTACTTCAATGCAGATTTCTAATTTACATGGTGGTTTAGGTGCTGATAACGTCATTCCTGGTGAAATAGAAGTAATGTTTAATTTTCGTTTTTCAACAGCTACCACTGCCGATCATTTACAACAAGTAGTGGAAGCAGTTTTAAATCAATATAAAACTAAATATCGTTTAGATTGGCGATTATCTGGAAAGCCTTTTTTGACTAGTAACGGAAAATTGTTAACTGCTGTTGAAGCCGCTATCAAAACCATCACGGGTTTAACTACTGAGCGCTCCACAAGTGGTGGGACTTCTGATGGTAGATTTGTCGCTCCAATGGGTGCGGAAGTCATTGAGCTAGGAGTTTGTAATGAAACCATTCATCAAATTAATGAATGTGTAGCAATTAATGATGTTGAAAAATTAACTTTAATTTATGAACAAGTATTACAGCAATTAGCTCTATAAATTATGAATTTGATAAAAAAATTAACGGAGAGATGTCCGAGTGGTTGAAGGAGCACGCCTGGAAAGTGTGTATACGTTCAAAAGACGTATCGAGGGTTCGAATCCCTCTCTCTCCGCCAAATTGCGCAAAACATCAGCGAGCGTGTGCAAGTGCTAGCAAGCGAAAATCTTGAAAAAAGATCAACTTAACCCTTAATACGAAATTCTTCATACTTGCTGCTACTTGCTAGGATTTGCAGCGTAACTGCCCGTGTACTGCCCTCGAATAAATGAATATTACCGTGACAAATGCTACTTGCGGTGAGGTTATTATGTAATTCTCTGGTCTCAAAAAATTTCCTACATTCTGTTAACAATATAAAATAATACTCATATGATGTGTTTAATAATTTAAAACACAGTGACTGAGTATGAAAAATAATACAATATACAAAGAGTTGGGCACCAGAATCATGCAGCTTAGAAAAATGGCTGGATTTGCAAAACAATCGGAATTCGCTATAAAAGCCGGTGTAACGCAACAAACTGTAAGTCGCTGGGAAACCGGGACATCTAGACCATCCCAAAAGCAGTTAAGCTTATTAGCAGATCTCTTTAGTGAGGGCTCTGACTCTGATGCTTTGTGATCTGAGCTGCTATCTAAAGCTAACTATAAACAAAATCAAAATACAGTTGTGAGTACCTTTCCTCTGGATCAATCATTCCCATTAAATATTTTAGATGAATATAAATTTGAAAATTTGTCTGCTCATCTCCTTGAACAGCTCTATCCTGCCGCTACTGTGCATCGCTATGGCGATAAAGGGGACAATCAAGAAGGCATTGACATATACGTAAAATTTTCAAATGGGGATATTTATACATATCAATATAAGCGAGTTAATTCATTGGGGCCAGACAAGGTTGCTAAAGCAGTAGCTACGCACACCTTTGAATCGAAGAAAAATTTATCCTTCTTTCTCGAACTGCAACCTCACAAGCTCGGAATGAGATATTAAAATATACTGATTGGGATATATGGGATAAAGAAGATATATCCAGAAAAATTCGACAAAAGCTAGATAAAGAGTCACAACGTCGACTTGTTGATACTTTTTTTCCAGGACATCGGTTTTCTTTGCTTGGAAAAACAGAATCAGGTCCGTGGCAAACACCTGATGAATTTTTCGCTCCTTTCATGAATAAAGATGTACTTATCAATCATGCCTGGGAGTTGATTGGAAGAAAAGAAGAGGTGGAAAACACCTGTGATGCAGTCACTAATCCAAACGTAAAAGTTGTATTTATAAGTGGAAACCTTGGGATGGGAAAGACACGTATACTTAAGGAAGTGGTCAAAGAAATCAAAAACAAGTCTGAAGGTCTATACATTACATTTGCATCTTCTTCAGAAAATATTACTCGAACAGACCTCGATAACCTGGGAAAAAATAGGAAAATTATCGTTATTGATGATGCACATGAGAGAAATGACTTACCCCAACTATTTCAGTATGCGTCTATTGAAGAAAATAATACTACACTTTTACTTGCTTTGAGACCATACGGTCTTTTGCCCATAGAATCTCAAGCAAGCAAATATTCGCTCTTGGGAAACAGGGCAAAGAAGATAAAAGTCGATCAAATGTGCCTTGAAGATTCTGAGAGGCTTGCTCTTCAGGCTCTAACGTTATCTGATCAATCTCAAAAAATACGCATTGCAAAAGAACTTACAAAGTTAACCGACAATTGTACGCTAGAAATAGTAATCGGCGCGCGAGTACTCTCTCAAGAAAACCCAGCCTACCTGGGAGAGGTAAAGAATTCAGAGAGTTTTAAAAAAACTTTATATTCAAAATTTCAGGATCCTTATGTTGGTGGTCTTGGCACAGAGAGTGATCAAGCTCTAATTAAGAAGCTTCTCACGATTATTGCTTTTATCCAACCTTTTTACCCTGACAACAATGCTGTCTTGGATGTTATAGAAAAGCTTGAAAAATAGACCCAACAACCGCCAAACAGAAAATGAAAATTCTTGAAAGCGCGGGTGTATTAATAAAAAGAGGAAATCAATATAGGATTTCGCCAACATCAATGACCGATTTCATTTTAGAAGATAGCTGTATCGGCGTCGACAACGTTTCAACTGGGTATGCTGAAACGGTATTTGATATTACAGCAGAAACTGATCTAAGGATTTTAGAAAATGTAGTTTTGAATATCTCTGTGCTTGATTGGAGGTTGGCAAATAAAACAAAAAATCATACGGACTTTTTTAATCACATATGGAAAAAAATTCAGAATAAAGATCAGCTTAACAATCCGTACAGCAAGATAGTTGCTTCAATCGCACCTCACCAATCTGAAAAAACATTAAGTTTTGTAGAGCACATGATGAATAGACAATGCTATAGCAATGAATTAATTGAAATAGTGAAGTTAGTTGCCAGAGACCAAGAATATACAAAATCAGCTTGTGAATATTTGTGGGAGCTAGGAAAGTATAAGCAATATGCTATTGAGGTATTGTCACAACTTGGAGAAATAGAGCCTAATAAGCCACTTTGGTATAGTGAAACCGTTGCTAACTTTGCTCTTGACCTTGCTGACAAAGAAGAGGAGTGGAGCCAAAAAGCCACACCCCTGGATATACTATCGGGCTTAATGAAAACAGAAGGGCTCACAACAAAAATAAACAAATCAAACGCTGAATTATCATCGTTCCACGTTCCACCTCAGGCGCTATCCTCACTTCGAGGAAAGGTTGTTAATTCAATTTTAGAGCTTCTATCAAGTTCTAATATAAAGGTAGCCACGCATGCGGCTAAATTTCTTCGGCAATGTCTGTGCTATCCTCTTGGAATGCTTGGTAATCGACCAGAGGAAAATACCATAGCTGCTTGGGAAAATGAGTTCATAGAAACCTTAAATGCAATCAAAGAAATTGTTTCAAGGAAAAATCCAAATCCTCTTGTTCTGGTGTGTGTTGCTGAATCGATATCTTGGCATGTAAATCACGGAAGGAAAAAATCTCAAGAAATTTCAGCAGAAATTATAGGGCTTATTCCAAATTCTTTAGAGTATCGAACCATGCTGGCTTTATACGATGGTCACGGACATATATTGAAATCTAGAGTAAATGATACACAAGTTAAAGAGTGGGAAAACTATATAAAATCCGTTGCAGATGATTTGCTAACAACCTATCAGGATGAAGGAAAATTAAGGAACTTTATAAACAGCTATTTAGTAAAAATGGAAACAAGCCAGCTTGTGTGTCAATCTGCCCCTTATGCCTTGCTTTTTAACTTGATCGAAAAGTCTTCTCCATTTGCTCGATCAATTATTAAGGGCGCGATAAAAGAACCTAATGGTTTGATTGTAAGATTTACTAACGTGGCATTATCTAAACTCTTTATGGAAAATCACGATGCAGCAATTAATGCTTCCCATCGCATTTTAGGTACAAACCAAAATAACCTGATAGCTGCAATAGCAAGTGCTTACTCTCAACTAAACGCTAATGAGTTTATTTATGACGATCGAGATATAGAAATAATCAAAAAGCTCTTTTCTGTTAAAGATGAGGTTGTAGCACAAAGCACGGTATATGCGCTTCGCTCTCTAGCAAAAAACAATAAGCAGTTGGCTCTAGAATTAATTAAAAAATTTCATTTTGATATTTCGAACAAAGTTACCAATGACTTATTATTTTTATTTCATGATAAAGGGGAGATTTCTTTTAACTATTTAACTGAAGAAAGCGTGGAAATTTTTTTACAAAAGTTTATCTCTTTAAGCGAGCTAGAAGGATATGCTCTTCAAGAATTTTTAGCATCCGCATCAAAAACATACCCTGCATTGGCAGCATATTTTTTTATTAAAAGGATAGAACTTGGAGTAGAACTAAAGCAAAAAGAATGGATTAAACCATGTAATTATGGCTCATTTATTCATGTTCCTTTGCGTTTTAAAGAGTGTTTGGAAGTTGATTCAATTCTTCTTCAATTAAAAGACTGGATTCAGTCTGAAGCTATGAATTACCTTTCCAATCAATTTTTTTGCCACCATATTGGAAAACTGTTCTCAGCTATGTTTTCACCCTACGACGAAAAATTTGTTAGCTTTTTGAAAAACTGGACAGATGAAGCTCAGCCTGATGAATTTCCTGTAATTAGCCTCATATTGGCTGCAGCTCAGCATGCGTTTGTTTTTGAACACCAAATGTTTATTACCGTGCTATTAGAAAAATGCAAACAGATAAGTAATGAAGTTCTTGATGATATGATAGGAGCGCTTTTTAGCTCAGCTATTTCTGGTGTTAAGTCGGGGACACCTGGGTTGCCTTACCCTAGGGATCAAAAGCTAAAAGCAGCTTCAGAGGATGCTATTAATGCCCTAGCATCAAGGTTCTGCCCAGCATATCGGCTTTATAATGAACTCAGAAAGTATGCAGAACAAGAAATAAACTTCATGCTTCATGCTTAATGAAAATAGGTAAGTGTTAAAAAAGCCCATGCTAATTATAAAGCTAAAACTCTCTAAATAAGTCTTCAAGCGTTACTGTTTTATTAATTAATGCTTCTGAATACTTATTCTTTTTAACACCTGATGAAGCAATGAAAGCAAGAAATAATTGCTTTTTAGTTCGAGTTACTTTTCTAAAAATTTCTAGTTTATCCTGAAGCTTTTCAGCGTATTCCTTCGAAATAACGAAAGGTTTGTCGCTATATTTTATTTCGCAGAGTGTGATTGAATCATCATCTCTGTCAAATAACAAATCAATTTGAGCGCCTCTTTCATCGCTATTTTTCTTAGGGACATATCGCCAAGTGCTTGGTATGGCTGTTGGGCTTAAATTAAGTGCTTTTTGAATTTGCAATAAATGCTCGTAACAAATAGCTTCGAACGCTAAGCCAGACCATGTATGCCAAGCGGGCTTAGTTTTAATTTTATCCCAATAACCCTGCAATAAGCTTTTCTTAAGCAAGCTATTTTTAACAGGCAAAATCCAATGGAAATAAAATAAAGAATATTGATCAATAACGCGATAATAAATACCTCGTCTTTTGCTGTAAAGCGGTTTAAAGCTCTCAATAAAGCTTGTATCAACTAGAGCAGCCATTTTTTCAACGCCACTACTACCTTGGATAACTTTTCCGATTTTTTTAAATAAATCTTCTTGGCCAATACCATATCTATGTTTAGCTATTTCTTTAATAATCTTGATGTAAATTTCTGCATTATCAAATAGAGCTAAAAAAAGGTTGTCAAATTCTGTTAATAAAAAGCTCTTTCGTTTAAAAGCAAGATTCTCAATCATTTGAGTTGATGATAATTGTTTGCCAACAACCTTATTTAAATAAAATGGAACGCCACCCATCACCATGTAAAGTTCTAATATTTGTTTATCGGTTAAATTAATCGATAAGTTTTTTAAAAATTTTTTAGCTTGAGAAAGTTTAAGTGGTTCTAAGAAAATAGTATGTGTAACACGATTGTGTAATCCACCCTTGTTATTAATGATTTTATTGATGATCCATGAAGCTGATGATCCACAAATAATGAGCTTAATTCTATTATCTTTTGACCAATGTTGATTCCAAAAATAATCTAAACTTTGTAAAAGTTTCGAGTTTTTCGTGGCCATCCACGGTAGCTCATCAAAAAATAATACTATTTTCTTTTTTGATGAAGCCCTAATATTTTCAGTTAACGTTTTGAAAGTTCCCCGCCAATTTTTACCTACTTCAAATTTAGCACCTTTATATAAGAAAGCATCGCCCATTTCTTCAGTGAAGTTAGCAATTTGTTCTAGCATGCTGCCATCTTTCATACCAGTCGAGTTAAAAAAGACAATATCCTTTCTTTCTGAAAAAAAGCTTCTAATTAAAAATGTCTTGCCAACGCGTCTTCGACCGTAAATTGCTAAAAATTCAGGCTGGTCTGATGATAGAAAAGCATTTAATGTAGATAGCTCACTGTCTCTAGCGATGATTGTATTTTTCATAAATCCCCATGCGTTGTTCTGCTGCCTGGAATAATACTTCAGATAGCAGAACAGCACAAGCGGAAAAATTATTCTGCTTTCTGGAGGGCTGTTCCAGCCGGCAGAATAATACAGCAATATAGAAATTTTCTTATAAATTAAGATAGTACCGATTGTAAAAAAACTGCCCCTGCGTTGCCCATGAATTTTAAAAATTCGAATTGCTTTATATCTATCATACGGTTATAGAGCACCGATGAAGGATTCGAATCCCTCTCTCTCCGCCAAAGTGTTCAAAACATCAGCAAGCAAGTGCTAGCAAGTGAAAACCTTGAAAAAGAGCAGCTTGATTCTCTTTACCAAATTCGTGATACTTGCTACTGCTAGCTGGGATTTGCTACAAAAGAGCCCGTGAGAAGCCCTTAAAATTAATCTCTAATTAAACTTAAATAACCCTCTATAAGGAAAAAACAACCTACTAAAATCTTCGTCACATTTAGCCAATAAATCAAACTCAATAACTAAAATATAGGTTGCCATTCGTTCGATTAAATTTGTCATATCTTCTATCTGTTGCTGTACATCAAGATCATCAAAACTAATAAAGTGAGGATGAGGAACAAGGTCTTTATGGCGATCTAGCAAATAATGTGCTAGCAAATTCCTAAAATGAAAAAGCTCTTTAAATATGGACTTATCATTAAATTCCCTATCAAAGAAATGTTTAACAATTTTAGAATTTTTATTTGAGGGGTACTCAAATAATTCTTTTTTTATTATCATCACCGGTCTTTCCAACTTAAGCTTTTGAAGCTGGTTATCTGTTAATCTAAAAGCAAAATAATTTTTATACCAAGCTTCATAAATTTTAAAAAAGCTAATATATCTGTATGCCATATCTAAACTATTCATTCCTTCTCTATATAAAGCTAAAAGTAAACCAATTGGTACTTCTTTAGAAAAGGAGCCTGCAGGCAATATAAAATTTTCAGGTTTTGGACAATGATGATATGGGAAGTTGGTGTAAACCAAATTGGCATACTCGCTATCTTGTCTCAGGAATGTCGATAAGTATTGAACCTAAAAAGCCATCTTTGTTTTTTTCGTACCAAATATCACAATGGTCATTTTTATCATGCTGGCTTAACTCTTTAGTTAGGGTTATATAAGCATAATTAGTTCTCGCTCTTGGATCCTCCAGTAAAAATCGTACTCCAAACTTTCGTTTAGATTTATCGTTACCCGCCTTTTTTACTATCTCTTGATTAGCGGAACATCTCCAATGAAATGTACCGATATTAGGAATATGATGAGATATTTCTTTCATCGGTTAATTATTTCCTCAAAATTTTCTAACATTTCTAATATAGTTTTGAACTGTATTGGTTCCTTTGAAAACATCCCCGACTGAACCATATCATCATAATCACGTTTCAAATGAGCTTCATCTTCTTTATCAGGAATAAGGCGAAACTTTCCGTTAAGACAGTCGTTATAGTTTGTATAGCTGGCATTAAAAAATGCTTTCTTGTGCGCAACAACACTTTCTAAAATATCTTGCTTAGCAAGTGCTTCTTCATGAAGCCCCGCATTGATTAACATAGCGAGATCGTACCAATGCCTTGATAGACGATCCGAGTTTTCTCGTAAACGTTTGCGATGACATTCAACATGAATTAGTGTTGCTTTTTCCCAGAGGGTTCTGATAACGGATAATACATCAACGCTTGCTTCAGGTAAGCTTAGAGGCTTTTCAAGGTCAAGTTGTGATAATAATGTTTTAATTGTGCGTCGTTCATGTGGTTCTGTGCGGTTTCTGACTCCGAATTCAATTAATATATGATCGCGCAAATAAGCGCCTTCAGATTCAGGCGCATAGTATCTTTCACCATTATCATCAAAATAATAATTACCTCTATCATCAGTATAAAAATCAAATAGAACACTTGGATAATAAAGACGTAAAGTTTCTTTCCCGTCAGATTCAATATTGACTTTTACTTTTTTCGGTAGTTGTAAAGCTTTGTCATTTAAAAAAGGCAAAATCGTTCCCTGGATGCAACCGGCCAAATTTGTTTTTAATTCTTCACTAATTCGCTTTAGCTTCGAGCGACTAGCTTTCTCAATGTCAATCGCATCCATGAAATTTCGATAATCAATTGTGATATCAACATCCTCAGAAAAACGATTAATTAGGTCGTAGGCTTTTGATAAGGAGGTACCGCCTTTGAAGGCCATACTAATTGGTAAGGTAAAAAGCTGCTTTAACACCCAGCAAACCCAGATATCTTTTTCAATAGCAACATCAGAAATATTCAGTTGATTAGAAGCTGCCTGCAGTAATGACTTCTGAACTTCGGGCATTAAATTAAAATAATCATCACTCATCGATGGCGTCTCACTTTCTTGTGTTGATGTAAATAAAATTGCTTTGCCATCCAAGCTGGCATTTTATGTATTTCTTGTAGTACACTACTGAACTCTTCCTCATTGAGTTGTTGCTTAATCGTCTGAATTGTTTTTTGTGAAACCTTTTCTTTTTCTAAATACCATAATGCTGAAATGACATTACCACGAGTCGTACCCGGAGCAACTAATTTTCTTGAACCAACGTGTTGTAACTTAATCATTCGATTACCTATGCGAATCTTTCTTGAAAGACCTGAAGTGTTAAACATTGCTTGCATTGGTACCTGTGTCGTTAAATGTAAACGCCTTGCTGCTTCAGCTCCGTGAATAGTCACCGTTTCACCTGTGTTTTTTGCAATGGCTTGAACCACTTCGTAAGGAGAAGGCAGTACTTCACCGAGATAAGCTGATTTTTTTGGCTTAACAAAAACACCGCGTGAAACACGTTTAAGTTCACCTGTCTCAACAAGTCTGCTGAGTATTTTGCGAATGTTTTCAGGTGAGCCAAAGTGTTGCACATTAGCTGCTGAAAATGGCTGGCCTGTTGGTAGTTCTTCGACATATTTTTTTACTTGGTTAATAGTTTTCATAACAATTTCCTATTTGTCACAAAGTATAGATACTTTTGTGACAAAAGTCCATCTTAATATTAGTTAAAATATAAAATTTTTGTTTAAAATAAATAGTTTAATTTTTGTCAAAAAGAACCTGTGAGGACCCCGTAAATTATAAAAATTTAAAAACATAAATTAATCAAGTGGCTATGGTGACTCTATGAGGGGTTCGAATCCCTCTCTCTCCGCCAAAGTATTCAAAACGTCAGCAAGCATAAGCAAACGAAAACCCTGAAAAAATTAAAATCAAGGATATTAAAAATGATTAATTGAGTTCCATTTTTACATGAGTTTTCAATTATTGTATTAATATGTTTGTCACAGAAGCCATATCCAATAATGTATAACCTGTTTGGTATGTTCATGACCTCTTTAAATTTGTCAAAGTAAAGCTTTAATATAGGAGTTGACAATATTTTTCTTCTTTATCGCCACCAATGATCCATAGCTTCTCTTCTTGTTTATCATTCCAATAATGCGAGCCATCAAGCTTAACCAAGCAGGGTTCCGTTCTGTTTTTTTGTTCGTATGTACCAGCATTTACCTTCAATCATTCATCTATCGCTTTTTGACTAATATCTTCATCTAATTGAACATGTGAAAGACCACCTCTTGGGTCATCTTTATGATATTTGTAAAATAATGCATTTACAGGGCCATAGTTTGATAACAAAAATCCTTGATTTTTACCATCTCTTCCACCTGGTTAGTAATAAGCAAGGGCTTTTAAGTAACAAGCCGTAATCTTTCAAGAAGCAAATCCTGATTTAAACTAAAAATATACCCATTTCCACCACTAGCATAAGAAAATTTATTTATTATAAAGTTCATAACACTTAAATAACTAAAGCTAGAGGAGAAACTCCTTATTTTATAATCGAAAAAATCATCCATATCTTTATAAATTTCAGTAATAACTTTTTTTACAATGGTTATTTTTTCTTGCGAAAACACTTCATCTTTAGAATCAAGAATAGACTGGTAAAATCCTTCAAAATCATAGTTGTTTTCTCTAAAGCTTAACAAGTGCCCACGTAACTTTGCAGCAATACTTTTGTGGTTAAATATTTTAAAAAAATCGCTTGGCAAATAACCGCCAAATTTTTTACTAAACCCAGAACCTAACAGTAAAGTATTTCTCATCTTATTATCTGCATTAATCATGGATGATAACCTTCTAGTTTCTTTTTCAAATCACGCGAAGCAGTAAATATGAAAGCTTTACCCAGCTTTTCTTTTTGAAATAATTTTAACTCGCTAAGTTTTAACAGATCGCTACGAGCAGTTTCATAAGTTACATTATGAGATGAGCGATGCTCTTCAATCGAATAATAATGGTTCGGGTGCTTTAAAGCATGCTTAAGCAATGCAACCTGCCGATAGTTTAATCGTTGGTACAAATTATTTTCTGAGTGTAATAAACGTTCAGTTTCTTTTATTTCAGATATTTGTTTTTCTAAGTATTTTTGTAGAGACTTAAAAGCCTTCAAAATGGTATCAAGTTGATGAGTAATGAAATAAGTCGTATCGTTATCATCAGTTTCTGTATAAAGAAAAGCTTTAACATACTGAGCTGGTGCATTTTTTATTACTTTGGAAATAGAAATAAACTCAATCAGCCAGTAATCATTTTTAAGTAAGTACCAATAAAATAAAGCTCTGGCTGTTCGCCCGTTGCCATCTACAAAAGGGTGATCATAAGCTAACATAAAGTGTAAAATAATAGCTTTAATAACTGGATGAATAAAACTTTTATTATCCACTAAGTTTGCAAAATGGCAGATTCTTTCCACTCGGATTTTTAATCCTGTTGCGTCAGGAGGAATATGTAAAACTGTTTCATCCCTATTATCCCAGACATGTATATCATCTTTATTGGTGCATAATGCTCCGCATTCTGCTTCAGGTAATGTTTTTTCTGTTAATATTCTATGTAGCTCAAAAAGAAGTTCTACTGTTAACGTTTCATTTTTTATTTCTCGAATAAACTGCATAGCTCTGTAATTATTCACTATCATTTGCTCACTTGGGTTGCACGGTTTTCGATGAGAACGTAACATGGCCTTAGCCACTTTCCTTGTAGTGGAAGCACCTTCCAGCTGGCTAGAAGTAATGGCTTCTTCAATAAGCGAACTGACCAAATACGTATCCCGCCAATCAGTATTTAGAATTGAAAGCGTGCTTTGAACAGTTCGCCCAAAATAACAATCAATTGTATATAACTGCTGCAATACGTTATCTGGTGTAGCTAAACGAAAAAGCTGCTGGTGTTTATCTATGAAAGGCAAAGGCTTATATAAATTTGAGCGAGCAAGCTTAATAGCTAGCCATGCTTCCTCTGCTGACCAATTTTTTGGTTGTTCTAAATGTCTAAGCTTATCCCAATGTATGTACTCTTTTTGCTCTGTAATTGATGAATAAGAAAGTAATTTCTCCAAGATCCCTTCTTCCTTTTTAGAGTGGTATAACTTATACATCAACTCATTTATTGCGGGTGGTTTTAAAGGGATTTTCATATTAGCTACCTCACTATGTACTAATTTAGTAAAAATTAGTAGTTTATAGAGCGCTTTTTAAGTATAAAACGCCCTCTCAACACTCTCAGTTTTAGTGGAATAGAAAATTATTTATATTAATCATAAAGGTATATTAATAATAGCGTGGGGTAGAAATCCTTCTCTCTTCGCCAAATCGCACAAATATTAAGCAATAATCAGGTGAACAAAAATCATTAAAAAGATTAAATTACTCCTTTAAACGCAACACGCCATACTTGCTACTGCATGCTTGGAATTTGCTACACAATTTGCCCATGTAAAGCTTGCTGGCTTAAACTTGATTTTTTGTAAACTTAAATATATTATGCTAGTTTACTAAATTAAGGGGTTAACTTATGTGGGTAAAATCATACAGCAAGATTTATCAAAATATAAAAAAAGAAGACGTATGGCGCATATGGACTGATGTAAATAATTGGCCGAAGTGGGATAAAGAGATTGAATACTGTAAAATGGAAGGTGAATTTACACAGGGCACTCAATTTACTTTAAAGCCTAATGGTGGACCAAAAATAAAAATAATACTATCCAAGGTTATAACAAATAAGCAATTTACTGATTATTGCAAATTTTTTGGAGCAACCATGTATGATGATCACCAATTAGAAGAAACACCTCAGGGCTTACAGATTAAAAACATCATTTCAGTGAAAGGACCACTAAGTTTTATCTGGGTTAAGCTTGTGGCAAAAAATGTGGCTAACTCAGTTCCAAAGCAGATGGATGAATTAGTTGGTTTAGCGAGGTTGCAACAGTGACAAACTCCATATTTGGTTTTGGTAAACCAGAAGATAGCCCTGGTTTTTTGCTTTGGCAAACAACAATCATTTGGCAACGATTAATAAAAAAATCACTTGAATCTTATGATATATCTCATGCGCAGTTTGTTATTTTAGCTGTTACATTATGGCTTGAAAGCAAAAAGTGTGATGTTTCCCAAAGCATGATTATTGATCATTCAAAGTTGGATAAAATGGCTGTATCAAAATCCCTAAGAAACCTTGTAACAAAAGGCTATGTAAAACGAGCAGAACACAAAGTTGATACGCGTGCAAAATCTGTTTGTCTAACAAAAGAAGGCAAAAAGTTTATATCTAAATTAGTACCTATTATTGAAAAAATTGATTCTGAGTTTTTTGGTGTACTCAAAAAAGAGAACCAGAGTGAACTTACATATATTTTAGAGGCATTGGTTATTGAAAAACACTAACCGCTACTCTGTACTAGAAAACGAAGACTATGAGCTTGACTCTAACGATAAAGTACTAAAAAGTTACTACACATTACTTCAAAAGAACGAATTGAACAGATCAAAATTAGCGAGCTTCAACGTACAGAACTTGAATTAGAATAAATCGTCAAAAAAGATAAAATGTGTGATTCATAGACATCCTTTCAATTTTCTCATGACTAAATCTACCTGGTAATTGGCTATCTGAATACGTTCATTTTTACGTTATAATTTTTTAAAACCTCATTGCTAAGCGGTGTTTTTTCTCCTAATATGGCGACAATTTCAGAAGGGGTTTTGCCTTTCAATGAACCATAAGGACGTTGCCAATTATAAAAAAATTGCTATTGTGTTAATTCTTCTCTCAACTTTTCAAAGTTAGCTAAATCAGCAATAGCCTAAAATTCCTCAAGGTCTGTTTTTTGGGATCGTTCTACCTTACCATTCAAATGCGGAGAACCAGGTTTATTTGGCCTAAATTTTATTCCTAAACTCATTAATTTCTGTTGAACACCCTCAGCAAAAAACTCCAACCCTCTATCAGTCTGAGTTCGTTGCACAGGAAAAGGAAATTGCTCTATCACTAAATCAAGAAAAAGGAGCGTATTATTGGCAGTGCAACGTTTATAAATTTGGAGTTCTAAAGCCTAAAGATTTTTTTAGAAAAAATTTTGGTTCATTACCTATTGAAAATTATAAATTTTTTAACGCAAAAAATCGTCCTCACAATGCTATCTGTTTTGGTAAAATGAAAAATTACTACTATCAATCAATAGGATTTTTAAATTACAAAGGGAGCTCAAACCCTCTTTCCACCAAATCAAGCAAAGTGTCAACGCAAAAACCCCTCACCAAGAAATCAAACTTGTGATCACACCACCAAAAAATGGTTCAGAAACAATAGTGCTGAAAACACAGTTTTTTCTAATCATTATTTTTTCCTAGTACGTTTTTTTCTAATTGAAGTAGCAGCTTTTTATTCTCAATCCCACCACCAAACCCTGTTAACTGACCATTACTGCCAAGCACACGATGACAGGGAACAATAATAGAAATGGGATTTAAACCATTAGCTAAGCCAACAGCTCTTGCTTTATTTTTATTACCAACTCTTCTTGCTTGCTCAGCATAGCTAATCGTTTGGCCATAAGGTATTTTGTAGAGCTCTTTCCATGCTTGTATCTGAAATGGTGTCCCATCAAAAACTAAAGGCAATTCAAACTTTTTCCGCTTACCTTGAAAATATTCTGTAACCTGTTGCTTAGTTCTTATAATGATTTTATGGTCAGAATTTTGCTTAAACCTCAAAAGAACTTGCTTGCATTCTTTAGTAAAACGTTCCTTATCCCATAGGATACTATGAACTCCCTGTGATGATGCAAATATTACTAATTTACCAACAGGAGAATCTATCTCATCATAGACTGTATCGTTAGGTAATTTTTTCAGTCGTTTAGCCCGTTTCATATGGTGCCTCATGATTATAAATTAAAAAGTAAAATAGCTGCATAAGCACGCCAAGGAATCCATTTTTGTGGATCAAGATCAAATTGCTTTATTCTTTTCTTAATTTCTAAATCGGTTTCAGGAAAAGCATCTGGATTTTTTAATCCGCGCATTGCAATATACTCTACAGTCCATGGACCAATACCTTTTATTGAAAGTAATTTTTTACAAGTTTCTTCGTAATCAGCTGTGCTATCTAATATAAGTTCTTTATCATAAACAGCTTGTGCTAGTACTTTTAATGTTTGCGCTTTTGCTGTTGTGAGCCCAAGTTTTAATAAGTCAGCGCTTAAGATTTTTTCAGGGCTTGGAAAAAGATAAGTTAGCTGCAATGAATCATCAAACACTTGCTTTTCACCATATAAATCAACTAAACGAATAAGTACAGTTCTTGCTGCTTTGACACTAATTTTTTGGCCAATAACAGCACGTACGGCTAATTCAAAGCCATCCCAACAACCTGGAATTCTCAAACCTGCATGCTGCTTAAGTAATGGTTTTAGCTTCTTATCTCGCTTGAGATCATTTTCAATCAGCATTGGATCAGCATCAAGATCAAATAGCTCTTTGACCCTTGTTACAAAATCTAACATGGTGGTTATTTCATTTAACTTAAAATCAACTTTAATTTTATAATCTTCAACTAGCGATGCTTTCATCCAACCAGGCACTCCTTTATAAGTAAATAAACGCTGGTATGTATAATTGGTTACTGATTCCATCGCTGGAATAGCTCGCTGACTAAAAAAACTCATCATTGCTTTCCATGAAAAAGGCGGACGATATCTTAAATACAACGATTGTAAATTTGATGTGGATGGTTTCTTTTTAAAACTACTAGGTGTTTGTTGAAAGCGAGTTTTGAAAGCATCATTAAAACGCCTGATAGAGTTAAACCCTGAACTCAGCGCAATCTCTGTAGTAGATAAATCTGAGTTATCCAGCAAATTTCTAGCAACGTTAAGTTTTCTATTAAGCAAAAAAGCCTGTGGATTAATACCTATTTGCTGCTGAAAAAGTTCCCGCAACCAGCGCTCCCCAATACCAAGCTTTTCAGCAATAATTTTAATTGACATGGAATCTAAGTCAAGACTCTCCATCATGCGAACAGCACGCCTAATCGTGGCAGAAGTGCCAATCCAAGCAGCTGACCCTGGTGCCGTTTCTGGGCGACAACGTAAACAAGGGCGGTAACCTGCTTCTTCTGCTTGGGCAGCATGGATGAAAAACTCTAAGTTTTCTAATTTTGCTTTTCTAGCTGGGCATACAGGTCTGCAGTAAATTTTTGTCGTTTTAACGGCGACAAAAAATTTACCATCAAATCGAATATCACGTGTTAGATGCGCACGATAAAATTCTTGTTTGTCATAGGGCCTATTCATAGTGTGTAGATCATAGCAGTCAGGCCATTATGAAACTAGCCAAAATCGGAAGTCTATATTTTATCTAATTAGCTTGCGCTTATTGCCCAGTGAAGTCAGTTTTTGACTCATGATAAAAATCAATAGAGTAGAGCCTTATAAAAAGAGCCTCCGAAGAACCTGCAAATTATGAAAAATAAAATAAACTATATTAATCATATGGTTGTAACAAAACCATGAGGGGTTCAAACTTCTCTTCGCCAAACTGAACTGGCCCATACCAAACATATAGGCTACAGATTATATCCTACTTCAACTTTCCATGCTTTTTGGCCTATCTCACGCATACTTTCAATCATTTTATCTCGTCTTTTAACCACTTCTTTTAGTATAAAGATAGATAGTAAGATGTTGAAAATAGTCTGCATAATAAATCAAGGTAGCTGTGATAAGAATGTTATTGCTGGCACAATACTAGGCCCTTTCAGCTTAAAACAATCAATAGGTTCATAAGGCATATCAAATGCTACTTGTAACACATGATCTGCCTTTACTTGGCTTTGAAATTTTTTTAAACTAGAACTTAACTGTTCTTTATAGCTGGCTTTAGCTTCCACCATCAGCCATGGTTTGTTATTTTTAACTAATAAAAAATCAACTTCTTGCTTATCTTTGTTACGTAAAAAATATAATTCAAACTCACCAAATCCCACATCTGTCCAATATTGTACTGCTTTTAGCAAATGGCCTGCTATAAAATTTTCAACACGCTGTCCTTTATCCTCAATAATTGACCAGTCCCACAAGTAAATCTTTGGCTCTTTTATTAATGATCTTGTTATATTTTTACACCATGGCTTAAGAGTAAAACAATAATAAAATGACTCTAAAATACTTATCCATCGACGGATAGTATTATCGGCTACTCGAATATGGTTTCCAAGATTACTGTAAACTAGCTGTTGGCTTGCTTGATTTTGCAATATATGTGTAAGCATTTCAAGCTGAGAAATTTCCTGAATATTTGCTAATGCTCTAATATCTTCTTGCAAAATTTGTTGACGTCTTAACCGCTGCCATTGCAGACTAAAGGCTTTATCTTGCTGCAAAAAAGGCTCAGGAAATCCTCCAAATTCAAATAAACTATAAAATTTTTCCTTAGACATTTCAGCAGGATCTGCCATCAATTTTTTATTTAGCTCAACTCGTAATAATTCACCTACCGTCAAAGGATGGGCTCTATACAAAAAATAACGTCCAACTAAGCTGTCGCCACCTTTACGATAAACATCTAAACGCGCACTACCAGTTACAAGTATATGTAATCTTCCTTTGTATCTATCAATAAATCCTTTTAATAAAGATTTCCAATTCTTATATTTATGCAGCTCATCAAAAATAATTACCGGTTTGTGCTTTTTTAATGGGGCTTCTAATGGTAACCCTCGACAAATTGCATCAAACCCCAACAATATTTCCTCTCGATGATACAAATCATCCCAATTTAAATACTTATAATACGGGCTAAATCCACTACACTGTTGTGCAATTGTTGTTTTACCAACCTGTCTGGGACCACAAAGAAAAGCCATTTGCTGGTATTTTACAAAATGTTGATGAATTAAATTTAAATATAAACGTCTCATAATTTCTCTTAGTCTTTTCTGACTATTATGCCGCTTATATCGAAATAGTCAAGACTATTCCGACATGTATATCGAAATAGTCGGAAGATCGTATAGTTAGTTTCTAGTCTCAGTACAACTCCATTAAAATAACTGCCTTAAAATGAAGTCCGAAATAGACTCTCTCTCCAGCCAGATTTTTGCTTAATGTGTTTAATACTCATATTTTTAAGGGAAAAAATCGGGCGGCTTTTAACATCTATAGTAATCAAAAAGCTACCAGCCGTTTTTTACTTAACCGACCTTTTATTTCCTCTCAATTATAACTACTCAATTTAACTCTTATGAAGCAGAGTTTATTGCATAATAAAAGTTATGCTACTTATTATTTTACATTTAATGCAAAGCTAAATCTCCAATAAGAAATCATGTAACTCGCTGATTGGTAGTACTAAACACTCTTTTAATAATTGAATTTTTTGACCACTAAATGTTACTAAAATAATTTGTTCAACATATGGAAACATTTTTTTAAAGCTTGCAGAAAGCTTTGCTGATTGAACATTTTGCATACTCATTTTTGCATCAAGAGCAATAACTCTTACCAGATTTTGTTATGATTAAAAAATCAATCCCTTTGCTTTCTTTAGTGCGCCACAAATAAAGCTACCAATCCTTACCATAATTTTGTATAAATTTAAAAATTTCAGCAAAAACTAGTGTTTCAAATAATGGCCCTTCCTGGAGACTTGTTAATAGTGGCATTAGATCTTGCCAACCTTGTAATCGGACCACTAACCTAATATCTAAAAAATAAATTTTTGGCGATTTAGTTAACCGCTTATTTAAATTACTCGCATAAGGCTTACTCATTCTTTAACCGTAATAGCTTGAATACCACTATCTCTTGCGATATTAGCATAGTCTAATAACATACTTGTTCGAGCAGCTAGCAAACTCAATACAATATTAAATGCTTCTTGCTTTTGCACACCAACACTAAGCACAATATCTTTTTAAAGATAGCTTAGAATATAATCATTTAAATACTGAACTGGCAACAATGCTTGGTCAATATACAGCTCTGGCCAACCACCTTTAAAAAGAATCTCGTTAATAGTAATTGAAGGTCATGCTTTTTAAATTTCATGTACTGTTAAGGTATTTAAATAAGAATAACTAGCTCGACCAACTACACTTTCTTTTATATTTTTATCCATTAACAATTGGTTTGAGCCGCTCATACAAAACAATACAGAGAATATTTGATTACTTTTAAGACACTGCTTTTTTAATTGATCAACTTACCGTTTAATTTCTGAAAATAAATTAGGTGCATATTGCACTTTATCAAGTAAAATTAGAGGTTTAAAATGTTCTAAAAACAATGCCGGATCACGATTAACAAGATTTCTTAATTGCAGTTATTTTTTTAAAAGAGTTTTCTGTAAGGTGCGAAAGTAGTGTATTTTTTTCTATACTGGCGCGGACCAATAACCAACTGTACAGGTACTGTATTTTTAGAAAGTCTAACAATACTGTCACGTTCAATATACATTCGACAATTATAAACTATGAACTTAGAATCGCCAATTTTATGGTAATTGTACAGAAAAAGTCTATTTTAACAGCTATTTCTATGGAGAATGTGATGTTTTCATAAAAATATTTATAAAATTTTGATTAAAAATTATTCTATTTATTTTAAAGAATAGATCAATTTTTATGATGGTTGTTTTTAAGCAACCAACGCAAATGAGTTTTTATGCTAGGCCACTCATTAGCAATAATACTGTAAACACAAGTATCTCGTAACAAGCCATTTGCCATCACCATATGATTACGTAAAATGCCATCTAATTTTGCTCCTAACCTTTCTATTGCTTTACGACTTTGTTGATTAAAAGAGTTAGTCCTAAACTCCACTGCATTACAATGAATTATTTCAAACACATGAGTTAACAATAGTAATTTAGTTTCCGTATTAATCCCTGTACGCTGCATACTTTTTTGTAGCCAAGTTGCTCCAATTTCTAGACGACAATTAACTGCATCCAGGTTTAAATACGAAGTCATACCAACGGGCTGCTGTGTGGATTTTTCGATAATTGTAAAAGGCAACATTAATCCTTTAGCCTGCAGTTCTAACCGACGTTTGATTTCTATTTGCATTGCTTCTGGTTTAGGGATAGTGGTATACCATAAACTCCACAATTCCCCCTCTTTAACAGTTTCAGTTAATGCATCGTGATGACTTAGCGATAACGGTTCTATAATACATAAATCACCTGGTAATCGAATTGGGTTAAGCCAAATCATAATTTTTCTCTTTCAATCAATTCAATCATAATAACCAGGTTTAACAAGTTTTGAAATCTTTATTCTTAAATCCTTGTAAAATACAAGTATTAGCAAATTGTGAAAAAATAAGTCTATAAATCTATTTGATATTTTTTTATGGCGGCTCGGGAAACTGTGGCGCCATGTCCTGGTATTTTAGGCAAAATTATTTTACCTTCTTGAATACTAAAATCATGGATAAATAAATCCTCAGGAAAAAAATCAATATGCTCAACATAATGTTTTTTACAAAGCCCTGCTAGACTACTAGATAATTCATGAAATAAATGAGCCCCAAGCACTAAATTAGCTTTATCAATTATTTCAGCTGAACGCTTAAATTCTGTAATACCACCTTGATAAATAACATCTGGTTGAAATATTTTAGCTGCATTTAATGTGCAAGCATCTTGTACTTGCCAGTGAGAGTTCATATTTTCACCTGTTGCAATGGGCACAGAACTTTGTTCAGCTAATTCAGCAAGCTCTGTTAAACTACTGCTAAATAATGGTTCTTCAAACCAAACTATATTAAAATCAGCTAAGTATTTGCTAAATTCAACAGCTGAACTAAAATCAAAATATTGATTGGCATCAGCAGCAAGCTTTAATTCCTCACCGAAAGTATCTCGTAAAAATTTAATACGCTCAACATCGTTCTCACAACCAACCCGCATCTTAAAATGACAACACCCTTGATCCAAATACCATTTTACTTCCTCATACATCTCTTGCTTAGTATCAATTAGCCAGCCACCATTACCATATGGCACAATGAAATCTTTTTCGGCTTTAAAAAGTTGATGTAATGGTTTATTTAGAAACTGTGCTTGTAGATCCCACACTGCAATATCAATTGCCGCTAAAGCATATAATGCGTAACTCGATTGTAAGTGATTGCGCTTAGAAAGCCATAATGATTGCCATAATGCTTCAGGTAAGGTGGGCTCTTTCTTAATAATTTGAGGTAAAAACAGTGTCTGAACACATTGTTCCACAAGATTAATATCAAGCAAACTTACTGCCCGAACTAATCCTTGACCAACTAAACCCTTATCAGTTTTAACTATCAGTAATAAACAATAAACCTGCTCTAATTTAAGATAGCGTGTTTTCATTGGCTTATTTAAGGGGATTTTTAATTTAATAGTCTCAATTGAAATAATCTTCATTTTTTCACTCATATTGCAGCAGACGAATTTTTATCAAGAAACTGTTTAATAATTTGTGCTACTCGCTCAGGGTCATCGATCGTACTAAAACCTGTTTCTGCCAAAAGATGAAGTTGTAGTTGTGCATGCGTTAGTGCAGCTGCACTACGTTTAGCATCTTCCGCTGAATGATGAGGATTAATAGTACCGTTAATATACAATACCGGACTTTTAATAATGGACAGCTGATTTAACAAATTATAATGTGGGACAACTTGTTGTTTAAAATGGCTATCCATTTTACGTTTAACCAGGCAATGTCTTGCCAACTCTTCTGGAAAAGGTTTTTTCGTGAATAAAGGAACACAAGACAGAAAAAAAGCTTGATTATTTTCATTAGATGGCTGGCAATAAAAAGCTTCAACAATTTTAGCCACCTTATCACCAGCAATTTTTCGATAAGACTCTAATTTACTTTTTTTATCAAAAAAAGCTTCTGTGTCCAGTAAAATTAATCCTTGGTAATTATTTGGATAGGATACTGCATACTGTAAAGCTACCCAGCCACCGAATGAAATACCTGCAATATATGGTTTATTGAGGCTCAATTGCTCACAAAAATCATTTAAATCCTTAGCCCATTGTTTTAAATTCCAATCAGCAGGGTTATCTCCATCACTACGACCACAACCACGATGATTATAGAAAATAATTTGAGCCTGTTCTGCTAATAACTGAAAAAAAGGCACATGAAAGGTATGATCAACATTAGGACCTCCATGCAGCACTACAATTGTTGGCTTAATACGAGCTATGACACCTTTTAAATCTAACTCGGAACCATATATTTCAAAAAATAGCTTAGCTTTATCAGGCAATGTACAATAAGGCATCTCAATTATTCGTTAAGTTAATAAATAATAATTGAAGTATAGAAGTTAAACCAGCGCTTTGCTAGTCAATTGAAATATAGTATTAGAGAGAAGAATTAATAATTATCTTCGTCTAAATAAATGCAAAATAGTAGAAAATATAAATAATACTATAAAGATAATAAAAAGTAATTTAGCAATCCCCACCGCTGAGCCAGCAATACCTGAAAATCCTAATAAACCAGCAATAATTGCAATAACGAGAAAAATGACCACCCACCTCAACATAAGCTCGCTCCCATCTACTTAATATGACTAATTTATAACCTTATCAGTTCTCATTTTTAAGCACAATCCAATATCTCTTCAATTTCAGTAAGAGAATTGCTGTTAAGTCCCTTCTATTTTTTGTAATCCACTAACTTATTGTTTTAAAAGAATTTTTAATTATTTATTTTTGCTTACAGCTAGGGAAATATTCATTTATACGTTAAACTATTTTCTACCTTTTAACAGGCTTAAAAAAATGAAGAATTTAATTCAATTTCAAAAAGCTAGCTCTACTCATCAAGAAACTATCTTTTCTTGGTTAGCTAGTCCACATGTTCGTGAGTTTTGGGATAATAGCCCAGAACACAAAACAGATATTAAGCTATTTATTAGTGGCAGAAAGCAGCCCTCTAACTATTTTGATGGTATTTTCAGCTATTGGGTTGGTTTATTCCATAAAGAGCCCTACTCATTAGTCATGACCTCTACTGTTTATGCTGATGATAGTTGTCCTGAATTATGGCGACAAAATCTTTCTTTGCAGGGCACTACTATCAGCATTGACTTTTGCATAGGCACTCTTAATTATTTAGGCAAAGGTTTAGCAGCACCTACTTTGGAAGCTTTTGTCAAATTTTTTAATGAGACCGTAGACCCTAAAGCTGACACTTTTTTTATTGATCCTAATAAAGATAACCTCAGAGCAACTCATGTTTATGAAAAGGCTGGGTTTAAGTTGATTGGCAGTTTTGCTGCTGAGCAGGGATTTTTTATCGGAAAAGAAAGCTTTCTAATGATTAAAAAATTATAAGCAGTTATCAAAATGAAACTAACTCATATTAATAGGTTATGCAAAATATTAGGTTTAGGCCAATCTCTATCCTTACCTACTGAAATATTTGGCGGCCTACTGCATAATATGTGGCAGGTCCATACTTCACAAGGTACTTTTGCTATTAAACAACTTGCAAAAAACACTCATTCAATAATTAATAATCATGGTTCTTATGAGCTCACAGAAAAAATTGCTAATTTATTTTTACAAGCCGGTATTCCCACTATTGCTGCCATAGCAGTTAATAATAATTATATTATTGATATAGAAAATGAATCTTATATTGTTTATCCATGGCTTAATGCCAAACCTTTAGAAAAAAATACTGCCTCGCTTGAGCAAACAACAAAGATTGCTAAAATCTTAGCGAAAATACACGCCATTAACTTACAGTTATCGACTCTCTCTAATGCCGCTTATGATATTCATGAGAATTATGAAATACTCGCTTTAATTAACCAATCTTCAGTTTTAAATCTTCCCTTCGCTGATGATTTAAAAAAACACAAAAGCTTTCTTTTAGAAACAAATGATCAATATATAGATATTATTCCCTACCTAAAAAGAAACACTATTTTAAGTCATGCTGATTTAAATCAATCTAACGTGGTTTGGGAAAACTCTAACCCAATTATTATTGATTGGGAGTTTACTTGTAAAACAAATCCTACCTTAGAACTTATTAGCATGTCTTTAGATTGGAGTAGAATTACTAACCAATTAAATGAAGAAATTTTCTTAAGTATGTTACGAACTTATCAACGCGCTGGTGGTTATCTGGAAACCAATTTGCAGGCAATTTTTTATGGCATACTCGGTAACTGGTTAAACTGGATTATTTATAATATTAGCCGCTGTTTAGCGAAACAACAGTCGACAGATAAAATGACTCTTGCCATAGAACAAGTACAACCAGGAATAAGAAATTTAATTTATTTAAAATCATTAATTCCACATCTAATTAAATTAATACCTTATTCACTTTAAGCTGCCCTCAATCTGTTATCCTCTGTTTAAAACAGCAAACTAATTCTCTTTTATCGATATTCAGGTAAAATAGAATTAGAATTAAAATATTAATAATTAATCTATTATCTAGCAGGATGTTCACTCAATACGAGATACTGAAATGAAAATTAATGTTATTTTATTTCCTGTTCTACTGGCTGCTTATGAAGCTATTACCTATTTATCGAATGATGCCTATCTTCCAGCTTTGCCCAATATTACTCACGATTTAGCAAGCTCACAACATCTAATACAATTAACATTAACTACTTGGTTTTTAGGATCTGCCTCTATGCAAATTATTTTAGGTCCTATTGCAGATCGATTTGGCAGACGCATTGTTTTATTAACAGGAGGTATTATCTTTATTATTGCCACCCTGGTTTGTGCACTCACTTCCAGCATTAATACTTTATTGCTCTTTCGTTATATTCAAGGCGCAACTATTCCCTCCATGATTGTTGCTGGCTATGCAACTATATACGAGCTCTATGATCATGAAACAGCTATTCACACCTTAGCCTGGATGAATAGTTTAACTTTAATAGCCCCTTCTTTAGGCCCTCTATTTGGTGCACTGCTATTACCTTATACTGGCTGGCGCTGGATATTTGGATTACTAAGTATTATGGCTGGGCTTATCATAATAGGCCTTTACTTTAAAATGCCAGAAACAAATTCTTATGGTAAAAATGCTATCCAGCTATCACGTATACTAAAAGAGTATGGGCGGATTTTATCTAATGCAAATTATATGAAATCTGTATTAAGTTCTTGCTTTTTACTAGGTGCAATTATTGCCTGGATAGCAGCTGGCCCATTTTTAGTGATGACTCAATTTCACTATAGCCCTTTAACCTTTGGTATATTACAAGCGCTAATCTTTGGCTGCTTCATAGTTGGAACTCAAACTATTAAACCCCTAATGAAAAAAATTAAAAGCTACAAACTTGCTTCTTTTGGTATTAATATTACTTTTTACAGTGGGTTACTGGCTTTAGTAACTACCTGGTTTTTTACTAATACCTTAATCAGTCTTATTATACCTATGATGTTACTTGCTTGGGGATCAGGTTTATATTTTCCCATTCTAAATCGTATATCTATTGAAACTAGTAATGAGCCCATGGGCGCCAGAATTGCTGTTTTCTCAACTCTGATGAGTGGTTTTGCCATGTTAAGTAGTGCACTGATTAGTGGAGTTTATAATGGCACCTCATTATCCTTAGCAATTTTTTTAGCTTTTTTCTCAACTATTGCTTATCTATTAAAACTAACTATTCCCCAAAGAATTATTACTTAATCCCTCGATTCAATACCTGTTTTAGATAATCACAACCTTTAATTATTTTATTAAAAATCGCTTCTTGAAAAATAAATACATCATTATTAATTTTTTGTTTCCAGTTTGAATAAAGCTTGTTTTTGTAATAAAAAAGCAGCAATTTTTGTTTAAGGCCGGGTTTAGCTTTGTTTGCCCAATACATTCTTGCAAAAAGATTTTTTTGTTTTACCGTTTTCCTAAGAAGCAATTCACCGCTAGGCTTATCTTTTAAATAAACTGCTAATAGCATTCTAGCCTCTTCTACTACATTTTCCAATGCGTGTTGCTTGGCTAATGCCAATAGTTGATTCCAATCAAGTTGCTGAGTTTGTATAAATAGCTCAATGTCAATTAACCACTTTAATTGTGACCAATGATGTTTAGCTGCATGTAAACATAAATATAGACAATTATAATAATTTGACAATACAGGTAGAGCTTCATTATTAATCAAACAAAAAGAAGTATGGGTAGACCAATTAAAATAAGGAGAATTAACAATCATCTCAACCGGACAAGTTTTCCAATGTAATTCCAGTCTTGGCTTAAAATTCTCTTTTCTATAAATAATATCTTTACGAGCAAACAGCTTATAAAACTCTGAATAGAACCTTATACTCCAATTAGGCATAGTAGAGCGATAGCCAATTTTTTTTAGGCACTCATCTGCTTTTAATAAATCTTTAGCAACTATTAAAATATCAAGATCACCAGCATAACGAGTTTGCTCATTGCCAAATAGTTGCTGATTGAGAACTGGTCCTTTCAAGGAAACATAATTAATCCCTTGAGCTACTAAGGTTCGATGAATATCCAGTAATACCTTAGTTAACTGTAATTGCGATAATATAATTTTTCTTGTCTGTGATTCAAATATTTCAACTGTAACCGCTGGCAATATCTTTTTGTAAGGATAAATGAACTGTTTATAAACTAATACGGTTAAACCATGAGCTTGACACAATTGGAAAAATTTTTTAGCGTCAAAAATTTTTTGTGCCAACCCTTTAAATTGAGCCTCATCAATATTTCCAACCACCTTACGACAACAGGCTATTAATAGTTGTTCCTCATCTGTGTTTTGCCAATAATTAATCAACCTTTTATTTCCTGTATACTTAAATTAAATCGGCCTGAAATAATTCAGCAACCTGTTTAGAGCTTGCCAATAAACTTTGTCTTGCTCCCTGCTCAACAACCCTACCTGCTTTTAACAAAAAGAGATGATCTGCTAATTGAATTGTTGAAAGCCTGTGCGCAATAATAATGATAGTTAATTTGCCATGTAATTGTTTTAATGAATTAAATAGCTTTTGCTCATTAGCTTGATCCAAAGCACTGGTTGCTTCGTCTAATACAAGTACTTGGGGCTTTCTAAGCAAGGCTCTAGCAAGCCCTAGCCTCTGCCTTTCTCCCCCAGACAAATGAATACCCCGGTCCCCTATGATGGTATCTAACCCATTTGGCAATTTTCGTACAAAATCATCAGCTGCAGCAAGCGTTAATGATTGCCAGATCTCTTCTTCGACCGCCTGTTCATTAGCCCAATATAAATTATTTTTAATCGTATCATGAAATAAAAAAGTTTCTTGTGGTACATAAGCCACACAATTCCGCCACAAACCAATATTTTCTCTCCTTAGTTCATGACCATCGATTAAAATACTGCCTTCTGAAGGCAAAAGCAGTCCTAACAGTAAATCAGCTAACGTTGATTTTCCAGCCCCTGATTCACCAATAATTGCGCTAGTTACTTGTGCAGGAATAGTAAAATCATAATACATACTAATTTGTGCCTGATAGCTAAAGACTACCTGTTTAAATTGAATAGAATTTTTTAAAGATATAGAGTTTTTTGTAATATTAAACTCTACGTCTTGTTGTTTTTGTAAATCACAGAGCATTACTTGCATTTCATTGAAAACTGGTAATAAATTACTAATCCGGCTACAGTTTTGCTGCAGCGATAATATTCTAGGCACTAATCGAGAATAAATAATCAATAATCCTAGCATGGATAGAAGACTAACCTGCAAATATGTTGTTGCAAAATAAAAGACAATGACAAAAAGAATAGCTGTACTAATTCGATAAAATAATTTTATTTGTCTTTGATTACTAAAAAAATCGCTCATGTGTTGCCTTAAGCGATTGTTTAATTTTTGAAATCTTTTCTCAAAGCCAAACACCAAATTATAAACCTTTGCCAGTTTAATTCCTTCTAAACAATTGGCTAATTCCGTTTGTAGAGACCTATTGACATAAAAAGTTTTTTGCCCAGTTAATCTGGCTTGATTTTTAATAAAGAAAAATGCCATTAGCACTAAAACTGCCAAGGTTAGCAATGAAAATTTTGCCGAAACCAAAAATGAAAAGCTTATATAAAGAATAGCAATAATTGACTCACTAATTAATAAGATAAAAAAGTTATTTAATGCCGCAACTTGCTGCAATCCAACTCCCACCATATGCTCATAATGCTGCAGCTTTTCATTTAATAGAAATGGCCATTTGGCTCTTGCTAATAAGTAACTGAATTTATTTCTTAATTCATAAAGATAGTTCTGCAATATTGAAACTTGAAATTTGTTTTGCCAATAATCTATTAAAGCTATAAAAAAAATAACTGCCAAAAAAACTAACAGTACAGTTAATAAGGGAATTTTACCATGAAAACCCGGTAATGAATTTAATAGACTTGTTAAAAAATCATTATTGTCACGATTTTGATTTAACCATCCTGCATAATGTAATAAGGGAATCAACAATAACATCCCTACCCCTGTTAGCAAGGTATTGATGAAAGTTAATAGACATCCTGTAGTAAAAATCCACGGTGAATATTGAAATAAAGATTTACAATAAAGCCAAAACTGATTGAACTGAGTCATTTGACTACTTTCCTTTAGTCTCTAGAAAAAAACTAAAGACCCATAAAAGACAACGAACTGCTGTCAAATTTTCCATATAAATTCCTTTTTAGGCTATGCATATTTAAGGTAAAATGAATCCAATTATTGATTCACCATTATCTCTACCTTGGCAATAAAATGAACGGATTTTTTGGTATTTTACGCCTAGATGGTCTTGCTATCAACTCTGATCTGCTTTCTCGTTGTATTTTTCAAAGCCCGCATTGGCAAGCTGATCATCAAGCTTGTCTTATTAAAGATAATCTAGGTTTAACCTGTAGCCAGCGTTTTATTTCATCAGACGCTGCACATGGATTAATGCCTTATGAACACCTCCCTTCAAATTGTATTATTATCGCTGATTGTTATTTAACTTACCGTGAAGAATTAACTCAAAAATTAGGAGTCAGCAACCAACTTGCAGACTGCCAATTAATTCTATTGGCTTATTTAAAATGGGGGCAAAATTGTACTCATCATTTAACAGGTGATTTTGCCTTTGCTATTTGGAATCCTTTACTAAAAGAATTGTTTTTAGCTGTTGATCATTTTAATACTCGTACTTGCTTTTATACTTATCAGCCAGGTAAATATTTTATCTTTGCAAATACAGTAGCTCCTTTCCGTATTACTTGCTCTAAGCTTACTTTCAATACAGAAATGATGGCTTATTTTGCTTTAGATTCCATTCCTAGTGAAACAACTTGTTATCAAGAGATTAATAAGATATTGCCAGCTCATCAATTACTAGTTACCTACCAATCTTTATCAAAGAAATGCTACTGGCAATTACAAACCAATTTTGCTTATTTATCTTATAAAAAACGTACCGATTATTATCATGCCTTTAAAGAAATATTTACGACGTCTGTTAAGCAATTTCTACGCAGTGACTATCCGATTGCCGCCCAAATTAGTGGTGGCCTTGATTCTTCTTCTGTTGCTAGTATGGCTGCCAAATTATTAACTAAAACTAATAAGCCATTATATGGTTTTACCGCAATACCCCATAGTCTTAATGAAACAAGTTATCGCGCAAATTGGCATTATAATGAACTGTCCCGTGTAGAAACGATTTTAAAAATGTTTCCTAACATTTCCCACTTTGCTTATCAAACTAACCCTACACTTGATATTTTTGCAACTTTAAGTACTTATTATCCTTTAATTGACCAACCCTATCGTAATATTAAGAATTTTGAATGGATTGTTGCTAGTCTCAACTATGCCTTACAAAACAACTGTCGAATTATGTTGACCGGTCAACATGGCAACAGCACGCTTTCTTGGTCTGGGCAGTCTGTCTGGGGTTTAATGAAAGCCTGTTATTTTGGTACAAAATTGTGGCGAACCCCTGAAAATTTATATGCCTATTATTTTCTTCATCATCAAAAGAATTTTTTAAAAAGCCCTCATGCTAAAAAAATATTACGAAATCAAGGAATTAATATTAATAAACACTATCGAATGCTTAGTAAAAAACTTACCGCCGCAAGAATTTCTAGTATAAGACCTTTATTACTTTGGCACGGTGTAGAAAGCATGGATCCTACCAGCGATGTAAAGTTGGTTGAATTTTGCCACAGTATACCTCAATGGGTTTTTTATCAAGGCAATCAATTATTACAAAAACGCTTATTAGTCCGAGAGGGTTTAGCAGGGCTTGTTCCTGAGGCTATTCGCCTTAATCCTTATCGAGGAGAACAAGTACCTGATTGGTATTTACAATACAATCACTATTATTCTAAATGGCGCAACGATATTTTAGCAATCAGTGATTCTGAAGTTGGTAATTTACTCTATAAGTTTTATGATAAAGAATCTATACTCAATCTTTTTGAAAAGTATGCATCCATTACTCAGCCAAGCAAAGAAATTGTCTATCAAATCAATTGCAATCTATTTCGTTTTTTAAGTTTAGGTTTTTATTGTAATTATTTACAACAATCAATTTAACCTGCCTATTTGACATTTTTAACAAGCTCCTCTATGCTGCTAAGTATTATCAATTATCTTAAAATACTTCCTTGTGCATTATGATGTATTACAGCAAAGCATTTGGACTTTCAATTGAATCAGACTTAAAAATTCCTGAATTTTTACCCAACAACGCTAGTGAAAATTCTGCAGTAATCATTAAAAACTCTTTCTCTCCTATCGAGATTAATGCCAATGGACTTATCACTAATTTTACTAATGAATTGAGTTTTGAAATTAAAAAGATCGGCCGATTTTCAATTAAAGACGGTAACAGGATTTTTTATCAGCGAGAAAATCATGTGAGTGATGAAGAATTACGTTTATTTATTCTAGGCTCATGTTTTGGCTGTCTTTTACAACAGCGTGGTTATATCGTTTTACATGGTAACGCCATCACCACTGATGAGACTACTTGTAAAATTATTGTTGGCAACCAAGGTGCAGGAAAGTCTACGACCGCTGCTTGGTATCATCAACAAGGCGCTAAAATTTTAGCCGATGATGTTTGCGCAGTAACTTTTAATGATTTGGGCCAACCGATTGTTATTCCTAGCTACCCACAAATTAAATTATGGCAAGCAAGCGCTGATTTACTCGGTATTTCTACTAGGCATTTAAATCATGTTCGACCTCAACAGGAAAAATTTAGCCTACCTATTGTTGAAAAATTTTGGCAAACACCGTTACCACTCACAGAAATAGTTGAAATTCATCCTTCTTATCAAGAAATTAAAGTGATACAAGGTTTAAAAAAGCTAGGCTACTTAAAAGAACATAGCTATCGCTATCAGTTTCTTGAAAAAATGCAACTCACCGCCCATTATCTTAAACAACTCATGCGGCTCGCAGATAAAATTACTTTTCAGTGCTCTCCTCGCATTCAACTAAATCAAAAAATTAATGCGTAGGTTCCTACTATGGTATAATTAGCTTTAGGCTGATAACCAATCATCCATTGATCACCACAGCGCACCCAAGCATGAGCTAGCCATTCTTTAGTATTATTTTTCGTCATTCCAAAATAAATTGTAGAAGATAACTTTCTTCTTGCCAGCATCCACTGCACTGTGAGCGCTCGATCTAGGCATTTGCTAGACCAAGGAACATGTCTGGCTCCCCATTTTACTGAACGCTGGATATTGACAATTGTTTGCTGATAAGCTAGTACATTATCTCTTAATGTTTCACACTGAAATTTCCCACATTTTGCTGACCAATATTTGAAAGGTATGCAAATCACAATAATTTTACATAGCGTCAAAATTAATAAACTTTCAAGCGCATAACTTAATAATGCTCGTTTAGAATAAAAGCGACTAAAAATTTGACTACTCATGGAAGACTAGAATTAATTTATGTTTAATCATTTTCAACAAAAAAGGCTCTAACTCTTTTTGACATTGCTCAAACTTTACTTCATAAAACGAAGTTAATAGTGATAACAACTCAGCATAGCTTGTCGGCTTTTCTAAGATCTCCCAAATTTTTCTAGCAACAGAATTCAAGCCAAAATACAGGCCCTGATCACCATCCATCATTACTAATTCATCGTCAATAGCAGAAGCAAAGATGGATTGATTACGAGTTAACATAGACTGCTTAGTTAAATTGAATGAACAGATATCCGTCATAAAGAGTCCAAAAACTAGCTAGCTGTAAATTATCATAGATAAACTTTAAAATTAATCAATTTATTCTTATTAGGTGGTAGCCAATCAGCCTGACCAACGCACCTACCTCAATTACTACCGCTGCTTCCTTCCGGATCTGACGGGGTTTGCAATCTAGTACTGCGCGGGGACCAATCAGCCACCATATGACTATTTAAACTATTTAAATAGGAAAGGAAGAGTATAACAGATTGCTCTAATTTTCAACTTAAAAAACTATTGCCTATTTTGACTAGGCTAATGACACCTTCTTTCATTCTCTTTATAATGTTTACTTAATTAAGTCATCGAGAAATTAAATGAATTATCAAGTTCTAGCACGTAAATGGCGCCCACAGACTTTTACAAGCACCTTAGGCCAACAGCATGTTTTACAGGCTCTCAAAAATGCTTTAGACCAAAATCGCTTACATCATGCCTATCTATTTACCGGTACCCGTGGAGTTGGGAAAACTTCTATTGCTCGTATTTTAGCCAAAGCCCTTAATTGCGAACAAGGGATAAGCAGCAATCCTTGTGGCCAGTGTACAACTTGTAAAGAAATTGAGCAAGGTAGGTTTATTGATTTAATTGAAGTCGATGCTGCCTCGCGAACTAAAGTTGAAGATACTCGAGAATTACTCGATAACGTCCAATATGCGCCTACTCGTGGCCGTTTTAAAATTTATTTAATTGATGAAGTTCATATGCTTTCCGGTCATAGCTTTAATGCCTTATTAAAAACATTGGAAGAACCCCCTGCTCATGTAAAGTTTTTATTAGCAACCACTGATCCACAGAAACTACCGATTACCGTTCTTTCTCGCTGTTTACAATTTCATTTGAAAAGTTTATCAACTGAACAAATTTCTAAACACTTGCAACATATTTTAACAGCTGAACAAATTAGTTTTGAAGAACAAGCCACTTTATTAATTGCCAAATCTGCTAAAGGTAGTATACGCGATGCTTTAAGCTTATTAGAACAGACTATCGCTTACTGCCAGGGTAAAGTAACTACTCAAGGAACTGGTGAAATGCTTGGCACCCTTGAACAAGATGCTATTACCCCCTTATTAAATGCTTTAATTGCTAAAGACGGTAAACAATTATTAGCAGAAGCTGCTTTACTTGCAGAAAAAACTGTCGATTATGCTTTGGCATTAGAAGAATTAACAAGCCTATTACATTATATAGCTATTGCTCAAGTAGTCCCTGAAGCTATTAACCGTTATCAAATCAATGCTGACAATATTTTAAAATTTGCTGCTCAATTAAGTAAAGAAGACACGCAACTTTATTATCAAATAGCCCTAATAGGTAAAAAAGATTTAGAATTAGCACCGGATCCTAAAATAGGATTTGAAATGACATTGTTGCGAATGTTAGCTTTTCATCCAGTCAAAGCTTACACTACTAACAAACAATCCCCTGCAAGCTCGACAGCAGGTAAACCCACTGCATCAATACAACCACAAATATCAGCTCAACCCAGTTCAACATCATCCTCAGCTGCAATTTCTCCTGCAGCCAAGAGTATTGCTCCACTAGCAATTACAACTGAAAACTGGGATTTAATCACTGAACAATTGAACATCAACGGACTAGTAAAGCTCTTAGCAACCAACTGTAGTTTAAAGAGCTGGCAAAACAATCAACTGACTTTGATCTTAGCTTCACAAAATAGTTCTTTGTTAAATGATAAAGCTAAAGAACGATTAAAAGAAGCATTAAATGCTTGGTTACAGGCTCCAATAAAATTGACTATTCTAATTGGTCAGCATGAAAATAACTCACCGATGCAAAAACTTCAAAATAGTCAACAGCAAAAACAACAAGCGGCTTTTGAAGCAATCGCCCAAGATCCTTTACTGAAAGAAATTATCAATACTTTTGATACTGCCTTAAATATCGAGGCAGTTAAACCCAACTCATAATAATTCAACACAGTAGCATTTAATGTGGGCCGCCTACAGTAAGCAGATTTAATTGTTTTTCAATTTCAATAATAGTTCTAGTTTTATGAGGCTCTGTTAAGAAATATTCACAAACCAAGCCCCACCTTCTTTTCTGATTTATAGCTTGATACAACGGACTGTTAGTGTTTTTTAAACTCTCTACTATACAGTTTAATTTATTTTCTAAAGTTGGCAGCATTGGAGTAACCTGCCTTGCTATAACTTGCCTAGAAAAATTAGATTTTATTAAAGTGCTTAATTCTCTAATAATTCTTTCTGCTTTTTCATAACCACTTCCTCCTGATTTTGCTAAACGTTCTAATTGTAAGCTTAAGGTCTCCAAAAGTGGAGTAAGTGGATATTCTTTTTCAACTCCTAAAATAGATTGAATCCTTTCTGCATAATTTTTAGCACGCCAAATTACTGAGGTTTGATTCCCTAAAGGATTAAGAGAGTAGCTAATACCTACTTTCCCCGCCTCTTCGTGTAACAGCTCATTAGTAATTTTTAATTCAGGAAAACCATACTCTGCCACTTCTTTATTAAATAAATTAGCTTCGTTACACAAATGCCTTAGTTGCTGTTGTACAGCTAAAGAATCGTTTGCAGTCATTAGCGCAATCCAACGCTCAAACCAATTTCTCCTAGTTTCACTAAATCCTTGAAGTATTTTATTATCTGCTTCAACGCCACTATCTTTTGAAGTAGCCCTACCCGTGAAGTGGACAGACGTATGATCTACACTAGCAGTATGGCTCTCTTCGTCTGTAAGATGAGTAGACTCTACCTGACCCACAGAAAATGCAAGCCCTGTTCCCGCTCCTGGTACACCTTCCTCTCGATCGCGACTGGAAGAGGTAGGAACATGAGTTACCGTAAAGCTTATTAAATGTCGCAAAGTAATAATAAAATAATTGACCGCTTGATCCTCTTCAGCTGTAAGTTTAAATCCATATAAAGTCAATAATCTTGCATAGGCATAACGCAACTGTATCTTATCAGTAACAGTTAGTAATAGATCACTCAAATTATTATGAAGCCTATCACAGAGAACAACAAAAGCTGCAAGATATCGTAGTAATGATAAACTAGACGGCTCATTAATTAAGGCCTTTAACAAATAATGAGGATTATGCAAAGCATCGATAATATATAACACCTTGGTAGTATCAGGATCTGGCCAATAAGGATATCTAGCCAACTCATTGGCATCACGAAGCAATCTATCACCAAAGCTAGTAATATTTTTAACTGCCCAGTATCGCAATAAAATCGCAGTGCAATCTTCATCGTTAATTTCTTTTCTAAACCAGAAAAACTGCTGCTTAATATTTCTATAGGACTGACTAATTAGCTGTAGATTCACTCTCTGACCCGGCAAAGGTAATAATTCTTCTTGCAGTAATTCCGTTGGCTGTAATAATATGTGCAATCCCACTAAGGCAATAACTATAAACGCTTCTTGTTGATTAGTTTCTTGCAAAACATATTCAAGCCAATGATTAAATGCTACTTGCTTTATGGGAATCGTTTCAAATAGGTTATTAAAAACAATCTCTATCCTTGATCGATCAGCAAACCAATCTCTTTCTTGATGCTGAAAAGTTTCAATGAGCTCAATACAGTGTTGTATAGTCTGTAATAATTGTATAGAGGCATCTTCTTCTTTGGTACAAGCTAGCCACAAACTGAGTGTCTCTGGATGATTAAGCAAAAAATTAAACATCTCCCAACGTAAGGTACTCGTTAATTCATTGGCTTCTGGTAAGAAACCTGACAATAAATCAGCTAACGCTTCTATACGTTTAATTTCAATAGTTTGTAGGCTACTTATGTCTTCAAAACAATTAACTAAAATGTGCCTATACGCTGCTTGTTTATCATCCTCTGCTTGAAAAAACAAATCCTCCTCTTGCTCAATTTTAATCAGCGTGAGAATAGTATTAGTTGCTTTAGCACAATGTAAATATTCTTGGATAAGCAGGTTTTCATGTCTTATTGAAGTTAAGTAGCTAGGCAAATCAAGTAAAATTCTATAACTTACCTCAACTTTGTTATTAAATTGAACTATTTCATTATTAATAGCTTCAACAAAGATTTCTCTAATAGAGTCTGGTAAATCAAGTTTAGCCATTGTTAATTTTGTTTCTATCAATAATGCACGTCTTTCGGCTTTTTTATGTTTAGTCCTAAACTTTTCTTCTAAAAAACTTTGCCAATGAGGCCAATAAGTTTGATAAATTCTTATATCTTTCAATAAGGCTTTTATATAAGCCTCTTTTAATAGTAATGGTATTGGCCATTGCAATAAATCTTGATAAGTTTTTATTTGTAAAACAGGTAGCTCCTCTGGCAAAGAATCTTTATTAATAAATAGTCTAATTAACGCTTGTTGATAAGTTTGCCATATTGAATTTTCTAGCAATCCAGCGTAAGCATTAAAAAGGTTTTCTATTCGTATTTCATCTTCACAGTGGGCATAAACTTTACAACTTTCCTTAATAATTGCTTTAATTAGTTTTCTACGAAAAAGAATTATATCTTCTTTTAATTCTAAAAATATTTCTGAGCCCTGCTTTTTCGCTAAAGCTTTTATATCCGATAACACCTCCTCTAACTCAAGTAACTCCACCTCAGCTTCTGTTTGAATAATTTGCCGACACCATGTTTTGGCTTTCAAGATTACCCGTGCTAAATTAGCATTCATTGCGTCAATTTCAATTTGATCCGCTAACATTTCAGCTATTGCTAATAAAGACAATAGCTTGTCTCTTAACAATAGATAGGTACTATATTGAACAATAGTTTCCGTTGCTAAAAAATCTGCCAATAGCTCGGGAATGCTTTGCTTTAATTCCTGATAAAGCTCCTCATAGGTTAACTCTTCTTCGAGAGGCTGATCAGCTATAACCCGAGAGCACTCCAACCAATATTTAGATTCTAATCGATCAGGGACTTTTTTTCCAAAAAGCCTACTAATTATAAACTCACCCCATTCTTCAAGCTGTTGTTTTGAAACAGGCAATACTATTCCTAGCGCTTGCAACTTGCTATAGATTAATTTTGGGTCTTCCGCTTTTAAGGTAATTGTAAAGGCTTCTAATAATGCTCGCCATTTGTGATGATAACGATCTAACTTTTCTATTTCTTCAGCGGGCAACTCTTCTTCGGCAAGCGCTTGGAAAAAGAGTCGATAACTATCCTCTCTTTCTTCTTGGCTTGCAGCCTGGTGATAAGCACGAAGAGCTTGTTGCCAAACCTCTTTATCAGCTAAACTAAAATACTCTTCATAAGTCCAATCATGATTGGCAGTCACTAACATATAAACCAAAGGGTTACTAACAAAAACCTGTATTACGTGTCCTAGCGTTGCATCAAAGCGAGTAACCGCAATATAATGGCCATAATTAAGTCTACCAGGCTCTCGCTTTAGTTTATTCCACAAATAACCAACAAAAAGAGAATTAAAAAGAGAATCCTCTTCAAGACCTATAACTCTAATATTATCTCCTATAATTATATTAATAAATCGATTACGATCTTCTGCACACTGTGAAATAGCAACTAAATCTAATTCACCACCTTCTTCTAGCTTCATTAAATCGTCTTTAATAGCTAAGACCATATTTTCTTTGTTAAAATAAAAAATATTTTGCCTGTAACTTAAAATACCTGGATTATCTAACCACAAAGATTCAAATAAATTTTTATCTTCAGTAAATTTTAAAGTAGTCCGCGCTAAGCGCCATTTTTCAAAGAAACTTTTGATTATTGCTTGATAATGCACTTGTAATCTATGACTAAAATATTTACCACGAATTTTTACTGCGCTCAGTCGATTAATATCTCTACTAAAACTTCCCCTATCGATATAAGTGGGATCAGAAATGTTATAATAAACTTGGTGGGTTTTGGGATCATAGTGATAAAAAACTGTATCAATCCCTCTTTTTTCGAAAAGTAAGTGGCTCGGGACACTTAAATAGCAATCCTCAGGTGCTAGCTGTAAACTTTGTTCGCTAGTTAGCTGTTCTCGAGTATCTAAATAAATGCCGGCAGCAGCAGCTGTTTCCTCTTGCATTGCTTGCTCTATAACTGCTTCTTCTTGATCTCCTGGCTCAGCAGCAGCTAATGCTTGTTCGCGTGAGGAATGGATCTCAGCGACAAGAATACCTGCTTGTTCAAGATAACTTTTTGAGCCTATTGGCTTGATAATTAACTCAGGACCAGCTAATCGGTCCAGCCAATGCCTTAAAACACCCTCTTGGGTGTTGGCAAACAAAATAGTTTGTTGACCTTGTTGATATAAATAAATACCTGGAGAAACTGAATAAACATGATACATAATTTGTTTATTTTAGAGAGTAATAAAATAATTATACTGCTAAATTGTCTTGAAAAGAATATAAACACTATCTATAGGATCTTAATTTACGTTTTTGCCATTGCCGCCTAACCCATTGTCGCCAAAAAATATTGGTTGCAATATAACCGATAAATGCTGAAACCCCGCCACAAACTACCGTACCAAGCAGAAATGGCTTCCAAATGATTGAGGCCTCATGAATCAGCCAGTCAACAGATACTGAAAACTGGCTAGTTCGAATAGGTGTTCCTAGAATTAATACTCCTACTTTATAGGTTATAATTAAAAAAAAGGCCATAGTAAAAGGGTTTGATATCCATACCAAACTGATTGCAATAGGTAAATTAGCCCTAAAAACGATAGCAGCGACTGCAGCTAAAAGCATTTGCAAGGGTAGGGGTAAAAAAGCGCAAAATAAACCAACCGCTACCGCTTTAGCAACATTACGACGATGTAAATGCCATAATAAAGGATTAAATAACACGGGTCCTAATAATTTCAACCACTTATTTTCAGTAATTTTATTATTATCTGGCAAATAGCGTTTTATTAGCTTACGGGGCATTAGAGCGCCTTGGATACCTTAAGTTGAAAGCCACTATATTACTTAAAAAATCTCTGAGTTAATAGCTAACAATATTATATTTTTTCAACCACTCTGGTATAATGTGCCCACTATTTTTACTATTATTTTGGGGAACATAAAAATGACAATGCCTTCTAATGACCAGCTTAATAATCTCATGACTAAAGCTAAAGAAATGCAAGATCAAATGAAGAGTATTCAAAGCAAAATAGCTAACATTAAAGTAACAGGGGAAGCTGGTGGCGGTCTAGTCAAAGTAATCATGAAAGGCAACCATTCCGTTGAAAGCGTGGAAATTTCTCCCACTTTAATGGGAGAAGAGCCAGATATGCTAGAAGATTTAGTTGCAGCAGCAATAAATAGTGCTGCTGCTAAAGTTGAAAAACAAACTAAAGAAGAAATGTTACAACTAGCCAAGGACATGAATTTACCTGAAAATTTTGGTATGTAAAAAAAGGATCTTACTTTGCATTACAGCCCTTTACTCAATAAGTTAATCGAGGCTCTACGCTATTTGCCTGGCATTGGGCCCAAAAGCGCTCAACGCATGGCTTTTTATCTGCTGGATAAACAGCGAGGGCGTGGATTACTATTGGCTGAGGCACTAAACCAGGCTATGCAAAATATAAGGCATTGCCAATATTGCAATAATTTTAGTGAAACTACGCTTTGCCATATTTGTGCTAATAATAGTAGAAATCAACAACTACTTTGTATCGTCGAAACCCCGGCTGATATTATTGCTATTGAACAAACTGCAAATTTTCGCGGTCGTTATTTTGTGCTAATGGGCCATCTATCGCCTTTAGATGGCATAGGTCCTAAAGAACTACATATAGAGTTATTAAGCAGACAGTTTGAGCAGCAGCCTATAGAAGAAGTCATTTTAGCGCTAAGCACCACTCCTGAAGGGGAAGCTACTGCTCATTATATCATCGAATTATTAAAACAATTTAAAACCCGTATTACTAGAATTGCACATGGGGTACCCCTGGGTGGAGAGCTTGAATACATAGATAGCGGCACCATTGCTCATGCGCTAGCAGGCCGCCAACTTATTAACACACCTTCTTAAATTTTCCCCACCTTTCGCTTATTCCAAATAAAGCAGTTAAAGCTATCAAGCAATTATTTTCTTAATTTCAATAACGTAAATTTGTTTAATACTCACTGGACAAATTTTTAAAATTAAACAACAGATTATAGCGTGAAATCGGCGTTGTTGCGCAAATAAATCAATCAAAACAACGGATTCCCACCAACATTATTTAACTAAGTAGACTTTTTCGGATTTTGGCATACCAAGGTAGGTCATTTTATTAAGAATATTTGCCATGATTTTTGCCTCTGTTTGTTGATTGGCGAAATTTCACCCGCGAAGCGTACCGCCTAAAATCGTTTTCAATCGAAGCATGTGTGTTTCAACCCATGAGCGCCGATGATGGCCAGACAGTTTTTTCACGCCATTCTTCCGCCAGCAACCCAGATCTCTTCAAGCAGCTTGTTCCTAAGCACCTCTCCAGCCGATGGATCTTTTTTAACTGTTGTTCCACTACGTATCGGTATCGAAGGTATTCCCCCCAGATTGGGCTATCGCATCAAATCCTTGTTTGACTGTACTTTTCGCAAAGACAATCCTACAAAAAGTTTCCGCTTACTTCTATCTTATTCATTTTTATCAACTATTTGCGCAATAACGCCCGTAAAATCGTATAACTATTTGAGCCATAATCTTGAAAGGAAACAGTGCCTTATTTAAGCTAGCTGATCTACAAAGTATCTCTGCTATATCTATCTACCGATTTCTTTTATGATCCAATGAATACGATTACAAGCTACTATATTAAATAAAAACGGCCACTAATAAAATTCCCAATAAAGCATAGGCTACTAAACCTATCCAAACGACTTTATTAGTAAAAACTAAGTCCTCATTATTTCCATGCATAACTTTATCTCTACAAAAAATTAAATATCATAATAAGCTAATAATAAAAATCGATAACCTCTTTTATCATTAATTATGATACTACACAAGGCCAATATGGATGGGGTAAATGTCCTTGACGTACAAGCTCTTTGCCCATTTCATCATAGCTTCTTCCAACTGAATATATTCCTATTGGTAAATAGTCTTCTGTTATACTTGTTCTTCTTTCTACTGCCGTTTCACCCACATCCGCCGCTGCTCTAACTATGCTTATTTCTGCTCCTGAAGCTGCTGCTAAACCAATAATTATCTCTCTAGTTCCTCTTCCTCCTGCTCCTGCTCCTGCTCCTCCCTTTGCTCTTATCACAGCAGTTCCTGCACCTATGTCTAGATCTGTAACTGCGCCTGCAGCAATACTAGCCGCCGCAACTATACTTCCTGCCCCTATACTTGCCTCTTTTGAGCCTCCTGACAGTGATAAAGTAATATCTTCTCTTACCTCCTCATCTTCTTCCTCTTGCAGGATCATTCTTTTTTTATTGGCTTCATTGTGTAACACGCTAATTAAGTTTTCCAACTCTTCTTTTTCTTTTTTTGCGGCTTTTCTCGCTTCCTGTAATTCAAAACTAACAGCTTCTTCCGCTTCTTCATAACTTCCTAAAGCTGCAGCTACCAAATCAGTCGAACGTGAATCTATTAAAATTTTTCTGTTAGCTGTAATCCTAGCCAAAATAGCCTCCCATTCGGCCTTTATTTCTAAAAGAGTCTGGGCATCAAAACTTGTAGCAAATGATTTAAAAATTGCTGGCAACTCCCTACCAGATTCTTTAAAAGGACAATGTTCTAGCCAAGCTGAGACTTGCTTATTTAATATTCTTGTTAGCGATATATCCTGTAAAGAAATTAAAGTAATTAAGCGTTCTTCAAACTCTTCAAAAGTCACTACTTGACTAAGCCACCTACGAATAACAAATCTATTTGTGCTTCGCAAGATAAACACTTTATTAGTATTATTAGGAAACTGTAAAAGCTCAGTGATAAGAAGAAGTCGGCAGTTTTCATTATTACTCTCTAAATTTAAATAGCTAACTATTCTTTCTTCAACTGCTCTTGTTAGCCTTCTCTCTTCTGCTCTTTTTCTTTTACTCATTATTTTTTCCTAAATAAAAACTATCTCAAACTAGATTTGATAGATTAAATATTAGCAGAAGATACACCTTGTGAATCAGGTTGATACTCTAAATCACCCTCAGCAAGTAAAGAGATAAGAGACTCTGGCCCCAAACACCCTAGTACATACGGAGAAAAGAAATAACGTCTTATAGGTGGTAAATAACCTGTTGCTGGCGGAAATAAAGGCGAGTAGCTAACTTGTCCTACACTACTAACTTCACTAACTTCTCTGCCATCCCTTGCTTCTTCACCTGCCAAATTTTCATCTTCTATATTTAAAATTTCTTTAAGCGTTGCAAGACCTAAAGAAATTGTTGAATAGGAGGATGCTCCTGCTCCTGCGTTTACACTTACACTAGCCGTACGCTCTACTGCTGTTGAGTAACTTAATTCATCTCTCACTAAACAGTTTTCAGCCTCAGCTCTTTGACTAATACTGTTATAACTAGAATTAAACAACTCTTGTAATGCTACATAATTTTTATATTTAACTGTAACTAAAAATTTTAATCCTTTTGTTATTTCTCTTTTCAATGGTTCATGATCAATAAGTGCAGCAATTTCACTTCTTAAAATTAGTTTGATATGACGACTAAGAAAATTTAAATATTTTTCCAAAAACTTTTTTGATCTAGGATTAGTAGAGCTTTTTAATTTATTAATTTTTTTATTTATACCAATAAAATAATTAGTCAGGTATTCAATATAATCTGGTTTTGCTAACAATGCTTTTTGTGATCTATTGGTAGAACCTAGTAATTTTGTGATAGTTTTGATAGTTGGCATATTTTATCCTTATTATTATCAATATCTGACAAAGAATAATACAAATAAAACCAGAAAATGTCTAACTTTTTGTAAAATTTTTAACAAGCTTTTATTAAATTATGCTGAAACAATAACTTAAAAAAGTTATCAAACCCCGTGTTACTCATCACTAACACGTGATCACCCGCTTTGGTCTGTAAAGTTAGTTTTTGAATTAACTCCTCTACCGTCGCACAAAGATAAGTAGGTTTCTGAATATCTTTTATTAAAGGTGTAATATCCCAAGTACTATTTTTAGGTTGCTTAAAATAAACTTCATCTACTTCACTCAGTGCAGCTGCAAAATCAGCACTTTGATGACAACCAGAGCGCATAGTATATGAACCGAATTCTAATACTGCGATAATTTTTTCTTGGCCTACGTGTTGACGCAACCCTGCAACCGTAGTTTTAATAGCAGTTGGATGATGAGCAAAATCATCATAAATAATTGCCTTATTTATTGTACCCTTAACTTCCATTCTACGTTTAACATTTTGAAATTCATTTAATGCTAAGATAGCCTTTTCAGGGTTAATGCCAACATTCTCTGCCGCTGCAATGGCAGCAAGAGCATTACTTACATTATGTTCTCCTAATAATGGCCAACGAACCTTACCATAGGATTTATTAGCAAACAGTACTTCATATTCACTACCATCAGCTTTCAATAGTTTTGCATGCCAATTACTCGGCTCATTAAAATGAGTCACCCGTGTCCAACATCCTTGAGCTATTACTTCGCGTAGATTATCGTCCATTTTATTTAAAACAATTAAGCCATTGCCAGGGATAGTACGAATCAAATGGTGAAATTGTTTTTTGATTTCCTCTAAATTTTTAAAGATATCAGCATGATCAAATTCTAAGTTGTTTAAAATAACTGTCTTAGACCGATAATGGATAAATTTTGAACGCTTGTCAAAATAAGCACTATCATACTCGTCAGCCTCAATAACAAAATAAGGCGAATCTTTTAATCTTGCTGATTGTTTAAAATTTTCTGCCACTCCGCCAATTAAAAAGCTGGGCGCTAAGCCAGTATAGTCTAAAATCCAAGCCAACATACTAGTTGTAGTCGTTTTACCGTGGGTACCAGCCACAGCTAAAACCCAACGGCCTTGTAATACATAATCGGCTAGCCATTCTGGACCTGAAGTATAACGAATGCCTTGATTTAAAACAGCCTCCAATTCTGGATTACCTCGTTTAATTACATTGCCAACCACCACAATGTCAGGTTTTTTAGCAAGATTTTCTATCGAATAACCATTAAAAAGCTTAATCCCTGTTTGTTGCAACTGATCACTCATAGGCGGGTAAATATTTTCATCAGACCCTGTTACCTCATAGCCTAACGTTTTTGCAATAACAGCAACGCCTCCCATAAACGTACCACAAATACCTAAAATATGGACATGCATAACAATCAAACCTGATGATAATAAAAAAATCACATTACCTATTTTTTATTGTGAAGTAAATCAAATTACCTTTAGCCAAGCAAATATCAAATCTGCTGTTGTCCTCTAATGAGTTTACTATTATCATTGCAAGCCATTTATAACCACTTACTAGGAGAAAAACATGGCAAAAAAGAATATTTTTTATGCTCAATCAGGTGGTGTTACTGCCGTCATTAATGCTTCAGCATGCGGAGTGATTGAAACAGCTCGCCAACATAAAAATGAATTAGGCAAAGTTTATGCTGGTCGTAATGGCATTCTTGGTGCGCTTAAAGAAGAGCTCATTGATACTAGTAAAGAATCTAGTAAAGCCGTTCAAGCACTTTACCATACTCCTGGTGGTGCTTTTGGTTCTTGTCGTTATAAGCTTAAAAGCCTAGAACAAAATCAACGTGAATATGAGCGCCTCATAGCAGTCTTTGCCGCTCACAATATTGGCTACTTTTTTTACAATGGTGGTAATGATTCACAAGACACCGCCTATAAAGTTTCTCAGATTGGTGAAAAATTGGGTTATCCGATTACTTGCATTGGTATTCCCAAAACAATGGATAATGATTTACCCGTTACTGACAACTGCCCTGGTTTTGGTTCGGTGGCTAAATATGCAGCTATTTCTATTCAAGAAGCCAGCTTTGATGTTCGCTCTATGTGCACCTCTACGCAAGTTTTCATTTTAGAAGTCATGGGGCGCCATGCTGGTTGGGTGGCTGCAGCAAGTGGTTTAGCAGCTCAAACCGAAGCAGAGGGTCCACATATTATTCTGTTCCCAGAAATAACCTTTAATAAAGAGAAATTTTTAAAACAAGTAGCTGATTGTGTAAAAAAATATGATTTTTGTGCTATCGTTGCTTCTGAAGGTATTAAGGATCACACAGGCGAATTTGTTGCTACCATTGCCGGCAGTGTAGATGCTTTTGGTCATAAACAACTAGGTGGTACTGCAGCTACTTTAGCAACCATAGTTAAAGATAATTTAGGCTATAAAATTCATTTTGCTATTGCTGACTATCTACAACGTGCTGCTCGACACGTTGTTTCTAAGACTGATTTAGAACAAGCCTATGCAGCAGGTCAAAAAGCAGTAGAATTTGCTGTCAAGGGTATGAATAATATCATGACAACCATTATTCGTAAGCCTGGTAAACGCTACAGTTGGAAAATTGGCTCAACACCACTCAATACGGTAGCAAATGTTGAAAAATTTATGCCTAGAGATTTTATTACTAAGAATGGTTTTCATATTACCAATAAAGCACGAACTTATTTGTTACCATTGATACAAGGAGAAGCCCCACCTCCTTATAAAAATGGTCTGCCTGATTATGTCACTTTAAAAAATATTCTCGTACCTAAAAAACTTAAAAAATTTGATCTATAAAATTCTCACTGTTGCTAAGTCTGAAGACTATAATCTTCAGACTTAGTTTGCTCCAATATTATTACTTCAGAATAAAAACTACTTCCGCTTACTACTAACAATCAGGTTCTAAAAAAACTAAACACTTTATTTTTTTGCAGGAGCAATCAAGAATTTCCACCCTTGGCCGTTAATAGAGCGAGTAATATGTCCTTGACCAGTTGTATCTTCTGCTAAAAGAATATCCCCCGCTTTCAAAACTTGTTTGGTTCCATCACCAATCTCTAACTCCATACTTCCCTGTAATATAACGATATAACATGGCTCATCTTGAGTATGCCAAGAAATTTCATCAACTCCTTCGATCCGACCAAATCTAATATTATCAGTAGCAAATGGCATGCTAAAATGTGCCACATGTACCGGAGCTAGCTTTATCTCTATATCTTCAAAATGTGATTGCCCATCATTTCCACTAAATAGTCGTATCATTTTCATGCAGTTAATCCTTATGTTTTTTACAAGCTATTATTATGCTAACATAATTGTTGCGAGGTTAGAATATTAGATTGAGTGGAGAGCCTTTATGTTCATAACAATAAATGGATGCAAGTTATTTTTTGATGTCTATGGTTCTAAGTTAGATATTCAAGCTACTTCAATAAAAGAAAAACTGACTTTATTAATTTTACATGGTGGTCATGGAATGATTGATCATACTTTATATGTCGAGTTTTGGTCACAATTCTCAGATATAGCCCAGGTCATATTTTTAGATCAAAGAGGTTGTGGACGTAGTGATCTAAGGACACCAAACGAGTGGAACCTTCAATATTGGGCTAATGATTTATACGAGTTTTGTCAAACTCTTGGAATTGAAAAACCGATTTTAGCTGGCGTTTCAATGGGCGGGCATGTTATGTGTGAATACCTCTCACGTTACTCCAACCTTGGAGGGCTAATTTTTTGTAATACAGAAGCTCGTTTTATCTTGGATGACGTTTGTGAAAAACTAGCAGAGTTAGGAGGAACTGAGATAGCAGAAATTGCAAGAAAACAATTTACCGACCCAACCCCAGAAAGTGCTGCAGCGTATCAACAAAAATGTGTGAAATATTATGCTAAAAATGCTTACTCAGCACAAGAAATTGGACGCTGTAAACAGCATATAGAAATTCTTTCCCATTTTTATAAAAATCATATGCACAATTTTAATTATTTAGAAGACTTAAAAAAAGTGAAATGTCCTACGTTGTTAATGGTTGGAGAATCAAGTCCTTTGCATTTACCGATTCGTGCTGAAGAAATGGCTGCACAAATCAATCCAAAACTAGTTACAGTTTACTTATTTAAAAATGCTGGAGCGCCAGTTTATAAAGATTCTGCTGATGAAGCAAAAAAAGTAGTGCGTGATTTTTTGAAAAAGTTTTGCTAATTCTAATCTCGATTTATTACACAACTATATTACTTTAAAAATGTATATTTGCGCCTAAAAATCTTAAAGAATTGCATCCTTACAATTCTCACCATTATTAACGGCTAAAGATTAAAATATTCTAGCTTAACCTTCTCCAAAATTACTACTTAGCATAAAAATTACTTAAAGCTTGCTGTAAATGATTGAGCTCTATAAAAATATGATTTAAATTACGACGTAAATATAGTTCAGAATAGTTTTCTGTTATTGATGGTAATTCACCTGCATAAATAACTGGTAATAATTCAGTGGATTTTTCCGTTTTATCTAAATATTGAATAAAATTATTAAATATTTTATTCACTGACTGCTTATACTGATTGATAAAGTCAATTGCTAAAGGCTCCTGATAAAAATCAAACCCTGATCTACGCAGTCCATGAATCGCCACAATAATATCCCGAATCAATTCCAAACAGTTCAAGACAGCTAAAACACATAAACTATTTGTGTTAGGGGAAAAATTTTCATAACGAGTTTCAACAAAATACTGCCTGTTTTTTTCTAAGGTAGTACTTAAATCTAATTTTAATTCAGTAATTTTTTTAAAATCATGGTCTTCTTTAATTAAAGAGTTTAACATCAAATTAAACAGCTCTTGGGCTTGTTTCATACTTTGCAAAATATTTTCTCTAAACCTTAATCTTGCCCAACTTGGCCATAATGTTAAAGAAAGTAATAACCCTATAATAACTCCTAAGATTGTATCACCTAAGCGATCCCGAACGAAAAGCCAAGGATTTTCAATCTTTGAGCCGATTATTATAATTAAAGCCGCCGTTGCAAAAAATAAGGACCAAACATAATTAATAAGCATAAGCCATAAGGCCAAAAATACTAACAACAACAGTATAATGGTAATAGGAATCACTTGGTTATGAAAAAGGCTTATTAATAAAGCCCCAATTAAAACCCCCAATATAGTCCCAAGTACCCGTTGCTGGGCTCTTACGAGAGTAGCACCAACACTAGGCTGTAAAATAACTACTGTTGTTAGGACTACCCAATAAGCATAATTAATTTTTAAAAAATGCGATAGCCAAAAAGAAAGCACTATAGCTATCGCGCCCCTCAAACCATTTTTTATATTAACCAACTTATCCACCAACAGCTCTCTTCTTAAATGTATTAATTATTTGATTAACAATAAAAAAGAAACTTGCCACATCTTCACAACTTGGTGCAAGTTTATTAATTTCCTCTAACTTATGTTCTAGTTTTGCTATGGTAGTATTAAGTTCAACTGTACCAAGCTGCTCAAACATTAAAACAATATTCTCTTTAACCCCTCTAATTTCTTGAAACAAAGAAAAGAAAATTTTGCTATGAGAAGGATTAGAAAAGACATTTTTTAATGCTACAATTTGACTAAACAAAATAAATTGTCTTTCAAATCTTAACCTAAATTCTTCAACTGGATAAATTAGCAATAAACTTCGTGCTTGCTTTAAACGAGTATTAACTCTATTTTTATAATGCAAAGACTGAATATTACCTTCCTGGCCCCAAAGAAAATCTAAAAACACTCCATCCAAATATTTTTTTAACATCACAACATTTGAATCAAGTGTTTTAAATAATAGCTTCTTAGGTCTATAAGGAAAAATTATTAAAGCCACTATAATTGCAAACAAAGCAGAAATACTACTACTTTCTAGTCTTTCTAATGCCAACAGCAAAGAACCATCCTTACCATTAGTAAGAATAAATAAAAATAAGGTAAAGGTACTTGTAATGGTAATAGTTAAACCATATTGGCGAATGTAAAAAGTAATATAACCAGCCATTGCCAAACAAAGAAGATACGCCCAAAAAAATTTATTCAGGAGCGTAAACAAAAAAACACCAACGACTGAGATAAAACTTATGATTAATAAACGATAGATTCTATATCTTAAACTATCTCCTAAAAAAGCCTGCATGACAAAGACGCCCACAATAATAAGCCAAAGAGGTTGTTGCGGCTTTAAAATGAGCACATAAGCGACTGATAAAGCTAATATTATAATAGTTTTAAATGCGTGTTGAATTTGCAATAATTGAGGATCAATTACATCAACATAATAGTGGGTAAGTTTTTTCCCTACTGAAAAGATATTAAACATTAATATTTCAATTCCTTTGAAACCTACAATGATATTAAACCAGTTAATTGAGATTATGAATAGCTTAATCAGAAAAAAGGGGGGCTTACCACTTTTTAATATACTTTATTATTTGTACAATAGTCTTTGTTGTGGCTTATTGCCGACGTAGCTCAGTTGGTAGAGCGCCTGATTCGTAATCAGTAGGTCGTGAGTTCGATTCTCGCCGTCGGCATCAAGTAAATCAATGGATTTCAAGTGTGCATTAAATTAAATTGTCGGAATAAAAATGATTAGAGACACTGTATGGACACTATAGCACAAGGAGTTATAAGACAAAAAATCTATCTACAAGGATTACCATATGTCACAAAGAGACTTATTGCACTTTACATCATTTGATACATTTAAAAACATCCTGAAATCTCAGCATACCGCGCTGCTTTTATTGGATTGATCCTATGTCTATGCATGTCGACTTCATCGAATTCTGATGTTGATTTCACAAATGAAGCATCTTCAATTAATGTCATTTTATGATCCCATATGATGCCTTCAATAACTGTTGAAAGACAATACATAATCGAGTTGTAGCCGATAAGATCTATATTATTTTGATGATGCTTTTCCATAAAAGTTAAAAAATCATTTGCGGAATAGCAAGAGTATAAATTTTTTGTAATTACTATCTCTCCTGCTCTTGGTTCAAAATTTGGGACGAAGTCAGAAAATTCTGAAGACGCATTAAAAATCGGTGAGTTTTCTTGTTTTCTCAGATGCTTGATATGAACAATCTCCCAATCTTGCATTCTTGCCATTGCCAACAAACAAGCACTGTTCTCAAACTTTCATCAATTCCATGCAAATAGAAGGGCCTTTCTTTAGTAACATATTCTTTTTGGATATCAATTAAAATTAATACATTTGACATAGCTTCTCCTAAGATTAAATAAATTCAAACTATCTATTCAATATAACAAGGCGATTAACTCTTCATTAGAAAAAACTTGATTAATAGATAACATAGTGCACGTAAATGTACCTCATTTAATTGCGCAGGTAGCAAAAAGATTAAACTAAAAGTCACTTTTATTAAAAAACTCAATATAATAATTGAAGGAACATCAGCAAATTGCGACCAAAATTCGACATAAATGGTATGATCCGCCAATCCCGGCCCATCATGTAAAAGCTCCTGCGAGACTTTTGCGGGTTTGAATATCAATTTACATCGCTCTTTACCGCTATTTGATTACTTTTTGTCGATAGGCTCTACGCTAAATTTATTTAATAACCAAATAGTTATAAAATTTACCGTTGTTTCCAGCCCGGCTCAAAATTATGTTCACCGAGAATTGCTGTAAATTTCAGGGCCCATATACCAATTGGGTTTTATATGCTATGCTTATACCAAATGAAAAAAAGGGGGTTTTTATGCCAGTAGTAATGAATCCAGATCCTGATTACAATGGATATAATCAGTTACAAACGATTGCTTATGATACATTAAACGATGCGAAGACTCTTGAAAGAAGTAAGCTCGAGGAGCTTGAAAAACTTCTAGCTGAATATGAGGGTGAAGGAACTGCTAAATTAAGAGAAGAACTTGCTTATATAAATAGGACAGCCCCAGAAGGAAGTGAGCCTACTGAAGAAAGTATTTTACAGGTAGCGATGAGAACTCAAGAGGCATTTCAGTTATGCTGCCAATTTGCATTGAAATGCCCAGGCTTGTTGAGTGCGCTGTTAATACATCAAGATATGGACGGAGATACAGTGCTGCATCAGCTTATTAACTTTAATCGAGCCCCGGCGTGTGAAGCATTAAGGACAGTGATTTCCTCTATGGAGGTAGGTGAAGAAAGGACGAGTGTTATTGAGGTAATCTGCAAGTTGCTTGATGAAGGCAATAAGAAAGGGGAGACACCGCGCGATTTAGTAGCTGAGCGCTCTGAAGGAAAAGGTGCGATTATTGAGCAGGTGGAGATATTGGAAAAAACAGTGAGAGCCTTGTTGGAAGAAACAGGTGCAGAACCTCCTCGTTCGGGGTTTAGTCCATAATCGCTCAGTGCCACACATCGACAAAGCTCACGTGATTGCAAGCGTACCACGGGATCTTCCATGCTTAAGCTTTCAAACCCTTTGAGGCGTAAGCGATACATGAGACATATGGACATATAAATAAGAAAACGAATGGCAAATCCCCAGGTTGGCGTGAATATGTACACCAGCTTCACTTCACGCCTAATAATTGAAATAAGATTCCCATTCATCACGGCTCAGTTTCTGAGATACTTTACTGGACTCTTTGCTCATCAATACTACCTCCTCTTCATGATTCATCAAAAAAACGGTTTTGCAAACACATTCAAAATTTAAAAAGTTGGGGTAAATTACCGCTTACATTATAAAAAGCTAACATCTAATAAATTTCTAGGAAAAATGACTTGTTATAAAAGGATGAACAGCATTCCATACAGTTATTAATGCTTCACATGAAACTGTAATATCACCAATTGGTTAGAGCATTATGAATTATACTAGTTCTGCGCTCATATCTTGGCTTCTTTGCTGCTCTAAAATTTCCGTTGAAGCTACTACAGTTTCATATAATTTAGTTAAACTAGAGTTAACGTCATTATTTTTTACGTGAATTTCATTTTTGACATCACTTGCATGAATAACTCCCTCATTGATCATTCCAACCTAGCTATTTTCAATATGCTAATGGCACGAGTCGAAGTGATTAACTGAAAAAAGTGAAGCACTTGGTCTAGGAAACCCTATTTGCTCGGCAATCATATTTTCTATATATTTCATTGTAAGTAAAAGCGTGGAAAGATTTTTAGATTTTGCTTGTCTATCAAGCACCTCGGTTTGCCACCATTTATTATAACAATCTAAATATAAAATAGGCTTACCTATTATTGCTGGTTTTTGCCTACAGGCAACGCAAGTCATTTTCCACCTCTTATATTTTTTCCTAGCATGATTAAATATTCCACCAAGTAATCAACCTTAGTTGATGGATTATCAGTGCTGTTTTTCTCTTGTGCTTTCTCTATTCATTTTGCAACGGCTTTATAAAAATATTTTATTAGCAGCTTAATTCAAAAACTACTATACTTTAATACTTGCAATTAAAGAAATTTAACCAAGTAGTAAAATAATTCATGAAAAAATTTATACCACTTTTTCTATTATTCTTTGTCATTATTATTTGGGCCTCTGCTTTTGTAGGGATTCGTTATAGCTTACATAACTTTCATCCAGGTAGCTTAGCTTTATTGCGCTATCTAACTGCTTCAGTCTGTATGCTAGTTTTTTATAAACGTCCTGCCGTCAAAAAAATAAAGGTGGGGAAAAAAGATATTCCTATTATTTTCTTTTGTGGAACGCTTGGCATTAGCATTTACAATGTCGCTTTAAATTATAGCGAAATTTCTGTCTCTGCTTCTACTGCTAGTTTTATTATTGCACAAATGCCCGTCCTAACAATTGTCTTTGCCATTATTTTTTTAAGGGAAAAATCTAGCTACTCTACTTGGATTGGAATGATAGCCAGCTTTATCGGTACTTTCTTAATTGCCATCAGCCACCCTTTAGCAAATTTTTCTTATCACATCGGTTTATTTCTAGCTATCCTTGCTACTTTAGCCAGTACTTTTTATAATATCTTGCAAGTTCCCCTGTTAAAAAAACTCTCTCCTATACAATTTGCTAGTTATGCAATTTGGTCAGGTACTTTAGTACTATTAATATTTTCACGTGAATTAATCTACGATCTACAAACAGCGACCTTAAGTAGCATTTTTACAGTCATTTATTTAGGCATTTTTCCAGGGGCCATCGGTTATCTAATTTGGAGCTATGTGCTATCAAAAATGCCTGCTAGCAAAGCTTTAAGTGGACTTTATTTATCACCACTGATGACAACCTTATTAGGCTGGCTACTCATTGATGAAGTACCTCACTGGTTAGCAATTCTTGGTGGCATCATTTCACTATTTGGTGCTTATGTGGTGAACCGAGAAAGGTTTAAAACAAAGTCTGCCAACTCTACTCAAAGTAATTTAACAGATATTCAGTAAAAATGGACTACTAGTTATTTTACTAATCGCCTTCCAAGCAGGCCTTTGGGTTATAAGTATCATTGGCTTTTTGGTAAGACAGGGAACAATCACGATTATTAATAGTGCCATCTGGCATAATAGTATGACAAAAATAGGCTCGATTAATCCCTTTTTGAATATCAGAAGCTGAGGCATACTGAAAAACAGAGTACGTCAGGATTGCGTCTTTTAAATTAGCATTCGAAAAATTTACGCCCGAAAAGTCTGATGCACAGTTTGCGCAATTTGGTAAACAAGCTGTTTCTAACTTAGCGCCTGATAAATTGGCACCTGTAAAATTAGCATTGGTGAATACCCCCAAAAGATGAGCTTGCTGCAAAGATGCCTTACTAAAATTTGTATTAATAAATACTGCTGTTAAATCAGCTTTATTTAACAAGGCGTAACTTAAATTAGCGTTAATAAAATAAGCGCCATTTCTATTCATTTGATTTAATTTGGCAACGGCGTTATTTAAATTTGCTGCCGTTAAATTAGCCTCATTGAAAACTGAAAAACTCAAATCTGTGTTTTGCAAATTAGCTTGTTGTAAATTAGCCTTCGAAAAATTACTGCCAATAAAGCTGCCATAAGATAAATCAGCTAACATCAAATTTGCATCAGAAAAAGTAACTGTTTTAATAGCTTTAGCGAAATTAACACCATAACCATCAGGCGTTAAGGCAGCAATAAAACTGCTATGACTTAAATTAGCTTTGCTTAAGTTTGCTTCTTGTAAATTACAGTCTACCGTCGGCAGTGTTTCGTTTTTAAAAGCTGCGACAGAAGCGCTTCCCCCTAAATTGGAATTTGAAGAAAACAAATAATTTTGCAGATTAGTCTGCTGCAAATCACATTGTTGACATTGACAAGTTGCTTTAAATTGCTGAATATTACTAGCTACTTGGTTTAAAAGGTTACTCTGGAGTGAAAAAGCCGCGTTAATCAAAAAAAAGGTTAACAGACTGATTAGGGTACGCTTCATTTTTGCTCATTAAAAAATTTATATAGGGAAATAGTTTGCCTTTTATTTAGTTTTTTTTCAAGCAGGTACTTCTTCTATGAAAAATATCATCCTACGTCATCCAACCATTACCGACATGTGGGCCTTTTTAGCGGCAGTAAACCATAGTAAAACTCTTCACTTTCCCTGGGTTAAGCCACCGCAAACAGAAGTAGAATTTCTATGTTTTTTAGAAAAATGCCAACAATCCTCTAATTTTAGTTATTTAATTATAGAGTCTTTGCAAATTGTAGGCGTTATTAATCTTAATAATATTATCCGCAGCTGTTTTCAGAATGCTTATTTAGGATTTTATGCCATGCATCCTTTCCAAGGTAAAGGCTATATGAGTTATGGATTAAAACATGTTATTCAACAAGCTTTTAATAATTTGTCATTGCACCGTTTAGAAGCCAATATTCAACCAAATAATTATGCTTCCATTCAACTAGTTAAAGCTAGTGGTTTTCGTAAAGAAGGTTACTCACCGCATTATTTAGAAGTAAATAATACCTGGCAAGATCATGAGCGCTGGGCTATTACTTTTGAAGATTTTAACAAGCACTAAAGACTTAGGGAAATTTATCTGCTGCTTGCCGTTTTTTGCGAATAGGTGTCCAGTGCCACCAGGGCTGCTTTTCTCCTGTTCTTGCTTCATGGATAATGGCTGCAAAAACATCCCACACACAAGGGTCATGAGCACGCTCTGTAATGGCTTGCAACCTTATATAAAGCTCATCTGGATGACAAGTTGATAATTTTTTTATGGTATGAATACCTAATATTTTTAAATCTTGGTAAGTTGCTGGTCCAACATTTTTTAAACTTAATAATTGATTTTTTCTTTCTTTCATAATTGTTACCTTTTTTATTACTCACTGCAATACAACAGCCACTTTTTCTCTATTTAAATGAGAAATTATTGTACTCACTTTATTTGTGAAAGAACACCTTAATATTCTTGACTAACTACTGATAACGACTAAAGTTAAATCATGATAATTGCTTATTCTTTACTCTATTTATTAGCCGGTATAATCGGTGGGCTCATCGTTGGCTTCATTGGTACCGGCAGCAGCATAGTTATTTTACCTATGCTGAATATTATTTTTTTCACTATTTTTCCTAAAGCAATTGCCATTAAACTTGCTATCGGTACTTGTATGATGACCATAGCAATTGGCGCAATTGTTGGCGCTATTATTTACAAAAAACTAGGGCTTATTAATAAATCAATTTTTTATGTAGCATTACCTTTTTGTTTTATGGGAAGCATAATAGGCCCTGTTATCTCAAATTTTCTTTCCGCTAATATTTTACCTATTTATATAGGCTCTTTTATCTTGCTTACCGCTGTATATAAACTTATTAAATCATTTCTACACGATCAAGAAATAAAAGAAACTCTCTCCTGGGCAATAATCATTTGTACAGTATTCATTGCTGCGACTTTAAGCAGTATTGCAGGGGTAGCAATTGGCATTATTTTGATGCCAGTTTTAGATCGATATTTACCTCACCGAGAAGTTGTAGCAACCAATTTAGCCATAGCAGCTTGCTATGCTCCTTTTGCTGCTATCACGTATTTAATCTTAGGAATATTAAATCCGGTAAATATTCACTATACGCTTGGCTATGTTTATCTTCCTGCTTTGATTTTTTTATCTATAGGCACCTTAATTTTCACCCCTATCGGCATCAAGATTTCCTATAAGCTATCAGCTCCCATTATAAAGCGAATATTTTATTTAGCTCTAATAATGATGGGCTTAGTAATTCTTACTCACTAACTCTTGAAAAACTATTGCATAGCAGCCTAGTTTGCTGTCAGAATATGTTATATTATTACATCTAATAAATAATGATTCATCGACCAATCAAGCTACAATGAGGTAACTTATGAGTACTGAATGTATTTTTTGTAAAATCATTGCAGGTAGTTTAACCAGTAATATAGTTCATGAGGACAATAAAATACTAGCTTTTGAAGATGTTAACCCTCAAGCACCGGTTCATCATTTAATTGTTCCCAAAGAACATATTCCAACTATCAATGATTTGTTAACTGAGCATAATGAATTAATTGGTCAATTATTTCAGGTTGCAAAAACTTTAGCAAAAAAACATCATATTGCTGAGAACGGTTATCGAGTTGTTATGAATTGCAACGAAAAAGGTGGCCAAGCAGTTTACCATATCCACTTACATCTTTTAGGCGATAGACAAATGCACTGGCCTCCAGGCTAATAACTATCGTTTAAACCACATTAAAATACCACTGATACTTAGTGATACACCGCCAAAAATAATTAAAGACATGGCATGATCATGGAAAACATTGTGAACCAATGGTGCTAAGATAAAAGCACAAATAACTTGCGGTACACAAATCGTAATATTAAATAAACCTAAATACATCCCCATTCTGTCTTCTGGTAACTGTAAAGACAAAATTGCATAAGGCAAAGTCATAATACTTCCCCAAGTCATCCCTACACCAATCATCGCAATCAATAATGGCCAGGTTTGATGAATTAAGCCTGCATAAACTAAACCTACACCACCAAAAAATAATGAAATTGCATGCGTAGCTTTTAAACCAATGGTCCGAGTTATTCGTGGTAAAAATAAGGCATAAATAAAACTAATCGCTTGATAAGCAGCAAAACATATTCCTGCCCAAGCAGTCCCTTCTTCTAATAACAGTGCATAATAAGGATGACCATTAATTTGAGCATTATCAGGCAGACCATATACATTTTGTGCAACGCCCAAAGCAAAATACAACCACATACAAAATAAACCAATCCAAGTAAACAGTTGCACACTATAAAACTCTTTTATACATTCTGGCATGTTATAAATACTAATTAATAAATTCTTAAATCCATTCCACATTTGCACAAATAAACTTTCTTCTGGAGCTTGGATTTTTGAATAATCAGGAATTTCTTCGGCTGTACTAAATACTGTCCACATAGTGGCTAACAAAAATGCTGCTCCACCAATATAAAACGCCCATTTAATCGGAGCAGGAATAGGTTGAAATGGAGTGACATTAGGATTGACATGCGCTACATGCATCATGATCCAAGGTAATAAGGCAGCAATTGTGGCTCCCGCTCCACTAAAAAATGTTTGCAAAGAGTACCCCAGTGTTCGATTAGCTCCGCTTGAGTGCTCAGCAATCAAAGCCCGGAAAGGTAACGTGACGCCATTATTACTGGTATCAAGCACCCACAACAATGCTGCAGCCATCCATAAAGCTGAACAATTGGGCATAAGGATTAAGCTAATAAAAGCTGTAATTGCCATAAAAAGCATATAAGGACGGCGTTTACCAAAACGTGAGCGACTTCTATCACTCATTTGACCAATAATTGGCTGTACTAATAAACCAGTTACTGGGCCTGCCAACCATAAATAGGTCAAACTACTTGCCTGCGCTCCTAAGAACTTATAGATACTGCTCATATTAGCCATTTGCAAGGCACTACCGAACTGTATACCAAAGGAACAAATAGTTAGATTAATTAAACGGAGTAAGTGGGCATGGGCTGATGATTTCTCTTCAGAAATTTGCATTTCACATTCCATACTTATTTATCCTCCAATGGACAACCATTAAGTATTTTTACAACAAATAATATCCAAGCCAAGCGCGGGAATGAAATGACATTTTCTTGCTAAGGACTGCATAGACTATATAACACCGCAATAAAATTGCAAAGCAATTTCTTTGCTAAGAATATTGATATAAAATTTGCTCATCTTACCAAAAACTATGATCTATTCTCTTCATTCGCAGTTCCAAAAACTGAAGGCTTCATGCTTAATCGAATTCGACCTTGCCTATCAATTTCTAAGACTTTAACGCGTACTTCTTGGCCTTCAGATAATTTATCTGTTACTTTTTCAACACGCTCTTCACAAATTTGCGAAATATGAACTAAGCCATCTTTACCTGGTAAAATCGAAACAACTGCACCAAAATCTAAAATCTTCATGACTTTACCTACATAAATTTGTCCAATTTCTACTTCTGCAACTATCTGTTCAATTCTTTGTTTAGCTGCATTAGCGGCACTTGCATCAACTGCAAAAATATTTACTTTACCTTGATCATCAAGATCGATACTGACGCCTGTTTCTTCAGTAATTGAGCGGATTGTTACACCGCCTTTACCGATTACTTCACGAACTTTATCAGGATGTATATACATAGTCAGTATACGAGGAGCATTCATTGACAGCTCTTCTCGAGGTTTAACAATTGCTGCATTCATAATATTTAAAATATGTAGACGAGCTTCTTTAGCTTGCTCCAATGCTTTTTCCATAATAAATTTGGTAATACCTTGGATTTTAATGTCCATTTGTAAAGCCGTTACTCCTTCATGAGTCCCTGCTACTTTAAAGTCCATATCACCGAGATGATCTTCGTCACCTAAAATATCAGTTAATACTGCAAATTTATTATCTTCTTTTACCAAGCCCATTGCCACACCAGCTACAGCAGCTTTAGTAGGCACCCCCGCATCCATCAAGGCTAAGCTTGATCCACAAACAGAAGCCATTGAGCTAGAGCCATTGGATTCAGTAATTTCAGAAACCACCCGAATCACATAAGGAAATTCTGCCTCACTAGGTACTACTGCTAAAACACCACGTTTTGCTAAACGGCCATGACCGATTTCTCTTCGCTTTGGACTACCGATTTGGCCTACTTCCCCTACACAATAAGGTGGGAAGTTATAATGCAACATAAAGTGTTCACGTGAATCACCTACCAGATTATCAATCATCTGTGCATCTTTTGCTGTACCTAAAGTCACAGCAACAATGGCCTGAGTTTCACCACGGGTAAATAACACTGAGCCATGCGTTCTTGGCAACACGCCTGTTCTAATAGTAATAGGCCTTACAGTACGAGTATCTCTGCCATCAATACGAGGAAATCCATCTAATATTCGATGTCTAACAATTTTACTTTCCAATGACTCAAAGATTTTACCAACTGCTTCAGCTGAAGGTTCTGCATCGACTTTAGCAAATTTTTCGATAATTCTTTCTCGAACAGAACTTAATACTGCTTTACGTTCAATCTTATCCGCTATCTGATAAGCATTGACAATAGCTTCATTAAACTCACCCGCAATAGTATTTTGTACAATTTCGTCATGAACTATTGGCTGCCATGTCCAGTTAACTACCCCTACCTCAGTAACTAGCTCATGAATTGCATTAATTACCTTTTGCATTTGTTCATGACCAAACCATACTGCATTGAGCATTACACCTTCTGGTAATATATCAGCTTCAGATTCAACCATTAATACGGCCTGTTCGGTACCAGCAACCACCAAATTCAAACGCGAACCTTTCAGCTGTGATTCTAATGGGTTTAATACATATTGATTATCAATATAGGCTACTTTTGCTGCACCTATAGGACCATCAAAAGGAATTCCAGATAAAGCTAAAGCAGCAGAAGCTCCGATCATTGCTGGAATATCTGGATTAACTTCTGGATTTAATGACATAACTGTAGCAACAATTTGCACTTCATTCGTAAACCCTTTAGGAAATAAAGGCCTAATAGGTCGATCAATTAAACGTGCTATTAAGGTTTCATTTTCTGAAGGTCTACCCTCTCGTTTAAAATACCCGCCTGGTATTTTACCTGCTGCATAGGCTTTTTCTTGATAGTTTACTGTTAATGGCAAAAAATTTCCGTTGCCAGCTTCTTTTACGGCAACCACAGCCACTAACACCAAGGTTCCCTCCATATTAACTGTGACAGCAGCTGTTGCCTGTCTCGCTATTTCTCCTGTTTCTATAACAACTTGATGAGCACCATACTGAAATTTTTTTACAAACTTTTCCACTTATTCTATACCTTTTATTACTTCCAATTTAAAAACAAAAGGCTGTTGGAAAATGTGCCCGCTTTTAGGAGTTTCCTAAGAAGCAGCTCTCAGTGTTTTCACTGAGAAGTTCAACATTTTTCAACAGCCTCACAACCATTCCATTACCTGAATTTAGCATTACTAGTTGCTTAATTCACGCAATCCTAATTCCTTAATTAAAGCTCGATATCTTTCTATATTTACACCTTTCAAATACTTTAATAAATTACGTCGTTGATTTACTTTTCGAGTTAAGCCTGTACGTGAATGAAAATCATGAGCATTTTCTTTAAAATGTTCAGTAAGCTTTTTAATATCAGTTGTCAATAAAGCCACCTGCACTTCTACTGAGCCTGTATCACCAGCTTTAGATTGGTGGGTTTTAATAATTTCTTTCTTCTCTGTATTCGTCAACATGGACACAACTCCTAAATACATTCTATCTTCAATGTTCAAAAAAGTTGCTTATTCTACCTTCTTGTCCCGCCTCTCACAAGTCTATATTTAATAAAAACTTAGCTTCTTCTGAAAGAACTTTATTTTTGGCAAAGAAAGAATCAACTATCCATAAGCAACTTGACAAATATAGTCGCTAGCGCCAAAATGCCGCCTCTCATTTTTATTCCTATGGCTATGTAGCTCAGTTGGTTAGAGCACAGCATTCATAATGCTGGTGTCCCTGGTTCGAGCCCAGGCATAGCCACCATATAAATCAAGTAGTTACACTGAAATTTTTTACGCTTGAGAACTTAGAGAATTTCTGAAGTGCTAATGAAGTGCAGGCAATAGATTAGATAAATTAATTAACCTTCCTTGTAAAAAACTTTGATGTCTATTATTTGACCGCGCACTTAAAATAATTCACCTTTAGCAAATTATTCATTTTTAGCTCGCAATATAATGTGCCTTTCAATCCAAGCATCCAATGCTTCTTTAGTATACCGAATCATTTTGCCGAACCGACAATAATGAGGACCTGGCGTTCTATTATTTATAAGTTCCTGCATTCTATCTTGTCTTAGATAAGAACGACTCACGCCAAGATATTCTGCTGCTTCCTGCTCAGTGAACAGTCGTTTTATGGCCTCTTGATTTTTTGTTTTCATGATACCTACCTATTTTAATTATTATTTATGAATGAATAAAAGAATATCGCCTATCAATGATAGTGATTCAATTTGCAATATGACGATTGGAATTATGTATTGATGGAATAGTAATTTTTAAAAGGCGCTTTTCCAGCGATAACGTTTGTAGAATAAACTTTTTTGTAAAAAAATGCAAATTTGATACCAACTTTACTCGTTATCTAAATATTTAGAGATCATGGAAGTTCTTTCACGTTCATATAGGTTCAATTTACTGCTTTAAAAAAAATAAATTTTCTTAGACTAAGTGTCTTTGGGTGTCATTAGGTATCACACTGGTTTAACAAGCATTATGAGGTGTATATAGGGTTATTTGAGTGCTCAGATTTCTTGTGAAAAAATTTTGATCTCTTACAGTAGTACGACAATGCTGAAGCCTATACCATTTAATAAAACGCTTGTTATAAACATATTGCTTTCTTTAATTAGATATCGTTTGTAAACACCGTAAATGATAGCATCGCATACTACATTAGCTAATGGGTCAAAAATAAGCATTGAAAGTGAAGATAGATAAAAATTGATCGATTTATAGTGGAATCAATTTAGATGCCCCATGAGCCAATTCTCTGCTATATCAAGGTAATAAAAGTATGTTGCCCTTGGAATTTTCGCTTTTTTAACTTTATTTTTAATACTCCCTTCATAAACATAATGTATACCCAAAATTTTTGCAGACTTGGGTAAAAATAATCTTAGCTCCTCAATTAACGAATCAATTTCCTCGGCTAGTTTATTTTGGGGCGCTACGCTATCAGCAGTACCTTTAATAACAAGTCCTTTACTATCACATATTTTTCCAATCATTGATTTACTAGAAAAACCCAAACCTCTCGTTAAAATTACTCTAGACCAACTACCCCATTGACGCAATCTTTCACGAACATATTCACGCTTTATGTTTAATTCCAAACACCCCTCCTCTATCTAAGAATGCCTCTTATCTATTTAAAAAATAATTTTCAAAAAACTTAAGCTGATAGAATCATGATTATGAAATCATAAATATTATGATTTCATTGGCTGCTACTAGAAATTAAATATTTAGGCGGGCTAAGCTTTTATCTAGCTAGACTGTAGAACCTTAACTTACATTGATATAATACACATGTTGAGGGCCTGCTTTCCCTCCATAATAAATTTCATGCGTATCAATAAACCCCGCGGACTTATATAATCTCTGTGCTGCAATGTTTTTGCAATTCACACTTAGAACTATTATCTCTATCTTCTTATTAAAATGTAAATTTGGCACAGTATCCAAGAATTCTAATATTGCTAATTTACCTATTCCCTTGCCTTGAAAATTATGCCTAATCGATAACCCTTTTAAAACAACTAATGACTTATTCGAAAAGTATTGATCTAAATTATTTTCTTCAAAATCTAAGTAAAAACACCCTATTATCTCTTCCTCGCCAAACATACCGATTAAATACTTTTTTGGGTTATCCGCATATTTCTCAAACACCTCTCCATCACTAAAATACTGTTCCTGGTTTTCATGTAGCTTAATATTTTTTAACAAAGAAATATTACAACTATCAATTTTTTTAAGACTACTTTTCATGGCTACTTACCAAATACTTTGTACTATTCTTCCCATATGTTCAGCAAATATTAAATGTGCCTGTTCATCAAAATTAACTCCCCATCAATAGGGCTTAACTCAATATAAGGCGCTGCATTAAAATAATGACCATTCATTTTCTCAGCCACCTGGCTAAAATGGTAATGAAACTAATGCCTTACTGTTGTTGCTTTTCTTTACTTGCCTGCATCGTATTACTAGTTATTGAATTGGTTTTATAGAAAGACAAGCCCTGGCCAAAGCAGTATCAGGCCGAATAAAGTCAAACTTATAGTAACTATCCATTGGCTTCATTAAGTCAGGCAAAGGCTCCTCTAATAAAAAGCTTACCTGATGACTACAGTCGTAATAAACGGGCAACTTTTCGTGATGACAGTACGTAAATTCTAAATGACAATCAATCGGCGCTCGACTTGCCATCATTACCCCATCAAAACCCCGATGATTTTCAAAATCATCGATACACTTTAAACCTAAATGATGTGTTAAATTACTTTTTACTTGTTCCAAGTCACTTGTTGGTGCCGCAATGCGTGCTCGATAACCAGGATAATTACCTGGACATAAAACCAAACGAAATTTATTAGCAATAATAAATGTTGACCCAAAATCATCCCAATAAGGATTAAATGCCGTCACTTGTTTAGCGCCTGCTAATTTTAATCTTTTACATAATTCATGAAATCGCGCCGCATTGTTTAAATAGAAAATAACCAGATGATCCTCGGATAATGACTGCGCTGTGTCTGACTGAAATAAGCGAATAAATAAATCCTTGCTTATGGTGTCATTATGCAAAACTATTTCACCTGTTTCTGAATAGATACGTTCAAAGTCTAAAGCTGTTTCCAACTCACGGCTCACTTCAGATATATCAGAAAAGCTCAAGTTTAATACTAATCCTTTGATCAAAAATTCTTGATCATTAAAAAATGTAATTCCCATACTTGTTTCTTAATTATTCATTGCCCCACCAGGGAAATTTATTGTGAGCAGAACCACTGGCTACATATTTCCACTGGGCTTCTGTGGGTAAACTTTTAATAGTTAGTATTAAATCTTCAAGACCCTATGCTATTTCTTCAGCCTCTCTTAAGCCTGCTTCAATGACATAATAATCACCACCTAGTAACCTCTGTAATCTGCCTGTCCAACGAACATCTCTAGAACAATGGGCAAAAGCTTCTGTATTAGGATTATATTGATTAGGATCAAAACCCCAGGTGTTAGAATCTCCATAGCATAAAATACTTTTCATTTTAAATACTCTAAATGTTCTTTATTAGTTAATTGCCAAGGCCATATATCACTAAATTTATTTTTTTCAACATCGCATAACAAAGTAGATAGTAATTTTGCGCAATCAGCTGATGTAGACAAGCCATCTTCATTGTAAATTTTTCTAGCAATATCAGCAAAAGGTAACACATCAGAAGATAAGCTTCTAACATACGCTTGCGCAGGCGTGTCTGTAATTCCCGGCTCTACAATACCCGCTAATATTTCTCTATTTTTAAGCTCATCTTTATAGCCTTTAGCCAAAATAGCTTGCGCTGCTTTAGCCGCGCAATGGGGAACTACATTTGTTATTGCGGTACGGCTTGCTCCTGTTGAAATAAACAATATACGGGCTTCTTTTTTAAAATATTGTAAAAGTTTATTAGTTAGTAACATAGGCCCAGTAACATTGACGTCTATTTGCATATTTAATTCTTTAGCAGTAACGTCGGTAAGCGGTTTAATAGGATCTAATACCGTGGCATTATGAACTAAGTATTTTAATTCATGAGTATCATTAAATGCACGCACACGATCTACAACTGTTACAATATCTATTTCGCGAGTAATGTCGCATTTGTAAGGAACAATTCGAATACTATCTGGTAATTTGGTTAATTCAGCTAGCTTTTCGGTATTCCGTCCGATAGCAAGTACAGTAATTCCTCTGGCAGTAAGAGTTATAGTTAATCCCCTTCCAATACCACTAGTAGCGCCTGTTATGATAGCGAGTTCTTTTTTCATATCTTACCGATCCATGAATAAAATAGTAGCGGCTTGTTGATAAAAGGGTTTGTGGTAGTGCATATCCTCTTGCCAAGAGGAATATGCTAATTTTATTATATGCTCATCTTCGCTCATAATCGCCTTTTTTTAATCTCATCCCAAATTAGTAACATTTCTAATTTTTTAGGTAAAGATAACGTGGGTGCCTTTTCTATAAGGTACGCTACGCATAGAGCATTCCAATAATAAATAAACGCCTGATTGGAATTTTCTAAGAAAGGCAAAATAAGCCGCATAGCATGGCAACTAGTTACTGCATGTAATATTGTAAAATTTTTAGTAACTAAATAAAGTCTAATAGATAACTCTGATATATTAGACAAATTTACCTCTTCTAATAATCGAAAATTACTCAAAACTTCCAAAAAACTTGCCTGCTGGCAAAGACTTTTCATTCTATCTTCAATATTGCCCTGAGGTACTACTACCTCTAAGTCCCTTAATTTTGAAAGATGACTTAAATAATCTTCAATGCTTACTGAAATCGAATGATTATCACTTTTGATTTGTATTGGCCAATACGTTGATGCCCAATATGCCAACGAAAATACTATTTCCTGATTATCCTTTGCATCAATTGCATAGGCTAAACGTATAATACAATGAAATGCCTGGGCACCAACACCAGGCATTAACATAGGGATATATATTTTAAGTAAGTTATTTACACCTATTCTCCCTAATTCTTTATTAAAAAAAGAACAATATGTAAAAAACTCTTTTCTATCACCCAAGTAATTTTGCCAATTTGACAATTCAATTTTATTGGTACTTATTGAAAAAATATTTAATCTATATTTAATGACAGAAGCTTCAAAATATCCATTAAGTCTAGATAAATTAGCTCCCATGCGTTCTAAAGCAATCAATGCCATTGATAAATGATTCGATAGATTTTTACTATATGTTGGTGAAAAATTTCTATTTTTCTCTAATAACAACTTACATTGCATAAATAACCTCTATGATCATAGATACTTAAAAGCAACAGATTTTTCACTTCAATATAAAGTCTATATAGCAATCGATTGGAAGCTCTAAATAAGTATTTTCATGACTAAAAATAAGCGTTTTTAAAATTTAAAAGAACATCCCATATTCTGATAGCTTGCTTCTAACTTATTAATTCAGCTGATTTTTTAATGGAATCTATAGAATTAAATTTCTTATGACTACATAGAATAATTCCTAAAATAATAAAAGTACAACCTATATAATGATAAAATTCTAGTTGCGTATGCAAAAATATGACGCTCAACAATGCTCCTGACAATGGCACTAAATGTGTAAACACTTCACCACGAGTGGCGCCAATTATTGCAATGCCTTTTCCCCAAAACTTATACGACAACACAGAGGGAAAAATCGCTAAGTATCCTATTCCTAATAACAGCTTATAATCAATGTGCATAGTAGGAAGATAAGTGTAAGTTTTACTACTTAATAATACACAAGGCAGCAAAATGATAGCACCAATAATAGAAGAAACTGTTATAAATGATTGTGGTGAATATGTTTTTGCTTTGAAACGCAAACAGGCACAATAAATTGCCCAACTGACTGCAGATAAAAAAGCAAAAAATTCGCCATATCCAATGTGGAATGTCGTTAGATCAAAAATATGGCCATGTAACAATAAATACATGACCCCCATAGTACTAAGCACTACACCCCAGATATTTCCTTTAGTAATTTTATCTTTAAAAAGAATAGCATTGATTATTAATACGAGTGCTGGTGATGATGATAATAAAATTGCTGCATTTAAAGCGCTTGTATATTGTAATCCAATGTATAAAAAAAGTGGAAATAGCACTGGACCAAAAATAGCAAAAAATGTTAGCTGTGGCCAGGTAACACGAATAGCCTGCCATTCAGCAATAACCACTTTGTGGTAAAGCATGATCAAAATAATCGATGCAATCAGCCAACGGATTTCAGCCAATAAAATAGGAGGAATATGAAAAACTAGCACGCTACTTACAACGTAATTCCCACCCCAAAATATTGCCGCTAATATTAAATAAAATTGTGCCATTCTATTCCCTCACTTTTCAAATACAATCGCTGCACATCGGCCACAAATTGGATGGCTAACATAACCTGAATCAGTGCAGTGCATCTTTAACTGCTGGGCAAAGATTACAATTTTTGAAAAATCATAGTTACCTTGAACAGAGAAATATATTTTTCCGCCTGGTTTAGCAACTCGATAAGACTCTGCCATTCTTCGCTCAAGATTATTATCATCCACCTCAAGATTACATAAGTCATTAATAACCAAGTCATATCCTTTCATTGCATAACGTAATGAGTAATATTTTCCATCAACAAATGGTAGTTTGCTTAAGTCCAGGTCAGCCCTTAGACGGATATTATTAAACCTTGAATCTTGAATACGCTGCAATATCACAGGAAAATTTTTTCTATCTATTGATATTACGTCAACATTCAATCCCTTTCCAGCAGCATAACAAACTGCATCTCCATATTGTGGATTGAGATCTAAAACATTTTTACCTACTGATAAATTTGCCATAGTATTTTTTAATAAAGAAACTGGCTCATGAAAGGAATTTTCCTGACAAAAGGTATGGTATTGCTTCAACCATATTTCATTAACCTGATACCAATCATCAATTTTTAGCATCTCCTCAAAGCCACACTCCCATAACTCAAATAAAGCAGCTTTATAAGGAAAATATTGAATAATTTTACCATGGTTTCCGGTAAGAGAATAATCACTAACCCAACTATTAATAAAACTTCGTGTTGCAATGATACTGGATTTGCCAACATAGTCACAATCCCAACCTGCTTCTGAAAGTTTTCCTAACCAAGCATAGTCGCATATTTTCATAGCTGGTAATTTTGTCATTCGAACAGTACGTGCACCCACTGCTGGCCTTGAGTAAGGACAATGATCTTGTTTTAATACATAACTATTGGGTGAAAACCAAACCCCTTCACCAATTGTTAAATCAGCACCAACATTAACCCCTACATTTTTTCCAAAACGTGTATATCGACCTACTTTTATTTTGGGTAACTGTTCAGCTGAAATATCCATCTGATGATCTGCATGAGGGTGACTAAAATATGCGCCTTTCTCAAAGTGAGTCGGCAAAATAACATGCTCTCCTTGTCGTTCTTTAATCACAAGAGGCTCACCACTTGTATCAATACTAAAATGAGTATTTATATCATATTCATTGGCTAATTTCTCAAGATCAGTCGCTAATTTTTTTGCTACATCCATTTCATCTTTATAGTTTCTACTTTGTTGTGAAAGAGCTCTATGTTGATACAACACATGAACAAATTTGCTAATTGGTTTATTGGGTGCAGAAACTAAATCCTGCTCTAAAGCTCCAATAAGCGTACCATTGATAGTGTTTATCTCTACATTTTTACTTATAAGCTGTGTATTTAACATATCTTTTTCCTTTTAATTTTATAAATGTTTATAATAGTTTTTAAATCGCCATTAGCTTATTACTTGATTTTGAGACAATATAAGATTGGGTTCTGTTTTTTCTTTGAAGGTGATATTTATAAATTGATAATACGCGTTGTTTTTTTCTTAATAAATTAAGCGCTCTTCTTTCAGCTTTTGCTTTCCGATATAATTTAATAATTTTTATTCTACTTTTTTTAATATCACGCTGCTGTCTTTTATTGAATATATAAAACGCACACTTCTCATATTCAATAAATATACTTTTTAATAAATTCTTACTATAATTTTTCATAATATCTCTCCTATATTTAACTATTAACTTAATTTTGGATTAGCTTAGGAATTTTTTATAAACTGCCTAACCTAATTTTAAATTTTATTTAACTAATAAAACCTTCTACAACTTTTATATCTTCCATTATTGAAATGGAAGTAACTTTAATTTTTTCGTATTGCTTATCAATACTCAAAACAAGCTTTAATAATTCATGATCTTTGTAATAGATAGTAATTCCATTACCATAATCAACCCATAAAGTTTTTAACATTTCCATCTACACTCTCTTTTTGTAATAAACTATTTAGATACCAATCTCACTAAGCACATGAGCGAAGCGCCCTGCCCGCTATACAAGACGCGCCCATGGCTGCTGCTTTCTGGGAACCGGGGCAGCTCCGGTATTGTGTTTTTTTTGTTATATTCTGCACACATAAAATTGCGAAAATAATTTACTTCATGAATTACTTTGCTTAGCATGCAAAAGAATGGGATTACTTCTCAAGAAGATAAGCTTTTGCTCAATACTCTTAGTGTTTTCCTTGTTTTAAGTTTGGCCTTTATGTGATATATTACTCAAAAAATTGTTTGTGTCAATAATAAATGGGTATTTTACTCATATTTAAGGTGGAAATAAATAGATTGGCTTTGTTTAAATGGGTAAGTCATTGATTAGTAATATACTAAAAACTTTAATGTTTAAAAGGAGCATTAATACTTCGCAATTAGCTCGAGACACACATTTACCACAACAAACCTTACATCGTATTGTTTCAGGTGCTTCTCCTAATCCTCATGGTAAAACCCTTAAACCAATCGCAGAGTTTTTTAATATTAATTTGGAACAACTGAAGGGTGAACAACCACTACCTGAATCAATAGTTAATATTGATTTACCAGTCATATCAAAAGCTAAAGCAAAAGAAGTACCCATAATATTCTGGGATCAAATCGAGGAATACTTAACTTCTCCAGAGGAATATAATGTAACAGAATATATTTTTGCAGATCAAACACTTAGTAACACTACTTTTGCAACGATATTACCAGACTCCTCTATGGAGCCTTATTTTCCCAAGAATTCTTTGCTAATTCTAGATCCTAATCCTAGTGAACTACTACTGGATCGCTGCTTTGTACTTGTTAAAACTGATGCCAAAGTTCCGCTTTTTAGGCAGCTCATCATTGATGGTGAACATCAATACTTGAAACCCATGAACCCTGATTTAAATGCTTTTCCAATGCGTCTATTGAAGAAAACTGATCAGGTTTTGGGAGTAATGATTGAGTTTCGTTATCGTTATAGTAGTTCGTAGTAGGTAAGTTATGAAAAAACAGCTTAGACCAATTAAATTTTTAAGTAGAGTATTCCAGCAATGGAAAAACTTTACCAAACCAGATGAATGTTATATTCCAACCTATCGAATCGTTAATATCGAACAAGATGCTAATGGTGATTATCAAGTTAGCATACAACTAATAGGAAAGCAGACGGTGATTAAATCTGCTCCTGAAAAACTACTAGCTGATGATAAAGTGGTTAACTGTTTTTCACCGAGAGATGTAAGGACACTAACTTATCTTGGTTATCTCGGTATTAATAGCCCTAAATACAAAATACTCGCAAAAACTTTATCAAAAAATTATGATCAGATGTTATTTGCTGTGCTTAAGAAGGGAGACAAAAACTATAAAATAGTTACTGCAAATGAAATTTCAAATAATGAAGAAATTATAGAAGGGTTAGCACAAAAAGAAGCACATATGATAGGAATGACTACAGCTGGTGAACAGTCTATTTTAGAGGAAAAGCAAAAAGAAATTTTGCGTAAGCAGTTAAAAAATAAAGATGAAAAATAATTCCAATAAAGGTTTTATTATAAGGTTTATACATTATAGGATAATTTGCTAAATGAAAAATCAATCAATTGAAAATATTCTTAAAGCTTCTACTGCTCATCCCAAAGAGCAATATAAATTCTGCTCGATGCTATTTATGGTTTATCTAACAGCTCTATTGGGTGAGATGACTATTGGTTATCGCATGGCTAAATTAGAGGGCCTGATTGTCTCAGGCTCTGCATTCATTGTTCCATTAACTTACTTTGTAGGGGACATTGTTACAGAAGTATATGGGTATAAATTAGCAAGAAAAATGATTTGGACAGCCCTTTTATGCGAGATCCTTTTTGTCTTTGCGTTGAACATAGTTGTCCTCTTGCCTCATTTGAAACACGCAGAATACCAACATGCCTATTCTATTCTTATTCCGCCAATGTTGCGTTCAATGCTGGCGGACTTGATCACCATTTTTTCCAGTGAATTCATCAATGTCTATATCATTTCGAAATGGAAAATACTAACAAGAGGTCGTTTTTATTGGCTACGAAGTACTTGCTCGACTACTATAGGGGTATTTGCTTTTTCAGCAATTGCCTGCATTATTGCATACAGTGGCATTTACACTATCAAAGAAATTATCAATTCAATTTTTTCTTCATATCTTATATGTGAAGCCATTATTGTATGTCTTAGCTTTTTTGGTGTGTTTATAGTTCGATATTTAAAACGAATTGAAAGTGTTGATGCTTATGACATCGGCATTAATTTCAACCCCTTTGTAATAAATTAATCAATGATGAGGTCTTTCTTTGATGATTAACTTAAATTTACACTGCAAAGTCTTTCCAACTACGCCAAAAGAGTTTTCTGCCGTTATTCGATATTTTCTAGACTCCAGTCCAGCTGAACTCCAAAAGCGTGGCACAGATGCTACTAAACTGCCTTCTTTTGAAAATTGGCATAGCTATATGCTTTCTGAATATAAAAAACCACTCGAGGAAAAACAATTTTTCTGTCTAAGTTGGTATTATGACGATGAGCTTATTGGTCATTCTTGTATTGACCATATCGAATTTAGTAATCAAGCATTTACCCATTTACATATCTGGAAACCTGAGGCTCGACACAAAAAGTTAGGGTATTCATTCTTTTGGCTATCTTTGCAATATTATTTTAAATATTTTGATTTAAAGCGTATTTATTGCCAACCTAATGCCCATAACAACGAGCCCAATAAACTTTTAAGAGGTCTCGGTTTTAAACTTGTAAAGCATTACAAAACTATTCCTCACCCCATTTGCTTTGAACAATATGTCAATCTATATGTCTTTGAAGCACAAGGAGTCTAATATGCGTTGGAATCCAGAGCGTTATCAGAAAACCGGACAACATAGAGTTAATCTTTTTAATGACTTATTGCGATGGGCTAATATTGATCACTTAGAAAATCAATGTATTCTCGATGTTGGTTGCGGTAATGGCACAATTGACTTTTATATGGCTGAACATTTTAATGGATGCAATATTGTCGCGATTGATTCAGATGAGCATATGATTCAATATGCCAACCAACATAACCAACACCCAAGCATCCAATATAAAAAAATGAACGCCGCAGCCATGACGCTCACAGGACAGTTTGACATCGTATTATCACTGGCATGTTTGCATTGGATTAAAGACCAACAAGTTGTATTAACTTATCTGCACAGTCTGATAAAACCAGGTGGTTTAGCCCTTCTGCTAATCTGCCCAAAACCAACTTTGCTATGGCAAACACTTGACGAAGTAGTTAGCCGCCCTTATTGGCAACCCTACTTTAATAGCTTTGATCCTGGCTATTATTTCTATAATGAAAAAAACTATCCTCCTTTAGCGGAAGTGGCTGGATTTAAAATAAAAAAAATAGAATGTGTTTTTGAAAAACTCAAAGACATTGATAGCCAAGCCGCATTTGAATCGTTAATTTCTGGCTGGTTACCACATCTCAAACAGCTTCCAAATGTTCTGCATCCAAAATTCTTACGTGAAATTAGTGAGTGTTTTATTAAGTTAATGCAACAACAGGGTATAAATAATTTTGCTGATCACGAACGTTCATTGCTCAAGGTTTATTTGCAAAAACCACATTCAAATATTTAACTATGACTTATGTGGTTTAGCCAGATTGGCTAATGACCGGGTGAAACTTGTCACGGAAATGGATGTGGTACGCGATGATAACCTACATTACTTAAATTTATTCCCAGTGCAGCAGGTACATCATAAAGTCGTCGACAATTAAATAACTCATAGCCATACCCAAATGCCAAAGGGTGTGCTTGTGGAATAATCGCTCTTACTACACAATACCCTAATCCTTTAATATCTTCCGATGTAATATCTGCTAAATAACAATCTAATTTATTGTTTGATAGCTGCATACTTAAAAAATCAAACTTTGCTTTACCATCATCAAGGTTGCAATTGGCTATTTGTTGAAAAGAGATGCTCTGACTAGACTGCTCTATAAAGGCAATCTCGTGTTGATTGTTTTCATTCTGCCAATACAATAAATGATCTTTTTGGTCTTTAACTTGAGTTTTTTCCAACAATTTTGCTTGATGGAAGCCATCCATTTTTGACAATAAAAATATATTATGGCGAACCAGCTCTAATTCCTCTAAGGTAGATTGAATTGCTGTATATGAAGAAACATTACAAGCAGCTGTTGCAGCCAATATTGGATAGCCTTTTTTTGCTCGTAACATACCAAATATTACAGGAATACCTAGGTCAGTTGTCATATCAAATAAGGATACTTCCAGATTTCTAATGCTAAATTTCTCTACAATTTCTAACAATGTTTGAGGTAAAGTACTAAGCGTTATTTGGCGAGGAGGCAATTTATTTCGCCAAAAAATCATGAATGCATCACGCTCAAGAACTTCACAAATCGCTGTCACTGCTGCATCGCAATAAGAGGTATGGCTTGCTAGCCCTGTCGATATGTTCTGAATGATTTTTAATTCATCGTCTCTCGAATTATAAGGTAAGTAGATCAAGCTAGCTGGCACATAGACAGTTTCACCAGTATGCAAGTTAAGCGTTGGCGCCCAATGGATTCTGTGTTTCTCTGTTAATTGTTTAATTCGATTATTGGATTGATAAAAATCTTTTTCGTATGACATTATTTTATCTAAGGGCAATGTTTTAAAGGTGGCAGCTTCAATAGAAGAAAATGGCAGGTGATTTTTGTTATAAAGCGCGGAGCAATATCGTTCGATCGATTCTCCAATTGCTTTCAGCATAGCCTTTTTTTTAGTTGTTGCCACACCTTTGCCATAAGCGAAATTTTTCTGGTTAGAGAAAGCTCGGGTGTTATTAGCACAAGATAAATAATGATAAAAAGCTGTTGACGGCTTTGGAAGCTGCTCTAAGCGCACATACTTTAAAATACCAAATTTGGGATCCAACAAGTATGCAAGTTTACTTTCCAAAGTATCTTCATTCATTGTGATAGTTTTATTTCGGTCACTGATACAGGCATAACAATGTGGAATTTTCAATATAGAATGCTCTACCATGGTAGGTCCTAAAGGGGATGTTTCAATGACTGTATTTAGCTTTAACGATGGTAAATTTAATGCCTGGTTGAACAGCATTGTCCCAATAACGCTGTTGGCCTGACATAATACGCTGAAATGATGACCGTGGCTGTGAGCCATGGATTTATGATACCAATTTTTTATACCATCCAAATGATTGTCGGTGAAACTGGATAGTCGTCTTAAATGGGCACAATGAAAGCAGCTTAAGCTATCTGGTGATACCAGTGGTCCAATATATGACTTGGTATTATCAATAACAATAGGCAAAAAATATTTTGCGTGAGTCAAACAGTACTTGTTCCAAGAGAGCAAAGGAATAATCTGGTGAAATACAGCGTAGGCAATAATGTAATCCGCTGTTAGTAACAGTGCCTGCTTGTCAATAGTCTCCTGTAGTTTGGGATAACACGCCTTAGTGGATTCCATATCTAATGCATCATCTGATAGGCAATATACATTGGTAAAACCCAATTGCTTGAGATGTCGCTCCAGAAGTACTGAGCCCGTATTAATGCCAACAATAACGATATTAATGAGAGATAATTTTTGATTCGCAGCTTCTTCAGATAATTTTAAATGCCAGTAAAATAATGCTTCTGGCAATTGTGCTTTTTCCAGAGAGGTGTCTTCATTTATCTGGACTAAGAGATTGTTCTCAAGCAGGTACTCGAGAATAGCCCGCACTTCCTCTGCATCATTTTTCTTCAGAGAATCAATAAGCTGCATATATTCAATGCGCGTGCTGGCAAGTTTTTTTATTGTTGAAATAATTTCAAATGCGCTATCACCGGTAATTTCAAGCTTGAGCTCACCGCACTGAACTAAAGCTTTATGTGTTAATGGAATCACAACAAACGGTAATGCTATTAAATCCACAAAAGCAATGTCCTATTTTAGGCTTAATTAGCCTTCTATTGATTCATCATAGGTGCAAGCGCAATCTGTTGCATAGATTAGATCTTCTATATTGACTGGATAAGTAAATTTTTGGTGTTGATCATCGGCTGGCTGAATAATTTCACATAAGCTCTTTTTGGGCAAATTCATCAAGCGACTCCTCAGATCAGATTATTAGACAAGATAACATACGACAGCGGCCATTGTAACTTTCTTTAGATGAAAAGTCAATTTCTAGTCAAATGGGCAAATAAACGACAAATAATCATTTGTAACCATTCAGCCTATTCGAATAATGAAAATGTAGTAAAAATCTCTGGCTGTTTCTGAGCAACTGAAAGGTTAAGGTGTTTTTGCCGTATTCGTGGCTATATTTCTACCATTAAAAAGCAAGGTGCATCGTTTTTAGAAGCCTTATGTAAAGCCTCAAAGCAACCTATCTTCTTTAATGCCCAATAGGTAGAGCTAAATAGCTATCAGTCGTTTGGTAAATACTGTAACCAATTGATTTAAAATGTGTATATTTTTTATTTTATCTACTTGCTCTCTTACTCTTAAGCTCATATTCTATCTATTTTCCAATTGAATTGAAAAACGTAAGAGATAAGCACGATACTGTTGCAGCACTTTTTATGTTTGTATTATGGTAATCCTATTTAATGATATTGAGACATTTAAAAACTTATTTTGCTCCAGGCCAAAAACTAACCAAAGAGATTACTCTCGCTCTTTTATCTATTTTTACTTATGCACTAGGCTATGCCAGCATCATGTTTTTACCTTTGTATTTAAAGCATAGCTTGGATTACTCATTACAACAAACTGGTATTGTTCTCTCTATTTTTGGCGTGGGTTTTATTATTGGTTCTTTTTTTGGAGGAACACTATGCGATAAGTTTTCTTCTTATACGATTTCATTTATATCAATTGTTAGTTATCTAGTTTTAACTGTTATTGTCTATTTTCTTCGACAACCCGAATGGCTGGTTACCATAATCTTGAGCATATTTGGTTGTGCAACTGCTGTGTTTTCTTCTGCAGTAAGAATTTATCTAATGAATTTAACACAACCTCAAGAAAGAGTGCACATGAATAGCATTCGTTATATGCTATTTAACATTGGCTGCGCTATATCATATGGTATCGCAGGATTATTAGCCTATGAAAATTATAGGAATATCTTTATTTTATCCGCAATAAGTGGCATTGCTACTCTAGTCATATTACTTCCTTTAAAAGAAAAACAGTTAAAATCTAATAAAGCCTCAAATAAAATTAAAACTAGCATCTGGAAAGAAAAGTTTCTTCTCATTAGTCTAGTTAGTTTTTTCTTGGGAACGCTTGTTTTTAATCAAACAGGATCTTCTTATTCATTATTTTTGTCGGCACACTATCACTTGGCTTCTCATGCTTTAGGCATGTTGTTTTTAGTTAATTCTTTGATAATAGCAGTTTTTCAAGTTGGTCTGTTGAATTTATTAAGTAAGTTCCCGCAGTTTCTTCTAATGAGTACAGGTTCAATTATTTTAGGCATTGGTTTTTTTGTACTGCTATTTGACCAAAGTTTTTTTCTTGCTCTTATTAGCATGATTATAATAACTCTTGGTGAAATGCTATTTATGCCTGTTTCATACACGCTAATCTTTCAAAATGCAAAGGAAGAGGTAAGAGGCTTTTGTATGGGCATCTATCAGGCGCTATCCGCCTCTACATTCATACTTTCACCGTTAATAGGAACTTTTGCATTAGATCATAATCCAAGTGGGGTTTTACTATGGGCAGGATCATTACTCATTTGTTTCTTTCCATTATTAATTTATTTCTTTTTTATAAAGAATAAAACGCTTTATAGCTAAAATAATATGAGAGAAATTATATTGCGCCTATCTATTCCCTCTTGCAAATAGCGACCATACCATTTACGCTGGGTGGAGCGTGAGATTCCGCATTTACAACAAACGTATCCCGCATCTTTTGTTTCAAGATAAAGATTTACCCATTTTGTTCTAGCTTTAATTTGCCTATCCATATGGCCAGAAAATATAACAAATTAATTGAAACGATGTCTATGAATCACACAATTTATATATGTTATTTTTAGCATACTATTGTTGCTATTTACTGCCTCTATTACTCTAGCAGCAACGCCATATTCTCCTACAAAACTTAACTTCAAATTAGATCAACTATAGAAATTCTCGTCCTATCATAATGGCTTCTCCCAAAGCAGTAATATAAAATCTCTGCTATCTTGGGGAGCGGTAGAAATATTGTGTGTAGCAACACTATAATTATCAATTATTTTTCAATAATTTAGTGGCCACAATAAACAGCCAGGATTTGGACTCTGGAATGGCCCAATTCGCTGGTTAATTGTAGACGAGCAGCTTTATCGATCCGTTGCTGTTCAAACGATAATTGTTTACGTGATAACCCACCTTTCGCAGGACATTTCCACCCAGTAAGTTCCTCATAGCGTTGCTGAGCATATAAATGTCGCAATCCATGTGTTTTACAAATATTTTTCCTTTGAAAATATTTGTTAATGGTATTGCGATAAATTTTATAACTCTTATCCTGAGGGATCAAAGAATTATCTTTATATTTTACGAGAGCTTTGGCTTCATCCACCCATCTGCGTTGTTCTGGAGTTAATATGGGTACAAAACGCTCGCGCCCTCCCTTAGTCCATGAGCCTTTCAGGAACAGACGATCACCTTTGTCTGCAACGAATGGCTGAATTTTTAATATTTTAACTCAGAGAAATCTGTCCACTAATTCGGCTACGGTCCACTTTCTTCACGATCCGTAATTGGTTAGTCTTTACAGCCTCGCATGACACGAGAATTAATTTGCAATGCATTAATGA
>MGXT01000002.1:2235-5355 GCA_001801465.1 Gammaproteobacteria bacterium RIFCSPHIGHO2_12_FULL_35_23 | reverse complement strand
GTAGCAGTTGTAGAAGAGGGAAGTTTTACGGCTGCTGCACTGCAGTTCGATATCTCTGTGACAGCGATGAGCAAAAAAATTTCTATGCTAGAGAAATCGTTAAACACTCGATTGTTAATGCGAACGCCGCGACTGATTACTATGACAGATATAGGTCAAAAATATTATGCTCAATGTAAAAAGATATTGCATGAATACTCGCTTAGCAACCTGCTGATTGAAGTGTATTAGTTCCGACTTAATCTGACAGCTTCTTCTGTTTGAAAATCAACACGATTCTTTAAATTTGGCTTCCGACGGCTTTGATCAAATAACGCATCCACTCCGCCTTCATCGACTGCTGATTTATAACGATAAAATGTATCTCGAGACAGACCCATCACTTTGCAAGCCTTAGATACATTTCCAAGCGCTTCTGCTAAATTCAGCAATCCAACTTTGTGTTTTATGATTTTGTCAGTATTATATATCATGAGAGTTTCCTTTTATGTTTAATTTTGATTTAAAGTTTGCACTTCTATCAAAACCGGAAACTCTCTCTTTTTCAAGAGCTCTGTCAGATTAAGTCGGAACTAATACACATTATTTCACAGCTACAAATTTATTTCGATGGTCGACTAAAATTGGAGCTGCGATAATTTATCGCTGACACAGTTTAATGAACGCTCTCAAAATAGCTAGCCAATTGTTGCTTCTGTTTCCGGGTTTTTTCCGGGTTCATTTCCGTGTTTTCCGGGTTTTTTCCGGGTTCATTTCCGTGTTTTCCCCGAAGTGGATATAATAGACCATATAGTTTGTTTGCCTTGTCCTTCTGAATTTGCAAAACCTTTTTGTTTTAACAATTGTAAATCATTTCTAAGAGTCCTATCAGTAATACTTTCATCTAAAAGATATAAAATATCTCTCGGAGATCTTCGCTTCTCTTTTAATAGCCTCAATATTTTCTTTTGTCTTTCTGTTAGACTAATATCATCAGAGTAACTTTTATAACTACGTGACCATAAACAAATAACAAAAGTTCCAGCCTGCTCAAAGAATTCAGGCTCCTTCATGTTAGCATTGGCACAAATCTGAATAATCTTCTGTGTGCCCATACCCATTTCTTCAATTAGTCCACGGCGATAAAAAACCTTTGTAATATTTGGATTTCTAGGGTGTGATGAATGATTTATTTTCAGTTGATCGATGGTAATACCCTCTGGTAATAATCCGGTATTAATAATTTCAAGACGATCATCATAGATCGTTAATGTAATTGCTCCACCTGGGGAAGCATAATCACGATGACACAAGGCATTAATTAATGCTTCTCGCACAGCCTCAAAAGGATATTCTGGTTCGTCAACTCTTTTCATTTTGCCCGGTACAATTTTTCCAGATACAGCCGTATTTCTTCTAATAAAGTTCTCAGACTCATTTAAAAGAAAAAATGCATGGCCAAAAGATTGTTTATTATCGATAAAAATTTCTTTTGTTAATCCTTTAAACCTGGCCATCCGAATCACGCATTGGATATACTCACTTCCAGGATCTTTAGCAAAGAGTACAACGGCCGCATTAAGAAGTTGGTCACCTTTGATTAATCCAAATTTCGTTAGTATTTCCTCTACACCTTTACCTTCAAGCGAAGAATCAATATGATTTTCTTTAATCCCCAATCTGACAGTATTGATAATTTCTTCCTTATCCAAATCGTCAATAGAAAATGAATTAGTTATCTGTGTTTCCCAAGATATAGGCTTTATGTTTCTAGTTAAGAGTAATTGTTGATAACGCCTTTGATTCATTAAGTGGGTTTCAGATTCTTTTCTCTCATAAGCTCGGCCATCAAAACAATAAGGAACGCAATGATGATCTGGATGTGCTTTTAATAAAATTACCCATTTATCATTATCTATCTCTATGTAATCAATTATTATATTAGCAGTGGGCTCAAATTTTTTTTAGAATATTTGAAATATCAAGTTTAGTACGATCAGTAACTTGTTGACCAATAAGTTTTTTATTATCAGCAACGCCTATTAAAACAATTCCACCGGGACCATTTAAAAAAGCGCATAAAGTTTCAGCAGCACTTTTTAAATTGGCGGTAGAGCTTTTAAACTCTATTGTTGTAGATTCGCCATTTTTTATCAAATTGTTTAAGGCGGCAATTTTCAAACTAAGATCCTGTATTAAATTTTAGTTATTTAAGGCTTAATATAATAACGCACTTTAGTCTTTTTGTAGAAAATAAAAAAGTTCTTTTTTTAGGCAAAGTAAAGATTTAATTTATTTCCTCTTTATTTAATAATGATCCAGGAAGTCTTTGGGAAGTTTCAGTAATTCCCGAAAATGACAAATGTCAATTTGGGGATATGATGCTTAACTGATTTAGCTTACTTTCTGGCTCTTTGAGTAAGTCTCTTACCTACAAAATTAAGATTTATCCCGTCCCCTTTCTTTTTGTTTAATAATTATTAATGATTGTTTTAATTTTTCGGCAAAATTAGGGGCCTTTGCCATAATAAACTTATAGCAAGCGGGTTTAGTCAATTCTTTAATTAAACGATCCATACTTTGAATAATTCTTTCCTTATCCAAAACATTGGTTTTTTCATGTAGTAAATTATTAAACCTTAATAACCATTTAATGGCATGATGATCATTGACAGAAAGTTTTTTAATTTCTAGCTGAACTTCTTTACTTTCCCAATTAATTTTACCTTCTTTATCTAATAGATTTGTTTTTTCCCTTATTTCTCTCCAAGGATCATTAAGCGCCGATAAGGCCTTACCAAGTTTATTGAAGAGTCTACCAATTAAAGATTCTGAATCAAATCCTCGTCTTTCGGCAAAAGTAATTGGCCAATCAATAGAGGAATCATTAAGCGCTGAACGCCCTAATTTTTGATAAAATTCTTTTTTGTTCTGATAATCAGAATGGCTCCAATATATCTGTAAATTACGTTCATGCCTTGATAAGGCAACATAGGTTAAATGTTTATCCCATCCCTGTCCGCCAGTATAAATAAAGACTTTTTCTTTTGTAATTCCTTGTGCTTTATGAACCGTTGCTGCATAACCATAATCTAACGCCTGATATTTTTTACTATCAACATGAACTATTTTTTCATTATC
>MGXT01000002.1:0-2217 GCA_001801465.1 Gammaproteobacteria bacterium RIFCSPHIGHO2_12_FULL_35_23 | reverse complement strand
ATCAAGCTGGGCGGTGATAATAGAATTTTTAATAGATTTAATTGTACCAAAATCACCATTAACAAGTTCTAGATCAGAATTATTTTCTTTAAATAATATACGATCTCCAGCAGTCAATAATAAAGTATCTGGCACTAACTTAACTGAAAAACCATCAGAATCAACTTCTTTTCTCATAAGAAAAATTTTATGAGATTGTTTGTGGATTAATCCCTGACTAATTAATCGTTCTCTAGCAAGTAAATTAAGCGTACGAATATCTTGATTACGATGCGCTAAAATTATTATATTAGATAAATGATCTTTATTTTTTATTTGGCTCCAATCAGCTATTAGTTTTTCCATAGCTACTTGAGCGTTAGTAAACTCAAGCATTGAATGCTTTGAGGCATAATGCTCTAAAGCTTTTTCTACATTTCCTTGTGCTAAATTTTTGGTTGCTACCCGATCTAATGGATCTTTTTGACGATGAATTTCTTGTAGGGTACAGAACCCAATTTGTTGAGAAATTGCTCTAAAAGGCGCGCCGCCGCCGATAGGCTGCAATTGATTAGGGTCACCAATCAAAATTAATTTAGCATGAGCGCGTTTTATTTCATTAATAATAAACGCCATATCTTCAAGATTGGTCATGCCAGCTTCATCCATTACTACGATATGATTTGATTTAAGCTGTAATTTTCCTATTAGAAGCCGCTTCTTAAAACTAGCAATAGTAGAGGAGGGGATATTACTTTTTTCCTTTAACTCTCTTGCTGCAACACCAGCTACTGCCATACCAAAAGTTTTATAGCCTTGAGCGCTCCATATTTTTTCAGCTGCTTTCATTAAATAAGATTTACCAGTACCAGCATGCCCCACTATTAAAGCGATGTCTTGGCCGCAAACAATGTACTTTAAAGCATCATGTTTTTCTTTGCTAAGATCCATTTGCTTAGCAATTTTATTGATAACATTAGTGCTTATTGCATGGGCTTTCTTTAATGAAATTGCTTCAGCTTGTCTTATAAGTCTTGCTTCTTTACGAAAATTAGCGCGAGTGGAATAACGAAGTTGATTATCATCTCCAATACCTAAACAAATAATATCTTTATGTTGTTTAATTTGATTAAAAGCAATTTGAAATTCTTGAGGGGTATTAACACTTTTAAAAATAAGACTAGCAAGCTGTTTTTCAGAAAAAACGGCATGTCGATGAGATAAAATATTAATCAAATTATCGGGATCTGATAATGCAATTTCTCTTGCGGCTTCTCGGCGAAGTTGATTTAGCTCACTGAGATAATGTCCATTTTTTACCCTATACTTTCCTTCATGGGCTTGCGAAATAATATGATTTTCGTCAACTATTAGCTCTAATCCGTGTTCTTTAAAAAAACCAGTTTGAAAATCACGCCATCGTTCGCCCCAAAATTCTTGCTCGGTTATAAACCCTTTACCAGACCTTCCATTAGAGAAAATAGGGTTAAGATCTCTCGCTTTATAAATATCAAATTCTTTCCCTATTAAGCGCCTAGTAGTGACATATAGATGCGCGTGTGGATTACCTTCGCTATGATCATGAATCGCCAAATCTACTGCTACGCCTTTAGAAACAAAATGATATTCTGCAAAATTACGGGCAAGAGCAATTTGTTGCTCTTTATCTACTTCACGGGGTAAAGCTAAAACAACATCCTTTGCAATTTGCGCATCTTTCCGTTTTTCTACAGCTTCAGCTTTATTCCATAAAAACGCCCGATCTTTAAGCAGATAATCAGCGCCATCGGGCAATAAAATTTCCGAGTGAATAATGTCGCTACGCTTAGTAAAGTCAAAAGTTTCCCCCGTTCTTTCATCAAATAGCTTTTCACCAGCTCTATAAGCTGCGCCAGCAACAGCGCTGTGTCCTTTGCTTCTCGTATGAATTGTAACTCTAGTGTATGCAATCGCCATAATTCATGTAATACTAACAAACATTGGTAACAATGTATATTGCGCCCTTTATTTTATTACGGGTGCTTAATATTTGTTCTTTATATGATTTTAAATGGCTCTTGATTGCTATTTTTGATTTTTTATATAGAATAAAACAAAGGTTAGTTATCAGGATAATTTATGTCAGAAAGAAAAAAAATGACTCTAGTAGAAAAAGAAAAGAAACTATTGGAGAAACTAGAAAAAGCTAAAAAAGATCTTATTGAATTAAAAAAACGTCGTATTAAAGAGTGTGGAGAA
>MGXT01000001.1 GCA_001801465.1 Gammaproteobacteria bacterium RIFCSPHIGHO2_12_FULL_35_23 | reverse complement strand
TAATTTTGATTTAAAGTTTGCACTTCTATCAAAACCGGAAACTCTCTCTTTTTCAAGAGCTCTGTCAGATTAAGTCGGAACTAATACACTTACTATCAAAAAACTTTAAACAGGGGCAGATATATAATTAAAAACTTAATGATCAATTAGTTAATACTGTTCTTGAACATGAGGTTTTATGGGGGATAGTTACCAGTTTTTTTTATGAAGTTAGTAATTAAACTATTTTCCTAAGTTTAAATAATCTTCAGTACCAACAATGGTTTCTCGTTCTTTAAAACTAGTCAGTTGGTTAGCCAGACTATGACTATCGCCCTCTGTTAAAATAGCCGCTAACGTTTTTTGCATGGCAGCCATAGCAGCACGTTGTAAGTCGGAAGGAATAATAACTAATTGATAGCCTAATACTTGGAGTTTTTCTATAGCTACTAAAGGTGTTTTACCACCCTGGAACATATTAATAAGTTTGGGATAAGGAATACGTTTGGCTATAAGCTCAACTTGCTCTAAGCTTTCAGGCGCTTCAATAAATAACATACCAGCACCTGCTTGATAGTAAGCTTCTGCACGGCGTAAGGCAGCCTCAATTCCTTCTACTGCAACAGCATCGGTTCGAGCGATGAGAGTGAAATCAGGGTCCGATAAGGAGTCTTTTGCAACCTTTATTTTTAAACACATTTCTTCAATAGGGATTAAGCTTTTATCATTTAAATGTCCACAACGTTTTGGGAAAGTTTGATCTTCGAGATGTAAAGCAGCAATGCCTAAACGTTCAAATTGCCTGACGGTACGTCTAACATTCATCTCATTTCCAAATCCGGTATCTGCATCAGCAATAATAGGACTTTTCACGACGTCAATTATTTGTTGTAAGCGTTCACAGACTTCGTTAAAACTAAGTAAGCCTAAATCAGGATAACCACAGCTTCTAGCAATTGCACCACCACTAGCATAGAGAACAGAAAATCCTGCTTGTTCAGCAAGGCGGGCAGACAGACCATCGAAAATACCCGGGGCAATAATAGTTTTCTTATTTGACAATAGCTGTTTAAGCTTGGTGGTTTGTTTCATGAAGTTATCCTTTATTGATTTTTAGATTGTAGCGGTAAAAAAAGACCCGTACAAATTTTATAATGAGCACTTTTAAAGCAAAATTTACTAGGGACGATAGTCTAGATTTCTGTTAAAATGCTGTCCTTTCAAGTAGATATTGTTTTAAATTATTATAAATGAGAAGAGTGATAGTAAATAAAGGATAGGTCATGAACATCAGTATTGTAATTCTGGCTGCAGGAGAAGGAACGCGAATGCGCTCGCAATTGCCTAAAGTTTTACAGAGGTTAGCTGGAAAACCATTACTAGCCCATGTTATCGAAACAGTAATGCAAATCTCCAAAGCTATTACAGTCGTTTACGGTCATGGGGGCGAACAAGTTAAACAAGCTTTAGCAGCCTATGATGTCAATTGGGTTGAACAAAAACAACAACTCGGCACAGGACATGCAGTTTTGCAAGCATTACCCACAGTGACTCATGATAAAGTGTTAGTATTATATGGAGATGTACCATTAATTAGTGTTACCACTTTAAAAAATTTAATAGCACAAACACCAGAAAAAGGAATTGGTTGGTTAACCGCAAAGGTTAAAAAGCCAAGCGGTTTGGGGAGAATAATTAGAGATGCAGCTAATAATCCAGTGGCTATTGTTGAGGAAAAAGATGCTTCAGCTGCACAGCAGGCGATTACAGAAATAAATACGGGTATTTGTTTACTGCCTGTTAAAAACTTAAAAACATGGTTACCTAACTTAAAAAATAAAAATGTCCAAGGTGAATATTATTTAACAGATGTATTTGCTATGGCGATTGCAGAAAAGCTGCCAATCATTACTTTAAATCCAACTGTTAATCACGAAATACAAGGAGTGAATAATAAGATTGAGCTAGCAAAATTAGAAAGAACTTATCAGATGCATTCGGCAAACCTGTTATTAGAGTCTGGTGTTACATTAATAGATCCTAAGCGATTTGATTTAAGAGGGGAGTTGACAGTTGGGAAAGATGTCATCATCGATGTTAATGTAGTCATAGAAGGATCTGTTAAAATAGGCGCTAATTGCTATTTGGGGCCAAATGTCTATGTTAAAAACTCTAGCTTAGCAGATAATGTAAGAGTCGAGGCGAATAGTCATATAGAAGGTGCTAGTGTTGCAACAGATTGTGTTATAGGGCCGTTTGCAAGATTGCGGCCAGAGACTATTTTACATGCCAAGGCCAAAGTAGGTAATTTTGTAGAAGTAAAAAAGAGTAGTATTGGTGAAGGAAGCAAAGTAAACCACTTAACTTATATAGGGGATGCGACGATTGGTGCTAAGGTTAATGTGGGTGCTGGCACAGTTACTTGCAATTATGATGGGGTAAATAAGTACCATACTATTATTGAAGAGGGTGCTTTCATTGGTACCAATAATTCACTGATAGCGCCAGTTGTGATCGGCAAGAATGCAACAACAGGCGCAGGCTCAGCAATCAATAAGAATGTGCCTGAGGGAGAATTAGCGATTGGTAGGGCAAAACAAGTTAATATTAGTGGTTGGAAACGGCCACAAAAAATTGAAAAGGCAAAAAACTAAGGTCTAATTTATGTGTGGAATAGTCGGTGCCGTAGCACAGCGTGATGTTTCAAAAATACTCTTAACCGGTTTAAAAAGATTAGAATATAGAGGTTATGATTCAGCAGGAATTGCTGTTATTAACCCCCAGGGTGAATTAGAGCGACTTCGAACTTTAGGGAAGGTTGCAGTGCTTGAAGAAAGCCTAAAAGCACATCCTTTACTAGGTAAAACAGGTATTGCGCATACTCGTTGGGCAACACATGGTAAACCTGCGGAACATAATGCCCATCCTCATATGTCAAGTGGTATAGCATTAGTGCATAATGGCATTATCGAAAACCACGATAAATTAAAGCAGCGCTTACTTAAATCAGGCTATCAATTTGTTTCTGAAACAGATACGGAAGTTATTGTTCATTTAATTGATTTTTATTTACAAGAAAATAAAGATTTACTACAGGCTGTCTATCAAGCGATTAAAGAGCTTGAGGGGGCTTATGCTTTAGCCATTTTACATGCTAAAGAACCAAATCGTTTAATTGCTGTGCGTGCAGGAAGTCCTTTAGTTATTGGCATAGGAATAGGCGAGCATTTTCTTGCTTCGGATAGTTTAGCATTATTACCCGTTACTCAACAGTTTGTCTATTTAGAGGAAGGTGATTTGGCTGATATTCATATGGAATCAGTGACTATATATGATAGCAAGCTTACTAAAGTAGAAAGAAAGCTTCACCATTCAAAATTAACAAGTGACGCAGCAGACAAAGGCAGTTATCGACATTTTATGTTAAAAGAAATTTTTGAGCAGCCGCAAGCAGTGAATGATACATTAGAAGGCAGGTTAGGCAAAGAAAAGGTATTAGAAGAAGCCTTTGGACTAAAAGCAAAAGAAATTTTCCCTAAAGTCGAGCATGTGCAGATTATTGCTTGTGGAACGAGTTATCATGCGGGAATGGTAGCGCGTTATTGGCTAGAAGAGTTAGCAGGAATTTCTTGCAATATTGAGGTTGCTAGTGAAATTCGTTATCGCAAAGCAGTTATTCCTGAAAATACTTTGTTAATTACTATTTCACAATCAGGGGAAACAGCTGATACATTAGCAGCCTTACGGCAAGCAAAAAAAAATAAAAATTATCTTGCTGCTTTAACAATCTGCAATGTACCGGAAAGTTCTTTGGTTCGCGAATCAGATTTAGTGTTTATGACACGTGCTGGCAGAGAGATCGGCGTTGCTTCTACGAAAGCCTTTACAACACAGCTAGTTTCTTTATTAATGCTAACGTTGGTATTAGGTCGTTATCATCAGTTATCAGTAGAACAAGAAACAAAAATTGTAAAACAACTTAAATCAATTCCGCGTCTGCTTGAAGAAGTTTTACAACTGGATAAAAAAATTGATGAAATTGCAAAACTCTTTATTGATAAAAACCACGCATTATTTTTAGGAAGGGGCGATGAATATCCCATTGCTTTGGAGGGGGCTTTAAAACTGAAAGAAATTTCTTATATTCATGCTGAAGCTTATCCAGCAGGTGAATTAAAACATGGTCCTTTAGCATTGGTTGATAATAGTATGCCGATAGTTGTTTTGGTTCCTAATAATTCATTATTAGATAAAGTAAAGTCGAATCTTCAGGAGGTCAGGGCTAGGGGCGGTATTATCATTGCTTTAATTGATGAAAAGATAGAGTTAGAAACAGATGAGAGCTGGTCAATTATCCGTTTACCAACTATAGAATCATTAATTGCTCCAATTGTGTTTACCTTGCCTTTGCAGCTACTTTCTTATTACGTGGCAGTGTTAAAAGGAACTGATGTGGATCAACCTAGAAATCTAGCAAAATCTGTAACAGTCGAATAAAGCAAAGTGTGCCCCCTCTTTTTATGAGAAGAGGAGGCTAAGACACATTAAAAACTATTAGACATTTGAGAAACGGTATCTAATAAAGCTTGTCCTGGTAGGAAGCCGCGAATGACTTGGTAATCTCCGGCAGTAGATTTATAAGCTACAACAGGTGTACCAATAAATTGATATTGAGTCATAAACGTCATGTTTTGATCTATTTTCTTTTTGGTTGCTGCTGAAACTGAAGTAGCGGGTGGAATGCCGCCTGTTTCAGTATTTACATTAAAGTTTTTCTCGTCAGTAGCAAAAGCTAGAGAAGGATTGTTTGTCTGCATGATAGCGGCAACCATTGCTTCGCTTTGTGGTTTCATAAAAGCAACAAAAATCCAGCGGACCGCTAGTTGGCCAGAGCTAATTAATGGTTTTAAGGTATTATAAAGCATGTGGCAGGCCATACAGTTTGGTTCTACTAAAATATAAGCTTTATGCGGGGCGTTCGCATTCCCATCCTGAATCCAATTGGTTTTTTGTGCAGAAGCAAATATTTGTGGGGAAAGGGCTGAATTAACATATTTATCATAATCCAATTGGGCTAAATTTTGACCATCCGGGGTAATAATTGCGCCAGCAATCATATAGTTACCGTCTTTATCAGCATAAACGATAGTTTGTTGAGCTGGACCTGAGGTCGGGGTAATCACAAAGCCTTCAAGATTACTGACAGAATCAAATTGTTTAACAATTTTAATTTTGCCTTGAGCAAGATTAGTTACTAAGTCTTTAGCTTTATCATTACTACCTAATAAGGAGGCAAATAATAAGCCCGGTGTTAACAAGGCCATAGCGCTAGATACTTTTAAGAAGGTGGCAAATTTCATAACGGTGTTCTCCTAATTAATGAGCCCTTATTAAACCAATAAGCTAAAAGCAAAGTCAATATTATCTTAGTTAGATTTTAGTTAAGCTTAACTAAAAGCTTCTTTACTTACCAGACTATTTGCTTATCATAAAAATATTTTTAGCGACTTTAAAAGGATGTTCAAATGTCAAAACAAATCAGTGCATCACTAACTTCCGCTCAACAAAAACTAAATGATCTTTGGGAAGAACATACCCGTTGTGAGTTTGAGACGAAAGATACAGCAGGAACTGTAGCGACCATGACGAAAAAGGCTCATGTCAATCATGTTCCTACTATGACAGGTGGAGTGGGGTTGAAGGAAATTGAAAAATTTTATGCACAATCATTTATTCCTAAAATGCCTAAAGATACAGAAACGATACTTATCTCTAGAACCATTGGTGAAACACAAATTGTAGATGAATTAATTTTTAAATTTACCCACGACATTGTGATGGATTGGATGTTACCAGGGATTGCGCCAACTGGAAAAAAAGTGGCGATAGCTTTAGTTGCCATCGTTGGTTTTCAATCAGGCAAAGTATCCCACGAACATATCTATTGGGATCAGGCTTCTGTTTTAGTACAGCTTGGATTAATTGATGCAAAGAAACTGCCAGTAGTTGGTGTGGAAGGAGCTGAAAAAATTAAGAATCCTAATAAGCATGCTTCTAATCAATTAATTAACCGAGCAGCTAAAGATTGAACTAAACATAGTTTTTAGTAAATTAAAAATAAAACTAATGGGCTTCATCCCAATTATTGCCAACGCCAATATCAACCACTAGAGGAATTGCTAGCTTTGCTGCCTGGCTCATTAATTGTTCGATATTGATTCTTGCTTCTTCAATATCCGCTTTAGCGACTTCAAAGACTAATTCATCATGAACCTGCATTATCAATTTGGCTTCAATAGCAGAACTTTGTAACCAATGATAAACTCTAATCATTGCTAATTTAATAATATCAGCAGCAGTGCCTTGCATGGGCGCATTAATAGCGGCTCGTTCAGCAGCTTTTTGCAGTTGTAAGTTTTTTGCATTAATTTCAGATAAGTAAAGTCGCCGACCAAATAAAGTTTCTACATAGCCTTTTTGATGAGCAATTTTTCTAGTTCTTTCCATGTAATCATGAACGTTGGGATATTGGGCAAAATAAGAATCAATATAAGCTTGCGCAGCAGCTCTTTCTACTCCTAACTGTTTAGCTAGACCAAAAGCAGACATTCCATAAATTAAACCAAAATTAATGGCCTTAGCTTTGCGACGTTGCTCTGCAGAAACTTCTTGTAAACTTATCCCAAAAACTTGTGCGGCTGTTGCTTTATGAACATCTAGCTCATTGACAAAGGCATCAATTAAACCTCGATCCCCTGAAAGGTGTGCCATGATTCTTAATTCAATTTGCGAATAATCAGCAGCTACAATTTGAAATCCAGGTGAAGCAATAAAAGCTTGACGAATTTTTCGGCCAGCTTCAGTACGAATAGGAATGTTTTGTAAGTTGGGATCGGAGGAAGAAAGTCGACCAGTACCAGCGACAGCTTGATGATAAGAGGTATGAATACGATGAGTCTTGTTATTAATCTGTTCTGGTAAACGATCAGTATAAGTAGACTTTAATTTTGTTAAGCTGCGATATTCTAAAACAACAGCTGGTAATTCATAGTTTACAGCGAGCTCCTGTAAAATAGGTTCTGCAGTAGAGGGCTGACCGGTAGGAGTTTTTTTAATGATAGGTAACTTTAATTTTTCATAAAATATCTTTTGTAATTGTTTAGGAGAATTTAAATTAAATTCACAACCACAGAGCTCAAAAGCTTTTTTTTCTAGTTCTTCTGCACGAATAGCAAGCTCTTTACTTTGTTTCTTTAACATATCACAATCAACTAAAACACCATTTCTTTCCATAGCACAGAGTACTGTAAGTAAAGGCAGTTCTATGGAATTGAAAACATGCTTTAATTTTTCATCTACTGCAATTTTAGGCCAAAGCATTTGATGTAGTTCTAAAGTGACGGCTGCATCTTCAGCAGCATAGGCAGTTGCTTTTTCTAAAGTAACTTGATTAAAAGTAATTTGGTTAACGCCTTTGCCAGCGACCTCTTCATAAGCGATTGTTTTTTGATTAAGATATTTTAAAGCTAGCGTATAAAGATCGTGGCGATTAGCGGTGCTATCAATTACATAAGACTCTAACATGGTATCAAACGCAATACCGTCTAAAGTAATTTGGTAATTAGCTAGTACTTCTTTGTCATATTTTAAGTTATGACCTACTTTAGCTAGGGCTTTATTTTCCAATAAAACCTTAACTTTTGTTAAGACTAATTGTCTATCCAATTGTTTGGGTGCTCCAGGATAGTCATGAGCAAGAGGAATATAGATAGCCTCTTGTGGAGTAATTGCGAAAGACAAACCAACGATGTTAGCTTCCATATAATTCAAAGAATCAGTTTCAATATCAAAAGAAATAAGTTCTGCTTTAGTAAGCTTCACTAACCAGTTATCTAAAAGAGTTTCATCCAAGATAGTATGATATTTTTTGGTCGAAGTGGTCATTTCAGTTTGGAGCGTAGTTTTCAGTAAAGTAGCTAATAAAGATTTAAATTCAAGCTCACTATAAAGCTTACTGAGTGCCTCTTTATCACAAGAACCGGGTACTAAATCACTAATGATATAATCTAAAGGAATATCACAGCGAATGGTTACTAATGTTTTAGCAATAGGTAAGGTGGTTAGGCTGGCGCGTAAATTTTCACCTATTTTTCCAGGGATATCGCTAGCATGCTGCATGATATTATCTAAAGAATTATAAGTTGATAGCCATTTTTCGGCAGTTTTAGGGCCTACTTTAGCAACCCCTGGGACATTATCAGAAGTATCGCCAATCAGCGCTAAATAATCCGTTATCAATTCGGGGGGAACACCAAATTTTTTAATAACTTGATTGCGATCACAAATGACATTAGTCATAGTATTAATTAGAGTAATATTATCATTTACCAATTGAGTCATATCTTTATCACCGGTGGAGATGACAACTTTTAAACCAATTTCTTCTGCTTGCTTGGCAAGTGTGCCAATCACATCATCAGCTTCTACCCCATTAATAATTAATAAAGGTAAGTGCAGAGCACGAATAATGTCATGTAATGGTGCAATTTGCTGTTGTAACTCCTCTGGCATAGGTGGGCGATGAGCTTTGTATTCTGTATAAAGCTCATGACGAAATGTTTTACCTTTGGCATCAAATACAACTGCTATATAGTGAGGAGAATAATCATGAATCAGTTTGTTGATCATGCTTATTACCCCATAAATAGCACCGGTTGGCAGCCCCTTAGAATTAGTTAAAGGAGGTAGAGCATGAAAAGCACGATAAAGATAAGAAGAACCATCAATTAACACAATTAATTCTTTTTTCATAAGTACTCTTTAGATTTTCAGTAGAAATATTGACCTAAATAAATAGCAGCAGTCTAACACGCATAAAAAAATGAATAAACTAAGATATCTATAAAATAGGTTATAAAAAGTAAGCAAGTTTGCTACTTGCTTGTTGGGGTTTTCATCGTTAACATAAATTAATAATAGCTCTAAAAGGACCAAAGCGATGAATTGTTTGACCATTACCAAGCAAGTTAGCAAAGGACTATTGTTAACGGCTTTTTTATTATCGTTAAGCGCTTGTACAAGGCCTTATTTTTGGGAATCTACACCGCAAACAACCACTAACTCACAAGTAAATCAAGCAAGCAATTCACCAGAGCAAATACAAGGTGCTACAGGCACAGTTATTGAACAGCCGGCTAATTATCGAGAAGCTGACCGTCCACCGCCACGTTATCAAACAGTTCGCAAACAATGCGTAACAGTAGGAGGGCATGAAGTTTGTGGCTATGATTGTCAAGTGGTAGGCGATTTTGCTAAATGTGCTGCCGATCCTAAGCAGAAATGTGTGATTGGGCCTACTGGGGAAATTGATTGTGGCTATGACTGTCAAGTAACTCATGCTGAAGCACAATGTGGTCAATATCTCTATGATAATTGTGTTGCTAATGATTTAGGTGAAATAAGATGCGGCAATAATTGTTATAAAAGAGAAGATGGTGAGTTAATTTGTGGTAAATAATTAATCCGCTTGTTGTAATAACGCGGGTAATTTTTTTAATGCCTCTACAAAGGGCAAGGCAGTAATTTCATTATTTAAGTAAAGTGCTTGTGAGCCTAAATATAAAATAAAACATTTTGCCATCGGATAATCCTGCTTGAAATGTTTTAAGCCAGTTAACATTCTTGAATGAACCGTTTGTGAATGTTTGATTTCAAAAGCTAATAAAGCTTTTTCACCATAAAGAATAAAATCAACTTCAACACCATTGGTAGTTCGCCAATAATAAGGCTTATAAGTTAATTTATTATAATCAATAAGTGCTAAAACAGATTGAAAAAATAAGGTTTCTAAACTAGCGCCACCAATTTCACTTGATACATCAAACAAACCTTTGGGACGTAATGCTTGATAGATACCAGCATCAAAATAATAGAATTTTTCAGAGGTGATTAATCTTCTTTTTGCTCGTTTAGTAAAAGCGGGTAAAGTATGAGATAACAGCAAATCTTCTAAAATTGAAAAGTAATTTTGCACCACTTGCCGGTCTACCCCAATTTCACGAGCAATTTCTGTAGCATTAATGATATTGCCCTGGGAAAAGCTTGCTACTTCAAGAAAACGAGAAAATGCGGCAATATTTCGAGTAAGGCCTTCTTGCATAACTTCTTCTCGTAAATAAATATCGATATAAGTAAGCAAATAACCCGTTGGATCTGTATAAGTATAAATTGCTGGTAACATACCTAATTTAAGCGCAGTTTCCAGTTGAAAATCTGCGTCAAGCTCCTGTAAAGTTAAAGGGTGCATAGTATAACGCACTGCTCTGCCAGCTAAGAGGTTAACTCCTTGCCGTTTAAGCTTTCGAGCCGAAGAGCCCGTTAAGATAAACTTTCTTTTTTCATGTTCAATTAATCGATGAACTTCATCTAATAAAGCCGGGATTTTTTGAATTTCATCAATAATTATCCAACCTTGAAAATTATGGGTAATTAATTGTGATAGCATTTCTGGCTGTGCTAATAAAGTTCGAAAAGTATAATTATCTAATAAATCTATATAAATATAACTATCTGTCGGCAGGGTATTTTTTAGCCAACTTGTTTTGCCTGTGCCACGAGGTCCAAAAATAAAAAAACTGTGATTGCTTTCTAAAGGTAAATTAAATAAGCGTTTATACATCAAAACCACATGAAAATTGCTATTATAACAATCATTATACATGGAAAATTGATTGTTTCAATTGCAATAATCTGGATAAATTGTGTGAATCAATAAAAATAAAATATAATCAATAAGTTACTATTTGCCGCGGAATACTCAATAGGTATAAATTTTTGCAGATTCTATGCGCGTATTAATTATTGTTTAAAATAGTTAACTCTTTTCTGAAAGCAGCAAGATATTATTTGGTTTTTTCAAAAAGCCAGTCTGCTCAGGTCAGTTATTTCAATATAATCATAATTAGAGAATGGTTCAACCAAGAGAGTTATAAAATTAAACTATAAAACCCGTTTACTTATTGATTATTAATAGTACTGTTTTGATATTAATAAGAATAAAATGCGTGAGGAGAGGATCAAGCATTTATTTTTTAAAATTATGAAAACAGGAAAAGAAGAAATGTACTCCAAGTTAATGCCGCTTTAATAAGTAGATAAAAAGAGTATTATTTAATCTAATAGAACCATTGAATAAAATAGCTGCTTTACTAGATTATCGATATTATCTATAAGTTTTTCATATAGTTAAAGTGTAAAAATATTGGCTTATTTATAGTTAATATTTATAATGTTTTTCTGATTATTAATAGGAATAAATTTGCTATTGCTGCAAGAGCACATTAAAACTTGAGGAAAGGAAAATGAGAGTTTGGAATAAATATTTTGTTACCAATGATTTAAATTTAGTAAATGATTATTTTCCATGCGCTAAAGATGTAGAGTATTTTGATAAATCGACATCGTTTGTTATTGAGAAGGTCGCGCTAAAAAAAGAAATTTTGGATGATAATAAATATTATAAAAAAGAAATTAGAAAAGGTATTGAAAGAAAAATTTTAAAAACAGATAAAGTACTTAGTCTAGGCAGTGGAAATGGAGAGCATGAAATACCACTCATATTAAATGGGTATAACATTGAAATCTCAGATTTTAATGAACCGTTACTTACAACAGTAAAAGAAATATTTCCTGAAGCTAACTTTCATGTTATCAATTTACTTCATCCAGATTTTGAAAAAAAATACGCAGCTTTAGCAGGCAAATATGATGTTATTTTGGTGCCAGGCCTGATATACGCGTTTAATAATTTTGAGGCTAAAAAAATATTTAATAACATAAAAGTATTTTTGAAAAATGAAGGTAGACTTGTTTTAAATGTACGTTCAAAAAATAGTATGTTGACCTGGTTAGTCGATAATATATTAACTAAGATAGAGTGTAAATTGAGAGTTAAATTTTTAAAGATTGGTATGGGCTATTTCACTCAAATGCACGGATATAGAAGAACAATCAAAGAGGTTATTCAGTTAGTTCAAAGTCTTGAAAATTACTCTGCAACCGATGTCTTATATTTAGACTCAAGAACTGAGCTGTCGCGCTCATATATTCTATCAATTATTCCTGGTTTAAGTCCCCTAATAAGGGTTCTATTTAAAAAATACTGCGCGTATTCTAATTTCATAGAATTTAGATATCAGAGAAAGAATGCTTAAATTATCAGCTAGTCTTTACTATGTCTTATTGTTAACACATCACAAGTAGAATGATGTAAAACACCATTGGTGGTAGAGCCTAAAATATCTGAGAGATAATGGCCTGAATGACTACCAATAATAATTAGGTCTATTTTTAAATCTTTTGCCGTACTTAAAATTTCTCTTTTTGCGGGTCCTACAGCAACCCATTGATTATCAGTGGGTATATTTAATTTTTCCCCAAGTGCAGCGAGTCGTTGTTTGGCTTCTTCTAAAAGTTGATCTTCTAAATCAGTAATTCCCACATAGCCGTAATTAGGAATAGGCTCAACGACATGTAGGACGCTTAATTTGGCCTTAAAAAGGCCGGCTAATTGTTTAGTTTTTTGAATAGTGTCGTTATTTTCTTCACTTAAATCCGTAGCCAATAAAATATGTTGATAGAAAGCCATGTTATATTCCTTATTAAATAATATAAAAAGTTTAACAAATTCTATACAATTTATTTATTATCAATAATCTTTAATTGATATAAATCAGAATTAAAATACCTCACCATACTTTTCTAGGCAAGTTTTAACTAGTAAACAAAGTTTTCCTGAAGCTAAACGCCCTTGAGTTAACGTTATATCATGCGTAATCGATTCTTCATTTAGATCAGCTGAAAGATTAGTAATGGTGGAAATTAAGCATACTCTTAAGCCACAATGTATTGCGACAATGACCTCAGGTATAGTAGACATACCAATAACATCTGCGCCTAAAAGGCGAAAAGCTCTAATTTCCGCAGGGGTATCAAAACTTGGCCCTAAGACTGAAATATAAACACCTTCGTGAATTTTAAAGCCTAAATTTTCCGCAGTTAAATAAAATTTATTACGCAGTTCTTTGTCATAAACTTTATCCATGGGGAAAAACCGTGGGCCAAACTCTTCATCATTAGGACCGATGAGGGGGTTTCTAAATTGAAAGTTAATATGATCATTAATTAAAACTAATTCACCGGGACCTATTTCTTTACGTAAAGAACCAGAAGAATTAGTGAGCAATATACTGCTACAGCCTAAAACTTTTAATAAGCGTATTAAAATTTTAAACCTTTGATCAGTAAAACCTTCATAATAATGAATGCGGCCTTTTAAACAAGCAACAGGTATATCATGAATGGTCCCTAAGATTAGTTCCCCGGCATGACCCGGGACACTGGTAATTGGCATGCCCGGTAAATCTTGATAAGGAATGCTAACAGCATTAGAAATTTCATCTGCTAAAGGACCTAGTCCTGAACCTAAAATAATGCCCAGCTTCGGTTTTATATCCGTATGTTGCTTAATTATTTCAATAATAGGTTGTATTAAATTTATTGTTACCATTATCCTAGCCTAAATTTTTTGCAGAGAATGATTCGGGCAGTAAATCTTTAAAGAGCATAGTCTTACGAATTGTTTGCAAATCACCCATATGAATAACAGCATTGTCGACAGTAAATTCAGCAAATTGTTGGCGGCAGCCACCACAAGGTGTACAAAGCGATTGACTATCAGCTACAATCACGATTTCAATAATTTTTCTTTCTCCAGCTGTAATCATACTGGCAATAGCAGCAGATTCGGCGCAAAAGCCTAGTGGTAAAGCAGAGTTTTGTACATTACAACCTACAAATAATGTATTGTTTTCAGTTCTAAGACAAACGCCTACTTTAAAAGTAATATAAGGCACATAAGCATGCTGACGAGCCTGGCAGGCCAATTCATGCATCCTTTTTACAGTGTCATTCAAGTTAACCTCCAAAGATTGCTTTGAATAGGTAGAAGAAAAGAATGGTTAATATTGCCGCAGCTGGCACGGTTATTAACCAAGACATAAAAATATTACGAATAACAGTAATGTTTAAGGCACCAATACCACGTGCTAAACCAACGCCCAATACTCCACCGACTAAGGTTTGAGTCGCAGAAACAGGAATACCAGTACTGGTTGAAACAATCACCGTGCTTGCGCCAGCAATGGTTGCCGCAAAAGCGCGACTTGGCGTTAAGGTAGTAATTTCAGATCCGACGGTGCTAATGACTTTTCTGCCATACATGATTAAACCCGTCACTACGCCTAAGCAACCAAACCAGGGCAACCATTTTGGACCCTCTCCTAAAATGTTGCCGTGATTATGAATGATACTAATTACAGCAGAAACCGGGCCCATGGCAATAGCAACATCATTAGAACCATGAGCAAAGACCATGGCACAAGCAGTAAAGGCCATTAGGATACTAAAAAGTTTTTCGACATAATCAAATTGTTTAAAGCGTTTTAACTCATCAGCTTTTGGAATTCGTTTAGCAATTAAAACGCCAATTAAACTTACTAATACTCCCATGCCTAATGAAATTAAAATATTATCTGTTTTGGGTAAAATAATATTAAAATGAGCCAATCCTTTTAAGACAGTCATGTTTCCTAATACAATACCTACTAAAACAAAGAAAATAGGATAATAAAATCTTGCTCTTTTAGCTGGATGATCAGCATTAAAAATAAGCAGTTTAATTAATTGGAATAAAAAGTAAGAGGTAATACAAGCAATCGTTGGTGAACAAACCCAGCTCAAAGCAATTAAACTAACTTTGTGCCAATGAATAGATGAAGGACCTAACACAATAGTCCCAAAACCAACTAAGGCACCCACTATAGCATTAGTGATGGAGACGGGCATGCCTAACCAGCTAGCGAATAAAATCCAAATCGCTCCGGCAAATAAGGTAGAGGTCATACCATAAATTAAAATATTGGGAGTATTAGATAACAAAGTAGTATTAATAATCCCAGTGCGAATAGTTGCAGTGACATGACTACCGCCTAAGATGGCGCCTGCGAATTCAAAAATAACGGCAATAACAAGCGCTTGTTTTACTGTTAAAGCCTTAGAGCCCATGGTAGTGCTCATAATATTGGCGAGGTCATTGGCACCAATTCCCCATGTCATGATAAAACCTACGATGATTGCGGCTAAGGTGAAGAGGAACATATATTCCATGGCTTTACCGCGCTATACAAATTTGTAAACGATCACCCGTTTTTTGTGAATGATCGGCGAGCGTTCCTGTCATGGAAATGACAGAGTATAAAAACATGACGTTGACGGGAGGAAGGGTTTGTTCTATTTCAAATAATGAGCGCCTTAATTTAATTTGCATTTCATCAGTATCATGTTCAATCACATGCAATTCTTCTATCATTTCTTCAACAATTTCAGCTTCTTTGCCGCTAAAACCAGACTCATAGAGATCGTTTAATTCTCTTACAGCTTCAAAAGCTTGTTTGGCGGCATCTATACAGCGATGTAAAAAATGTAAGTAAGCGTCTTTGATAAGGTCAGGCAAGATCATTTTTCGTCCAAGAACTAAGCCAGCAATGTCTTTGGCGGTATTAGCTATATGATCTTGATGGCTAACCAGTTCTAATAAATCTCCTCTCGCGACGGGTAGAAATATATCTTTTGGTAAATTTAGGCGCAGATTTTTTTTATACTCATCGGCTTTGTGCTCTAGGTCTGTTATTTTATGTTGAATTTTATCAGCCTCTTCCCAGTTATTGATTAAAGCTGCATCAAAAAAAAGAATAAGCTCTTTGGCAGAATAATAGCAAGTTTCAATATGATCACATAATGGACGAAAGGGAGATTTACCAAATAATTTTAAAAAAGGTGATGTCATAAGCCTTATTTCATTATCTAACGCCGCGCAAGTATATAAGATTTTTCCTCATTTGCTAAGCAGAATAGTAAAAAAGGTAAATATTTTGTACTGCTATGAAAAAGCCGATTAAAAAGGTAATGCTAACTGTGGCTGAATTTGTAGGAGATGTTGCCTAAAAAATTGTTTAATTTGAGTTAAATTTTCTTCCGTATCAGCTTCAAACCTTAAGGTTAAATAAGGAGTCGTATTAGAAGGACGAATTAAACCCCAACCATAAGGAAATTCTACCCGTAAGCCATCTAAATCAATAATTTTGATTGGTTGGGACTGAATCAGTTGTTTGAAATGATTAATAAAAGCAGTTTTGCTTTCTTCTGCCATCGCAATTTTAAGTTCTGGTGTTAAAGCGCTTAAAGGAAAAGCAGCTAACAGTTCAGAAAGTTTTTTACCTGAACGTTGCATAATTTCTAAAACTCTAACGGTGGCGTAAAAGCCATCATCAAAGCCATACCAACGATCATTAAAAACAAAGTGGCCACTGGCTTCGCCACCTAAAGCAGCTTTGCTATCGTGAATTTGTTTTTTTAAAAAAGTGTGCCCGGTGCGAATTAAGGTTGCTTTGCCGCCCAATTTTTCAATAAGCTTTCTTAAATGATAAGAGCATTTAATATCAAATACTATTTCAGCTGCTGGCTGTAAAGATAAAACTTCAGTAGCAAATAGCATTAATAAATAGTCAGCAGGAATCCAGCGCCCTGTTTCGTCAATAATAAAAACGCGATCTGCATCACCATCATAAGCAATGCCTAGTGCAGCTTGAGTTTCTTTCACTGTAGCAATGAGGGTTAGTAAATTTTCAGGTTCACTCGGATCAGGTAAGTGATTAGGAAAGCGACCGTCTGGCTCACAAAAAAGTTCTACAACCTCAAAGCCTAATTTTCTAAATAAACTTGGAGCAATTTTGCCTGCAATACTGTTAGCACAATCAATTACGATTTTAAAAGGCCTTGGGCATTGAAAATCTGCTTGAATTTTTTGGAAATAAGCAGGAATAATATCAACTTGACTATAATGACCTTTTTCTTGAGTAAACTCTTGGTTGACAATTAAAGAATATAAAAGCTGAATACCTTCTTGCGGTAAAGGCTTACCATTAATAACAATTTTAAAACCATTATATTCTGCAGGGTTATGACTAGCAGTAATAATAACCCCATTTTTAGTGGTAAGATGGCAGGTAGCAAAATAGAGTAGTGGTGTTGGTATTTCGCCGACATCAATAACATGAATACCGTGCTCTAATAAGCCATTTTTTAAAGCTTTACTTAAAGTAGGTGATGATAAGCGGCCATCTCTTGCGATAATAATAGAAGGGTCGCTGTATTTCTTTAAATAAGTTGCTAAAGCTTGCCCAATAAGATAAGCATCGGATATCTGTAGTGTTTTTCCCACTATCCCGCGAATATCATAGGCACGAAAAATTTCTTTACTAATCATTTTGTCTCAACCAGGTTAAAGCGCAAAAAGTATATCATGCATGATATTGATTACCAAGAATCATTTATTAAGGAAAAATCAAACTTTAATGTTTTTTTATATCATTAATGAACGAACAATAATTTTTATAACCAGTCGCTCTATTGTTATATTGCTAAAAATACTCAACAGTGAGTTTTTAAGAGAACATTAAAATCAGTTTGAATAATTTCTTCATCATAATAAATACGTTTATTTTTATGCAACAACCCTTCAATATAAGCTTGATTGGTTTTTCGTGAACTAGAATCAGCGCTAAGATATACTCCGGCGGGAATTTTTTCACTGTTGATGAATACAGGGTTTTTATGTTGCTAGGAACATCAATAATGCTCCATTGATAGCTACCCTTAATTGCCCCATTTTAATAAATTACTTTCAACGCCGGGTTTTCATGTTAACTCATTGAAAATTAATAATTTTTAATCCATGGGAAATTGTTTAGCTTCATGAGGGATAATAACACCAGGTAGTTTGCGAGTAACCCAGACATGAATGGCATGAGAAATATCAAGCGGTTCATCTAATGAGCCACCTTTGATCGAAATGGTTTCTGGATTAACGTCTGATTCATGCCAAAGTCTTGAGCCACAGGTTGGACAAAAAGCACAAGTCAACTTGTTGCCACTATCTGTTGTACGGCGCCAATATTTTGGCTGACCTTGTGTTAGGCAAAAACCAATTCTAGGAACATCTAAAGAGATGCCAAAAGCGGAAGCAGATTGTTTTTGGCATTCTAGACAGTGACAGATATACAGGGCAATTGCTTTTCCTTTGCTTGCATAACAAATTTCTCCACATTGACATTTACCTGTTTGCATTTATTTCTCCAGAATATTTCAATAATTAACAATTAAATCCATGAAAAGGTGGTACCAATTATATTATCATAGTTGCTAAGCTTATTCACAAAGTTGTATGAGACTAATATTTTTAACAAAAAATGAATAAAATGAGATTAATTAGTCAATAGAGTGCTAATTAAAGTCTATATTTTTAATAAGAACATTAATCAATATCTACCGAGTTTTTATTTGCAATCTTATTTAAAGTGCGGATAATAAAACTCTTTAAAAGAAATTAAGAGGCAGCGATTAATAATTAATAAGAAGCTAAGCTAGTTGGAGCATTTATGAAAGAATCATTACAAGCGGCCATTACAGAAAGCATAAAAAGTCTACAGGATCAGAGTAAGCTTTCTCGTGAACTTACATCAGCTATTGTTATCGATAGAACGCGAAATAAGGAGCATGGTGATTTTACTTGTAATATTGCTTTAAACCTGGCAAAGCAATCAGGCTATACTCCTCGTGATTTAGCAGATTTAATCATTCAAAATCTACCTGCTGTAAAAAACCTACAAAAAGTAATCTTGGCTGGTCCTGGATTTATCAATTTTTATCTTACTGAAGATTCTGCTCAAGCTATTGTTGAGACGGTATTAAAACAAGGTAAAGAGTTCGGGCGTAGTAAAGTAGGTGCCGGAAAAAAGGTGTTAATAGAGTTTGTTTCTGCTAATCCTACAGGCCCTTTACATGTCGGACATGGTCGAGGAGCTGCTTATGGGGCGACAGTCTCTGATTTATTAAAAGCAGTAGGCTATCAAGTCGATAATGAATATTATATTAATGATGCAGGTAGACAGATGCATATTTTGGCAACCAGCATTTGGCTGCGTTACTTAGAGCTTTGTGGAGAGAAATTTGTTTTTCCTAGCAATAGCTATCGTGGTGATTATATCTATGATATTGCTAAAAAATTAATAGCCAGTTATCAAAATAAGCTGGTGGTTTCTGCTACAGAAGTTTTTAAAGCAGTAGCCAATATTAAAGATGAGGAAGATAAAGAAGCGTATATTGATGCTTTAATTCTCCAGGCACAAACTTTATTAGGGAAAAACTACCAAATTGTCTTTAAGCTGGGTCTTGATGAGATTTTGGGTGATATTCGTAACGATTTAGAAGAGTATGGCGTCTATTATCAAAATTGGTTTTCAGAGCAATCTCTGATTGATAGTGGTGCGTTAGAGCATGGTATTAAAAAGTTAACTGAACTAGGGTTTATTGATAAAAAAGAAGGCGCACTGTGGTTTAGATCAACAGAATTTGGTGATGATAAAGATCGAGTGCTAAAAAGAAAAGATGGCAGAACAACTTATTTTGCTTCAGATGTTGCCTATCATTTAAATAAAATAGAAAGAGGCTATCATATTATTATCGATGTTTTAGGAGCCGATCATCATGGCTATATCCCAAGAGTTCGAGCTGCTATGAGAGCGTTAGGGATTAATGATAAGAATTTTATTACCCCCATTGTTCAATTTGCTACCCTTTATAGAAAGGGGGCCAAAGTACAGATGTCTACTCGTAGTGGTTCATTTGTTACTTTACGAGAGCTACGTGAAGAAATTGGAAAGGATGCCGCGCGCTTTTATTATGTTATGCGAAAAGTTGAACAACATATGGATTTTGATTTAGATTTGGCAAAGTCACAAACTAATGAAAATCCAGTTTTTTATATTCAATATGCTTATGCGAGAATCTGTAGCGTATTGAGACAACTGGTTGAGCAAAAACTAAGCTTCGATCAAGAATCTGGATTAAAAAACCTACCTTTGCTTAGTCATGACTATGAAATAAATTTATTAAAAGGTTTAGAAAAATATCCTGAGGTTTTATTAAATGCTGCAACTCAATATGAACCTCATATTTTGATAAATTATTTACGAGAATTAGCGCAAAGTTTTCATGCATATTATAATGCAGAACAGTTTATTGTTACTGAAGAAAATTTACGTAATGCTAGATTATGTTTAATTACTGCTGTTCGACAAGTTCTAGCAAATGCGTTAATCTTACTTAGTGTTTCAACACCGGAAAAAATGTAATGCCTAAGGATTACGCGAAACGCGATAGCTGGAATAAGCAGAAAAAGGGAAAATCGTTTGGCAAAGATAAAAAACATGCCTCACGAATTAAGAAAAAAACGCCTAAGCGCTCTAAAACACCGCGTAAAAAAGGCGGTCGGCCTTGGCGGCTTATTTTATTATTAATCGTACTAATCGTTATTATTATTTTGGCTATAGCTTTTTTAAAACGTCAAACTAATCAAATTGTAACTAGTAATACGGCGGTAGTTAAATCAGCTAAATCTATTCTTGTTCCGCTTCAAGCAGAAAAAGAAGTTAGCCAATCTGCAGTGTTACCAGCTAATTTTGTTTTTCAATCCGGTAGCACAACACCGCCGGCAAGTCAGGGCTATAGGTTGCAATTAGGGACTTATTTACCAGGTGAAGCGCTTACACAATTAGAAAATAAATTAACAAAGAAAAAGTTTTCTTATCAACAGTCAGAAATTATCCGTTTAGGCACTGTTTATTATCGAGTATTAATGGGCCCCTATCCTAATTTAACTGCTGCCCAAGCGGTACAAGCAGAGTTAGCTGCTGAAAAAATTTATAGCGTACCCGTATCTTATTATCCATAGAAAGGATAACGCATGTTTTTAGAAAATTTAGACAATTCATTGATTGAACCGCTACTCACTATTCGCAATTACATGCCAGGTTTATTAATTGGATTTGCCTGCCTGTGGGCTATTAATATTATTAATTGGTTTTTTTTAAAAGGCTTTTTAAATGTTTTAGGAATTTATCCACGAAGTATTTGGAGCTTACCTGGTATATTATTTGCTCCTATATTACATGGCAATTTTAATCATTTATTTTTTAATTCATTGCCTGCTTTTGCTCTCATGAGTTTTATTCTATTAGGAGGTGTTAATGTATTTTGTGCCCTGACACTTTTTATTGTTATCACAAGTGGATTACTAATTTGGTTGTTTGGTCGTAAAGCTTTGCATATTGGTATGAGTGGCTTAATAGCTGGCTATTTTGGTTTTTTATTAGTCAATGCGTATAATCAAAGAACAGCTATTTCAATTTTACTATCTATCGTTACTTTATATTATTTTGGTGGAATTTTGTTCAGCTTATTTCCTAAAAGTGAAAAAATATCCTGGGAGGGTCATGTTTTTGGCTTTATTGCAGGTATTGCAGCAAGTTTTTTATATTCTCATATACTTTATTATTACTTTTTAGCCTACTATTATTTTTAAAAGTTGAAATCTTACAACTTGCCCCGATATAACAAATTTATACTTAAGCCTAAGAAGAGGATGACTCGTTGGAACAATATAGAGGTACCACTATTCTTTCAGTGCGAAAAGGTGGTCAAGTAGTAATTGGGGGTGATGGCCAAGTGACAATGGGCAAGTCTATTGTTATGAAAAGCAATGCCAAAAAAGTGCGCAGAATTTATAACGATAAAGTTCTAGCAGGTTTTGCAGGTGGTACAGCCGATGCCTTTACTTTATTTGAACGCTTTGAAGCCAAACTAGAAATGTATCAAGGTCAATTAGTGAGAGCAGCTGTTGAAATGGCGAAAGATTGGCGTACCGATAAGTTTTTACGTAGATTAGAAGCCTTGTTAGCCGTTGCAGATGCTGAGTCTTCATTAGTGATTACAGGTAATGGTGATGTCATTGAACCTGAAAATGGGCTGATCGCTATTGGTTCAGGAGGACCTTACGCACAAGCTGCTGCAAAAGCTTTGCTTGATAGCACCCAACTAGAAGCCAAAGAAATTGTAAAAAGAGCCTTAAATATCGCTGCCGATATTTGTATCTTTACCAATCACAATCTTATTATTGAAGAAATAAATACCAAAAAATAAATAAAAGGTTAATCAAATGTCAGAACAAAAAACACTGATGGGCTCTTCGATGATGACGCCAAAAGAAATAGTTCATGAATTAGATAGGTTTATCGTAGGACAAACAGAAGCAAAACGTAAGGTAGCTATCGCACTTCGTAACCGTTGGCGACGGATGCAATTACCACCCGATTTAAGAGCTGAAATTACACCTAAAAATATTTTAATGATTGGTCCTACAGGGGTGGGTAAAACCGAAATTGCTAGGCGCTTAGCTAAATTAGCTAGAGCACCTTTTATAAAAGTTGAAGCAACCAAATTTACTGAGGTAGGTTATGTTGGCCGTGATGTAGAATCAATTATCCGTGATTTAATTGATATAGCCTATAAAATGCAACGTGAAGAAGCAATGCATAAGATGCAGCAGATTGCCGAAGAAGCAGCTGAAGAGCGTATTTTGGATGCCTTATTGCCTCCTCCTCGAGGTTTTGCCAATGACCCAGAACAAGAGCATAAAGAAAAGCACAGTGAAACACGGCAGAAATTTCGTCGTCGTTTACGCGATGGTGACTTGGATGATCAAAAAATTGAAATTGATATAGAATCATCTCCAATAGGAGTTGAAATTATGGCGCCGCCAGGTATGGAGGAAATGACTAGTCAATTAAGTAGTATGTTCCAGAGCTTATCTTCAAACAGAAAAAAAAACCGCAAGATGAAGGTTAAAGATGCAAGACGCGTACTAAGAGATGAAGAGGCAGCAAAACTCATTGATAATGATGAAATTAAAGCAGCTGCAATTGAAAGTGTGGAACAAAATGGCATAGTGTTTCTTGATGAAATAGATAAAATTGCCAAGCGTTCTGAAACGAGTGGTGCAGATGTGTCCCGTGAAGGGGTACAACGAGATTTATTACCACTCATTGAAGGCTGCACCATTTCAACAAAATATGGCACGTTAAAAACAGATCATATTTTATTTATAGCCTCAGGTGCTTTTCATATGTCTAAACCGTCTGATTTAGTGCCAGAATTGCAAGGACGTTTACCCATTCGAGTGGAGTTAAAAGCGTTAGACATTAATGACTTTGTAAGAATATTAACTGAGCCCAAAGCTTCTTTAACTGAACAATATATTGCTTTACTGGAAACTGAAGGCGTTAGCATTAGCTTTACTGAAGATGGCATTCATCGTTTGGCCGAAATGGCCTGGCAAATTAATGATAGAGATGAAAATATTGGTGCCAGACGTTTACATACAGTGATTGAACGTTTACTAGAAGAAATTTCCTACGCGGCCGCAGATTTTACTGAAAAAAATGTGGTGATAGATAAAGCTTACGTAGATAAATGTTTAAACGAGTTAGTAAAAGATAAAGATTTAAGTAAATATATTTTGTAATGGAAAAAGTTATGCAAAAGGATCAGGAGACACTAAAAAAACTTGCCGCAGAAAAAGCTTTAGAGTTTATTGAATCCGAAAGTATTATTGGAGTTGGTACGGGTTCAACAGTTAATTATTTTATTGAGTCTTTGGCCAAGATTAAGCATAAAATTGATGCGGCAGTGGCTAGCTCTAAAGCGAGCGCTGATAGGTTACGTGCATTAGGAATACCGATAGCAGACTTAAACTCAACAGGTGGCATTTCACTGTATGTTGATGGGGCGGATGAGGTCAATTCAGCTAAACAAATGATTAAAGGTGGTGGTGGTGCTTTAACCGGCGAAAAAATCGTAGCGAGTGCAGCAAAGCAGTTTGTTTGTATTGTAGATAGTTCTAAACAGGTAGATATATTAGGCAGTTTTCCGGTTGCATTAGAAGTGATTCCGATGGCGCGTAGCTTAGTGGGTAGGGAAATAGTTAAGCTCGGAGCAGATCCAGTTTATCGTCGAGGCTTTATCACCGATTATGGTAATGTGATTTTAGATGTTCACAATTTAAAAATACTAGAGCCCATTAAAATGGAAGAGCTGCTTTCTACCTTACCTGGGGTAGTAACTTGCGGTATTTTCGCCAAGCGTCCTGCTGAAATAGTGATTGTTGCTAGCCAAGCAGGTATCCAAGTTTTGTAAATTCAATAAAAGGAGAAGGAAGATGAAAAAGAAAACCAGTTTGATGTTAGCAACTTGGGTTTATGCTCCTATTTTAGGTTTTGCAAGCATAATTGCTTCACCAGCTACGTCTCCCATGTCGCAGTTAAGTGCTATAGCAGCTCAAAATTTTCAGCAAGGGCAAGCTTTTCTAACAGCAAATAATAAAAAACCTGGGGTGATTACTTTAAAAGATGATTTGCAATATAAAATAATTCAAGCTGGAGCTGGGCCAAAGCCTACTGCTAATAGCACAGTAACAGTAGATTATGAGGGGAAATTATTAGACGGTACTATTTTTGATAGTTCTTATCAACGTGGTCAATCTGCGACCTTTTCACTTTCTGAAGTTATTCCTGCTTGGCAAGAAGCATTGCCTTTGATGAATACAGGGGCAACTTGGCAGCTTTATGTACCTGCTAATTTAGCTTATGGTTTGCAAGGTGTGCCAGGAACTATTGGACCCAATGAAGTATTACAATTTAAGGTACATTTAATTTCGATCGATAACTAACATTAAAATCATATAAGTGAAAGAGATTAATTATTTTAGTGCGGTTCTTAATTGTGTAATAGCTGTTTGATAATCTTTGGTATTAAAAATGGCAGAGCCCGCAATAAAAGTATCAGCCCCTGCTTCAGCTATTTTTTTAATATTCTCGACACTAATGCCACCATCTATGGCTAAACGAACAGAAGGTTTATTCTTTTCAATTATATTCTTAATTTGAGAAACTTTCTTTAAAGCACTAGGAATAAAATTTTGACCTCCAAAACCAGGATTAACTGACATCACTAAGATGATATCTATTTTATCAATAACGTACTCTAAGTAATCAATAGAAGTGGCAGGATTAAAGGCAAGTCCAGCTTTACAATTTTGATCGAGAATAAGTTGTAACGAGCGGTCAATATGTTCTGAAGCTTCAGGATGAAAAGTTATATTAGTTGCCCCTGCTTTAGCGAACGCTATGATTAAGGAATCGACCGGCTTTACCATTAAATGTACATCTAAAGGAGCGGAGATGCCATAATGGCGTAAAGCTTTACAAACAAGGGGTCCAAAAGTTAAATTGGGAACATAATGATTATCCATAACATCGACGTGTATCCAATCAGCCCCCGCTTTAATTACAGAGCCTACTTCTTCACCAAGTTTTGCAAAATCAGCTGCTAAAATAGAAGGGGCAATTAAATATTTCATACTTTATAACTCTATGTTTTTACAATAATTTACCCTCATTTTAATAGAGTTCATTAGCCTTTGTAAACATTGCTATTAGTAAATTCTTTGCTAAGCTGAATAGTAGAGAGCGAATTTAAGGAGTAAGTTCATGTTAAATTTCAAAATAGTTAGAGATCAACAAGGAAACATCAACCATATCGAAACCCAATTAGAAGGTTATCAATTATTACGGACTGCAAAATTAAATAAAAGTAATGCTTTTACAGCAGAAGAACGTAAAACTTTTAAGCTCTTAGCAAAATTACCTTATGTTATAGAAACCCTAGATGAGCAAGCAGCTAGACTTTATACTCAATATTTAGAAAAAAATAATAATCTACAAAAAAACATTTTTTTAAATCGCTTGCATGACTCCAATGAAACATTATTTTATCGAGTGGTAAGTGACCATTTAAAAGAAATGTTGCCAGTGGTTTATACTCCGACTGTAGGAGATGCTGTCCAAAAATTTAGTTTAGAGTTACGTGAGCAACGAGGTTTATTTATCAGCTATCCTGACAGAGATCATATTGAAGAAATAATTGAAAATCGTTTAAACCCAGCGGTTGATTTGATTGTGGTAACTGATGGGGGGCGAGTACTGGGAATAGGAGACCAAGGTATTGGAGGTATGGATATCTCCATTGCAAAACTAATGGTTTATACTTTGTGTGCTGGTGTTAATCCGCATCGTGTTTTACCTATTCAGCTTGATGTGGGGACCAATAATGAAGAATTATTAAAAGATCCCATGTATTTAGGTTGGCGTCATAAAAGAATTGAAGGCAAAGAGTATGATGATTTTATAGATCTCTTTGTGTCAGCGGTACGTAAAAAGCTTCCCGCTATTTATTTACACTGGGAGGATTTTGGTCGTGATAATGCTAGAAAAAACTTAGAACGTTATCGGAAAAAAATGCTTACATTTAATGATGATATGCAAGGAACTGGCGCAACAGCTTTATCTTGTGTTTTATCTGGCGTGCAAGCAACTGGACAGAAGATGCAAGATCAACGAGTTGTTTTTTTTGGTGCAGGAACAGCGGGTGTAGGGATTGCTGACCAAGTTTGCGCAGCATTAACACGACAGGGTTTATCAGAAGTAGAGGCCAGAGCAAAAATATGGTTGATTGATAGGCCAGGATTATTGTTTGATGATATGAAAGATTTAGCTGATTTTCAAAAGCCTTATGCAAAGTCTAGACAATTAATAAAATCCTGGCAGTTGCAAGATACCTCTAAGGCTAGTTTATTAGAGACTGTTAAAAATTTAAAACCAACTGTATTAATTGGTTGTTCAGCTTTATTTGGTGCGTTTAATGAAGAAGTAGTAAGAACAATGGCTGCTGGAGTAGAACATCCAATTATATTACCGCTTTCTAATCCTACTTCAAAATCAGAGGCTGTTCCTCAGGATCTATATAATTGGACGAATGGTAAAGTGATTACAGCAACCGGCAGTCCTTTCGAAGATGTTTCATTTAATGGTAAAAAGTATAGAGTTTCACAAAGTAATAATGCGTTTGTCTTTCCTGGACTTGGTTTGGGGGTTATTGCTGTCAGAGCGAAATTGATGACCGACAATATGATTTGGGCGGCTTGTCAGGCTTTAACAGATTGTTCGCCAGCTAAAAAAGATAAGCATGCGCCTATTTTACCGGATCTTAATGAGGTCCAAGCAGTTAGTCAAAAAATCGCTAGAGCGGTAGCAAAACAAGCTATTACTGATGGTGTAGCTCAAGATTGCGATATTGAAAAAGCAATCAATTCTATTAAGTGGGAGCCTAAGTATTATCCTTATGTCAAAGTATAATATTTAAAAGTAGATAATTAATACGTCCAAGGAAATTAATTTTAGAGATAAGCCCTAGTGCTTCATAACTTAATTGTTTATCATCAAATCAAGATTGTTAATGATTAATTTAAGCATAGAAATTGTATAATATTAACTATTGATACTGGAAAGTTTATTAATAAGTGATAATATTGTTAAAATTTTACAGAAAGGAAAAACATGTATCGACAATTAAATGAAAGTACGGTTATTCAATATCTAAAAAAGATTCCTAAATTTGAAAGCCTTATTAATAATTTCACTACAGCAAAAGAAGTAGGCGATGGCAATTTGAATTTTGTATATTTTATCGAGCAACTGAATAACTCCGAAAAGTTAGTTATTAAACAAGCAGTGCCTTATTTACGTTGTGTAGGGGAGAGCTATTCTTTAGCAAAAGAAAGGATGTTATTTGAATCAAAGTCGTTATTGCAATTTGCAGCAATAGTGCCAAAGCATGTACCAAAAATTTATCATGTTGATAATGAAATGTCATTAGTCGTTATGCAGTGTTTAGATAAACATATAATAATGCGTAAGGGGTTGATAGCAGAAAAAGTCTATTCAAATTTTGCTGAACATATTGCTAGTTTTTTATCCGAAGTTCTTTTTAAAACAAGTTCCCTATACTTGTCTGGCAAAGAAAAGAGAATATTAATGCAAAACTATATTGCTAATGATGAACTTTGTAAGATCACTGAAGATTTTGTTTTTACTTGCCCTTATATGCAACATGAAACTAATCCTGTTAACCAAGCCTTGGAAGTAGAAAGACAAAGAGTTCAGGAAGATGATTTATTTAAGCTAGAAGCGCTTATTTTAAAAAATAAGTTTATGAATCAAACTGATGCTTTATTACATGGAGACTTGCATACAGGATCAATTATGATTAATCAAGAGGAAACCTATGTAATTGATTCAGAATTTGCTTTTTATGGTCCTTATGGATTTGATTTGGGCGCTATGTTGGCTAATTTATTATTAGCGTGGGTTTCTCATTTCGAGCGTTCAAATAATAAAGAATATCAAAAATGGCTAATTGACACAGCGATTGGATTTTATCAGAAATTTGAAGAAAAATTTTTAACTCTGTGGAATCAACACCAAGGCGGTGGCTTAGTAAGTTCTGGTTTTTGCTCTGAAATATTATTTCAAAAGTATAAAAAGCATTATTTACTAGAGATTTTACAAGACACAATAGGGTATGCCGGATTGAAAATGGCGCGAAGAATTTTGGGGATAGCTGGTGTTGCAGAGATAAAAGATATTCAAAATGAACAAGCGAGAGTACGAGCGGAAAAATTTGCTTTGAATATAGCAAAAGAATTGGTAAAAAATAGAAAAGCTATAAGTAATATATTTGATGTATTACCTATATTACAACAAGAGCAACAGAAATATGAACAACAGCGAAACTATAAAGCAGAACATCATACAGTCAGCTAAGCAACTCTATGCCAAAAATTTATTAGCAGCTTGTGATGGTAATATTAGTTACAAAATTAATAATGACACTATTTTGATCACCCCTACTAATAAACCAAAAAATTTGTTAACAGAAAAAGATTTTGCCATTATTGATATCAATAATAATGTTTTGTCAGGTAATCCTTCTTCTGAACGTATAATGCACTTAGAGATATATAAAAAATGTCCAAAAGCACGTTGTGTAGTGCATGCTCATCCCCCTACTGCTATTGCTTGGACAATTGCTTTTCCAGATTTAAAAGAATTACCTAATGAGTGTATATCAGAATTAATTATTGCAGCTGGGCATATTCCTATTGCACCGTATGCTTTACCAGGAACTTCTGCTATGGCTAGTGCCATAGAGCCGTTATTAACCCATAGAATTATAATATTAGCCAGACATGGGGCATTATGTTGGGGAGAAACGGTTACTGAAGCTTCTCATGCTATGGAAAGACTAGAGCATTCAGCAGAAATATTAATGCGCGCCCATTTATTGGGTGGTTTAACTAAACTATCCGCTGAACAAATACAAGAGCTCTATAAAATAAGAGAAAGAATTGGAGATAAAGTTATATGAAAAACTTAGCTTCAATGGGATTAAAATATGAGAATAAAAGACTTTTAGTATTAAATCAGCAGGTACTACCACAACAAGAAGAATGGATAATTAGTAATACGATTGATGAAATGATACAAATCATTAAAACCTTGAAAGTAAGAGGTGCTCCATTAATAGGCGTTGCAGCAGCTTTGGCATTAGCACAATATGCGGAGCAAGAAGAGACTACTGCAAAGCAAATAATCAATGCAGCTAACCAATTAAAGCAAGCAAGGCCTACCGCAGTTAACTTATCTTTTTGTATTGACAGGCTTTTGGCTTGTTATCAAAAATCTAATGCTGATAGACAGGTCCTTATCAAAGAAGCAGAAATAGTCTTTGAAGAAGATGCTAAGCTCTGTCACGACATTATTAATCATGGTGAGAAATTAATTGCAAAGAATGACAGTGTTTTAACACATTGTAATACAGGAGGGTTAGTAACAACAGGGATCGGAACAGCATTAGGAATTATTATTCATTCTCATAAGCAAGGAAAAAATCCACATGTTTTTGTAGATGAAACCCGCCCTTTGCTTCAAGGTGGGAGGCTCACTGCTTGGGAGTGTGTTAAAAATGGTATATCACATCAAATTATTTGCGATAATATGGCGGCCAGCTTAATGAGAGAGGGTAAAATCAATAAAATTTTTGTTGGCGCTGATCGGATTGCTGCTAATGGAGATTTTGCCAATAAAATTGGAACTTATAATTTAGCAGTCTTAGCTTATTATCATAAGATTCCTTTTTATGTGGCTGCGCCCTATACTACAGTAGATTTACAGTGCAAAACGGGGAAAGATATTTGTATTGAAGAGCGGCATCCAGATGAAATTAAAGGGGTAATGGGCGCTTTTGGTAAAGTAACCTGGAGTCCTCAAGAAAGTCAGGTTTATAATCCTGCCTTTGACGTAACCCCAGTAGACTTAATAACAGCAATAATTTTAGATAGTGGATGCTATTCCCCTTTGCAATTTCAACAAACATTTAGTTTTTAATTATAAGGTGGTATAGAGCTTAGAAAGTTCTTTATATAGATAAACGCCGATAAGTCCAAAACAGATACCTAGTACCATAAAAAGCTTAAGCCAACTGAAGATAGAAATTTGATTAGGCAATAATGATAAAGTTGGTTCTGAAACTAATCTAATTGATGGATAGGGTTGACTATTATTTATATTTTTTTCCGGGGCTTGAGAAAGATAATTTGCAATAATTTGTTTCATTTGATTGTTTAAATTAATTTGACCGGTGTACACCATTTTTTTAAAGGTATCAAAATCTTTTTTGTGAGCTTGTACAGCAATATTAAAATTAGGTGCATAATAAGAAAAAGTAATATTTTTAAATTTATAGAGATTGGGCATAGCTTGATTAATTCTGATGTTAGAATCAATAACATAGTTTAGCGCTTGATTATTAGTTTTAGGTAAGTTAAGAGCAGCATTAAATTGATACTGCAATAGAAAAGAGGAAGAAATAGCACCACCTATTATTAAAAAAGCAAAAAAAATAATAAGAAAAATCCATTTATATTCAGCAACGGTATAAAACAGCTCTTTTAAATTAATTTCATCATTGTTTTTACTAGTCATAATAACTACTGTAATAAAAATAAACTAATATTATTGGTTCAGGTATTAAAGCTTTATAATTCAATATTTAAATATAATTTCTTACAATTGTAACGATGAAATAATTAAAAGCAAAGGTATGTTTTGATCTGTTTTAACAAAATGTATTAAAATAGGTTATTAATTTATAGTAAATATTAATGGAAATAACGAATATGTTAAACAGCGAGTTGATAATAAATTGCACAACGGCATTTATAATAACTTTCCTTTGTATAAAGCTTTGCATTCGGCCTGCCTACAAAATTGGTTTAGTAGATTCTCCTGGTGGCAGAAAGCAGCATAGTAAACCTGTTCCCTTAATTGGCGGTGTTTGTATGTTTTTTGGATTTTGTTTTTCAATTTTAACTTTAAATATTTCTCTATTACCTTATCGTAGCTTATTGGCAAGTGGTGCTCTTTTATCATTGGTTGGTATGATTGATGATATGCATGAGTTAACGCCCCAGTTGCGAATAATCTTTCAGCTTGTAGCAGCGCTATTAATGACTACTTGGGGCGGGCTTGTATTAAGACATTTTGGTAATTTCTTTACCTTAGGTAATTTATATTTAGGCGAATGGGGAATAATCCTAACTATTATTGCGGTAGTAGGTATGATTAATGCTGTTAATATGTTAGATGGAATAGATGGCTTGGCAGGCGGAACAAGCTTTATACAACTTAGCCTGTTATGTTATCTGGCTTTACACGTACAGCGAAGCAATGACGCGAAGGTTTTATTATTATTAGCGGTTGTTGTTTTAGCCTTCTTGATTTTTAATTTCCCAAGGTTAAATAAATCAGCACAAGTTTTTATGGGTGATGCAGGAAGCATGTGGTTAGGGTTTGCTTTAACGTGGTTTTGTGTAAGTTTATCGCAAGGACCGATAGTAGCTGCTAATCCAGTTACGTTTGTATGGATTATGGCAATACCTATTCTTGATTTAAGTAGTGTGGTAATACGCAGGTTAATGAAAAAACAATCTCCTTTTAAAGCAGATCGCCAGCATTTCCATCATCTATTGCAAAACTGGGGTTACAGCTCTTTTGTTACCACATTAATTATTAGTTTTTTAAGTTTGCTCTTAGGAATAATAGGTCTTATTCTTAATCATTTTATGGTACCTGGTTATATATCAATTATAGGATTTCTATTATTATTTTTAATCTACCATTGGTTAATAAACCATAATTTAACTAGCTAAAATAATCAATTTCCACTAATGATGGATCGCTTTTTATATATTTTTAGTAAAGCATCATAACAAAAGATACCAACAAGACCAAAACAAAAGCTAAGTAAAAAAGTTAATAGTAATCTTCCAATGACTAAAATTTTTGCTTGTGTAGGAGGCAATATAAGTTCGGTATGTTCTTGATTAGGGATAGATTGAATATGAGGCGGCGTCGTAGCAGTAATTATTAAAGATGATTTTAAAGGCTTAATCATATTTTGGGTTAATGCAACAATTTGTGAGTTGAGCGAATCAATGAGTGTTTGGGTTACAGTAATTTTAGATTCAAGCAAGGCAGCATTAGTCGAGGCTGTGTTCAGGGCATTGATATAAATTTGATTCTGATTAAGAGCAGTATTGATGCTTGCTATCGAATTTATAGCATTGTTAGCAATTGGTTGCGGTGGCATGGTAAGAGCAAGAGCCTGTTCTAATAATGTTTTTTGTGTTAATTCAGCACTAATCTTTTGTGTGAGCAGTAATAAATGTGCATCTTGTGGTTGTAAAGGTAAATTGAAGTTATAAGTGGGTATGGGTAAAGTATAGTTGGATAATAGTTGCTGAAGTTGATTATTTAAATTAATTAAACCAGAGTTAATAAAATGTTTAAATTGATAAAAATTTACCCTGTTCCCAAAAGAATTAATAGTAATAGTAGGGGGCTGATAAGAAACTATGATAGCTTGATCTGCCCCACGATAATTCAAAGAATCTGGAAAAACATTGTTCATTTGGATGCCATCTGCTATAGCATTAGTAAGCGCAGCATTATTATTAAGCGTGGGTAGGGTTAATACAGTACCAAAGCTATAAACGAGGGCAATATAAAAGAAATAAAATGTGTAAGAAAAAAACGAAATTAAAAAAATGGTAATAAAGAGCCATTTATATTTAATAAGATTGTCCCAGGTTGTTTTAAAATTAACCTCATTCTTGTTTAATTGCATGTTTTTAACCCTATTAATTAAATTGCTTTAAGAGTAAGTCCCCCAGTTGATTTTGCAATAGTAATTTTAAATATTTTTATCCAATAATTCTGTTCATTTTGAATGAACGACTACAGAAAACAATTAAGATATTGACTAAAATTCTGTTCAAATGGTAAGATTTTTGGTTTTTACATGAAAGAGATAAGGGAAGTACATGTCTAGTTATCTGTTAATAGGTGGTGCTGGGGTTTTTGCAGTGCATACAGCTAGTTATTTATTGCAACTACCAGAAACTAAAAAGGTAATTAGCGTAGGTAGAAATATAGAAAGAAGTCCTGCTTATACCTTAAATGTGGGTGCTAAAGACCCTCGTTATTCTTATCATCAAATTCATCTGAATTTCGAATTAGATCGTTTAATGGAATTAATAGATAAAACGCAGCCAGAATATATCATTAATTATGCTGCATTAGCTTATGCTACTTCATGGGAAAAAGCATATAGATATTACGAAACAAATTTATTATCGGTTGTCCGCCTATGTGAAGAACTTTATAGCAGAAAATTTTTGAAAAAATTTATCCAAATTGGTACTTCCGAGCTTTATGGTTCAGTTGCTCAGCCAGCGAATGAAGATGCGCCACTTTATCCTACCAGTCCCTACGCTGTTTCAAAATTAGCGGCAGATCAACATCTGCAAACATTGCATTTGGCTAATAAATTACCAATTAATATCATTAGGCCTTCTAATGCATATGGTCCTGGGCAGCAAATTTGGCGAGTAATTCCGCGGGTAATTTATTGTATTTTAACAGATCAAAAACTTCCTCTTCACGGTGGTGGTAAGGTAAAAAAATCCTATTTTCATGCTTATGATTTAGCTAAAGCCATTAAGCTTGTTGCAGATAAAGCGCCGGTTGGTGAAATTTATAATGTAGGCCCAGATGAACCTATATCGATTAAAGATCTAATAATGATGATTACTCGAGAAATGAGAGTGGATTTTAACCAAGTGTGCGAAATAGTTCCTGGTAGAGTGGGAGAGGATGCTCAATATTGGCTAAAATCAGATAAAATAAAACACCTGGGCTGGCAGCAGGAAATTTCTTTACAAGAAGGTATTCGCGATATGATACACTGGGGTAAGAAACACCTTGATTTCTTACATAATGAAGCTCAAGAATTTGTTTTGCATGCATAATTATTTAAATTAAATTATCAATGATAAATAAGCAAGTATTAATAACAGGAGCGGGATCTGGATTAGGAAGAGAGTTATCTCTATGGTTTGCCAATAGTGGAGCCAGGCTGTGTTTACTATCTAAATCATTTGAAAAGCTTATTGAGCTAAAAAATAAAATTAATAGTTCAATACTATATTATTCTGTGGATTTTGAAATTAAAAAAAATTTAGATGACGTTCTTACAAATATATTAGAGAAAAATTTTATTCCGGATATTATTATACACTGTTGTGGAGGTGGGTTTGGTGTTTGGAACCCTATTGAATCGGCTATGGCATTTCAAAAATTATTGGACCTTAATTTGATGTCAGCTATTCAAATTAATTCAACTTTGGTATCGAAAATGATAGATCAAAAAAAAGGTATTGTAATTCATATAGGCTCTACCGCTTCTGCTGGTGCCCACGGTTCAGTGGCGTATAATACTGTAAAAGCAGCTTTAGCTGCTTATGTAAGAAGTTTAGGAAGGGAGCTTGCAGCAACAGGGGTTGTCATCACAGGGATTGCTCCAGGTGGCTTTATTGCGCAAGGAAATAATATGTCTCGTTTTCAACAGAATAAACCAGAAGAATTTGCAAGCTATGGATTACGATTACCCGCAAAACGGTTAGTTTTTGCCCAGGAATTTATTCCAGTTATAAAAATGCTATGTGAACAGAAAGGGCCATTATTTAGTGGCTGTATGTTGCCAGTAGATGCTGGAGAAGGACTGGCTTATACTGCTCATTAAATTTATTTTTAATGGTAGAAATTTTAACAAAAAGTGGTACAGATGGAAAATACAGGCAAAGTAAAATATAAAAACTTATTTTATAAGATGCTTCGAATCCGTATGGTGGAAGAAGAAATAGCGCAGCGATATTCACAAAAAAAAATGCGTTGTCCTACTCATTTATCAATTGGCCAAGAAGCTGTTGCTGTTGCTGTTGGCGAAAATCTTTTTGCTACGGATTTTGCTGTTAGTTCCCATCGAGCCCATGCACATTATTTGGCAAAAGGTGGAAATCTATCTGCCCTCATTGCGGAGATATATGGTAAGGCGACCGGATGTGCCGGAGGATATGGCGGTTCTATGCATTTAAGTGATTTAACAGTAGGTTTTGTTGCTAGCACAGCTATTGTTGCCAATACAGTTCCGCTAGGGGTGGGGCTTTCTTTTTCGCAAGTTCTGAAGAAGCAAAATGCGATTACCTGTATATTTATAGGAGATGCTGCAATTGAAGAGGGTGTTTTTTATGAATCTTTAAATTTTGCGGTCTTAAAAAAATTACCCGTTTTATTTATTTGTGAAAATAATTTATATTCGGTTAATACCCCTTTACATTTACGGCAACCTATAGAAAGACCCATTTTTAAACTAGCGCATGGTATTGGGGCGAAAGCAGAACAATTTGATGGTAATGATATTGTTTCAATGTTTGATACGGTTTCTAAGGTAATAAAAGATCTGCGCAATCAAGGTGGCCCGTGGTTTTTAGAATTTCATACTTATAGATATAAGGTACATTGTGGACCTGAAGATGATTTAAATTATAATGCTAGGCCTAAAGAAGAGATAGATTATTGGTTAGCAAGAGACCCGGTTAGTTTATTACAATCAAAATTACTAGAGCTTTCATTTTTATCATTAAAAGAAATAGACTCTTATAAACAAAAGATCCAAGAAGAAATCAACAAAGCTTTTGATTTTGCAGAAAATTCTTTATTCCCTTCTATAAATGATAAGTACAAGTTTCAATATATTGACAATAATTTGGAATGGTTGCATTCTGTATTAAATCCACAAAAAGAAGTTTATACAATTGAGTAATATTAAATTTATTAATCTAGTTAATGCTGCATTAAAAAAGGCTATGCAGTTGGATAAAAGCGTTTTATGTTATGGATTGGGCATGAATGATCCTACCAGAATTTTTGGCGCCTCAGAAGGGTTGGTTGAAGAATTTGGTGAAGAAAGAGTTTTTGATATGCCTACGTCAGAAAATGCTATGACAGGAGTAGGAATAGGCCTAGCAATTAATGGGTTTCGGCCAGTTTTCTCACACGCGCGATTGGATTTTATCTTGCTTGCAATGGATCAAATTATAAACAACGCGGCAAAATGGAATACGATGTTTGCAGGAGCAATGTCTGTACCGATTACCATAAGATTACTTGTTGGTAGAGGATGGGGGCAGGGGCCAACACATTGCCAAAGTTTGCAAGCAAATTTTGCCCATATTCCGGGTTTAAAGGTAGTTATGCCTTCTTTTCCTGAAGATGTTTATGGACTGTTATTATCTAGCATATTTGATAATAATCCAGTGATATTTATTGAGCATCGCTGGCTGCATAATATTGTTTGTGATACCAATCCTTATGATTTTGTTCCACTTGGAAAAGCAAGAACAGTAGTTAATGGATCTGATATTACTGTAGTAAGTATGTCATATATGACAATAGAAGCTTTGCATGCTATTAAATTTTTACAAGAAAGAGGCGTGAACTGTGATCTTATTGATTTAAGAACGGTTAAACCTATCGATTGGGAAACCATCTATAAATCAATTAATAGAACAGGTAAGCTTTTAGTACTTGATACGGGATTTGAATTTTGTTCTATAGCGAGTGAAATCATTTCTAAAGTTAGTATGGATTGTTTTAATAATTTAAATATTGCACCAAGACGTTTAGCTATGCCGGATGTTTCTGTGCCTACTTCCTATATTCTAGCCAATTCTTTATATACCTATAGTGAAAATATAGCGAGTGAAATTTGTAAAATGTTAAAAGTGGATATTGATACTCAGCCATTAAAAAATAAAAGAGATAATTTTCCTAGAGATACACCTGGTGATTGGTTTGAAGGCCCTTTTTAAATTATTATTTATGTTTTTGAAGGATGGAGATGATTAGTTTACTAAAAAATTTAATAACAAAATTTAATAAAGCAAATAAGAAAAAGCTGAGAGCTAAATTAAGTGTCCCTGCGCAAATGAATCATATTCCAATCACTTTTTTAGAAGGGCTCTACTTTGTTTTAAAAAGTAGAAAAGCTTGTCAGAAATTAAAAGAAAATTTCTATGCAGAGAAGCTTATTTTTTTAGCGGCAATTCCCAAATCAGCTTCATCCAACATTGGCGCTAGAATTGCGAGAATTTCCGGGTTAAAAAGAAGCTATGCTAGCTATATGCTTGAAAATCAAACTTCTAATCTTAATCCAGAATTAATGATGGATTTTCTAAATGGAGGCGTATTAAAATATCATTTTCAGCCTTCCTCTGAAAACCTCATGATTATGCATTTACTTGGTTCAAGATATTTTGTATTGTTAAGGCATCCAGCAGATGTATTGTGTGCGGCTTTTGCTCATCTTCAAAAAGAGCTTAAATATCCTGATCGAACAAATGATTGTGTGCATATATTAAAAAGCGATGCTTTATGGCCGACAGCTCTTTTTCTGATTGATTTAAATAAATTTAAAGCTGGTACGTCTTTAGAGGAAGGATTAAAGTATTTAATTATAGAGGGATTTTTGTACGCTAATTTGACTTTCATGGTTGAGTGGTTGAGGGTTCGCTCTAAAGAGCGCTCAATGGCTATAACTTATGAAAATTATATGTTGCAACGAGAAAGTTTTTATAAAAAAATTGCTGAGTTTCTTAACATACCATTTGATGAAAAGTTAATGTTGCAGTTAGATTTGGATCAAAGTCATGATCTAGATCATGTTAGTTTAAATGAATACCCGTATGGCTATCCTGGCAAAGTAGGCGCATGGAAAACATTTTTTTCTGAAGAAATTAAAGTGCTGTACAATAAAACAATCGATTCGTTCTTAAATTATTATCCAAAGGCTGAGTTATTATTGCAGGTTTACCCACAACTAAAAGTTGAATAACAAGAGACAGGTTAAAATTAATTATTTTTAAAAAATAAAGCTTTTAGTGAGTTCAGACAGGCTGCTAATTTCATTTGTTCGGTGTCTAATATTAATTCGGGAGACAAAGGTGGTTCATAAACGGTATCAATACCCGTAAAATCTTTTATTTTTTTTGTTTTTACCTTTTTATATAGTCCTTTCGGATCGCGTTGTTCACAAATTTTAAGAGAAGCTTTGACATAAATTTCATAAAATACTATTCCATTAGATACAGCTTTTTTACGAGCAAATTGTCGTAATGAACGGTGTGGCGAAATAGCACTAACTAGCACAATAAAAGCCTGCTTTGATAAATATAGAGCTAATTCTGCAATACGGCGGATATTTTCTTGTCGAGAGGCTTCATCAAAAGACAAATCAGAATTTAATCCTTCTCGCAAGAGATCCCCATCTAATAAACATACAATTTTTCCGGCATCGAGTAATTCTTTTTCTAATAAGGTTGCTAAAGTAGTTTTTCCAGCACCCGACAAGCCAGTAAACCAAAGGATAGATCCTTTTTGCTGATAGCGTGCACAATGCTCTGTATTGTTTAACTGAGTGTTATCTAGAGTAGAGTGTTTCATTTTGTTTAGTTTGCAACAAGTTGTTTATTTTTAATAGTAATTCATCCAGGGAATCAGAAATGTTAAAATACAATATATCATCTTCACTTAATTCAGTTTTGTTTGTATTACTACTTAACCAAACAGTAAAAATATTATCATGACTCGTTGTCATTTTAATGAGATTTAAATCTTCAGAAGATATTTTTGCTGCCGTAGCAATAATTATCAAGCCAGTATCAAGTAAAATATTCAGAACTTCTCTAAAACGACGTAAATTTTCATCTGCTAGGTTTAAATTAGATGAATCACTGGTTTCTAAAGCGTGTTTAACATTTCCAATACCAATAAAATAGACAAATTTTCCTAATGAAAACAAATGTCTTTCTAATTTTAAAGCAATTTTTTTTCGTAATTCCGCTTCACAATCACCTGTAATTAAAATCAGCTTTGATTTTTGATTAAATAACTGCTCACGTTCTTCTAAAGAAATATCGCTAGTAAGCCATTTAAAATTACGACTAGAAAGTTTTTTTTGCAGCAAGGCTTTATCGTCTATAATATGATCTACTATAATGCCCCCCCCGGTAATATCATAGCGATCAACAAGTACAAATCTGCCCATGGCTATATTCACAGAGACATTATCATAGGCAATAGGAGTAAATAACTTTAAAATACATTCTCCAACCTGATTAGCTTTAATTTCAGTTGTATCTTTTATTACTTCAAGTGAGGAGGTATTAAGAACATGATTAATACGATCAACAACAACTTTTGTTTTGCTTGTGCCCAATTTAAACCAGTAAATTTTACCTAGTTTAAGGGGATTTTTTCCTAACCAAAATAGCGAAACTTTTAAGATGGATGCAATCATTGGTTCTGATTGATTTAAAATTGAAATCACATCCCCACGTTTAATATAAATTTGTTCGTGCAAAGTAAGCCCAATTGATTGATTCATACGAGCAGAAAAGCAAGGCGGGGCATTAAAAACTTCAATAGTTTTTATTGTACTCAGTTTACCAGTAGGATGAAAAATAACTTTATCACCAACTCTAATAGTGCCAGAATTTATTTGGCCTACAATAATACGCCGATTATCTCCACTGTTAGTAAACTTATAAACGTCTTGAACATGCATGCGAAAAGGTTGCTTTTCATCTATTAATTGCATATTAAATTTATCTAGAGTTTCTAAAGTGGTCGGGCCTAAATACCAAGGTGTTTTATTAGATAAGCTGGCGATATTATCCCCTTGTCTACCACTGACAGGAATATAACCAACAGGCTCGACATTAATTTTTTTTAAATAACTATCAACTTGTGATTTTATTTCATCAAAAACAGGTTGCGCATAATTCATTAGGTCCATTTTATTAATTAAAATTACTATTTGTTTTATACCAAGAAGAGAAAGCATATAAGCATGACGTGTAGTGTTTTCTTGAATTCCTTCATTAGCATCAATAATTAAAAATGCAGCCTCAGCATTAGTAGCACCCGTAACAAAATTCTTTAAAAACTCAATATGACCTGGCGCATCAAGAATCAGATATTTTCTTTTACTAGTTTTAAAAAAACAACGCGCAATATCGATAGTAATACCCTGTGCTTGTTCATCACTTAGCGCATCAAGTAAAAAGGCATATTCAAATGGTTTGGCGTTTCGTTCGCAAAAAGACTTAATTTTTTCTAATTTACCTTTAGGTAATGCATTAGTTTCTGCTAAAAGCCGACCTATAACTGTACTTTTTCCATGATCTACATGACCTACAAAAATAATATTCATGCATTCATTTAGCATTACATATACCCTTCTTTTCTTAACTCTTCGAGTCCTCCAATTTCATTATCTTGTGCTCGACCAGAGCGTTCAGCAATATTAGCAAACCGCCCGCTTTGTAATTCAACAATAATTTCTTGGGGGTTTTTGGCTGAGGAGCATACGGGATTAGTACAAGGTGCACAACCCAAAGAACGATAACGTTGTCCGGTACCTTGATCATAATACAATGAAACAGTTGGTATATTTTCTCGTTGAATATATTCCCATATATTCAACTCAGTCCAATCTAATAAGGGATGTATTCGAATATGTGAACCTGGTAAAAAATCTGTTTTATATTGATTCCAAAATTCAGGAGGTTGGGTCGCTATATTCCAATTGTTATGTTCATCACGAGGTGAAAAATAGCGCTCTTTTGAACGACTACCTTCTTCATCTGAGCGAATCCCTACAATAACACCTGTATAAGGTTCATTATTAGAATCAAGCTCATAATTACCTGTATTATGATTTAATTTATATCTAGGTTTTTTACCGTTTAAGGTATCTTTAAGTGCAGTTGTTTTTAGAGATTGACAACATTGTGTGCGATCGATAATGCCATCAGGAAAAGTTTGCTTTGAGTGAATGGCTTCTTTATTTTGACCAATAATCATTGTTAAATTCCACTCTAAAGCAAATTTGTCTCGATAAGTAATCATTTCTGAAATTTTAAATGATGTATCAATATGAACTAAAGGAAAGGGAACATGACCAAAAAAAGCTTTTCTAGCTAACCATAATAGTACAGTGCTATCTTTTCCAATTGACCAGAGCATGCATAAGTTTTTAATTTGACTATAAGCTTCACGTAATAGATAAATACTTTTGTTTTCTAAATGCTCTAATTGATCCATGATTACCCTTTATTCATTAAAGTAAGCAATAGAGGATGTAATGTAAGATTAGTTGCAATAATCCCATCCTTTATTAATCTAGACTTGTTATTATAGTTTAATAATTTGCCTGAAAAGTCTGTTATTATACCGCCAGCCTCGTGTAAAATACAGTCAGCTGCAGCAATGTCCCATTCATATAAAGGCGTTTTACGTACCGTTGCATCAATGCTCCCTTCTGCAACCGCACAATATTTTAATGCACTACCACAAGCAATTAATTCACAATTGTTTAGAGTTTTGAGTCTCTGTATAAGAGTAGGAATAGCGTGTGAGCGGCTTACAGCAACTTTTAAGTTATTTAAGTCTTGTTTTTTTGAAATGTGAAGTTTGGTATCGCAAAAATTTTGTGAAAAATAAGCACCTTTGCCAAGTGTTGCATGATAAATAACGTTTTTTGCTGGGTAAGCGATAACGCCAATTATTGGGCGATTGTCTTTTATTAAAGCAACATTGATAGTAAATTCTTCTCTTTTTGATAAAAACTCTTTAGTTCCGTCTAATGGATCTACAAGCCAAATATATTTGGTTAAAAAGCGGGACTTATTAAGCTTATTTTCTTCAGAAAATATAGGATAATTGAAGTGTTTTTTTAATGTCTGGCAGATAATTTGATTAGCGGTGATATCAGCCTCAGAAAAAGGAGATAAACTTTTAGATTTTAATATATACCGGGGAGTTTTTGTTTTATAAATGTCCATAACGGCGGTGCTTGCTTGCTGCACAGCTTGTATAGCTATATTAATTTTGTTTTGATAACTCATTTCTTAAGAACTAAATATAAAATCGCCAATGTATTGAGGAATAGGATAAAAGTAAAGCTCTTGTTAAAAATTGATTTTAATTTTAAAAAGCTGTTTATACAATTATAATTATTTTATTCTCTATTTTATAGTGGTCTTTAAATTGATATTCTTATTAGATAACTACTTAATTAAGGTTTTTATAGGATGAGTTCTTAATAAGAAAGCCTTTTAATGACAGTGAGGTTGGGCTACAAGCAAAATTTTTAATACAAGGCGCCGAAATATAGTATTTTATCAAAATAGCTAAAAATTAATTTAAGTTACTCTAGCAAACTCAGGGTGTAGGTAATCAAAAAGCAAGCAGGCGTATATATTTTGAGCTATATTGAAACCATTATTTTCTGCCTTTTTGGAATATATTGAACATGAGTTCTAAAAGACATAATAAAATTTATTTAAAAGAATTGTTTAAAGTAACGAGTCAATGCAAAAAAATTTTTATTCTTATTTTTTGTATTTTCTTAGGGATGGGAATTCAATTTTATTTAAATCCCAAGAATTCGTATTATCAGTTTTCAGCTGTCATTAGCTTACCAATCATTAAAGATCCAGCATTATCTAACATAATTTATTCTCATTATGTTAGATACAAAATGTTTCCCAATACTCCTAATGCCTTATTAAATAACTGGAATGTTGTTGCTCATCCATCCAACCCTTATATTTATTATGCTTTTGCAGAAGATTATCAAACTCACTATTATGTATTTCTTTATTTGCTAAATAATGGAATAAATAATGTAAATGTCCAGTTACAAAATATTGTAAAAACTTATGCACCTTCTTATTTAAAAGAAAAAAATTCCCTTTCTCTTACTATGTCTATCATAAGCAAACCAACCATGCGGCTTGCTCATTATCAGTTTGCAAAATGGTGGCGGTTCTTTAAATTTATACTCTTTGGTATTTGTTTTGGTATGATTGGTAGTATGGCTTATAATGAGTTTAAAAACAGGACAAGATTTAAACAATAGCACCTATAATTATTAACACTTTTAATGTAGTGATCGATTACGGTAAGATCAAATACTTATCAGTCTTTAAACTATAATAAAGTATCTCATAAATACTAAATTTATTTTCAAAACTAGCTTTAATTTAATATATAAAGTAGTATGCTGGTTTCCATAATATTTAATGCTATAAATTTTATGAGGAAATAATGCAAGTCCCTTTTTCTGCACTAAATAAGCAGCACGAAGCTATTTTACCCGAACTAATGAATTCTATAGAAAATATTCTTAGATCAGGTAATTTTATCTTAGGAAAAGTAGTAGAAGAGTTTGAAGAAAAATTTGCCACCTTTCATCAAAAAAAATATGCAATTGGAGTTGCTTCTGGAACTGATGCGTTAATCTTAGCTTTAAAAGCGCTAGATATAGGTAAAGGTGATGAAGTTATTACCACAGCTAATACTTTTATTACCACAGTAAGTAGTATTGTGGTGGTCGGCGCCAAGCCAATTTTAATTGATATCGGTAATGATGATAATATTGATGTCGAAAAAATTGAAGAAAAAATAACCAAGAAGACTAAGGCCATTCTTCCTGTCCATTGGACAGGTAGGCCTTGTGACATGGATAAAATTTGCTCGCTTGCTCAGCAATACAATTTAACTATTATCGAAGATTGTGCGCAAGCGATTGCAGCAAAATATAAGCAACAGCTTGTTGGTACTTTTGGAGAGTTGGGCTGTTTCAGCTTACATCCTTTCAAAACGCTTAATGCTTGTGGAGATGCGGGGATAATTATTACGGATAATGTGGAGTTAGCTGATAAAATAAGAGCATTACGTCAATATGGGTTATCAAAGCAAGGGTATTGTGAGTATTGGAATAATACTTCTAGGCTGGATTCTTTACAGGCGGCAATTTTAAATATTAAATTTAAATATTTTGAAGATTGGACAAAACGACGTGTAGAAATAGCTAGCTACTATTCCAAACATCTTAAAGATATTACAGAAATAGTTTTACCAGCGGTAGCTGATGAGAACTATAGCTCGGTTTTTCACACTTATATAATCAAAGCACAAAATAGGGAAGCATTAAGAGAACATCTAAAAAGTAAAGGAATAGAAACTAGAATTCACTACGAGGTTTCTATTCACAAACATCCTATTGCTGTAAAGAGTTTAGAGTATACAGAACATGATTTAAATAATATAAATCGTATTGCAAAACAAGTTTTGTCATTACCAATTTATTCAGAACTAGAAGAGCAGCATTTAGATTATATTATAGAACAAATTAAGTCCTTTTATGATTCACAAAGAGTTAATACACAATGCGAGTCCCTTATTCATATTTAGAACGACAGTTTGAAAATATCGATTTATATTTAGATGATTTGCGTAAATTTGTTAAAACCGCAGATTTTACGCTTGGTAAAGAATTAAAAAAATTTGAAGAAAGATTTGCAAAGCTCCATGGGATTCCGCATGCAATCGGTGTTGGAACAGGCACCGATGCTCTAGCGATGTCATTAAAAATTTTAGGAATTGGCCAAGGCGATGAAGTAATCACTTGCGCTAATACGTTTATTGCTACTGTTGGGGCTATTGTGCAAGCTGGTGCAACACCAGTCTTTGTTGATAGTGAGAATGGCTATGTCATCGATCCTGATAAAATTGAAGCTGCTATTACGGATAAAACTAAAGCGCTTATGCCCGTACATTACACGGGCAATATTGCTGACATGCCTAAGATAATGAAAATTGCTGAAAAACATAATCTCTATGTAATAGAAGACGCTTGTCAAACCATATTAGGAAAGGTAGAAGGTAAGCATGTAGGAAATTGGGGGCATTTGGCTGCCTTTAGCTTACATCCTTTAAAGAATTTAAATGTTTGGTCTGATGCAGGTGTTATTCTAACGCGTTTTGACGAATATGCTGAAAAATTAAGACGCTATCGCAACCATGGATTAATTGATCGTGATGTTTGCGCAGAATTTGGGATTAATTGTCGAATGGATACAATACAAGCGGTTATTGCTAATAGATTGATAGATCAGCTAATTGAAATTACTGAAAAGAGACGTAATATTGCCTACCGTTATGATAAAGCCTTTGCAGAATTATTAGAATTTATTGATGTGCCTATTCGTAGAAGAGATGTTTACCACGTGTTTCATATTTATGTATTACGAGTTAAATACCGTGATCAATTACTTAATTATTTATTAGAACGAGGTATTGAAGTTAAAATACATTATCCTATTGCTATGCATATGCAGCCAGCAGCAAAATATTTAGGTTACAAGAAAGGTGATTTTCCTGTGGCAGAGAAACATGGCGAAGAAGTTATTACTTTACCAGCACACCCGTATTTAACTGAAGAAGAGATTAATTATACAATAGAAGCTGTAAAAGAGTTTTATACAAATAAGTATTATCAAAATGAAAGTTTATTAAACAAAGAGAATATCACTGCTTAATACCACACTGCTTTTATTTTTAATAAGTAATTTATTAATTGATGCGGTTATACTACTCTAGAATAGTCCAATAATAATCACCGGTATAACCAGCCTCTTTAAAAAGCTTAATCCATTCTTGTGGATAATCATGAAATTCTGCAGTAAGAACCCATTCTTCAAGTAGCTGTTTTTGTCCAGGCGTATGATAACTATCTACCTGTACATAGCCTTTTCCTTTTGATACCCGTTGAATTTCTTTTAGAGCCGTTATTACTCCTTCACGTTTATAATTATGGATAGTATTGATAGAAATAACAGCCTCAAAGCTATTATCTGGAAAAGGAAGTTGATCAGCAGTACCTTGATGCAATCTTCCAATGATTTCTGGCTCACAATGTTTTAGAGCATATTCAGAAATATCGAGTCCAAATGCTTCTAAACCAGGACAAACTTTCATGAGATCTTTGACTAAAAATCCTTTTGCACAACCTACATCTAATACTCTATCCCCTGGTTTTAAATTAAAATGCTCAATAATGTCCTTAGCAACCGGAATCCATCTGCCGTCGTAATAATAACCGCCATAACCATATTTTCTAGGTCCGTCAAAAAAAAGCTCTGAGAATTGCTTAGCAATATGAATAACCTTAGGATCTTTTGCTTCAGCTCTTGCTTGAACATTTCTTTTTGTTTTAGGTAGAGATTTTAATAAATTAATTTCAGACATAGCTTTCTTCTTTAAATTGAGCTTGATATTCAAAATGAGTTTTTAAAATTCCTTCGGTAAAAGAAGTATATTGAAATGCAGGAAATAACCTGTGAGAAAGTGATGGATCAAAAGCGCGATAACCATTATGAGGCATGGGAGCGTTTCTTGGATTGCAAATTATATCAGCTTTGTGATCAAAGAGTTTTACTATTTGTTGCGCAATATCATAAAAAGAAATTACATTGCCAGTAGCAATATTTAAAATACCATGGCTTTGATGGATTAAACATAAACGAATAATTTCAGTCACATCATTGATATATACATGGTCACGTAATTCTTCACCTTTGCCAAACAGTTGGATGGGTTTATTTGCTGCGGCTAATCGATAAAAGCTGTTAGGGCCATAGCCATTATGTGGATCGGCCTTACCATAGAGTAGAGAGGGGCGCATAATTAGAAGTGCCTGAGATGCTATTATTGATGAAAGCATTTGTTCTCTAGCCCAATGCATAATGCCATGCAAAGAGGTTGATGCAACTAAAGAGCTTTCAGTAATTTTATTAGCAGAATCAGCATAAACAGCGTCAGAACTAATATAAATTACTTGTTTGACCGGTTTTTTTATTAGCGCATCACAAACATTTTTCATCATCGCTATGTTTTCATAAAGCATAGTATAATTTTTACAAGGCGCTTTTGCAGAAACAATAATTAGCGCGTCATCAGGACATAGAATATGAGTTAGTTTGTCAACGGATTCGTTTTTTGATAAATCTACTTCTTGTTGTCCTAAAGAAAGAACATTAAAATTATTTTTTGATAAAAGAGTGGTAGTAGCGGAGCCAACAAATCCTTTGGCGCCTAAAATAACTACCCGACTAGGTGTTATTGCTTTACTATTATTATGTTTCAACATAATTAATTTTCTCTCGGTCAGTTTTTTTAGATTGTTTGCCTAATGTAAAATATTTTATTTTAGTTATTTGTTTATCATTGGAGCTGATAACTTGATAAGGATCAATGACAATTTCACCTTTCATTGTTGCGCCTAATAAATCAATAGTTAAGTGCTGATATTCTTGCCATGGTGTCATGATAATAACAATATCCGCATCACGTATAGCACTTATCATGTCGGTTTTTTGTTCCGCATGCGTATCTTTAATAGTTACCACAGGATCATGAACTTTAATTCGATAGTTTTTTAGACGATTAATTAAATTGATGGCAGGTGAATTTTTTATACTGTGCGTATTAGCTTTATAGGTTAGACCTAATATACAAATAGTAGGATTAACCTGTTTGTTGATCGCAGTTTGTTGTAAGCATTGCCATACCCATTCTTGGCGATATTTAGAATGCTCTAACCAAGCCTGGACGATATTTGTATTGGAGTGGTGTGTTTGACCTAATTGGATAACAGTATTTAAATCACGTTCTAAATTGCCGCCTGCTATGCCTAATCCAGGATTCAAGTAAGCATAAGGACCTATCCGTTTGTCTAATTTTAATGCGGGCATTATTTCTTGCCAGTCGGCATTAATTTTTTCACAAATGTCTGCTAAAAGATTAGTAGTGCTGACGGAAGAAACTAAAAACATATTGATCGCGATTTTTGCCAACTCTGCGCTTTCATAACGCATGGTAAGAATTGGGCAGTTAAATGAAGATAATAAGTTTAAATAATCTTTAGGTAACGACTGAGTAGGGTCATTGACACCAATAATAAAACGTTCTGGATATAAGGCGCGCTCTACGGCTTGTCCAAAAATAAGCGTTTCAACCTGATAAAAAAGTTTTTGCTTAGCAAAGTTAATAGCGCGAGTGAAGCCTGGAGGAACTTGAGACAGCAGTATTAAACAACAATTATCGGATATAACCGATAGTACTTGATTAACTAATTGATGAATAATAGTTAAATCACTGTTACCAGAATTATCAGTTGGAACATCACAAGCAATGAAGATTACATTGCATTGTTTAAGAGGCTCAAGAGCAGTAGAAAACCGCATTTTGTTAAAACTAATATTAAATAATTCATCTAGTTGAGGTTCAGTAATGGGTAAAATACCTTGCTGTAAATTATTAATTACCTGTCGGTCATTATCATAACAAATTACACCAAACCCTTTCTCAGCAAAAGCCGTTGCATGCAATAAGCCCAAATGAGACATACTAACACAGCCAACAATAGTTTTTTCGTTTCTGTTCAAGATAAAACCTTAATTGAATTATAATAACTTTGGCCCAAACGTTTTAAGGTTTGTTGTATCCAAAGGTCAGTTGTTAAATCAGTTGTTGCACCATTGATAATTAAATTTTTAAAATGCAAGTATTCTACTGCCCAAGTAGGATCTTCTTGTTCCAAGGTAATAGTTTCTTCAGGAGGGCGACCACTGGGTAATAAACGTTGCCGATGAATAAAGCGACTGGGGCCCCATTTACATAAAGAATCAATGTGGGCTGAGCCATTTTCTGCAAAAATATCACAAGTAAAGTGATTGCGCCAAGAAATTAAACTCATTTCAAGGTTCAGCACAGGATTCGATTTTTTATTGATTACTATAACATGATCGGGTGCATTATTTTCAAAAGTATTAACAACAATATTTTCAAAGCCTAATGAAGGGATATGTTTAAACCAAAAAATTATAGTATCTAATAAATGAGAGCCTAAATCTGTTAAAACGCCAAGTCCTTGATCACGCCAAATTGAATTTCTTACTAATCTTGCTGTGCCGTTACCATAAAATAAACGGCAAGAATAAATGTTACCCAATTCACCTGAATCAATTAAGTTTTTCATTTGAATAAAGTGTGGTTCAAAACGATGATTATAAGCAGTATAACAAACTAACTTTTTTTTCTGTGCCAAAACTTGAAGCTCTAAAATTTGTTCATCTGTTTCGGTATGTAAAGGTTTTTCAACTAGAACATGTTTATTATTTTCAAGCAAATAACGAATAATTTTGTATTTAGGTGCATCGGGTAAACAAACTAAGGCGGCATCATAACTTGTCAGTGGCACATCGGTAATATCTTGATAAATTGCCTTATCTTTTTTTACTACGTCAACTGCAGCTACAAAATCCTTGCCAGAAAAATGGAGGCGCTTGTTGCCTTGAACCCCTAAGCCAACAACAATAACCCTCATAGTTCTTTTACGCTTTCAGTATTAACCGGTATATTATTAATTGCAGAAGATGATTCAAATAAATATTTATTATGATCGATTAAATGCAGTATTTTTTTAGTTACATCTTCTTTGGTGATAGGAATATTACCATCAATTTCACATTCACAGGCTGCAGCCATAGAGCCTATAATGCTGGCAACGATAGGGGAATAACCTTTCAATAAAGCTAGTGTGGCATAAGCCAATAAAGCATCTCCAGAGCCGACAGCGTCGACTACGCGATCTACAAAACTGTCAATAACAACAAAAGAATCTAGCGCCTCGTGATGGTTATTAAGACAGGTTAATAAGCCACGTTCGCCTAGTTTTAAAATTAAAGTTTCACATTGGGCTTGATCATATAAATTACTTGCTAAAGGACGAATTCCCGAGTCTTGATCACCTAAAGCAAAGCGGGCCTCTCGTTCATTGGGGGTGATTAAATCAAAACCTTTAAATTCGGTAATATTTCCCCAACGGCTAGCTACTTGACTATCAGCTACTTTAAAACACTTGTTTGGAATGGCTGAAACCAAAGGTTCAATAGTTCTTTTATTAAAAATGCCATGTCTGAAATCGCTAAAAATAACCGCATCAGCCTGAGTAATACGGATTTTTTCTATCAATTGATTAACAATCAAGTCAGAAATTGAGGAGTTATCAAGCGTATCAATTTTGACTAGTCGATAACCATTGGCGACCACTGCGTTTTTATAAGTAGTAGGTCTTTTCTTATCTACAATAATTTGCGTTATTACACCAGCTTGCTCTAAATCTTGTATTACAAATTGAGCGAGCTCATCTTCACCCAATACCGTTGTAAAAATGACATTCACGCCGGCTGCTTTTAAGTGTTTGGCAACAATAGCAGCACCGCCAACATAATTTTCTTGCGCTTCCAAATGAACACTTAAGGTGGGCGTTTTAATTTGACCACCAATGACATTAGTTTGCATAATGCCATCTACAATAGTATCACCAATAACATGTACAGTAAGGTTTTTGTCTAAATTCAAACAAGTTTCCAGGTCATTAATGGAAATATTATGAATTTCCATCACAGTGGCTAATTTTTCTAAGCGAATCATGGGCTCTGCTAAATTAATTAATTTAGAAGAAGAATAAACGATATCACCTGGAGTAAAGAGTATTTGCCCGCCATAGCTTGCCAGCAGATTTTCTTCTTCAACTGTTTTAATGGGTTTATTAGTGCCAGAATATTCATAGCCTTTGGCAAAGAAATCTGGTTGAAGTTTATTAATGTTAATAAGAGGCGTGGAATTTTTATCAATAATTACAAAATCTACCATTTCAAAAGCTGCCAAATTGGCCGCACGAATATTTTGTGGTACGTGTGGACGATAATGGCCTTTATTAATATGAATATCTGCTGTTAGACTGGTTATTAATAGATCAGCCTTGCTTTTTGCATACATTAAATGTCGTACATGCCCAGGGTGAACCACATCAAAAACACCGTGGCACATGACAATTTTTTTTTGACGGGGAAAAGGCCCAATTATTTCAGCTAATTCCTCAATGGTTTTAATTTTATGTTTATAGCTGTTTAAAAACATACTAACTCCCTTTAATCTAAATATTCAAACCATGTCTGTGTTGCGTTAGCAATTGAGTCTTTATCCCATAATGGTGCATCTTGCCAATTATTTATTTCAGCTAGCATCATTTTTACTCCTTCCTCAAAAGAAACTTGAGGGGACCATCTTAATTGATTTTTTATTTTAGTAATATCAGCCCAGGTGCAATCAGGTTCACCAGGGCGTTTAGGGACATAAGTAATATTGCCGCCACCTAATAATTCTATTAAATAATTAATAGATTGAGGTTTATTTGCACCTATGTTCCAAGCTTCTCCCTGAAAAGATGTTTCTGCAGCAGCTAAAAAAGCTTTTGCTACATCGGTAACATATAAAAAATCTCGAGTTTGATTGCCATCTCCTACTACAGTATAAGGTTTATCAGCTAATTTTTGCTTAAAAAATACGCCAAATACAGCGCCATATGCACCTGTTGTTCTGACACGAGTTCCATAAGCATTAAATATTCGAATAGAATTGACCGGCATTTTATAAACATGATGCCAGTGGAAAGCTGCACATTCACCTTGATGTTTGGAGAGCGCATAAGGATATTGTGGCGCTATGTTATGTTTTTCATCTGTTGGTGTTGTGGCTAAGCCATAACAAGAAGAAGAGGCAGCATAGACAAATTTTTTAATCTTTGCATAACGTGCGGCTTCTAATACTTTGACAGTTCCATAAACATTATTGAGCATGTATTTACTAGGGTTTTCAATAGAAGGTACAATGTCCCCTATCCCAGCAAAATGAAAGACATAGCTAACATTATGAAATAATGAAGAGTTGGGACTTAAATTTAAAATATCATCTTCTGCAAAATAAAGATTAGGGTTATGAGCATGTTGCTTTAAGTTCTTGCTATGCCCCCCTATTAAATTATCAATGACTCGTACCTGATAATCATGTTGAAGTAGTAAGTCAACCATGTGACTACCAATAAAACCAGCGCCGCCGGTTACAAGAGCGATAGGTTTATTAGCCATTAAACAACTTCCAAAGATTTAATTCTTCGAACATTATAATATTTATCATCAGTTATGCTATTTGGAATTTTACCTGCTTTAAAAGCTTTACATAAACCATGTACAGCGTCTTCAACTGAAAATTTCGGTGTAAATCCTAGGTGTTTTTTAATTTTATCAGAATTTATATGATAAGAACGCTTGTCGTCCGAGTCAGTAATTTCTAATTGAATAGGCGGTCTCTGAGGAAACTCTTCTTCTACGACTTGTTTGACAACTTGCGCGATATCAAGAATAGACATATTCTGATAACCGACGTTAAAAATTTGGCCTGCGATCGCTTTATTGGGCACAGTTAGTAGCAATTGATATAAATCGCACATATCTTGAACATGTAGATTGGGGCGAAGCTGATTACCGCCAAGCACCATTATTTTGCCGTTGGCCACTGCATGGTTGGTTAGAATATTAACACTTAGGTCTAGGCGCAGGCGCGGCGCATAACCACAAATGGTAGCGGGTCTAATAGTAACACAAGTAAAATGTTCGTTTTGATGTTTAAATAAGAGTGGTTCACACAAGCCTTTGTATTTATTATATAAAGTTAAGGGAACCAGCGGATGGTCTTCTGTTACATTGGGCTTGTCTGAAACACCATAGACGGAGCTTGACGAAGCATAAACAAATCTTTTTACCCTTGCTGATTTAGCAGCAATAACCATGGGTTCAAAGGCCTCTAAATTAATAGAGGTGCTTAATTCTTCATCTAAAACAAAACTAGCGTCATTAGAGATGCAAGCAAGGCTGATGACAGTGTCAATATTTTTAAATGCTTGCTGAAGATGATGAATATCTCGAATATCACCTTCAATGATTGTTAGGTTAGAATTATTTTTAGGGAAAAAATCATCACCAAAAAATAAGGTATCATACACAGTAACTTTGTATCCTAAATCAAGTAATTGAGGGACTAATAAGCTACCAACATATCCTGCGCCGCCCGTAATTAATATATTTTCCATGAGTGTACTCTTTAAGATAAAAGAAAGTGGACAAAGTGTACTATTCATAGCTTATTCTTGCAACATTGAATGAAGTAAAGAAGCTAGTAGAACCAACTAAGGAAGAGATAATTTTAAATTACACTTTAATTATGAAAAGAGTGGTAATTAAATTAGCAATTGTTTAATTATTCCCAAGGATCTCGCTTGCAATGCCTAACTTTATGTTACAAAATGCCTGATTATTTATTTACTTTAGCAAAGAAAAATTACTAAGGTTTTGATTAGTGATTTAGCCTAATTTTTAAAAACGGACAAAAAAATGCCATGGATTACTAATGTTCAATTTCTGAATAATTGTTTATTAAGCCTGTTAGCCACAGAACAAAACGGACAAGTAATCGAAACGGATGAAGCTTTTAAAACGTTGTTGAATATTACTACCCAATTACGTGCTAAAAAAAGGCTAGTGTATTTTATTGGCAACGGTGCAAGCGCTGCTATGGCGAGTCATTATTCAGCTGATTTAGCCAAAAACGGTAAGGTCCATACGCAGGTATTAACAGATTTAGCTTTAATGACAGCAGTCAGTAATGATATTAACTATGAGTCCGTGTTCTCTGAGCCACTTCAAAATAGAATTATTTCAGGTGATATGCTAGTGGCTATTAGCAGTTCTGGTAATTCTCCCAATATTATTAAAGGTGTTAAAACGGCACTGTCTTTAGGCGCTACAGTTATTACTTTGTCTGCAATGAAAGAAACTAATCAGTTAAGAAAATTAGGGCATATAAATTTTTATGTGGCAACAAATACTTATGGCATGTCTGAGACTAGTCATAATGCAATATTACATCACTGGATTGATTTATTGCTTGGTGATGCAAAGTAGAAGTATTAATTAAAGGTGTACAATGAAAATTGTTAATAAAGCAGAAAACACTAAAACACTTTTCAAAAAAAATATAATTATAATTTGGGACACCATTTTTTGTTTGCTAATACTGCCAATTCTTTTGATTGTACGGTTAGTAATCTCCTATAAAGTAGTTATTTTGAATTCGAGTAGAATAGGCCATTTAGCTTTAGAGCAAGATATTTTTTTAAGGAAAAAACAAGCAGGTGAGATAAACAATAAGACGCATTATTTGTTTCTTTTGTATTATCAGCCTGCAAATAAACAATTGCTGAAAATGTTAAAAAGAAAATTATGCATAATTGATAATTTAACTATTTCAAAATTATTAGGAAGAAAAAAAATATTAAAAAAATTTGGCTTATTTGCAGAAATGCGTGTCTATGCTAATGAATATGATTTATATATTAATACAATCCCTTCACTAAATTTTACAGCTATTGAAATAAAGCAAGGTGAGTCTATACTTTCACAATTAGGGTTTGATACAAAAAAAGATAAACTTGTTTGCATCGTTGTTAGAGACCAAGCCTATTTGCAAGCGACGCTGCCAGGCGTTGATTTTTCTGGTCATAAGAGTAGAGATGCTGATATAAATAATTTTATTCCGGCTATGGAATTTCTAATCAATCAAGGTTATTGGGTAATTAGAATGGGGGCGAAGGTTGAGAAAAGAGCCGCGTTTCAGCATGAAAGATTTATTGATTATCCATTTTCTGAGGTTAGAAGTGATTTTATGGATATATTTTTAATTTATGTCAGCGAATTTATTCTAGGCACCTCATGTGGACTTTGTGACATAGGACAAATTTTTGATAAGCCCATTTTGGCTGTGAATCACGTTCCTTATTGGCTTGCTCCGCATAGTAAAAATTGTTTATATATTCCTAAAAAGTTAAGAAATATCTGTACTAAACAGATAGCCCCTTTTTATTCTTTACCACAAGACATAGAGTTAAGTATTTTTGATCATGTTAATTTTAGTAAAAAATATAATCTTGAGTATATTGAAAATTCAGCAGCTGAAATCTTAAAAGCTACTCAAGAAATGTTTAATCGGATCAAGAGCCATTGGTATTATTCGCAAATAGAAAAAAATATGTTGAATCAATATTTTTCTTCTTTTTGGGATTTAAACCCTTATGCAAGTATGATTAAAACGCCTATTTGTATTTTTTGGTTAAATGAGAATATGGAATTCTATGATAAAAATTTTTGTTTGCATGAAAAAAATTTAAGTCAGAAAGAAATATTAAAAAGTTAGCATTAAAACGGTAAAATTAATGAAAAAAAGTCGCAAAAATTCGTTTGTTAAAATGTGGGCATTGTTTGACAAAAAAGAAAAATACATAATTGGTTTATTATTAATACCGGTTATTTTTACTGCGCTATTAGAAATTATTGGTATAGCCTTTGTTATGCCGTTTATGGCTTTAATTATTCAACCAAGCCTTGTATTACAGCATGAAAAAGTAAAATTTATTTATACGTATTTTAATTTTTCTAGTGTTCATGCATTTTTAATTTTTTTAGGGGTGGCGGTATTTTTAGTGCTGTTAATAGGTAATGCAGCTTCAGCATTAACTTTGGCGATAATGCTTCGTGTGGGTTATATGCGTAGATATACCCTGGCCTATAAACTATTAACCAATTATTTTCGTTTGCCTTACAGCTATTTCTTAGACAAAAACTCATCAACGCTAAGTAAAAATCTTTTGCAAGAGGTTGAAAGAATTGTTGGTGGAGTATTAATACCAGGTATTTTAGCGTTTGCTAAATTAATCGCGATTGTGTTGATATTGGTGTTGCTGTTTTATGTAAACCCAATGGTTGCATTTTCCATCACTTTTGTCATAGGAGGCATTTATACAATAATTTTCCTTTCTTTAAGAAAACGCCTACATTCGATAGGCAAGAAGCTTACCGAAGAAAGTGAATTATTATTTAAAGCCTCTTATGAATGTTTTGGTGGTATCAAAGAAATTAAACTTTATAATAATGAAAAATTTTTCTTAGATAATTTTTCTAAACCAAGTTATTTAATTGCTACTTATGTAGCGCAAAGCAATATTTATCCGCAATTACCTAGATATGCTTTAGAAACCGTTGCCTTTGGTGGAATTATTTTAATCACCATTATTTTGTTAGCATTAAATGCACAAGGAGATAGTATTATTCCTCTGTTGTCAGTTTATGCGTTTGCTGGCTATCGGTTAATGCCGGCTGTACAAACCGTTTTTGTATCTTTGTCTCAAGCACGATTAAATTTAGCTGCCATAGATCTGCTATATAATGATATGTTTGAAAAAGAAAAGGAAATGAAAGTAACCTCATCAAAAGAAACGACGGCATTAACATTTAACGATAGCATTGCATTAAAAAATATTTGCTTTAAATACCAAAGTTCCGCGAATAATATTTTAGACAATCTCTCTTTGGAGATTAAAAAGAATAGTATTATAGGTTTTGCGGGCAGCACAGGTGCTGGCAAGACTACTTTGGTTGATATTATTTTAGGGTTATTGCAACCCTATCAAGGAGAATTGCTAATAGATGGTCAGGTAATTGATGGGTATAATTTAGGCGCATGGCAAAAATTATTAGCGTATGTCCCACAACATATTTTTATTTCCGATGATACCGTAATCAATAATATAGCCTTTGGTCGGGGTGAAAATAATCACACTGGTTTACTAGCAGTTGAAAAAGCTGCTAAAGCAGCTAGCATTCATGATTTTATTATCAATGAGCTGCCTTATGGTTATAATACGGTATTAGGAGAAAGAGGGATTAGGCTAAGTGGTGGACAAAGACAGCGGATTGGTATTGCAAGGGCTTTATATAATGAACCAGAAGTAATTATTTTAGATGAAGCGACGAGTGCATTAGATGGAATAACAGAAGATACAATCATGGAAACTATTTATAATTTGTCCGTTAAAAAAACGATTATTATTATTGCCCATAGACTATCTACCTTAATGAATTGCCATAAGATTTTTATTTTAGAAAAAGGTCGAATAGTTGATGAGGGTAATTATAATGAGTTAAGTGAAAATTGTTCTCTATTTCGACAGATGGCAAAACTTACTAAAGAAGAAGTTAGAGTAAATTAATAAAGAAGACATTTAAATGAAAAATAAAGAAGTTTTAGTGACTGGTGCAGAGGGATTTATAGGCTCACATCTAGTTGACTTATTATGCAATAAAGGTTATCAAGTAACTGCATTAGTGCAATATAATTCATTTCAAAACTGGGGATGGCTTGAAAAATCATCTTATTTAAAGCAAATCAAAGTAGTGTTGGGTGATGTAAGAGACCCGGTATTTTGTAATCAATTAGTTAAGAATAAAGATATTATTTTTCATTTAGCAGCGTTAATTGCGATACCTTATTCCTATCAGGCTCCTTACAGCTATATTGAAACTAATGTCAATGGAACTGCTAACATTTGTCAGGCTGCGCTAAATAATAATACTCAACGAGTAATTATTACCTCAACCAGTGAAGTTTATGGGACAGCACAATATGTGCCAATTGACGAAAAACATCCTTTACAACCTCAATCACCTTACAGTGCTTCAAAAATTGCGGCTGACGCTATTGCGATGAGTTATTTTTACTCCTTTGAATTACCCGTTATCATTGCAAGACCATTTAATACTTATGGCCCAAGACAGTCAGCACGAGCAGTTATTCCTACAGTTATAACTCAAATAGCTAAAGGAAGTACCACTATAAAGCTTGGAGATATTACACCTACTCGAGATTTTAATTATATTACCGATACTTGTCGTGGGTTATTAATGTTAGCTGAATGTAATGAAGCTGTTGGTCAGACTATTAATATTGGCTCTAATCAAGAAATTTCAATTGGTGATATATTTCATATGATTAAAAGAATTATGAGAAAGGAAGAGCTGGAGTTAATTTGTGATCAACCTAGAGTGAGGCCAAAAACGTCCGAAGTTTTTCGATTATGGTGTGATAATACTAAACTACAAAAACTTACTGGCTATAAGCCTGCTGTTTCATTGGAAGAAGGAATCACCAAAACTATTAATTGGTTTATGGATTCTGCGTGTCTAGCTCAATATAAAGCGGATCTCTATAATGTATGAAGATTTTGTTGAGTTTGTAAAGGATTTATATAAATTTAAAAGCCCTGTTGCATTACATGCTCCTTATTTTAACGGCAAGGAAAAAGCTTATCTATTAGATGCTATTGAAAGTACCTTTGTATCAAGTGTTGGTCACTATGTTAATAGATTTGAAAAAGAATTTGCTAACTATGTTGATAGTACTTATGCGGTCGCAGTGGTAAATGGAACAGCAGCTTTACATATTGCTTTATTACTTGCGGGTGTACAAGCTCAGGATGAAGTGATTACTCAGCCCTTAACCTTTGTTGCAACTTGTAATGCCATATCATATTGTCAAGCGTATCCTTTATTTATCGATGTAGACTTAAATACCTTGGGTTTATCTGCAGCAAAACTACAATCTTTTTTTGAGCAACATACAATCCAAAAAAACAAGGCTTGTGTCAACAAGATAACAGGAAACGTCGTTCGTGCATGTGTACCGATGCATACCTTTGGTCATCCAGTAGAAATAGATTTAATTGCAAAATTATGTCAAGAGCATCATGTAGAGCTTATTGAAGATGCAGCTGAAGCATTGGGTTCTTATTATAAACATAAACATGTCGGTTCTTATGGAAAAATGAGCGTGTTTAGTTTTAATGGTAATAAAATTATTACGACCGGTGGCGGCGGGATGATTGTTACTAATAATGAAGTCCTCGCCAAAAAAGCTAAGCATCTCACTACAACAGCAAAGTTATCCCATCCATGGGAGTATAGCCATGATGAAATTGGCTATAATTATCGTATGCCCAATATTAATGCAGCGCTGGGGGTTGCTCAGCTAGAACAATTAGATTCGTTTATATTAAAAAAACGAGCTTTGGCTAAACAATACCAAGATTTTTTTGCAAAAAAAGATGACATTAAATTCATCATGGAGCCAACTAATGCCATCAGTAATTATTGGCTTAATGCAATTATCTTATCTAACAAGGAAAAAAGAGATGAGTTTTTAAGGTTTACTAATAATACAGGAATTATGACAAGACCAACCTGGCAATTAATCAATAAATTGCCCATGTATAAAAAATGTTTTACTGCTAGTGATGACAATGCAAAATACTTGTCAGAGAGACTAATAAATATTCCAAGCGGTGTATCAGAATGAAAAGAAAGGCTTATATTATAACGGGTACTAGAGCTAAATAGTAATTTTTATATTGGTTAATGAAGAATATTATTGATATTTTAGGTGTTTATAATGTTGACGGCTAGATAAATACTCAAATGCTAACATATTATTTAATAAACAATCTGTTAATTAAGGAAAATTATGGAGAATAACACTTTAATAATTGCTGAAGCAGGCGTTAACCATAATGGTAATCCTGATAATGCATTTAAGCTTATAGAGGTGGCCTGCGAGGCTGGTGCGGATATTGTTAAATTTCAAACTTTTAGAGCCAAATGTTTAGTATCAAAAAATGCATCTAAAGCAGAATATCAACAAAAAACTACTGGTAGCCATGAAACTCAGTTTTCGATGCTTAAAAGATTAGAATTGTCAGAGCAAATATTTAAAGAGCTATTTAAGCATTGCAAAAAATATAATGTTAACTTTTTATCAACAGCATTTGATTTTGAAAGCTTATATTTCTTAATTGATAATTTAGGGTTGGACACTTTAAAGATCGCCTCAGGAGAATTAACCAACGCTCCTTTATTGTTAGCGCACGCACAAAGCAAAGCTAAATTAATCGTATCAACTGGTATGGCGACATTAGGTGAGGTAGAGGCAGCCTTAGGCATTGTTGCTTTTGGTTTAATTGGTAATAATGAAAAGCCTTCTCCGGATGCTTTTATGGAAGCCTATCTTTCTTTAGAAGGTCAAGAAGCATTAAAAAAACAAGTTTCTTTATTACATTGTACTTCTGAATACCCTGCTGCTGTTTCCAGTTTAAATCTAAGGGTAATACAAACTATGCGTTGTGCATTTGGATTACCAGTTGGCTATTCTGATCATAGTGAAGGAATACATATTCCTATTGCAGCAGTAGCAATTGGGGCAAAGATCATTGAAAAACATTATACGCTAGATAAAGCTATGGAAGGCCCTGATCATCTTGCTTCATTAAATCCAGAAGAGCTAATGCAAATGGTAAAAAATATTCGTGATATAGAGAGGTCTTTGGGAAATGGTATAAAAATTCCAAGTGCTCAAGAACAAAAAAATAAATTGGTTGTTAGAAAAAGTTTAGTTGCAGCAAAAGAAATATTGCAAGGACAAACATATTTAGAAAATAATTTAACAATGAAAAGGCCGGGTAATGGTTTATCCCCGATGAAGTATTGGGAACTACTTGGAAAAGAGGCACAACGTAATTATCAAGAAGATGAATTAATTGATGGATAAACAAATAATCATAATTGGTGCTGGTGGACATGCAAAAGTTCTAGTGGATGTTGTTAAGAAATTAAACTTACTTGTTTTAGGAATGGTTTCGTTAACCGGTGAAGAAAATCCGATTTTTGGAATAAAAATATTAGGAACAGAACCAACAATATTGCAATACACAGCTAAATCCATCAGTTTGCTTAATGGTTTAGGGATGCTGCCAGGTCCTAAACATAAAATTAGACAACAGCTGTTTGAAAAATATAAAGCAGCTGGGTATTCTTTTGTTTCAGTTATTCATCCTTGTACAATAATTGGTTTAGATGTGCAATTAGGGGAGGGGGTTCAAATTATGGCTGGCGCTGTTATTCAACCTTCTGTGGTTATAGGAAATAATACAATAATTAATACAAAAGCTTCTATTGATCATGATTGTATAATTGGTGAACATTGCCATGTTGCGCCTGGTGCAACATTAAGTGGTAATGTCATAGTTAAAAATAATGTGCATATTGGTACCGGAGCAAGTATTATTCAAGGAGTTGTGATTGGTGAAAATTCAGTAATTGCAGCTGGCGCAACAGTCTATAAAGATGTATTAGCTAATACTACTTATCTTAATTAGGAATAAACTCAGGATGAAAAATTGGCGTGAAATCTGTCTTAACAAGACAGATAGTATACAAAAAGCAATTGAAATTATTGATCAAGGCTCACTGCAAATAGCTTTGGTGATCACAGAAGACAATCAATTACTTGGAACCATAACTGATGGCGATATACGTAGAGCATTATTAAAACATATCTCTTTAAATGACTCAGTATCTAAGATCATGAATGCTAACCCAATCTCTATTACTATTAATGAAGATAAGAATAAAATTTTATCAGTTATGGAAAAAAATAAGCTATTACATATACCTTTAATCGATGATAATAATATGCTGGTTGGTTTAGAAACCTTGCAGCAATTGATACAAAAAAAACAGTATGATAACCCTGTTTTTTTAATGGCAGGTGGTTTTGGAAGTCGTTTAAGACCGATGACAGAGGATACCCCAAAGCCTATGTTAAGACTTGGAAATCAACCTATATTAGAAAATATTATTAAAAGTTTTATTGAATATGGTTTTAAAAATTTTTATATTTCAGTGCACTATCTTGCAGAAAAAATCATTAATTATTTTGGAGATGGTTCTGCATGGGGTATAAAAATAAATTATATTCATGAAAATAAGCCCTTAGGGACCGCAGGAGCCTTAAGTTTATTGCCTAAAGATTTACCTAATTTGCCGATTATCATGATGAATAGTGATATTTTAACGAAAGTTAATTTTGAGCATTTATTGAATTTTCATGAAGAGGCAAGTAACAATTGTGCCACCATGTGTGTAAGGCGGTATGATTTTCAAGTTCCTTATGGTGTTGTTGAGGCTAATGCAGATACTATAATTTCAATAAAAGAAAAACCAATACATAATTTTTTTGTGAATGCAGGTATTTATGTTTTGCAGCCAGAAATTGTTCAGGACTTTCAGCTTGAGCAATACTGTGACATGCCAGCGTTACTTAATACATTAATTGATAAAGAAAAAACAGTAAGTATGTTTCCAATTCATGAATATTGGTTGGATATTGGCCAATCAGAAGATTTTTGTAAGGCAGAAAAAGAATATTTAAATTATTTTTAATATTTTTTCAATTTAAAGAATAAAAGCATAGAGAGAGTAATGAGAGTTATTGCTAGATTGGATGTAAAAAACGAATTTGTTATCAAAGGAATACATTTAGAGGGACTAAGAAAAATAGGTGATCCTAATGAGTTAGCTTTGCAATATTATTTGCAAGGAGCTGATGAAATAATTTTCATGGATGCTGTTGCTTCACTTTATGATAGAAACAATCTTTTTTCCATAATTCGTAAAGCTTGTGAAGATATCTTGATTCCCATTACTATTGGTGGTGGTCTGCGTACTATGGAAGATGTTAAAACAGCCTTATTAGCGGGTGCTGATAAGATAGCAATCAATACAGCGGCAGTGAAAAGACCAGCTTTTATTTCTGAAGTTGCTGAAAAATATGGTTCACAGTGTGTGGTTGCCTCCATTGAAGCAAAGAAAATAGGAAATCATTGGGAAGCTTATATTGATAATGGTAGGGAAAAAACAGGTTTAGAGGTTCTAGATTGGGCTATAAAACTGCAAGCGTTAGGAGCTGGAGAAATATTATTAACAAGTGTAGATCAAGAAGGTACCCGGCAAGGTTTTGATATTTCCTTAATTAAATCCATTAATGAAGCTGTTAGTATACCAGTAATTGCTTGTGGCGGTGCAGGAACGGATTTACATTTTAAGCAACTGATCCAAGAAACCTGTCCTAGTGCCATAGCCTTGGCTTCAGTTCTTCATTATAATCTAATGCCAATTAGTATCATTAAAGAAAAGCTTTTAGCAATGAAGCTTCAGGTAAGAGTTTAAAGATGCGGCCTAATAAAAAAACAATCGCAATATTAGATTACGGTTTAGGAAATTTACGTAGTATTTCTAATGCTTTTAAAAAACTTGGAGTTGATGTACTAGTTACTTCCAATCCAACTGAAGTTATGGCATCTAATGGGCTTATTTTTCCTGGTGTGGGTGCTTTTGGAGCAGCCTGTAATGAATTAATAAAATTAAATTTGTTTTCTTTATTAAAAGAATATATTAATAGCAGAAAACCAGTTTTGGGTATTTGTTTAGGCATGCAGCTGTTATTTACAGACAGCGAAGAAAACGGTTATCATATTGGCCTTGATGTTATCAAGGGTTCAGTAAAAAAGCTCGCTGTAACGTTTCCTCCTTATAAATTACCACATATTGGTTGGAATAGAATAAATGTCTATTCAGATAATAGAAAAAAGTTTGATGAAAGTATCATTAAGCATTTAGAGCAAGAGCATCAATATTTTATTCATAGCTATTATGTACAATGTGATGAATCTGAGCATGTTTTAGCAACCTGTGATTATGGAGACAATAGTTTTGTTTGTGCTGTTAAAAAAAATAATGTAGTAGGCGTACAATTTCATCCTGAAAAAAGTGGTGAAGCGGGATTAAAGGTACTTAAAGAGTTTGTTGAATATATTGAGTAATTAAATTAAAGTTAATTAGTGCATAACTGTACAGCGTGAAAGAAAAGGCTTTATAAAAAATAAGTTACTGCTAATCAATTTTCTAACTTAGTTGAAGCAGAGATTTTTCCTTAGCCTTGATGACAAAGCTGATGGTTTTTGAGTGATAAGGAAAGTTCTCTTTATTGTTAAGAGAAATGAAATTTTTACCATCGGCTAAAATTATGGGCAGAAATAATTATGAAAATAATTAGAGGTTGTAAAAGCATCATACAAAAACTTGTATTTAGTTCTCCTAAAAAATCAGCATTGGTGATTTATGATCATGCAAGTTTACCTGGTTTAGATTGTGTAATTAAAGAATTTAAATATTCTGTACTTGAAACTCGCAATGAAAAAATTTATTTTTCTTTTTTAATGTTATTTTATATGATAGTTAATTTGAAGTATTGTACTGTAAAAATAGGGCGCTTAAATTTAAAAGGAATCTATTTATTAAGTTGTTTGAAAATAATAAATCCTAAGGTGGTTATTACTATTGTAGATGATAGCGAACACTTTCATTGGTTAAGTAGAACTTTGAAGTTTATAGAGTTTTATGCAGTTGAAAATGGAATTAGACCTTTAGGGACTACGGGAAAGTTAGGTACTGAATCTATTCGCAAAAATGCCATTATTTCTTTTACTAATTATATCTGTTATGGACAGTATGAGGTTGAACATTTTCCTGCACAAGGACACAAAATAGATCATTACTATCCTTTTGGTCCCGTGCCACAAAGCTATTATAGAAGTAGTATTATAGCAAAACATAGTAAATCTATTAAATATCAAATATGTAAAGTAGCCCAAGCATCCTGGAGTGTTTTTGAGGTACATCCGGATTACCCTGAGAAATTTAAAAAACTTATTATTACTTTAGAAAAATATCTGGCGAAATTTATTAAAGAATTCAATATAAAATGTTGTATAGCCTTAAGAGATTCAGATGACTATGCTATGAATTATTATAACGAAATATATGGTAATGCTGTTACTTATATCCAATTTGAGCAGCATGTTTCTACTTATTTGGCCATGGAAGAAAGTGAAGTGGTTGTTAATTCTTTTTCTTCAGTAGGTACTCAAGCGCTAGGTTTAGGTAGAAAAGTATTATTTGTAGATTGTTCTGGAACACCTTGCCATAATTTTTTTAAATCTTCTGTAACCCGTTTTCCTGAAGTTGAAGAATTATGTGTTGTATCCGAAGATAATTACGAGCTTTTTTGTAACAAATTAAATCGATTACTGGCGATGCCTTATGAGGAATACTTATCTATTGTAAAGGAAGCTAGGGCTTATTATGCTGTATTTGATGATCATTATCCTGCTTATAAAAAAGTGATAGATTTAATTAACCAAAGAATTAATAAAAAAAGCCAACTGGGATTGACATAAGAAGATTATTTTATGGTTTAAACCACTATAGGAAATATATATGAAAACTAAGAGAACTCATGATGATCTATATCTTGCTGAAGATAGAAAACACAAACCTAAAGAATATTTTAAATTTATTAGAGAGGAGACGGATAACTTTTTAAAACAATTTAAAACCCCCAGAATTTTAGATATAGGTTGTGCAACAGGAGAGTTTTTATATTATCTTCATGATTGCTATCCGCATGCTAATTTAACCGGTATCGATATTCTTCCTACCTTATTAAGTAAAGCTAAAGAAAATTTGCCTACAGTAAAATTTTTGTGTGCGGATATTTATGAAGGTGATGAACTATCCTCAGAATTTAACCGGTATGATGCTGTTTTCATGAACGGTGTTCACTCAATCTTTGATAATAATAAGCAATGCATTGACCGGGTTCTTAAACTAGTAAATTTTGAAAATAATGGGAGAGCTTTTATTTTTGGTTTATTTAATCCAGAAAATATTGATGTTTTAGTAAAAGTAAAAAGAATAGAAGAAAGCTCCTCATGGGAGCCGGGTTGGAATTGCTTTTCAAAACAGGGAATTTTAAATTACCTTCACTCTAAAAACCTTAAAGGATCGTTTAATGATTTTCATATTAATATTGATATAGAGAAAAAACCAGAAGATCCTTTGCGTTCTTGGACTATTAAATTGGATGAGGGACAAAGAATGATAGTGCATGGATCCCAAATAATCCATCATTTAAGTTTATTAACCGTACAAAAATAATTTATAAAGGCTTTGATACATGGGTGATTTAAAAATACTGGCTTTTATTGGCGCTAGGGAAGGGTCCAAAGGATTGCTAGGTAAAAATATTAAGGAGATTCACCAGCGACCGCTTATAGCCTGGACTATAGAAGCGGCGCTTAAAGCAAAGTGTATTAACAAGGTTATTGTTTCTACGGATTGTGAGGAAATTGTAAAGATAGCAAAAAAGGAAGGTGCCCAAGTTCCTTTTTTACGTCCCAAACATTTTGCTACAGATGAAGCATCTAGTAATCAAGCTTTACAACATTGTTTACAATGGGTAAAAGAAAATACTAAAGAAGAATATGATTATGTAATTATGTTACAGCCTACTTCACCTTTGCGAACTGCAGAACATATTGAGCAAGCCTTTCAACACTATTTTAAGGAGCGTTCTTCTCCCTCTGATACCTTGGTTTCAGTAGTAAAAGTCCCTGAAAAAATTGCGTGGTTAATGCAGGCTAACCAACAAGGGCATGTCGAATTTTGTTTTCAACAAAGTAATTTGTTAAATTTACAAAGACAAAATAATAAAACCTATTATTTACCTAATGGTGCAATTTATATTGCGCCTGCAAAATTTGAAAATGAAATAAATTTTTACACGGATAAAACAATATTTTTTGAAATGGATGAAAAGGACTCTATTGATATAGACACGCTTGCAGATTTCATTGCCGCAGAAACAAGGTTAAAACAAATTTTTTCATGATTATTGAAAAATAATAGAAGTAATAACTTCATTACCACTTGATTTTAAAAGAAGGGTTTCTAAATTAAATTCTATAGTGGGTAAAGATTGAGACAATTCTTTAAACTCTGCTTCTGTTAAATGTAAAATTAACCGTCCCTTTAGATTTAAATAAGTTTGTGCATTATTAATGAATGATAAAAGGAATTGACGTCTTTTGTTGCCAAAAATTAATTGCGCTAAAGGTAAAATAAGATTAACCAAAGGCGGATATTTTTTAATAATACTTATTATTAACCGAGTTAATAAGCCCTCATCAGGATTTCTTGGTGGATTAAATAAAATAAAATCATATTTACGGTGTATATGATCAAAAAGATCAGAATAAAAGATTTTTATTGATACCTTAGCTAATTGAGCATTTTTTTTAGCATTCTCTAAGGCTTTATTATTAATATCAGTTGCTTCTACTTCAAAGTCTTTTAAAGCCAAAGAAACTCCTATAAATCCGGTACCTGTGCCTAAATCTAGAACAGAGCCTACAGGATAGCGTAAAACCGCCTCAATCATTTTACAGCTTTCTTCTCCAGGAGGGCTTACCCCAGCAAAATTAGTTTGAGTGGGATTATAATTCATTGGTTAATCCATTGTTAAGTAATCATTATTTCAGTGATAATTTTTTTGACAATAAGTATTACAAGAAGCAACTGAGAAATTATATTTATAGACGAAAACTATCGGCTGCTTAGCTTGAGTACATACTTGGCAAATAGGGGTGTTGTCATTGGCATACACAACGACAGGTATTTTCTTTTGCATATCGTAAGTCGGATTACTGTTATATCTTGGGTAAGCCAAGATTGCCATCTGGACACTGGAAGCATCAACTAAAGTATTAAAGTGAGTGTTAATATTTACCGCAATAACGCCATTATTAGTTTGAGCATAGGCAAGCGCTTTACCAAAATTATCATAGCTTGCTGGTTCATACCAGTTAGTTCCGCCAGCAAACATCTCAATATACCTTGCCAACATGTAAGCTATCATAAAAATAAAAAAAGCAACCGTAATAAAAGTAGTAAGTTTTTTAAGATACAAATTTGCTCCTGTTCTCTTTAAAGTTAATAAACCTTGTAAAAAGAAAAAAATCATCATTGGCACACAATAAACATTCATTCTATTGCCAATCACGGGCAGTAGTTTTAAAAAATAAAGAAACCACGTGCTTAAAAAAAGAAGAAAGAAATAGGCTTGTATACGGTTTCCACATTCTAAAAAATAACGCCATTTACAGTGGACAAATAATTTTAGTTCAGAAAGACAAACGGAACAAAATCCGATAAAAGAAATGATAAAAAGAAACCATTGATAGGCTATTAATGGGATATTTAAAAAATTATGTCCTTGTGTGGTAGTGGGACCTGTAAAAATTGTAAATAAAGAAAAACCAGCTGTTTTAATTCCCATTAAAAATGCCGAAAAACTACTATAATCCACGACATAAATACGCCAACAGTTGTACATATTGCTATCAGTTAATACAAATTTTAAATCTGTAAACCAAACAATGGCGCAACCTATAAAAAAGCAGACAAGGCACAACAAAGATTTAATTGAATTATGAGCAGAAGTTTTAAAGTTAAAAATTTGAAAAAAGTATAGTAAAACCACTGGAGAAACAGCAATGGGATAGGTGTAACTTAATATAGGTCCGATTAATAAAATAAGTGGAGACCAAAAAGTAAAAATTTTGTTATTATTTAATAAATAAAAAAATTGAATAATGGCAATAAGCGCAAAAAATAAATCGCCACTGTAAGCTTTTAGTTGGGTAAAATTATATAAAACAACATTGTTGGCCAGAATCAAAAGAATAAAAAAAGTGCTAAAGAAGTTGTCTGTTTTATAAATTTTTTTTGAAATAAAATAAACGGTTACCAGGCTTAGAATGCCAAAAATAGTCGCAGGAATTTTTAATAGTATTGGTGAATAATTGGACTTTTCAGCAAGGTATTTCATAAAAGCTAAATAAATTCTTGGGAACTCTTGGCTTTCAAGTAAGGGGCCAAACAAATTAGAATAAGCTAAATTTTTCAAATTGAATAAAATTGACCACTCATCTAACCAAAAGGGCTTTGCAATAATAAAAATAGTCCATAATTGAGCTAAAATCACCAAGAAAATAAAAATTTTTGATAGTAAAAGCCAGAAAGAAGAATTAGTAGCAAGCATTTTTTTCATTAAAGTCCCTTTCGAGGTTAGCAATTCAAGGTTTCAAATTATAGCGAATAGTAATTCTTAGAACAATAAAAGATGCACAAAAAATAAGTAGGGTAAATTTATATGAAATAGTAGTTCTTGCGGAAATAAAGCTATAGTATTATCAATTTTGTTTGCCTAGTAGGCGTTTAATTTGCTAATTATTTAAACTCAATAACTTAATTAATAGCCAATAGCCATTTAATGAACAAATTAAATGGGATGATAGAGATTCTTTACTTTGCTTTTAAAGTATAGCGCTAAGGAACAAATAATGTTTGATAATAAAGTTATTTTGGTAACAGGTGGCACAGGTTCATTTGGTAGGGCTTTTGTTAAGGTTATTCTACAAAGATACAAGCCCAGAAGGTTAATAATTTTTTCTCGTGATGAACTTAAACAGTTTGATATGCATAATGAATATAATCATCCTGCATTGAGATATTTTATTGGAGATGTAAGAGATTCTGAACGTTTAGTGCAGGCTATGAGTGGAGTTGACTATGTTGTGCACGCCGCTGCTTTAAAGCAAGTTCCCGCAGCAGAATATAATCCTATGGAATGTATTAAAACTAATGTTTATGGCGCTGAAAATGTTATTAAAGCTGCTATAAAATGTGAAGTTAAACGAGTCATTGCACTTTCAACAGATAAAGCAGCAAATCCTATAAATTTATATGGTGCAACAAAATTAGCCTCAGATAAGCTATTTGTTGCCGCTAACAATATAGTGGGGGATCATGATATACGGTTTTCAGTTGTTCGTTATGGTAATGTCGTGGGTTCTCGAGGTTCAGTGTTACCATATTTTAATAAATTATTAGCACAAGGAATCAAAGAGCTACCCGTTACTGATGAAAGAATGACTCGCTTTTGGATTGCATTATCTCAGGGCGTAGAATTCGTTATAAAAAGCTTTGAACGAATGCATGGAGGAGAAATTTTTGTTCCTAAAATTCCATCAGTACGAATTGTTGATTTAGTTAAATCTTTAAATGAAAATTTAGCTTATAAGATAATTGGTATTCGTCCTGGTGAGAAGCTGCATGAAGTAATGTGTCCAGCCGATGATTCTCATTTAACATTGGAGTTTGATGATCATTACGTTATCACGCCCACCATTAATTTCGGCCATTATGTTGACTATACTATTAACAAATGTGGTAAAAAAGCTAGACCTGTTCCAGGAGGATTTGAATATACCTCAGGCAGTAATCCAGTTTTTCTATCGGTTGAAGAAATTCAAGAATTGAATAAGGTAGTATGCGCGTAAATAAAATAATTCCTTATGGTCGACAATCAATTGATGAATTAGATATTTTAGAAATAAATAAGGTCTTAAATTCAGATTGGTTAACCCAAGGGCCTGTTGTAACACATTTTGAACAAGCGCTTTCAGAATATTGTAGTGCCGCCTATGCAGTTGCCTGTACGAATGCGACGGCTGCTCTTCATGTGGCTTGTCTTGCATTAGGCCTCACCGTCAATGACATTGTGTGGACATCTCCTAATACGTTTTTATCTTCGGCAAATTGTGCTCGCTTTTGTGGAGCACAAATAGATTTTGTTGATATAGATGAAAAAACTTATAACTTATGCCCAGATAAATTAGAAGCAAAATTATTAACAGCTGAAAAGTTAGATAAATTGCCCAAGATAATAATTCCTGTGCATTTTGCAGGTCAATCTTGTGATATGAAAAAAATTCATCAGCTAGCTAAAAAATTTAATTTTCATATTATTGAAGATGCTAGCCATGCGATAGGTGCTACCTATTTAGATAAACGTATCGGCTGTTGTCAATATTCTGATATTACAATTTTTAGTTTTCATCCGGTTAAAATTATCACTACTGGTGAAGGAGGCGCTGCTTTAACTAATTCAAAAGAGATAGCAGAAAAAATACGATTATATATTACTCATGGTATGACGAGAGATTCTAAAAAAATGGAAAATCCTTCCAATGATCTATGGTACTATGAACAAATTGAGCTTGGATTTAATTATCGTATTACCGATATTCATTGCGCATTAGGGTTAAGCCAATTAAAAAAGATAGATACTTTTATACGAAAAAGACATGAACTTGTTGCTCGTTATAATGAAGGACTCAAGGATCTACCTTTAACTTTACCTTATCAACATCCAGACACCTATTCTTCTTTTCACTTATATGTTATTTGTTTAATGGCAGAATATAAAAATAAAACACGAGCTCAACTATTTAATGAATTAAGACAAGCCAATATAGGTGTAAATGTACATTATATTCCAGTTCATACGCAGCCTTATTATAAAAAATTTGGATTTCAATGGGGAGATTTTCCTGTTTCTGAAGATTATTATCATCGAACAATAACTTTACCGCTTTACCCAGGGCTTTCTTATGAACAACAAGATACTATTATTTCTATTATTAAAAATATTTTAACATGACAATATTAGGATTGGGGACTGCGCAATTTGGTATGCCTTATGGCATCACAAACGCTAAAGGACAGTGTTCATTATCTGAAATAGTAGAAATTTTAAAAATCTCTATTGAAAATAAAATTCAGATTATTGATACAGCTGTAGCTTACGGTCAAAGTGAGCAGTTTGTGGGAAAAGCGTTACAGGGTTTGCCTCCAGGTTTATTTAAAATTATAACTAAAGTTCCTTCTGATTGTACCTCACAAGCTATGCAAGCAGTTTTTCAACAATCGCTCAATAATTTACGGCAAAACAAAATCTATGGGCTTTTAGTACACAATGCTAAGCAGCTATTGTTGTCAACAAGCGATTTACTTTGGAATGAAATGGAAAGTTTTAAGGCGCAAGGGCTGGTAAAAAAGATAGGGGTTTCTGTTTATACGGGGAAAGAAATAGATCAAATTTTAGAGCGTTTTAATATTGATATTATTCAACTGCCAATTAATGTTTTTGATCAAAAATTAGAACGAGAAGGTTATCTCCAGAAACTAAAAAACAAAGGAATTGAAATTCATGTGCGATCAATTTTCTTGCAGGGCATAATATTGTCTAAACCAGAAAACTTACCCTCTAAGCTTAATGAGTTAAAACCAATAATAATAAAATTAAATCAATACTGTAAACAGAAAAACGTGCTACCTCTTCAGTTAGCGTTAGCCTATATTTGGCACCTAAAGCAAATTGATCATGCATTGGTAGGGGTAACAGGGGTGAAAGAATTTCAATCAATCTTAAATTCAATCGTAAATTTACCCACTGATTTGGATTATTCAATATTTAATGTTAATAAGGAATATTTAGTTAATCCAGCTATGTGGTAATATACCGCAAACCTGAATTATATTTGGTAAATTGAAATGAAAAATTGTATTAAATGTGGACTGCCAGAGACTTATGAATCAATTGAATTTGATCATAAAGGTGAATGTAATATTTGTCGGCAACGTGAATATCGAGATGAAAAAATTGATTGGCAAGAAAGAAAGCAGGTGCTTAATGCGCTGATTGAGCAATATCGCGGTAAATATGATTATGATTGCATTATTCCTTTTTCGGGAGGAAAAGACTCTACTTTTACCTTATATTATTTGATCAAAGAATATCAAATAAAACCATTAGTTATGCAATTTAATCATGGTTTTATGAGAGAAAACCTATTAAAAAATAATGAGCGAACTTTTAAGCAGTTAGGGGTAGATGTTATTAGCTTTACTCCGAATTGGAAAGTTGTGAAGCGCCTAATGTTAGAAGCGCTAACTCGCAAAGGAGATTTTTGTTGGCATTGTCATACGGGAATTTTCTCTTATCCTATGCATATAGCTATTAAATTTAATGTCCCGCTAATTTTCTGGGGTGAACCCTCTTCAGAATACACCGCCTATTATGATTATAGAAATAATCAAGTAGAGGAAGTGGATGAAGAAAGATTTAATCGTTTTGTCAATCTTGGAATAACTGCAGAAGATATGAGCGGCATGATTACGCACGATTTTAAATTAGACCCAAGAGATTTACAGCCTTATACTTATCCAAAATTACGAGATTTAAAAAAAATTGGTTATCGCTCAGTTTGTTTGGGCTCCTATATACCTTGGGATGCTCAAAGGCAGTCTAAAATAATCATGCAAGAATTAGGTTGGCAGGGAGACCAAGTAGAAGGTATGCCTTGGGAAAAATATTCTTATGAAAAAATTGAATGCTATATGCAAGGTGTTAGAGATTATATTAAATATCTTAAACGAGGATATTCTCGGGTTAGTCAAATGACTGCTTTAGACATACGAAAAGGAAAGATGGCTAAAGAAGAGGCTGACAAATTAATTGCCGAGTATGAGGGCAAAAAACCTCCTTCATTACAACTATTTCTTGAGTATTTAAATATTAGCGAAGAAGAGTTTAATACCATTGTTGAAAAAACGGTTGTTCCTCCACATGTACCAAATTTTAATAAGCCGTTAGCAAAACAAACCTGGGATTTCAATAAGTGGTATAGAGAAATAAAAATTTCAGATGAAGGGTAATATGATAGGGATTATTGATCTTAAAATGGGAAATCTAAGATCAGTATTTAATGCTATTTACCAGCTTGGTTTTGATCCTATTGTTGCAAGTAGCAATATAAATTGGCAATCAATAACCCATTTAATCTTACCCGGAGTAGGCCATTTTCAAACGGCCATGGAAAATTGCAGGCAGCTTGATTTAATTAATCCTATTAAAGAATTTATTGCCAAGCAGCGTCCTTTGTTGGGTATTTGTTTAGGCATGCAAATTTTAGCTGAATATGGAGAAGAGGGGGGCGGCTCACAAGGTTTAAATTGTTTATCAGGCAAGGTTATCCATTTAAATAAAAAAATTAATCTCCCCATTCCACATGTTGGTTGGAACGAGATACATTTTAAAAAAAGTCATCCTGTTTTTCAAAACATAAAAGAGCGGGCAGATTTTTATTTTGTTCATTCTTATTATTATGATGATTCGCAGGCAGAAACTATAATAGGTGAAACAAATTATGGGAAATATTTTCCCTCTATAGTCGGTAAGAACAACATAGTGGGCGTGCAATTTCATCCAGAAAAAAGCCAAAAAAATGGGTTGATGCTACTTGAGAATTTTTGTCAGTGGGATGGACAATGTTAAAAAAAAGAATTATTCCTGTGCAATTACTTTATCAAGGCCGATTGGTCAAATCAAAACAATTTACTGCTTTTCGAGATGTAGGCGATCCTGTTTCAAGTTCACGAGTTTATAATTCTCAGTATGCGGATGAATTAATTTTTTTAAATATAGAGCGTGAAAATAATACCATTGCCTCTTTAGTTGCAGTATTAGATAAAGTCTCTGAAGTTTGCTTTATGCCTTTAACTTTGGGTGGAGGAATAAGATCTTTTACTGATGCGGCAGTTTTAATTCAGCAAGGAGCTGATAAAATAGCTATTAATACAGTTTGCTATGAAAAACCAAGTGTATTAACAGAGATAGCAGAATGTTTTGGTAAACAGGCCATCGTTGCAGTCATTGATGTTCGTTGGAGTAAAGAAGAGTCTGACTATGTTTTATTTACAGAATGTGGGCGAGCTAGACAGCCTCTTTCATTAGAAACCCATATTAAAAATTGTATACAAGCGGGGGTTGGGGAAATATTAATACAATCAATTGATCAAGATGGACTAATGACCGGCTACGACATTCAGTTAGTCCAAAGAGTTTGTAATATTTCTACTGTACCAGTTATTGCCTGTGGCGGATGCGGAAATTACGAGCATTTAAAAGAGCTGTTTAAAGTAACTAATCTTAGTGCAGCAGCGGCAGGCAGTTTATTTAATTTTACAGATAGCAATTTAATCAGAGCCAAAGCTTTTTTAAGCAATTATCAAATTCCATTTAAACAGGTTTAATGTTAAGGAAAAATAATGAAATACAATCAAATTAATCGACTTATTCTTTTTGGCGGGGCACCTTTATTGGCTGCTACTGCTAAGATGGCACAAGGCATGAATTTGGCATTATTTGTTTATACCTCTCCTCGTCATATAGAAGAAGTGCTAGACGATCAGGGAAATACTTTAAAAGATGAATTAGATAAGCTAAAAATTAAATATTGTATTACTGAAAATATTAATCAAGAAAAAGACGAGCTGTTTCAACAGGTTGATGCTAATACCTTAGGAATAGGCATGGGTGAAGCTTGGAGTTTTGATGAAGAAATAATAAAAAAATTTTCTGGTCGGTTGCTTGATTTTATGGGTATTCCTCATCCACGTTATCGAGGCGGCGCGCATTATACCTGGATGATTTTGCGAGGAGATAAAATAGGAGGATGTAATTTACAAGTTATTAATACAGAAATGATTCAGGGAGAGTTTGATTCAGGTGAAATAGTTAAATCCGTTAATTATAATTTTCCAGAATCAGCACGAATCCCTTTAGATTATTTTAATGCAGCCGTTCCACAAGAAATTAATTTTATCAAAGAATTTTTACAAGAAGTAGAAGCTGGTAAAGAGTTCAACTTACATTTTCCACAAGAAAGTCAGTCGTTGTTTTTACCGAGGTTGAATACAATCGAGCAAGGTTGGATTAATTGGGCTTGGCTAGGAGTTGATATCGAGCGTTTTATCTGTGCCTTTGATGAGCCTTACGCGGGAGCAAGCACATTAGTGAATGGATGCCGAGTGCATTTAAAAACAGCCTATTTGGATGATAGAGAAAAAGCGTTTCACTCTTTTCAATCTGGTTTGGTTGTTAGAATTACTCCTGAAGAGGGTATTGTAATAGCTTCATCATCAGGATTATTAAAAATAAAAAGAGTGCTCAATGAAATACATCAAGATATTACCATGCAATTAAAGTTGGGGGATAGATTTTATACGCCTTACCATCAGCTTGAAGAATCTTTACTTTTCAGGGCCAACTATAATGCAAAAAAATAAAACCGCTTTAGTAAAGCAGGCTGATATTTTAGCAGGGGGGAAAATAAAATTGCGCTTGCTTGATTTAAGCGATTGTAATGCAATGTATCTTTCTTGGCTAAATGATCCAGTGATAAATCAGTTTTTAGAAACCAGGTGGAGCGAGCAAACCTTAGAAAAAATAAAAGCTTTTGTAGGCTCAATGAGAGAAGATCCTGCCAACTATTTATTTGCTATTATCGAGATTATTACCGGGCTACATGTTGGTAATATAAAGCTAGGCCCGATTAATTTTAATCATCATTATGCCGATATCAGTTATTTTATTGGCAACCGAAGTTATTGGGGAAAGGGGTATGCATCGGAAGCAATTAGTTTGGCTACTCATTTTGCTTTTAAAAAGTTAAATCTTCATCGTGTACAAGCTGGTCTATATCAAAGCAATCTAGGCAGTGCAAAAGCCTTAGAAAAAGCAGGTTACAAATTTGATGCAAGATTAGAAAAACAACTGTTAACGAATAGTGGCTGGGAAGATCATTTGTGGTATGTGAAATTTAATCAGGAGCTTGATACATGAGAAATATGTTAGAGTTAATCAGAACCTTATCTCCTTTACGTATGGCACCCAATAGCGCCGGACTTGATCAATGTGTAAAATATTTATGCGAAGAGCTGCCTTTTACTATCCATGAATTTCCGGGTGGTTTGGAAGTGAATGGTTGGATCGTACCAAAGAAATGGGAGGTCATTGAAGCAAGAATTACCGACTTATCTGGCAATTTAGTCTACGATGGTATGTATCATCCTTTAGCGGTTATTGGTTATAGCCAGTCATTTACAGGTAGAGTTTCAAAAGATGAATTAAAAAAGCATTTGTTTTATCCTACTGCCTTTGATGATGCATTAGTTTATCACTGTGACTTGTTTTATAAGCCTTTTCGTAAAGAGTGGGGTTTTAGTGTAACGAAGCAGTTTTTTGATTCATTGCAAGAAGAGGAATATGAAGTTAAGTTAATTACTTCTTTTGAAACAGGAAGTATGAAAGTTGCTGAATATGTTTTACCTGGCGAAGAAAAAGAATCAATAGTCATTAATGCCCATAATTGCCACGCATTTTGTTGTAACGATGATCTAGCTGGAGTCGCGGCCGGAATAGAAGTCATGCGGCGTTTAGCAGCTTTACCTACCAGACGTTTCACCTATAGATTAGTCGTTGCTCCTGAACATTTTGGATCAATATTTTATTTGAATTCGCTTTCGACTAGCAAAGCAAAAAAATTAAAATGGGGCTTCTTTTTAGAAATGGTAGGAGCAGGAGGCGGATTAGCTTTACAGCGTAGTTTTTTAGGAGATACTTTAATTGACAGAGCTTTTTTAAATGCTTTAACTTTTGGTGCTGAAAATTGGTGGACAGCACCTTTTAGAAAAATTGTGGGTAATGATGAAACTTGTTGGGATTCTGCAGGTTATGAAGTTCCTTTTCCTAGCTTAAGTCGCAGTAATGGTAAGGGACATTTTCCTGAATATCATACCAGTCGAGATAGTCCAGAGTTAATTAATGAACAATTAATGGAAGAAACTGTTCGTATTGTAATGGATACTTTATTTATCGTAGAAAATGATGCTGTAATGACCAAAAATTTTAAAGGGTTGGTTGCACTAAGTCATCCAAAATATGATCTTTATCAAGCATTTTGGGATCCTTCAGAACATGGGCGTAAACAAATTTCAGAAGAAGCAAGACGTTGGAATTATTTGATGGATTGTTTACCCCGCTATTTTGATGGCAAAACTAGACTAATTGAAATAGCAGAAAAACATCAAATTCCTTTTAAAAACGTTTTTGATTATGTAAAAAAGTTTAAAGCAAAAAGCCTCATTAATATGAAACCTGCGCCCATTGAAAACCCTATGCCTAGGGAGCTACCACCAAAATGATACTCTGTGTATTACAAGCACGAATGTCTTCGACTAGGCTACCCAGTAAAGTGTTAAAAAAGATTTTAAATACGCCTATGTTGGCTTTACAAATTGAACGAATTAAACGGTCTAAATATATTGACCAATTAGTGGTAGCAACTAGCGAGCAACCAGAAGATTTAGCTATTTGTAAATTATGTAAAGAAGTTGGAGTAGATTTTTTTCAAGGGTCATTACAGGATGTTTTGTCACGCTATTATCAAGTATCTCTAAAATATAGACCGGAACACGTTGTTAGATTAACGGGTGATTGTCCTTTAATAGATTGGGAAATCATTGATTTAACTATAGAACAACATCTTAAAAATAAAAATGACTATACGGCAAATGTTATTGAGCCTACCTATCCAGACGGATTAGATGTTGAAGTTATGTCTTTTAAAACCCTACAAACAATAAATAGTAAAGCAGTAGAAGCAATAGATCGCGAGCATGTTACACAATATATCTATCGTCATAAGCAAGAGTTTATTTTAGGTTCAGTTAAGCAAGAAACGAACCATAGTCACTTACGTTGGACGGTTGATGAACCAGAGGATTTTGATTTAATACGTAATATTTTTGAAAGCCTGTATCCCAAGAAAAGCGACTTCAAAATGAATGATATTTTACAGTGGTTAAAAAACAATCCCGAGCTTGCTATCCGTAATCAACAATACAAGCGTAATGAAGCTTTAACAAAAAAGGATTCCTTTTAAGGAGTATGAATGTCACTAAGATATAAAGAATCAGAATCAATGTTAGTTCGAGCTACCGATATTATTCCTTTGGGCTCGCAAACTTTTTCTAAAAGTAAAGTGCAATTTCCTTATGGGGTTTCACCTTATTTTATAGAAAAAGGTAAAGGAAGCCGTGTTTGGGATATTGATGGTAATGAATATATAGATTTTGTAAACGGCTTGTTGGCTGTTTTTCTTGGCTATTGCGATCCCGATGTCGATGCAGCTGTTCAAAAGCAACTGACACAAGGCGTTATTTTTTCTTTACCACATAAGCTTGAAACGGAAGTTGCTGAGAAAATAATAGCGATGGTTCCCTGCGCCGAAATGGTTCGTTTTGGTAAAAATGGTTCTGATGCTACCTCGGGTGCTGTGAGGATCGCAAGGGCCTATACCGGAGCAGATTATATAGCAGTCTGTGGTTATCACGGTTGGCAGGACTGGTATATTGGTTCTACTACTCGTAGTTTAGGGGTGCCCCAAACAACCAAAGACCTGACTTTAAAATTTCAATATAATGATATAGCAAGTTTAGAAGCTCTCTTTAATCAATATCCCAATCAAATAGCTGCTGTTATCTTGGAACCTATGAATATTGAATTTCCAAAAGAGGATTTTCTTAAAAAAGTTAAAGAATTAACACATAAAAATAATGCAGTATTGATTTTTGATGAAATGATAACAGGATTTCGTTTTGCTAAGGGCGGTGCACAAGAGTTATTCGGAGTTATTCCTGATTTAGTTGCTTTAGGAAAAGGAATGGCAAATGGTTTTCCCTTATCGGTTGTTGCTGGAAAGCGAGAAATAATGAAGTTAATGGAAGATGTATTTTTTTCATTTACTTTTGGCGGTGAGACTTTATCACTTGCTGCAGCGAAAGCCGTTTTAGATAAAATATCTTCTCAGCCAATAATAGAAACTATGCATCAGCGAGGAAATGATTTAATTGTTAAGTTAGAATCTCTACTTAAAAAGCATGAATTAAATGAAATAATACAAATAGCCGGACATCCAGTTTGGTCATTTTTAATTTTTAAAGATAGTAAGTCTTATTCATCGTGGGATATTAAAACTTTTTGGATGCAGGAAATTTTAGCCAGGGGCATTATTTCCTTTGGTAGCCATAATATTAGTTATGCACATTCCAATGAAGATGTTGAACAAATCTTAATTGTTTATGATGAGGTATTTGAACGATTAACAGAGCATTTAAATAATAATAGCTTATTAAAAGCGTTACACTGTGAGGTTTTGCAACCTTTGTTTAAGGTGCGTTAATGAATCCAATTGCAGTATTTCGAGTTGATGCTTCTGTTTTAATTGGGACAGGCCATTTAATGAGATGCTTAACATTGGCTAAAGCATTAAAAGTTGAAAAAGTAGAGAGCTATTTTATATGTAGGGATTTACCGGGTAATTTAATTCCATATTTAGAAGCGGAAGGGTTTAAAGTCTATAAATTACCGTATTCTGTTTCAGATCAGGGTGTTCAAATTACAGAAAATCCTTATGAGCAATGGCTAGGCGAATGCTACCAAAAAGAGATTGAACAAGCAGCTGAAGTATTAAAAAGTTTTTCGAGAATTGATATTTTAATTATAGATCATTACGCAATAGAAAAAAAATGGGAGTTGATGGCGAGAGTCTATGCTAAAAAAATTTTAGTTATTGATGATATTGCAAATAGACTCCATGATTGTGATTTTTTATTAGATCAAAACTTATCAAATCCTTTGCAAGATAGGTATAGAAAATTAGCACCTAAAAATTGTTGTTTACTATTAGGATCACAGTATGCTTTGTTAAGAGCAGAATTTTTAACGACTAGATTAAAAACAATTAAACAATTTGGAGAGCTTAAGCATATATTTTTGTTTATGGGCGGTTCTGATTTAGACAATATGACAAGCATGGTACTTACGGCTTTGTTAGAATTAAATTTTACTGGTGAAGTAGAGGTTGTTATAGGTAGCCAAAATAAAGCAAAAGAAGAAATTAAAGCTGTTTGTCAAAAACATAGCAATTTTCATTTTTATTGCCAAGTTAACAATTTAGCAGAATTAATGTCGCAAGCAGATTTAGCTATCTGTGCTTCAGGTACTACCACTTGGGAAAGATGTTGTATAGGGCTGCCTGGCCTGGTGATTACTACAGCAGAAAATCAAGAACACATCGCTGAAAAATTGCAACAGCTAGGGATTGATTTTTATGTTGGTAAAAGTAAAGAGATAACAATAAATAGGTTTATTAAAAAATTAAATTTTGCTTTTTCTAATAAAGATGAAGTAAAGAGAATGTCAAAAGTAATGATGAATTTAGTAGATGGTAATGGCGCTAAGCGGGTAATCGAAAAAACTTTAATAGAAAGATAGCTAGAGATATGAATAAATTTAATTTTAAATTTAAAAAAGCAGAGATGACAGATGCTGAATTATTATTTGCTTGGCGTAATAATATCAAAGCTCGTCAATATTCCTTTAATAAGACTGAACTTGAATATACTGAACATATAGAGTGGTTGAAAAATTCACTTGCTAATAAAAACAGACATATTTTAATCATAGAAAATGATGAGCTTAAAATAGGGGTATTAAGAATAGACATTATTAATGATAAACTTGAAGTGAGCATTTATTTAAATCCAGAGTTATATGGTCAAGGTTATGGGGCAAAAATTCTAGAAATGGGAATTGAATATGCTAAAGAAAATTTTCCTGAGGCAGACGAATTAGAAGGCAAAATTATGATTGATAATGTGGCTTCACAAAAAGTTTTTCTTAAAGCTGGGTTCATCGAGAAATATAAAGTAATGGCTTATAAGCTAAAATAATACTACTATACTCGTTGTAATTTTTATGCCCAAAAATGGTTAATGAAATTTCATAGTTATACAAGGTGATTGCATGAAGGAGATTAAATTAGGAAAACGGTTAATTGGTAAACAACATCGTCCCTATATTATTGCAGAGATGTCAGGTAATCATAATCAATCTTTGGATCGAGCTTTAGAATTAGTACGAGCGGCGGCTAAAACAGGCGTGGATGCATTAAAAATTCAAACTTATACTGCTGAAACGATGACCTTAGATATTAAAGAGGGTGATTTTTATATCAATGATCAAGCAAGCCTTTGGCATGGGCAATCATTGTATAATCTTTATGAACAGGCCTATACACCTTGGGAATGGCATGAGCCTATTTTTAGACTGGGTAGAGAGTTAGGATTGGATGTTTTTAGTACACCCTTTGATGAAACAGCAGTGGATTTTCTTGAAAGCTTAAATACCCCGTTTTATAAAATCGCTTCTTTTGAAAATACTGATTTACCACTAATTCGTAAAGTAGCTGCTACAGGCAAGCCAATTGTAATTTCTACCGGTATGGCCACAGTAGGTGAGCTAGCAGAAGCAGTTAGTACGGTTAAAGAAGTAGGTTGTGAAGACCTGGTTCTATTGAAATGTACTAGCACGTATCCAGCCTCACCAGAGAACTCTAATATTTTAACAATACCCCATATGCAACAATTATTTAATTGTCAAATTGGTTTATCTGATCATACCTTGGGAATTGGCGTTGCAATTGCCAGTATAGCTATGGGAGCGACAGTTATTGAAAAGCATTTTACAATTAAACGTTCAGATGGTGGTGTAGATTCAGCCTTTTCTATGGAACCAGAGGAGTTTTCTTCATTAGTTATCGAATCTGAGCGAGCATGGTTGAGTATGGGTAAAATTCAGTATGGAGCAACAGGTTCTGAAAAGAAGTCCCTGATGTTTAGACGGTCTATTTATGTTGCTAAAGATATTAAAGCAGGCGAGAAACTAACTAATGAAAACTGTAGGGTTGTACGACCTGGTTTTGGGCTTCCGCCTAAATATTATGAAACCTTATTGGGTAGTACAATTAAGCGAGATGTAAAAAAAGGAACACCATTGCAATGGGAGTTGATTAAGTAATCAAAGTTGATTATCGATATTAGAATTTTAAAATTATAATATATTTAATCGTGTATTTAGGAAAAATATGTTTTTGGTATTATCTTCAGACTTAAAAATGTGGAACATAGAAAATACCGCTGAAATATTATTATTAGGAGAGTGGTGTAGGACACAAGAAACTAATAAAATTCTCGCTAATAGACCTTTCAAAATCGTGCCTTATCACTGGCTTAAAAAAAGAAAGGTAATTGAAGATACGATATTTCTTAAAAAAACCTATGAAAAATGGATTCCTCTTATAGCAGAGCAACTTAATGTTATTCACACAACCGCTTATTCTACTAGCTACTGGGAAGTAATGATTGGTCCTTGGTTCAGTAAATTTTTATGCGCTGTTTTTGACAAATATAAATGTATAAAAAACGCCATTGATACCAATAATATTAGTAACGTATTAATTTATCAATATCGTGACCATGAGCTGGTTCCTAATGATTTAGATCAGTATGTGGAGTTTTCTCATGAAGAGCCTTGGAATACTTATATTTTTACACTACTCATTCATTTTTTAAAAAATATTCCCTATCAGGAAATAGAAAATTTTAATTATAATCAAGGTTCATTAGAGAGTAGTATAAAAGAGAAAAGTAAGCTTAAATTTAAATACTTTATTAATGCTATTTATTATTTTTTTTCAAAAAGAAAAACAGGCTTATTTATTTATGGAAATAAACTAAATCTTTTTGAAAGAGCATTAATGCAAGTACTTTGTAAGCAGGCTATTTTTTTAAAAAAGGAAATTGTTTACAAATTGACTTTTAATGCAGATAGCTCATTAAGAAAAAAACTTTTCTTTTCTTATCAAAATGAATTTGAAAATTTTTTAGCGTATCTTTTACCAATACAAATACCTAAGTGTTATCTTGAAGGTTATCAAAGCTACCAACAATTTATTAAAAATAAATTTCCTAAAGAAGCTAAAATTATCCTTATTTCAGAATGGATATATGGCGATGAAGCTTTTAAAATTTGGTTGGCCCAAATGAAAGAAAAGGGTGCCAAGCTATATTTAGAACAACATGGTGGCTGTTATGGGATTAGTCAACTTTCAATTTCAGAATATTATGAACTAAGAGTAGCAGATAAATATTTAACTTGGGGCTGGAAAAGTGGGCAATACGCCAATAAACTTTGTCCGTGTCCGTCAATTAAGTTAAGTAAAATTAAAAGAAAAATAAAGACGAATCAATCCAATAATGGCAAGGTTTTGTTAACATTAGTTGAACAGGCTAGGTATACCGTACATGTAGATGACAGAGGAATTTTAGGGCCTAATTTTTTAGACTATATTAAAAATATTTCTGCCTTATTGGATCAATTGGAAGAAATGCTACAAGGAAATTTCCATATAAAATTATATCCAGCTGAACGCGGTTGGGAAATGAAAACTAGATTAGCTAAACATAAAAATAATTTTTTACCTCATGACATGGATCTTTATACTGCATTAAACCATAGCGCATTACATGTTAGCACTTATAATGGCACAACATTTCTTGAAACTTTTACTGCTAATTATCCCACACTGTTATATTGGCCTGAAAGTATGGCTTCTATTAGAAATTCAGCCAAGCAGCCATTTGATGAATTGGAGAAATTAGGTATTCTACACCGAGATTCTATTAGCCTAGGTAATAAGTTAAGTGAAGTTAAAAATAATATACAAGAATGGTGGCGGGATAATGATAGACAGTATTTTTTAAAAGAATTTTGTAAAAGCTTTGCACTTTCAGACGATAAATATTTTAGTATTTTAAGAAAAGAATTAAAGAAAGACTTGCTAGAGCTTTAATCATCGGTATATTTTAAGAGATTTATGAAAAAAGATGCTGCAAATAAAATAGCGCTTTCTGTTGATGTTGAAGATTGGTTTCATGACTCAGAGTTTCATGCAGGGATTGAAGGAGCAAATGAGAGGGTCATTGCATTGAAAGAAAGGCTTCCAAGCGTTAACCTGCTAGAGCGTCCAATCAATGATTTATTGGATTTTTATGATGAACAAAATATCAAGGCAACTTTTTTTATTGTTGCAGATCTGTTAGAAGACTATAAACAAGTGTTTAAACAAATCGTAGCAAGAGGGCATGAGATTGGCTGTCATGATCTTCATCATATTGCTTACACCGGCATAGATGTAAAAAAAGAAGAAAAGTTATTTTTTGAAAACATTAAGCAAGCAAAATATCTTCTAGAGGATAAACTTAATACTGAAGTTAAGGGGTTTAGATCTCCTTTTGCTTATTTTCACTATTGGATGGTTGAGATATTGTTAAATTTAGGATTTCAATATGATTCGTCAGTTGCTGTAAACGATTTATATAATAAACTTGGTGACTTAAAACAAATTGGCTTAAGACAACCGTTTTATTGGCCTGCAAGTGAAAATAATAAAAAACTAATGGAGTTACCATGGCCCTATTGGTCAATTTTTAAATTTAGATTACCAGTCGGTGGTGGGCCGGCATTTCGTATGTTGGGGCCACATATTCCAATTTTAGGGTTAAAGCAAACTCTACAGTATGGAGACACTTCTTTTTATATTCATCCACTAGATATTTCAGATGAGCCATTACCTGAACTGGTTATGTGTGGTAAAGAATCTTTTTGGCGTAATAAAGGTGAAAAGACTTTTTTATGGTATAAAAAAGTTATTAAGCATTTTTCTGGTAACTGGAGAACTTGTAAAGAAATTTGGCAGCGTAATAAAGAAAATAATATCTTTATTAAGCCACAATAATTTACTATGTTTCTTAATATGTTTTAACTTGATGAACAGCTAGAAAAAAGAGTTAAAATAATTTAATTACACTTTGCTAAGATAGAGTAAAATGTGTCATCGGTGTGTAAGAGGAGAAAATGGGAATAATTTCTACTTTACGAGCTAAATTAAGTGATCCCCGCTTGGAGGGGGTTGACGTTGATTCTACTGAATTAGTTGATGTTAATCTTAGTATTTTGGTAGAAAAGCCAATGATCAAAGAAGTATTTAAGGAATTTTATGATCTTTGTATTGGATTAAATAAGAAACTATTAAATGGAAAAGGTTTAGAAATTGAAGTAGGTGCAGGAGCAAGCTTTTTTAAACAAGTTTACCCGCATATCATTTCTACAGATATAAAAGCTTCGTCTCATCATGATCGTATTTTGGATATACAAAATATGAATTTGGAGAGTCAATCAGTGCGGGGTTTTTACGCTATTAATTGTTTTCATCATCTACCAGAACCTAGAAAGTTTTTCTCTGAATTGAAGCGTACACTAGTGCCAGGGGGTGGCATAGTATTAATAGAGCCGTATTATGGGTGGGCAGCCCATTTGCTTTATGCGTATATACATAAAGAAGAGCATTTTAATTCCAAACAAAAAGCATGGGAGTCTATTCGTGATCCTCGTTATGTAATGTCTGATGCCAATCAAGCGCTGTCTTATCTTATATTTATTAGAGATCGGAAGCAATTTGAAGAAGAGTTTCCTGAATTAGAAATTGTGTATCAGGCTACTATTAATAATTATCTTCGTTATTTATTATCGGGCGGAGTTAGTTTCCGACAATTAGTTCCCAATAAAATGATTAGGATGCTTAAGTGGGTTGAGTATTTATTAAAACCATTTGAACGCTTTATTGCTTTACACTATGTAATAGTATTACGACGCAAGACTAATTAATGGAGGCAATAATTAATTTTTATATTTAAAGGAATGCTGGTAGATAATCCCGAAGGTATTTAAATTAATGGCAGGGTCACAACCAGATAATCTGCATCACCTTTGAGTAATTTCTTTAAATTTTTCTTCTGATTCTTTGCAACATGTATTTAGATAAATCTATCATTTTACGTAAGGCTAGTAGAATTTAACAATAAAAACACGTATATTTCCTATACATTAGTATTGGTTTTAGAAGAAACCTAGTACTTGTTAACTTTAGCAAGATAACTTGAGAAAATATTGTTCTATATCAAGCATATTGATTAATATTTGGCATAACATTAATCAATATAATATTAAGTGCATTTAGAGATAGTTTATTTAGGGGAAAATTGAGTGGAAGATATTAATGCTTATAATATAGCCGTATTGTTGCCATGTCACAACGAGGCCCTGACTATTGCTGATACAGTAAAAGCATTTAAAGCAGTTTTACCTAACAGTAAGATTTATGTTTATGATAATAATTCTAATGACAGTACAGCAGAAATAGCTAAGCAACATGGAGCAATAATAGGTTTTGAACCTAATCAAGGTAAGGGTAATGTTGTCAGAAGAATGTTTGCAGATATTGAAGCCGATCTCTATGTGCTTGCAGATGGTGATAATACTTGTGATGCAAGTAAAGCTAATGAAATGATTGTTAAACTTTTATCTCTGCGTTTAGATGTAGTAGTAGGATCTAGGTTATTAAATAAAAATAATGAAATCATATATAGACGCGGGCATTATTTCGGAAACAAGTTATTTTCTTCTATTGTTTCAATTTTTTTTGGAAGAAATTTTACCGACATACTGTCTGGGTATAGAGTTTTTTCCAGAAGATTTGTAAAATCTTTTCCTGCCAAGTCAAGAAAATTTGATATTGAATCTGAATTAACGATTCATGCGCTAGAACAAAGATTACCTATGGCAGAAATTTATACTTATAATTCTATACGGCCAGAGGGTTCTTCTAGCAAATTGCGCACTTATAATGATGGCATACATATTTTATGGAGAATTATTGTACTACTTAAAATCATTAGACCCATGCTATTTTTTTCAACAATTGGAGTAATATTTGCTTTAATTTCTATAGGAATTTTTTTACCAGTATTAATTACATTTTTTCAAACTGATTTAATACCAAGATTACCCACTGCTATTTTATCAACAGGTATTATGTTGGTGGCGATATCCTGTTTTGTTTGCGGCATTATTTTAGATAATGTCAGTGAAAGTAGAAAAGAGATCAATCGCTTGTTTTATTTGAGCCTGCCTTATCTTAATAGTAATAAAGAGCATAAATGATATATATAATAGGCTCTGGCCCATCAGGTGTAGCGACTGCCAAGGCCTTATTAGCCAGGGGAATAGCTGTTACTATGATAGATGCAGGCGTTGAATTAGAAAAATCTAAGCAGCTTCTTTTAAATTCATTGCAAGTAGCTTGGCGGCCAGAAGTAGCAAAGAAACTTAAGCATAATATTCATCAAGAAGATAATGTCAAACTTTCTTATGGTTCAGACTACCCGTATCAACAGGTTGATAAAGTTTTAAAAATAATAAGCGATAAAAACATTTATTGTAAGCCTTCCTTGGCAAAAGGAGGGCTTAGTACGATTTGGGGGGCATTTAATATGCCCTATGCATCAGAAGATATTCACGATTGGCCGTTTCCAATAAGTTATTTAGAACCGTATTATAAAAAAGTCTTAGAGTTTATGCCGCTTGCTGCTAGCAAATTTGATAGTACTAATTCAGCCCCACTTTATACTGATCAATTGTTTACCTATCAACATAGCAAACAAGCAGATATACTGCTTCAGCATATGAGTGCTCATAAACAGAATCTTTTTCCCCAAGGATTTGAATATGGAAGCGCCAGATTAGCAGTTAGCTTTAATTCTTTATCAGGGTTACCACATTGTTCTTATTGTGGTTATTGTCAACACGGATGTCCTTATCAAATTATTTATTCGTCCCAAGATACTTTACGAGAATTAGAAAAAGAAAAAAATTTTACTTATATTAAAAACATTTTAGTCAGTAAATTGATTGAAAATAAAGCAGGAATTATTATAAAAGCTAGTCATCTGCATTCTGGCAATGAGCTAGAATTTTATGGCAAACAAGTTTTTCTTGCTGCGGGTGCAGTATTTTCTACCAAAATTTTATTGGCATCGTTAAATTTATATAATAAACCAGTATTATTAAAGGATTCTCAGCATTTTATGTTTCCGTGTTTTCTGTACAAGGCAACAAGCAAAGTAAAATCGGAAAAACTCCACACGTTAGCTCAAGCATACATAAAGCTGACAGAAAAAAATATTCTGTCTAATCGAGCACATTTCGAAGTATTTACTTATATGGATCATTATGAGTCTCAATTTAAAAAAATATTTAAACTCTTTTATCCATTAGTTCAATATGGATTAACACCTGTTTTGAATAGAATGCTAATTTTACAGGGCTTTTTGCACTCACAAGATTCAGAGGGATGTCTTATCAGCTTACAGGAAGATAACAAGACAATAAAATTACAACAATATCAATTTCAAGCTGACGAGAAGTTAAAACAAATAGGAAAATATTTGTTCAAGCACAGGAGGCTGCTAGGGTTTTTTCCTGTTTGGTCGTTTTTACAAGTTAGCAAAATTATGCGTTCGTATCATTATGGTGGAAGCTTTCCTATGTCAAAAAATAAAGATATAGTGGCAACAGATCTATTGGGCAAACCTTATGGTTTTACTCGGTTACATGTTGTGGACGCAACGGTTTTTCCTAGTATTCCAGCCCATGCAATCACATTATCCATTATGGCTAATGCTTATCGTATAGCAAATGAATGTAATATTTATGAATAATTTTACTTGTGCAATTACTGGTGCTAATGGATATATCGGTTCTCGATTAGTTAAACATTTTCAAAGCCAGGATATAAAAGTTTTTGAGATGACGCGGCAGTTATCAGGTAAGATGAAAAAAGAAAATCATCTGTATTTTTCATTATCATCTCATAATAAGTTGCCAGATCTGAGTCAGGTTGATGTGCTGATTCATTGTGCTTATGATTTAAAAGTAAGAAATAAAAAAGCTAATACAAAAATTAATTTACAGGGTTCAATAAACTTATTGCAGCACGCAAAGGTTTGTGGAGTAAAGAAAACCATTTTTATTTCCTCAATGTCTGCTTTTGAAAATACAAGATCAATGTATGGCCAAACTAAACTTGCAATCGAAAAAATTGTTACAGAATTAGGCGGAATCATAGTTAGACCAGGTTTGGTTTATGGCGATAAAACAGCGGGACTTGTTGGGATTATGAACCAATTTATTAATAGATTTAAATTTGTACCGCTTATCGGTTTAGGCAAACAGGTTTTTTATCTTTGTAATATTAACAATTTAGCTGAATTAATATTCTATTTATCAAGTATGCCAGTGGAAATATTTAATCCAATTATAGCGGCTGCAAAGCAACCAATTACTTTTAAAGAAGTTGTGCAGTGGTTGGCAGAAAGTAAGAATAAAAAAGTATATTTTATTCCGATTCCTTTTGGACTATTGTTAGTCGGACTAAAGGTGAGTGAATTTTTTGGATTGGATTTTGGTTTGCGTAGTGATAGTTTAATCGGTGCAAAATATTATGATCTGAATCCAAATTTTGAAGAGCAATTGAAAATACCTGTTCGTTTTGAAAGTATATCCGATAAAGGAAAATATTATTTTTAAAGGTGCTTAATTAATGAGAACTATTACGCTGCTTATTTTTTGTTTAGGCTTTTTATTACTACGTCCTTATGAGGTACAAATGACTGGCTTAAAATATGGCGGAGACGATGATTCCTATTTTGCTCATGCTACTGCTTTAGTGTATGGTAATTTTCCTTCCTACCAATACGAATATAATATTTATGGTTCAAAAAAACCAGAAATTGCAGTGGGTTGCGGCGATCTAGCAACGCCCTTTGTATTCGTGTTTTCTTTCATTGATAGATTAACCCATAATCCTATCGTTAATCAAAGAAATGATTTTAATGATCAACACAGTTGGTCATTGTTTGGATTTGTTTTTGCCTCGCTTTTCTATTTATGGTTAGCGTGTTTATTACTTTATTTGGGGCTTGGTTATTTTTTTAAAACAGCAGAAGTGAAACTGGCGATTATTTTATTGCTATTAGTGGAAGGGATTCCTTTGTTTGTTTTTAGACGACCAGTTTATTCGCATATTTATGAATTTTTTACACAGTCTGCATTACTTTTTATTTTATTATACAAAAATAAATTTGAGGATTTAGTTGAAAATAATAGAAAAATAAAGTGTCTATTAATAATCTTTACAGGCATTTTAGCGGCATTTGTTGGTTTAACTCGATATAACAATATTTTATTTACATTTTTATGGCCGATCGTAATATTTGGCTTTAATAAAAATAAATTTAATCCGATAAAAAATTGGCGCAGGATAATATTAACCTATATATTAGCGTTGCTAATGATTTCTTTTTTCGCTCTTTATCCTATTATTTATAATAATGCTCATGTAGGATATGGATATGGCACCGTTAGGCATATGTATTCAGTTCAGCCAATTAATTTTTATATTGCCAGAATACTACACATTGTTTTTGGAATTGATTGGGGACTTGTTTTTTCTGCGCCATTTGTTTTAATTGGAGTGATTTGCTTGCTAAGCAATATGCATTATCCAGTTAAAAAACAGTTGTTAATATTATTTATTCCTTGCTTACTTGACTTTTATATGGCGGTTAATTTTGTATCGCAAGGTGGTTGGTATGGGTACCGCTATTTTCTATTTTCATTTATGCCTATTATCATTGTACCTTTTACTTACTTTATTAGTCGGATATTTGAGTTTCCTCAGTATCGTAAAATAATTTGGATAGTTTTAATTTTAATAGCGCTGCCACCTTTATTATCAATGCTAGCGTATGAAGGTAATAGTTCAAATTTAACTTTATCGCTGATTCCTGGAAACGACTGGAATAATTTATCCTATGAACTGCAAGTTTGGAAAACTTTAGTTCAACACCCGGCGGAATTTATCATAGCCATCATAAAAGGGGGGCCGCTTTATTTGGTTTATTTAACAGCAACCCTTTTTCACCTGCAGGTTTTTTTACCAGCAATAGTTTTAGAAAAATATAGTTCATTTCAATTAACTACTCTGATTAAAGTATTGATTCTTTATTTAGCACCTTTTGCTTTTCTTTTTTTATGGGAAAAGACCTATAAACAATAATTAAGTAATTAATCTTTTTATTTACGTAGTTTTTAAAATAATTTGCTATTAAATAAGAGACTTTTTTTGTGATAGGATTTTAGATTGGTCAAAATTTGAGGAATAGACTTGATTTGAGGCTAGAGTAATTATATCCTTACAGCTCTTGAAAAGAGAGGCATAAAGTAATGGAAGACATTCCTATAACATTTCAAACGCGTAAAAAAAATAACCTGAGAATTTTAATTATTACCACGCCTATTCGCCCAGTCCCTTCTATTTACCCGCCAATTGGTAGTTTGGCAGTTATTAAAGCACTTAGAAAATCAGGATGTGAAGGTGTAGAGCTGTACGATATAGATGCCTTAAGACCCGCGTATGAAATTGTATTAGAGCATATTAAAGCATTTAAACCTGATATTTTGGGTATTAGTGCTGTAGTTTCAACAGCTTATGAATACGCTAAAAAAATTTCCTTAGATGTAAAACAACAAATTCCTAATGTGACGGTGGTTTTAGGTGGTAATTTAGGTGCTAGCGCTGAAATTTTATTACGTAAAACAGGGGTTGATTTCGTTGTTTCTGGAGAGGGTGAGCGGACCATGTCTGCTTTTGTTCATAAGTTTCAGGAAACTAAAAACAGGGCCCATTTTTCATCAATCAGTGGATTAATATATTTAGATAATGATCAATTGATTAATACAGGTTATCCCATTCAAATACCAAAAGAAGAAGTTTATGATATTGATTGGACTGATTTAGAGAGAAATTCTAATATTGATGTTTTTTTTCCACAAGCAACCCAATCGTTATTAGCAGAATGTTCTTTTGCAAAAGATCCACGTATTTTCGAGAAACACAGACAAGGCAAAACAATGGGTTTGTTAGTAGGCTCAAAAGGGTGTGTTGCTAGATGTACTTTTTGCCACCGCTGGGACAAAGGGATTCGTTATATACCCATTCCTATATTAATGGAGCGGCTGGAATATATTATCGATCGTTACAATGTTGGTTTTGTAGACTTTGGCGATGAAAATTTTGGAACAGACAAAAGGTGGCTAAGAGAATTTTGTGATGCCATTAAAAAATACGATATTTTGTGGCGGGTATCAGGAATGAGAGTTAACTGTGTTACGCCTGGTTATCTTAAATTAATGAAAGAAGTTGGTTGCTCAGCTGTTTATTTTGGCATGGAGACTGGCAGTGAACGAATGTTACAAATAATGGAGAAAAAAGTAAAATTAGAAGACAACTATAATGTCATGAAATGGATTGTTGAAGCACAATTACAAACAACCATTCAATTAGTTATAGGCATGCCTGGTGAAAATCCACAAACTATCAAAGAAACTGCCAAATTTGCTGCTTATGCTGCGTGCTTAAGCAAAGATAAAAATCCATTGGATTTAAGTATTAATTATGCTCAGGCTTTACCAGGCACTTCTTTATATGAATATGCTCGCCATCAAGGACTCATTGGCAAAACTATTGATGAAGAAGAGCAGTATTTATTATCAATTTCTGATCGAAATGCGAGTGACAAAACGACTACTTTGCAATTAACAGAATATCCAAAATTAATCACAGAAGCTTGGCGACCTTATATTACGGCTACAGCCGGCTCAGCCTATGTTTTTAAATATGGTAGAAAAGCTTATGACGAGCAGCTAAAAAAATCACAATATTTTACCTTTGATAAAGAAGAAAATAATGCCGAGCCAGAAAACACTGTAATTAAACATGCTGCAAAAGAAACAGGGTATTTTAATTTTCCTAAAGAAAAGAGGGGAGAGGCATTTGTTTCTAAAGTGAAGGTAGATGTAAGTAGTACAACCGATACAATAAAAGATAAGAAAGATGAAAGAATAAAAATTGTTAATCAACAATTACCAGGCATATTAAAACTTTTAAGAATAAAGCGGTTTCATGTGATTATGGTTCGTTACCCGGTGCTTACTTATCGGCTAAGAATATTTTTACCAGTTTTCGCTTTATTGTCAGATTATTCTAGCAATGGTTTTAATTATGCTGCTAAATTGTGTTTAGAATATTTTAAGTATTGTTTAAAGTCTATGCTTTTTAAAAAGCAATTCCAATATATGTATAAGTCTTTAAGAAAAATAATGGATAATGATATAGGAATTGATCCTAATGATGATAAAGCTATGGAGCCTTTGAGAAAAGGGAGATAATAATGACTTTTGTTGTAACTGAAAATTGTATTCGCTGTAAATCAACGGATTGTGTAGAAGTTTGTCCAGTCAATTGTTTTTATGAGGGGCCTAATTTTTTAGCAATTAATCCAGACGAATGTATTGATTGTGGTGTATGCGTACCAGAATGTCCCCAAGATGCAATCTTTGATGAAGAAGATTTGCCAGAAGAATATAAGGTTTATGTAGAGCTAAACAAAGAATTTTCTAAAAAATGGTCGGTTATCACAGTAAGAAAAGAGCCTTTGCCTGATAGTGATAAGTGGGATGGTGTGAAAGGAAAGTTACAATATCTAGAGAAATAACTTTTTATCAATGAGTTAAATTAATAACTAAACCGTAATCAAATGAGGCAATCATGGGATGTTATTTAGTAACCGGTGTGGCTGGGTTTATAGGGATGTCACTGGCAAAACGATTGCTATCAATGGGAAATCAAGTTGTTGGGATTGATAATTTATCCACTGGTTATTCTGACAATATTCCTAAAGAGGTACTTTTTTTTAAAGGGGGCTGTCAAGATGCTTCTCTATATAATGAGATCCCTCAAGTAGCTTATGAAGCAATTTTTCATATTGCAGGTCAGAGTTCAGGAGAAATAAGCTTTGATGATCCAGTCTATGATTTACGTACTAATACCGAATCTACCTTACATTTATTAAAGTTTGCCCTGAAAATTAATTGCCATCGCTTTATTTATGCAAGTAGTATGTCAGTCTATGGCGATTTTCTGTCTGGCCCCGTTACCGAGAGAGATGCAATAAATCCTAAGTCGTTTTATGCGGTTGGAAAATTTGCCAGCGAACAATATTTGAAACTTTATGAGCAGTACGGTATAAAAAGTACCTCGCTGCGCTTTTTTAATGTCTATGGACCAGGCCAAAATTTGGCTAATTTGAGACAGGGGATGGTGAGTATTTATTTAGCCCAATTATTTTCTTATGACAAAATTAAAGTACAAGGTGATCCAGACCGTTTCCGGGATTTTATCTATATTGATGATGTCATAGCAGCGTGTTTATTATGCTTATCACATCCTGAAGCAAGTGGCAAAGCCATCAATATTGCTTATGGCGTAAAGACAAAAGTTACAGAATTAATTAATAAATTAATAACAATATCGGGAAAGCAAGTTGAAGTAGAATATTCAGGTAAAACACCAGGCGATATTTATGGCTCTTATGCTAATATCAGTTTAGCAAAACAAATTTTAGGATTTAATCCACAATATAATTTAGATAACGGCTTAGAAAAAATGATTGCCTGGGCTAAGTCTATTTATAGGGAACGAGTGGCGCTATGAATTATCATACCAATGCAAAGGCGTGGAGTCATGATAGCATTAAACGATATTATGATAAAAATCGGGTTTCAACCAAAGATGTTTATACTTCCGAGTGGGTTTTTTTAAAAGATAAGCTTAAAAATGGAATTAAAGTATTAGATATTGGTTGTGCAAAAGGGTTTATGGCTAATGTGCTTCAGGAGAATGTAGAAAACTTTACTTATGTTGGTATCGATATCAGTAAAGAAATGATAACAAATGCTAAAGAAAAATTTCCACAACATACTTTTTTCCATGTATCAGAAGGCGATTATAGTTTGTTAAACAATGAACAGTTTGATTTGGTTATTTGTTTGGGTATATTGCATTTACATGAAACTTGGAGAAATACCTTATTAAATGCTTGGCAGCATACAAAAAGCAGTCTGATTTTTGATTTAAGAGAAACACATGAAGCAAGTATTGAAGACAAATCAATTTCAAAGTTTAAAATGAACTTTGATGGCAATGATGTAGCAGCTGACGTACCCAGTTTACCTTATAATATTATTAATACTACAGAGGCTAAAAAAACTATTTTTTCACTTTGTGATAACTTCAGTAAAATGGCCCATTATGGGTATGTTCATCCTGTGTCTGAACTAGCAGTTACTCCAATTAATAAAGTGATAGTTAATGTGTATTGTATTGAAAAAGGAAATATAAGTTAAAGTTTTATCAAAATGAGGAATTTATTAAGAAATTATCAATGCAAGAATATTAATATTTAGGAGAGTCGTTGGCTAGTATACTTAGTAGTGGTACAGAGAAATGAATAGAAAAATTTGTGTGGTGACAGGAACTCGGGCTGAATACGGATTATTATATTGGTTGATAAAAGCCGTACAAGAAGAGCTTAGTCTAGATTTACAACTCATAGCGACTTGTATGCATCTTTCACCAGAGTTTGGTTTGACCTATAAAGATATTGAGCAAGATGGATTTAAAATTGATGAAAAAATTGAAATGCTTTTATCTGCTGATACCCCTTCTGCTATTAGTAAATCAATGGGATTGGGTATTATAGGTTTTGCTGATGCTTTTGCTCGTTTAAGACCAGATGTAGTTATATTATTAGGCGATCGATTTGAAGCATTGTCTGCAGCTATTGCTGCAATGAACGCACGAATTCCTATCGCGCATATTCATGGTGGAGAATTAACTTTGGGTGTAATTGATGAAGCAATAAGGCACTCGATTACTAAAATGTCCCATTTACATTTTGCTTCAACAAATGAGTATCGTGACAGAATTATTCAATTAGGCGAGGATCCTAATAAAGTTTTTAATGTTGGAGCTTTAGGTGTCTATAATATAAAAAAGCTCAATTTATTAGATAAATTGAGTTTAGAGCAATCTCTTGAGTTTAAGTTCCATAAAAAAAATCTTTTAGTTACTTTTCATCCTGTTACAGTTAATAAACCGGAATTACAATTTCAAAGTTTGCTAAGCGCATTAGAGGAGCTTTCTGACACGCAATTAATTTTTACTAAGGCTAATGCTGATGCAGGTGGGAGGAAGATCAATCAATTAATTGACCAGTTTATTCAAGATCATCCTGATCGTGCAGTGTCATTTGTCTCATTAGGGTATTTACGTTATCTGTCTATTTTACAATTTGTAGATGGAGTTATTGGTAATTCATCAAGTGGTTTAATTGAAGCACCAAGTTTTAAAATAGGTACAATTAATATTGGTGATAGACAGCAAGGAAGGATTAGGCCAAATAGTGTTATAGATTGCTTACCAGAAACCCGTGCTATTCGTAGTGCTATAGTTCAGCTATATTCAGCGCCGTTTCAAAAAACTTTAGAGATCATCATTAACCCTTATGAAGGTAAAAATACTGTTGAAACGATTATTAATATTTTGAAAAATATTTCTTTGATAGAGATTTTAAAAAAATCGTTTTATGATTTAAGAAAGCCTAGTAAATAGCGAAACTGTCTGGACTAAGAGTATCTTTGTATTAGTTAATAGCTATAAAGTAAACGATTTGATTATTCTAAGCCAATTTTTTTACAACCGTCTGATAATATTTAGAACAAGTTTATCAATATTTTTTAAATTTTTATTATTAAAGAAATTCAAATACTTGCTTTAAAGGTACGGATATTTTGCTCATTAATCCCTTTTTCACATAGAAGTCCTTGGCATGTTCTATTGAGTTTATATATACTCGATATTTTCAAAGTAGGAATGTACAGAATGATTATAGAAAAAAAGAACGAGGTTATACAGTCTGAACAACCATTGGCAGTAAAATATGGCTTACCCAGGGAAATAAAGTTTTGCAAAAAATGTGTTATTTCTAATCAGCGACCTAATTCAGCGGTAGAATATGCACACGTTGCTGAGGCAACAAAAACGACTATTAATTTTAATGAAGATGGTATTTGTGATGCCTGCCTTTTTGCAGAAAAGAAGAAAACTTTTATTAATTGGAAAGATCGTGAAAAAGAACTTTGGGAACTTTGTAATAAACACCGAAAAAATGATGGAAGTTATGATTGTGTTGTACCGGGTTCGGGTGGAAAAGATAGCTTTTATGCCGCGCATATTCTGAAATATAAATATGGTATGCATCCCCTGACTATCACTTGGGCCCCCCACCTTTATACTCCTTGGGGTTGGGAAAATTTTCAATCTTGGATTCATGCGGGGTTTGATAATCAGTTATATACACCTAATGGAAGAGTTCATCGTTTATTAACCAGATTGGCCGTTGAAAATTTGTTTCATCCATTTCAGCCTTTTATCATTGGCCAAAAAGCACTGGCTCCCAAAATAGCTACTTTGCATAACATACCTTTAGTATTTTATGGTGAAAATGAAGCTGAGTACGGTAATCCGATTGGTGATGCCGATTTTGCTACACGAAATTGTAAATATTTTTCGATTGATCAAATGGATAAAATCTATCTTAGTGGTGTATCATTATTAAATTTACAAAAAAATTATGATATCCATTTAAATGAGCTGATTGCGTATTTACCTGAAGGAGAAAATACCCTAAAGAAAAAAACTGTTGAGGTCCATTATTTAGGGTATTATTTACCATGGCATCCCCAAGAAGCTTATTATTATTCAGTGGAGCATGGCGGGTTTAAACCTTCACCAGAAAGAACCCCGGGGACCTATAGTAAGTACAATAGCATTGATGATAAAATTGATGATTTTCATTATTTTACTACTTATATTAAATTTGGTATTGGTCGAGCTACTTATGATGCGTCTCAAGAAATTCGCAATCAAGAAATTACCAGAGAAGAGGGTGTTGCTTTAGTAAAAAAATTTGATGGCGAGTTTCCAACACGTTTTGCGGAAGAAATTTTTAAATATCTAAGCATAACACCAAAAGAATTTCCTAAAGCAAGCCAATTATTTGATCAGCCTATTATGAATAAAGATTATTTTATGCATTTAGCAGACAAATTTCGCTCTGAACATTTATGGGTAAAGAAAAATGGAGGCTGGTCGCTTAGGAAAACAGTTTTTGAATCTTAGAATAAAAGAGATTAAATATGGAAACTGACCAAATATATGACCCTTTATATCTTACTGAAAATAAGAAAAATAATCCTAAAGAATATTTTAAATTTATTAAAGCCCATATTGACGGTTTTCTGCAACAATTTAATATTCCTAGGTTATTGGATGTAGGGTGTGCTACGGGAGAATTTCTGTATTATCTTAACTCTGTGTATCCGAAAGCTAAACTAGCTGGTGTAGACATAGTGCCAATATTGCTTAAAAAAGCACAAGAAAATGTGCCAAGTGCCAAATTTTGGTATGCGGATATTCATGAAGGTACCAATTTATTAACAGAAAAAAAACAGTATGATGCCGTGTTTATGAGCGGGGTACATTCTATTTTTGATGATTATAAACATTCTTTGAACCATCTGCTAAATTTAGTGGATTTTGATAATAAGGGGCGGGCATTCATTTTTGGTATATTTAATCCAGAAGATGTTGATGTGCTAGTAAAGGTAAAAAAAATTAATAAAAAAGAAAATGATCAGTGGGAATCTGGGTGGAATTGCTTTTCAAAAAAAGGTATAACAAATTATCTTCGTTCAAAAGGGTATAGTAGCAATTTTAATGACTTCCATATTACTATTGATGTTGATAAAAGAGCTGATAATCCTTTACGTTCTTGGACAATAAAATTAGATAACGGAGCAAGAATGATTGTGCATGGTTCACAAATAATTCATCATTTTAGTTTATTAACCATACAATTATAATGACTCCAACTAAAGATTGCTTAACTTACTTAATATAGCCTCTTTCCAGCATACTATTTGTTCAATAATGCATAGATTTTTTCTCAAAAAAAATGTACTATTGGAAATTTTAATGGACGGGCTTCATTATTAACATTTATTCCATATCTGGGCTAGAAACTGCTTCAATTAATATATGGTTAGTGATTAGATAGAAAAGGAATTGCAAATGAAATTTTCGATTCAAATACCAAAACCTCGGGAAGAGCTTTTACAAGAATTTAGACCCTTGCCTAAAAGTGAGGCAAGAGAAAGCAAAAAGCTTTGGCTTGATAAAAATGAATGTATTGATCCTGAATATATTGAACTTTTAAAAACAATACTGGCCAAAATATCACCTTGCGCTTTTTATGCCTATCCTGATTGTTTTGCTTTATATGAAAAACTGGCAAATTATCTACAAATTGAAACCGAAGAATTAATTATTGCTGCAGGTTCTGATGGTGTTATTCGCGCGGTTTATGAAACTTTCATCAAACCGGGAGATGTTATAGTTTATCCTGAACCAACATTTTGGATGTATTCTCTTTATGCAAAAATCTATGGAGCTAAAGCAAAGATTATAGACTATGAAGCTTCACAAAATGGACCATGCCTAGCAAAAGAAAAGTTGTTACAAGCAATTAAGACAGAGAAACCAAGGCTGGTTTGTTTGCCTAATCCAGGAAGTCCAACAGGCACTATTTTTTCATTAGCAGAATTACAAGAGATTATTGAGGCTGCGGCGTTAGTAAAGACTGTGATAATCATTGATGAAGCTTATTATCCATTTTATTCTCAAACAGTGTTGTCTTGGATAAATAAATATACTCATCTTGTAATCACTAGAAGCTTTTCTAAAGCATGGGGTTTGGCAGGCGTTCGAGTTGGTTATGGCGTTGCTGGTAAAGAATTGATGAGAGAATTATATAAAGTGCGACCACGGTATGAAATTGGCTCGTTAAGTGCAGCATTTATAGAGAATGCATTAGATTATGCACAGGAAATGAAACAATCAGTAGCAAGATTAAATAACGGGAAAAAGTTTTTTGTAGAAGAAATGAGAAAACTAGGATTTCAAGCATTAGATACTTATGGAAATTTTTTATTAGTAAAATTTGAAGAACAAGCTGAAAAAGTTCACTATGCTTTAAAAAATAGAGTCTATTATCAGCAAGACTTTAATCATCCTGCCTTGAAAGGTTATAGTCGGTTTACCACTACAACAAAGGAATTATTTTTGCCAATAGTTGAGGAAATATCAAAAATAGTTAAGTTTCATAATCAATGTGTCAGCACACAAACAACTGAAGCATTAGAATAAATAGGAAATAGTCATGAAAGGTATTAATTTTGGGATCATCGGTTGTGGAAGAGTAGCGATACGTCATATTGAAGCCATCCAATTAGCAAGCAATGCAAAATTAATTGCGGTTTGTGATGGAGATAAGGCGAGAGCAGAAGAAAAATCTCTTTTAGGAAATGTTCCTTTCTATGTAGATTATCACGAAATGTTTAAACAACATCCAGAAATACAAGTGGTTATTATTCTTACGCCTAGTGGCTCTCATTATGAACATGCAGTGGATATCATATCACGTTATCAAAAACACTTAGTGATTGAAAAACCCTTTGTTATGACTATTGCCGAAGGATTGACATTAAAATTATTGGCAGACAAAGCTAGCGTAAAAATTTTTCCTGTTTATCAAAACCGTTGTAACAAAGCTGTGCAGTTTGTTAAAAATGCCATAAATCAAGGTGAGTTAGGTGCTGTGAGGGTTGGGACAGTACGGGTGAGATGGTGTCGACCACAACGCTATTATAACTTAAGCCCTTGGCGAGGGACTTGGGCAATGGATGGTGGGGCAATGACCAATCAAGGAATCCATTACATTGATTTGTTGCGGTATATCTGTGGGGAAATTACTAGAGTCCATGCAAAACTGGCCACGCTAGGCGCAGAGATAGAAGTAGAAGATACGGGTGTTGCTATTGTTGAATTTGCAAGTGGTGCTGTAGGCGTTATTGAAATCATGACTTCAGCTAGACCGGATGATTTTGAAGCTTCTATTTCTGCTGTCTGTGAAAACGGTCTTGCAGTGATAAGTGGTATAGCAACTAATATACTGCAGACATTTTCTCCTAACCCAGCTAAGTGTCAGCTGGAAAGTGAGAACTTTAAAGATGCTTACGGATTTGGCCATAATAAGGTAATAGAAGAAGTAGCTAACTCCATTTTATATGATAAGCAATTTTTAGTAGAATTTGATGATGGATTACAAACTATAAAATTGTTACATGCAATTTATAGAAGTGATGAACTTGGTACTTGGGTAGAGGTAAATGAAGCTAAAGACTCCAAGCGATTAGGGGTGCCTGATGAAGCTTTATTACAACTTTATAGAACATCAACAAAAGAGCATGAAACTGCACTGTAAGGAAATATATGAAACAAGAACTATTTGATATCGTAACAATTCCATTTACTAAGCTATTTAGAAAAGCCAATAAAATAAATGTAAGTTTATATGAAAAAGCCAATTTAATTTATCCAATAAAAAAAGGTAAAAAAGATTTTAAACTTTTTTGTCCTAATAACATGACGCTTTGGCGAGCAAAAACTTACTTTACTAAAGAGCCTCACACCTTAACTTGGATTGATAGTTTTTCTGAAAATGATATTTTGTTTGATATTGGGGCTAATGTAGGACTTTATACCATTTATGCTGCGGAAAGAGGAATAAAAGTTTTTGCATTTGAACCAGAGTCACAAAATTATGCACTTTTAAATAGGAATATTTACCTTAATTCATTACAAGATAAAGTCAATGCTCTCAATATTGCTGTGGGGGAAAAGGAAGAATTTGGAGCTTTAAATATTAAAGATTTTACTATCGGCGGGGCTCTAAATAATTTTGGCGATAATTTAGATTGTAATTATGAGCGCTTTTCACCTAAATTTAAACAAGCAGTTATCGCTCATACAATCGATTATTTAATTCAACAGTATAAGCTACCAGTTCCAAATCATATTAAAATAGATGTTGACGGTTTAGAACCCTCTGTAATAACAGGTGCTTTACAAACCCTTAAAAATCTAGCGCTGAAAAGTGTTCTGATTGAATTAAATACAAAGCTTACTGATCATATGAATGTATTAGATACTATGATAAATAATGGCTTTGAAGTAGCTCAAAAAGATTGTGTTATAGATAGAAGCGATACAGAGTTCAGTCATTTTTATAATTATATTTTTAAAAGACTAATATAATAGGATATCTATGAAGATATGGGGTATTGTTCCAGCACGCATGGCCTCTAGTCGTTTTCCAGGTAAGCCATTGTTTCCAATCTTAAATAGACCCATGATAGAACATGTTTTTTGTAGAACAAAAATGTTTACTAAATGGGATGGTCTTTATTTAGCAACCTGTGATAAAGAAATTGAAAATTTTGCGATTTCTAAATCCTATCCAGTCATCATGACCTCTAATAAACACATTCGGTGTTTAGATCGTGTTGCTGAAGCAATTTCTAAATGTGGTGTACCGGTAAAAGAGCATGATATTGTAGCTTGTGTGCAAGGCGATGAGCCTATGTTGCATCCTGATATGATTGCGGCTGCTATCAAGCCTTTAGAAGAAGATTCTCAAATTAATGGCACGGTGCTGGCCATGGCCATTGGCAATGAGGCGCAATTTATCAATCCGGATACAGTCAAAATTATACATGATCTAAAAGGCAATGTGCTCTATACCTCACGCAGTCCAGTACCCTATTGTGAAAAATTTAATTTAGAGCTTGGTGCTAGACGTATCTATGGAATATTTGCTTTTCGTTGGCATTTCTTAAAAACCTTTACTCAATTACCAGAATCACCTCTAGAATTAAAAGAGTCTTGTGATAGCAATCGTATTCTAGATCATGGCTATAGGCAAACAATAGCTCCTTATCCCTATAGAGAGTCATTTTCTGTTGATAGTCCAAAAGATATTGGGTTAGTAGAAGCTCATATGAAGAATGACTCTTTATGGGGAAAATATTAATGGTTGAGAAATTAAAAGTTGGTATTGCAGGTTATGGTGTAGTAGGTAAAAGACGAAGAATTTGTATTGATAAACATCCTCACTTAAAGCTCATAGCTGTTTGTGATAGACATTTTACTGAAAATAGTAAGTTTGAAGATGGGGTTCTTTATTATAATAATTATAAAGATTTATTAACGCAAGATTTAGACATTCTTTTAGTTTGTTTAACCAATGATATGGCAGCTGAAGTTTGCATTGCAGGCTTAGAAAATAGTTTGCATGTGTTTTGTGAAAAGCCACCGGGCAGAAATTTAGCAGATATAATTCATGTCAGAAAATGTAAACAAAAATATTCTGATTTACAATTAATGTATGGCTTTAATCATCGTCATCATCATTCGGTAATTGATGCTTTGAAAATTATGCGCTCTCAAGAATTGGGTAAAATTATAAATTTAAAAGGTGTTTATGGAAAATCTAAGTTAGTTACTTTTAATCAATCGGATTGGCGAACCAAAAGAGAAATTGCTGGGGGCGGAGTATTGTTAGATCAAGGTATTCATCTGGTAGATCTGATGAGATTATTTGCCGGAGAGTTTAGCGAAGTTTATAGCTTTGTTTCTAATAACTATTGGAATTATGATGTTGAAGATAATGCTTATGCGTTAATGAAAACAGCAGATGGCGTCGTCGGTATGTTACATTCTTCGGCTACTCAGTGGCGTCATCGATTTGAATTAGATATAAATTTCGAGAAAGGGAGTCTAATATTAGGTGGAATTCTTTCCGGTTCTAAAAGTTATGGCGATGAAACTTTGAAAATAATCTGGGCTGATCATAATGGTAACGGTGATCCTAGAGAACAATTAACAAGATACAATACTGATCCATCATGGGAAGAAGAAATTAGAGTTTTTATTCAAGCAATTCATTTAAATCAGCCGCTCGTCAGTGGTTCTATCGAAGATGCCTATAAAACCATGGCCTTAGTGAGTAAAATTTATTCAGCAGACAAGGTTTGGATGGAAAAATGGCAGTCAGAAAAGGCCTTACTCGTTGATATAACAAGTGAGTAGTTAATGTATAATTTTGAAGGTAAAAAAGTTGTAATTACTGGTGGTACACGGGGAATTGGGTTGGCAACTGCCTTACGGTTAAAAAAAGAAGGCGCCACGGTACTGATAACAGGGACTAAGCCTAATTTTACACTACTTGATGATATTGATTATTATCAAGTTAATTTCTTAGTTTCTCAAGAGATAGAAAGCTTTATTGGGTTTCTTAAGAAGCACACGCCTGATATTTTAATTAATAATGCTGGCATTAATAAAATTAACAAGTTTTGTGATATTTCATTTCAAGACTATATGGAAATTCAGCAAATTAATACAACAGTTCCTTTTCAGTTATGCCAGGCAGTTATTCCAGCAATGAAAAAAAGAGGTTGGGGGCGTATTGTAAATATTACCTCAATCTGGAGTGAAATTAGTAAAATAGGCAGAGCCTCTTATTCTACCAGTAAATTTGCTTTAAATGGTATGACGGTAGCTTTAGCGGCTGAGGTAGCTTCAGAGGGAATACTAGTTAATAATATAGCGCCTGGGTTTATCGAAACAGATATGACCAAGGAAATTCTAGGTAAAGAGGGCATGGAAAACATGGCTCAACAAATTCCTATTAAACGTTTGGGTAAAGCTGAAGAAATTGCCGCTTTAACGACTTGGTTAGTAAGCACAGAGAATACTTATATTAGTGGTCAGAATTTAATTATTGATGGGGGTTTTACTCGTGTATGACCCTTTAATGATTCAATCGCATCAAGGAGAATATCAAGTTAAGTTTACTAATGATGTTTGGTTTGATGAGATTGAAAGCGAAACCAATCACTATATTATTGATGAGAAAATTGCTGATTGTTACCAAGAGGCACTTTCTAAAATTTTACAGTCTCCTTCGGTATTATTAATCAAAGCTACTGAATCTAATAAAGCTTTGCATCAATTCCCTGCCTATGTTGAGCATTTAGTAAAAAATAAGGTACGTAGAGATCATAGATTCATTGCAATAGGTGGCGGGATTATTCAGGATATCACGTGTTTTCTTGCTGCAACGCTTCTACGTGGGGTTAACTGGTGGTTTTATCCTACAACGTTATTAGCCCAAGCAGATTCCTGTATAGGTTCTAAAAGTTCTATAAATTGTGGCAACACCAAAAATATTTTAGGCACTTTTACTCCCCCTAAAAAAATAACCATAGCATTGAAGTTTTTAGATACGTTAGATAGGGTAGATATTTGCTCTGGCGTGGGAGAGATGTTAAAGGTTCATGCAATTGAAGGGATAGATTCCTTTAATAGTATTGCCAATGACTATGAGTTGCTATTCACTAATAAGTTAATTATGCAAAAGTATATTCGGCGTTCATTAGAGATAAAGAAAAAGATAATTGAACAAGATGAGTTCGATAGAGGTATACGCAATGTCATGAATTACGGACATACCTTTGGCCACGCCATTGAATCTGCAGCTGACTATAAAATTCCTCATGGAATAGCCGTAACAATAGGCATGGATATGGCTAATTATGTTGCAAGCAATTTTAAGTTCGGCAGTGAAGAGAATTATTTACGTATGCACCCAATATTGAAAAAAAACTTTTCTAAATTTATTGATTATGATATTCCATTAGAAACATTTATTAATGCGATTTCTAAAGACAAAAAAAACAAGGGTAATAATCAGTTGGGTTTAATTTTACCTGATAAGAAGGGTGTTCCGACACGTACTTTTTTTGAAAATGACCATCGGTTTAAAGCTGTGTGTAAAGATTATTTATTAACAGGACGGACATTATGAGTGAAAAGACTGGATTAGTTGCGGTAACCTCAAGATCATTTTCAACACACCCATTACTACGTCAGCAATTACAAAAAGAATATATAAATGTAAAATTTAATGAATCTAATGAGCAATTAACAGGAGAAAAGCTAGTTAATTTTTTGCAGGGCGCTGAAAAAGCAATTATTGGATTAGAGTTGATTGATGAAATTTTGCTAGCAAAACTTCCAGATTTAAAAGTAATTTGTAAAATGGGTACAGGTATTGATAAAATAGATTTTAAAGCACTTAACCAGTATAATGTAGCTTTTACTCATACACCTGGTGTAAATAAGCGTTCAGTTTCTGAGTTAGTGCTCGCATTAGTTTTTACGTTATTAAGACACTTACCCGCTATTAATGCGAATGTAAAAAAAGATAAATGGCGGCAGCTAAGGGGTACTACTTTGACAGGCAAAGTAGTAGGAATTATTGGTTTTGGTGCTATAGGTAGAGATTTAGCAGAATTATTAAAAGGCTTTAATTGTCAATGTTTAATCTATGACGTGATAGAGCATAACAATTTGCCGCCCCATGTCACTCAAATAAATCTTGAAAAGTTGTTAATGAATTCTGATATTGTTACTTTACATGTTCCTCTAACTCTAAACAATTATCATTTTATTGATAAACCACAATTATCTAAAATGAAAAAAGGTTCAATATTAATTAATACAGCTCGTGGCGGATTAATAAATGAAGAGGCTTTGTATGAATTTTTGCAGCATAATTATTTGCAAGCTGCTGCTTTAGATGTTTTTGAGACTGAGCCCAAAGTACCATTAAAATTATTACAATTAGATAATTTTTTTGCTACCAGTCATATAGCTGGTAGTACAGAAGAAGCTATTTTAGCGATGGGATTACAAGCAATCGAGGGCTTAAAAGTTGCCACCATACCAAAAATTGAAAACTATGCTTAATACCAAAGTGATTTGGCTGTCACATGTATTAGACACCAATACGCCCTTGTTTGCTGGTCAGAAAGGGATTGAAATAACACCTGAAAAATCAATTTGTAAGGGCGATAGCTGTAATACAGTAAAGCTCACCTTATCTAATCACGCCGGCACTCACGTCGATGCCCCTAAACATTTTTTAAAAAATGGCGAAACTATAGATGCTTATTCAGCGCAGGATTGGGTTTTTCAATGTCCTCAACTCTTAAAAGTTAAGTGTCGACAAGCTGATATTATTGATTCAAGTTTTCTACAAGGGATAGAGTCTTTAGACAGCAATATGGATTTGTTATTCTTTAAAACAGGCTATGAGCAATATAGACAGGAAGAAATTTATTGGTCGAGAAGCCCCGGTTTTTCACCTGAATTAGCAGATTTTCTTCATAAGAAATTTCCCAAACTGAAAGCAGTTGGTATGGATTGTCTATCGTTAACTAGTTTTTGTCACAGAGAGCTAGGAAGAGAAGCTCATAAAGCGTTTTTAAGTAAAGGGTTGCGTATTTTTGAAGACGTTTCTTTGCAGGAGTTTAACAATAACGTATTGTTAGTAGTAGCACTACCGTTACGTTTTGTTGCAGGAGATGGCGCACCTTGTACTTTAATTGGATGGATAGAAGAAGTTGAATAATAGTATTAATGAAAAAGAGGCTTTTTTAATTGATACCGAGACAGCAATCAAATGTAGTAATTCCGGAACAAAAATTTATTGGGAGGCTTTTACTTCAGATTCAGAAAACTTTTCTTTACCCGCCTTAACTGACTTATGGGGAGATGAGTTAAGAAAGGAATATGTTCATTGGGTTTATCAATTAAGCGAATGGAAAATAAACAATAAAAAAATTAGAGATCATTTTGCTTACGAAAACAATCTCTCGCTTTGGTGGTTGGGAAAAATTCATGAAAAAAGTTTTTATAAATCACCTAGCATCTATAATATTTTTAGGCTCTTGGCATTAACAAGGTTGTTAAATCAATTAAATATTGAATCACTCACCATTATTTCAAATAACACGCAGTTAATTAAAACTATTAAAAAATCTTCGTTTTTTAAAAATAAGAAAATAAAAGTAATAAAACCGGGTGAAAAATTATTTAAAGGATTTAAGTTCAAAAATTACTGCCCTCATATAATAAGAGCTTGTTTATTGTCCTTAAAAATTTTGAGTGATAGCACAATATTTTTCTTTAGTAAAAAAATGTTTAAAGAAGTATTAAGCAATATGCAAACTGAGGGTATAACGATAGTTACTTACTTTCCTAATATAGATTTAAACAAAGCCAATGCAGGAGAATTTTATTCTCATTATTGGTGGCAGGTACATGATTTACTTAATAAACAAAATAAACAAATTACTTGGGTATTAATTTACCTTGAGGGCGGACAGTGTTCTTTTAAAAAAGCCTTACAGTATAGGAAAATTTTTTTAGCAAGCGGGCCCAAAAACCAGCAGTATTTATTTATAGAAGAAACTCTATCTTTCTTAGATATTTACAAAATATTTTGTGAGTATTTAAAAGTAATTGTTAAAAATAGCAGGACTTTTTTTGCCTATAAAAAACTACCAGCTATAAATGGTGTAAGTGTAAACTTATTATTGGAAGAGGATTGGAAGTCTTCCTTTTTTGGTACTGTGTTACTGAAAAATTTGTTTTGGGTGCATGCCTTTACTAATTATAGTAAAAAAGTAAAAAAACAAAGTTTAGGCCTGTATACCATGGAAAATATAAACTGGGAGCGAGCTTTTACTAGTGCTTGGCATTTTGCACAGCATGGTAAATGTATAGGCATTGCTCATAATGTTATTCCATTTTTTGATCTACGTTTTTTTGAAGGCGAAGCCTATTGGTATGATAAATCAACAGTAGCCGGACCAAGACCAGATAAAATAGCTGTAGTATCAGAAAATGCTAAACAGCAATTAATTGTTTTTGGGACACCATCTGGCGATATCGTGCAAATTGAAGCGATGCGCTATTTATATTTAAAAAAACTTTCTCGCGAACCACAAAGGATACTAAAAAATAAAAAAACGTTACTCTGTGCAACCGATTATAGGTTGCAATCTACATTAGGTCAGTTAAAATTACTCAATGAAGCAATGGATGAATTGGATCAGTTAAATATTGATCTTATTATCAAAACGCATCCTTTTTTGCCGTTAGAGAAGAGTGCTATAAAGAAGCTTTTTCCAAAATTAGCGTTTAATTTAACCCAAGAATTATTAGTAACTTTGTTGTCAAAAGTTAATAGTGTGTTTACTAGCAATTTAACTAGTGTTCCTATTGAAGCTCTTTACCTAGGAATTCCTTGTATCATCATGCTTGATCCTTCCTTTATCAATTTTAGTTACTTACGGGGTTATCAGTCAGTTAAATTTGTCCATTCTGGCAAAGAACTGGCTAAAAATATTCTGGCTCATCAATTTATAGACAACAATTTAGATTTTTTTATGGATGAAACACTAGAGAAATGGCAAGAGCTGTTAAGCCATTGATTCATATTGGTGGGAAGGTATGGAAGCTGCGTTTTGTCGCCACTTTAGGGCAATGTGCTGATAAAGTAACCCATTATATACAATCACGTGTATGATTTTGAATTTTTAGCCGTTATAATTATCACGATATGCCTTACTTTTCTTGCGGAAATGAATTTGATGTTCAGGTAACATAAACGAACGTTTTTGTTACCGCCAAAAACTATACGGAAACCTTATGATTAAACGATTTGTCATTTTGAGACGCAAGCCAGGAATGAGTGTTGAAGAATTCAGACATTACTGGAAGAATACCCATGGCCCATTAATTGCCAAAATCCCAGGGGTAATTAAGTATGTTCAGTATCATGTGCGCTCAG